>NZ_JAYKGO010000001.1:0-1252995 GCF_035607565.1 Qipengyuania zhejiangensis | reverse complement strand
ATGGTGACCCCTACGGGAATCGAACCCGTGTTTCAGCCGTGAAAGGGCCGCGTCCTAACCGCTAGACGAAGGGGCCATCCCAGAATTCGAGGGCCGCAAGGCGCTGGAATGAAAAACGCCACCGATGGTGACCCCTACGGGAATCGAACCCGTGTTTCAGCCGTGAAAGGGCCGCGTCCTAACCGCTAGACGAAGGGGCCAGTCCCGTTTCCGGGTCGGTGGCGTGGCGGCGCACTTAAGCGGGAGGGGGCAGGGCGTCAACCCTCCAATGGTGCTTGGAATGCGATGTTTTTCGTCAATCGGCCCAGGCGGCGTCTTCCAGGTGCAATTCGGCTTGCGGGCGGTTTCCCCAATCGTCGATCTTCGCGCGACCGGCGAGCCACAGCCGCCGACCTTGCGATCCATGCAGCAGCGTCTGCCCAAGTTCGCTTTCGGCAGCCCGGAATGCGATGCCCTTGAAACTTCGGCCATCGTCGCCCGCTGCGATAAGGCGGACGTGATCCGTGCCGACGATATCGCATTTCACCAAACGAACCGGACCAACCGCGACACGGGGACCGGGCCAGCCAACACCGTACGGCCCGCCTTCTTCCAGCGAGAACACGAGATCAGGCGTCAGCCCGCCCGCCGCCACCGCAACGTCCATCAGCATTTCGCGCGAGGCCGAAGCCCGTGCCACTTGCGTTCCCAAGGTCGCGTCCAGCCATTCTGCCAGCGCGTCCACCTGATCGGCATCCACGGTCAGGCCGGCCGCCATCGCATGACCGCCGCCGGCGACAAGCAGGCCTTCCGCCCGTGCCCGGATGATGGCCGCCCCCAGATCGACGCCCGATATGGAACGGCCCGAACCCTTGCCCTGTCCGCTGTCGGCATCGAGTGCGATGACCAGCGAAGGTTTGCCGGTCTTTTCCTTGATGCGTCCGGCAACAATCCCGATCACGCCGGGGTGCCACCCGTGCCCGGCCAGAACATGCACGGCGCGATTGTGCTGCGCGCCCAGCATTTCTTCGGCCGCCTGCTGCACCTCGGCCTCGATGGCGCGGCGTTCATCGTTGAGCGCGGAAAGCTGGGCCGCGATTTCGCGCGCCTCGTCCGGATCCTCGGTCGTCAGCAGGCGAACGCCAAGGGTGGATTCGCCCACGCGGCCACCCGCGTTGATGCGCGGACCGAGCGCAAAACCCAGGTCCGAACAGGCCGGTGCGCGCTTGAGGCGGCTTGCATCGATCAACGCCGCCATTCCGGTGTTGTCCCGCCTGGCCATGACCTTGAGCCCTTGCGCCACGAAGGCGCGATTGAGGCCGTGGAGCGCGGCGACGTCGGCAACAGTTCCCAGCGCGACTAGATCGAGCAGGGAGAGCAGGTCCGGTTCCCTGCGGTTCTCGAAGAAGCCGTGACCACGCAGCGTACGGACCAGCGCGATGGCAAGCAGAAATGCCACGCCGACCGCCGCCAGATGCCCGTGCGAGGCAGCCAGATCGTTCTCGTCGAGCCGGTTGGGGTTCACCAGGGCTATGGTTCTGGGCAAGTCGGCGGAGCATTTGTGGTGATCGACGACGATCACGTCGACGCCCGCATCGTGCGCCATGGCCAGCGCCTCGTGCGCCATCGCGCCGCAATCCACCGTGACCACCAGGCTGCTGCCTTGCTGGCCCAGCTTGACCAGCGCCTCGCCCGATGGACCGTATCCTTCGAGAAGGCGGTCTGGAATGTAATAGTCCGCATCGATACCCAGATCGCGCAGCAACCGTATGAGCAGCGCCGAACTGGTTGCGCCATCCACATCGTAATCACCGTAGATCGTGATCCGTTCGCGCGTCAGAACGGCCTGCGCGATCCTGTCCGCTGCGGCATCCATGTCGTTGAAGACCGAAGGGTCCGGCAAAAAGCCGCGCAAGGTAGGGTTGCGGTGACGATCGAGGTCGTCCCTGTCGACCCCGCGGGCCAGCATAAGCTGGGCAACGATGTCCTCCCCCGACCCGAGACCGGAGCCGAGCTGCATGTTGCCGCCGCGCCAGCGCCAGGCACGCCCGCTGAGCGATTGCGTGACGCCAAAGACGTTGGAAAGGGCCTGCGATGCCATGCAGCGGGCAATAGACCACTGTTCCCCCCAGTGAAAGCAGGCGCGATTGACAATCGACAGATGGCGGCGAAGGTGGGGCCATGGACGACAAGAGGCTCCTCATCGCCTGGCACAGCCGGACAGGCACGGCCGAAACGCTTGCCCTGGCTGCGGCCAGGGGGGCAGGCAACCGCGCTCTGTGTATCGAGGTGTCCGATGTCATGCCGCACGATCTCATGTCGTGCGCCGGATATCTCTTCGCGTGCCCGGAAAATCTGGGGACCATGAGCGGTGCGATGAAGGAAATGTTCGACACCTGCTATTACCCTGTCCTGGGCCGCATCGAGGGGCGACCTTATGCGACAATCATCGCCGCTGGATCGGACGGGGAAGGGGCGCAGCGCCAGATTGACCGGATCGCGACAGGGTGGCGCCTGAAGAGGGTGGCGGAACCCTGGATTGTCATGATGGACGCGCAAACACCCGAAGCTATTCTCGCTCCGAAAATCGTAGCGAAAGATGATATCGACGCCGCGTTTGCTTTGGGCCAGTCTCTCGCCGAGGGACTTGCCATCGGTGTTTTCTAGCCGAGTTCTTCCAAAATGGAGGAATTTGCTTCCGCTCGGACTGGACAGGTCTTTGAAACGGGACGAGAATATGACCGTGTGACTGGGGGGCAGTTCGATCGTCGATCAAGTTGATACAGAGACCCCGGAACCGGCGGGGCCAGCATTCGGATTGCCGGGTTTGCATCTTCTTTTTCCGCCAAAGTTGCGCCCTTCTTCCGCGCAAGTGAAAGCCGCTGTCGCGGCGCATGGACGGTCTGCGGTAAGTCACGATCCTGCCGGCAAACAGCCGTCCACGCGCACTATGCGGTCCGCAGAGGGTGGGGAGGATGGCGGTCCCGGGAATTGGCTGGAACTGCTTCGCGACGGGCTGACATTCGACCTGCTCGGCCTTGATCCGGGGCCTTCGTTGACGCTTCCCGACATTGCTTACCGGTTCAGTTGCCCGGTCGATCTGCACGACCAGGGTCTGGTTTCGATCGGCCTGTTTCCCGGTCCCCATCTTGCCGAGGGCGCGTCGAGCCTGCCTGTGGTCCGAACCATGCTGTCTCTCGGTGCGGAACTGGTGCAGCAATTGCCCGATGTGGCAGCCGTCTGCTGGACGCCCGCCCGATCCGCCATCGCGCCAAGCCTGTTTGCAAGGCTGGTCGATAGCTGGACCAGCGGCGGGCCATTTCCGGCGCTTGGGTTGGTCGGCTTTTCAAAAGATGCCCGTGGCCGAATGGTCACCGAAGGGCTGGGCTTTCTGATCGGGCAAGAAATCGAAATGGACGAACACATCGCCGCCGATCCGGTTGCCGCAACGCGCACCGGCGCGAGGCTGGTCCACGAACTTGTCGGGATGGGCGGGTTGTCGGGGCCTTTGGCAGTCAACGGCGCCGACGGGACACGTCTCCGACTGGAGCCACAGGGGCAATCACGGCCAATCCTGGTTTCCATCGCATAACGTCTCGTGGCGCGGTTGATGCACCAGCGGTGGACCGAAGTGCGTGCGCGACTGCCGTTTCGATCGGTCAATCGGGCCGGAACTCCCCAGCACGATCCGGCCCTGCAAAGGCATCACCTGTTGCCCTGCCAATTGCTGACCTTACGGTGTTTTTCGCGGCTTTTTGCCGGTCTCGGGATCGATCGCGTCGGGTTCGACGATTTTCGCCGCAACGGAATACTGCTTCCCGCGCGCGAGGAAGCGGTGCGCCGCCTCGCGCTTCCGCTGCATCGCGGCCCGCACCGCGATTACAACGAGATGGTGATCGAGAAAGTCGGCCGGATCGAACACCGATGGTCGGCGCATAGGGCGCGTCAGCCGCAGGACGCAGGCCGCGCGGCCATCGCGGGCCTTGCGCTTCTGCAGGTGAGCTTGCGCAAGCGCCTGCTCGACGAACGTGCGCCCTACCGGCTCAATCGCAAGGACCCGTTGGGCACCGGTCTGGATTTCTCCAGCCTCGATGCAATGGCGGATGACCTCTGGAATTCGACCTAGGCGGTGGCTTTTGCCAGGGCCGCCTTTGCGTCGTTGTATTCGCGTTCCAGGCGGGCGACCGTTTCTTCAACCGGTGCGGACCTGGTCACCGTGCCGATACCCTGGCCCGAACCCCAGATGTCCTTCCATGCCTTGGCCTTGGTGTTTCCGCCGCTGCCGAAGTTCATCTTGCTCGGATCGCTGGTCGGCAGGTCTTCCGGATTGAGACCGGCTGCCTCGATGCTCGAACGCAGGTAATTGCCGTGAACGCCGGTAAACAGGTTGGTGTAGACAATGCCGCTGGCGTCCCCTTCGACGATTCCCTGCTTGTACGCTTCGTCGGCGTTGGCTTCTTCCGCGGCGATCCAGGGCGAGCCGATATAGGCGAAATCCGCACCAAGGGCCTGTGCGGCAAGGATCGATCGGCCATGCGCGATCGAGCCGGACAGGGCCACCAGCCCGTCGAACCAGCTGCGGATTTCCTGCATCAACGCAAACGGGCTGAGCGTGCCGGCGTGACCGCCTGCACCTGCGGCCACCGGAATCAATCCGTCGGCCCCTTTTTCGATGGCCTTGCGTGAGAATCGATCGTTGATCACGTCGTGCATGGTGATGCCGCCCCAGCTGCGAACTGCGCTGAAGACTTCCTCACGCGCGCCGAGCGAGGTGATGACCAGCGGCACCTGCCACTTGGCGCATGTCTGCATATCCGCATCGAGACGATCGTTCGATTTATGGACGATCTGGTTGACGGCAAACGGTGCGGCGGGACGATCGGGATTGTCGCGGTTGTGCGCGGCCAGTTCTTCGGTGATGCGGTGGATCCATTCGTCCAGCTCGCTTTGCGGGCGGGCGTTGAGCGCCGGGAAGCTGCCCACGATGCCCGCCTTGCACTGAGCGATGACCAGTTCGGGGCCCGACACGATGAACAGGGGCGATCCGATTACGGGCAGGCGCAGACGGTCGAACGGGGCGGGCAAGCTCATGATGGCAGTTCCTCTCTCACGGGTTGCACACCGGCCTATGGCGGGCCGGGGCACTTGTCGAGATTGACGTTACGTAAACGTCAGGCAGTCGGGAGGACGTGTTCTACGCCGTAAATGCGCGCGGCAGTCCCGGCGAACAGGGCGTGCTTTTCGTCCGCACTGGCACCGTGCGCAAGGCGCTTGAACGCGTTCCACAAAACCGCATAACTCGCCCCCCACCGGTCGACCGGATAGTTGCTTTCGAACATAGCGCGATTTGCCCCGAAGGATTCGATGCAGGTTTCAATGTAGGGGCGCCAAAGGGCGGCCAGATGCTCTGACCCATCGCCCGCAGCGGGTCCTTTTTCGGGCATCCCGCAAAACGCCATCGCCAACCCGCCCAGTTTGACCGAGACGTTCGGGCATTCGGCAAGCGCATGGATCGAGCGGCGCCAGCGGTCGAAATTCTCGTGCAGCTTGCCGCGGTAGCTGGCGATGTTGAGCGGCGTTCCGCAATGGTCGAGAACGATCTGCTGTTCGGGAAACGCGCGCGCCAGGTCCAGCACGTCGCCGAGCTGTGGTTCCAGCAGCCAAGCGTCGAAGGTCAGGCCGTATTCCGCATAAGCGGCAAAACCCGTGCGGAAAGCATCGCTCAAGTACAGGCCTTGAGGCGCATGGAAGGGAGGGCCGAGGACTTCGGGGTCGGCATCCCACGCCGCAGCGTGGCGGATCCCGCGAAAACGCCCGTTACCGGCGGCTAGCAACGCCTCCACCACCGGCTTGACCGCATCGCCCAGGGTCAGGTCTGCATGGCCGACGATGCCCGCGCATGGCCGGTATGCGCCATAAAGCCCGCTGGCACCCTGGGCAGCGACGCCGTTGACGAATTCGACTTCGCCGACCGGCTTCATCGCATCGCTGCGCGAGGCATCGTAGAAGGCGCCGCATTCCATGAAGATGGTGCCAACGATGTTATGACCGCTGTGCGTATCGGCATGAAGCGCATCGAAGGTGTAATAGGACGCATCGACCAGCGCCTCGAGGAAATCGTGCCGCGGCTGGGGGAACCCGCCAATCAGCGGGCGCAGGTCCCACAGGTGGTGGTGCGGATCGATGATCGGCAGTTCGGGTTCGAGAATTTCTTCAGCCATAGTTTCCTGTCCCATTCCAGCGTTCGCAAGGCGAGCGGTCCGATTTTTCGGCTACGTCGAACAAGGAGGCTAGCAAGCCGTGAAGGGGGAGGGAATGGATTATCGCTGTCGCCGCAAAATCCGCAAAATCCGCTGCCGGCGTTAACTACTTTTGTGCGGGCGAAGTGGTATCGGCGTGCCGGTCAGGAGACACCCAATGAAATTCGTACCCCTCAAGTCGCGCGGCGGAAATTACCTCGTGGTTGCACAGAATATCGCGTGGCTCCGTTCGGACGAGAACGGCCAGACGAAAGTCGGCATTGTCGGGGGGCAGCCGCTGCTGGTCGAAGGGTCGATCGAAGAGATCGCGGCGCAGGTAACGGCCGGCTGAACCGGCGCTGCCCGCGCCGCGTATTTCCTATGCCTGACCGACCGCCGAATTGGCAGCGCTGAGCACGGCGCGAACGCTGGCGGTCGCCACGTCCTCGTCGATCCCGCAGCCCCAAACGGTCCGGCCGTCGGAGGTGCGGCATTCGAGGAAAGCTGCCGCGTTGGCATCCGTGCCGGCGCCAAGCGCGTGCTCGGTGTAGTCGACCACTTCCAGATCGACGCCAAAGGCTTCGCTCAGCGTACCCATCACGCTTGAGATAAGCCCGTTTCCGCGGCCGGAAACGCTTTTGGCCTGTCCATCCACCTCGATCGTGCCCGTGAAGAGGCGCGTTCCATCGCTGGCGCGGCTTTCCTCGTATCCCACGAGCTGGAAATGCTTGTCGTTCGTTTGCACGTGGTACGCGTTGCGGAACGCGTCCCAGATATCGGAGGCGCCAAGTTCACGGCCAAGTTCATCGGCCATGCGCTGGACATGGGGCGAGAAATCGGCCTGCATTTTCTTGGGCAGTTTGAGCCCCTGATCCTGTTCGAGAACCCATGCAAACCCGCCTTTGCCAGACTGGGAATTGACCCGGATGACCGCTTCGTAGCTGCGTCCCAGATCGGCCGGATCGATCGGCAGATACGGCACGCGCCAATGCGGGTCGTTCTGGGTCTGGTGCGCGGCAAACCCCTTCTTGATCGCATCCTGGTGACTGCCGGAAAACGCTGTGTAGACCAGTTCGCCGCCATAGGGATGGCGTTGGTGGACGGGTATCTGGTTGCAGTATTCCACCGTCTCGATCACGCGGTCGATGTTCGAAAAATCGATCCCCGGGTTTACGCCCTGGGTGTACATATTGAGCGCCATTGTAACGAGGCAGCAATTGCCGGTGCGTTCGCCATTGCCGAACAGGCACCCTTCGACCCGGTCGGCCCCGGCCATCAGCGCCAGTTCGGCCGCCGCCACGCCGGTGCCGCGATCGTTATGCGTATGCAGGCTGATGACCGCGCTGTCGCGATTGGGCAGGTTGCGAATGAAATATTCCACCTGATCGGCGTAAATATTCGGCGTTGCCGCTTCGACCGTGGCGGGCAGGTTGAGGATGATCGGGTGATCGGGCGTGGGCGCAAGAACCTCCATTACCGCTTCGCAAACCTCGAGACTGAAATCGAGTTCGGCGGTCGAGAATGTTTCGGGTGAATATTCGAAATGCCAATCGGTACCGGGCTGCTTTGCCGCTTCGTCCCGCATGACCTTCGCACCGGCAACCGCTATGTCGCGCACCTGGTCGCGCGACATGCCGAACACCACTTCGCGCCATGCCGGGCTGACCGCGTTGTACAGGTGGACGATGGCGGCGTGCGCGCCGGTAAGGCTGGCGAAGCTGGTGCGAATGAGGTCGGCACGGCTCTGGGTGAGGACCTGCACCATCACGTCGTCGGGCACGCGGCCCGACTGAATAAGGCCGGAAATGAAATCGAATTCGGTTGCGCCCGCACTGGGAAAGCCGACCTCGATTTCCTTGACGCCGATTTCGATCAGGAGGTCGAAGAAGCGGTTCTTCTTGTGGGCGTCCATCGGATCGACAATCGCCTGGTTTCCGTCGCGAAGGTCGGTTGAAAGCCAGCGCGGCGGCGCGGTGATCGTGCGCGACGGCCATTGCCGGTCAGGCAAGGGCACTTGCGGGAAGGCGGAATATTTCTGCGCGGGATCGCGAAGCATGGACATGGAAAATCTCGGGTACTGCGATTGTGGGGATGGTCGACGGGTCCCTTGGGCGCTCAGCGCACCGTGGAAGGCACGCCAGCTATCACGCCCAAGGGCGTGTAAGTCGCAGGTCTAGTCCGAGTGCGCTGTGCATGGCATCC
Source organism: Qipengyuania zhejiangensis (assembly GCF_035607565.1). Lineage (NCBI taxonomy): Bacteria > Pseudomonadati > Pseudomonadota > Alphaproteobacteria > Sphingomonadales > Erythrobacteraceae > Qipengyuania > Qipengyuania zhejiangensis. The sequence goes on along the minus strand of NZ_JAYKGO010000001.1, from coordinate 1,244,575 downwards.
GCTATGCGAAAGCAGGCCGGGGTTGTAAAGCAAAACAGGCTTGGGCATCGCAAGAAATTATATTTCAAACGACAAGGGGGAAGAATGTCCGAACAGCACCCGCTCAGCCAGACACTGGGCTTGATCCGCATCGTTACGATGGATCCGGAGGGCCGGTCGTCCCTGGAATACGAGGCGAAGCTGGAGCAATGCCATTCGGGCGGCGTGGTGCAGGGCGGCTTCATTACCGGATGGATCGATGCGGCGATGGCGCACGCCGCGATTGCGAAGAACGGGGACGGCGTGGTGCCGATGACGCTGGAGCTGAAGGTCAGCTTTTTTGCACCCGTCAGGCCCGGCCTGGTCATTGCCGAAGCCTGGGTCGAACGGCATGGCAAGCGGACCAGCTTTTACGAAGGGCATCTGAAGGACGCGCAGGGCACGGTGCTGGCCAAGGCCACGAGCACGATCCTGTTGGCCGACAGGGCACGGGTCGAACAGGCATCCAGGGCCGCAACCGGAGCGTGACGATGAGCGAGATCAAACCCTTTCACCTGAACATTGCCGAAGACGACCTCGTTCGATTGGCGGACCGTCTGGATAACACCCGCTGGCCAGAGCAGGAGCCGGTCGACGACTGGTCGCAGGGAACAAGGCTTGCCGCCTTGCGCGAACTCGTGGCCTATTGGCGTATCGAATACGACTGGCGGCGGTGCGAAGCCCGGCTCAACGCCGTGGGTCAATTCACGACCGAAATCGACGGGTTGGCGATCCACTTCCTGCACCGCCGTTCTCCCCGCGCCGATGCCTTGCCGCTGATCATCACGCACGGGTGGCCGGGATCGGTTGTCGAATTCCTCGGCGTGATCGATGAACTTGCCGATCCGGCCGATCCGGAAGCGCAGGCGTTCCATGTGGTCGCGCCGTCACTGCCGGGTTACGGCTTTTCGCAGAAGCCATCGGGAACCGGCTGGGGGATCGAACGCATTGCGTCCGCCTGGTCCGAATTAATGCAGCGCCTCGGCTATGATCGCTGGGTGGCGCAAGGGGGCGATTGGGGTTCGGCGGTGACCACTGCCATCGGCCACCAGGCGCCGGATGGCTGCATCGGCATCCACCTGAATATGCCGATCGTGCGTCCGAATCCGGAAGACATGGCGAGCAAGGACCCGGCCATACTCAAGGCCGTCCAGCGGCTCATGTTCTACCAGGAATGGGATTCGGGTTATTCCAAGGAGCAGAGCACGCGGCCGCAAACCATCGGATATTCGCTGGTGGATTCGCCCGTCGGGCTTGCCGCCTGGATTCTCGAAAAAATCTACTACTGGACGGATAACCAGGGGTCACCGTGGGATGCCCTGTCGATGGATCAGGTGCTCGACGACGTGATGCTCTATTGGCTGCCCGCCACGGGCGCTTCGGCAGCGCGCCTGTATTGGGAAAGCTTCGGCACCTTCGGTGCAGGAAACGTTGCCGTGCCGACCGGGGTCAGCGTATTCGAAAAGGAGATCCTGCTGACACCGCGCGAATGGGCGCAGCGCAGCCTGACCAACATCGTTTACTGGAGCGAGGTTGCCGAAGGCGGGCACTTCGCCGCCTGGGAACAGCCCGACCTGTTCGTTGCCGAACTGCGCGCCTGTTTTGCCAAGATGATCTAGCGCCAGCGCAGGCGGTCGGCAGTCAACTGGTCGACCGAGGTGACACCCATCAGCCGCATTCCCCGTTCGATCTCGTCCTTGAGGATTGACAGGGCGCGTTCCACCCCCGGCTGACCGGCGGCGGCAAGGGCATAGAGATACAACCTGCCGCCTGATGCAGCCGTGGCCCCGGCGGCCAGGCTCTTGAGGACGTGCGTGCCGCGCCGGACACCGCCGTCGCAGATGATCTCGATCTGTCCGCCGACGGCATCGCCGATTTCGCGCAACTGGTCGAAGGGCGCGCGGCTTCCGTCGAGCTGCCGCCCACCGTGGTTCGAAATCATGATCGCATCGGCCCCGATGTCCACCGCGCGGCGGGCATCGGCAGCGCTCATCACGCCCTTGAGGCAGAAAGTGCCGCCCCAGTCCTGCCGGATGCGCGCGGCGGTATCCCAATCCATACCGGTATCGAGCATGGTGTTGAAATAATTCTGTATGCTGACCGGCTTGCCGGTTCCTTCATCGACGTGGCCATCAAGGTTCGGCAGCCGGAACTTCGGCCCGAAGACATAATCCATCGTCCAGCGTGGCCGCGTGGCATAACTCCACAGGGCCGACGGGGTGAACCGGGGCGGGGTGGTGAAGCCGGAACGCAGGCATCGTTCGCGCTTGCCCGAAACAATCGTGTCGACAGTCAGGGCGAGGGCGTCAAACCGGCTCTCCTTGCACCGTTCGATCATCGATGCGTTCAGGCCCTTGTCCTTGTGAACATACAGCTGGAAGAGCTTCGGCCCACGGGTAAGCGCGGCGATTTCCTCGATCGAATGGGTGGCGAGACTGGATATGCCGAACCACACGCCGAATTTTTCGGCGGCCCGCGCCACCGCGCGTTCGCCGTCACGGTGAAACGCCCGCTGGAGCGCGGTCGGGCTCAGCATGAGGGGCAGGGCGCTGGTCCGCCCCATGATGGTGCAGGAGGTGTCGATCGATCCGACGCCCGCCAGGACATCGGGCACAAGATCCACCGTATCGAAGGCGCTGGTGTTGCGCGCCTTGGTGATTTCGTCATCGGCGGCACCATCGATGTAATCGAACACGGGCCACGGCAGGCGCTGTTTTGCCAGTTGCCGGAAATCGTCGATGTTGTGACAGTCGTTCAGGCGCATGTGGCTATTTCTCCGCCAGGTCCTGCCGCTCGCGAGCGGTCAGGCGATGGGGTGTGGCAATCGGTTGCAGGGTCTGGCCGTCGAACAATTCGCTTCGCCGCCGATCGCCCGAAACCACGTCCTTCACAATCCGTCGCATGGATCGCCCGACCATCCTGGTCATCGACATTTTCGGGACATCGCCCACGTCGCCCGTGGCATCGCCAGTGAACAGGTGACCGATGGGCGGGCCGAATACAGCCTCGCGCCGGTTCGGATCGCAATTGCCAACCATGGCTGTCACGTAAGGAACGCGGCCATTGGCGTAAGTGTTGAACATCGGTGTGCGGCAACACGCCGCGTACCAGCGCAGGGTCGGCTTGTCGGTCAGGTGGAGGCAAGCCAGTTTGTCGCGGCCCGTTTGCATTCGCATTCGGGCGCAGCGGCATTGGTAAAGCGGTGTGCCGCCTGCGACCCCGACGATCCGTTCCGACTTGCCCAGGTAACGCCCGAAATCCTGGCAATCGGTGCAATGGCAAACGACGTGATCGCCCTGCGACGGACCGGCTTCGAGCAGCGTTCCCGACACTGCGCCGCAAGCGCAGGAAAACGCGATGTCTGACGGGGTCGGCATGCTTTGGCTCGCGCTCCTGAAGATGACTTCGTGAGCGCGAGCCTAGGCTTCAGTTCTTGTCCTTGTCGACCAGCTTGTTCGCACCGATCCAGGGCATCATCGCGCGCAGCTTGGCGCCGGTCTGTTCGATCGGGTGGGCTGCGGCGGCCTTGCGGCTCGCCTTCAGTTCCGGCTGACCGGCCTGGTTGTCGAGCACGAAGTCCTTCACGAAGCGTCCCGACTGGATATCGGCCAGAACACGCTTCATTTCAGCCTTTGTTTCATCCGTGATGATGCGCGGCCCGGTCTTGATGTCCCCGTATTCAGCCGTGTTGCTGATCGAATAGCGCATGTTGGCGATGCCGCCTTCGTACAACAGATCGACGATCAGCTTGGTTTCGTGGAGGCATTCGAAATACGCCATTTCAGGGGCGTATCCGGCTTCGACCAGGGTTTCGAACCCGGCCTGGATAAGATGGGTCACCCCGCCGCAAAGCACGGCCTGTTCGCCGAAGAGGTCGGTTTCGCACTCTTCCTTGAAATCGGTTTCGATGATGCCCGAACGGCCACCCCCGACAGCGCTGGCATAGGAAAGGGCAAGCTGCTTGGCATAACCGTTGCCGCCGCTCTGTTCGCTTTCCTGATGGATCGCGATCAGGCACGGGACGCCGCCGCCCTTGATGTATTCGCCGCGAACGGTGTGGCCGGGGCCCTTGGGCGCGATCATGATCACGTCCACATCGGCGGGGGGATCGATCAGGCCGAAGTGGATGTTGAGGCCATGGGCGAAGGCAAGGGCGCTGCCCGGCTTCATCTTGCCGGCTATTTCGTTGGCATAGATCGCCGCCTGGTGCTCGTCCGGCGCGAGGATCATCAGCACGTCGGCCCACTCCGCGGCCTGAGCCACGGTTTTTACCGTGAAACCGGCGCCTTCGGCCTTCTTGGCCGTTGCCGAACCGGGGCGCAGCGCGATGGCGACTTCGCCCACACCGCTATCGCGCAGGTTCTGGGCGTGGGCATGGCCCTGGCTGCCATAGCCGACAATCGCGACCTTCTTGTCCTTGATCAGCTGCTGGTCGCAATCGGCATCATAATAAACTTGCATCGTATTCCTCACGTAAAGCGCGGCCCATCAGGCTTGTTGGGCGCCGCGCATCATTCCCACGATCCCCGATCGACCGACCTCGACGAGGCCAAGTTCGCGCATCAGGGCGATGAAACTGTCGATCTTGTCCGGCGCACCGGTAAGCTCGAAAACGAAACTGGCGGTCGTGGTATCGACCACATTGGCGCGAAACAGCTCGGCAATTCGCAGGGCTTCCACGCGGTTGTCACCTTTTCCGGCCACCTTCACCAGGGCGAGTTCACGTTCGACGTGCGCGCCCTGTTCGGTCAGGTCGATGACCTTGTGCACCGGGACGAGGCGTTCCAGCTGGGCACGGATCTGGTCGATCACCGGTTCCGGGCCGCGGGTCACGATGGTGATCCGGCTGATGGCATGGTCTTCGGAAATATCGGCCACGGTCAGGCTGTCGATATTGTAGCCGCGCGCCGTGAACATTCCCGCGATCTTGGCGAGAATGCCCGCTTCGTTGTCGACGATCACGTTGAGGACGTGGCGTTCGTTCGATTGTTCGGCGATCTTCATCGCGGCCGCTCCTGCCATACAGGTTCGAACATCCGTCCGTCGCCATCGTAATCGGCAAGGAAGACGCGGCCCATGCGGACAGCTTCGAAATTGTCGGTTTGTCGGGCGAGATCGAGGCTGTCCGTCAACAGCACCCAATTGCCGTCATCCTGCTTCTGCGCCACATCCATGCCAAGGAACCGCTGACCGGTGTCTTCGATCCAGTCGAGGAACTGGTCGGCATGTTCCCGGTCGAACCACACGCGGCGTTCCACGCTGGCTTCGAATTGTTGCGGAATCCGTTGATGCATACCCATCACACAAGCGCCTTTGCTTCGTCATCCATCGTGCCGTTCACCTGATCGCCGTACAGCAGCATATCGGTGTGCGCCGCGCCGCTGGGGATCATCGGGAAGCAGTTGGCTTCCTTGGCCACCATGCAATCCACCATCACCGGCCCGTCATGGGCAAGCATGGCCTCGATACCCGCATCGAGCTGCCTTTCATCCTCGATGCGGATGCCCTTCCAGCCATACGCCTCCGCCAGCTTCACAAAGTCGGGCAGGCTATCCGAATAGCTGTTCGAATACCGGCTTTCGTAGGTCAGTTCCTGCCATTGGCGGACCATGCCCATGTATTCGTTGTTGAGGATGAACACCTTGACCGGCAGGCGGTACTGGCTGGCCGTGCCGAGTTCCTGGATGTTCATCTGTATAGAAGCCTCTCCGGCGATATCGATCACCAGACTGTCCGGATTGCCCAGCTGCGCGCCGATTGCGGCCGGCAAGCCATAACCCATCGTCCCGAGCCCGCCGCTGGTCAGCCACTTGTTCGGTCCCATGAAGCGGAAATATTGCGCCGCCCACATCTGGTGCTGGCCGACTTCCGTCGTGATGATCGGATCTCGGTGGCCGGTCAGCGCGAACAGCCGCTCCACCGATTTCTGGGGCATGATCAGGCCTTCGCCGTGATCGGGGTATGCCAGGCAATCGCGCGCCTTCCAGCCCAATATGCGGGCCTTCCATTCGGACCTGTCACGCGGTTTGCGATTGCCCCACGCACCGAGCAATTGTTCGAGCACGTGCCCGCAATCGCCCACGATCCCCAGATCGACCGGGACGATCTTGTTGATCTGGGCCCGGTCGATGTCGATGTGGATTTTCCTGGCATTCGGGGCAAACGCATCGAGACGGCCCGTTACGCGGTCATCGAAACGCGAACCGATCGCCACGATCAGATCGGCCTTGTTCATCGCCATGTTGGCTTCGAACGTGCCATGCATTCCCAACATGCCCAGCCAGTCCGGATGGTCGGCAGGAAACGCGCCAAGGCCCATGAGCGTGCTGGTTACAGGCACGTCGGCTGCCCGCTGAAGCTGGCGCAGCAAATCGGCTGCGCGGGGGCCGGCATTGATGACGCCGCCTCCGGTATAGAAAATCGGGCGTTCGGCAGCGGCGAGCATTTCGACCGCTTCCGAAATTTCGTCTGCCGCGCCCACCATGCGGGGCTGATACCGGTGCGAAGGGAGCGGGGCTGTGTCCTGTTCGTTCCATTCCGCCAGCGCGATCTGCACATCCTTGGGAATATCGACGACGACGGGGCCGGGCCTGCCGGTGGTGGCGATCCGAAAGGCTTCCTCGACCGTTGCGCGGAGGCGGGCCGGATCTTTGACGAGATAGTTGTGCTTGGTGCAATGGCGGGTGAGGCCGACGGTATCGGCTTCCTGAAACGCATCTGTGCCGATCAGCGCGGTTGGCACCTGGCCGGTAATCACGACCATCGGGATCGAATCCATGTACGCATCGGCGATGCCGGTCACCGCGTTCGTCGCCCCGGGTCCGCTGGTGACGAGGACCACCCCTGGCTTGCCGGTCGAGCGCGCATAACCTTCTGCCGCGTGTGCCGCGCCAGCTTCGTGACGGACGAGGATATGACGGATGCCGTCATCGGCGAAAAGTTCGTCGTAAATCGGAAGAACTGCGCCGCCGGGATAGCCGAAAACGAATTCCACGCCCTGCCGCTTGAGGCATTCGATCAGGATGGCAGCGCCGCTGCGCTCGGTACTCACATCATTCTCCGGACCCGCATTCGTGTGCGAAAACTACAAATCGGCCCGGCGCTGGGGTCTGAAGCGCCGGGCCGACATGGCGCCGTTAAGCCGTGACAAGTTCCAAAGTCAACCGTTTTTGCGAAACAATGATACAAAAACATCCTCTAAAACGATTCTATTGTTATCAGCGCGGGGCCAGGTTTCGGGCGGTTGGTGCCTGAACCACGTGTACTGGCGCTTTGCGTACTGGCGCGTCGACGTCTGGCCAGCGGTGATTGCTTGATCGCGCGAAAGTTCGCCTTGCAGGAAGGACGAAATCTCCCTCACGCCTATGGCGCGCATGACCGGCAAGGACGGGTCGATGTTGCGTGCGAGAAGTGTATCCACTTCGGCAACGGCACCTGTTTCCATCATGATTTCGAACCGTGCATCGCACCGCTGGTACAGCCATTCACGATCCGGCAGCAGCACGAGGGGGTGGAGTTCGATCCCCTCGCCGATCCCGCCAACCTTGCGCGACTGCCACGTGGCCAACGGGCGGCCGGTTGATCGCACTACCTCCAGCGCCCGGGCGGTGCGGGCCATATCCGCCGGTGCGATCCCGGCGGCGGCAGGTGGATCTTCCGCCTCCAGCGCCGCGCGGGCATCGGCCTGCGCCATCGCGCGAACATCCTCCCGCACGGAAGGGTCAATGGGCGGGACGGGCGCGATACCGTCCAGCAAGGTGCGCAGGTAAAGTCCGGTGCCCCCGCAAAGAATGGGCACAGCGCCTTGCGCATGGATATCCGCAATCTCGCGCTTTGCCGCATTGGCCCAATCGGCGGCGGAACACGGCTGCGCGCCATCCCAACTGCCGAACAAGCGGTGCTCGACCCCGCGCATGTCCGCTTCATCCGGGCGCGCGGATAGAATTTGCAGGTCCGCGTAAACCTGCGCGCTGTCGGCGTTGATAACCACGCCGCGCCGGCCTTCGCGTTCAAGCAATTGCGCCAGATCGACGGCCAGATCGCTCTTGCCGCTCGCGGTTGGCCCTGCAATGAGCGCGACCGGCGGTTTGGCGCCGGTTCCCAGCGGAGGTTTATTCATGCTCATCGCCCGGCTGATAGCAGACCCGCAAGGCATCGAAACCCGCATGGATGCAGTATCGGCGGCTTTGGCCGATTTGGGCACGCCCGTGGCCATGGCCGGCTTGCTCGATTCGTGCGGTGACGTGCTGCAGCTGTCCTTGCCCGAAGGGGACAGGTTTGCCGTCACCGCCACGTTGGTTGCCCATTTCGGTGAATGCGATCTGCTCGTGGCGGATCACGATATCGAAGTGCCGCACCTGTTCGTTTCGGACATGGATTCGACCATGATCGGCCAGGAATGCATCGACGAACTGGCTGATTACGCAGGAATAAAGGACCAGGTTGCCGCGATCACCGAACGCGCCATGCTGGGCGAACTGGATTTTGCCGACGCTCTGCTGGAAAGGGTCGCCCTGCTCGAAGGGTTGTCCGAAGGCGCGATCGATTCCTGCCTTGAGGAACGTATTCGTCCCGTGCCCGGTGCGCGCACATTGGTGCAAACGCTGAAATCCAGGGGATGCCGCGCGGTGCTCGTGACAGGCGGATTTCACCATTTTGCGGACCCCGTGGCCGAGCAGCTCGGCTTCGAACGGGTGGTCGGAAACAGGTTGGCGGTGGCGCAAGGCCAGTTGACGGGCCAGATCGTCGGTCCCGTCAGCGACGCGTCCACAAAGCTGGGCACGCTGGAGGAAGAGCGCGCAAGGCTGGGAGCCGGGGCGCGCGTGCTGGCGACCGGTGACGGAGCGAACGACATCCCCATGATCCAGTCGGCAGATTACGGCATCGCCTACCGCGCAAAACCCAAGGCCCGTGATGCGTCGAGTGGACGCATCGCCAGCGTGGACCTGACAGCAATCCTGAAACTTCTGGGCATCCCGCAGTCGGAATGGGTCAGCGCCGGCTGATTGGCGCAATTTGGCGCGCCCTTCCAATCTTTGTTCACGAATCCCCGCTATTTCATAAACGCAAAGGGGATCGCCAGACATGAACGAAGCGACGACGACTATGACCGGAATTGATTCTGCGCGCGACGGCACCCCGCTGCGCCATCCACAGCGCCCGAAGCCGAAGTACCGCCCGTTGGAAGCGGTGCGGAATTTCCGTGAATTGCTGAAGGACAAGGAAAACACCGCGGTTGTTTTCAAGATCTACGAAGCCTTGCCGTCACGTGACTTCATGCCCCGTGTGCGGGCTCTCACGCTGAGCGAGCATGGCGAGAAACTGCGCCAGAACGAACCGTTCCTGCCCGCGTTTCTCGACGATCACGATTCGTTGCGCCGGTTCCCTGCCGGTAGCGTGGCTCACGCCTATTGCGATTTCATGGAACGAGAAGGCCTGACCGCAGCCGGTCTGGTGGCCGAATCCGATGCATCGGGCCGACCCACATACGACGATCTGGTCCAGTGGTTCGGCTTTCGCCAGCGCGATACGCATGATCTGATGCACGTTCTGACAGGCTACGGGCGCGATGCCTTGGGCGAACAATGCGTGCTGCTGTTCACCCACGGACAATCGCCAAGCCAGGGGCATTTGCTGCTGGGCTATGCCGGTTCGCTGCACATCAAGAAGCTTCGCAAGAGCGCGGCTCCGGTGATGAAGGCCACGCGCGAAGCGCACCGCATGGGCAAGGCGTGCCCGCCGCTGGTGAGCCTGTCGATCCGCGATCTTCTGGCCAAGGATCTACAGCAGGCGCGGGCCGATCTGAACATCGCGGAACCGCACTGGTACCGCGAATGCCACCGCGTCTGGAAATCGGAAGGCATCGACCCTTACGATCTGATGGCCCCAATCCGCGAAGATAGCGCGCTGGCGGCCTGAACCGGTCAGAACCAGCTGGAAATCTGGTCCAGCGGTTTCTTGTGCACGGCATGAACGGGAACCGTGGCTCCTTCCGCAGGATGCCCCGCCACCACGATCATGAGGGGTTTTTCATGGTCCGGGCGGCCGCATATCTGCCGAAGGAAACCCATCGGTGACGGTGTGTGCGTCAGCGTGGCCAACCCGGCTTCGTGCAAGGTGGCGATCATCAGCCCGCAGGCAATCCCGACGCTTTCTGTGACGTAGTAATTCTGCGTTTTGCCATCCTCGGCAATGCCGCCTTTGCGCTGGGCGAACACAACGATCAGCCATGGCGCGGTTTCGAGAAACGGTTTGTCCGCGTCGGTCCCGAGCGGGGAAAGCGCGTCGAGCCAGTCACCACTGGCCTTTCCTTCGTAGAAGGCGCGTTCTTCTTCTTCGGCAGCGTGGCGGATCGCGCGCTTGATTTCGGGTGAGGATACGACCGCGAAATGCCACGGCTGATGGTTGGCTCCATTGGGGGCCGAGCCGGCGGCTTCCAGTGCGGCTTCGATAATTTCGCGCGGCACGGCGGTGTCCGCGAAATACCGACAGCTTCGCCTTGTCTTCAACGTGTCCCGCATCGCCTGCGCCCGTGCAACGCGATCCTCATCGGACAGCGGCGGAAGGGCGTAGGGTAAGGTGTCGTGGTCACGCATCGAACATTCCCGTCAGCGCAGATCCTTGCGGATGACGAGCTTCAGCCCCGACCATGTATCGTCCACCGCGCATTTCTTGGTGTCGACGAAACCCCGGGCAAGCCCGGCTTCCCGGACGGCGTGCTCGTCAATTTCGGTTTGGGCACCCGACGCCTGCTTGGGCCAGCTTACCCACACATGCCCATCGGCTGCGATCTGTTCGCGCAGGCTATCGAGCTTTGCCTCGAGCTGGCTCTGCTCCGTCACGAAAATGTGCGCGGCGTCCACGCCTTCGGCCGGATCGGCAACGAAGGTGAGTTCCAGCGCGTATTCGTCGATTTCGTCGTGGATGTCTTCCGGCATTGCGTCGAACCAGACCCGTTGCCCGTCGCGCAGAGACAGTTTCTTCGCCAGCGGCGTGTCTGAATATCCCGATGTCATGTCACAGACCTTGCATGATGCAATCGCCATAGTCGACCGCGAGATGCCACAAAGCGCCAAGTCCCAAGGCCCGAGCCCACCAACGCGGAACCGCGGCGATCAGGGCAAAGCCAAAGGCCGCTTCCCAGCCGTGCAGCAGGTGATAGCCGATTGAACAGCGATGCGGGTCGAATATCGGAACTGCCAGCAGGTGGTCCAGATCGACAAGGTTGGCCAGTGCGGCAACCAGCCCGGCCCGCAGCCAGTCTTCCCGCCAGACCAGAAAAGCGAAGGCGAACGGGACGAGCCAGTGCCCGCCATAGTGCAGAACGGGTTGAAGCAGGCCCACGAAAAGGTGGCCTTATGCCTCCATCCAGTCGCGGAAGAAGGATTGGTGTGCTTCGCGCATTTCGGACAGGGTAACCGTGCTTTCGCCAATGGTCAGCCTGTCTCCGCCTACGGTGCCGATCTTCTCGAAAGGCACTTGCGAACGGTCGAGATCGCCGTCCGCACGATAGGTGACCACGTAGCGGGCCTGGCTTTCGTTGAAGGCGAAGTCCCCGGTCATCGCGTCGATGGAGGCGCCGATGCCGCCCGCCATGGCCATTTCCGCCAGCGCGACAGCCAGACCGCCGTCGGAAATATCGTGCACCGCCGTGACCTTGCCGTCCGCGATAAGCTTGCGGACGATTTCACCGTTCAGCCGCTCGTCGGCGAGATCGACGCCCGGGGCGTCACCATCTTCGCGACCGTGGATTTCGCGCAGCCACATCGATTGACCCATTGCCGGGTAGTTCGGGCCGATGATGGCGATGTTTTCGCCCTCGGCCTTGAAGCCCATGGTCATCATCGTCGCGTAATCATCGATGATCCCGACACCGCCGATGGCAGGCGTCGGCAGGATGGCGGAACCGCCGCCCGTTGCCTTGCTTTCGTTGTAGAGGCTGACGTTACCGCTCACGATCGGGAAATCCAGCGCGCGGCACGCATCGCCCATGCCTTCCAGGGCATGGACGAACTGGCTCATGATTTCGGGCCGCTGGGGATTTGCGAAATTGAGGCAATTGGTCACAGCCAGCGGGCGGGCGCCCACGGCACAAAGGTTGCGAAAGGCTTCCGCGATTGCCTGTTTCCCGCCTTCATAGGGGTTGGCGAAAACATAGCGGGGATTGCAATCGGTGCTGATGGCCAGCGCCTTGCGGGTACCGTGAACGCGCACGACCCCGGCATCGCCGCCGGTCTGCAGCGTATCCGCGCCAACCTGGCTGTCATACTGTTCCGCAATCCAGCGCTTCGAGGCGAGATTCGGCGAGGCGAGCAGTTTCAGCAATTCCGCGCCGATGTCTTCGCTTTGCGGCGCATCGTCGAGCGATCCGACCTTCGCCCAGGCCTGGTATTCGCCCTTGGAAAGGTAGGGCCGGTCGTATTCCGGTGCATCGGCGGCAAGCGGGCCAAGCGGGATGTCGCACACCACCTCGCCGTCGAATTCCAGGACCATGTGGCGGGTGTCGGTCACTTCGCCGATCACGGCAAAGTCGAGTTCCCATTTCCTGAAGATCGCTTCGGCCATCGGTTCCTTGCCGGGCTTCAGAACCATGAGCATACGCTCCTGGCTTTCGCTCAGCATCATTTCGTAAGGGGTCATGCCCTCTTCGCGGCAAGGGACCTTGTTCATGTCCAGCCGGATGCCGGCCTTGCCGTTCGTCGCCATTTCGACGCTGGAGGACGTGAGGCCCGCGGCGCCCATGTCCTGAATTGCCACGATGGCGTCCGTTGCCATCAGCTCCAGGCACGCTTCGATCAGCAACTTTTCGGTGAACGGATCGCCGACCTGCACCGTGGGACGTTTCGCCTCGGCGTCTTCGCCGAAATCCGCGCTCGCCATGGTTGCGCCGTGAATCCCGTCGCGTCCGGTCTTGGACCCGACATAGACGATCGGATTGCCCAGACCGGTTGCCGCCGAATAGAAGATCTTGTCCGCATCCGCGACGCCGACCGTCATCGCGTTGACGAGGATGTTTCCGTCATACGCTGGGTGAAAATTGGTTTCGCCGCACACGGTGGGCACGCCCACGCAATTGCCATAGCCGCCAATGCCCGCGACCACGCCTTTGACGAGGTGCTTCATCTTGGGGTGATCGGGCCGTCCGAAGCGCAGCGCGTTGGCGTTGGCCACCGGACGGGCGCCCATCGTGAACACATCGCGCAGAATACCGCCCACGCCGGTGGCCGCGCCCTGATAGGGTTCGATATAGCTGGGGTGGTTGTGACTCTCCATCTTGAAGATCGCCGCCTGGCCATCCCCGATATCGATCACGCCGGCGTTTTCCCCCGGGCCGCAAATCACCCACGGTGCTTCGGTCGGAAGCTTCTTCAGGTGAAGCCGGCTCGACTTGTAGGAGCAATGCTCCGACCACATGACCGAAAAGATGCCCAGTTCAACGAGATTGGGCTCGCGGCCCAGGGCGTGCAGGACGCGCTCGTATTCCTCGGGGCTGAGGCCGTGCTGCTCGACGACTTCGGGGGTGATCGCGGACTCGATAATAGCCATGCGCGCGCCCTTAGCGGCGCGCGCTCGCAACCGCCAGCCCTACGGTGCTCTTATGCCACCGAGTTTCGTCGAGCCAGTAGGCGAGGGCGGTCAGAATTGCGAAGCTTGCCAGCGCGGTCAGATAGAAGCCGAGCGTGGCTTCTTCCGGCGGAGGACCGAACCAGTTTATGGCCTGGAACAGCACCATGGTCGCCAGCAGGATTATCGGGGGGACGATCGGCCCCTTGGTCCGGCGCATATACCACCAGAACGCGATCAGGATTATCCCCAATTCCAGCGGCATGGCGATTTCGGGCCGGTTCCACAGTCCGAATCCGAATTTGGGTTCGGAGCCCGCAATCGTCAGGTCGGGGCGGTGAACGAGCAGGTCCAGAATCCAATGTGCCGCGACGACGATCGCCGCCCAGCAGCCTGCGACCATGTTCCGCGATACGAAATACACGATGCCGCCGAAGCCGAGCGCGAACACCGCTGTGCCCAGCAAACTGTGCGTCAACGGCATGTGATACAGGTCGAGCGGGTTCATCGCCGTTATGCCGGGCACCATCCGCATCTTCTCGATCCCGAAAATCGCGAAGGTGAAGAACGCCCAGTCAATAAGTTGGGCCGCGATGAACAGGGTGCTGAGGCCCGGGGATTCGTCGGTTACGGCGCGCGCGACAAAGGCTGGTGCAAAGTGGCCAATATACATACCGGTGGTATCAGCCCAGCCGGGTTGCGGCGAAGGTGGCGATGCTGGCCGCGACGGCCGTGGCGAAAGCGCCCCATGCAATATCAACCACCGTGATCGTGGTGGACCACTGCCGCATCGTGGCCTGGTTTGTCAGGTCGTAGGTCGCGTAACACAGCGCACCCAGCAGGGCGCCGTTCAGCGCGGCCGTTCCGATCCCGCTGGCCAGACCCGGACGAACGGCGAACCAGCAGATGCCGGCGATATACGCGGCGTAGAATACGAGCGCTGGCATCATGCGAAAACTGTCAGCCAGCATATCGACGAGGCGGGGGCGGTAGAAATTTTCGCCAGCCCATCCCAGCCATATCGCGTCGAGAATTCCGAACGCCACTGCGGCGGCTATATAGGCGACAATCCACGTCATATCCGCTTCCCCTGTTTTGCGGTTACTTGACCGCATCAACGCGCACGGTCAATGCTCGGCCGGATGGCAGAGGAACCCAAACCGATCGAGGACATGACTTTCGAGGAAGCGCTCCGCGCCCTTGAAGGCGTGGTACGGCAACTGGAAGGCGGCGAAGTGCCGCTGGACGACAGCATCAATCTTTACGAGCGCGGAGAGGCGTTGCGAAAGGCATGTCAGGCCCGGCTCGATGCCGCCCAGGCGCGGATCGAGAAGATCGTGCAGGGCGCAGACGGCAAACCTTCGGGCACCGTGCCGTTCGACGCCGACGGTCCTGCGTGAGCGTTGTAGAGGTTATGCCGAACCTCCTGGAAGACGCTTTCGGCCAGATACAAGCGGAAGTGGACAGCGCATTCGACGCGTTCCTGCCCGTTCCGGATGACAGCCGGGCGCGTCTGGTGGAAGCCATGCGTTATGCCGCGATTGGCGGCGGCAAGCGTGTGCGGCCTTTGCTGCTGGTGGCCACGGCGGATCTGTTCGGGGTCAACCGAAACGCGGCGGTAAACGCCGGTTGTGCGGTCGAGGCGATCCACGCCTATTCGCTGATCCATGACGACCTGCCGTGCATGGACGATGACGACATGCGCCACGGCAAGCCCACGCTTCACAAGACGTTCGACGAAGCGACCGCGGTGCTTGCGGGCGATTGCCTCCATGCGCTCGCCTTCGACATTCTGACCCAGCCGGACACCAGCACCGATCCGTTCGTGCGTGCCGAACTGGTTGCCGCATTGGCGCGCGCCAGCGGGCATGACGGTATGGCGGGCGGCCAGATGATGGATATCGTTTCCGAAGAACAGGATTACGACCTGCACCAGGTCACGCGGCTCCAGCAGCTGAAGACCGGTGCCCTGCTTGCCGCAAGCGTGGAAATGGGCGCGATACTGGGCCGCATACCGCCCGAAGGCAGGGCGCATCTGCGCGCCTATTCGCGCGACATCGGGCTGGCATTCCAGATTGCCGACGATCTGCTCGACGTGGAAGGCGACGAGGAAAAGGCCGGCAAGGCCCTTCGCAAGGACAGCGAACAGGGCAAGCAGACGTTCGTCACGCTGATGGGGGTCGACGCGGCCCGGCGGCAGGCGGAAATGCTGGTCGAACAGGCGGGCCGGCATCTTGCCGGACACGGGGAAGAGGCGCGACTGCTGGTCGAACTGGCACGCTTTATCGTGAAGAGGGACCATTGATGGCGCAACGCATCGGGATCTATCCGGGGACATTCGACCCCATGACGCTGGGCCATGCGGACATTATCCGTCGGGGCAGCCGTCTGGTCGACAAGCTGATCATCGGCGTCACCACCAACCCGTCGAAGAATCCGATGTTCTCGACCGAGGAACGCCTGGCCATGGTCAAGCGCGAGGTTGAATCGCTCCGCCTCGGGAACGTGGAGGTGAAGGGCTTCAACGCCCTGCTGGTCAAATTCGCCAAGCGCGAAGGGGCCACCGTCCTGGTTCGCGGCCTGCGTGCCGTGGCGGATTTCGAATACGAATATCAGATGGCCGGCATGAACCAGCAGCTCGATGACGACATTGAAACCGTGTTCCTCATGGCCGACGTGTCGCTCCAACCGATCGCATCGAAGCTGGTCAAGGAAATCGCCCTGTTCGGCGGTTCGATCAACCAGTTCGTCAGCCAGCGCGTTTGCGAGGACGTGATTGCCCGCGTCGACAAGATCGGCCGGATGGGCGATTACTGACTTTTCGACCTATTCATTGAACGGACAGACCGCACCCGCTAGGGCGCACGACATTCAGGACATTTCGACGGGATTTCGATGAACAGGTTTTCGCTCGCCTTCGCTGCTACGCTTTCGCTCGCAATCGCTCCCTTCGCCGCGCAGGCGCAGGAAGCCGCAGAGGAAACTGCCGCTGCCGCGCCCGCTCCCGTGAAGCGCACCTATAATCCGGTGAACTTCAACATTGCGGAAGACCGCGACAATATCCTCCTGCTCGACCTGTCGAACGGCGAACGTGTCGCAATTCGCCTGATGCCGAGCTGGGCGCCCAATCACGTCGAGCGGGTGAAGACACTTGCTCGGCAAGGGTTCTATGACGGCGTCGTCTTCCACCGCGTGATCGACGGGTTCATGGCCCAAACGGGCGACCCGACGGGCACCGGCACCGGTGGTTCGCAGCTTCCCGACGTGGCGCAGGAATTCAACCCGATGCCGCACGTGCGCGGCACCGTTTCCATGGCCCGTTCGACGAGCGAAGACAGCGCCAACAGCCAGTTCTTCATCGTGTTCTATCCGCGTTTCAGCCTCGATGAACGCTATACCAACTTCGGCCGCGTGATTTCGAACATGGCCGCAGTCGACGCGATCGAGCGCGGCGAACCGCCGGCAAACCCGACCCGCGTGGTTCAGGCATCCATCGCCAGCGACGACAAGCCCGTCCCGGCGTTCTCTGCACCGCAGGTTCAGGAAGATATTACGGTCGACGCTCTGAACGCGCCGATCGGCAACTGACTTTCCATGGCGCCGCCGCGCGACTAAGCGGCGGCGCATGAAAGTTGATCTCTTCGATTTCGAATTACCCACCGATCTGATCGCGCTGCGCCCGGCGCGTCCACGCGATGCGGCGCGCATGCTGGTGGTCGAAGGGAGCGATGCCCCTTTCCGCGATTGCGGCGTACTCGACCTTCCGGGCTTGTTGCGCGCCGGCGATGTCCTGGTCTTCAACGACACCCGCGTCATTCCTGCACAGCTCGAGGGGCGGCGCGGCGAAGCCAGGATTGGCGCGACTTTGCACAAGAGGCTGGACCTGCGCCGCTGGCAGGCGTTCGTCCGCAACGCCAAGCGCTTGCGCGAAGGCGATCGCGTGGAATTTGGCGGCGAAGTTACGGCCATTGCCGAAGCGCGGCTTGACGATGGCAGCATCACCCTGAGGTTTGAAGGGGATGAACCTGTCGAACTGTTGCTGGAGCGGGCAGGGCGCATGCCGCTGCCGCCCTATATCGCGGGCAAGCGCCCCACGGATGCGCAGGACCGCGAAGATTATCAGACGATGTTCGCGCGCGAGGATGGCGCCGTTGCCGCGCCAACTGCTGCGCTCCATTTTACAGACCGGTTGATCGCCGCCCTGGACGAAGCCGGAATTGGCCGCGAAACGCTGACCCTGCATGTCGGGGCGGGAACATTCATCCCGGTCAAGGCGGACGATACCGACCATCACAAGATGCACGCGGAATGGGGGCGCATCGAAGCCGATGTAGCCGATCGGTTGAATGCGGCACGCTCGGCAGGCGGGCGGATCATTGCGGTTGGCACAACCAGCCTGCGTTTGCTCGAAAGCGCGACGGGCGAAGATAATCTGATACGGCCTTTCGCCGGGGATACCGCGATTTTTATCACCCCCGGCTACCGGTTTCGCGCCGTTGACGGGCTGATGACCAATTTCCACCTGCCAAAGTCGACGCTGATGATGCTGGTGAGTGCCCTCATGGGGCGCGAACGGATGCAGGCGGCCTATGCCCACGCGATAGCCGAGGGATACCGCTTCTATTCCTATGGCGACTCCTCGTTGCTGCTGCCATAAGCCGGGCCAGCATGGCGGAACCGATCCTCGAACTCGATGGCCTGAGCAAGGTCTACCCCGGCGGGTTGAAGGCTCTCGACAATGTCGACCTCACGATCCGCCGCGGCGAAATCTTCGCGCTGCTGGGCCCGAATGGCGCGGGAAAAACGACTTTGATCGGCGCTGTTTGCGGACTGGTAAGGCCCAGTGGCGGCACGATCCGTGCTTTCGGACAGGATCTGTCCACCGACTGGCGCAGCGCTCGCAAGCGCATCGGGCTCGTTCCGCAGGAACTCAGCACCGATATGTTCGAGCCGGTCATCCGCGCGGTGAGCTATTCGCGTGGCCTGTTCGGGCTTGCGCCTGACAAGGCGCGGATCGAGGAAATCCTTCGCAGCCTGTCACTGTGGGACAAGCGCGACGAACGCATCATGGCACTTTCGGGCGGGATGAAGCGGCGCGTTCTGATTGCCAAGGCGCTGGCGCATGAACCGGACCTGCTGTTCCTCGACGAACCGACGGCGGGCGTGGATGTGGAACTGCGCAAAAGCATGTGGGCGATCATTGAACAAATGCGCGCGCGCGGTGTGACCATCATCCTGACGACGCATTACATCGAGGAAGCGGAAGAAATGGCCGACCGCGTCGGCATTATCAGCAAGGGCCGGATTATCATGGTCGATGAAAAAGACGCGATGATGGCCCGGCTTGGCCGCACCGAAGCGCACATCGCACTGGCCCAGCCGCTCACCCGGCTTCCGCCCGAAATCGCTCGGTTTCCGGTCGAACTGGAACATGGCGGCACGTCGCTGCGCTATCACGGCGGCGACGGCACCGGAAAGGGCAAGGCCGAAGTCGCCGATCTGACCAAGGCGCTGATTGCAGCGGGCATCGATTACGTTGGCATCGACACACGCGAAAGCAGCCTGGAAGACATCTTCGTGACGCTTCTGGGCGAGGACGCGTGATGATAGCCTGGCGTTCCACCTGGTCGATCTACAAGCGCGAACTGGTGCGTTTTCTGCGTACCGGCTTTCAGTCGGTTCTGGCCCCCGTGCTGACGACATCGCTGTATTTCATCGTTTTCGGGGCGGCCATCGGCGGGCGGATGCCCGACCTGGGCGGGGTGGGTTACGGTGCCTTCATCATTCCCGGCCTCTTGATGCTGACCCTGCTGGGCGAAACCACCAGCAATTCCAGCTTCGGCATCTACATGCCGCGCTTCACCGGCACGATCTACGAATTGTTGAGCGCGCCGGTGGGCGTTGGTGAAACGCTGATCGGTTTTGTGGGCGCAGCGATGACCAAGAGCCTGATCCTGGCGGCGATCATCCTTCTGACCGCGCGTTTGTTCGTCGATTATTCGATCGCCCACCCCGTGCTTGCGGTGTTCTACATCATGCTGGTCGCTGCCGCGTTCAGCCTGTTCGGCTTCATCCTTGGCATCTGGGCCGACAATTTCGAAAAACTGGGCATCATTCCGATGCTGTTCCTGACCCCGCTGACGTTTCTGGGCGGGACATTCTATTCGATCGACATGCTGCCCCGTCCCTGGGACATCATCGCGTTGGCCAATCCCATCGTGTACCTTGTCAGTGGCCTGCGCTGGACATTCTACGGAACGGCCGACGTCGATATTCGGATCAGTTTCGCGATAACTCTGGGCTTTCTCGCTTTCTGTGTCCTTATTATCGCATATATTTTCAAAACCGGATGGCGGCTGCGCGCCTGATCGTAATTTCCTGAATTTGTTCATCTTGCGGCAAGTGCAAAACTTGCAATGGACCCCCGCGCCGGATGGTCCGGTGCCCAAATATTGTCAGGGAAACGACATAAAGATGAATAAGACAGTTTTCGCTGCCTGCGTCGCGGTTTCCGCGATCGCATTCCCCGCCGCTGCTCAGGCCCAGAGCGCCGCAGCAGCACAGCCTTTCGTGGGTATTTCGGCCGGCTATCACGACCTGGGTGTCGACGATAGCGATGCCACCTACGCCGGTTTCGCCATCAACGATGCAAGCCCGATTGTCGGCGTCATCGCTGGCGTTGATTTCCCGGTTGCCAGCAACCTGTTCGCTGGTGTCGAAGCAAACTACCACATCGGTACCGATGCAATCGACAGCGAATACGGCGCATCGCTGCGTCTCGGCTTCCGTGCCGAAGGCGGCGCGAAGTACTACATTCGCGGTGGTTACCAGGAAGTCGATTTCGACCTCTACAAGATCATCGAACCCGAACAGCCGGCCGGCACGTTTGACGGCATCGACGACAGCGACGGCGATTACCTCGTCGGCGCCGGCGTCGAATTCCCGATCGGCAAGGCCGCGCTTCGCGTGAACCTCGACACGATCGGGTTTGATTCGCTGCGCGCAACCACCGGCGTTGCTTTCAGCTTCTGATCGCACTTCGGATTATCATGAGAGGCCGGTTCCCTTGCGGGAGCCGGCCTTTTTTGCGACCCGCACGAGGGTAGCGGCCAGCGCATCGAGGCGCTAGGCGACCGCCATGCCAATGAAAACGACATTCCCTTTTCGCATAGCCTTGGTTCTTGGCGTTGCTCTTTCGCCAATGGTCGCCCGCGCTGAACTTCCCGACGGGGCGCGTGCGATGATCGATGCCGCGGTGGCCATCGGTGACGACACCAAGGTAGCGACAGTGATCGAACTGGCGCGCGCGACGTGGCCCGGCGATTCGGCCGAGATCGACGCGATCGAAAGCCAGTGGAAGGTCGAACTTGCCCAGCGGAAATCCGCCAAGGCGGCGCACGAGGCGGAAGCGGTGCGCCAGGCCGGGTTCTTCGCGCTGTGGTCGGGCGAAGGGGAATTCGGCGGTTTCAAATCGAGTGGCAACACCGACACCGCTGGCATTTCCGCATCGCTCAAACTTGAGCGCAAGGGATTGGACTGGGCCCATCTGGTAAAGGCGCGTGTCGATTACCAACGGCAGGACGGCACCACCAGCCGCGAACAGTTTCTCGCCTCGTATGAACCCCGCTGGCAATTCGGCAAGAACGTCTTCGCCTATGGATTGGCACAGTACGAGCGCAACCGGTTGCAGGGTTTCGATGGGCGGTACGCGGTTTCCGGTGGATTGGGATACAAGGTGATCGACCGCGACGGATTGTCCCTGGCGGTAAAGGCCGGTCCCGCGTGGAGGGTGACGCAGTTCACCGATGGAAGTTCCGAAAGCAGCCTGGCGGGCCTGGCCGCGCTTGATTTCGACTGGCAGGTGCTTGACCGCCTGAAGCTGACGCAGGACACGAATGTCGTCGCGGAAACCGGTGGTGAGGCGGTTCTCATCGTCGATGGGTCCAACACGACGCTGAACCTTGTGACCGGACTGGATTTTGAAGTGAGCGACCGTCTACGCGCCCGCATGGCGTATCAGATCGACTATGACAGCAACCCACCCGCCGGCAAGGTGTCGACCGACACGCTGACGCGCGCGACCCTGATCTACGGATTTTGACGATGGCAAACCGCTTCGCCTTTACGATCGACGCCACCGACGGTGCGGCACGCACGGGCAGCATTTCCATGCTTCGCGGCGATATTCGTACTCCTGCGTTCATGCCGGTCGGTACGGCCGCTACCGTCAAGGCGATGAAACCCGAGACCGTGCGCAAGACCGGCGCGGACATCATCCTTGGCAACACCTATCACCTGATGCTGCGCCCGGGTGCCGAACGGGTGGCCAGGCTGGGAGGTCTGCACAAGTTCATGAACTGGCATCGCCCGATCCTGACCGACAGCGGCGGGTATCAGGTGATGAGCTTGTCCGAGCTGCGGAAGCTGACTGAAAACGGCGTGGAATTTCGCAGCCATATCGATGGTTCGAAGCACCTGCTGACGCCCGAACGGTCGATGGATATCCAACGGCTCCTCGGCAGCGATATCGTGATGGCGTTCGACGAATGCCCGCGCGCCGACCAGCCGCGCGACGTTATCGCGCAGAGCATGGAAATGAGCATGCGCTGGGCCAAACGCAGCCGGGACGCGTTTGATGCTGGCGGCGAACATGCCGAAAAGGCCGCCCTTTTCGGCATTCAGCAAGGGGCGCTGGACGAAGATTTACGCCGGACGAGCGCCGAAAAACTCACCGAAATCGGGTTCGATGGCTACGCCATCGGCGGCCTCGCCGTGGGGGAAGGGCAGGAAGCGATGTTCGCAACGCTCGATTTCGCTCCGGGTCAGTTGCCCGCAGATCGTCCGAGATACCTGATGGGGGTTGGTAAGCCCGACGATCTGGTCGGCGCGGTCGAGCGCGGGGTCGACATGTTCGACTGCGTTCTGCCCAGCCGTTCCGGGCGTAACGGACAGGCCTTCACCTGGGCCGGACCGATCAATCTGCGCAACGCTCGCTTTGCCGAGGATGAGACGCCGCTGGACACCCGCTGTTCCTGCGATACGTGCGGCATCTATTCGCGCGCGTATCTCCACCATCTTGTAAAGTCTGGTGAAATTCTCGGGGCGATGCTGATGACGGAACACAACATCGCCTTTTACCAGCAGCTGATGCAGGCCATGCGCGATGCAATCCGGGAAGGGCGCTTTGCCGCTTTTGCCAAAGGTTTCCGGGCGGATTATCTGGGCGAAGAATGACCCGTCTCGCGAATCAGGACCGCCGCCAGCGCATCGCCCTGCTTGCAGGGCTGGCCATCGGTTCGATTGCGCTCTGGCAAACCTATTGGGGAAGCATCGCCCTCTACCCCTTCACAATACTTTCGACGTGGTTTCACGAGATGGGCCACGGTCTTGTCGCAATGGCGATGGGCGGCGCGCTTGAGTATCTGGTGATCCATCCCGACGGATCGGGTGTGGCGTATTCCACCCGGCCAGTTGCCCTTGTCGATATACCCGGCGCGTTGATCGCTGCCGGGGGACCGCTCGGGCCGCCGGTGGCCGGTTCAGGGCTGATCCTTGCCTCACGCAATCGGCGGGCAACACGCTTTGCCCTCTATGCCCTCGGATCGGTTTTGCTTCTGTCCACGCTGATCTGGGTGCGCAGCGTGACGGGTTGGGTTGTCTTGCCCGCTCTTGGCCTGGCGATCCTGTCGATCGCCACGCGGGCCAAGCCGCCCGTCCAGACATTTGCGGCGCAGTTTCTGGGTGTGCAGGCCTGCATAAGCGCATGGCGCCAGTTCGATTACCTGTTTTCGAGCGGGGGTACTGTCGGCGGCGTGTCGCAGCGATCAGACACCAGCGCGATCGCGCAAGTCCTGCTCTTGCCCTACTGGTTCTGGGGTGCGGTGATCAGCCTCGCCATTGCGGCGATATTGTACGCAAGCGTTTCCCGCGCGCTGCGTTGAGCCGGACACCACCGACGAACAGATAGCCGGAACGAAAAAGGGCGGCCCCGCAGGACCGCCCTTCTCGTAATTCGGTTCGAAACCGGATCAGCGCGAATAGAATTCGACGACCAGGTTCGGTTCCATCGTGACCGGGTAGGGCACTTCGTCGAGCTTCGGCACGCGGGTGAAGGTCACCTTGTCGTTGCCGTCGGTTGCGACGTAATCGGGAATGTCACGCTCGGGAAGGCTCTGCGCTTCGATCACGAGCGCCATTTCCTTGGCCTTGCTGCCGAGGCTGATGACGTCGCCGACCTTCACGCGGCGCGAGGCGATGTTGCACTTCACACCGTTCACATAGATGTGACCGTGGCTGACGACCTGACGGGCCGAGAAGATCGTCGGTGCGAACTTGGCACGGTAGACGACCATGTCGAGGCGCTGCTCGAGCAGGCCGATCAGGTTCTGACCGGTGTCGCCCTTCATCTTCGAAGCTTCGGTGTACGTGCGCTTGAACTGCTTTTCGGTCACGTCACCGTAATAGCCCTTGAGCTTCTGCTTGGCGCGCAGCTGGAGGCCGAAGTCGCTGGTCTTGCCCTTGCGGCGCTGACCGTGCTGGCCGGGGCCGTACGAACGCTTGTTGACCGGGGAATTGGGACGACCCCAGATGTTTTCACCCATCCGGCGGTCGAGTTTGTACTTGGCGCTTTTGCGCTTCGACATAAGTCTTTCCTTCAATTTGCTGGGCTGCCCCATCGGCAGCCATTCAACCCGGCACCGCACCGCATGATCATCAGGCAAGCTGACGAGAGATCATGCGCGGCTACCGCTTCACCGGGATGCGGAGCCAATTCGCGAGCGCGCGCCTTAGCATTTTTGGGCAATGGGTCAAGCATCGACATAGGCGCTCGACAAGCGGCTCCAACCGAGGCAGGGCGCGCGGCCATGAGCGACGAATTCAAGCTGCCCGAAAATTGCACCGATATGCGCGACGTCCGGACCGGCGTCGATGCGACCGACCGGGAACTGGTCGCGCTGCTTGACCGGCGTTTCGGTTACATGCGGGCCGCGGCGCGGATCAAGACCGATCGCAACGTGGTGCGTGACGAAGCCCGCAAGGCCGAGGTGATTGCCAACGCCCGTGACGATGCGGCGAAGCGGTCGCTTCCCGCAGAGAAAATCGCGGAAATCTGGGAACTTCTGGTCGAAACATCTATCGATTACGAACTGGAGGAGTGGGACCGCGTCACGTCCTAGGTTCACGCTCCAGGCTCGACAGGACACCGCGCAACGTTCGCACTTCGAGGTGATTCCAGGCGGGCTTGGTCAACACACCGCGCAGCGTGCGCCGGGTCGATTCCACCCGCGCCTCAGGCATGAAGTAGCCCTTGGGCTCCAGCATACGTTCCAGATGGGCGATCAACCCTTCCAGCTCGTCCTGCGGTGCCGGCGGAAGTACGTCTTCCTGCGTCGGTTGCACCAGATCCGCCGATTTTGACCATTCGTAAGCGCACAGGATGACGGCCTGTGCCAGGTTGAGCGATCCGAACCTGGGGTTGATCGGCACCGTCACAATCGCGCGCGCCAGGGCCACGTCCTCGGTTTCCAGCCCCGAACGTTCGGGTCCGAACAGAAACGCGCTTCGGCCCACGTTCCGGCTAATTTCCTGCGCCGCTTGTTCGGGCGTGAGAACCGGCTTCGTCACCCCGCGTTTGCGGACAGTGGTGGCGTAGACATGCGCGCAATCGGCAACCGCTTCGGCGGTGGACGAAAAAACCTGCGCTTTTTCAAGGACCAGATCAGCTCCGGCGGCCGCCGGACCTGCGGCCGGATTTGGCCACCCGTCTCGCGGCTCGACAAGCCGCATTTCGACGAGGCCGAAATTCAGCATCGCGCGGGCCGCCTTGCCGATATTCTCACCAAGCTGCGGACGAATCAGGACAATTACGGGCTTTTGTGCCTCAGCCACCTTTGGCGGCCTCCTGCACCGTGCTGGCAAATTCCTCGAAATCGCGGGCTTCGCTGAAGTCGCGATAAACCGATGCAAAACGGATATAGGCCACGCTGTCGATCTGGCGCAGCCCGTTCATGACCATTTCGCCAATCCGCTGCGATGCGACTTCGGCATCGCCCGCGGTTTCGACCTGCCGCTGGATGCCAGACACCAGCCGTTCGATCCGTTCGTGCGGAACATCGCGCTTGCGACAGGCGAGCGAGATCGACTGTTCCAGCTTGCTGCGCTCGAACGGCTCGCGCCGATCGTTGGATTTGACGACCGTCACTTCGCGCAACTGGACCCGTTCGAATGTGGTGAACCGCGCCCCGCAGCTGGAACATTGCCGACGGCGGCGGATGGACGTGCTGTCCTCAGTCGGGCGGCTGTCTTTTACCTGGCTGTCGTCATGGGCGCAGAACGGGCAACGCATTTACGGGCGGAGGCGCTTGTAGAGAGCAAAGCCGGCTCCTGCGACGAGGCCAATGGGCCAAGACACGACGGGCAGGATTCCACCGACCACTGCGCCGATGGCGGCACCGGTGAGGACCGGCTTGGTGGACGGGTGTTGAAGGCCCTGCTTCATCATGCCCTTCACTTCGTCCTGGGCATCGGGAATGAGGTCATGGTCCTGGTGGTCGGGATTTTGATCGGGATTCTGGTCGGTCATCGTCAGTTCCTCAGCGGCCCGGATAAACGGGAAAGGCCGCGCAAAGTTCGGCTACCTTGCCGCGCACACGTTCTTCGAACTGTCCGTCGCCTTCCGCACCGTTGCGCGATAACCCGTCTACCACTTCGGCGATCAACGCGCCAATCTTCGTGAATTCATCCGGGCCGAAGCCACGCGTCGTCCCGGCGGGAGTGCCCAGGCGAATGCCGCTGGTCACGAACGGGCTGCGCGTGTCGTAGGGGATGCCGTTCTTGTTGCAGGTGAGCCAGGCCCGATCGAGCCCTTTCTCCGCGTCCTTGCCGGTCACGTCCTTGGCGGTGAGGTCCACCAGCATCGAATGGTTATCGGTCCCGCCCGAAACCACGCGCAGGCCGTTTTTCTCGAGGCTTGCCGCCAATGCGCGGGCGTTGGCCACTACGCGTGCGGCGTAGTCCTTGAAATCGGGGCGCAGCGCTTCGCCGAACGCGACGGCTTTCGCAGCCACGATATGCATCAGCGGGCCGCCCTGCATTCCGGGAAACACCGCCATGTTGAGCGGCTTGGTCAGATCTTCCCTGTTCCACAGGATAACGCCTGAACGCGGTCCACGCAGACTCTTGTGTGTGGTCGTCGTGACAACGTCGGCGTGGGGGAAGGGGGAAGGGTGCGCACCGCCGGCAACCAGGCCGGAGATGTGGCTCATGTCTACCATGAGGATCGCGCCCACTTCGTCCGCCACCTTGCGGAAGGCTTCCCAATCCCACACGCGGGAATAGGCGGTGCCGCCGGCGATGATCAGCTTGGGCTTATGCTCGCGTGCCGTGGCCATGACGGCGTCCATGTCGATCAGTTCGTCGTCCTTGCGAACGCCGTAGCCGACCGGATTGAACCATTTCCCGCTCATGTTAACGGGCGATCCGTGCGTAAGGTGCCCGCCCGAATTGAGGTCGAGGCCCATGAACGTGTCCCCCGGCTGCAGCAGAGCCAGGAACACGGCCTGGTTCATCTGGCTGCCGGAATTGGGCTGCACGTTGGCGTATTCGCAGCCGAAAAGCTGTTTGGCCCGTTCGATCGCGAGGGTTTCGACCACATCCGCATAATCGCATCCGCCGTAGTAACGCTTGCCGGGATAACCTTCGGCGTACTTGTTCGTGAACACGCTGCCCGCAGCTTCCAGCACTGCGCTGGAGGCGATGTTCTCGCTCGCGATCAGTTCGATCTTGTCCTGCTGGCGGGCCAGTTCCTTGCGGACGGCGGAATAGATCTCGGGATCGGCTTCGGCCAGCGTGTCGTGCCAGAAACGGTCCATCGGGTCGCGGGTCGAGTTCGCGGGGTGCGTAGCCATGTCAGATATCCGGATTGGTGAGTTTGTCGACGCGGCGCTGGTGGCGGCCGCCGGCGAATTCGGTTTCTAGAAAAGCGGTGAGACAGGCCTTGGCCATGTCGATCCCGGTCAGGCGGGCGCCCATTGCAAGGCAGTTCGCATCGTTGTGTTCGCGCGCAAGCGCAGCGGACAGGGGTTCCGACACCAGCGCGCAGCGAACCGACGGGTTACGATTGACGCTGATCGAAATGCCGATTCCCGATCCGCACAGGGCGACGCCGCGTTCAGCCGTTCCGTCGGCCACGACTGCCGCCAACCTGTAGCCGAAGTCGGGATAATCGACGCTGTCTGCTGTGTCCGGGCCGAGGTCCGCGACCTCGTGGCCCTGTTCGATCAACCAGTCGCGCAGCTCGGCCTTGAGGTCGATTGCGGCGTGGTCGGAGGCAATGGCGATACGCATGGCGTCGCCCATACGGAAACGGCCCGCTGATTGCCAGCGGGCCGAACCGAAAATCACCGGCAAAGCGGCAATATTTACTGGTCGAGGAAGGAACGCATCTTGCGGCTGCGGCTCGGGTGCTTGAGCTTGCGCAGCGCCTTGGCCTCGATCTGACGGATGCGTTCGCGGGTAACCGAGAACTGCTGGCCGACTTCCTCGAGGGTATGGTCGGTGTTCATGCCGATGCCGAACCGCATACGCAGCACACGCTCTTCACGCGGGGTCAGGCTGGCCAGGACGCGGGTAACCGTTTCCTTGAGGTTGGCCTGAATTGCGGCGTCGACCGGGATGATCGCGTTCTTGTCTTCGATGAAGTCGCCGAGATGCGAATCTTCCTCGTCGCCGATCGGCGTTTCGAGGGAGATCGGCTCCTTGGCGATCTTCATCACCTTGCGAACCTTCTCGAGCGGCATGGAAAGCTTTTCCGCCATCTCTTCGGGTGTCGGTTCGCGGCCCTGGTCGTGCAGGAATTGCCGCGAACAGCGGACCAGCTTGTTGATCGTTTCGATCATGTGGACCGGAATACGGATCGTACGGGCCTGGTCGGCGATCGAACGGGTGATGGCCTGCCGAATCCACCAGGTTGCATAAGTGCTGAACTTGTACCCACGGCGGTATTCGAACTTGTCGACCGCCTTCATCAGGCCAATGTTGCCCTCCTGGATAAGGTCGAGGAACTGCAAACCGCGGTTGGTGTATTTCTTGGCGATGGAAATCACGAGCCGCAGATTCGCCTCGACCATTTCCTTCTTGGCGATGCGTGCCTCACGCTCGCCCTTCTGCACCATGTTCACGATGCGGCGGAATTCTTCGAGGCTCATGCCGGTCTGGCTGGCGATATCGGTAATCTCGGCGCGAATGCGCTCGACCGCATCGGCTTCCTTCTCGGCGAAGGCCGCCCACTTCTTGTCCTTCTTTACCCGGTCATGCAGCCATGCATCGTCGAGCTCGTTGCCGATATAGGCTTCGAGGAAGTCGATGCGCTTGACCTTGTGGCGTTCGGCAAGGCGAAGCATCTGGCCGCCCAGAGCCGTCAGACGACGGTTGAAGGCGTAAAGATTGTCGACCAGGAATTCGATCTTGGTCGCGTGGAACTGGACACTCTCGACCTCGGCGGTGAGCTGTTCGCTCAACGCTTCGTACTTCTTTTCCTTCGCGGCGGGGAACGCGTCTCCGCGGCCCAGCGTGTCGACGCGTTCGGCCTGCAGTTTCTCGAACTTGCGGAACAGGTCGGTGATGCGGGCGAATCGTTCGATGGCGTCCGGCTTGAGCGCGGCTTCCATCTGGGCGAGGGACATGGTGTTGTCCTCTTCCTCTTCCTCGTCGTCCTTGGAAGAGCCTTCTTCGCCTTCTTCACCGTCCTCGGATTCGTCCTCGTCCTCGTCGTCATCCTCGCGAATCGACGGGCCGGCGGTTTCTTCCGAGATTTCGCCGTCGTCATCGTCTTCGGCGTCGTCGGTCATCTTGTCTGCCGGCGGTTCCTTGGAAAGCATCGCATCGAGATCGAGGATCTCGCGCAGCTGCATTTCCTCGGCGTTCAGCGCTTCGGACCACTGGATGATGGCGTGGAACGTGATCGGGCTCTGGCACAGGCCGATGATCATCATGTCGCGGCCAGCCTCGATGCGCTTGGCGATGGCAATTTCGCCTTCGCGGCTGAGCAGTTCGACAGCGCCCATTTCGCGCAGGTACATGCGAACCGGATCATCGGTACGCTCGCCAGCGGCAAGTTTGCGGGTGGGGGTGGCGACCTTCTTGGCCGCCTTTTCCTCGCCGCCGTCGGTCGCGGAAGGAGCGATTTCCTCCACCTCGGCTTCGTCGGAGCTTTCCGCTTCGTCGTCGCTTTCGACAATCTGCACGCCCATGTCGGACAATGCCGACTGGATATCCTCGATCTGGTCCGAACTCATTTCGCCCTGCGGCAGAGCGTCGTTCAATTCGTCATAGGTGACGTATCCGCGCTTCTTCGCCTTGGCGATGAGCTTCTTGATCGATGCCTCGTTGAGATCGATCAGCGGTGCGTCGTCCTTGTCGGTGGACTTCGACTTGGTGGCCATAAACTCTTGTCAATCCGTTCCTGCGATCGAAGCGGGGCCGGCCCCCACAGCGATCATGAATCCGTTTCGTCCGTCGCCGCAGCTTTCCTTCGACCGAAAAGCTTCAACCGCTCGTTAAGGGCCAGCAACCGCTCGCGCAATCGTGCCTGTTCGGCGATAGAACCTTCCGGGTCGCGTTCGAAACGCGCTGTAGCCTCCGCGAGCGCGGATTCAAGCGCGGGCCTTTCGACCAGCAACGACACGGCTTCGGCCAGATCCTCGCGCGCATCACCCGGGTCGATGCCTTCATCTAGAAAGGCGAAATGAGCTTTCTCGGGTGGGGCGGGAAGGCCCTGAACTAGCGATATGGGCGATTGGTCGGGTAAATCAAGCGCCTCTACCGCTTCCAGCAGCAAATCTATCGTCGGACCGACATTTTGGTCACGACGCGCATAATCCGAAAGGGCCTGTTCGTGGCGAACGATCTGGTCCGGGAAACGGACCAGCCCCGCTATGACGGCGCGGGTGAAGGCGTCGCGCGCGCCGCCGGCCATGGTACGCCTCAGCCGGTCGGCCACTTCGGGGGCGAGCGTGGGATTGGGCTGGCGCCAATCGCCTTTTTTCCACGGCGTGCGCGGTTTGAATTCGCGCTGCGGGCGGGGCGGAAAGGCGAAACTGGAAAACCTCTCGAGCAGTTCGCGCTTGTACAGCGAGCGGATATCGGGGTCCTGGATTGTCTCTACGTGGGCGAGCAAGCGGGCTTTCAGTCCGGCCTTGTCTTCCGGCGAATCGAGCGGACCGGCCGCTTTCTCGAAGTCCCACAAGGTGTCGAGTAGGCTTGAAGGTTCTGCCAGCAGACGCTCGATCGCTCCGACGCCCTGTTCCCTGATCAGATCGTCGGGGTCCATCCCAGCCGGAAGGCGGACGATGGACAGCGAATGCGCGGGCCGCAGCATCGGGAGCGCACGGGCGATCGCACGCATCGCGGCGCGTTGACCCGCGTTGTCCCCGTCGAAGCACAAGATCGGCCGTTCGACCTGGCGCCAAAGCAGCTCGATCTGGTTTTCGGTCAACGCCGTGCCCAGCGGGGCGACCGCTTCGGCAATGCCTGCGTTGGCCAGCGCAATGGCATCCATGTAGCCTTCGACCACGATTATCCGGCCGGACTGGCGCGCCGCCGGTGCGGCCCGGTGCAGATTGTAAAGCGTGCGCCCCTTGTCAAACAGCGGCGTGTCCGGGCTGTTGAGGTATTTCGGGGCCTTGGGGTTCGCTTCGGCGTCGAGGATACGGCCACCGAAGGCGATCACCCGCCCGCGGGTATCGTGGATTGGCAGCATCAGGCGATTGCGGAACCGGTCGTACGGTTCCTTGTCCTCGACCGTGATGCGCATTCCAGCTTCGATCAGCATCGGTTCTTCGTACCGACCGAGCGCGCGTTTGAGCGATTGTCGGTCCTCGGGCGCGAAGCCGAAGCCGAATTCGCGCACGATCGCTTCGTTGAACCCGCGACGCCCGAGGTAGGCACGGGCGGCGGCCCCCTCGGCCCCGCGCAAATTGGCGGCGAACCATTCCTGCGCCGCAGCGGTCACATCGTGCAGGCTGGCCCGTTTTTCGGCGCGTTCTGCGGACCGCGGATCGGCGGCGGGCACTTCCATCCCGGCTTCTGCGGCCAGTTCCTTCACCGCGTCCATGAAGGGCATCCCGCGCTGGTCGGTCAGCCAGCGGATGGCATCGCCATGCGCTTCGCACCCGAAGCAGTGGTAAAAGCCCTTCTCGTCGTTGACGTAGAAGCTGGGCGTCTTTTCGTTGTGGAACGGGCAGCAGGCCTTGAATTCACGCCCTGCCTTGGTCAGCCGCGTGGTACGGCCAATCACGGCGGACAGCGTGGTCCGCATTCGCAATTCGTCCAGCCATTGGGGTGAAAGGGCCATTGGCCTTTCCTATCGCGGCAGGGCCATGACCGCTAGTTCACCCGTTTCGCGGTTGCCGCTTTTTCTTCGGCCGGAAACGGGCCGCGGGCAATCGACTGGTTGCCGTCCACTTCCAGCAGATAGGCGTCGGCCGGACCGGCGGGCGGCATCGTGGATTGCCACCAGAAGGTGATCGTAGCACCCGGTTGCCATCCTTCGCCGCTGGTCACGCGCCAGATAATGTGTCCGTTATCGAGCGTGGTCGTCAGGGCGTCGGGGCTGCCAAGCGCGGTCGCGGCTTCGGCGCTAGTGTAACCCAGCGCGCCGGTGAACCCATGCGCCTTGTGCGTGGTGCGGAACAAGGTGGGCGGTGCCTCGGCGACTTCCGGCCCGTCTTCCGGCTGCGGCTGTTCTTCTGCGCCGTCGTCTACATCGGCCAGGGTCACGCGGTGGACGTAGGTGTACACCGTGCCTTCGGGCATGGCGCCGGGCACACATTCCTGCGTGCCTTCGGGACACGCGACGAAGCTGGTCATCAGCCCCACCTGGCGGTTGCCCGCGCTCAGCACGGTTTCCACCTCGGGACCTTGCGGGCCGACGATACGCGCACCGAGAGCCGAAATATCGAGGTCCGCAGCCACCAGGTTGCGCGGCGCGGCGACCGTGGCAGTGGGCGTCGGTTCGGGCTGGGGGGCAGGTTCGCCGCAAGCGGCCATCATCGCCAGCGCGGGCAGGGCGAAAACGATACGTTTCACGACAGCGCTTCCTTCACCAGACCGCTGGCCTTGCTCATGTCGAGCGTGGCGCCGTGGCGGGATTTCAATTCGGCCATCACGCGGCCCATGTCCTTCATGCCGTCAGCAGCAAGATCGGCCTTGATCGCACCGATGGCGGCGCGGGTTTCATCCTCGCTCATCTGCCTGGGCAGGAATTCCTCGATCACGGCCAGTTCGGCCTTTTCCTTGTCCGCCAGTTCCTGCCGGCCGCCGTCTTCGTACATTTCGATCGATTCGCGGCGCTGTTTTGCCATCTTGAGCAGCACGTCGGTCACCATCTCGTCATCGTCGGGCTTCTTGTCCGAGGTGCGCAGCTCGATGTCGCGATCCTTGATCTTGGCGCCGATCAGACGGAGCGCGGCGGTGCGTTCCTTGTCCTTGGCCTTCATGGCGGTGACGGTCTCGGTCTGGATCTTTTCGCGGAGCATGGGGTCTCGTAACCTAATCTGTGGATGGTTGATGCCTCATGTAGGGGAAGCTGCCGCAAAGCCAAGTGTTGCGCTTGACGGGACGCGGCCACACCTATAGCGGCCACGGCTTAGCGACATCGCCGGAAAACCCCTGACTCGGAGAGCCCACAATGGCCCTGCCCGCATTCTCGCACGCGCAACCCAAAGGCGCGACGGGAGTCCTCGTTCTTGCCGACGGAACCTGTATCTGGGGCAAGGGCTTCGGGGCGACCGGTTCGGCCGTCGGCGAAGTCTGCTTCAACACGGCGATGACCGGATATCAGGAGGTAATGACCGATCCCTCCTATGACAGCCAGATCGTCACCTTCACCTTCCCGCACATCGGCAACGTCGGCGCGAACGAGGAAGATCACGAAAGCCGCGGCCTAGGCGCGGTCGGCTGCATCGTGCGGCAGGAAGTGACCCCGCAATCCAATTTCCGCGCCCAGCAGGAATTTGTCGAATGGATGACGGCGCACGGCAAGATCGGCCTGTCGGGTGTCGATACCCGCGCGCTGACGCGCCGCATCCGCACCAATGGCGCGCCGAACGCGGTAATCGCCCACAGCCCGCGCGGCGAATTCGACCTGAAAGCCCTGAAGAAACAGGCGGCCGAATGGTCGGGCCTCGAAGGGCTGGACCTGGTTCCGGGCGTCACCCGTGACGGGAACGAGGAATGGGACGGCGGCCAGTGGAAGCTGGGCTTCGGTTATACGCAGGGAGGGGCGAACAAACCGCACGTGGTGGCGATGGACTTCGGCGCCAAGGACAACATCTTCCGCAATCTTGTGAAGGCGGGGGCCAAGGTAACGGTCGTTCCCGCGCGCACTTCGCTGGACGCGATCATGGCGCTGAAGCCGGACGGCGTGTTCCTGTCGAACGGCCCGGGCGATCCGGCGGCGACGGGCGAATATGCGGTTCCGGTGATCAAGGGCCTGCTGGATGCGGACGTGCCGCTGTTCGGCATCTGCCTCGGCCACCAGATGCTTGGCCTGGCGGCTGGCGCAAAGACCGCCAAGATGTTCCAGGGCCACCGCGGCGCCAACCACCCCGTGCAGCGCGTCGGCGGCGGATGGGGTGAGAGCGAGGGCCTCGTCGAGATTACCAGCATGAACCACGGCTTCGCGGTCGATGTGGACACCCTGCCGGATAATGTGGAGCAAACGCACGTGTCGCTGTTCGACGGCACCAATTGCGGGATCAGCATCAAGGGCAAGAAGGCGTTCGGGGTGCAGTATCATCCCGAGGCAAGCCCCGGCCCGCAGGACAGCTTCTATCTGTTCGAGAAATTCGTGGGGGGGCTTGGAGAGAGCTAATGGCGATAATCCGGAAATTCGAAGAGCTCGATCTCAAAGCGAATGCTCGTCATTCACAGACGTACGGAGGTTGGTCCATCCGAGGCCAAAACGGCGAGAAGTTCCTCCAAATCAATACGATGGGTTCGGCTGACAGGGAAATACCTGGGAAGGTCTCACAAACTTTGCGTCTCAGCAAAGATGCCATCGAACAGCTTGCGGAACTGGCGAGAAAGCACCTTTAATGCCCAAACGCACTGACATATCCTCGATTCTCGTCATTGGCGCCGGCCCGATCATTATCGGCCAAGCGTGCGAGTTCGACTATTCCGGCACGCAGGCGATCAAGGCGCTGAAGGAGGAGGGCTACCGGGTCATTCTGGTCAACTCCAACCCCGCCACGATCATGACCGATCCGGATATGGCGGACGCGACCTATATCGAGCCGATCACGCCCGAAATCGTCGCCAAGATCATCGCGAAAGAACGTCCCGATGCGGTGCTGCCGACGATGGGCGGGCAGACGGCGCTCAACTGCGCGCTTGCCCTGGACAAGGACGGTACGCTCGAGAAATACGGCGTCCAGATGATCGGCGCCGATGCCGAAGCCATCGACAAGGCCGAGGACCGCCAGAAATTCCGCGAGGCGATGGACAAGATCGGCCTCGAAAGCGCGCGCAGCGGCATCGCGCATTCGGTCGACGATGCCTATGCTGTGCTGGAACGCACCGGACTGCCTTCCATCATCCGCCCCAGCTTCACGCTGGGCGGCACGGGCGGGGGCATCGCCTACAACAAGGCGGAGTTCGAGCGGATCGTGCGCGAAGGCCTCGACGCATCCCCCACCACCGAAGTCCTGATCGAGGAATCGCTCCTCGGTTGGAAGGAATTCGAAATGGAGGTGGTGCGCGACCGCAAGGACAATTGCATCATCATCTGCTCGATCGAAAACGTCGATCCGATGGGCGTGCACACGGGCGATTCCATCACCGTCGCCCCGGCGCTGACGCTGACTGATAAAGAATACCAGATCATGCGGACCGCCAGCATCGATGTGCTGCGCGAAATCGGTGTGGAGACCGGCGGATCAAACGTGCAGTTCGCGGTCAATCCCGTCGATGGCCGCCTGATCGTGATCGAAATGAACCCGCGCGTGTCGCGCTCGTCCGCCCTGGCGTCGAAGGCCACCGGCTTCCCGATCGCCCGCGTCGCGGCGAAGCTGGCAGTGGGCTACACGCTCGACGAAA
The DNA here is from genome assembly GCF_035607565.1 of Qipengyuania zhejiangensis. Lineage (NCBI taxonomy): Bacteria > Pseudomonadati > Pseudomonadota > Alphaproteobacteria > Sphingomonadales > Erythrobacteraceae > Qipengyuania > Qipengyuania zhejiangensis. The sequence goes on along the minus strand of NZ_JAYKGO010000001.1, from coordinate 1,208,896 downwards.
TCCAGAACGAGATCACCGGGGCGACCCCCGCCAGTTTCGAACCGACGATCGACTACGTGGTCACGAAAATCCCGCGGTTCGCGTTCGAGAAATTCAAGGGCGCCAAGGCCGAATTGTCTACCGCGATGAAGTCGGTTGGCGAAGTCATGGCCATCGGTCGGTGTTTCGCCGAATCGATGCAGAAGGCCCTGCGCGGTCTGGAAACCGGGCTGGACGGGTTCAACCGCGTGCCCGAACTGGAAGGCGTGGCGAAGGACAAGATCAACGCCGCCCTCAGCCAGCGCACGCCCGACCGTATCCTGCGGATCGCACAGGCTTTCCGCGAAGGGCTGACGGTAGAGGAAATCCAGCCGATCACCGGGTTCGACCCGTGGTTCCTGCGCCAGATCGAAGCGATCATCTACGAAGAAAGCATGATCGGCCACAACGGCCTGCCGAATACCGAAACCGAAATGCGCCGGCTCAAGGCCATGGGCTTTTCCGACCGGCGCCTCGCCACGCTGGCGGTGCGATCGGTGGGTGTCGCGGGCGGTCTGGGGGAAACCCAGGCGAAGCGTTCGGGGCTGCTGCACGATGCACTTCGCGCCATGGCCGGGGCCACCAGCGAACAGGAAGTGCGCGCCCTGCGCCACAAGCTGGGCGTCTATCCGGTGTTCAAGCGGATCGACAGCTGCGCGGCGGAATTCGAAGCGGTAACGCCGTACATGTATTCCACGTACGAAGCGCCCAGCTTCGGCGAACCGGAAGATGAAGCCGATCCTTCTGATCGCAAGAAGATTGTCATCCTGGGTGGCGGACCAAACCGCATCGGGCAGGGCATCGAGTTCGACTATTGCTGCGTCCACGCGTGTTTCGCGCTGGCCGAAGCCGGCTTCGAAACGATCATGGTCAATTGCAACCCGGAAACGGTTTCGACCGATTACGACACGTCGGACCGGCTCTATTTCGAACCTCTGACCGAAGAAGACGTGCTGGAAATCCTGCGCGTCGAAATGTCGAAGGGTGAAGTCGTTGGCGTGATCGTGCAGTTCGGCGGCCAGACCCCGCTGAAACTTGCCGCCGCGCTGGAACGCGAAGGCGTGCCGATCCTAGGCACCAGCCCGGACGCGATCGACCTTGCCGAAGATCGCGAACGCTTTGCCAAGCTGGTCGGCAAGCTGAAACTGATGCAGCCGGAAAACGGCATCGCCCGCAGCCGCGACGAAGCCGCCGCCGTGGCGCGCAGCATCGGGTATCCGGTGCTGCTGCGCCCAAGCTACGTGTTGGGTGGCCGCGCCATGGAAATCGTCGACAGCGAAGCGCAGCTCGATGATTACATCGCCACGGCGGTGAACGTATCGGGCGACAGCCCCGTGCTGGTTGACCAGTACCTGCGCGATGCGGTCGAATGCGACGTGGATGTCATTTCCGACGGTTTCGAAGTGCGCATTGCCGGCGTGATGCAGCATATCGAGGAAGCGGGCGTCCATTCGGGTGACAGCGCCTGCACGCTGCCGCCTTACAGCCTGCCCGACGACGTGATTGCCGAGATGGAGCGCCAGGCGGAAGCTCTGGCGAAAGCGCTTCAGGTACGCGGCCTGATGAACGTCCAGTTCGCGGTGAAGGATGGCGATGTCTATCTGATCGAAGTGAACCCGCGCGCCAGCCGCACGGTGCCGTTCGTGGCCAAGGCCATCGGCCGGCCCGTGGCCAAGATCGCCGCACGCGTGATGGCCGGCGAAGGCCTGCACGAATTCGAGCCGTTTAATATCCGGCCCAAGCATATGTCGGTCAAGGAAGCGGTGTTCCCGTTCAGCCGGTTCCCGGGTTCCGATCCCATCCTGTCGCCAGAAATGAAGTCGACCGGCGAAGTGATGGGGATCGATTGCGATTTCCCCGCCGCCTTCCTCAAATCCCAGCTGGGGGCGGGCATGAACCTTCCGCGTGAAGGCACCTTGTTCGTGTCCGTGAAGGACAGCGACAAGGACGTGATCCTGCCCGCGATCAAGACGCTGCTCGATCAGGGGTTCAAGGTGATCGCAACCGGCGGCACCCAGAAATTCCTGACGGATCAGGGGCTGAACGTGGAACGCGTCAACAAGGTTGCCGAAGGGCGGCCGCATATCGTGGACGCGATCATCGATGGCGAAGTGGCGTTGATCTTCAACACCACCGAAGGTTGGCAGTCGCTGCTCGACAGCCAATCCATCCGCGCGAGCGCGCTGGAAAAGAAGCTTCCGTATTACACCACTGCCGCGGCATCGCTGGCGGCGGCGCGGGCGATTGCGGAGGTTTCGCCAAGCCAGCTTGAAGTGCGTTCCTTGCAAGACTATTATAGCTGACAAGAACGAACGCATTTCCCCTCCAGACATTCGAACAGGGCAGGATCCGCACTTGGCGGTCCGTATTCGAATTGTCCGCGAAGGGGTTGAACAGGAAGGATTAAGGGGCCCCATGGAAAAAGTGCCAATGCTGGCCGAGGGCTACGAAAAGCTCACGGCGGATCTGAAGGTCCTTCGCGCAGAGCGACCGAAAATCGTGGATGCGATTGAAGAAGCGCGCGCGCATGGCGATCTTTCGGAGAACGCGGAATACCACGCTGCCAAGGAACGGCAGGGTCAGGTGGAAGCGCTTATCGGCGATATCGAAGACAAGGTCAGCCGCGCGCAGATCATCGATCCGACGACGCTTTCCGGCGACAAGGTAATCTTCGGCGCAACCGTCACTCTGCTCGACGAGGACGAAAAGCCGTTGAAGTATCAGATTGTCGGTCAGACCGAAGCGGACGCAGCCAAGGGGCGGATCAGCTACAATTCGCCCATCGCCCGCGCGCTTATCGGCAAGCAGGTCGACGACGAGATCGAAGTGACCGTCCCGTCGGGTGACCGGTTCTACCTGATCAAGAAGATCGAATTCATCTGATCGGACGTGTCGGCATCTGCCGGCATTCGTCAGTCCAGCGGTTTTACCATCGCCCAATTGTGGATCGGCACCGCTTTCCCGTCGTGCTCGATGGTAAAGTCGCGCCTGCTGACCATGATGTAGCCTGCGCGTTCGAACGCCGGACGTGCAAGATCGCTCGCCTCGGTGAATAAGCTGGGCGCGCCCCATGCGCGCGCAAGGGTTTCCGCCTCGGCCAGCAAGCGCGCGGCCAGTCCGCGCCGGGTATGGGCGGGATGGTTGTAAAGATGATCGAGGTGACCGTCACGTTGCAACAGAACGTACGCAACGGGCCGGTCGCCCCCGTCGACCGCGACGATTATCGCATCGTTTTCCGCCACCCGTTCGCGAAACCGATCCGCGCCGGGATGGCGTGCCGACCATGCGGCGACCTGGTCTGCAGCATAGGCACTGGGACCGATGTCCTCGATTGCGGCCTTGATGACGCTGGCGAGATCCTCTGCATCCGCGTCGCGATAAGGGCGCAGACTGTAGATCATAACTGCGCGGTTTAGCCCGCCGGATCGAGCAATTTGTGCAGGTGGACGATCACGTATTTCATCTCGGCATCGTCAACCGTGCGATGGGCGTTTGCACGCCACGCATCGACCGCCGCATCATAGGTGCTGTAGACGCCTGCGACGTGCAGGCTTTCCGGATCGGCGAAGGTAACGCTGCGCGGATCGGTGACGCGGCCACCCATCACCAGGTAGAGCGCCTGCTTGCTCTCTTTTTCTTCCATTGGTCAAATTTCCGTATCGGGGAGGAGGGAATGGCTGCGCCAATAACGAAAGCGGCGCGACAGGCAACCCTGTCGCGCCGCTACGGCTTCGTATTCACATGCGATAATCAGCCGGGAAGGCGTGTCTTGATCGACCGTGCGGCGCGCGAACCCTTGCGGGCTGCCTTGCGCCCCGAAGCGCGAAGTACGTCTCCGGCAACATCCAGACGGTGCGACGCGTCCCGGCGCAGGCCGCGCGCCGTGGTCGCGGCGGTATCGCCGAAATCCTCGAGCCGGTCACCGGCAAGCTGCGCTGCATTGCCGGCGCCATCGAGGAAACGCGCACCGTAGGCCATTGCGGCCTCCGCTGCGAGCGTGGCGAGAACGCCGCCACGGCGCCCGAGCTTGCGACCCGGACGGGTCATGGCTCCGATGGCAAGGCCAACCGCGATCGCGCCGCCAATGACGGTAATCGGATGCTTGCGCGTGAAATCGATCGCAGTGTCGGCCGCTTCCTTTGCCTGGTCGGCAAAAGTGCGGTCTGCGTTGCGCTGTTCGCCGGCTTCGATTTTTGCGCGAAGCTGGTCGCGTTTCTGTTCGTCTGTCAGCTTGCTGTCGGCGCTGATCGGGGTGACGTTGTCGGTCGGGGCTGTGTCGGCCATGGGTATCCTCCGGAAATTCGTGTTCAAAAAATCAACGGTCGTAGGGGTCTATACGTTCCGCCGTTTCGTCGCGCTCATGCGCCATGTCGTCCTCGTCCTCGCCAATTCCGAAGATCGACAGGATCGGGTTGCGCGCAAACCAGACAAGGATCGCCGCCAATAGCGCGGCCAGCGCACCCTTGTTGTCTTCCGCGACATCGACCGCCTCGTCGTAAATGTCGAGCGCACCGGTCTTGACCCTGTCCACCGCCCGTGCGGCGAAGCCCTTTTGGGAAAGACCCGTTTTCAGATGATCGATATCGGCTTCTACCAGGGCCCGCGCGGAATCGCGCAGATACCTGTATTCCACCATGCGCGCACGCCGGTCAGCCATTATTCGTCATCCTCGAACGCGGATCGGATGTCGTCGATCCGGTCCTTCAGCAACTTCAGCAGAATCAGACCCGCGCCAATAAGAGCGACGGTCACGATGGCCGTGGCAAACCACGGCCCGACAATAGGGACCAGCGCCAGGACAACCCCCACCGTTCCCGCAATGAGCGCGAGGTGGAAGACGCCGAACGCGCCAAGCGCAAACGCGACCGCGCCCTTCAACCGATTGGCGGCGAACGCAGCCCGGCTCTTCTGGAAAGCCAGCTCGGCTTCGGCATAGGTCTTGCCGTCGTCGATCAGTGCGAAGACTTCGTCCGCCAGCGACGGTTCGTCGCTGGCGGCATCGTGTTCGTAAGGCTCATGTTCGTCGGGCAGGTCGAGCGGACCGACATAGTCCGCGGACTGTCCGCCTTCATCTTCCCGCATCAAAATCCCCTGTCAGCGACGATCAACGCGATCCGCGGAACAGGCGCGAAAGCATGAAGCCTGCGACCGCTGCAATGCCGACCGCGAGGCCGGGGCTCTTGCGGACCATTTCGCGGCTGTCTTCGACCAGGTCGTCAACGCTCTTCTGGTCCAGCTTCGAGGCGTATTCATCCAGCGAACGCGACGCGGTGCGCGCATAGTCGCCGTACTTGGCGCCAAGCTTGTCGTCGACCTGGTGGGCGTTTTCATCGACGATGCGGCTGAGCGAGCGCAGACCTTCGCTGGCCTTGACCTTGCCTTCGACGGCCAGTTCCTTGCCCTTGACCTTGGCGTCGGTGCCATAGGCCTTGGCTTCCGCTACCCAATCTTCGCTCTTGCCCTTGGCCTGATCGCGATAGGCGACAGCGCGGTCCTTACCGTCTGCCTTGAGGGCAGCGGCACCGGCCTTGGCTTCTTCGAGCGCGGCGTTGAAGCGCGATTTGGCTTCGCTGCGCTTGTCGGTGGTGGTGTTCGGTTCGATAGTGTTGGTCACGGGGGTGGTCTCCTTGGCTGCGCCCTTCTTGGCCACGGTCTTGCGCGGCGTTTTGGCGGCAGGTGATTTGCTGGTGGTGGATTTGCTGTTCGTCTTGCGCTGTTTCGGCGCGTCGGTTCCGCTGGTTTCGGCCATTGCTCTCGTCCTTACCCTCAATTCGTATTCATCCAGGCTATCTTCAAAACCCGGCCCTCGTTTCTCCAACGCAACTTGCACGCCGATGTTCCGGCGAATAGAGCGCGTCCGACTCTCCATCTGGGGGTGTCATACACAATTACAACACCTTTGTCCGGAGCATACGCTACCATGACCGCGATCATCGACCTCCACGCCCGCGAAATTCTCGATTCCCGTGGCAATCCCACGGTCGAGGTTGACGTTCTGCTGGAAGACGGCAGCTTCGGCCGCGCCGCGGTCCCTTCGGGCGCGTCCACCGGTGCCCACGAAGCCGTGGAACTGCGCGACGGCGACCAGAACCGTTACCTGGGCAAGGGTGTGACCAAGGCGGTCGATGCGGCCAATACCGAAATCGCCGATGCGATACTGGGTATCGACGCCGAAGATCAGCGCGATGTCGATCAGGTGATGATCGCTCTCGACGGCACGCCGAACAAGGCGCGGCTCGGCGCCAACGCTATCCTTGGCACCAGCATGGCGGTTGCCAAGGCAGCGGCAGCGGCCCGTGGCCTTCCGCTTTACAGCTATATCGGCGGCGTTTCCGCCCATGTGCTGCCGGTCCCGATGATGAATATCATCAACGGCGGCGAACACGCGGACAACCCGATCGACATCCAGGAATTCATGGTCATGCCCGTGGGCGCCGACAGCCTGACGGAAGCGGTGCGGTGGGGTGCCGAGGTTTTCCATACGCTCAAGAAAAAACTGCACGAAAAGGGGCTTGCGACATCGGTCGGCGACGAAGGCGGCTTCGCACCGAACCTGGCCAGCACGCGCGATGCACTCGATTTCATCATGGCCTCGATCGAGCAGGCCGGCTTCAAGCCGGGCGAAGACATCGTCCTTGCGCTGGACTGCGCCTCCACCGAATTCTTCAAGAACGGGAAATACGAGATTTCGGGCGAAAACCTCTCGCTCGACGGGCACGAAATGGCCGAATATCTCGACAAGCTGTGCCGCGACTATCCCATCCGTTCGATCGAAGATGGCATGGCGGAAGACGATTTCGACGGGTGGAAGGCGCTGACCGACCGTGTCGGCGCGACGGTCCAGCTGGTGGGGGACGATCTGTTCGTTACCAACCCGACGCGTCTGAGCGACGGCATCCGGCAGGGGCTGGCTAATTCCCTGTTGGTGAAGGTCAACCAGATCGGCACGCTTTCCGAAACGCTCGACGCGGTAAGCATCGCCAACCGTGCCGGTTACACCGCCGTCATGTCGCACCGTTCGGGAGAGACGGAGGATGCTACCATCGCCGACCTCGCCGTTGCGACCAATTGCGGGCAGATCAAGACCGGCTCGCTCGCCCGTTCGGACCGCCTGGCCAAGTATAACCAGCTCATCCGTATCGAAGAAGAACTGGGCGACAGCGCCGTCTATGCCGGCGGTGCGTGCTTCGGAAAGCTGGCCTGATACCGGGTTTCTTTACCCCGTGATTGTCATGGGGTCGCACACGGGTTAGCCTTCCCTATTGCTCTTTTGAGGAGAGGGGCTTGGCGGACTTCCCAGTGCATCCCGATGAGGTTTCGGCCGAATGGCTGAGCGGCGTGCTCGGCCTGCGTGTCGACAGCGTGACCTGGCAGCCGATTGGCACAGGCCAGGTGGGCGACAGCGTGCGGTTTCATCTCGAAGGGCAGGGCTGCCCGTCGACGCTTGCCGGTAAATTTTCCGCCGCCGATGCCGCAAGCAGGGGCACGGCGGTGATGTTCGGGCTGTACCGCAAGGAAGTGGAATTCTACCGGCAGGCGGCCCCGCATCTGGCGGTCCGCGCCCCGCAAGTCCTGTTTGCCGACGTGAGCGAAGACGGCGGCGATTTCATCCTTCTTTTCGAAGACCTCGGTCCGGCCCGCCAGGGCGACCAGATTTCCGGATGCGGCATTGGCGATGCGCGCGCCGCCATCGGTCAGGCCGCCGCGGTCCACGCACCCAGTTGGGGCAGGGCCGATCTGCTGGAAGCCGAGTGGATCCAGCCACCTCCCGATCTTGGCCCCAAGATCGCCGAATTGTACCCGCAGGCGCAGGCCATCTTCCGTGACAGGTATGCCGACACGCTGGACCCGGCGATGATGCGCGTTTGCGAAGAACTGGCCGAAGCGGCGCCCCTGTGGTTCCACCGCGATGATCCGCCGCAATGTCTTGTCCATGGGGATTTCCGCCTCGACAACATGCTGTTCGACGTTCGTGGCGGGGCCGAACCCATCGCCGTGCTCGACTGGCAAACGGTCACGATCGGCAAGGCCATGACCGATGTCGGCTATCTGATGGGGTGCGGGATTGGCGTGGCGCTCTGGCGCGAGCACGAGGGCGAACTGCTCGATCTGTGGCTCTCCGAAATGGCGGAGCGCGGCGTAAACCTCACACGTGCCGATATCATGGACGATTACCGCCTCGGCATTCTGCACGGGGTATCTACTGCCGTATTCAGCGCCGCCTTCGTGGAACGCACCGTTCGCGGCGACGCCAACTTTCTGTCCATGGCACGAGGGGCCTGTTCGCTGGCCCTGGCGCATGACAGTATCGCGGCACTCAAGGAGACAGTTTGATGGTACTTACGCGCGGCGACGATTTCCCGATCCACCAAACTCCCGAACCGGTGGCGTATTCCGGCACCGACCGGAATTTCTACGACCGGTATTTCTTCAACGGATATGCGCCCGATGGCAGCGGGTTTTTTGCGGCGGCGCTGGGAATTTACCCGCACCTCGATGTCATAGACGCGCACTTCAACGTGATCCGCGGCGGTGTGCAGCACTGCATTCACGCCACCCGCCAGCTGGGGATGGAACGAATGGACCTGTCCGTCGGCCCGATCCGTATCGAAGTCGTGCAGCCGCTGGAACAGCTTCGTATCGTCGTCGACGATTTCGAAGGCATTTCGGCCGACATTACCTTTTCCGGCCGGGCATTTCCGATCGAGGAACCGCGCTTCACGCACCGCATCGGGCCGCGCGCGTTCATGGATTACACCCGCATGACGCAGAACGGGCGTTACGATGGCTGGATCGAGGTCGACGGTGACCGGCGCGATCTCGATGCCGACACGATGGGCACACGTGACCGCAGTTGGGGTGTGCGGCCCGTGGGGACGCGTGATCTCCAGCCGATGCCGGGGCACACGTTGCCGGGTTTTTTCTGGCAATGGACCCCGATCAACTTTCCCGACGGCAGCCTGTTTTTCCATGTGAACAACGACGAGCATGGCGAAGCCTGGAACACCCGCGCTGCGTGGGCAGGCGAGGGCGCCGGTCCGGACGAAATCCACGAAGGCATCGGCAGCATGCGAACGCGGCTGACCCCGGAAACCCGCTGGCCGTCGGATGGAACGCTGTCGCTCGCGGTGCGCGGTGCGCCTGAAGAAGTGACGTTCGAACCCCTGGGGCGTTTTCAAATGAAGGGGCTGGGGTACACGCATCCGGAATGGAACCACGGCCTGTATCATGGCGGTCCCAAGTCGGTCCGTGAGGACATCGATCTGGACAATCTCGACCCGCTTCAGCCGGAAAATCTCCATGTCCAGATGCCGGTAAAGGTAACCGCAAACGATGGAAAGGTTGGCATCGGCGTGTTCGAGCAACTCATCATCGGGGCATTTTCCCCGCTTGGTCTGCGCGAATTTCTGGATGGCTCCGCCTAACGGGCAAGCAGCAACGTCACCACGCCTGCGAAAATTGTCGCGCCGCCGGCAATTTTCAGCCGGTCAGCCTTTTCGCCCAGGAAAACGACTGCGATCACCAGCGCGAACAGGATCGAACTTTCGCGCAACGGAGCAAGCCGCGGCAGGTCTTCGACCGAATAGGCCAGCATCGCCAGGCCATAGCTAACCACGCCCAGAGCGCCTGCCGCCACACAGCCGCGCCAATTCCGGCGTGCGTAGGTGATGAACTGCGGCCCGCGATACAGCGCAAAGGACGCGCCGATCACGGCCCCAAGGACGAAAAACGCCCAGGCGATGTAGGACATGGGCGAAGGCGCATTTCTTACACCGCCCGCGTCCAGCACGGTGTAGCAGGCAACCGACATGCCGGTCAGCAAGGACCAGCCCAGCGCATGCCAGGTCAGATTGCGACCGATCGCGCTGGCGAAAATGCCGGTCGTCACAAGGCCCATTCCAACAGCAACCGGCGCGGTGATCGCATCGCCGAGGAACGCGACGCTTCCCATCGCGGCAAAAACAGGAGCCGTGCCGCGCATGACGGGGTAACTCGCACTCATGTCCGCAACCTCGAAAGCGCGGACAAGCGACAGAAAATAGATGGCGTGGACGACCAGCGAGCCGGCCAGCCAGCCCCAGGCACCATGCGGTGCAGGGAAGAGAAAGATCGCCGGCAGGACCAGCAGGCCCCCGCTCAGATCTATCAGCGCCCGGCTTGCCAGCTTGTCGTCACCTGACTTCAGCACGGCGTTCACAACCGCATGGATCGCACCCGATGCGATCATCATCAGGGCTGCGAATTCCGCCACCGTGTCAGGTTGCGAATTTGGCCTGCAGATCCAGCAACGCCATGGCTGCCTCAGCGGCCTCACCGCCCTTGTTCTTCTGGGCTGGGTCGGCGCGGACAAGCGCCTGATCCTCGTTCTCGACCGTAAGGATGCCGTTGCCGATGGCGATGCCGTCCATAGTCAACGCCATGATCCCGCGCGCGCTTTCGCCCGCGACGATTTCAAAGTGATAGGTTTCACCGCGGATAACCACGCCGATGGCGACAAACCCGTCATACTGCCCGCTGTCGGCAGCCATCGAGATCGTGCCGGGCACTTCAAGCGCACCGGGAACGGTGATGACATCGGCTTCGTGTCCGGCCTTGGTCAGCGCGGCGCGCGCGCCAACAACCAGCATGTCGTTGAGGTGATCGTAAAAACGCGCTTCGACAATCAGAAAACGGGCCAAGTGCTTACTCCGGAATGGGGCGTTCGCCCGTGACAGAAATACCGTAGCCCTCGAGGCCCACGACATTGTGGTGCGAATTGGTGAGAAGTTCCATTTCGTGCACGCCGAGATCGGCAAGGATCTGGGCGCCGACGCCGTATTCGCGCAATTCGCCCGAATCGGTCGGGCGCACGCCGCCGACTTCGTTCTGCAGGTATTCCGGACGATTGGGCATCAGCACCACGATAAGGCCGGCGCCTTCTTCTCCGATGACCTTCATCGCCCGCTGCAAGGTACGCTTGCGCGAACCCGTGCGGCCAAGGACGTCGTCGAAGATCGAGATACGGTGCATCCGGACGAGCGTGGGCTTGCCCGGCTCGACGCGGCCCTTCTGCAGAGCGACGTGCGTGCTCCCGTCGACAGCGTTGCGATAGGTCATCGCGCGCCATTCACCGCCATAGTCCGAGGTGAACGCGCTTTCGCTGGCGCGCTCGACCAGGTGATCGTGCCGCATCCGGTATTCGATAAGATCGCGGATGGTCCCGATCTTGAGATTGTGCCGCCGTGCGAACCCGACGAGATCGTCGAGACGCGCCATGCTGCCGTCTTCGTTCATGATCTCGCAGATCACGCCCGATGGATTAAGGCCCGCGAGGCGCGCGATATCGACCGCGGCTTCCGTGTGGCCGGCGCGAACCAATACGCCGCCGTCGCGTGCGATGAGCGGGAAGACGTGACCCGGCGTGACGATATCCTGCGTGTTGCGGTTGGGGTCGATCGCAACGGAAACGGTGCGGGCGCGATCGGCAGCCGAAATACCTGTCGTGACGCCCTCGCGCGCTTCGATCGAGACGGTGAAGGCGGTTTCATGCCGTGTGCCGTTTGAACGGCTCATCAGTTCCAGACCGAGCTGCTGGGTGCGTTCACGGGTCAAGGTCAGGCAGATGAGGCCGCGTCCGTGCGTGGCCATGAAGTTGACCGCATCGGGCGTTGCCATCTGAGCAGGGATAACGAGATCGCCTTCGTTCTCGCGATCTTCGTCATCGACGAGGACGAACATGCGCCCGTTCCGCGCTTCTTCGATGATTTCCTCGATCGGGACGAGAACCGGGGTCTCGTCGTTCGCCTCAAGGAAACGTTCAAGCTTGCCGAGGGTATCGGCGGTGGGGTTCCAGCCGTCTTCCCCGCAATCGCGAAGCGTGTTTGCATGAAGACCGGCGGCGCGGGCCAGGCCTGCGCGGGTCATCGAACCTTCGGCAACGAGGGTCCGGACTCGGGTGATGGTGTCAGTAGCCATGATGCGCCCGCTATCACATCGTAATGTGATCGGCAAATCAGCCGCAACATCAAAATGGGATATCGGGAAAATGGTGGACGCACTAGGGCTCGAACCTAGGACCCGCTGATTAAGAGTCAGCTGCTCTACCAACTGAGCTATGCGTCCACACTGCGGCTTGCCGCGTGCCCGTTTCCGGGCGCCCCGAATCGGGGGAGGCGCTCATATAAACGCCCCTGCGTGGATTAAAAGGGGTTTTTGCCGATCATCCCGCACGCGGCGTACGCAACCGCTGGATTGTTCCATCGCCAAGTTCGACAGTGGCCCCGAACGGATCGGCGGGATTGTCGCCCACGTGTACGAATTTCCCCATTTCGAGCACCCTCACCGCCGCAAAGATTTCGGCCAGATCGAGGTCGATAACCTTGGGAAGATCCCAGATTGTCAGGCGGTTACCGTTTTGGGCTGCACGGCACACCGCCACCAGAACCTGATCTCCGGCGGCATCCGAAGACAGCCCGCGCAGGCATTCGCAGTCCACATCCTCGCGTACCCCGACCGGGGCGGGGGACGATATCCCGTTTTCCATAGAGAGCGACCTCTTGCCGAATCGGCGGGACTGTCCGCCTTGATCGGTTCCGGATCCTTCCTTAGGCTTGCCAGTGGATCGCAGCCAGTAGCCCGATTTGGGGACAGCTAACCCGTACCGACGGAGCCGGCATGGAAAGCGAGTTCGAGCGAATACAAGGTCTTGAGGATATCGGTGAGGTGCTGATGTTGGTAAGGGATTTTGCGCGCGATCTCGGGGTAAAGCGACAGAGCTACCATTTCACCCCGGTCATGGAATCGCCGATTTCGGCAAGGACCGTGATCTATTCCGAAGGCTTCCCGGACGAATGGCTGGCCCTTTATAACGAGAAATCGTTCCGGCTGAACGACCCCATTCCCGAACGCACCATGCGCCATGGCGAAGCAATCAGCTGGGCCGATGCGATGGCACTGGCGCCCAATACATCGGCGCAGCAAGAATGCTTCGCATCGATGCGCGAGCATGGATTGATCCACGGTTTCGGGATTCCGCTGTTCGGTTCTGGCGGGCGTGAAGCCTATGCAAGCATGGACTTCGACCTGCCGCCCGCCGAAGTCGCCAGTTCGGACAGGAGCGCGATCATCGCGGTCTCGCAAGCCGCGCAGATGCGCGTCAGTCGCTTGCTTATCCGTCTGAACACCAGGCCAAGCCTGTCAGAACGCGAACTTCAGGTTCTGGGATGGATCGTTCGCGGCAAATCGGTGGGGGAAATCGGTACTATCCTCGGCCTCTCGCCGGAAACCGTGCGAACCTATTCCAAGCGGGTTTACGAGAAAATGGGCACCCACAACCGGATCGGTGCAATCGTACGGGCCCTGAAGCTGAACCTCGTGCGGTTCTAGACCGACGTTACAGCGTAAGGCCGGCGCGCGGCGCCAGGCGGTTCCAGCGATTCACCATCATGAGCGAGCCGATGCAGATCATATTGGTCATCATCGAACTGCCACCATGGCTCATGAAGGGCAGGGGGATGCCCACGACCGGGGCAAGCCCCATAACCATCATCAGGTTGATGGCGACATAGAAGAAGATCGTCGCCGTCATTCCGGTTGCGATCAGTTTTCCAAATCGGTCGCTGCTTTGCCGTGCGACCGACAGGCCCCACCCAAGGATGAAAGCGAAGGCCCCGAGAACGACGACCCCGCCAAGAAAGCCCCATTCTTCCGCCATGGTGGCAAAGATGAAGTCGGTGTGCGGTTCGGGTAGATAGTTGAGGTGGCTCTGCGAACCTTCGTTGAACCCCTTGCCGGTGAGGCCACCCGACCCGATGGCAATTTTGGATTGGGTAATGTGGTACCCATCGCCCAACGGATCGCTTTCCGGGTCGAGGAAGGTGAATACGCGTTTCTGCTGATAGGGTTGAAGCCCGAAGAAAAACGCCACCGGCGCAAGGACCGCCGCCGCGATTGCGGCACCGATGAACCACCGCAAGGGCAGGCCGGCGACGAACATGATTACCGCGCCACCGAATGCGATGGCCAGCGATGTGCCGAGGTCAGGCTGAAGCAGAACCATCGCCACGGGCAGGGCGATAAGCGCTCCCGCCGGGACGACCGATCGCCAGGTCGGGATCAACCCCACGGGCAAGGTGGTGTAAAAGCGGGCCAGAACTAGCACGATCGCCGGTTTCATAAGCTCGGACGGCTGCAACTGCATGAAGCCAAGGTTCAGCCAGCGCTGGCTTCCCCCGCCGACGAAACCGATGGCTTCCACAGCCGCCAGCATCACGATGATCACGCCATAGATCGGGAAGGCGAAAAAGATCGCCATTTCGCGGCTGAACTGGCTCATCACGGCGGCCATGCCGAGAAAGACCACGAACCGGACGAGATGCGACATCGCATAGGTGTCCCACGATCCGCCGGCAGCAGAATACAGCACCAATGCGCCAAAGCCGATCAGCGTGAACAGCGGCAGCAGCATTTGCCATGGCTGGCGCGCAACAGGTGCCGGAATGACGCCGCTCATTGAGGTGTCGCCGGGGTTGAAGCTGGCGCCGGAGAAGGCGTCGCGGTTGGGGATGGGGCAGGGGTGACCCGCGATCCGGGAGGCGGTTCGCCAGGAGACGTTGACGTGTCGATCCGGGGGCGAACCACGTCGTCGGCCAGTTCTTCGGTCTGCCGGGCCTCGACCCGCGCTTCGGCTTCGACCCGGTCGAAAATCTCTTCCTCGCGCGCGGGGACCGGTTCCACCGCTTCGCCGGCCGCCGCCGCGTAGGATCGGTACTTGGCATCGAGACGCTGCTGAGCCGTTCCGCCCCATTGCGATTCGAGGGCGCGCAAGGCTTCCATGCCCTTTGCAGGGTCGAACAGGAACGTCATCACGTCGCGCGCGATGGGGTATGCCGCACCCGAACCGCCGCCATGTTCGATAACCACCGCGCCCGCGTATTTCGGTTTGTCGAACGGCGCGAAGAAGATGAAGAGGCCATGGTCACGATATTTCCACGGACCGGTCTTGCCGTTGGACTTGCTCAGGCTGACGACCTGCGCGGTGCCGGTTTTTCCGGCTATCTTGATGTCTTCGAACGGCAGCCGCCCGCGTCCCGCCGTGCCGGGCCCGTTGACCACGTCGCTCATCGCCTGGCGCACGTATTTCACATGCTCCTCCGGAAAATCGACGTTCTCGAAGCCCTTGATCGGGGTGGTCTTCAGCAGCCGTGGTTCGACATGGCGTCCCGTCGCAAGCCGACCGGCCATAACGGCCAGCTGGAGTGGGTTGGCCAGCATGTATCCCTGACCGATGGTTGCGTTGACCGTGTCATACGCCTGCCAGTCGCTGCCGTATTTTTCCTTTTTCCACGCAGGGTCGGGCACCGTGCCGTAGAATTGGCTGATAACGGGCAGGTCGAATTCCTGGCCCATCCCGCAGCGCCGCGCCATCAAGGCGATGGGGTCCATCCCGATGCGCTGGGCGAAGTGATAGAAATACACGTCGCACGACTGGTAAATGCCCTTGGCCATGTTGACCTGACCGTGGCCACGCCGGTTCCAGCACCCGAAAACGCGGTTGCCGACGCGCAGGCCCCCACCGCAGAATACGGTTTCTTCCGGGTCCAGTCCTTCGCGCAGGAAGGACATCGACACCATCGGTTTTACCGTCGATCCGGGCGGATAGAGGCCCTTGAGAACCTTGTTCCTGAGCGGCACGCGTTCGTCGTCGCGCAGCATGGAATATTCGACCCGGCCAATGCCCGACGAGAAACTGTTCGGATCGAAGCTGGGCATGGAAGCCATGCACATCAGGTCGCCCGTTTCGCAGTCCATGACCACGACCGAACCGCTTTCCAACCCGATGCGGCGCGCCGCATAATCCTGAAGCGGCCCGTCGATGGTCAGGTGAATGGGATTGCCTTGCGTGTCCTCGCGCGTTTCCAGATCGCGGATGATCCGTCCCGAAGCGGTCACTTCGACCCGCCGGGCACCCGGCACGCCGCGAAGCTTCTGCTCGAAGACCTTTTCGAGACCGTCCTTGCCGATCTTGTACCCCGGCGTAATCAGCAGGGCGTTGCGGTCCTGTTCGTATTCTTCCGCCGACGCTGGGCCGACATAGCCAACAAGGTGCCCGACCGATGGACCGGTTGGGTAGAACCGGGAAAAGCCGCGTTGCGGCACCACGCCCGGAAGGTCCGGCAGGCGGACGCTGACAGCGGCGAATTTTTCATACGCCAGACCGGACGCCACCTCGACGGGTTGAAACCCGGGCGAATCCTCGATGCGTTTCATGACGTCGGCGGCCTGGTTTTCGTCCAGGCCAAGAATGCCGGTCAGGGTCGCAATCGTGCTTTCGGCATCGGGGGTGCGATCGGGAATGATGTCGACACGAAAATCGGCCCGGTTTGAAGCAAGCGGGGCGCCGTTGCGGTCCAGAATCCAGCCCCGGCGCGGCGGGATCAACGACAGGTTTACCCGGTTGCTTTCCGATTCAAGCTCGTACTTCTCGTTCTCTGCAATGGCGATATACGCCATCCGTGTCGCCAGCAGCACACCGATGCCGCCCATCGCAGTGCCGATGGTGAAGGTACGCCGGTCGAACGCGTTGTCCAGCGTGGTCTGGCTGACGATGTCGCGTTGCCGGTTCTTGCCCAACCGCCTCATGCCACGGTCCACCAGCGCGTAAGGCGGAACCGGTCAAGGCGCGCAACGAGGCGGGCGAACAGCGGGATCAGCAGGATCGAAAACACGGCTTGTGGTCCAAGAGCTACAAGCGAAGGGAAGGTCGGAGGCGCTCCCGAAAGGAGCCAGCCGGCAACGATATACGCGATCGTCATTATACCGCCCGTGAACCAGTCTTGCCAGAACCCGCGCCATGGAAACCGTGTTTCCACGATTTCGATGCCGATCAGGGCCAGCGACCATGTCATCATGCCAAAGCCGAACGGCTGACCGCTGAACAGATCGGCGAACAGCCCAAGCGGGATGCCCGCCCAGACCGGAAGCAGGCCGGGCCGAACGAGGCGCCATCCCAGCAGCATCAGAAAGCCCAACGGCGGAACCATCGGCAAGGCGGCAGCGATCGGGAACACCGTAAGGATCGATGCGAGCGCAATCGAAATCCAGGGAATGGCGTTGGCCAGCAGGCTGGAATGCGAGCGGTTGATCCGGCTTCCGTAGGCGTCGCTACGCGACTGCGGGTTCATCCGCTCCATCAGTCGCCCAGTTCGTCTTCGATCGGTGTGTCGACGGCTGCGGCCGCTTCAGGCTCGAAGATCGGTTCTATCGCCACGAAATCCGTTGCCGCAGGGTCGCTTACCAACCGGGCGAGGCCGCCGTCGTCGGTCTTTTCGGTGAGGATGGCGACCGCGATGCCGGGGCGGTAATATCCGCCTGCGCCGCTGGTCACGAACAGGTCGCCGGGTTGCAGCGGGTTGATGCCCAGATTGATCAGCCGGATGCGCAGCAGCCCGTCTCCGCGTCCTTCCGCGAAAGCGACGACTTCATCCTTTGCCCGGCGCACGGGCAGCACGCTTTCACTGTCGGTCAGCAGAAGTACGCGGGAATTCTTGCCGCCGACTTCGAGTATCCGTCCGACCACGCCGCGGGGCGAGCGGACCGGCATACCGACGGTGACCCCTTGATCCTGGCCCGCACCCAGATACGCAAAGCGCCGGGTGCTGGCGGAGGTGGAGCCGACCAGACGCGCCACGGCGACCGGTTTGATCACGTCGTCCTGAAGACCGAGCAGCCCTTTGAGGCGTACGTTTTCCTGCTTCACCGCCTGCGCTTCGGCCAGCCTTATCCGGGCGATTTCCATTTCCCGTTTCAGCTCGGCGTTCATCGATCCGGCGCGGTAATAACCACTGATCGAATCCCATAACCCCTTGCCGCCAGTGCGCACGGTCGCCGCGGACTGCGTGGCGGGTGAGATGCTGTCGTGAGCAGCCCCGCGCAGCCCGCCAAAAAGGCTGGGCTGGAAGAAGGAAAGCGCAAGCAGGATCGCACCGACGAGAGCGCCGACGCCGGCGATAATGTAGCCGGTAAACAGATTGTACTGCGCCCTGCGAGAATAGCTCGAGCGCCGTTGGCCTGTCGGCGCCATTACCTAATCCTTCCTCAGGCTGTCATCAGCACGCCGCGATAGATCGGGTCTTCCATGGCCCGACCGGTTCCAATCGCAACACAGGAAAGCGGGTCTTCCGCGATGGTGACCGGCAGGCCGGTTTCTTCGCGCAGATATTCGTCGAGACCCTGGATCAGCGCGCCGCCACCGGTCAGGACGATGCCCTGATCGACAATATCGGCGGCAAGTTCAGGGGCGGTGTTTTCGAGTGCGATCCGCACACCTTCCACGATCGCTCCGATCGGTTCGGAGAGGGCTTCTGCGATGTGGCCCTGGTTGATCGTGATTTCCTTGGGGACGCCGTTCACGAGGTCGCGGCCCTTCAGGGTAATCTGTTCGCCGATGCCATCTTCGGGCGCACGGGCGATTCCATAATCCTTCTTGATCCGTTCTGCTGTGGATTCCCCGATCAGCAGGTTATGGTGTCGTCGGACATAGGAAACGATGGCTTCGTCCATCTTGTCGCCCCCGGTGCGGACCGAGGTGGTGTAGGCAAGCCCGCGAAGCGAAAGCACCGCGACTTCCGTGGTGCCGCCGCCGATGTCGACAACCATGGATCCGACCGGTTCGGTGACCGGCATGTCGGCACCGATTGCGGCGGCCATGGGTTCAAGGATAAGGTAAACCTGGCTCGCGCCGGCGTTCGAGGCCGCATCGCGGATCGCGCGGCGTTCCACCGAGGTCGAACCCGACGGAACGCAGATCGTGATTTCCGGATAGCGCAGCAGGCTCTTGCGGCCGTGCACCTTGCGGATGAAGTGCTTGATCATCTCTTCGGCGATTTCGATGTCGGCGATAACGCCGTCACGAAGCGGGCGGATCGCCTCGATGCTGTCGGGAGTCTTGCCCATCATCATCTTCGCATCGTCGCCCACGGCCTTGACCCGCTTGACGCCGTTGATCGTCTCGATCGCAACGACGCTCGGTTCGTTCAGGACAATGCCCTGATCCTGCACGTAAACAAGCGTGTTGGCGGTGCCGAGGTCGATCGCCATGTTCTGCGATCCGAATTTGAAGAGATTGTTCCAGAAGCCCATTGTAACTCGATTTTCCGTCTGATGGCGGTGTGCAGCGGGCTGGAGGAGCGACCCGGGCAACACCCCGTGTGGGATTGGTGGCCGGTCCTTAGCGACCCTGTGCGCAAAAGGCCAAAAATTTCCGCACCGGGATTGGGGGAAATCCGCACGTCTGACCTCGGATTCGCGGCGATTCGTCGCTACCTTGCCTCGCGATGCCTGAAATACGCCGCTTGCCCGAAAATCTCGTCAACCGCATTGCTGCCGGTGAGGTGGTCGAACGCCCGTCTTCCGCGCTGAAGGAGCTGGTCGAAAATGCAATCGATGCAGGCGCGGCCCGCATCGGTGTGAAACTGATCGATGGCGGGCTGACCAGCCTCGAAGTCACCGATGACGGTTGCGGAATGACGCCGGACGAAATGGCCCTCGCGCTGGAGCGGCACGCTACCTCCAAACTGCCTGACGAGGCGATCGAACAGGTCATGACGCTCGGCTTTCGCGGCGAAGCCTTGCCCAGCATCGCGAGTGTTGCGCGGTTCACCCTGGAGAGCCGCCCCACCGGGGCCGAGCAGGGCTGGAAGCGCGTTGTCGATCATGGCGATGTGACCGCCGAAGGTCCGGCCGCGCTGCCGCCCGGAACACGGGTTAGGGTGGAAAACCTGTTCGGCAAGATCCCTGCGCGGCGCAAATTCCTGCGTACCCCGCGCAGCGAATACGCAGCATGTCTCGATGTGGTGCGCCGCCTGGCAATGGCGCGGCCCGACGTGGCGATAACGCTGGATCATGGGGATCGGCGCATCCTTGGCCTGCAGGGCGGGGAAGGGCTGGCCAATCGCGTCGCACAGATCGTCGCACGCGAACTCAAGGAAAACGGGGTCGAGATCGCGCTCGAACGCGGGGGCATGCGGTTGTCCGGTGTGGCGGGCCTGCCAACGTACAACCGCGGCGTGGCCGATCACCAGTACCTCTTCGTCAACGGTCGTCCGGTCAAGGATCGCCTGCTGACCGGTGCCGTGCGCGGTGCCTACGCCGATATGCTGGCGCGCGATCGGCACGCGGTGCTGGCGCTGTTCCTCGATCTTCCGCCCGAAGATGTCGACGTCAATGTTCACCCGGCCAAGACGGAAGTGCGGTTCCGTGACGCGCAGGCAGTACGCGGCTTCATCGTTTCCGGACTTCGCCAGGCCCTGGCGACTGGCGACCGGCGCAGCGCGCAATCGCCCGACGCCGCAGCGATGGGCCGTTGGCAATCCGAACCGGTGCGCGACGATGCGGCACCCGCGCTCCGGTCGATCTTCTCCGGTCGTGACTGGACTGGGCCGCAATCGCGCGTCGCCGATGCCGGGACGCCGTGGCGCGGCATCGAAGCCGACGTGATGGCCCAACCGCGCGGACGTGCCGAAGAAGCGGCGCCAATCTCGGCCGAGGACGCGGACTTCCCCTTGGGCGTGGCGCGCGGACAAGTGGCAAACACCTATATCGTGGCCGAGGCGAAGGACGGCCTGGTGCTGGTCGACCAGCACGCCGCGCACGAACGACTGGTGCTGGAACGATTGCGCGCCGCAGGGGCGGAAGATGCCGTCGCCCGCGAACAGGCCCTGCTGATCCCCGCCGTGGTCGAGCTTGAAGAAACCTCGTGCGACAGGCTGGAAGATGCCGCGCCCCAGTTGGCGGGACTTGGTCTGTCGATGGAACGTTTCGGCCCATCCGCCATGCTGGTCCGCAGCTTGCCGCATGCCCTGGCCAAGACCGACCCGGAAAAACTTCTCCGCGATATCGACGACGATCTCGCCCTCAACGGCGAAGCCCTGCTCCTTGGTGAAAGACTGGACCTGGTGCTGGCGACCATGGCTTGCCACGGTTCGGTCAGGGCGGGGCGGGTCCTTAGGGTCGAGGAAATGAATGCCCTGCTCAGGGAAATGGAACGCACGCCGCGGTCCGGGCAATGCAACCATGGCCGCCCGACATGGGTAAAGCTGTCGATGGAAGACGTCGAAAAACTGTTTGGGAGACACTGATGCGGATCGGATTTGCCCTGACATTGCTGATGCTTGCAGCCTGTTCCGAAGAACCCAGTGAGGATGAGCGGCGCGCCGCCGTGGCCGAGGTGGAGGCGCATCAGGAAGCGCCCGTCGAATTGCTGGTGCCCGAGGCCATTCTTTATCCCGATATCGAGAAGAACAACCTCTACGGGGCTGGATGCAGCTTCGTACCCGATGGCGGCGGGATGGGTGCGATCGCACTGGCCATGGCCGACGAGGGGTACATGAAGCGCAGGGGGGAAATCCTGCAATTTGCGGCAGACAAGGGAAGCGATGAATTGCCCTACCTCGCGCGGCGCAAGTACGACGGCAAGGATGTGTCGTTCACGCTGGACCTGGACGCCGATAGCGGCCAGCGAAGCGGTGAAGATACGAGCGACTATTCCGCCGAACTGACCGTTCGCGATGGGAAGGATCGCGTGGTCTATTCGTCCAAGGGCCTGGCCCAATGCGGCGCGTGAGTTAATCTTCGATCGGCGCGTCGATATCGCGAACGCGGATAAGGCCGTTGCTGACCATGTCGAGCACCGGTTCATCGTGCTGATTGAACGTTGTTATCCGGCTTTTGAAAATACCCATTTCGCGCCGTGACCTGCTGCGGCGCTTTTCGATAACGGTGCTTTCGCAGCGTAGGGTATCACCGGGATAGACTGGTTTTACCCAACGCAGCTGGTCCACGCCGGGCGAACCCAGGCCTGCCTGCCTGTTGGCGGTGAGGTTTTCGACCAGCATCGCCATTGTCATGGAGCAGGTGTGCCATCCGCTGGCCGAAAGGCGGCCGAAATGGGTTTGCGCGGCGGCATCGTCATCAAGGTGGAAGGGTTGCGGATCGTACTTGCGTGCGAAATCCATAACTTCGTCACGCGTGACTTCGTAGCGTCCGAACGTCTGGCTGGAGCCGACAACGATATCTTCGAAAAAGACCATGCCCCGCCGGATGCCGCAGGCAGTCCGGCGAGGCAATATCAATCTTGGAGTTCAGGCCCGGAAGATCGGGACCCGGCCGTTCGCGCCCATATCCGGAATGATCTTGTATCGCGCCAGAATGAAACTGAAAATCCCGAACAGCAGCAGGCCGATGGCTACCAGGGTAAAGACGATGCCTTCACCGGCAAGCGATGCCACGGCGTCGCCAAGTGTCTTTACTTGCTCGCTGCCAGCAGACAGCAAGCCGGCCTTGATGAGCGACCAGCCGATGATGAGGAAGACCACTGCGCGTGCCACGTAACCGGCCCCGCCAATCTGGCGGGTATAGGACGGTGCGGCGCCAGAGATGCGATGCATGAATTCTCCGGTCAGGCCCTTCTTGGCCTGGAATACCGCGGCGACGAAAAACGCGATGCCGAGGATGCCGACCAAAACGCCGCCGAATTCCATCGACAGGACGCCCGATGCCGCCTTTTGTGCGCCGTCCCCGCTGCCGCCCGATCCGCTGGAAGCGAATTTGTAAGCCGAGAATGCCAGCGCAAGATGACCGATTGCGCTGCCTGCATGGCCCAGGCGTTTCGCCCATCCTTTTGCGTCGCTCCCCTGATTTTCGATGTCGAAGAACGTCGATGCAAACCGGAAAAGCGCATAGGCAAGCAGGCCCACGACCATCAGCCAAAGCACGGCCGTTCCCAGAGGAAACTCCTTCACCGCCTGGAAAATACCGTTGGTGCCTTGCGCGATCTTGCCCGCGCTGGTCAGCGCGATCAGGCCCAGCACGGAATACAGAATCGCGCGGCTGAAATAGCCCAGCCTCACGAACCAGTTAAATTTTTCGGACTTGTCGACCACGCGGTAACTCCCTGTTGTTCAGGGGTGCAACGGCGATGGGGTCACAAGCGTTCCTGAAATCAATCGTGCAAGGCTGGACGCAAGGCGTCGAGCGAACCGTCGGAGCGGCTTGCCCGCGGCAAGCCCAGCAATTCGCGCAGCAGGGGCGCCACTGCGGTGTTGACCAGCCCTTGCGCGGTAACATTGCTGCGGAAGGCAGGGCCATTGGCAAGGAACAGCGCCGCCATTTCGGGTACGGCAGGATCGTAACCGTGGGTTCCGCCGGTCCATGTTGCCTGTGACCGGCTCGGCAGGATGCTCCACCCCGTGTCTGCCAGGCAGAGATAGGGCGGTATGCGCGGGTGCGTGCCATAAGCGAAGCGGGCCGGGATATCCCCCTTGCGCCAGCAATCCATATGAGGATGGTCCGCGAGGATTGCGGCTTCGAAGGCGGCTTCGTTGCCGCTTGTCGCTTCGAAGGTGGCGTAAGGGCCATTCTCGACGATGCGGTACAGCGATGGATCGGTGATTTCATCGAGCGCGATGACCCGGCTCGAACTGGTCTGCGCCATTCCGTGATCGGCCACGATCACGAGATTGGCGGGCTGACCCAGTTCGGCAAGACCGGCCCGCAGCATCGCGATGTGGTTGTCGATATCCTTGAGGCTTCCGTCCACCTCGGCGCTGTCGGGCCCGGCATCGTGCCCGGCGGAATCGAGCGTGTCGAAATAAAGGGTGACGAAAGCTGGCCGCATTTCGGCCGGCCGGCGCAACCAGTCCAGCACGCTGTTCACGCGCTGACGGTTGGTCACCTGCATCGAGAATTGCTGCCAATCCTGCGGAAGTATCCCGTCGTCCACCGGACCATAGCGTTTTGCCGTGCCGCCCCATGGAACCGCGGAACCGGGCCAGAACATGGCCGCCGTTCGGATACCGGCTTCTTCCGCTTCGACCCAGATCGGTTTCGCGTCCGACCACCAGAACGGATCGACATTTGCCATGGTGAAAACTTCGCCGGGGCGGCGCGGGTCTTCCATCCTGTTGGCGGTGATACCGTTGTGATCGGGCACGAGGCCGGTGACCAGCGTCCAGTGGTTGGGGAAAGTCTTGGTCGGGAAGGACGATTGCATGCTGGCGCGCACACCGTCATCCGCCAGTCCTGACAGCGTCGGCGTCAGCCCCCTGTCGAGATAATCGGCGCGAAACCCGTCAATCGATACGAGAATGGTTACCGGTTCGCGAATTTCGCGGATTGCCGAAGACGCTGCCGGGTCGGGCACCGTCGCGCATCCCCCCGCAAACGAGGCGAGCGCGAAGGCGAGGGCGGCTGCGAACTGCTTCATGTCTGTCCTCAGACGTTGAACTTGAACATCATGATGTCGCCATCCTGGACGACATACTCCTTGCCTTCCTGGCGAAGTTTGCCGGCTTCCTTGGCACCGCTTTCCCCGCCAAGCGCGACAAAGTCGTCATAGGCGATGGTTTCGGCGCGGATGAAGCCGCGTTCGAAATCGGTGTGGATCTCGCCAGCGGCCTGCGGAGCGCGGGCGCCCTGGGGGAAGGTCCACGCACGGGCTTCCTTCGGCCCCACGGTGAAGAAGGTCTTGAGACCGAGCAGCGTGTAACCGGCACGGATGACCCGGCTCAGGCCGCTTTCTTCCAGCCCGAGTTCCGCGAGGTATTCGGCGCGTTCTTCCGCGGGCATCGAGACAAGTTCGCTTTCGATAGCGGCCGAAACGACAACCGCCTGCGCGCCTTCGGCAGCGGCCTTGGCAAAAACGAGATCGGAAAGGGCGTTGCCCTTGGCCGCATCTTCTTCGCCCACGTTGCACACGTAGAGGACAGGCTTCGCGGTGAGCAGCTGCGCCTGGCTGAAGACGCGCGCTTCTTCGTCATCCTTGGGCTCGGTCAGCCGGGCTGGCTTGCCTTCGCGCAGCAGTTCCAGCGCCTGTCCCAGGACGGACGCCATGATCTTTGCTTCCTTGTCGCCGCCGGTCGCTTTCTTGGCAGCTGCCGGAACGCGCTTTTCGAGGCTTTCCAGATCGGCCAGCATCAGTTCGGTTTCGACCACCTCGGCATCGGCAATGGGATCGACCTTGTTGGCCACGTGCTGGATGTCGTCGTCTTCGAAACACCGCAGCACATGGACCACGGCATCCACTTCACGGATGTTGCCGAGGAACTGGTTGCCCAATCCTTCGCCCTTGCTCGCGCCTTTCACCAGTCCGGCAATGTCCACGAAGGCAAGCTGGGTCGGGACGATCTTGGCCGAGCCGCCAATCGCGGCGATCTTGTCCAGCCGTTCGTCAGGCACGGCAACCTGGCCCACGTTCGGCTCGATCGTGCAGAACGGGTAATTCGCGGCCTGTGCGGCCTGCGTTTCAGTAAGGGCGTTGAAAAGGGTGGACTTGCCGACATTCGGCAGGCCGACGATCCCGCAGCGGAAACCCATCGATAACTCCGGAAATAGTGTTTGGCCGCGCCCTTAGACCGCTGCGCCGCCGAATGCCATAGGTTCAGGCGTTATGGACCGCTTTGATCAGCGGGCCATAGCCCGAGCCGCCCAGCCATTCGGTCTGGACACGCGCGCTAACCTCGTTGATCACCACCTGCGGTTTGGGTCCGGGGTGGACCGGTATCCGCAGCGGGCGGGTCCCGGGCGGCATGGCAATGGTGCGGGCGATCGCATCGGGCACGTCCTGCGGATTGGCGCTGCGGCCCGATCCGTCTTCGGTGCCCATCCGTTCGAACTGGGCGCGGTAGCCATCGGCATGAACCGCCGTGACGCGTTCTTTCAAAGCCGCCGAATTGACGTTGCGATTCACCCACACCTTGGTCGGATATCCGCCGGGCTGGATGATCGTGACATCGATATTATGCGGCACCAGCTCGTAAGCCATCTGCTCGCTCATCGCTTCGAGTGCGAATTTCGTGGCCGAGTAATGGCCCGAATACGGCACGATAACGCGGCCAAGTTGGCTGGATATCTGGAAAATCTGGCCTGCGCCCTTGCTCCGCATTCCCGGCAGTACTGCGCGCGCCACGCGGTGACACCCCAGGACGTTCGTGTCGAAGATCAGCCTGGTCGCTTCCATGTCCTGCAATTCGACGGGCGAACTGATCCCGATCCCGGCGTTGTTGACCAGCACGTCCATCGGTCCGCCGTTGATCCGTTCCGCTTCGGCAACGGCAGCGTCCACCTCGTCATCCCGCAGAACGTCGAGGGGGAGCACATACAGGTCGAGCTTGGCGTCGAGAGCCAGTTGGCGCAATTCGTCCGCTTCGGGGCGCGGCAGGTTGCGCATGGTCGCGAAAACACGCGCCCCGAGCCTGGCGTAGGTTTCCGCGCCAAGGCGCCCGAAACCGGAAGAGCAGCCCGTTATGAACACGCTCTTCCCTGCAAGGTTCGGCGTCATCGGAACGGTTTGCGCCAGAGCGCTTCGGGCGTTCGCGGCGAGCACCCCGGTAGCGGCTGCGCCGGCAAGCAAGGATCGGCGGGTAATCGAGGGCATGGACAATCTCCTGTGTGCTGCGGGCCATAACACGGAAATCGCGAGGTTTGAACGTGCCCCCATCCAGGGTGGAAAAGGGCTACCGGCTTCACGAAAATTTCAAGATTGCGTGCTATGCCCGGATCATGAAATCGATCCGAAATATCTGTTCGACACTGGTCCTTGCCGTGGCACTGGCCGGCTGTTCTCCCGATCCTGAAACCAGCTTTGCCGACGGGCGCGCGGCGTTTGCGGCCAACGATTTTCGTGGCGCGCGCGTCGCCCTGATTGCGGGACTGCGCGAACAGCCTGGCGAACTCGCGATGCGGCTGCTGCTGGCCCGAACCCAGATCGCACTGGGCGACGGGGATGGTGCAGGGGCCACGCTGGACGAACTTCCGGCAGAAGTGCTGAAGGGTGCGGAAGCCACCGTGTTGCGCGCCGAAGCGCAAGTTCTGCGGGGTCGCTACGACGAAGCGCTGACGCTGGTGGAAACGCAACAGACCGGCGCGGCTGACCGCGTTAGGGCGCTGGCCCATATCGGTCGCAGGGAATTTGCCGAGGCCGCGAGAGCGTTCGAGGCCGGTGCTGGCCGGGATGACGTCCACCCCCCCTTGCTGTCAGCCTATGCGCGGTTCGAACTGGCGCGCGGCGCGGTTGAACACGCTCAGGAGTTGATCGACGCGGCGCTCGCCGCTGATGGCAAGCTGGTGGAAGGCTTTCTGGTCAGGGGCGAAATCCTCGCGGCGATAAACAAACTTCCCGAGGCCTTGGATGCCTACGATGGCGCGCTGGGCCTGCATGCCGCGAACTTCGACGCCTTGCTCGGAAAGGCCGATGTCCTCGCCCGGCTTGGCCGGTTCGACGAGGCGGAGAAAATCGCCGACGCACTCGGCAACGATTCGCCAAGAGCCCTCAAGGTGGCTGCGGTGCGCGCTCGCGTTGCGGCGGGCAAGGGCGATTGGACGCAGGTCCGCACTATCCTGCAGCCGCTGGAAAATGAACTGCGCGACAGTCCGCTGGCCGTTGCCCGATACGGCGAAGCGCTGTTGGAACTGGATCGCCCTTCGCTCGCGCTAAGCTGGCTGGAACCGGCGCAGGTCCGCCAGTCCGGTTCGCGCGAATTGCGAACGCTGGTGGCGCGCGCGCGTCTGGCGGACGGCAATGCTGCGGGCGCATTGGAAATGATCCGCCCGGTTGCAACACGCCCCGATGCAAACAAGAACGAGCTGGACATAGCTGCTGCGGCTGCACGGGCGGCGGGCAGCGGATCGGCTGCCGAATTCGCACGGCGGGCCCAAAGGCCGTCGCCGCAATGGCTCGGCGGGGCGTTGGCGAAGGCCGATAGTGCGCTGCGAAACAGCCAATGGCGCGAGGCGGAAACGCAATATCAGGCCATTCTGGACAGGACGGGGTCGTCGAACGCGATGGTCCTGAACAATCTGTCTTACGTGAAAACCCAGTTGGGCCAGGATGACGAAGCGCTGAAGCTGGCGCTTGAGGCGGTCAAGCTGGAGCCGGACTACCCGTCAATTCTGGACACGGCGGGTTGGCTGCTGGTCCAGTCCGGATCGCGTCAGCGCGGAACCGAAATGCTCAGGCGCGCCGCTCGGCTCGATCCCGACAACACCGCTATTGCCCGCCATCTTTCGGAAGCAACCGCGGACTGACTTGGGCGTCAGGCATGAAAAAGGCGGCGCGCAGGTTCTGCGCGCCGCCTTTTTTCGTCCGGCAGCAATACCGGGAAAATTAGCGTCAGGCGTAAGCCAGTGCCGGGGCCGTCTGCGGCATCGCAAACCGGCGACGACGCGTTCCGGCAAACAGCGCCAGCGTGGCAAGAGCGAACAGCAGCATCATGCCCGGGGCAGGGACATCGGTGCCGCCCGAAGTCGACGTCTGGCGTCCGCTTGCCGAGGTCACGTCACCCAGGCCCGAAACCGACTGGTAGCGGACATAGAAATCGTCGAGCGTCAGGCTGGCCGGAGCCGTTCCGAAGTCGAGGCTGAGCGTACCGGTGCCGGTTTCGCCGTCGAACAGGCCTGCCGAACCGCCACCAGCGCAGCTTCCGGTGTTGGTGCCCTGGAAGCATACGTCGACGCGTCCGATGCCGTTCGGATAGTTCGAATCGGTGTTGGTGAAGGCATAGGTTCCGGTGCTGCTGGCACCGGTGATGTCGGGATTGGTGTTGAACGCGAAGCTGGAAACCCGCGAACTGACGCCGTCGGTCGTCGAACCGGTGTTCGTGACCGAATAGGAGAAATTATAGACACCGTTCACGATGCTATCGAGCGTTAGCGTGATTTCGCTGCTCAGACCTTCGAGCGACGATCCGCCATCGACAAATCCGTCGAAGCCGACTGTGAAGCTGTCACCGACCGAAGCGGAATCGAGCATGATCGGCTCGGCCGCAGCCGGGGCTGCAAAAGCCAGGCCGAAAACGGCAGCCGCCTTAACGATGAGTGCGCGCCAATTCATAGTAACCCCCGAAACTGGTAAATAGTGCGTTATCCAAGTGCCTCATCCCTGTCAGCAATCCTTTGCGTTAGCGATCCGGCAAATCAGCCTGTCTCAAATGGACACACTGTTTTTGCAAGCCGCCAAGGATTGCAAAATCGCCGATCGGGTTATTCCTGCATGCGAAGGGCGAACTCGCTCATGAAACGCGCATCATCGCCTTTTGCCAGCCATTCGGCTTCGGCGGAAATGGCCCCCAGCATAGCCGCCAGATCATCCATTTCCGACTTGGCATAATTGCCCAGGACATGACCGGTCACGCGGTCCTTGTGCCCCGGGTGCCCGATGCCGATGCGGACACGGCGGAAATCGGGGCCCACATGCTGGTTGATCGACCGCAGGCCATTGTGGCCGGCAAGGCCGCCTCCGGTGCGGACTTTTACCTTGAACGGGGCGAGATCCAGTTCGTCATGGAACACCGTCAGCGCGTCAGGCTCGAGCTTGTAGAAGCGCAGCGCTTCGCCCACGGCGCGGCCGCTTTCGTTCATGTAGGTTGCCGGCTTGAGCAACAGCACCTTCTGCGTTCCGATCCGCCCTTCCTGGACCCAGCCGGAGAACTTCTTCTGGACCGGCCCGAAGCCGTGCATGTCGGCGATGACGTCGCACGCCATGAAACCGACGTTATGTCGGTGCATCGCATATTGCGGTCCGGGATTTCCAAGGCCTGTCCAGATTTGCATCCGCGCCCTCTAGCCGTGCGTCGCGCAAAAGCAAAACGCCGGACTTCACGAAGAAGCCCGGCGCCTTGAATACGGTGAAAGGAAGAAGGCTTATTCGCCCTTGTCTTCCTGTTCCTCGGCTGCGTCTTCGTCCACGCCCTGTTCGGTCGCGGCCGTTTCGCCAGCTGCCATGCCTTCGCCGGTCGCGTCGTCGCCTGCTGCGCCTTCGCTCTTCTTGAGAGCGGACGGAGCGACAAGCGTTGCGATGGTGAAGTCGCGATCGGTGATCGCGCTTTCGCTACCCGCAGGCAGCTTCACTTCGCTGATGTGGATCGAATCGCCAACATCCTTGCCGGTGACATCGACTTCGATTTCGCCGGGGATCTTGTCGTTTTCGCAGATCAGTTCGAGTTCGTGACGGACCACGTTCAGAACGCCGCCCTTCTTCAAACCGGGCGAAGCTTCCTCGTTGAGGAACACGACGGGAACCGAGACTTCGATCTTGCCGCCCTTGGTCATGCGCAGGAAATCGGCATGTTCGGGGCGATCGTTGACGGGGTGCAGCGACACGTCCTTGGGAAGTGTGCGGATCTTCTTTCCGCCAAGCTCGATCTCGACGATCGAGTTCATGAAGTGACCGCTGCCAAGCTGGCGACGCAGTTCCTTCTCCTCGATGTGGATCAATACGGCTTCTTCCTTGCCGCCATAGATTACGGCAGGGACGCGGCCTTCGCGACGCAGTGCACGGGAGGCTCCCTTGCCTGCCCGTTCGCGCGTCTCGGCCGGAAGTGTCAGAGCATCGCTCATGTCGCTTACCTTTCGAATTGCTTTTGAATTACCATTCGGTCCGCCACGCCTCCAGGGATGACCATGACGCCGAAGCGCGGGCCCTTAGCAGCCACGGCGCGAAACGCAAGCATGAAGGCACCCCGGCTCAGTCGATGCGGCGCACCGTATATCCGCGCCGTTCGAGCAGGGCAGGCAATCCGCCCGCACCCAGAAGGTGCCCGGCACCCACTGCGATCAGGGGCCTTTCGGGTGCGGCAAGCAATGTTTCAATCCGGGCGGCCCACGCGATATTCCGCGTGTCGAGAAGCGCGGCCTTCAATTCCGGATCGGCCAGTATCCCGCGCCCGGTAATTTCGCCCAATCGTTCCAGATCGCCGCTTTGCCAGATGGATGCCAGATCGCCTGTTTTGTTGGCCGCATCCGATGTTTCGGCCAACACGGCGGCCAGCAAATCGCGCTGTTCGGCTTCGGGAAGGGAATCGAAAATGCTCAACTGGTTTGCGGCGCCTTCCAGTTCGATGACCCGACGTCCCTCGAATTCGCCGATCAGGGCGCGATCGACCCCGTTTTCCGAATCGCCATCCTGCGCGATCTGGGCCAGTGCCAGTGCGGCGGCCCAGCTTTCCATCCGGTCGAAGTAGCTGCGCTGCACTCCGCCCTTCATCAGCAGGGCATCGAATTCATCGCGCAATTGCGGGGCAATGCGCTGGCGGATCGGCGGGGACGGGCGATCATACGCCATCTTCTCGAACAAGCCGGACAGCTTCGCGCCGTCCTCAAGATTGGCGACTTCGACCACGAGCGCATCGGCCGAACCGATCGACCGGTCGAGCCGCGGCGAACGCCAGAC
Source organism: Qipengyuania zhejiangensis (assembly GCF_035607565.1). NCBI lineage: Bacteria > Pseudomonadati > Pseudomonadota > Alphaproteobacteria > Sphingomonadales > Erythrobacteraceae > Qipengyuania > Qipengyuania zhejiangensis. The sequence continues at coordinate 1,177,677 of NZ_JAYKGO010000001.1, read as the reverse complement.
CACATCGTCGGGCAGGGCGTGAATGGTGCCGAACAGCCATCCTTCGACCTCGCCACCCGGCTGCGAAATTTCCCACAAGGCGGGATAGCTGTCGGGAACGGGCGCGGGTTCGGGCTGGCAGGCCGCCAGCAGTGTCATCATGACGAGACCGGAGAGGATGCGGGCAATCACGCAGCCTCCTGTGGCGACGCTGTGGCTCAATGCAAGTCCCCGTCTTCTTCTGAACCAGGGCCCGAAGGCGCTACTGAACGCGCGCGACCACGAAGCCCCGTTCGGTCAGGTAGTCCTGAACGCTCTGCTTGCCGGCAAGATGGCCGGCGCCAACCGCGATGAACACGGTGCCCGGCGCATCCATCCGGTCATCGATCCAGCCAGCCCAATTGGCGTTGCGGTCGTACAGAAGTGCCTTGGCCAGGGTGGGGTCGGTGAGGCCCTGGTTCATCAGTTCCGCCAGCCCATCGGCGTCGCCTTCCAGCCATTCCGCCACCATCTGGTCCATCAGCGGCACGATCGCATCGATATTGTCGGCCGACGCCATCAGGAAGGCGATCTGCGATTCCAGCGGCAGGCTGTCGAACAGGGCGATCTGGTAATCGAGTGTTTCGAGCGCATCGCGTTGGACTTCGGCGCTCGCCTTGACCTCGACGGTCTTCTCCACCCCGCTTTCGGCGCTCCACCCGCTCTTCATCAATGGCAGCACAGCCAGCGTCATTCCGGCGAACCACGGTTCGAAGCGGTCAAACGCGGCAACCGGCAGGCCGAGCGCGGTCAACGCTCCTTCATAGCTGGCACGGTCCTCTTCGCTGAGGATGGTTCGCAAAGACTGGTCCGCGGGCAACATCGCCTGCATCGCAACCCTTTGCTGGGCGGCAGGGTCGCTGGTGGCCGACGCCGGTATCTCGGTGACCAGAGTTCCTGCCGACCCCAGCGCAGTGGCGATTGGCCCGTTGAACCATTCCACATCCTGCGGCAGCGCATGGACCGTCCCGAACAGATAAATCGTCGTGTCCTCGTCGGCCACCTTCCACAGGGCCGGTCCGGCGCTGACCTGCGCATCGGATGCAGGTTCGAGAACCGGAATGGCGGCGGCAGGCTCGGCTGCGTAAGTGGTGCATCCTTGCAGGGAAAGGGCGGCCACCGTGCCTATGGTGAGAAGGTTGCGTCGCATTCTGTCAGGTCCCTGTCTTTGGCAGCGTGTTTGCCGGCTCGGTTCGCCGTGTTCACCTCTCCCTATGTCGCGAATTTGCGCCCGTGTCAGCACGACCCGACATGATTTGGACAATCGTGCTGTTTCGCGTGCGGGAAACGCTGCGGCATTGACCGGTCCAGACGCTTCCGCCAAAGCGCCGCGCATGACCCGCGTGCCCGAAAGACAACCGGCAAAATCCTTCCAGGACATGATCCTCGCGCTCCATGATTTCTGGAGCGCGCAAGGGTGCCTCATCCTTCAACCATATGACATGCGCATGGGGGCGGGCACGTTTCACACCGCCACCACACTGCGCGCGCTGGGGCCGGAACCGTGGAACGCGGCTTTTGTCCAGCCCTGCCGCCGCCCCACCGATGGCCGTTACGGTGAAAACCCGAACCGGTTGCAGCACTATTACCAGTACCAGGTGATCCTGAAGCCGAGTCCGCCGGATATCCAGGACCTTTACCTGGAAAGCCTGCGCGTGATTGGCATCGATCCGCTCAAACACGACATCCGCTTCGTGGAAGACGATTGGGAAAGCCCGACGCTGGGCGCATGGGGACTGGGTTGGGAAGTCTGGTGTGACGGGATGGAAGTCACCCAGTTCACCTATTTCCAGCAGATGGGCGGCTTCGATTGCAAGCCGGTCGCGGGCGAGCTGACCTACGGGCTCGAACGCCTGGCGATGTATATCCAGGGCGTCGACAACGTGTACGACCTCGACTTCAACGGCCGCGGCGTCAGCTACGGGGACGTGTTCCTCGAGAACGAAAAGCAGATGTCGAAGTGGAACTTCGAAGTCGCCGATACCGACGCACTGTTCGATCTGTTCAACAAGGCCGAGGCCGAGTGCCGCAACGCGCTCGCCAACGATGTTCCCATCGCCGCTTACGAACAAGCGGTCGAGGCCAGCCACATCTTCAACCTTCTCCAGGCGCGCGGCGTGATCAGCGTGCAGGAACGCGCCAGCTACATGGGCCGTGTCCGTGATCTGGCACGCGGTTCCTGCGAGGCGCACATGGCCAAGGAAGCCGATGGATGGGCCGAGAAATATCCGGAGTGGTCGGCATGAGCACCGATTTCCTCCTCGAACTGCGTAGCGAAGAGATTCCCGCCCGGATGCAGGCTGGCGCGCGGACCGAGCTTGAAAAGCTGTTCCGCCGCGAGATGGATGCCGCTGGCGTTTCGGTTGGCGAAATCACCGTCTGGTCGACCCCGCGCCGCCTTGCGCTGATCGCGCGAGGCCTTCCGCAGGCAACTGAGGCCGTCAGCGAAGAAGCCAAGGGTCCGCCCGAAGGTGCGCCCGATCAGGCAATCGACGGGTTCTGCCGCAAGAACGGCGTCACCCGCGACCAGTTGGAACTGCGCGACGTAAAGGGGCGCAACACCTGGTTCGCGGTGATCGAAAAGCCGGGAATGGCGGTGAAGGACCTGCTTGCTGGCTCCATTCCGGCGATCATCCGCGATTTCAGCTGGCCCAAGTCGATGCGCTGGGGCGCGGATTCGGTCAGCACGGAAAGCCTCCGCTGGGTGCGCCCGCTGTCGGGCATCGTCGCGCTGCTGGGCGATGATGTGATCGATTGCGAAGTGCATGGCGTCACCTCGGGCGCGGTGACGCTGGGCCATCGCTTCCACCATTCGGGTGACATCACCATCGGCAGCGCCGACGATTACGCGGTGAAGCTGCGCGCAGGCCATGTGATCGTGGACCATGCCGAACGGCAGGACATCATTCGCTCGGGCGCGGCCTGGGTCGCATCCGAAGCCGGTCTCAACCTGGTCGAGGACGAAGGGCTGGTGATCGAGAACGCCGGTCTTACCGAATGGCCTGTCCCGTTGCTCGGCCGGTTCGAGGAGGACTTCCTCGAGGTCCCGCCCGAAACGATCCAGCTGACCGCCCGCGTGAACCAGAAGTATTTCGTCTGCGAGGACGCGGCAGGAAAGCTCGCCAACGCCTTCATTTGCACCGCCAATATCGAGGCGGAAGACGGCGGCGCGCGCGTGGTCGACGGCAACCGCAAGGTCCTCGCCGCCCGCCTGTCCGACGCGCGCTTCTTCTGGGACGTCGACCGCAAGAAGACCCTCGCAGAGCACGCCAAGGGGCTGGGGCGGATTACCTTCCACGAAAAGCTGGGCACCGTCGCAGACAAGGTCGACCGCGTGGCCAAGCTGGCCCGCTGGCTGGTCGAGGAAGGCTTCGTCAAGGACGCCGATCCGGACATGGCCGAACAGGCTGCGCGCCTCTGCAAGGCCGATCTCGTCACCGAAATGGTCGGTGAATTTCCCGAACTTCAGGGCCTGATGGGCGCCTATTACGCCCGCGCCGAGGGTTTGCCTGATGCTCTCGCCGACGCCATTCGCGATCACTACAAGCCGGTCGGACAGGGTGATGATGTGCCGACTTCTCCTGTTACGGTGGCGGTGTCACTGGCAGATAAGCTGGATAACCTCTTCAGCTTCTTCAAAATCGACTTGTTGCCTACCGGTTCGAAGGACCCATTCGCGCTGCGTCGTGCTGCGTTGGGATACCTCCAAATCGCTCAGAAAAACGATATCAAAGCCGACCTATCGGTGCTTGCTCAAGCTTGGTCAGAGAATGACAGCGAAGGCAGCCTCGGCCTGCGCGTTGCCGATTTCCTTTTTCAGCGCCTAGGTGTTCAGCTCCGCGATGAAGGTGTGCGCCACGACTTCATTGACGCTTCCCGTAGCTGGAGTGCGGGAAGCGAAACTGATGGACGTGTTGATCGTGTCGAAGCGAGAGCGAGGGCGCTGGCAGCTTTCCTCGACACCGAAGACGGCACCAACCTGCTCGCTGGTTACAAGCGCGCCGCCAACATCCTCAAGAAGGAAGACTGGCACGGCGCGGAAGGCGAAATCGCCCGCACCGGCGAGGAAGATCCGCTGGCGCTGGTCGACGATCCCGACATGAAGGCGGTGATCGACGCCAAGATGGCCGAGCGCCATGCGAAGGAACTATCCTACGAACCCGAGGCGGCTGAAAAGGCGCTGATGGATGCTCTCGAAACGGCGCAACCGGCAGCGGCCAAGGCTATCGAAGCTGAAAACTTCTCGGGCGCAATGGCGGCGCTTGCCAGTTTGCGATCGCCCATCGACCGGTTTTTCGATGAAGTCACAGTAAACGCTGATGAAGAAAACAAGCGGGCACATCGCCTCGACCTGCTTGCGCGTTTTCGTGCTGCAGTGCACAAAGTCGCGGACTTCAGTCGCATCGAAGGCTGAGCGATACATGCGCATGGACTGTGCTCCGTGCGTCCCATCCAGTAGGAATTGCCTTGATGAGTAACGACACGGTCTTCACCTTCGGCGGCAACGCTCCGCATTCGAATGCGCGGCAGAAGGACAAGACCGTCACGGGCGGCAAGGGCGCGAACCTGGCCGAAATGGCCAGCATCGGTTTGCCGGTCCCCCCGGGCTTCACCATCGCGACCGAAGAATGCCTTGAGTATCTGGCGCATGGTGCGGATTTCTCCGATGCCCTGCGCGCTTCGGTGGCCGAGGCGTTGACCCATATCGAACGCACCGTGGGCAAGGATTTCGGCGATCCGGCCGATCCGCTGCTGGTGTCGGTTCGTTCGGGGGCCGCCGTGTCGATGCCGGGCATGATGGATACCGTCCTCAACCTCGGCCTGAACGACGAAACGGTCCAGGGCCTTGCCGCCGCGTCGGGCGATGAACGCTTCGCGTGGGACAGCTATCGCCGCTTCATCCAGATGTATTCGGACGTCGTCCTTGGCCTCGATCACGGGCTGTTCGAGGAAGCCCTCGAAATCGCCAAGGAAGACGCGGACTATTACGCCGACACCGAAATGAGCGCGGACGATTGGAAAATGCTGGTCGGGGAATACAAGCGGATCGTTTCCGAACAGCAGGACGAACCGTTCCCACAGGACCCCCATGTGCAATTGTGGGGTGCCATCCGCGCGGTGTTCGACAGCTGGGACAGCGAACGGGCCAAGGTCTATCGCCGCCTCAACGATATCCCGCACGACATGGGCACCGCGGTCAACGTGCAGGCGATGGTGTTCGGCAATATGGGCGATACCAGTGCCACCGGCGTCGCCTTTACCCGCGATCCGTCGACTGGCGAGAAAGCCTATTACGGCGAATGGCTGGTCAACGCCCAGGGCGAAGACGTGGTGGCCGGCATCCGCACTCCGCAATACCTCACCAAGGCTGCGCGCGAACGGGCGGGGGCGGAACGGGCCAGCATGGAAGAAGCCATGCCCGATGCCTATGCCGAACTGGCGCATCTGTTCGACCTGCTCGAACGGCATTACCGCGATATGCAGGATATCGAGTTCACCGTTCAGCAGGGCAAGCTCTGGCTGCTCCAGACCCGCAACGGCAAGCGCACGGCGAAGGCCGCGCTCAAGATGGCCGTCGACATGGTTGGCGAAGGTCTGGTCGATGAAAAGACCGCGATCCTGCGGGTCGATCCTATGGCGCTCGACCAGTTGCTCCACCCCACGCTCGATCCGGATGCGCCGCGTGACGTGCTGACCGCTGGCCTGCCCGCATCGCCGGGGGCGGCAAGCGGCAAGATCGTCCTCGATGCCGATACTGCGGAACTCTGGTCGAACCGTGGGGAAAAGGTGATCCTCGTCCGCGTCGAGACCAGCCCAGAGGATATTCATGGGATGCACGCTGCCACGGGCATCCTGACCGCTCGTGGCGGGATGACCAGCCACGCGGCCGTGGTGGCGCGCGGCATGGGACGGCCGTGTGTGTCGGGTGCTTCGCAGGTATCCATCGCGCGCGAAGGCCGCACCCTAACGATCGGGACGCGCGAGCTGAAGGAAGGCGATACGATCACGATCGATGGCTCCAACGGCCAGGTCATGGCCGGCGAAGTCCGCACGATAGAACCCGAACTTGCCGGTGATTTCGGCATTCTGATGGAATGGGCGGACAAGCACCGCCGGATGCGCGTGCGCACGAATGCCGAAACCGAAAACGATTGTCGGATGGCGCGTCAGTTCGGCGCCGAAGGGATTGGCCTGTGCCGGACAGAACACATGTTCTTCGACGCAGACCGGATCAGCTTGGTTCGCCAGATGATCCTCGCCCAGGATGAAACGGGACGCCGCGCCGCTCTCGACCAATTGCTGCCCGAACAGCGCAGCGATTTCGTCAAGATTTTCGATGTGATGGTCGGCCTGCCATGCACCATCCGGCTGCTCGATCCGCCGCTTCACGAATTCCTCCCGCACAATGACGCCGACTTCGACGATCTGGCCGAAGCCACCGGCTTCAGCGTCGACCAGCTTCGGCGCCGGGCTGGGGAATTGCATGAATTCAACCCCATGCTGGGTCACCGTGGGTGCCGCCTCGGGATCACCTATCCCGAAATTTACGAAATGCAGGCGCGCGCCATTTTCGAGGCCGCGTGCCAGGTCGCGCAGGCAAGTGGCGAAGCTCCTGTTCCCGAGGTGATGATCCCGTTGGTGGCCACGCGCCGCGAACTGGAATTGCTCAAGAATGTTGTCGACCGTGTGGCCGAAGAAGTGTTCGCAGCCGCAGGGTGCCGGGTCGAATACCTTGTCGGGACCATGATCGAACTGCCCCGCGCGGCGCTGATGGCGGGCGAAATCGCGGAGGTTGGAGAATTCTTCAGCTTCGGCACGAACGATCTTACGCAGACTACGCTTGGCGTAAGCCGAGACGATGCGGGCCGGTTCCTGACGACCTATGTCGACAAGGGCATTTTCGCCCGTGATCCCTTCGTCAGCCTCGATATCGACGGGGTTGGCCAGCTCGTTGGACTGGCTGCGGAACGGGGCAGGGCGACGCGGCCCGATATCAAGCTTGGCATCTGCGGCGAACATGGCGGAGATCCGGCAAGCATCGCCTTCTGCGAGGAAACGGGCCTGGATTATGTCAGCGCGTCACCGTACCGCGTGCCGATCGCCCGTCTGGCGGCTGCACAGGCAAGCCTGCGCTAGGCTTTCCAACCGGTAAGGGTCATGATCTCGAAATCTTCGAGGACCCGGCCTTGCTTGTTCGCCGTTTGCATGAACGCTGACCTTGCGCGCGCCACCGCCTCCTTATCCAGGGGGGGTGCCGCGCTGGTAAGGCAATTGCCGAGCCCCTGGTCCCGAAGGTCCGAGACAAGTTTGTCCAGAGACCGATAGGCCACGGTCAGCGTCCGGCTATCCACGACCTGCCGGCCAAACATGGCACGCTGGAGCAGGGCCGAAGCGGCGCGGTTGTCGATCAGGGGATGCATGCGCGCCGCAGGTCGATCGGGTTCGGCCGCGATCATCGCCCGTCGTAGATTTGGCAGGCTTCCTGCACCCACGACGCTCGCGATCATTATGCCGCCCGGGGCCAACGCCATGTGCAAGTGAAGCAGCGCGCCGGGCAGGTCGTTGACTCGCTCAACCGATGCCAGGCTAACGATCAGGTTATACGGGCCGCCATCGAGCGGCTGCTCTTCGTCTATGGTGCGAACGTCGGCTTCCGTAACCGCCGCGCCGCGTCCACCCAACGAAAGGGCGAGTGTCCCGGTCCAATCCCCGATCACTAGCACGCGATCCGGCTCAAGCCGCATGAACTCCAGCCGTTCGAGAACATCTTCGACCATGTCGTCGAGGATGTATCTGGCGGCATCGCGCTGCGATTGCCGGACCAGCGCCCGCCGAAGTCCGGAAATACGCCGATCACGATCGAAAATACGGGGTGGTGCGGCGCCAGTCATCAGCCGCGCCCTGCCGCGCTTGCAAGCCGCGCGCAAGCGGTGCAGCACGTTCAGATGTCGACAAGGCGCGTCCTCTTCGAAAGTCTCGCTCCGGTGATCGACTTCATATACCCGCCCAGATGTCCGGCCTGCGGAGCGGGGCTGGGCGAGCAGGGTGGACTATGCGCCGCCTGTTGGGATGATCTCGTCATTCCGTCTGAACCGTGCTGCAAGACGTGCCAGCGGCCCTTCGGCCAGACTGGCCCGGCACATGGAGCTATGTGCGCGCCGTGTCTGGCAGATCCTCCGCTCCACGACGGAATCGCCGCCGGCACGCTGTACACCGAGACGTCCCGCAAGCTGGTGTTGGCGCTGAAACACGGCGGGCGCATCGCGCTTGCACCGATGTTGGCCAAGCTTATCGCTGCGCGCATAGCGGGAAAAAATACCGACCGGGTGATCGTACCGGTCCCGCTGCACCGCGGGCGCTTATGGACGCGGGGGTACAATCAGGCGGGGCTGCTCGCGCGCGAACTGGCGAAGAACGGGCATGGCCATCTGCTGGTGGACGGGCTCGTGCGAAGGCGCGCGACACCATCGCTTGGCGGTTTGGGGGCTGGTGCCCGCCGCAAAGCACTCGCCGGAGCGATCGAGCCAAACCGCAAGCGGCAAAACCGTATTGCCGGGTCCGATGTTATCCTGGTCGACGATGTCCTGACCAGCGGCGCAACCAGCACGGCATGCGTCAAGGCACTCAAGAAAGCCGGAGCGCGAACCGTGATTGTCGGGTGCGCTTCGAGAGTTCTCGATGAAGCTATCGGGAGTGCGCGCGGGCAGGGCGGATAAACGAAACGCCCGGGTCCTTTCGGACCCGGGCGCCACGTGACGAATAATACCGGACCTGCCTTGCGGCAGCGGTGCAACCCCCCAGTAGCACCTGGTCCATCCCTCATCGTTTCCGGATGCGCCGCGAAAACCCTCATCGCGGCAGCGGATCCGGGACCCCCATGAACCTGGCGCTCTAATGGCACCGATGCTCCGGTGGGCGGGCCACAACAACCCGCGGATCGGAATGTTCACGAAGTTGAGCATTCAGGGAATATGGTTTTGCTTTCACGCTCGATTTTGGAAGGAGTTTGTGGTTATCGTGCAACAAGAACGTCGCATTCCTACAATTGAACTCAGGAACAAACCGTAATGTCGGACGCGAAAAACAGGGAAGAAGGTTTCGCCTTCATGCCCAAGTTCGACGATCGGGGCTTGTTGACTGCCGTGGTGGTCGATTCCGGATCGGACGCCATCCTCATGGTCGCATTCATGGACGAGGAAGCGCTGGCGGCCACCAGACGCAGCGGCCGCGCCCACTTCCATTCCCGATCGAGGGGGGAATTGTGGATGAAGGGCGAAAGCTCGGGCAATGTTCTGAACGTTGATGCCATCCTGGTCGATTGCGATCAGGACGCGTTGATCCTGCGCTGCACACCGGCGGGGCCGACGTGCCATACGGGCGCAACGAGTTGCTTCTACCGCGAGTTGGATGGGGATGCTCTCCGGCCCGTAAGGACTTGACGCTTACGTAAACGTTCGGGTAAACGGGTGGCATGACCCAGCCGCTGAGTAGAGAGCACGTGACGACGGACAAGGACAGGCGCCATGCCGGTGCCCATCTTGAACGACCGGACAAGCTCGACCGCGAACAATTCTCCATTTCGGATTTGACCAGCGAGTTCGATTGCACCGCGCGGGCCTTGCGATTTTACGAGGATGAAGGGCTAATCGCCCCCTCGCGCGTTGGCCTGACGCGGATCTATTCGACCCGCGATCGTGCCCGACTTGCATGGATCATGCGCGCCAAGAACGTTGGCTTCTCGCTCACGGAAATCCGTGAGATGATCGACCTTTACGATCTGGGTGACGGGCGCGTGGAGCAGCGCCGGGTCACGGTCGAAAAGTGCAAAACTCATGTCGCCAAGCTCAAGGCTCAGCGCGCTGATATCGACAGTTCGATCAAGGAACTGACCGAATTCATCAGCCACATCGAGACGCTGGACCAGGACTGACGAGCTGGGCGAAAGCCCACCACAACCCCCTACCAAGGACACGCAGATGCCCACCTATACCGCGCCCACACGCGACACCCGTTTCATCATCAACGAAGTTCTCGATCTCGCCAGCTATGGCGAATTGCCTGGCTTCGAGATGGCGACGACCGACGTCACCGACGCCGTGATCGATGAAGGCGGCAAGTTTTGTGCGCAGGTTCTTGCTCCGCTCAACCAGTCTGGCGATCAGGAAGGCTGCACGCGCCACGCCGATGGTTCCGTGACGACTCCCAAGGGCTTCAAGGAAGCGTTCGACCAGTTTCGCGAAGCAGGTTGGGGCACGCTCGGTCATCCGGAGGAATTCGGCGGCCAGGGAATGCCGCACGTAATGGGTTTCGTGATCGAGGAATTCATCGCTTCTTCCAACCAGGCGTTCGGCATGTACCCCGGCCTGACCAACGGTGCGGTGTCGGCCCTGCTCGCGAAGGGTTCGCAGGAGCAGAAAGAGAAATATCTGCCCAAGATGATCTCCAACGAGTGGACGGGCACCATGAACCTGACCGAGCCGCATTGCGGCACGGATCTCGGCATGATCCGCACCAAGGCCGAACCGCAGGCCGATGGCAGCTATGCGATTACCGGCACCAAGATTTTCATATCCGCTGGCGAACACGACATGGCGGAGAACATCATCCACCTGATTCTTGCCAAAACACCGGGCGCGCCCGATTCCACCAAGGGGATTTCGCTGTTCGTCGTGCCCAAGTTCATCGTAAACGACGATGGCAGCCTGGGCGATCGCAACGGCGTCGTCTGCGGTTCGATCGAACACAAGATGGGCATCCACGGCAACGCGACCTGCGTGCTCAATTACGATGGCGCCAAGGGTTGGCTCGTCGGGGACGAAAACAAGGGGCTTGCCGCCATGTTCATCATGATGAACGCGGCGCGGCTCGGGGTTGGTATTCAGGGCCTCGCACAGGCGGAAGCGGCCTATCAGAACGGCGTGACTTATGCCCTCGACCGGCGTCAGGGCCGCGCCCTCACGGGCCCTGCGGAACCCGAGGCGCAGGCCGATCCGATTTTCGTCCACCCCGACGTGCGCCGCATGCTGATGGACGCCAAGGCCTTTACCGAAGGCATGCGCTTGCTGTGCCTGTGGGGTGCGCTTCTGGTGGACCTGAGCCACAAGGCCGCGACCGAGGAAGAGCGCGCCGAAGCCGACGCGATGATCGGACTGCTTACGCCGGTCATCAAGGGTTACGGCACCGACAAGGGCTACGAAGTCGCTACGAACATGCAGCAGGTCTATGGCGGCCACGGTTACATCGAGGAATGGGGCATGAGCCAATTCGTCCGCGATGCCCGGATTGCCCAGATCTACGAAGGCACGAATGGTGTTCAGGCCATGGACCTGTGCGGCCGCAAGCTGGCGCAGAATGGTGGCGCGGCGATCCAGGCGTTCTTCAAGATGGCTGCCGAGGATATCGCCGCGGCAAAGGCGGACGAAGCGCTTGCCCCGATGGCGGAGCAGCTTGAAAAGGCCGTTGCCCAGCAGCAGGCGGCAACGATGTGGTTCATGCAGAACGCGATGGCCAACCCCAATCACCTTGGGGCGGGTGCCCACCACTACATGCACATCATGGGTATCGTTTCGCTTGGTCTGATGTGGCTTCGCATGGCCAAGGTCGCGAAGGCGAAACTGGCCGAAGGCGCTGATGACAAGGCCTTCTACGAGGCAAAGCTCGCCACTGCGCGCTATTACATGGATCGCTACCTTCCCGATGCCGGCGCACTGCGCCGGAAACTGGAAGCGGGCGCCGACAGCATGATGGCCCTTGGCGAAGAGGCGTTCGCCACGGCCGCGTGATCGGCGTCATAGTTGAATGAATTAGGGCGCTTCCCTTTGGGGGAGGCGCCCTTTTTCATTGCTTGCCTGGAAGAGAAAGATCACTCTGTGCGATCAGCCGATCATTTCATCGAGAAGAGACAAAAGCGCGGACCAGCTTTGACGGTCGGCACTGGCGTCATAGGCAGGATTGGGTGATCCATCGAGCATTGCGGGGTTGGTGAACCCGTGTTCGACCCCGGAATAGCTGTGGAAATGCCAGTCGGCATTAATCCCGTCCATCTCTTCCCAAAACTCCAGAACGTGGCCGCGCGGCACCAGAGCATCCGCGTCACCATGGCATACCAGGATGCGCGCAGAAATCGGCTTTTCGGCGGGCAGCGGCGTTTCCAGTAAGCCGTGGAAGCTGGCAACGAGAAGCAGATCGGCGCCGTCGCGTGCCAATTCGAGCACCGCCATCCCGCCAAGGCAGAAGCCGATGGCCAATTGGGGCAGATCGGGTTCAAGACGGCGCATCAGGTCGATGGACGCGTGCAACCTGGCGCGCATCGCGCAAGGATCGGACCGCAGGTGCCTCATGGCAGCAAAAGCCTGCTCGAAATCCCTGGGCGCCTGCGGCCCGTAGAAATCGGCGATCAGTACTGCGAAACCTTCCGCGATCAGCGCACGCGCCTTTGCCTCGACGCCGGGGGTCGAGTTCATGAAGGTCGGGAAAATCGCGACTGCGCCCCTAACCGTTCCAGCGGGCCGCCCGTGCAGCGCGGTCAGATCGACCGCGCCGTCGCGGTAGGATACGGGCGTCAGCTCGGTCATTCAGGCAGGAAATCCGGCACCGACAGGTAACGCTCGCCGGTATCGTAATTGAAACCGAGAATACGGCTGCCAGAAGGCAGATCGGGCAATTTCTTGGCGATGGCGGCCAAGGTCGCGCCGCTGGATATGCCCACGAGCAAGCCTTCCCGCGTGGCGCACTGGCGCGCCATTTCCTTGGCGTCTTCGGGATCAACCTGGATAGCCCCGTCGATCGCCTGGGTGTGAAGGTTTTCAGGCACGAAGCCTGCGCCGATCCCCTGGATGGTGTGAGGGCCGGGCTGGCCCCCGCTGATAACCGGAGAGAGGGTGGGTTCGACAGCGAAGGCCTTCATCGCGGGCCATGTTTGCTTGAGCTTTTCGGCGCAGCCCGTCAGGTGCCCGCCGGTGCCGACGCCCGTGATCATGACATCGATGGGTGTGTCGGCGAAATCGGCCAGGATTTCCTCGGCTGTCGTGCGTGCGTGGACCTTCCAGTTGGATTCGTTGTCGAACTGGCTGGGCATCCACGCACCTTCGGTTTGCGACACGATTTCCTGGGCGCGTTCGATCGCACCCTTCATGCCTTTTTCCTTGGGCGTAAGGTCGAATGTCGCGCCATACGCAAGCATCAGGCGGCGGCGCTCGATGCTCATGCTTTCGGGCATGACCAGGACAAGTTTGTAGCCTTTGACCGCCGCGGTCATCGCAAGACCGATGCCGGTGTTCCCGCTCGTCGGCTCCACGATGATGCCGCCGGGTTTCAGCTTGCCCGACCTTTCGGCGTCTTCGATCATGGCCAGGCCGATTCGGTCCTTGATCGATCCGCCGGGGTTGGCGCGCTCGCTCTTCACCCAGACTTCGTGGTCGGGGAACATGCGCGAAAGGCGGATGTGGGGGGTGCCGCCGATTGTGGCGAGGACGGAATCGGCTTTCATGGCGTCTTCTCCTGAATTTTTTCGTGATCGCTATGATCTAGGAATTCTTCGGGCGGGTCAAAGGTCCGGGTGGTTCGCAGCACGGGGAATATCCGGCTCCATACCAGAACCGTCACGATCGCGCCTGCCCCTCCTCCGACAACGGCGATCACCGGACCCAGCGCGTATGCGAGGCTGCCCGAAAAGAAGTCGCCGAATTCGTTCGAGGCGCTGATCGTCAGCAGGCTGACCGAAGAAACACGCCCGCGCTTGTCGTCGGGAGTGTGCAACTGGATCAACGACTGGCGGATATACACGCTGAACATGTCCGCTGCGCCCACGATGAACAGCATCGCCAGGCTGAGCGGCATGGATGTGGACAGGCCGAAAACCACCGTGGCCACGCCAAATATGCCGACAGCCCATAGCATCTTTGGTCCGACATTGTTCCTGAGCGGTCGGAACGAGAACCACAGCGCCGTCAGCGCGGCACCGACCGCAGGGGCCATCGCCAATTGCGCCAGCCCCGTTTCGCCTACCTGCAGGATGTCACGAGCATAAACCGGGAAAAGTGCCGTTGCCCCGGCCAGGAACACTGCAAACAGATCGAGCGTGATGGCGCCAAGAACCATCTTGTTGTGCACCACATAGCGAAGCCCCTCGACCATCTGATGGATCGGCCGTTTGTTCGCGGCGCGCGGTGGCTGCGGCACTCGGCCGATGAACGACAGGGCGACGAGCGATACGGCGAACAGCACGACGGCCACGGCATAGGGAAGGGCAGGGATGATGGCATAGGTATAGCCGCCGATTGCGGGGCCAACGATCATTCCCGCCTGCCAGGCGATGCTGGACAAGGCGATGGCGTTCGGAAGGATTGCCTTGGGCACAAGATTGGGTGCCAGGGCGGACAGGGCAGGGCCGTTGAAGGCCCGCACCACCCCGAGGACCACCGCAACGGCGTAGAGCGCCCCCAGCGACACCGCGCCGTCCCACGTGAACCATGCCAGAGTGCCGGCGCAACCCAACTGAGCCAGAACGGTAATCCGTGCGATATTCCGCCGGTCGAAATGGTCGGCAGCCCATCCGGAAAACGGTGTCAGAACGAAGAGCGGCAGAAACTGAAGGAGGCCGATGAGGGCTAGTTGGCCCGATGCGGCAGGTACACCCATGCCGGAATCGCGGGCGATGTTGTAGGTCTGCCACCCGATGATGAGCATCATGGCGTATTGAGCCAGCGTCATCGACAGCCGGGAAATCCAATAGGCCCGGAAGTTCGCTATGCGAAGAGGGGAGGCGTCAGGGGATAAGGCAGCATCGCTCACAAGGCGACGCATGGCAGGCGCGCCTTCGCTTGTGAAGACGCGCTTGCTTCGTGAACTGGAAACAGATGTTTGCTGTTAGCGCAGCTTGCGCAGTCGGGGATTTGGCTGGAGCGTATCGATCAGCGCAAGAAAGTCGTCCACGCGGATGATGCGCTCAAACTGGAACCCGGCGCGGTTGTCACGCTGCCAGATAACGTAGGATTCGATCCGACCGATAACAGGGAGCCGGATAATCACGCGTTCGCCGCGATTCAGCCCTTCGGCGTTGTCCACCATGAACCCGTTCGCCGAAATGTTGGCGATGTGCAGGCGCAGGTCGCCCTTGCCGAAATGCTCGGCAATAACAGGATGATCGACCGGGTGGCGCGCCATGCGCCGCTGGTCGGTTACGCTGAGTTGTGCTCCGGCACTCATCGGATGACGATCCCTTCTAGTGATACGACCAGAAGAGATATGGATGAAAAAGGCTTAAATTTGGTAAACTCGCCAGGCCGGATGGCGCAGTTTTCTACCGTTCCGTCGTGCGTCAGGGCAGCAGGATGGCGTGCTTCTTCTTGCCCAGGCTCAGCTTCGCCTGGGCGCCATCTTCAAGCGTTATGAGGTGTCCGGGATCGGTGATCGGCGTGTCGTCCAGCCTGACTGCGCCTTCGGCCAGCTTGCGCTTCGCCTCTCCGTTGGAAGCGGTAAATCCAAGCTCGGTCAGCGCGGCACCGATCCGCATGCCTTCGGGTCCGACAGACAATGTCGGAAGGTCCGAACCAACCCCGCCGCCGGTGAAGGTATCCGCCGCAGTGCGTTCGGCCAGGGCGGCGGCGTCTTCACCGCGAACAAGTTTGGTTACTTCGTTGGCAAGAACCGTCTTTGCCATGTTGATTTCAGCGCCCTCGAGCGATTCGAGGCGCGCGATCTCGTCCAGCGGCAGATCGGTGAACAGTCGCAGGAACCGGCCCACGTCGCGATCATCGACGTTGCGCCAGTATTGCCAGAAATCGTAGCTGGGCAATTGGTCTTCATTCAACCACACGGCCCCGGCGGCCGTTTTGCCCATCTTCGATCCGTCCGCGGTGGTCAGGAGCGGCGTGGTCAGGCCGAACAATTCGCGACCATCCATCCGGCGGCCGAGTTCCATCCCATTGACGATATTGCCCCACTGATCGCTTCCGCCAAGCTGGAGCCGGCAGTCGTATCGCTGGGCCAGTTCCCGAAAATCGTAGGCCTGGAGGATCATGTAATTGAATTCGAGGAACGTTAGCGGCTGTTCGCGTTCCAGCCGCAATTTCACCGAATCGAAGGTCAGCATTCGGTTGATCGTGAAATGCGGGCCGACATTGCGCAGCAGTTCGATGTAACCCAGCTCGCTCAGCCATTCGTCGTTGTTGACCATGACGGCATCCGTCGGGCCATCGCCGAATGTCAGCAGCCTTTCGAAGACCGTGCGGATACCGGCGATGTTCGCATCGATATCGGCATCGGTCAGCATCTTGCGGCTTTCATCCTTGCCGCTGGGGTCGCCGACCTTGGTGGTGCCGCCCCCCATGACCACGATCGGTTTGTGACCCGCCTGCTGCAGGCGGCGCAGCATCATGATCTGGACCAGGCTGCCGATGTGCAGCGACGGGGCGGTGGCATCGAAACCGATATACCCCGGTATCACCTGTTTCACGGCAAGCGCGTCGAGCCCCTGCGGATCGGTGATCTGGTGGATGTAGCCACGCTCTTCGAGCAGGCGCAGGAGGTCGGATTGGTAGGTGCTCATGGTTTGCCGCCCCTAGCAGCGCCGGGCGCGCTTCCCAAGTGGGTTGCGGAGCCTTTTGTGCTGGGCAATAGCGGCGTCATGAAAAACCTCGTGCTTCACCCCCACTGTGCCGCCGGACCGATCGAATCGGTTGAAGGCGCGATCGAGCCGACTGCGGACGGTTGTTCCGCCAGTTTCCGGCTTATCGGCGATATCGCCCGAATCCTCGTTCCCGAGGAATCAGAGCCCGAGAGGATGGACAATCTGTGGAAGACCACATGTTTTGAAATATTCTGGCAGCCCGAAGGCGGCGAATATTATCGCGAATTCAACCTGTCACCCTCCCGCCGCTGGGCGTGTTATGATTTCGACGCATTCCGGCTGAACAGCCGCGATGCGCCCGCGAAGGTGGACATAACCTGTCGCCACGATGCGACGGAATTGGTGCTGGAGGCGACCGTGCATTCGCAATTGCCGGTACCGGCAGCCGTGGCGCTCAACGCCATTGTCGAAGATAAGAGCGGGAACATCCAGTTCTGGGCGCTGGCCTTCGAAGACGGGAAGCCGGAATTCCACTCCACGGTTTGCCGTGCGCTTCATCTGGCGGGCCGGCTGTGAGCGTGCGCTTCGGCATAGACCGGTTGCTGACCGAGGAAGAATTGCGCGCGCCCTTGCAGGGCAAGCGCGTGGCCCTGGTCGCGCATCCCGCATCGGTGACCGCGCAGCTTGAACATTCTCTCGATGCCCTGATCGCGCGCGGGGTGAACGTCACCAGCGCCTTTGGTCCGCAACACGGGCTCAAGGGCGACAAGCAGGACAACATGGTCGAGACGGCTGATGAAACGGATCCGAAATACGGCATCCCGATTTACAGCCTGTATGGAGAAGTTCGGCGTCCTTCGGGCCAGATGATGTCGAGCGCAGACGTGTTCCTGTTCGACCTGCAGGATCTGGGTTGCCGCATCTACACCTTCGTCACGACCCTTCTCTACCTGATGGAAGAGGCGGCAAGGGCAGGCAAGGAAGTCTGGGTGCTGGACCGGCCCAACCCGGCGGGCGGACCGGTGGAAGGGAGCCTGCTCGTTCCCGGACAGGAAAGCTTCGTGGGCGCAGGGCCGATGCCCATGCGCCACGGCATTACGATGGGCGAGATGGGGTCGTGGTTCCGCGCTCACTTCGGACTCGATCTGGACTACAAGGTTGTCGAAATGGTTGGCTGGCAACCCGGCCATGCCCCCGGCTTCGGGTGGCCCGAAGGCCGTGTCTGGATCAACCCGAGCCCGAACGCAGCCAATGTGAACATGGCGCGCGCCTATGCCGGCACGGTCATGCTGGAAGGTACGACGCTGAGCGAGGGGCGGGGGACAACGCGCCCGCTCGAAGTCCTGTTCGGCGCGCCCGACATCGATGCAGGCGCGGTGCTCAAGGAAATGCAGCGCCTCGCGCCCAGCTGGCTGCGCGGTTGCGCCGTGCGTGAAAACTGGTTCGAGCCAACCTTTCACAAGCACGCTGGGACGCTGTGCAGTTCGCTGATGATCCATGCAGAAGGCCGGTTCTACGATCACCACGAATTTCGCCCCTGGCGGCTCCAGGCGCTCGCGTTCAAGGCGATCAGGGCGCTGTACGGGGACTATCCCCTGTGGCGCGATTTCCCATACGAGTACGAATTCGACCGGTTGGCGATCGACGTGATCAACGGCGGACCGAGCTTGCGGGAATGGGTCGACGATGCGGAGGCCGAACCGGGCGATCTCGATACGCTGGCTGAAGCGGACGAGACCGAGTGGCGCCGCACGATCAAGAGCCATCTGATTTACAGTTGAGCCCTTGCCGCAGCGGGTGATGGGACGCGTGCCGGGCGCAAGCCTGCGTATTCCCCCATCGAATCAACTCGATTGGGCGACAATGGCTTGACGCCGGGCGATGTCTCGCAGACCTTTGCTGGCATTGAGGGAGAGAATAATGGCATCGATCGCGAGCGATTCTACGCGAACAACGTCTGTGCGCGTAACTCTTTGGTTGCTGCTCATTGTTTACATTTTCAATTTCATCGACCGGCAGATCGTCAATATTCTGGCGGAACCGATCGCACAGGATCTCGGCCTTAGCGACACGCAGATCGGCCTGATGACCGGGCTGGCCTTCGCTCTGTTCTACACGGCCCTCGGCCTGCCGATTGCCCGCTATTCCGACCGCCCGACCACCATCAGGCCGCGTCTGATCGCTGTGGCGCTGGCGACCTGGTCGTTGATGACCGCGCTGTGCGGCATGGCGCAGAATTTCGTGCAGTTGCTGCTGGCACGGATCGGTGTGGGCGTCGGTGAAGCGGGCTGCACACCTCCCGCCCACTCGCTCATTGCCGATATCGTACCGCCCGAACGGCGCAGTTCTGCCTTGGCCTTTTACGCGCTTGGCATTCCAATCGGCACGCTGCTGGGTATGCTGATCGGTGGTGTTCTGGCCGACCTTTTCGGATGGCGAATGGCGTTCCTGATTGTCGGGCTTCCTGGAGTGGGCCTGGCTTTTCTGGTATGGTTCGTCCTCAAGGATCCGCGCCAGTCGCAAACGGCAGAAGCCTTGCAACAACAGAGCCGCGATACCTTGCCGATGGGCAAAGCGCTGAAAACGGTGATGGGATCGCGTGCCTTTGTCCTCCTGCTCGCCGCAGGTTCGGCGGCGGCCTTCCTGTCTTATGGCAAGACGACGTGGACCACGATTTTCCTGCAGCGGACCCATGGCCTTACGCCGGGCGAAGTCGGATTGTGGTTCGGATTGATCAACGGCGCGGCAGGCATCCTGGGGACCTTGCTCGGCGGGTACATAGCGGACCGCTTCGGGGCCACGAACCGGCGGCACGTCCTGACTGCACCGGCGATCGGAATGGTCGTCGCAGCGCCGTTGGCGTTCCTGGCCTATCAGGCGTCGAGCTGGCCGATGGCGCTTGCGCTTCTGTTCATCCCGACGCTGTGCAACTCGCTGTACTACGGCCCGACATATTCGGCAGCCCAGGGCCTTGTGCCGATACGGGCGAGGGCGATTGCCGCGGCGGCCCTATTGTTCTTCCAGAACCTGATCGGGCTGGGACTGGGGCCGCTATTCTTCGGGATGCTGTCCGATTTCCTGCGCCCGGAATATGGAGACGAAAGCGTTCGGTACGTGCTTTACGGCGCTGCCTTCCTCGGGCTGATCCCGGCGTTCTTCTTCTGGCGGTGCAGCCTCCACCTCAACACCGAGTTGGACCAGAAGGGCTAATCACCCCGATCCGGTTCGCGCACCGGATTGACGAGGCTGACCAGGACGAAGCTGATCAGCATCAACAGGAACCAGCTGCCGAGTTTCGCAAGCGATACGGGTTCCCATCCATCCTCTTGGCCGGGATACGTCCACGCGCGGGCAAAGGTGCCGATATTTTCCGCTCCCCAGATAAACAGGGCCACGAGGGCGAACCCGATTACCAGAGGCATCCACCGATGGGCGCGCCAATTGCGGAAATGAACCCGCGTCCGCCAGAACAAGGCGAATGTAGCCAGGAACAGGATCGAGCGGATATCCGGCAGCCAGTGGTGGGAGAAGAAGTTCACATAGACCGCAACCGCAAGCAGGTAGGTGGCCCACCGCGGCGGATAGGCCGAGTACTGAAAATCGAAAATCCGCCAGACCCGAGCAATGTAGCTTCCGACAGCGGCATACATGAAGCCGGAAAACAGTGGCACGGCGCCGATGTGAAAAATGCTGTCTTCCGGGTAGATCCAGGATCCGGCGGCGGTCTTGAACAATTCCATGACCGTCCCGACGATGTGGAAGATCAGGATAACCTTCGCCTCCGACCATGTTTCCAGACGGAACAGCAGCATTCCCGCCTGAATCGCGACAGCGGACAGGGTGAGAAAATCATACCGGTGCAGCGGTGCATCGTCAGGGTAGAACACGTGCGTCAGCAGCAATAACGCCAGCATCAACGCGCCAAACAGGCATGCCCACCCCTGTTTGAAGCCGAACAGGATGAATTCGTAGAGCCACAACCGCCAGCCTTGACCGGGGTCGAAGGCTTCGAGCTGCAGCCGAACGATCTCGAAACGGCTGTGGGATAATTCTCGGGTCAACAGATCACTCTGGAAGGGACGCTGCGGCATCGAACGAACGTCGGCAACAGGCACCGCTGGCGCTGCATTCCTGCCTTGATCGGTGCCGACCCTATCCCTGTTTACGGCTCAATTCACGCATCGCATCGTCCAGCCCGTCGAGTGACAAGGGGAACATGCGGTCGTTCACGATCTGCTTCATGACCTTGGTGGACTGGGAATAGCTCCATTGCTTTTCAGGCACCGGGTTGAGCCACACCGTAGCAGGATAGGTGTTCACCACGCGCTGCATCCAGGTGGCGCCCGCTTCTTCGTTCATGTGTTCAACGCTGCCGCCGGGATGGGTGATTTCGTACGGGCTCATCGCCGCATCGCCGACGAATATCACCTTGTAATCATGGCCGTATTTATGGAGGACGTCCCAGGTCTTGGTGCGTTCCTGCCAACGCCGCCGGTTGTCCTTCCAAACGCCTTCGTAGAGGCAATTGTGGAAGTAGAAGAATTCCAGGTTCTTGAATTCGGCCGTAGCCGCGCTGAACAATTCCTCGCAAAGCTTGATGAAGGGATCCATCGATCCGCCGACATCGAGGAAAAGGAGCAGCTTTACCGCGTTGTGCCGCTCGGGCCGCATGCGAATATCGAGCCAGCCCTGCTTCGCCGTGCCGTCGATTGTTGCGTCCAGATCAAGTTCGTCCGCGGCCCCTTCACGCGCAAAGCGGCGCAAGCGGCGCAGGGCCATCTTGATGTTGCGGGTACCCAGTTCCTTCGTGCTGTCGAGGTTCTTGAATTCCCGCTTGTCCCAGACCTTCATCGCGCGCTTGTGCTTGCTTTCGCCGCCGATGCGCACGCCTTCGGGGTTGTAGCCTGCATTGCCGAACGGCGATGTCCCGCCCGTACCGATCCACTTGTTGCCGCCCTGGTGGCGCTTTTCCTGTTCCTCGAGGCGCATCTTGAGCGTCTCCATGATCTCGTCCCAGTCGCCCAGGCTCTTGATCTTTTCCATTTCCTCTTCGGAAAGAAACTTCTCCGCGACGGCCTTCAGCCAGTCTTCGGGAATGTCGACCGGGTTTTGCCCGTAATCGGACATAATGCCCTTGAACACCTTGGCGAATACCTGGTCGAACTTGTCGATCAGCCCTTCGTCTTTCACGAAGGTAGCGCGGCTGAGATAATAGAAGGCTTCGGGCGTCTGTTCGATCACGTCCTTCTCGAGCGCCTCGAGCAGCGTGAGGTGTTCCTTGAAGCTGGCGGGAATGCCCGCGGCCCTGAGCTCGTCTACGAAATTGAAGAACATGACGGCGATCTTAGCGAAAGTGGCGGCGTAGGCGAAGCGAAAATCGGGGCACTCCCTTAACCCGCCAATAACCATTGTGCCCTAGGGGATGACGCGGGTTGAACGATCGAAACAGGGAACGAACCGCACATGGAACTCAGCGCAATCGATGCGAAGGGCGCAGTGAGCCTTAGCCAGATACCCGAAAGCTGCGGCAAGGTTACCGTGGGTTGCACGGATGTCGCCGGGATCGTGCAGGGCGTAATCGATTCCTTTGCACATTTGCGGACCGAATATGTCGAATTGCAGGGCACCGTTTCCGCGCTCGACGAAGACCAGCGCAAGGTTCTGGAAGCCAGTGACGAAGCGCGCCTACTGTCGCAACGCGCGATTGAACGGCTTGCCCAAGGGTCCGAACTGATCGGGAACTCGCTGGGTCAGATCGGCAACCTGCTCGGCCTGGTGGAAACATTGACGGAACACGTGACCGGCTTTGCCGCGGCGATGGATCAGGTCCGCCGCAGCTCGCAGGAAATCGACCAGATCGCCGAAACCACCAATATTCTGGCGCTCAACGCCACCATCGAAGCCATGCGGGCCGGCGAACAGGGCCGCACTTTCGCCGTCGTCGCGAACGAGGTGAAAACCCTCGCCAGCGAGACGCGCAAGGCGACCGAGGAAATCGGGCGCACCATCGACACCCTCGGCGCCGAGGCCGAACAGGTCATCGAGAAGATCCAGGTCGGCGCAACCGCAAGCGCCGAGGCGAAAAGCTCGGTCTCGGCCATCGAACACACGTTGATGGGTGTTACGGAACTGATCGGCGAAGTCGATGCGCAGCAGGACCAGATCGCCCGCAACACCGCGACGATTTCCGATCACGTTCACCGCGTGCAGGATGTTCTGGGCGATTTCGACGGAGCCGTCAGCGAGAACGAAGCCAAGCTCGCCACGGCGCATGGCCGGATGGAAGAACTCGAACTCACCGCGAGCGAGATGTTCGATCGCCTTGTGAAGGCCGGACTTTCACCGGAAGACAGCGCGATGGTCGAAAAGGCGCAAGGGTTCGCCCAGATGCTCGTCGAGAGCACCGAGAAGGCCCTGGCGAATGGCGAGGTTACCGAGCGGCAACTTTACGACCAGGATTACCGGCTTATTGCAGGGACCAACCCGAAGCTCTTCCGCACCAGCCTGAGCGATTGGGCTGATGCGAACTGGCGGCCGATCAACGACCGCGTCGTGGGCGAGGGTGGCCATATCATCATGTGTTCGCAGGCGGACATGAACGGATTCCTTCCGACCCACGTGACCGCACATTCGCGCAAGCCGATCGGTGAAATCGCGCATGACACCAAATATTGCCGCAACGGCCGCATCATCCTCGAAGGCGTGGATTTCGCCGCGAAGAAAAGCAGCGATCCCTACACGATGGCGGTTTACCGCCAGGAAGGTGACGGCAAGAACTACATCGTCGTGCGCAACGTCTATGTGCCCGTCTACATAAACGGCCGGCGCTGGGGTGACTTCGAACTCGCCTACACGTTCAACTGAGCCGCATAGGGCCACAAAAAAGGGGCGCGTTCCGCACCGGAACGCGCCCCTTCTTGTTGTCCGGAGGCAATCAGCTCTGGCGGCGCGCCATGAACGCCAGGCGTTCGAACATCATGACGTCCTGTTCGTTCTTCAACAGTGCCCCGTGCAGCGGCGGGATCGCTGCATTGGGATTGCTGTCCTGAAGCACGTCGAGCGGCATGTCCTCGTTCAGGAGCAGCTTGAGCCAGTCGAGCAGTTCGCTCGTGCTCGGCTTTTTCTTCAGACCGGGCACTTCGCGGATTTCGTAGAAAATCTCCATCGCCTTGCTGACGAGAGTTTTCTGGATTCCGGGGAAGTGGACCTCGATGATGTCGCGCATCGTTTCGCGGTCGGGGAACTTGATGTAGTGGAAGAAACAGCGCCGCAGGAACGCGTCAGGCAGTTCCTTCTCGTTGTTCGACGTGATGACCACGATGGGCCGATCCTTCGCTTCGATCCGCGTGTGCGTTTCGTACACGTCGAAGCTCATGCGATCGAGTTCCTGCAACAGATCGTTCGGGAATTCGATGTCGGCCTTGTCGATCTCGTCGATCAGCAGGACGGGCAGCTGCGGAGCGGTGAAGGCTTCCCATAGCTTGCCCTTCTTGATGTAATTCGAAATGTCGTGAACGCGTTCGTCGCCCAGCTGTCCGTCTCGAAGGCGGGCCACCGCGTCGTATTCATAGAGGCCCTGCTGCGCCTTGGTCGTCGACTTGACGTTCCATTCGATCAGCGGTGCGTTCAGCGCCTTGGAGATTTCGTGCGCCAGCACGGTCTTGCCGGTGCCGGGCTCGCCCTTGACCAACAGCGGGCGGCGCAGCGTGACTGCGGCATTGACGGCGACCTTCAGATCTTCGGTCGCGATGTAGGACTTGGTACCTTCGAAACGGCTCTGGTCGGACATCGGTTTTCCCTTGCAACTTTACGTTTGCGTTAGGGGCAGACGCGGCCAAGGGCAAGCGCCGGATGGCAAGGTTTGCTTGCCATCCGGAGCAAGATTATCTCACACGCTGTCAAGCTGCTGGATTTGCCGATCGAGCATGCGCGCCGCCCACAGGTTGATCAAACCAACGAAGAGGAAGAAGATGATCGTGCCCCCCAGCGGGACCCAGATACCGTCGAGGGCGGGGCCGATGCCTCGTTCTTCGGCCACCTTGGACACCACGACCGCGAAGAAGCTGGCGATGCCGAAACCCAGCGGGCCCAGATACCACCGGGGCACGGAACGCAGCAAATCGCGCTGGCGCTTGTACTGAATACGCAAGTGATCGCGGCAACTGACCTCGGGTTTGCGTTCCAGGTTTGCGCCATCGCGCATCAGCTTGGCCACCACGAAGACGATTGCGGCAAGGCAGGCCAGGGAAGCGCCCGCGAACATCCATTCGGCATGCCACGCAGCAACACCGGCCAGCCCGGCAAAGCACGGTATCATCAATGCGGCCGCGGCATATTCCAGAATGTTGCGCCTGCGGATCGTTCGTTCGAAGCGGGTCGCACGGCTTTCGCAGGCTGCTGGCGAACTGAATGCGGCGTCCTGTTCGCGCCCGGTCCAGAATGTGGTGTGGGTATCGGTCATGCGGATTCTCCTCCGGAGACTGGGGTTGCGAAAGCTTCGGAAATGAGGGCCTTGATGCGGTGAATGCGGGTCGTGACCGCGGCAGTGCCGAGACCGGTAACGTCCGCGATGTCCTTGCCCGCTTCCCCTTCAAGCCACAGCAGCATTACCTGTGCATCCAGCGTCGGTAGCTGCCGGATCAGGGCGTGTGCCTGTGCCACGGCGTGGTTTTCGGCAGCCCGCGTTTCGGCATCGCCGGGTTGCGGGAGATGTTCGATCTGGTCGAGGGGTACCGGCTTTGGCCCGCGCGCGGCCCGAAGCCGGTGTTCCGCACAGACATTGTGCGAAACGCGGTACACCCATGTTTTCAGCGAGCAGCGCCCATCGAACCGCGCGAAACTGCGAAACAGTTCGCAATGTATGTCCTGTTCCAGATCTCTCGATTTTTCGGGGTTATGTTCCATCGCCCGGGCCAGGCGGGCGATGGCCGGCGCGAAAATCACCCCTGCTTCCTCGTAAAGCGAGTGCTGTTTTTTGCTTTCCATGGCCCCTTAGTCCGCCGAGGACGGTATTCCTTACACACACATGCAGAAAAAAAATGCGGAGTAACGATGCCGACAGAGACTCTTTCGATCACGACCAGGGCAGGGCACCGGCTTGAAGGATCGCTGGAGATGCCGACCGGGCTGGTGCTCGGCGCAGCCTTGTTCGCGCATTGCTTCACCTGCACGAAGCAGAGCCGCGCGGCCGTGGCGGTCGCGCGCGCGCTCGCCGCAGAAGGCATCGCCACCCTTCGGTTCGACTTTACCGGTCTGGGGGGAAGCGAGGGCGAATTCGGTCGGGCCGGCTTTGCAACCGATGTAGACGACCTGGTCGATGCGGCTCAGCTACTCATCGAACGTTTTTCCCAACCGATCCTGATGGTGGGGCACAGCTTGGGCGGGGCCGCCGTGCTGGCAGCCGCGGACGATCTGGGGGCTGCAAACGTCGCCGCCATCGCGACCATCGGCGCACCGAGCGATGTGCCCCATGTCCTGGGCAGCATCGAAGGTGACATCGATACAATTCGGACTGACGGGACCGGACCTGTCCGCATCGCGGGGCGCGAATTTCGCATCAGCAAGGAATTCATCGAGAAGGTGGAGAACACCGATCTGCTCGCCGAGGTTGCCCGCCTTCGCAAGCCGATGCTGTTCCTGCATTCACCGACGGACAGCGTCGTCGGGATTGACCATGCGAGCGTTCTTTTCCGGGCGGCTAAGCACCCCAAGAGCTTCGTGAGTCTTGAAGGCGCCGATCATCTTCTGCTGGATGAAGGCGATGCGCGTTTCGCAGCATCCATGATCGCCACGTGGGCGGCCCGCTATTTGCCGCTGCGCGACGATTGGCCGATGCCCGCAGACGGGGTTGTTGCAATGACCGGTCATGGGAAGTTCGGCACCGAGGTTCACACCAGGACCCATCGCTTCATCGCGGACGAACCCCGCAGCGACGGCGGGGACGACAGCGGACCGACACCTTACGATCTTTTGAACGCGGCGCTGGGTACGTGCACGGCGATGACGATGAAGATGTACGCCGACCGCAAGGGTTGGCCGCTGGAAGGTGTTGCGGTCCACGTAACGCACGAGCGCGAACATGACGCAGCTTGCGACCACGTTACCGCAATGCACGAGGGCAAGCCCATGCAGGCTCTCAATCGCGTCATCACCGTGTCGGGCGATCTGCTGGACAACGATCAGCGTGTCCGGCTCCTCGAAATTGCGGACAAATGCCCTATCCACCGAACGTTGGAGGGGCAGCTTCACATTCACACAAGGGAAGAAAAATGATCATCATCACCGGTTCGGCTGATTTGCTTCCCGATCATCGCGATGAGGCCATCCGTCTCGGCTGCGAACATTCGGCGCGCTCGCGCAGCGAGCCCGGATGCATCGCGCACAATTGCTATATCGATGGCGAAACGCCCACGCGTATGCACTTCTTCGAAAAGTGGATCGATGCGGACGCGGTGCGCGCGCATTTTGCGGTTCCTGAATCGGGCGCTTTCATCCGCGACATCGGCAAGATGACGGCAGCCCCGCCCAAGATCGAGATTTTCGCGGCTGAACCGATCGATCCTGCCGCAGGCTAGGCGTCGATCTTCTCGCGGTCGAATTCACCGGCGTTGTTCTGAATGAAATTGAACCGGTGTTCCGGATTGCGCCCCATCAGCTGATCGACCAGCTCTTTCACGACAGCACGCTGCTCGAACTCCTGCGGCAGCGTGATGCGGATCAGACTGCGACTTGCCGGGTTCATCGTGGTCTCGCGCAGCTGCGCCGGGTTCATTTCGCCAAGGCCCTTGAAGCGTCCCACATCGACCTTCCTGCCCTTGAAAACCGTTTCCTCCAGTTCCTTGCGATGGGCATCGTCACGTGCGTAGCGGCTCTCCTTGCCGGCAGTGAGGCGATAGAGCGGGGGCTGGGCGAGATAGAGATGCCCACCGCGCACGACGTCAGGCATTTCCTGGAAGAAAAACGTCATCAGCAAGGTCGCGATGTGGGCACCGTCGACGTCCGCGTCGGTCATGATGACGATACGGTCGTACCGCAGCGCTTCCGGGTCGCAATCCTTGCGGGTGCCGCAGCCCATCGCCAGCGTCAGATCGGCGATTTCGCTGTTGGCGCGGATCTTGTCAGCGGTGGCGCTGGCAACGTTGAGGATCTTGCCGCGGATCGGCAAAATGGCTTGCGTCTTCCGGTTGCGCGCCTGTTTGGCGCTGCCGCCGGCGGAATCGCCTTCGACGATGAACAGTTCGGTTTCGCCATCGCCTTCACCCGAACAATCGGTCAGCTTGCCGGGCAGGCGCAGCTTCTTGGCGTTGGTCGCGGTCTTGCGTTTGACCTCGCGTTCCTGCTTGCGGCGCAGGCGTTCGTCCATGCGCTCCATCACCTGGCCCAGCAGCGCCTTGCCGCGGTCCATGTTGTCGGTCAGGAAGTGGTCGAAATGATCGCGCACCGCGTTTTCCACCAGGCGGGCGGCCTCGGGGCTGGTGAGGCGGTCCTTGGTCTGGCTCTGGAACTGGGGGTCACGGATGAACACGCTCAACATGACTTCCGCGCCGACCATCACGTCGTCGGCTGAAAGATCCTTCGCCTTTTTCGTACTGGTGAGTTCGCCGAATGCGCGCAGCCCCTTGGTGAGCGCAGCGCGCAAGCCTTGTTCATGCGTACCGCCATCGGGGGTGGGTACGGTGTTGCAATACCAGCTGGTCGAACCGTCCGAAAACAGGGGCCAGGCGATGGCCCATTCGACGCGCCCCTGTTCGTCCGGAAAATCCTGGCTCCCGGCGAACGGTTGAGAGGTGACGCATTCGCGTCCGTTCAACTGTTCGGCCAGATGGTCGGCGAGGCCACCCGGAAATTTGAACACGGCCTCTTCGGGAATGTCATCGCTCGCCAGCGCAGGCGCGCATTTCCAGCGGATTTCTACGCCGGCAAAAAGATAGGCCTTCGACCGGGCAAGCTTGAACAGCCGTTTGGGGCTGAACTTGCGATCCCCGAAAATTTCTTCGTCCGGCCGGAAGCTGACGGTGGTGCCGCGGCGGTTTGGCGTGGGGCCCAATTCCTGCAGCGGCCCGGTTGCTACACCTCGTGAAAATTCCTGGGCGTACAACTGCCGATCGCGCGCAACTTCGACGCGCGTCTCGTCGGACAGCGCGTTCACCACGCTTACGCCGACGCCGTGAAGTCCGCCGCTGGTCGCATAGGCCTTGCCCGAGAATTTGCCGCCAGAGTGGAGCGTGGTGAGGATGACCTCCAGCGTCGACTTGCCCGGATATTTCGGGTGCTCGGCAACGGGTATCCCACGACCGTTGTCGGCTATGGTAATTCGGTTGCCTTCGTCCACACGGATTTCGATGCGCGTGGCGTGTCCGGCAACCGCTTCGTCCATCGCGTTGTCGAGCACTTCGGCGACCAGATGGTGCAACGCACGGTCGTCGGTCCCGCCGATATACATGCCCGGCCGACGGCGCACCGGTTCGAGCCCCTCGAGGACTTCAATCGATGATGCGTCGTAATCGCCGCTCGATGCGGGCGTGTTCTCGAAAAGATCGTCGGACATGGATCTGCCAATATCGCGCTGGAAGGATCGCTTACAAGCGCAGGCGCAAGGTTATCCGCCTTGCTCAGAAGCCGGCGGGCGCGTTGTCCACCACGACGATCTCGTTGTTGCGGACCTCGCGGACTTCGAACGCCCGTTCGACAACCCCGCTGCGAGCGAACCTGAAGGCGCCGTCCAGACCCAGGAACCCGTCCTCGCTGCGCAATTGGTTCAGCGGGAAATTGCGGCCCACCTTCCAGTCACGCGCGACACGCAAGGTCAGGAGAACGGCATCGTAACCAAGTGTGGCGATGCGGTAAGGCTGACTTCCGAAGCGGGCTTCGTAACTGTCGACAAACCGTTTGTATCGCAGATCGGATACAGCGGAAAACCACGCCCCCCGCATGGCCGAGGCCCGCGTGATGGAGCTTTCCCCGCTCCACAATTCTGTGCCGAGAAGCTTTGCCGTGCCCGTGCCGTTCGGTTTGAGAATACCGGCCGCCTGCGCCGACAGACGGGCCCCTTCGGCGATCAGGACGGTATCGTATCCACCGTGCGCCTTCAGCCGTTCGGCCGCGCTGACGATGGATGTGTTCCCGCGGGAGTACCGTTCGGTCCAGACCACGCTGCCGCCGTAGGTTGCCGTGGCGCGGCGCATCGCTTCCTCGGCGCGGGTGCCATAATCCCCGTCGGGTGCGATAACCGCGAAATTCTGCGACCCGCGTGCGCGCGCATATTCAACCGTCCGCATGATCGATTGTTCGGGCACATGGCCCATGATGAAGACATCGGGGCCCGAGGCGTTGGTGTCGTTGGAAAACGAAATTACCGGAACGTCCGCCGGCCTTGCAATCGAAAGAACCGAAGGAATGTTGGTGCCGAGAAGCGGGCCAAGGATGAGCTTGTTGCCTTCGGCAACTGCACGGCGCGCGGCGGCTTCGGGTCCGTCTGCCGTGTCATAGGTCGTGATCCGCAGGTTGCTGGCGTTCGTGTCGAGCAGCGCCATGGTGGTGGCATTGGCGATTGCCTGACCCACGTTACCATTGTCGCCCGACATAGGGACGAGCAACGCCACGCGGTGACGCGTCTGGTCTTCGGGCAGGGCAGTGTCGCTGGGGCCGGCGGTCGGTGCCGTGTCCACCGGCGCCGGACGATCGGCTCCCTTGGGTATGACCGCGCACCCCGCCAGCAAGGCGGCAAGCACCGCTGTCACGATTGCACGACGGTCGATAGTCCAGCGCTTCATCTTGCCGCGTCCCTCATCCATGGTTCATGGGGGTAGGGTGAACGATACCACCCATCCCGAAAAATGCCTTAATCCGGGGCTCTATATCGTTGCGACCCCAATCGGCAACCTTGGCGATATCACCATGCGCGCGATAGACATCCTGACGCGCTGCGACGGGATTGCCTGCGAGGACACACGGGTTACGGGCAAGCTGCTCAAGCATCTGGGCATTTCAAAACCCATGTGGCGGTATGACGATCACAGCGAACACCGGGATCGCACGCGGTTGCTGGAATCGATGCGTGACCGCGCCGTGGCGCTGGTCAGCGATGCCGGAACGCCGCTGGTCAGCGATCCGGGATACCGGTTGGTCAACGATTGTCGGGCCGAAGGGATACCGGTCACCGCCCTGCCGGGCCCCTGTGCGGCCATCACCGCCCTGACGTTGTCGGGCCTTCCGAACGATCGGTTCCTGTTTGCCGGCTTCCTGCCCAGCAAGGACAAGGCCCGCCGGGACATGCTGGCCGAATTGGCGGCGATCGACACGACGCTGGTCTTCTACGAGACATCTCCGCGCCTGACGAAATCTCTCGAAGCCGTCGCCGAAGTCCTGCCCAATCGCGAAGTCGCCGTGGCGCGCGAACTGACGAAGCTGCACGAAGAATTGCGGCGGGGCTTGCCGCACGGATTGATAGCCTATTTCGAAGCCAATCCGCCGAGAGGTGAAATAGTGCTTCTGGTCGGTCCGCCCGTCGCCTTCGCGGCCAGCGAGGAAGATGCCGATGCGATGCTGCTCGAGGCGCTCGAGACCATGAAAACGTCGCAGGCGGCAGCGCAAGTGGCCAAGGCGACCGGGCTTGACCGTAAGGCACTCTACGCCCGCGCAATGGAACTTCGCCGCGAATGAAGCGCCAGTTGGCGGAGAAAAGCGGCCGTGACGGCGAGCGGCGGGCGGCGTTCTGGCTGAGGGCCAAGGGCTGGCACATTCTTGGCGAACGGGTCAGGACACCCGCCGGCGAAATCGACCTTGTTGCCAGGCGCGGCAATCTTGTCGCGTTCGTCGAAGTCAAATGGCGCCGCAAGGCAGAGGATCTGGACCACGCGATCGACGAACACCGGCTCGCACGGGTGGCCGCAGCGGCCGAAGCGGTGGCACACCGTTTCGCAACCGGGGGCGAAGATATCCGCATTGACGTGATCCTGCTTGCACCCGGCGCGTTCCCTCGCCACATCGCCAACGCCTGGCAGCCCTGAGGAGTATCGCATGCCGTTACGCATCGCCGTCCAGATGGACCCGCTCGAATCCATCAATATCGCTGGCGACAGCTCGTTCGCGCTCATGCTTGCCGCTCAGGCCCGGGGGCACGAGGTCTGGCATTATGACGTGGCATCGTTGGCCTACGAAAGCGATGGCACGCGGCATGGCCTGATTACGGCCCATGCCGCACCGGTAACGGTTCAGCGGGTGGTCGGTGATCACTTCACCACCGGTGAGCGGCGACGGATCGATCTGGCCCGCGCTATCGACGTGGTGCTGATGCGTCAGGATCCCCCGTTCCATCTGGGGTATATCAGTTCCGCGCTGTTGCTGGACCGTTTGAAAGGCACGACCCTGGTGGTCAACGACCCGCGCGAGGTGGTGAACGCGCCGGAAAAGATGTTCGTTCTGGATTACCAGCAATACATGCCCCCGACGCTGGTTGCCCGGGAACTGGAGGATATTCGCCAGTTCCACCGCAAACACGGTTCGGTGGTGGTGAAGCCGCTCCACGGAAACGGCGGCAAGGCAATTTTCCGGATCGATGCCGATGGAACCAATCTTTCCGCCTTGTCCGAGGTGTTCAATCAGACATGGCCCGAACCGCACATGGTCCAGCCCTTCCTTCCCGAAGTGGCGGAAGGTGACAAGCGGATCGTGTTGATCGACGGGGAATTTGCCGGCGCAATCAATCGCTTCCCAGGCGAAGGTGAGTTTCGTTCCAACCTTGCCCAAGGCGGATTTGCCGAGCCGACCACCCTGACCGAACGCGAAGAGGAAATCTGCGCGGCGATGGGCCCCGAATTGAAACGGCGGGGGCTGGTGTTCGTGGGGATCGACGTGATCGGCGGCCAATGGCTGACCGAAATCAACGTCACCAGCCCCACCGGCATCGTGGCGATCGACAAGTTCAACGGAACCGATACCCCATCCCTGATCTGGGATGCGATCGAACGGCGCCACGCGGCGATGTAATCAGCTGCGTTCGCGGGGGTGGGCGCTGCGATAGGTATCGAGCAGGGTTGCAGCATCTACCTTGGTGTAGATTTGCGTCGAACCGAGACTGGCGTGGCCAAGCAATTCCTGAAGGCTTCTCAAATCCGCCCCGGCGCCCAGCAAATGGGTTGCGAAACTGTGGCGCAGGGCGTGCGGGGTGGCGGTATCGGGGAGGCCCATGGCCTTCCTTGCCCTGGCGGTGGCTTTTTGCACGGCTCCCTGGCCCAGAGGGCCTCCCTTGGCTCCGCGAAATAGGGCATCGTCTGCAGACAGGGTCCACGGGCATACCGCGGCGTATTGTGCCACCGCTTCCCGCACGACGGGTAGCAGGGGGACGACCCGCTGCTTCCCGCCTTTGCCCGTAACCGTGAACCGTTCTCCCAGCGGCACATCACCGCTTTTCAGCGAGAGGGCCTCGGCAATTCGCATTCCGGCTCCGTAGAGCAGCAACAGAACTGCCCGATCGCGCGCGCCAATCCATTCGGCCGCGGCCAATTCCTCCACGGTATCGGCGAGGCCCAGCGCGTCGTCAGGCGTCACGGGGCGGGGCAGACCTTTCTTGATCCGGGGGCCACGCAGACGCGGCGCATCGGTTTTCTCGTGGCCTGCCTGGGCGCGGGCAAAACCGATGAAACCCTTCAGCGCAGAAAGTTCACGCGCGGCAGATGCGTTCGAAAGACCATCACTCCGGCGTGACGCCAGATGTGTCCGCAGGCGAGTTGCCGTGACGTCGGCGACGTCATCCCATCGCGACAGTTTCATCCCCGTCAGAAGCCGCTCCGCCGCCTTTCCATAGGCCCGCACGGTATGCGGTGATCGGCGCTGCGCGAGCGCAAGGTGATTGTGCCATGCTTCCAGAAGGTCGTGCTTGGTCAAGGCGTAACCAGGTCCTCGTTGACCAATTCACCCAGAAGCGCATCGAGCAAGGGCATTCCTTGCGGCGTGACGCCAATCCGGCCCGATCCATCCTGCCACGTCAGCCCGAGATCCCGATACAGGGCCAGCTTACGGTCATCGATGAGAGCTTCGGTGTTGACGCCAAAGCGGCTGGCCAGGCTCGGCAGGTCAATTCCTTCTGCCAGCCTCAGACCCATCAACAGGGCTTCGGACGCCTGCTCGCGCAATTGCAACAAACGTTCTTCGGCAATGCCGTGCGCGTGATCGGCCACCGCCGCGAGGTAGTTTTCCGGCTTGCGATGGCGGACGGTGGCGGAGCCGCCGCGCCGTCCATGCGCGCCAGGACCGATCCCGAGGTAATCCTGATAGCGCCAGTAGGTAAGGTTATGGCGGCTTTCCTGACCGGCTCGGGCGTGGTTGCTGATTTCGTATGCCGGTAAGCCCGCCTGATCGGTCATCTCGCGGGTGACGGCAAACAGATCGGCGGCGCGATCATCATCGAGAGGGGTGAATTCCCCGCGCCGCACGTCGGTGGCGAAGCGCGTCGCGGGTTCGATGGTGAGCTGATAAAGCGACATGTGATCGGTGCCGAGCTTCAAGGCTTCGCCCAATTCGGTGCGCCACTGGGCATCATTCTGGCCCGGGCGCGCATAGATAAGGTCGATCGAGACCCGGCCGAAATGCGCTTGCGCCGTCTCGATCGCGCGCAGCGCTTCTTCGGCGCCATGCAACCTGCCGAGAAAACGGAGCGTTTCGTCCCGCAAACTTTGCACACCCAGCGAAACGCGGTTCACCCCGGCCCGGGCCAGGGCGGCGAAATTGGCCGCTTCCACGGAAGAAGGATTGGCTTCGAGCGTAATCTCGATGCCGTCCTCGAAGCCCCAAAGCGTGTGCGCTTCGCGAAGCAGGATTTCCACTAGGGCGGGCGGCATGAGTGAAGGAGTTCCTCCACCAAAAAAGATACTTGCGAGCTTTTCCTGAGTGCCGATGTGAGCGGCTTCGTGACGCATGTCGGCAAGCAGCGAAGCCTCCCACGCCGCAATATCCGCACCGTCACGCACGTGGCTGTTGAAGTCGCAGTAAGGACATTTCGCGAGGCAGAATGGCCAATGGATGTAGAGTGCGCGTGCCAAGGTAGCCTTCAGGAAAAATTAAGCCGCATGGCGAGAATAACGAGCCATGGACGGGTCAAAAAAACGGGTCGCGCCGCTGGTCGGCGCTGTTGCAATGCTATGTGCCACGCTGGGCGGCATGGCCGCAAGCGAGACGTCGGCGCGCGAGTCATCGGATCTGCACAGGGCAGCGCGCATTCTCGAGCTTCACAATGCCGAACGCAACCGGCTCAAGCTGCCCGCGCTCAAGTGGAACATCCATCTTGAACGGGAAGCGGAACGGTGGGCGCACGAGCTTTCCCGCAAGGGTCGCATCGAGCATGCGGATAAAAAAACCCGCAACGGAACGGGCGAGAACCTGTGGATGGGAACGGCAGGGATATGGCCGATCGAGACGATGGTCGGCCTCTTCATCGATGAACGCAAGTACTACCGGCACGGCAATTTCCCGGATATCTCGCGTACCGGCAAGTGGGCCGACGTGGCGCATTACACCCAGATCGTGTGGCGCGACACGCAGGAAGTCGGCTGTGCGGTGGTGACGGCGCGCGGCAACGATGTTCTGGTTTGCCGGTACTGGCCAGCGGGCAATGTGTGGGGCCGCAAGGCCTACTGATCGATCAGCCGAACTGATCCGCAACCAGTTTGGCAAACGCATCGGCGCGGTGGCTGATCGCGTGTTTCTCGGCCGGATCAAGTTCCGCAAAGGATTCTGATCGCCCGACCGGCACGAACACCGGATCGTATCCGAAACCCATCGTCCCCTTCGGCGGCCAGGTAAGGCTGCCCGGCGCGGTCCCTTGGTATACGGCGTATTCGCCATCGGGCCAGGCAAGGGCAAGCACGCAATGGAAGGCGCAGGATCGGTCGACATCCGCGCCTTCTTGCTGGAGCATGCCTTCCACCTTGCCCATGGCCATGTACCAGTCACGACCGGGTTCGCCCTCGAACCATTGCCGTTCGGCCCAGTCGGCCGTGTAGACGCCCGGACGTCCGCCGAGTGCGGCGACCGACAGGCCGCTGTCATCGGCGAGGGCAACGAGCCCCGATGCTTCTGCCGCCGCGCGGGCCTTTATCAGCGCGTTCTGGACGAAGGTGGTGCCGGTCTCCGCAGGTTCCGGCAAGCCGAGCGAACCTGCGGAGATGCACTTGATCCCATACGGCTCGAGCAATGCGGAAATCTCCTTCAGCTTGCCCGCGTTATGCGTGGCAATCACCAGTGATCCCGACCCGAGCCGCCGCGTCATGAACGGGTGGCCTCTTCCTGGGCCTTGAAGATCTGCGCGCAGCCGATCTGGGCCAGACGCAGAAGTCGCAGGAATCCTTCCTCGTCGTAAGGGGCGCCTTCCGCCGTAGCCTGCGCTTCGGCAATCTTGCCGCCTTCGATCAGCACGAAGTTTGCATCGGCATCGGCGTTCGAATCTTCCGGGTAATCGAGGTCGAGCACTGGCGAGCCCTTGTAGATACCGCAGGAAATCGCCGCGATCTTTGCCGTGATCGGGTCGTGCGTGATGGCACCCGACTTCATTAGGCCGTCAACGGCCAGACGCAAGGCAACCCACGCGCCCGAAATCGACGCCGTGCGCGTGCCGCCGTCGGCCTGGATCACGTCGCAATCCAGCGTGATCTGTCGCTCGCCGAGTTTGCGCATGTCCACGACTGCCCGCAGGGAGCGACCGATCAGGCGCTGGATTTCCTGGGTCCGTCCGCTCTGCTTTCCCTTGGCTGCTTCGCGCTGGCCGCGGGTGTGCGTGGCGCGGGGAAGCATCGAATACTCGCCCGTCACCCAACCTTCGTTCTTGCCCCGCATCCATGGCGGCAGGCGTTCTTCGATCGAAGCCGTGCACAGCACCTTGGTTTCGCCGAAACTGATCAGGCAGGAGCCTTCGGCGTGTTTCGTGAAACCGGTTTCGATCGTAATTGCGCGCATCTCGTCGGGCGCGCGTCCTGAAGGTCGCATGTTTTCTCCAATGCAGTCGATTCTCGGCGCTGCGTTTGGAGCAAGGCCGGATGGGCCGCAACCCTTGTGACCTTGGGCAGAGCGTCTAGATAGAGCGGTATGAATTCGCCACCGCTCACCGACATGTCCGAACGCGCCCGGGATATCTTCCGGCTCGTCGTGGAAGGTTATCTCGAAAGCGGATCGCCTGTCGGATCAAAAGCCCTGGCGGGGGAGGGCGGCGTGAACCTTTCGCCCGCCTCGATCCGCAACGTTCTTGCGGAACTCGAACAACGCGGCCTGCTGGCAGCGCCGCACACGAGCGCCGGCCGTATGCCCACCGAAAGCGGGCTGCGGCTGTTTGTCGACGCCATGATGCAGGTGGCCGAACCGACGCGCGAAGAGCGTGCCGCGATCGAGCAGCGCATGGCAGAGCCCGGCCCGATCGAACGGGCGCTCGAACAGACCAGCGCGCTTCTGTCCGACCTTTCGGGCGCCGCAGGCATGGTCATGGTGCCGAGCCGCGAGCCACGCCTGGCGCAAGTGTCCCTGACATCGCTCGACGCCAACCGCGTTCTCGCCGTTCTGGTGGGTCAGGATGGCCATGTCGAAAACCGCGTACTGACCGTTCCGGTCGCCGCGCTCGGTGCATCACTCGAACAGGCCAGCAATTACCTCACGGCCCACGCCGCCGGGCGGACACTGGCCGAAGCCGTGAAGCTGGTCGAACAGGAAGTGTCGAGCGGGCGCAGCGCGCTTGACGAAGCGAGCCGGGATCTCGTCACGCGCGGATTGGCCACATGGACGCAGGATGCCACCCAGCGCCCGGTCTTGATCGTGCGGGGCCAGGCGAACCTCCTCGACGAAGCGGCACTGAACGATATCGAGAGGGTGCGCTCGCTGCTGGACGATCTGGAAAGCAAGCAATCGGTGGCAAGCCTTCTGGAATCGGCAAGGGACGCCGACGCCATGCGGATTTTCATCGGAAGCGAGAACAGGCTGTTCGCGTTATCGGGGTCTTCCGTCATCGCGTCGCCCTATCGCGACCGCGACGGAAAGGTCGTCGGCGTGTTGGGCGTGATCGGGCCAACGCGGTTGAATTACGCACGGGTCGTCCCCATGGTGGATTTCACGGCCCGATCCTTGGGCAAAAGAATAGGCTGACAGGGTTTTCTGGTGATTGACGATAACAAGAACGAACCGCGCAACGAGGCGGTCGACGACGATGTGGCGCGCGAAATGGAAGGCGTGCCCGAACACCTGCGCGACGGTGCGGACGACAAGGACGATGAAACCG
The DNA here is from genome assembly GCF_035607565.1 of Qipengyuania zhejiangensis. Taxonomy (NCBI): domain Bacteria; kingdom Pseudomonadati; phylum Pseudomonadota; class Alphaproteobacteria; order Sphingomonadales; family Erythrobacteraceae; genus Qipengyuania; species Qipengyuania zhejiangensis. The sequence continues at coordinate 1,139,836 of NZ_JAYKGO010000001.1, read as the reverse complement.
GCCTCGAAGAAGCGCTGGCCAGTCTTCGTGAAGACATGGAAGCGGCCAAGCAGGACGTGCTCTACGCCAAGGCGGAAACGCAGAATGTGCGTCGGCGCCTTGAAAAGGACATTCAGGACGCGCGCAATTATGCCGCGACCGGCTTTGCACGCGACGTGTTGAGCGTGTCGGATAATTTGGCGCGCGCGCTGGATGCCATCCCCGCCGATTACCGCGAAGACGAAAAGCTCAAAGGCTTCATAGCCGGGATCGAAGCGACCCAGCGCGAACTGGAAAAGGTTTTCAGCCAGAACGGGATCACGCGCATCGCCGCGACCGGCCTGCCGCTGGATCCCAACCAGCACCAGGCAATGATGGAAGTCCCCAGCGATGACCATGAACCCGGCACCATCGTGCAGGAACTTCAGCCGGGCTACATGATCAAGGACCGCTTGCTGCGCCCCGCGATGGTGTGCGTGGCCAAGAAGCCCGGTTGACCGGGCTGTTACGGGAGAGACTATGAGGACTGCATTCTTCGGAGCGGCGGTCCTTGCCGTCTCGGCCGCGGCCACCCCATTACAGGCACAGGAAAGCGCCGACAGCCAGCTGTCGGAGCTGACCGACAGGTGGTACGATCAACGGCTGAAGGATTTTGGCCAGACGATCGAAGCCAATGGCAGTACATCATCAGGTGACCGCTTGTGGTCGGTGACGCCAGAGGCGAACCGCAAGCGCGCGCAATTTTCCCAGGTCATGCTCGGGGATCTCGACAGCATCGACGGGGATGCCTTGTCCCCCAAAGGCAAGATCGACGCCGCAGTCTTTCGCCACCTGCTGCAAACCGAAATCGGGGATGCCCGCTACCGCGAATGGGAAATGCCATTCGACAGCGACAACAATTTCTGGAGCTACCTTGCGTCGCGCAGGGGGTTTGGCACGGTTGAGGAATACGACCGCTATCTGGGCAGGATGCGCGACATACCGCGTTTTTTCGCCGAGCAGGAGGCTAACGCTCGTGCCGGTCTGGCCCGTGGATTCAGCGTGCCGCGCATCACACTGGAAGGCCGCGACGCTTCGCTTGCGGCCTATGTGGTCGACGATCCGGAACAAAGTCCGTTCTGGGGCGCCTTTGAACAGATGCCCGAACGGTTTTCGGATGCCGATAAACAGCGCCTTCTGACAGAAGGCAGAGCGGCCATTTCCCAAGCCGTGACCCCTGCATATGCTGGATTCCTGACCTTCTTCCGGCAGGAATACCTTCCGTCGACACGCACGACATTGGGTGCCTCGGCCATGCCTGACGGGGCGGAATACTATCAGCAGCAGATCGCCGAATACACCACGCTGGATATGACCGCGGAAGACATCCACCAGATCGGTCTGGCAGAAGTCGCCCGGATCACGGCGGAAATGGAAGCGGTGAAGAACGGCGCCGGCTTTGACGGCACCCTTGCCGAATTCGTGGTTTTTCTTCGCACCGACCCCCAGTTCGTGGCGAAGACACCCGATGAACTGATGGGTGTTTCCGCCTATGTGGCAAAACGCGTGGACGGGGTGATCGCCGATTACTTCGGCTTTCTCCCGCGCCACCGGTTCACCATCCGCCCTGTCGACCCTGCCATCGCGCCGTTCTACACCGCCGGGCGCGGTGGGCTGGATGCGTGCCAGATGAACACGTACGACCTTCCCTCGCGCCCTCTCTACAACATCCCCGCATTGACCATCCACGAATGCATTCCCGGGCACAGCTTCCAGGCGGGCGTTGCGTTGGAGCAGGAGGAAGCGCCGCGTTTCCGCCGCGAAACCTATTTCTCCGGTTTTGGCGAGGGCTGGGGTCTTTACACCGAGTATCTGGGTGAAGAGATGGGGATCTACCGCACGCCGTACGAACGCTTCGGACGGTTGAGTTACGAGATGTGGCGCGCCGTGCGGCTGGTGATCGATACCGGCATCCACCAGTATGGATGGAGCCGCGAGCGCGCGATCGAATATCTTGCCACCAGGACGGCCCTATCGCAGCATGAGGTCGGCACCGAAGTCGACCGCTATATCAGCTGGCCCGGACAGGCGCTCGCCTACAAGCTGGGTGAAATGACGATCCGCCGTGTTCGTGCAAAGGCTGAAACGCAGCTGGGCGATGCCTTCGACATCCGCAAATTTCACGATGTTGTGCTTTCGCTGGGATCCGTGCCGCTGCCGGTCCTCGAAGATCGGATTGACGCGTTTATCGCCGATGGCGGTCAGGGCCTGGCGGGCGTCAAATATGATTGATGGCCGCTGCTGCCATCTATTCTGATGCGGCAGGTTTCGGGGGCGCCGGTACAAGCGGTCGCGATAGCTCGATCGCGATGTGGGACAAGCGCGCGGTGCAGCCCTTGATCTGCTCCAGTGTCAAAAGGAGGCCGCAAACGCCAACCGGCGGTTGTCTCTGAACGTTTCCGAACAGTGCCTGCGCCGAACCGTCGACCATCAGCACTTCCATCCGCCCATGCACGATGTCGCAGCGCACGGCCTGAAACCCGCGAAGTTCGGCCAACAGGATATCGACCTTCGCCTTGCGCTGCTTCGAATACTGTGGGTTTGCCGCCACCTTCTCGAGCGTGTCTATATTCTGGCTGAGCAGCTGCTTCTGACCAATGTTCAACACCGCAAGCAAGCGCCGCACCGCAGCATCCGCTGCGTTGTGGGCATCGATGAAATCGCTGCGGGCGATTGGTAGTTCGAAGTGTGCGGCAGGGAATACGGGGTTCATGCAACAAGTATGTCCCAGAATTCCCTGCCCAATTCTTAAACTAGACCAGTTGTGCGCGATTTTCGTCGCGGTGCTTCTTTAAGTATTTCATGAAAGGCGTCCCACCGGTGCCCACGTCGGGGTCGTTTCCGGCGATGCTGCCCGCCTGCTTGTTGATGTAACTCGCCGCGTATTCCAGGTGGCGGGTGCGGAAGCGCGCCGCTTGTTCGACACAGGCGTTGAATCCGCCCTTGAGTTCGGCGTTGTCCGTCGAAGACACGAAATCGCGCAGCGTCGACTGGGCTGCAATATCTTCGATAAACCGGCGGTGCTGCACGGGGCGGTAGTGGTGCAGTTCGTCCAGGAAACTCTTCAGCGGGTCATCGCTGTGGCCCACCTGGAACAGCGCATCCATCGCCGGAACGATGCTGGACTGCGAACCGGTCTGTCCGCGAAATGCCTGCGGTTTGCCCTCATACCGGTCCATGCCTTCGTAGATCAGGCCGCCATCGAGCGCGGGGTTGTTCGCCCAGCCATGAATATACGGGCGGACACGGTGGAAATACATGTAGGGGTCGCAGCGTTCGGGCATGCGGGCGAAATGGGCATATATCCGTTCCCACGCCGCATCCATTTCGCGCAACAAACGGGTTGCCTCCGCTTCGTTCCGGTCCCTGGCGACAGCCACCAACCGGGCAGCGTTGTCGAGCAAGACGCCCGCTTCCGCTTCGATCGCCACGTGTACCAGCACGAACCAGTTCTCGTCCTCGCCGCAGAGGAAATTCTGGTACATGCCGATGTTGTCGAGGCTGACGGGTTCCGATTTGTCGAGCCGGTACCAATTGTCGAGGACGTAGCCCGAATAGGGCAGCAGTGGAGCTTGCCCGAGCCGGTCCGCAAGCGCGCACATGGGCCGCGAGAGGTTGGCGGGGAGGTGCGCCGGCGGTTGCGCTTCGCCCCAGACGTAGGCCTGAACCAGGAAGGAGTAATGCACCATTGCGGTGCGAACTTCTTCTTCGGGTGCGGTCGTCGCCCAATCGGTGATTTGGGGATCGGGCAACTTGTCCAGAAAGTGACGGACGCGGCCGCTTGTCAGCAGGGCCGACAACCGCGCCGCTGCGCGAAGGATCGGCGCGAACTGGTCCGGGAGGGCGATTTCGTCAATTTCGTAATGCGAAAGGTAGCCGCGTTCGCGGCTCATACCGTAGTCAGATAGCTCCATGTGGGTGACTCATCGCCGGGCGCGGGTTGGGCCGCCCGGTCAATGCGCGCAATCGTATCCATTGATACCGGATTACTCAAGTGACGCTACGTCACTGGTGGATGACGGAATGTGGATTACTTCCGCGCGGCACCCGGAAACCGCACCAGAAGATCGTAAGCGGCTGCATCTCCTGCGCCCGCCAACCGCACGCCATTGCGCAGCAGAAAAGCATGTTTCACGATTTCAGCCTGCTGTTCGATACCGTATCTCTCCAGGCTCCAGCCTGGTTTCAGGCAGTAATCATAGCGTGACCAAGGCATCCGATGCGTCACCAGATACCATTGGCCTTTGGTCTGGACCTGCCAGACGTGGACCATTTCGTGGATGAAAAGGCCCTGGCGCAACGGATTTACCAGCGCGAAATCTTCGCAATAGGCATCGCCAGCGGGATGGAAATGCAGATGGCCGCGCGGCGCCATGGTGACCTTGCGTGGCTGGAAGGGAAACCATTTGCGCCGGCGGATTGTCACACGGTCATAATCGATTGCCGTACCGAACACCGATCGGGACAGGTCCACTTCGCCGGTGGTAAGGGCGCGTTGCCCGCCGACGGGACACGAAGGCGGCGCTTCCGTGTCCCGAATCTCCAGCCCGGCAGCATCGGTCATGTCGTTCAGCGATCATCCCCGGCGGCCACGATCGCCACATCGGCAGTCATGCTTTTCCCGCCCGCGACAGTCAGTGTCATTTCGGTGGTTCCGCCCGCAGCGAGCATCGGGTCGAGATCGAACGCCATGACGTGCTTGCCGCCTGGTTCGAACGTGGCTTTTTCACCCGGGGTCAACATCAGCGGTCCCATTTCGCCCATGACCATTTCGCCGTTCATTTGCACTGTTTCGTGAATTTGGGCGCTGCCGGCACCCTCGATCGACGCACTGCGGATTGCCAAATTCTTGTCGCCCGTGTTCTCGACAACGAAATACGCGGCGGCAGGATTGCCTGCCACGGCGGGCAGCACGAGGCGAGCGTTAGTGACCGAAAGGCCCGTCTGGTCGACGCCCTCTGCGGCTTCCTGCGTGGTTTCCGCTTGCGAACACCCGGCAAGTGCGATGGCAGATCCTGTCAGGGCGAGGCTGGCGAGAAGCGTGTATTTCATGAGTATGTGTCCCTCCTGTCGACACTGCAAAAACTAGCGAGGCGCCTCCCTTGTGCCAAGCGAAACCGCACCTATATCGCCCAGGTAACACACCACTGTAACGAGCTGCCGAGTGGTCTCGCCCCTGGTTGGGGGGACCGACAGGGCAGCGTCCAACGAACGAAACTGATGGGGAATCCATGGCTAAAGTAATCGGTATCGACCTCGGCACCACCAACAGCTGTGTCGCCGTGATGGACGGGGGCAAGCCCAAGGTTGTCGAGAATTCGGAAGGCGCCCGCACGACGCCTTCGATTGTCGCCTTCACCAAGGATAACGAGCGCCTGATCGGGCAGCCGGCCAAGCGCCAGGCGGTCACCAATCCGGACAATACGCTCTTTGCGATCAAGCGCCTCATCGGCCGCCGCTTCGACGACCCCATGACCAAGAAGGACATGGAACTGGTCCCCTATGACATCGTCAAGGGCAAGAACGGCGACGCATGGGTCGAAGCTGGCGGTGAAGAATATTCGCCGAGCCAGGTTTCCGCCTTCATCCTGCAAAAGATGAAGGAAACCGCCGAGAGCTATCTTGGCGAAACCGTGACGCAGGCTGTCATCACCGTTCCCGCGTACTTCAACGACGCTCAGCGCCAGGCAACCAAGGATGCCGGTCAGATCGCGGGCCTTGAAGTCCTGCGTATCATCAACGAACCGACGGCAGCGGCACTGGCCTATGGCATGGACAAGGACGAGGGCAAGACCATCGCGGTTTATGACCTTGGTGGCGGCACGTTCGACGTGTCGATCCTCGAAATCGGTGACGGCGTCTTCGAAGTGAAATCGACCAATGGCGACACGTTCCTGGGCGGTGAAGATTTCGACGGCGTCGTCGTCGAATATCTCGCAGATGAGTTCAAGAAGAAGGAGAACATGGATCTCCGGACGGACAAGCTCGCTCTCCAGCGCCTGAAGGAAGCTGCGGAAAAGGCCAAGATCGAGCTTTCCAGCTCGGCCCAAACCGAAGTCAATCTGCCCTTCATTACCGCTCGTATGGAAGGCGGCGCAACCACTCCGCTGCACCTCGTCGAAACGCTCACCCGCTCGAAGCTGGAACAGCTCGTCGGCGATCTCATCAAGCGTACGCTCGAGCCGTGCAAGAAAGCACTGGCCGATGCGGGCGTCGACAAGTCCGGCGTGGATGAAGTCGTCCTCGTGGGCGGCATGACGCGCATGCCCAAGGTGCGTGAAGTCGTCGAAGAATTCTTCGGCAAGAAGCCGCACACCGGCGTCAACCCCGACGAAGTCGTGGCCATGGGCGCGGCGATCCAGGCTGGCGTGCTTCAGGGCGACGTCAAGGACGTGCTGCTGCTCGATGTTACCCCGCTTTCGCTGGGCATCGAAACGCTGGGCGGCGTGTTCACGCGCATGATCGATCGCAACACCACCATTCCGACCAAGAAGACGCAGACCTATTCGACCGCTGAAGACAATCAGCAGGCCGTGACCATCCGCGTGTTCCAGGGCGAACGCGAAATGGCGGCAGACAACAAGATGCTGGGCCAGTTCGACCTGCTCGGCATTCCGCCGGCACCGCGCGGTGTCCCGCAGATCGAGGTCACGTTCGACATCGATGCCAACGGCATCGTGAACGTGAGCGCGAAGGACAAGGGCACCGGCAAGGAACAGCAGATCAAGATCCAGGCGTCCGGCGGTCTTACCGATTCCGATATCGATCAGATGGTCAAGGATGCGGAAAAATTCGCGGAAGAAGACAAGAAGCGGCGTGAGGGCGCGGAAGCGCGCAACCAGGCCGATAGCCTGGTCCACACGACCGAAAAGCAGTTGTCCGAACACGGCGACAAGATCGATGCCTCGCTCAAGTCCGACGTCGAGACGAAGATTGCGGCGGTCAAGACGGCGCTCGAGTCCGACGATCCGTCCGCCATCAACGCGGCGGCCCAGGAACTGACCGAGGTCGCCATGAAGATGGGCCAGTCGATCTACGAACAGGAGCAGGCCAAGGCATCTGCCGAAGGTCCGGCTGACGGCGCCGGTGAAAGCGGTGACACGGCATCGGACGAAGAGGTGGTCGACGCCGAATTCTCCGAAGTCGATGAAGACGCGAAAAACTGATCGTTGATGAAAACCCTGTTGCCACCGGTGCAAATCTGCGCCGGTGGCGGCTAGGTATCTGAACCATGTCCGCGACCGAAATAGATTTCTACGAGCTGCTCGGGGTAGAGCGCACCGCCGATGGCGCGACGATCAAGTCCGCCTATCGCAAGCTTGCCATGCAGCACCATCCCGACCGCAACCCCGGTTGCGGCGAGAGCGAGGCCAAATTCAAGGCGATCAGCGCCGCCTACGAATGCCTCAAGGACCCGCAAAAGCGTGCCGCCTATGACCGTTTCGGCCATGCCGCCTTCCAGAATGGCGGATCCGGCGGCGGGCACCCGGGCGGCGATTTCGGGGATATCGGCGATATTTTCGAAACGATCTTCGGCAGCGCCTTTGGTGGCGGGCGGGCACAACCGCGCCGCGGCGCCGATCTTCGCTACGATATGCAGATCGAACTCGAAGATGCCTTTCATGGCAAATCCTCCGAAATTCAGATCGAAGTGTCGCAGCACTGCGGCACGTGCCATGGGTCCGGCGCAACACCGGGCACCCGCGCACGCACCTGCAACCTGTGCGCCGGTCGCGGCCAGGTAAGGGCCAAGCAAGGGTTCTTCGTTGTCGAACGGCCCTGTCCCAACTGCCACGGCAGCGGTGAAGTCATCACCAGCCCGTGCCGCGACTGCGGGGGCCAGGGGCAGGTCGACGTACCGCAGAAGCTTGAGGTCGAAATACCTCCTGGCGTCGATACCGGCACACGCATCCGCCTGTCAGGAAATGGTGAAGCCGGACCACGGGGCGCGCCCTCGGGCGATCTGTACATTTTCGTCCATGTGAAGGCGCATTCGATTTTCCAGCGCGAAGGGACCACGCTCGCCACGCGGGTTCCGATCAGCTTCACGAAGGCCGCGTTGGGCGGATCTATCGAGATACCCAATATCGATGGCGAAGAAGTCACCATCGAAATTCCGGCGGGCATCCAGTCGGGCAAGCAGCTGCGCCAGCGCGGTGCCGGAATGCCCGTGCTTCAGGGCCGTGGGCGCGGCGACCTCGTTGTCGAGATCGCTGTCGAAACGCCAACGAAGTTGAGCAAGGAACAGCGCGCACTGCTCGAACAGTTCCGCGATACGGAAACCGGCGACGAATGCCCCGAAAGCCGCGGCTTCTTCGAAAAGATCAGGGGCGCTTTCGGCGCCTGACAATCGAGTGATGCGGGCCGCTGCGCCCGTGCTCACGACATTCGCTGATTTACCTCGCCCCGGATTCCGTCGATCAGCCGTTGCGAGCATCGCTGGGCCGCCTGTTCCTCGTCGAGGATCGCATGGAACGCATCGCGTTTGAGGGTCCGGCATGTGTCCGCCGAAAAATGCGTGTCGACGGTTGAGCACACCAGGTCGATCATCCGTTCCGCCCCGTGCAGCCGTCCCCAAAGGTAATCGTTTTCGCGATAGGCACGGCTGAAAAATGCCCCGAAATTGTAGAACTCGATCCCTCTCAACGTTGCCTGCGTTCCGCCTTCGCGGATGCTGCGCGCATCGTCGGGGCTGATCCGATCGACCTTCACCGGGTCGAATTCGGTCAAGCCTTCGTTTCTCAGAAGCGGGAGGGTTGCCACGTCGTAATACGGAAATCCGAGGTAGGCGAAAAGCATACGCCGCCGCAGATTTTTCGGCATGTCGGCCATGGCGGCCGTCAGCATCTCCTCTGCCCGATCGTCGGCATCGGGCAATCGCCGCGCGTTATCCAACATGTCGAGCACTGCGCCGGGATTGCGCATCACGCCCTGCGCAACAGTCTCGAATTCCGGTCCGACCGAGGCCAGCCCTTCCTTTTCGAAATAGAGCGCAAGGATCTTGTAGATCGCATCGCGCCCGGCCTCCAACGCATCGTCGGGGATGTCGGGATCGGCTTCCCAGTCTCTAGCGAGCCGCCGGGCAAGCAACCGCAGACGGCGAATGCGAAACCCGATGTCATGTTCGCGAAAGAAGGCGATGGCTTCCGGGGTGGCCCCGCCGGACGAAGCCGCCAGAGTATCGAGCCCGCGGCGCGACAGTTCTTCGCGCAGCGCCGCTTCTATAGGTCCCGTGTCTTCGAGCCCGAGCTGAGGAGCAGCGAGCAGGGCCAGCCGGGCAATGCGCGTAACGATCCCGGAAAATTTGGCCTGCGCGTAGGAATGAAACGCGTAACCGGCGCTCTCGGCCGCTGCCTGCTGGGCCTTCTGCCGCCAGGCCGCGAGGCGACCGGTCGTCGGACTATCGAGAAACAGTGTGCGCCCGAAAAGCTTGTCGACCGCGGCGTCCACTTCCGGACGCAAGGCTGCGACGATGCGGGACATGCGTTCCGCTTCACGGCTCTGCTGCTCGAGCTGTTCGAGATTGTCGCGGATCGGCTGCTCGCGCGGGATGGCCGAAAGGGACCCGAAAATGGCCGTGAAGAAGCCCACCGGCTGGTCGAGCTTGTCTTTTCGGTGTCCTAGACGGTCTGGCCGCGGGTCGATGTATACGAAGCGGCGGTCCACTTCGCGCTGCGCCGGGCGCCCCTGCAACGCGGCTATGGCCCCGGCAAACGGCTTGTTCACCAGCACCGACCCGTCGATCAGCGACACGTGCGAAATCGTATCGCGTTCGACATGGACCGGCATGATGTGGTCGAGGAATCGGCTCCTTCCCAACCATTCGCGGCCCGTGACTTCCGCAAGAGCGTCGATTTCCTCCACGCGGAGGGGTGGAAAGGCGCCCGGAAAACTGGCGGTGGCCCGGGCTGCCAGGACAAGCTCCAGCGGGTCGGCAAAATCGTGACCGGGGTCCAATGGGACGCGGCGCCGGAATGCGATGGGCATCCGATGCTCGGTGTCTTCCACAACCGGCGGGCTGTGGAGGCGGAGCAATTCCAGATACCCATGAAAATCGGTCGCCGTGACATACAGGTCGAGCGGGTGGCCGGGTGGCAGTAGCGGTTCTTCGGCAGGTGCCTCGGCCATTGCGCTGAACGCGCGTTCCAGCAGCCGTGAAAAACCAAGCCCCGAAAACGGCGGTTCGAACCAGCGCCCGCGGATGAGGTGCGATACCTTGCGCCGCACTTCGGCGCGCGTTTCGGGGGCGACGGTATCGGCTATGTCGCTGCCCGGCCTGCTCAGCAGCCAACTGGCGAAAGGCTGCGCCCAGGCCTTTGAAAAGCGCCAACCGGGCCGCGCATCAGGATCGAGCAATTCGTCCACGTCGGCGACATCGAGCCATAATTGCGTAAGCGGTTCGAGCGACTGGCCCGAGTGTATGGCCTGGGCGAGAAACACCGCGTTGATGCCCCCGGCGCTCGCACCGCTCATGATATCGGGCAGCACCCGGAGGCGCATCGAATGCGTGTCCAGAATCCGTTCGAGAAGCTTGCGATAAACCGCTTCGACACCGCCCTTGGCGGGCGCGCCGGAATGGAAATCGCGGCTGGCGCGGGCGAGTTGCCAAAGCTCCCGCGTCACGCCGTGCATGTAGATCGCCAAGCTAACCCCGCCATAACAAACGAGGGCGATTCTGAGTTCCTTCTGGCGCATCGGAGGTGTTTTGCACGGGTAGGTCGCCAAAGGCAATTGCGTTCGTGAAATGTTCCGTTTAGCAGCGAGCTATGGCAAAGCCGAAGAAACGTTATGTCTGCCAGGCCTGTGGCAGTGTGTCGCACCGGTGGCAGGGGCAATGCCCCGACTGCGCCGAATGGAATACGCTGGCTGAAGAGGCCCCGGCGACGGTTTTCTCGCTCAAGCACGACCTGTCCAGCGGGGGCAGGGCAGTCGAGTTTGTGGACCTCGACAAGCCGGGCGAATTGCCCACGCGCCAGGCGACTGGGCTGGCGGAATTCGATCGCGCCCTGGGCGGTGGACTGGTCCCTGGCTCCGCGATCCTCATGGGCGGCGACCCGGGTATCGGCAAGTCCACCTTGCTGTTGCAGGCAGCGGCGAAAATCGCACGCGAAGGCCACGGTGTCGTTTACGTGAGCGGGGAAGAAGCCGCAGGACAGGTGCGAATGCGCGCCGCGCGGCTGGGCTTGTCGGATGCGCCGGTGAAACTGGCATCAGCGACGGGGGTGCGTGACATCCTGACGACGCTTGGGACGATGTCGCCGCCACGGTTGCTGGTGATCGATTCGATCCAGACCATGCATTCGGACACTATCGAAGGGGCACCGGGAACAGTGAGCCAGGTGCGCGGATGCGCGTTCGAACTCATCCGCTACGCGAAGGAAACCGGAACCGCTGTCGTGCTGGTAGGCCACGTCACGAAGGACGGCACGATCGCTGGCCCGCGTGTGCTGGAACACATGGTCGACGTGGTGATGAGTTTCGAAGGGGAACGGAGCCATCAATACCGTATCCTGCGTGCGCTGAAAAACCGGTTCGGCGCGGTCGACGAGATCGGCGTCTTCGCAATGGCAGGAGAAGGGCTCGAGGAAGTCGCCAACCCGTCGATGCTGTTCCTGTCGGGCCGCGATGAACCGATGGCGGGAAGCGCCGTGTTTCCGGCGATGGAAGGCACCCGCCCGGTGTTGGTGGAAATACAGGCGCTGATCGTGCGCCTGCAGTCGGGCGCCACGCCGCGCCGCGCCGTTGTGGGATGGGATTCCGGACGGCTCGCCATGTTGCTGGCCGTGCTTGAATCGCGATGCGGACTGAATTTTAGTTCGGCCGAAGTCTATCTCAATGTCGCAGGCGGCTATCGCCTGTCCGACCCGGCAGCCGATCTTGCGGTTGCCGCAGCCTTGATGAGCGCGCTTGCAGACCGGGCCTTGCCCGACCGGAGCGTGTGGATGGGCGAGGTATCCCTGGCGGGCGAAATCCGCGCGGTGGCGCATGGCGGGCTGCGGTTGCGGGAAGCGGCAAAACTGGGCTTTTCCAAGGGCTTCGGGCCAGCGGATGTCAAACAGCCCGGCAAGGAGCTGGATTATTGCGGGTTGAAACAACTGGCCAATCTCGTTGACCAGGTGATCACAACCGAATAACCGTTGCCGCCGTACGATATGACAGGTTTCGATCTTCTCGTTCTGCTTGTGGTCGGCATTGCTGCCGTCGGCGGCTTCCTGCGCGGCTTCGTGCAGGAAGTGCTTTCGCTGGCCGCGTGGGTTCTGGCGGTTTTCGCGATCCGTTTTCTGCACACGCCGCTGACACTTGCCCTTCAGGATTACGTCGGGGCCGATATCACGACCTCGTTGCTGGCGTTCGCTCTGCTCCTGCTCATTCCCTATGCCGCGATGAAGGTCATTGCCAACAACGTCGGATCGGCATCGCGCGATTCGGTTCTTGGCCCGATCGACCGGGTTCTTGGCTTCGGCTTCGGGGCGCTCAAGGGCATTATCATTGTCGTGGTGGCGTTCTCGCTCCTCGTGCTCGGATACGATGCGGTCTGGAGCTACAAGGGCCGCCCCACATGGATAACCACGGCCCGCACCTATGAACTGGTCGATTCCAGTTCGCGCGCACTGGTCGAAGTTCTGGCCGAACGGCGCGAACGGTTGCGTGAACAGAACGCCGAAGCGGCCGGATGACGGCGGCGCCGATGGCTGCGCTCTACTCGCCGCACTTGCTTTCCCTTGCTGTAGAACTCGCCAATTACCCCTTCGACAAGGATAAGCCCGCAATCGGCCACGCGCGTTCGCGCACCTGCGGCAGCACCATTTCGCTGTCCGGCGGCAGCCCTGAACGGATCGACGATCTGGGAATGCGCGTTGCTGCGTGCGCAGTGGGCCAAGCGGCAGCTGCCGTTTTCGCGCAATCGGCGCAGGGCCGCGATGCTGCGGATATCGGCCACACGCTGGACGAACTGAGAGGTTGGATCGCCGGGAGCGGTCCTGCACCCGACTGGCCCGGTATCGCGGCGCTCGAACCCGCGCTCCCACATGCAGGACGGCACGAAGCCATCCTGTTGCCGTGGAGAGCGGCGCTGGACGCGCTTTGCAACGAGAGGGCCGGAGGCTAGACCCGCCTTCGACAAACAAGACAACAGTATGGGGGGAGCGCCAGCCATGTCAGCAGGCACCACGGCGATGCAGAGAGAACCCACGGACAAGGAAATTCGCCTTGTCATTGCGGCCAGTTCGGCCGGCACAGTGTTCGAATGGTACGATTTCTTCATCTACGGGACGCTTGCCAGCCTAATCGGCGCGGCGTTTTTCCCAAGCGATAACGAAACGCTGGAAATCCTGCTCGTCTGGGCAGGTTTCGCAGTCGGCTTCGGCTTTCGCCCTCTTGGCGCGATCCTGTTCGGTTTTCTGGGGGACAGGCTCGGGCGTAAATACACCTTTCTCGTCACGGTAACGCTGATGGGCGTGGCCACCGCCGGTGTCGGCCTTATTCCCAGTGCAGCCAGCATCGGGATCGTCGCGCCGATCATCGTGATCGGCCTGCGGATCCTTCAGGGCCTGGCCCTGGGCGGCGAATATGGCGGCGCAGCCATTTATGTCGCCGAACACGCGCCACCCGAAAAACGCGGGTTTTACACCAGCTTCATTCAGGCGAGCGTGGTCGGGGGGTTCGTGCTTTCGATTGTCGTGGTGCTTGCCTGCCGTGCGCTGGTCCCGGCCGAGGAATTCGCCGCCTGGGGCTGGCGGATACCCTTCCTGCTGTCGATCATCCTGCTGCTCATATCCTTGTGGATGCGGTTGAAGCTTTCCGAAAGTCCCGTTTTCCAGGCGATGAAGGAAGCCGGCGAGACTTCGGCTAACCCCTTCAAGGAAAGCATGACCTATCCCGGCAACCCGAAGCGGATCTTCGTGGCCCTGTTCGGCATCACCGGCATCCTGACGACTATCTGGTACACCGCGTTCTTCTCGGGGCTGAGCTTTCTTCGCGGGCCGATGCGGGTGGAGGAAAGCGCTGTCGAATGGATGCTGCTGGTCGCGGGCGCGATTTCGATGGGTTTCTACATTGTGGTGGGGAAATGGTCGGACAAGGTGGGGCGCAAGAAGCCGATCATCATTGGCGCCATTGCATCGCTGGCCCTTTTGTTCCCGGTTTTCTGGGGCATGGGCGCGCTGGCAAACCCCGGTTTGAACGCCAGCGCAAAGGCCGCACCGGTCACCGTTACGGGCATCGCCTGCACATACGATCCATTCGCGGAAGTCCAGGCCAGCCAGTGCGGCCGGGTTCTGCAGGATTTGACCGCGCTTGGCGTGCCCTACCATATCGACGACGAAGTCCGTCCGACGGACGAACAGGCAATTGGCCTGTCCGTCGGGGAGGCGATGCACGACTACGCCTCGCTCGATGATGCGGGACGCCGTGCGACGATCCAGGAGTGGCTCGAGGCCGAAGGGTACAATTTTGCCCGGCAGAGTCCGCCGCTTGCCAGTATCGTCGGCATCGTGGCCCTGCTGTGTGTGCTGGGCCTTCTCTCGGCGCTGACATACGGTTCGGTGGCGGCCCTGCTGTCGGAAATGTTCCCCGCCAGAATCCGTTACAGTTCCATGTCGATCCCTTACCATATTGGTGCGGGATATCTCGGCGGGTTCCTGCCGCTGATCGCCGGATATATCGTGGCGATGACAGGCAATGCGTATGCCGGGCTGTGGTACACCATCGTGGTCGTCGCGTTCGGACTCGTCGTGGCGTGGTGGGGCATTCCCGATGGTCCGCCGAAGGATTTCGAAGACCAGCATGGCTGACCTGCCACCACCGACCTTGCGCCTGCGGATCGACGGGAGTGCGCTTGCATGGAACTGGCGTTCGCTGAATGCGATGTCGGGCAGCGCACGCGCGGGCGCGGCGGTCAAGGCCAACTGCTATGGCCTGGGCGTCGCTTCATGCGTCCCGGTGCTGCGTGACGCGGGCTGCGCGGACTACTTCGTTGCCCATTGGTCGGAAGTTCCGGCGGTCCTCGATCACGTTCCGGCCAGCCAGGTTTCGGTTCTCCACGGCCCATTGAACGCGGAACAGGCCGCTTATGCCCGTGCAACCGGAGTTCGGCCGGTGATCGACAGCGTGTTTCAGGCCAGGCTCTGGATGCAGGGCGGGGGCGGCGCTTGCGATCTGATGGTCGATACGGGCATCAACCGGCTGGGCATTTCGCCCGACGAAATCGGCGACCCCGCGGTGCAAGCGCTGGACGTGAATGTTCTCATGAGCCACCTGGCCTGCGCCGATGAGGACAGCGCCGTGAACGCGCGCCAACTTGACGCTTTCCGGCAGGTTATGCCGCGTGTCGACCACCGCAAAACCAGCCTGGCCAACAGCGCCGGGATCGCACTGGGCGCCGAATACCACTGCAACCTCACGCGGCCCGGCCTTGCGCTGTATGGCGGGCAACCGCGTGCCGAGTTCGAGGGGGTGATCCGGCAAGTCGCCACTCCCGAAGCCGTTCTGCTCCAGACACGTACGTTACGTGCCGGCGACACCGTGGGATATAACGCCACCTTCACGGCGACCACCGATCTGAAAGTGGGCGTTGTTTCCCTCGGTTATGCGGACGGTATCCTTCGCAGTTGGGGTGGCGGGCACTTCGCCTTTGGCGATATCCACCTTCCCATCCTGGGCAAGGTGTCGATGGATATGATCGTGATTGACCTGTCGAACGCTCCCGATCTGCGGGAAGGCGATTGGGTGACCCTGCCGTACGACCTGCAGAATGCTGCGCAACATACCGGCCTTTCCCAGTATGAACTGCTGACCGTGCTGGGACACCGGTTCCACCGCTGATCCAAGTTGTGTTGCGCTGCACATTGTGCGGGTGCTAAGAGGCGTTCGCACTGCACAATATTTCAAGAGAGTGACAGCATGGCCAAGCGCACCGCCGAAGGCGAGCCGATCATCATCAAGAAGTACGCCAACCGACGTCTCTACAATACCGACACCAGCAGCTATATCACGCTGGACGATCTGGCCGTAATGGTTCGCGAGAATGTGGACTTCCAGGTTCTGGACGCCAAGAGCGGCGACGACATCACGCACACCATCCTCACGCAGATCATCGTCGAGGAAGAAAGCCACGGGAACCAGATGCTGCCCGTCAGCTTCCTGCGCGACCTGATTTCCATGTACGGCAATTCAATGCAGTCCATGATGCCGAGTTATCTCGAAGCGAGCATGGTGAACTTTCGCAAGAACCGTGATCAGTTGCAGGCCGCTTTCGCCAAGGGATTGGAAGCCAACCCGCTTGCCAAGATCGCCGAGGCCAACCTCAAGATGATGCAGAACGCCGCGGAGGTGCTGATCCCGGGTGCGCGCAAGTCCGCCAAGCCGGACCAGACGGACGAACTGGCCCAGATGCGCCAGCAGATGGCGGCGATGCAGAAGAAGCTGGACGATCTGAGCAAATGACGGCAACGGCCCGCGCGCCGCTTGCATAGCTTTAAACAGGAATTTCTTACGTGGCCCAGATCCGCCATGCGCTGAATACGAAGCGCACCGATGATTTTGCAGCTTGGTACCAGGAAGTGATCTCTGCTGCAGGGATGGCCGAGGAATCGGGCGTTCGCGGCTGCATGGTGATCAAGCCGTGGGGCTATGGCATCTGGGAGCGCATGCAGCGCCTGCTCGATGACCGGATCAAGGCGACCGGTCACGAAAACTGCTATTTCCCGATCTTCATTCCGCTTTCGAACTTCGAACGCGAAGCCGAACATGTCGAAGGTTTCGCGAAGGAAATGGCGGTCGTCACGCACCACCGGCTCATCGCCGATGGCAAGGGCGGCCTCATCCCCGATCCCGAAGCGAAGCTGGAAGAACCGCTGGTGGTGCGGCCCACGTCCGAAACGATCATCGGCGATGCCATGGCGCGCTGGGTGCAAAGCTGGCGCGATCTGCCGCTCAAGCTGAACCAGTGGGCCAATGTCGTCCGGTGGGAAATGCGAACCCGCATGTTCCTGAGGACCAGCGAATTCCTCTGGCAGGAAGGGCACACCGCCCATGCCGACGAAGCCGAAGCGAAGGAACACACTCTGCGAATGCTGGAAGTGTACCGCGCTTTTGCCGAAGAAGATCTCAGTCTTCCGGTGGTAACGGGCGAGAAACCGGAAAACGAACGGTTTCCCGGCGCTGTCGAAACCTGGTCGATCGAGGCGATGATGCAGGACGGCAAGGCATTGCAGGCAGGGACCAGCCATTATCTGGGCACCAATTTCGCCCGGGCCAGTGGAATCAAGTATCAGGACCGCGACGGCGGCGAGAGCCTGTGTCACACGACCAGTTGGGGTGTTTCCACCCGGATGGTCGGCGGCGTGATCATGGCCCACGGCGACGATGACGGCCTGCGCCTGCCCCCGCGCATCGCGCCGCAACAGGTCGTTATCCTGCCCATGCTGCGCGACAAGCCCGAAGACGATGCGCTGGTGGCCTATTGCGAAACCCTGCGTGCCGCGCTTGCAGGCATGAGCGTGCTTGGCGAACCCCTTCGCGTCCAGCTCGACACCCGTCCGGGCAAGGCGGCCCAAAAACGCTGGGATGCGGTGCGCAAAGGCGTTCCGGTCATCATCGAGGTCGGCGGCCGCGACATGGATAGCGGCATCGTCAGCCTGCTTCGCCGCGACCAGCTTTGGGACGAAGAAACCGGAAAGCCCAGTTTCCAGACCCCCTCACGCGATGATGCAGCGCAGGCCATCCCAAACATCCTCGCTGAAATGCAGCAGGGCATCTTCGACGAAGCGTTCGAGCGCCGCGAAGCGAACATTACCCGCGGAATATCCTCGTTCGAGGAAGTCGAAGCCTTCTTCGCAGCCTCGCGTTACCCTGGCTGGGTTGAAGTGCAGTGGTCCAAGCCGACAGGCGAAGCGCTCGAAAAGGTGGTCGAACGGCTGAAGGAGCATAAGCTCACCATTCGCAATGTGCCCATGGATGCCGTGCCCATTGACGGGCCGTGCATTTTCACCGGTGCGGACGCGGTGGAGCGGGTGTTGCTGGCCAAGGCGTACTAGCTTGAACTGACGCGGCAATTGGTGAAGACGGGCGGCATGAAAACGCTCGTCCTTCTTGCCGCCGCTGCCATCGCAACGCCTGTTCTTGCGCAATCGACAGGGGAAACCTCTCCCGATCCCGCAGCACAGGTTTCAACCGAACGCTTGCGGGCCGATATCGACACCCTCGTCGGGTTTGGAACGCGCCATACCCTGTCGGAACAGGATAACCCGGCACGCGGCATCGGCGCTGCGGTCGACTGGGGCCTGGCCGAGTTTGGCCGGATCGGAACCGGTTGCGGGGGATGTCTCGAAATCGTCGCCCCTGAACGCGTGGAGGAAGGCCGGCGCTTGCCGCACCCGACCCGTATCCGCAACGCGGTGGCAATCCAGCGCGGCTATGCGCGGCCCAACGAAGTCGTGATCGTTCAGGGTCATATCGACAGCCGAGGGACCGACCCGCTCGATTGGCAAACCGATGCCCCCGGCGCCAATGATGACGGTTCCGGAACCGTCCTGGTGCTTGAGGCGGCGCGCAATCTTTCGCAACATCGCTACCCGGTGACGATCGTCTACGCCCTGCTTTCGGGCGAGGAACAGGGTCTTTATGGGGGCCGCCTGATGGCCGATTATGCCCAGGAACAGGGCTGGCAGGTCAAGGCTGTGCTGAACAACGACATCGTTGGCGGATCGTGCGGAAGCGACGGCTATTGCGATGCGAACCATGTGCGCGTCTTTTCCGAAGGTTCGCGCGCCGACCTTACGCAAAGCGTGCGCGCGGCCCAGCGGCGCGAAGGGGGCGAAAACGATACCCCAAGCCGCAACTTGTCCCGCTATATCGACAGCATGGCCGACCGCTTCGACGGCGGCCTCGACGTGCGCCAGATCTGGCGCACGGACCGAATGGGGCGGGGCGGGGACCAGATACCCTTCCTGGAAAAAGGGTATCCGGCGGTCAGAATCACCGTGGCTGTCGAGGATTACGAGCACCAGCACCAGGACCTGCGGACCCAAGACGGTATCGTTTACGGTGACACGCCGCACGAGATGGACTTCGCCTATCTCGCCAAGGTGACACAGCTCAACATCCGCGCGCTGGACAGCCTTGCCCGCACCCCGATGCCCCCGGCACCCGTGGTCGACGCTGCCGTGCGCACCGACACCCTGATAAGTTGGCAAGGCGTTGAAGGCGCGAGCGGATACTCGGTTGTTGCGCGGCGCACGGATGAACCGGGGTGGACGATCGACGGCCCGATTGTGTCATTCGAACAGCCAACCCAATCCCGCCCGGTAACCCCGCAGGACAAACGCCGGCACAGCGTAACCATGCCCCTGCGCGGGGATGACTATATCTTCGGGGTGTATTCCTACAGCCAAGGCGGAGCGAGCCCTGTCGCAAGCGCGGTTCCTGCGGGTCAATTCGGACCGCTGGATGCCGTGGAGGATGACAGCGAGTAACCGCATCCCCATATGGCCCTCATGACAAAACAGAACAATTACCGGCAGCCCAAGGGAATGCCGACGCAAGAACAGATTCTCGAATTTCTCCAGGGCTCCGACACACCGGCCGGCAAGCGGGAAATTGCGAAAGCTTTCGGCCTCAAGGGCCAGGAAAAAATCGCCCTCAAGAAACGTCTCAAGGACATGGCGGAAGAAGGCCTGATCGATGGCAAGCGGACTGCCTATCACCGGATGGGCGGCGTACCGAAGGTCACCGTGCTCAAGGTCGTCGACATAGATGACGGACAGCCGATTGCCGAGCCGGAGAACTGGGCACCCGACGCCCCGGGCAAGCCGCCCCGCCTCGTCGTCAAGGAAACCAAGAAGATGCCTGCGCTCAAGCGCGGCGACCGCTTCCTTTCACGGACCGAGGAAACGCCGAACGGCTGGCGCGCCCATCCGATGAAAAAGCTGCCTGCGCGCACCGAAGGAATGATGGGGGTCGTCGAGTTCGACGGCGCCGGGAAGCCCTGGCTCGCTCCGGTGGACAAGCGTGTGCGCGAATCCGCACCCATCGGCGAATTGGGCGAAGCCAAGGAAGGCGAACTGGTCCTGGCCGAACGGATGGGCAAATCCGCCCGGTCGCCAGTAAAAATCGTGGAAGTCGTGGGCGACCCGCTGGCGCCCAAAAGCTTCAGCCTGATCGCCATTGCGAAGCACGGTATCCCGCATATCTTCGCACCCGAGGCCATTGCCGAAGCGCAGCTGGCAACCGAACTTCCCCTTTCCCCTGATCACCGCGAAGATTTGCGCGGCATTCCCATTGTCGCGATCGATCCCGCCGACGCGCGCGATCATGACGATGCCATCTGGGCCGAACCGGATGGGAAGGGCGGCTATCGGGCAATCGTGGCGATCGCCGATGTCAGCTTTTACGTGCGCCCGGGCGGCCAGCTCGACCGCGAAGCGCGCAAGCGGGGTAACTCGGTCTATTTTCCCGACCGTGTGGTTCCCATGCTGCCCGAAGTGCTCAGCGCCGATGTGTGCTCGCTCAAGCAGGATGTCGATCGTGCGGCGATGGCATGCCATTTCGTGATCGCGGCCGACGGCACGATCAGCGATTGGCGTTTCACCCGCGCAATCGTGCGGCTGGCGCGCAACATCGCCTACGAAGATGCCCAGGCCGCCATCGATGCCGGGGAAGCGCCAGAGTATCTCCAGAACCTCTGGGGCGCATGGAAACTCCTCGCCGAAGCACGCGCTGCGCGGGACCCGCTTGAACTTGAACTGCCTGAGCGTCAGGTGCGGCTGGACGACAACGGGCAGATCGCGGAAATCGCCGTGCGCGATCGTTTGGACGCGCACCGCGTGGTTGAGGATTTCATGATCTCGGCCAACGTCGCCGCCGCCAAGGCGCTGGAGGCCAAGACAGCACCCGTCGTGTATCGCATCCACGAACAGCCGAGCCGCGAAAAACTGATCTCGTTCCGCGAATATCTTGCCACGCAGGGGCGCAAATTCGCGCTCGGCCAGGTGATCACGCCGGGCATCTTTAACCGGATGCTGAAGGACATCGCCGATCCGGCGGAGAAGGCCCTGATCATGGAAGCGGTCCTGCGCAGCCAGACACAGGCGTATTACGGCCCGGCGAACATGGGGCATTTCGGGCTAGCGCTCGGCTCGTACGCGCACTTCACGTCGCCCATCAGGCGGTATTCGGACCTGCTGGTTCACCGAGCTCTGGTGGATGCCTACAAGCTCGAACAGCCCAAACCGAAGATGGACCTGCCCGAAAGCAGCGGGCTTGCCGATCGTGATCGCGATGCGTTGCACCAGATCACCGACGCGATAAGCCAGACGGAACGCCGCGCGATGGAGGCTGAACGCGACACGATCGACCGGTATGTTGCCGCATGGCTATCCGGCCGTGTCGGCGAAACCTTCGACACGCGCATCACCGGTGTCCAGGCGTTCGGCTTTTTCGCCACGATCGAGAAGTTGGGCGGCGATGGCCTGGTTCCTGTCTCAACCCTCGGGCGGGAATATTTCCGTTATGACGAGGCGGCGAAGAAACTGGTCGGCGAAAGCACGGGCACCGAATATGCCACAGGCGATCGGCTGAGGCTGAAACTGGCCGAAGCCAACGCGTTGACCGGTGCACTGAAGTTCGAAGTGCCCGATGCCGACGGTTCGCCGATCGAACGGCGCGGCCAACGTCCGCCGCCCAAGAAGGCCAGCGGTGCCCCCCGTCAAAAGCATCCGCAGGGGCAACGCGGCCGGCCCAAGAATATCCGCCACCAGGGACGCGGCAAAAAACGTTAGGCCAGGCGGTCCAGATCCGCTTTTTCAAGGCCGCCCGGCACGAGATAGAGCGGGCAGGGCAGCTGGGCGGCGTGGGCCGCGAAATGCGATACCAACGGCCCGGCACTCCCTTCGGCGCTGGTGGCCAGCACCAAGGCGGCAATATCGCCGTGTTCCTCGATATAGGTGCGGATAACATCCGCCGGCGAACCGGGGCGCACGGCAATCGTGGGCATCTTGCCGCTTTCGGCAAAGATATTTCCTGCGGCGCTGTTGGCCATCACCTCGGCCCGTTCGCGCGCTTCCTGTTCGATGGTCGCCTGCACACCCCCGAATGCGTTGAAGGTCTGTTGCGGCACCAGCGCCAGAATATGCACGGCCCCGCCGGTTTTCTGCGCGCGCAAGGATGCGAAACGCAGCGCCTTCCTTGCCTCTTCGGTCTCGTCCATGACGACCAGATAGACGCGCATTTCAATTCTCCCTCAATCCGGTAGCGGGTTATCCGGTAATTCGTATTCTGCGCAAGAACCTTGCGGGCCGCGTTCATTTTGGCCAGAGGTCTGACCGCATACACTCCCCAGCGAGGACGTAACGTAAACAGCCATGCCCACGCCGATAAAGATGCCCGCCCTTTCGCCCACCATGGAGGAGGGCACACTTGCCAAATGGCTGGTGAAGCCGGGCGACACGGTCAGCGCCGGTGACATCATGGCCGAAATCGAAACCGACAAGGCGACGATGGAATTCGAAGCTGTGGATGAAGGGACGATCGTCTCCATCGCGGTCGAGGAAGGTGCAGAAGGCGTCAAGGTCGGCACGATCATCGCAATGCTGGCCGAAGAAGGCGAAGACGTGAGCGAAGCTGCGGACGCCGCACCGGCACCCGCAAAGGCTTCGCCCGAACCAAAAGCCGATGCGAAGGCCGCGCAAGCGCCTGCCGCCGCTCCCGCGCCTGCGCCTAAGGCATCCGCGCCCAAGCCAGCGGGCGACCGGGTCATCGCATCGCCGCTCGCCAAGCGCATTGCGGAACAGCAAGGCATCGATTTGTCGGGCATCAAGGGCAGCGGCCCCAATGGCCGTATCGTGAAAGCCGACGTCGAAGGCGCGGCACCCGGCGCTGCTCCTGCAAAGACCGAAGCGGCCGCGCCCGCCCCGGCCAAGCCGGCCCAGCAGGGCGGCGATCTCGATGCGCCTTACGAAGCGCAGAAGCTCAACAACGTCCGCAAGGTGATCGCGCGCCGCCTGACAGAAGCGAAGCAGACCATTCCGCACATCTACCTCACCGTGGACGTGCGCCTCGATGCGCTGCTCAAACTGCGCGGCGAACTCAACAAGAGCCTCGAGGCGGACGGCGTGAAGCTGTCGGTCAACGACCTGCTCATCAAGGCGCTCGCCCGCGCGCTCCAGCGCGTGCCAAGCTGCAATGTCAGCTTCCAGGGTGACGAGCTGTTCCAGTATTCGCGTGAAGATATCTCGGTCGCCGTGGCCGCGCCTTCGGGCCTCATCACCCCGATCATCCGCGACGCGGGGCGCAAGGGCCTCGCGCAGATCAGCACCGAGATGAAGGAACTGGCGGGCAAGGCGAAGGACGGCAAGCTGCAGCCGCACGAATTCCAGGGCGGCACCGCCTCGCTCTCCAACCTCGGCATGTTCGGCACCAAGCAGTTCGACGCAGTGATCAACCCGCCGCAGGCGATGATTCTCGCCGTCGGCGCGGGCGAGCAGCGTCCGTGGGTGATCGACGGCGCACTGGGCGTCGCCACCGTAATGAGCGCAACGGGAAGCTTCGACCACCGCGCCATCGACGGCGCGGACGGCGCGCAGCTGATGGAAGCGTTCAAGCAGCTGTGCGAAAACCCGATGGGGCTGGTGGTTTGAGGCTCAACTGGAAGTGAGCGGCAACACCCTCTACTTCATCGCCCTGACGCTGGTGGTCCCACTGGCACTTGCCAAGCTGCTGGTAGGCGCGAACTGGTTGCAGACGGGTGCCGCATTCCTGGTTTTATGGGGCGTCCTGCTACTGCTCGGTCTAATGTGGGGATCGAACTGGGGTGAACGGTTCGGCTGGCCTTTCATCTTTTCGATGTTCGTTTCCATTCCGGCTGTTCCGGTCATTGCTCTCGTACTGAAGAAGACAGGGACTCTCGCCTGAAATGACGCCTGACCGCTCCCCCCTTATCCGCGTCACGGCCATGCCGACCGACCTCAACCCCTACGGCGGGGTGTTTGGCGGCTGGCTGATGAGCCAGATGGCGCTTGGCGCAGGTTCGCTCGCGAGCCGCGAGGGGAAGGGCAAGGCGGTGGTCGTCTCGGCAACCGATTTCGCCTTCCCCGGCGCGATGCAGGTGGGTGACGAGCTCTCGGTCTATTGCGAGATTGCCACGACGGGCACCACCTCGCTCACCATCAGTGCCGAAGCCATCGCCCGAACACGCAATGGCGAGGCCGAGACCAAGGTGGCGCAGGGCACGTTCAAATTCGTCCTGCTCGACGAAGACAACAGGCCGCGTGCGGTGAACGCTACCGCGCTTTTGGCGAATGACTAGAGAGACTTATGGCTGATACTTCCTACGACGTCATCGTTCTCGGATCGGGTCCCGGCGGCTATGTCGCGGCGATCCGCTGCGCGCAGCTGGGCCTGAAGACCGCGATCGTCGAGCGCGAGCTGCTCGGCGGCATCTGCCTCAACTGGGGGTGTATTCCCACGAAAGCGCTGCTGCGTTCGGCGGAAATCCTGCACTATGCCCAGCATGCGAGCGATTACGGCCTGAAGATCGCCGGTAAGATCGAAGCCGACCTCGAAGCGGTGGTGAAGCGCAGCCGCGGCGTGGCCAAGCAGTTGAACCAGGGCGTCACGCACCTGATGAAAAAGAACAAGATCACGGTGCATATGGGCGAGGGGCAGCTGACCGGCCCGACCAGCCTCACCGTGAAGGGCGAGAAGGGCGAGGAAAAGCTCACCGCCAAGCACATCATCGTCGCCACCGGCGCGCGGGCGCGCGACCTGCCGTTTGCCCCGGCGGACGGCAAACGGGTGTGGACCTATCGCCATGCCATGACGCCGAGCGACATGCCCAAGAAGCTGCTGGTTATCGGCAGCGGCGCAATCGGGATCGAGTTTGCCAGCTTCTATAATGACATGGGCTGCGATGTGACCGTGGTCGAAATGCTCGACCGCGTGGTTCCGGTGGAAGACAAGGACGTCTCCGCCTTTCTTGAAAAAAGCCTGACCAAGCAGGGCATGACGATCATGACCGGCGCAGGCGTGGAAGACCTCAAGGTTTCCGGCACCGGCGTGAAGGCCAAGATCAAGGCCAAGGACGGCAAGGTTTCCGAGACCGAGTTCAGCCATTGCATCGTCGCCATCGGCATCGTTCCGAACACCGAGAACATCGGCCTGGAAAAGCTAGCCGAGATGGACCGCGGCTTCATCCAGATCGATTCCTATGGCCGCACCAGATCGAAAGGCCTGTGGGCCATCGGTGACTGCACGCCCGGCCCGTGGCTGGCGCACAAGGCGAGCCACGAGGGTGTCACCGCCGCCGAGGCCATCGCCAAGGAACTGGGCAACAAGGACGTCCATCCGCACCCGCTCGACCGGAACAATATCCCCGGCTGCACCTATTGCCACCCGCAGATCGCCAGCGTCGGCATGACCGAGGCCAAGGCGAAGGAAGCGGGCTACGAGGTCAAGGCTGGCACGTTCCCATTCATCGGCAACGGCAAGGCCATCGCGCTGGGCGAGGCGGAAGGCTTCGTGAAGACCGTGTTCGATGCGAAGACCGGCGAACTGCTGGGCGCGCACATGGTCGGCGCTGAAGTGACCGAGATGATCCAGGGCTACGTCATCGGCAAGACGCTGGAGACGACCGAAGCGGAGCTGATGAACACCGTCTTCCCGCATCCGACCATTTCGGAATCGATGCACGAGAGCGTCCTTGCGGCTTACGGGCGCGCGCTCCATATCTGATCGGGCGCTGCGCTAGGGGGCAAATGAGTTGACCGGATTCCTGATACTCGCCTTCGTCATCCTGGTCGCAGGCGTGATTGCGGTGCCGCTGGCATCGCGTTTCGGGCTGGGTTCGGTCCTTGGTTACCTGCTGGCGGGTATCGCAATCGGTCCCCTGCTCACCGCCCTCAAAGTCAATGTCGATGCGCTGCAGGTCTTCGCCGAATTCGGCGTGGTGATGATGCTGTTCATCGTCGGGCTGGAACTCGAACCCAAGCGTTTGTGGGCGATGCGCGGCAAGCTGCTGGGGCTGGGCGGGGGGCAGGTCTTCCTGTCCACACTGGCGATTACGGGTATCGGCCTGATCACCGGAAACCCGTGGCAGACCGCGCTTGCGATCGGGATGATCCTCGCGCTGTCGTCAACGGCCATCATCGTGCAGTCGCTGAACGAGAAAAACCTCCTCCGGAGTGAGGGCGGCGAGGCCAGCTTCTCGGTCCTTCTGGTGCAGGATGTCGCGGTCATTCCGATCCTTGCGCTGATCCCTCTGCTGGCCGTTCCCGGTTTAGCCGGTGCCGCGGCGGCGCATGGGGCCGAAGGCGCGCATGGCGGGCTCGACCTCACGGCGAACATGACGGGATGGCTGGCTGCACTTGTGCGTATCGGTGCCGTCGGCGCCGTGATCGGGTTCGGCATTTACCTGATCCGCCCGCTGTTCCGATACATCGCGGCCGCCAATCTGCGCGAACTGTTCACTGCCGCTGCCCTGGTGGTCGTGATCGGTATATCGATCTTGATGACGCTGGTGGGACTTTCGCCGGCGCTGGGGGCATTTGTCGCCGGTGTCGTGCTTGCCACGAGCGAATACCGCCACGAACTGGAAAGCGATATCAATCCCTTCAAGGGGCTGTTGCTGGGCCTGTTCTTCATCACCGTCGGGGCCGGAATCGACTTTGGTCTGGCGGCAGAAATGTACCACGAAGTCCTGTTCTGGGCCGCCGTCACAATCGCGGCAAAGTTTGCCGTGCTGCTCGGCGTTGGCTGGTCGTACGGCCTGCGCCGCGAAGCGCTCTGGTTGTTCAGCCTCAGCTTGCCGCAGGCCGGTGAATTTGCCTTCGTGCTCATCGCGTTTGCGGTGGGCAACGCGGTCCTCGACCAGGATCTGGCCGACATGATGCTGCTGGTCGTGGCGCTCACCATGCTGGTCACGCCGCTGCTGTTCATTCTCTACGACAAGGTAATCGCGGCGGCCTATTGCGGCAGGGAGGCCGAACGCGAGGCCGATGCCATCGACGAGGAAAACCCCGTCATCATCGCCGGACGCGGCCGGATGGGGGGCATCGTCGACCGTATGCTCGATGCAGCCGGCCACCGCGCAACGGTGATAGACTACAACAGCACCCACCTGGAGAACCTGAAGAAATTCGGGATCAAGACCTATTTCGGTGATGCAACCCGTCCCGATCTGCTGGCGAGCGCGGGTATCCACAAGGCAAAGATCCTCGTCGTGGCGCTCGACGAGCGCGAGCAGATCGACCGGCTTGTGCGCTATGCCTGCGACACGTTCCCCGATCTGCACGTTATCGCCCGCGCCATCGATCGGGATCACGTGTATCACCTTTGGGCCATGGGATGCCGCGACATCGTTCGTGAAACCTACGACAGCAGCTTGCGGATGGGGCGTTCGGTTTACGAAGCGCTCGGCAACGATCGGCAGTCGGCAATCGCCATGGTCGAGGCGTTCGAGCAGATGGACAGGACCTCGATGCGCGAAGTGGCCGACGCCTATCGGCTCGATATACCCGCACACGAAAACGAAGCCCTGCTTGCCAAGATCAGGGAACTGAAGGCGGAATGGGATCCCAAGCTGCGCGATGCGATGGACGAAATCACGAAACGAGGTCGCTGAGATAATGACGCAAGGTACGCATCTGTATGTGCCCGATGCCCGTAACGAGCGCGTCTTCATCGATATCAACGGCGAACATTTCCGTCGCCCCGAAGCCAGGATCAGTGTCTTCGACAGCGGCTTCATGCTGGGTGACGGTGTGTGGGAAGGTATCCGGCTCCACGAAGGCCGCCTTGCCTTCCTCGATCGCCATCTCGACCGGTTGTGGCGCGGGGCAAAGGCGATCCACATGGATATCGGGATCGACCGCACCGAGTTGGAACGGCGCCTTTATTCCGTGCTCGATGCGAACGAGATGCAGGGGGATGGCGCCCACGTCCGCCTGATGGTTACCCGCGGCATCCGGTCGACCCCCTATCAGGATCCGCGCGTGGTGGTCACACCGGCGACAATCGTGATCATTCCCGAATGGAAAGAACCAGCGCCCGAAACCGCAACGCGGATGCTGAACCTTGCGACCGTGCACGTCCGGCGGGGGTATCCCGACGTGCAGGACCCGATGCTCAATTCGCATTCCAAGCTCAACTGCATCACCGCGTGCATCCAGGCTGCACAAGCCGGCGCCGACGAGGGGTTGATGCTCGATCCGCACGGCTTCGTGGCGACCTGCAATTCGACCCATTTTTTCATCGTGACGGACGGGGAAATCTGGACCTCGAGCGGAGATTACTGCCTTGACGGCATTACCCGCGGCGTCGTGATCGAAATAGCGCGGGAGGCGGGAATACCCGTGCGCGAACGCAATTTTTCACTGACCAGCGTCTATGGGGCTGACGAGGCTTTCACCACGGGAACGTTTGCCGGTGTTGCCCCGGTGGGGATCATCGACGGGCGTGTCCTGGGGAAGACGCGCGGGCCGATGGTGGAAAAACTTCAAACGCTTTATCTCCACCGGCTCGCCGCCGATGTGCGGGACAGGCAGCGTCCGTGACCATCCGCATCGCGATGTGGTCTGGCCCCCGCAACATCTCTACCGCCATGATGCGCAGCTTCGGCGCGCGGGCGGATTGCGCGGTTTCGGACGAACCGTTCTACGGGGCGTTTCTTGCAGATAGCGGGGAGGATCACCCCATGGCTGCGGAAACGATCGAAGATATGGACTGCACCTGGTCCTCGGTGCTCGCTGCACAATCGGGCGATGCTCCGGGCGGACTGCCAATCTGGTACCAGAAACACATGCCGCACCACATGGTCGGGCCTGTGTCGATCCTCGACATGCCTCACCACAGTCATGCGTTTTTGATACGTGCGCCGGAAAGGGTAGTGGCCAGCTATCGCAACAAGAACGAGCTGCGGGACCCGGAAATGCTGGGGTTCGCCCAGCTAAAGCGGTATTTCGAAGCCGAGTATTCGCGCTCCGGTCGGGTGCCGCCAGTGGTGGATTCGGACGATATTCTGGCAAACCCCGAACGCACGCTTAGCAAGCTTTGTGATGCCCTCGACATCCCGTGGACTGCCGGAATGCTTTCGTGGAGGAAGGGGCCTCACCCAACCGACGGCGTGTGGGGCGCCCACTGGTATGACAAGGTCAACGCTTCGACCGGGTTCAGTGGGCCGCGAACGCAAGTCCCCGTTCTTGACGGGCCCTATGCCGAAATCGCGGACGCCTGCCGGGAAGATTACGAAGCCCTGGCCGCATTTCGGCTGTAGCAGCCGCGCGTATCATCCCGAAATATCGTCATTTTATCGCATCACCGGCACCCGATAAGGAATACGGACCGTTGGCTCTCGAGAAGGAGAGATGCGATGGAATACGAAATCAACGACCAGCCCCAGGGGGAACGGGACCAGATCGAAGCATTCCGTGACGGCGGGCTGGCGGAGGACCATGTCGCGATCGTCGATCCATCGACGTCAAATCCCGATGATTTTCCCGTTTCGTCGGATGGCGGCCAGATGACGTCTGGTCTGGGGTGGTAGGAAACAGTGCTGGCGGACAGGGTGGGATTCGAACCCACGGTGGGCTTGCACCCACGGCGGTTTTCAAGACCGCTGCATTCAACCACTCTGCCACCTGTCCGCAGCGCCTTGTCGGCTAGCGAGGGATAACGCGATTGTCACGCGCATGATGAAGCCAAAAAGAATTTTTCCAACGCCACGCTACACTTGCCATTCATATGTGCTTTGCGACACATGGGGCATGGTATTTCGTCGCATGCTCGCCGCCCTCGGGGCCGTTTCCATAGCCATGTCCGCTGGGCCGGCGGCTGCTCAGGATGGGCTCTCGTTCGATGCCTACATGCAGCTGCTCATTGCCAAGGCGCGCGCCGAAGGGGTTTCGGAGGCTACGATCCAGCGGATGACCGCAGGCCTGTCGCCCAATTCGCGCGTGATCGAACTGGACCGTTCGCAGCCCGGAACCCCCAACCGCAGCGGCTACCCGCCTTTGGCACCCTACATTGCTACGCATGTGGATTCCGCGCGCATCAACGGCGGACGTCGGGCTTTCACCAATTACGCGGGCCGGCTTGCTGCGATTGAACGGGAATACGGCGTTCCGGGCGAAGTCCTCGTAGCGATCTGGGGCCACGAAACGGCATACGGAGCGGTGAAGGGCGGGTTCGACTTGTCCCAGGCCCTCGCAACCTTGGCCTGGGAAGGCCGTCGCCGCGAGCTATTCGCCGGCGAATTCGTTTCTTTGCTGAAGGTCGCTGACAAGGGGTATTCGCGAAGCGAGCTTCAAGGCAGCTGGGCCGGTGCCTTCGGCAATCCGCAGTTCCTGCCTTCGGTTTATCTGCGCCTTGCTGCCGATGGGGACGGCGATGGGCGTGCCGATATCATGAACAACAGCGTCGATGCGCTGGCGTCGATCGCCAATTACTTCAAGGATGCCGGATGGCGATCCGGCCAGCCTTGGGGCGTACGCGCTTTCGTTCCGGCTGGTTTCAATGTCGCCGCCTACGGCACTAAAATCGCGGCACCTGTGTGCGAGCGGGTCCACGAACGTCACAGTGTCTACAAAACCGCCGCCGAATGGCGTGCGCTTGGCGTTCAGCCCCAGCGCCCGCTGGCTCCCGAGACCCAGGTCACCCTGTTCCAACCGGACGGGCCGGGGACCCCCGCATGGCTGTTAACGTCGAATTATCGGGTAATCCTCGAATATAACTGTTCGAATTATTATGCGATGAGCGTGGGGCTGCTGGCAGATGAGATTTCGAACTAGGTTTCTGGCAACGCCGGCGGCGCTGGCGGGCGCGGCGGTTGTCGGCGCCTGTTCGACCAACGCGCAGGAACCTGCACACAGCGCGGGTTCGCACCAGGCAAACGGGCCGGCTGCCGACTATCCCATCGTCATCGGCGAACCGTTTGAAATCGATGGGGTAACCCACACTCCACTCGACATGATGAATTACGATCACGTTGGATACGCTGGTGCCGATCGGACTGACGCGACCGGCGTTACAGCAGCGCACCGCACGCTTCCGCTGCCAAGCTATGTCGAGGTAACGTCGCTGGAGACCGGCAGGACAGTTCTGCTGCGTCTCGAACGTCGCGGGCCGATGTCGAATGCACGCCTGATAGCGTTGTCGCCCGCCGCGCTTGATCAGTTGGACATTACAGATGGCGCGCCGGTGCGGGTGCGCCGCGTGAACCCGCCCGAAGAGCACCGCGCAATGTTGAGGGCGGGGGACGAAGCCCCGCTGCGTATGGACACCCCGCCTGGGCTGCTGGATGTTCTCAGGCGACGGCTGCCCGACGCTGGATCATCCCCGTTGTCGGATGCCGGACAAATTGAAGCGCCAAAGACTGCACCTTCGGCGGAAGCGATTGGATCGATTGACCCTGACACTGCAATAGCGGCCCTCGATCCAGGCCCCGTCGAAGACTGGGTGGCGGAAGCCACCCATGCCCCGGACTTGGCCGTCAAAGGCAATGTACCCACGATAAGCCGCGAGGCATCCGACATCCCGCAAGAGCCGCCGGTTGCTGCTGGCGATGCAAAGGGCAGGTTCGCGATCCAGCTCGGCGCTTTTGCGGTGCGATCGAATGCGGACAGGTTGGCCAGGGCCGTCGACGGCTATGTGGAAACCAGCGGACGCTTCGCCCTCGTGCGGGTCGGGCCTTTTTCCAGCGGTGGACAGGCTGCAGAGACGCTCGCAAAATTGCGCGGCCAGGGGTATAGCGACGCGGTAATCAAAACCCTCGATTGATACGCCGGCGCTGCGCCCGGCGCAGGAGCTGCCTTGCGCGTGAAAACGAAATTTCTGACCGGGCTTCTGGTTGCCATGCTGGCCGCGCCATCGGGGGCCGCTGAAAACAGTAAGATCGCTGTTCCGTCGGCCGATGATGCGCCCATTGCCTACATGATCGATGCCAACAGCGGACAGGTCTT
Organism: Qipengyuania zhejiangensis; assembly: GCF_035607565.1. NCBI lineage: Bacteria > Pseudomonadati > Pseudomonadota > Alphaproteobacteria > Sphingomonadales > Erythrobacteraceae > Qipengyuania > Qipengyuania zhejiangensis. Next base: position 1,107,872 of record NZ_JAYKGO010000001.1, on the reverse strand, counting down.
GTTCGCTCGCGAAGCGGACCGGCGGTTTATGCCGGCGTCCATCACAAAGGTCATGACCACCTTCCTCGCCTTCGAGTGGATGGAAGAGGGTCGGGTTTTTTCCCGGCAGGTTTACACCATGAGGCCCGAGACCTTTGCCAAGTGGAGCAGGGTCGGATCGACAATGTTCCTCCCCCGCGATGCACGGGTAACCGTGGATGACCTGCTGCACGGGGTAACGGCGGTTTCGGCCAACGACGGCGCCGTCGTGCTGGCGGAAGGGGCGGCTGGCACTGTCGATGACTGGGTCGCGGCGATGAACGCCAAGGCACGCGAGATCGGCATGTACGACAGCAATTTTGGCACGCCGAACGGCTGGATGGATGAAGGTCGCACGTTCACCAGCGCGCACGACCTCGGCGTCCTGGCGCGGGCCATGTTGTTGCGTCACCCTTCGAAATATCGCCATTTCATCGGGGCGGAAGGGTTTGAATACAACGGGATCGCGCAGCCCAACCACGATCCCATTTCGGGCAAGGTGCCCGGTGCGGACGGGATTAAAACCGGGTTCACCAACCAGGCAGGCTATGGCTTTCTGGGATCGGCGCAACGCAACGGCCAGCGACTTGTCATGGTTGTCGCTGGCAGTCCCACGGGACGCGGGCGTAACGCCGCCTCTCGCGCCTTCATCGAATGGGGTTTCAAGGCTTTCGATTCCAAGCGCCTGTTCGCCAAGGGGCAAACCGTTTCCACCGCAAGGGTACAGGGTGGCAGCGATAGCGCGGTCGAACTGACAGCGGACGGACCATTGCGCGTGTCCATACCGCGCGGCACCGATCCCGAGATAACGCTTGCCGTTCGCTACGAAGGGCCGCTGCAGGCACCGATTCAGGCGGGCGAACCGGTCGCCGAACTGGTGGTATCGATCGAAGGGATGCCCGACAGCCGCATTCCGCTCAAGGCCAGGAACGATGTTCCCAAGGCAAGCGCCTTGCAACGGGTGGGGAATGGCCTGCTCGGCCTTTTCACATGACCAGGGGCCGCTTCATCTCCTTCGAAGGGGGGGAGGGCATGGGCAAGTCGACCCAAGCCCGCCTCCTTTCCGAAGCGTTGCAGAACCGCGGATTGACGGTCGAGCTGACTCGTGAGCCTGGCGGAACGCCCGGCGCCGAAGCGATCCGTTCGCTTCTCCTCGACCCGCCCGGTGAGGGGTGGGGCAAGGAAGCCGAAGCCCTGCTGTTTGCCGCAGCGCGTTCCGATCACGTCTCTCGCCGTATCAAGCCGGCCCTCGCGGCAGGGCGATGGGTCGTCTGCGATCGCTTCCTCGATTCGAGCCGCGCCTACCAGGGTGTTGCAGGCGGTCTCGGGGATGCCAAGGTGCGCGAGTTGCACCAGATCGGTAGCCACGGACTACTGCCCGACGTCACGATCCTCATCGATGCGTGCGGCGCAGAGGTAACGGAACGTCTTGCCGCGCGCGATGGGGGCATTTCGGATGCCATCGGGGGCCGCGACGCTGCATATCACGAGGCGGTCAATCGCGCTTTCCTCCAATTTGCACGCCAGGAACCCGAACGATTCTGCGTTATCGACGGCACGGGTAACATCGATGCAGTGCATGGCCGTATCATGACGGCGATCGCGCCAATGTTCGATACCGCCGCATGACGTTGCTCGGCCATGATGATGCCTGGCACCAGTGGCGCGACGCGATGGGCGGCGGACGAATGCACCATGCCTGGCTTCTCGCGGGCCGCAAAGGCGTTGGGAAGGCCAGCTTCGCCCTCGCGGCTGCCCGCGAACTGGTGGGGGCATCGCCGGGGCAGGAAAACCATCCCGATATCCACTGGCTGACGCACGGCCCCAAGGACGACAAGGAAGAACGCAAACGCGCGGATGGCAAACCCTTCGAACTGGCCCGCAGCATCCGCATCGCACAAATCCGCGCCCTTCAGCAGCGTCTGACGACGCGCCCGACGGCGGGCAGCCGCCGCGCGATCGTCATCGATCCGTCAGACGATCTGGAACGCAACGCCGCCAACGCGCTGTTGAAGAGCCTGGAAGAACCGCCGGTTGGGACTTTCTTCCTTCTGGTGGCACACAGCCCGGCGCGCCTTCTGCCAACCATTCGCTCCCGATGCCGGGTTCTCAGGTTTCCGACGGTCGAGAGCGACCAGATGGACCGATTGCTTGCCGAACTGGCCCCTGCGGCGGACATGGCTACCCGTGAAGCCGCCATAGCCGCCAGCGCGGGTTCGCCGGGGGCAGCCCTGTCCTTCGTCCAGCTGGAGCTCGGCCAGGCCGCAGGGTTGATGCGGCGCATTCTGGATCAGGGCGACCCCGATTTTTCCCAGAGGGGTAAACTTGCCGCCGCCATCGGCGGCAGGCCGGACCGCGCACGGTTGCAGGCAATCCTGGACCTCGCCCGCGCCGCACTGTCGGAACGGCTCGATACCGGCGGCGATCCGCGACCCTTGATCGAGGCGCATTCGGAAATGGTGCGCCTGAGCGCAGAACAACCCACATACAATTTCGATGCCGGCTTGCTGGCGATGGAAATCGGCACCTTGCTCGCACGAGTGAGTGCCGCTAGCGAGCGGGCCAATGGCTGAACCTTATTATCTTACCACCGCAATCCACTATCCCAACGGCAAGCCGCACATCGGCCATGCCTATGAAACGATTGCGGCCGATGTCATGGCGCGTTTCCAGCGCCAGCGTGGGCGCGAAGTCCGTTTCCAGACGGGAACCGACGAACACGGCCTGAAAATGGCCCAGAAGGCCCGCGAACTGGGCAAGTCGCCGCGTGAACTGGCCGATGAAATGTCCGGCTATTTCCGGGATTTGTTCGAAGTTCTCGATATTTCCTATGACCGGTTTATCCGTACGACTGACGACGATCATCATCGGGCAAGCCAGGCAATCTGGCAGGCAATGTCGGACAAGGGCGATCTCTATCTCGATCGCTACGAAGGCTGGTACTCGGTTCGCGACGAAGCGTATTACGACGAGAAGGAACTGGTCGAGGGGCAGGGCGGCGAAATGCTGTCGCCACAAGGGACGCCGGTGGAATGGACCGAGGAAGAAACCTGGTTCTTCCGCCTGTCAAGATATGCAGAGCCCTTGCTCGAACTTCTGAACACTCCCGGCTTTCTCGAGCCGACAAGCCGACGCAACGAAATGATCGCATTCGTCGAACGCGGTTTGCAGGACCTTTCCGTCAGCCGGACCAGTTTCGACTGGGGCGTTCAGGTGCCCGGCAGCGAAGGCCATGTCATGTATGTCTGGGTCGACGCTCTGACCAACTACATTACCGGTCTGGGTTATCCCGATGGCGGGGAATTGTGGGAGAAATTCTGGCCGGCCGATCTGCACCTGATCGGCAAGGACATCGTGCGGTTTCACACGATCTACTGGCCCGCTTTCCTGATGAGCGCCGATCTGCCGCTTCCCAAGAAAGTCTTTGGGCACGGGTTCCTGCTCAATCGGGGGCTGAAGGAATCGAAATCGCTCGGCAATGTGACCGACCCGATGGAACTGGCCGAAAAGTTCGGAGTGGACGCGCTGCGGTACTTCCTCATGGCTGAAGTGACTTTCGGGCAGGATGGAAGCTATTCGGCTGAAGCCCTTGTAAACAAAGTGAACGCCGAACTGGCAAACAGCTTTGGCAACCTTGCCCAGCGCACCTTGTCCATGATTTCCAAGAATATGGACGGCAAGCTGGTCCCGTTCGACACGAACGCAGATGACCGGGCCTTGCTGGCCACCGTCAAGGAAGCGAGCGCCCACATTCTGCCGCGCGAATTCGAAGCGCTGAACTTCAGCGTGGGTATTGAAGCATGGCTGAAAGCCGTGTTCGCCTGCAACGCATATGTCGACGAACAAGCGCCCTGGACCTTGAAGAAGACCGATCCCGAGCGGATGAACGCGGTTCTCCAGACCTTGTTCATGGCCATTCGCGATCTTGCGATTGCCATCCAGCCCGTGATCCCGACCAAGTCGGCCGCCGTGCTCGAACAGCTTGGCGTCGGTCAGGGTCACCGCAGTTATGACGATATTGCAGACAACAGCTGGTTTTCAGCCTTGGCAGCATCCGGTCATTTCATTGACAAGCCGACACCGATTTTCCCGCGCCTCGAACTCCCGGAACCAGAGGCAGTCTGATGCTTGTCGATAGCCACTGTCACCTCGAATACGAAGGACTGGTCGACGATCAGTCCAACGTGTTGCAGCGCGCGCGCGACGCGGGGGTTGGGGCATTCCTCAACATATCGACCAAATACGCCGAATGGGACCAGGTCGTGGGAACCGCCCGCGGCAATCCGGACGTATTCGCCAGTGTTGGCGTTCATCCGCACAACGCCGATCAGCATCCCGACCTGACGCGCGATCAATTGCTCCGCGCCACACGAGACCCGAATGTGATCGGGATCGGTGAGACCGGCCTGGACTATTATTACGATCATTCCGATCGTGAAGCGCAGAAGCGGCTCTTCCGGATGCATATCGATGTGGCTCGCGAAACAGGCCTGCCGGTGATTATCCATACCCGTGATGCGGAAGACGACACGCTGGACATCCTGGTCGACGAAGCGGGGAAGGGGGCATTTCCGGCGCTCATCCACTGTTTTACGGCCTCCCCCGAATTTGGAAGCCGCGTGATCGAACTCGGTCTGTCGATCTCGATCTCGGGTATCGTCACGTTCAAGAACGCCAAGGACCTGCAGGAATTCGCCAAGGAAATTCCGCAGGACCGTTTGCTGGTTGAAACCGACAGTCCCTTTCTCGCCCCTGTGCCGCACCGCGGCAAGAGCTGCGAGCCAGGCTTTGTCCGGGATACCGCGGCCTTCCTCGCCCAATTGCGCGATGAGCCGCTCGAGGAACTTGCCGCGTACACAACGCGCAATTTCTACCGGTTGTTCAGCAAGGCCGCGGTGTGAAAGTTCTCATGTTGGGTTCTGGTACCTCGACAGGGGTGCCGCGGATTGGAAACGATTGGGGCGAATGCGATCCCCACGAACCACGAAACCGGCGGTCCCGCGTATCGGTTATTGTCGAAAACGATTCCGGAAAGCGGATCCTGATCGACACATCGACCGACCTAAGGGCACAGCTCCTTGCGAACAATATAGCCAAGGTCGACGCCGTGTTCTGGACGCACGATCATGCCGACCATTGTCATGGTATCGATGATTTGCGGGTCATGCGCTACGATCGCAGCAACGCCTTGCCCGGTTTCGCCAGCGCCAACACGTGCTCGCGGCTCCGCCGGAGGTTCGATTATGTATTCGAGGGTCAGTTTGGCTACCCGACGCTTATCGAATTGAAGGATATCGCTTCAATTCAACTGGTTGCAGGGTTTTCATTCGATTCCGTCGAAATGCCTCACGGACCGGTGACAAGCACGGGTTTTCGGTTCGAAGCGGACGGAAAATCAATCGTTTACGCGACCGATTTCAGCGAGATCACACCGAAGATGGTGAAGTGCTTCATGGGTGCGGACGTCCTGGTGGTCGATTGCCTGAGGCGCAAGGAACATCCAACCCATGCTCATCTGGATATGGCTATCGAGCTTGCACGAAAAACCAAGGCGAAGCGTGCCGTGCTGACTCATCTGGACAAAAGCATGGATTACCGTGCTTTATGTTCGGAAGTGCCGAAAGGCGTGATTGTCGGCTATGACGGGTTGGAAGTGATCGCATGAACGAACACCAGATCGTTTCGCTCGTTTCGCTCGTCGGATTCCTGATCTTGATAACGGCCGGATTTCGCCAGCGGAACATTCAATGGCGAAAAGGGCTGATAATGGCCGGTGCCTGGGCAGGGATTTTCGCGGTGGTGGTGCTTTTCATCGACATAGTGAGATGAAGCCCAGCTAGGGGGCCTTAGTCTCACTTTACATAATATATATTATCATCTCGGACTTTTCCGCCGGCCTAGCTCCAGCAATGGTCCTCCCCACCTTTCACCTGAACAAGCGTGGCGCTAAGAACCCCGACATGTCGGAACAAATCAATCGCCTGTTGGCCATCATGGCGCGCCTGCGTGATCCCGTGACCGGATGCGAATGGGATACCGCGCAAGATTTCGCATCGATTGCGCCGTACACTATCGAAGAAGCCTATGAAGTCGCCGATGCCATCGAGCGCTCGGACATGGCCGATTTGCGAGGCGAACTCGGCGACTTGCTGTTCCAGGTCGTGTTCCATGCCAGAATGGCCGAGGAAGCCGGCGATTTCGCATTCGACGATGTGGCCCGCGCCATATGCGACAAAATGGAAGCGAGACATCCGCACATCTTTGGCGACGAAGGTGGCGTGATGGGAGAAGCGCGCTGGGAAGACCTCAAGGCATCAGAGCGTGCGGAAAGCGGTTCTCACAGCGCGATGGACGGCGTCGCCTTGTCCCTTCCCGCGCTGCTACGGTCCCACAAGTTACAGAAGCGCGCGGCCCGCGTGGGCTTCGAGTGGGACGATGTCCGTGGCCCCATCGCGAAATTTCACGAGGAAATGGCCGAGCTTGAGGCAGCGGAAACAGATGACGAACGGCTGATGGAAGCTGGCGACCTGCTGTTCGTTGCAGTGAACATAGTTCGGCGATTCGGTGTCGATCCCGAACAGGCGTTGCGGGCAGCAAATGGCAAATTTGAACGCCGTTTCCGGTTGATGGAATCGCTGTCACAGGCCGATGCGGTGGAATTCGGATCGCTTGGCCTGGATGCGCAGGAACAGTATTGGCAACGGGTCAAGGGCATCGAAAACGAATCTTAGAAATCGATGGCAAGTCGCTCAAACTATGCCATTCTCTGCCAATTCAGATAGTTTTTCGTCTCCCAAACCCAGCAGGTTGCCATAAATTTCGGCATTGTCCTGCCCAACCCGAGCCGGGGCGGGCCGCCGGATTGTCGATGGGGTCTTTGAGAACTTCGGGAAGGCGTTCTGCATCTTGATCGGCCCGCGTTCCTGCGTCTCGACCTCGACAATTGCCTCACGCGCCTTGAAATGCGGGTCGGTGAGCATATCCGCGGCCGTATACACCCGGCCCGCCGGGATCGAATATTCGATCATCAGCGCATCGACCTGATCGACACTCAGCGTTCCGGTCCAGTCGTTGATGAGAGCGTCCAGTTCGGCCTGGTTCTCGCCCCGCGCCAGATGGGTCGAGTATCGTGGATCGTCGGCAAGCCCCGGTTCGCCCATTGCCTTGGCCAAACGCGCGAAGATCGCGTCGTTGTTCGCCCCGATCATGAATGGGCCGTCCCTGCACGTGTAGACATTTGACGGTGCGATCCCGGGCAGGATCGATCCCGAGCGTTCCCGAATGAAGCCGTTGTAATCGTATTCGGGGACCAACCCCTCCATCACTTGCAGCACAGCTTCGTAAAGGGCGGTGTCGATTACCTGCCCTTCCCCGGTTTTATCGCGGTGGTGGAGGGCCGCCAGAACGCCCATGCAGCCATAGGTGGCGCACAGCGTATCACCGATGGAAATGCCCATGCGCGCCGGTGGGCGATCCGGTTCGCCTACAATGTAACGCCAGCCACCCATGGCCTCGCCGATACCGCCAAACCCTGCACGATCGGAATAGGGTCCGTCTTGCCCATAGCCAGACATGCGCGCGATGATGAGTTCGGGTTTCTCTCTCAGGAGATCTGCCGGATCGAGCCCCCACTTTTCAAGTGTACCGGGCTTGAAATTCTCGACGACGACATCGGCTGCAAGGATCAACCTGCGCGCCAGCGCCTGCCCCTCGGGCACGCGCAGATTGCACGTAACCGACAGCTTGTTGCGCGCGATAACCTCCCACTGGACCTTCTCATCGCCCTGCCCCCAGACGCGCATGGGATCGCCCTTGCCCGGCGGTTCGATCTTTATGACCTCGGCGCCCATGTCGCCGAGCAGCTGGCCACAAAACGGGCCGGCAAGAAGCTGGCCCAGTTCGACCACGCGCAAGCCGGCCAAGGCACCTTGTGCGGCGTTCTTCACTCCGCAGCCTCGGCCATTTGGCGATGGCGCCAGACGGGTTGGATCGGAGCGGGCAAGCCGGTCTCCGCCATGCAATTGGTCCGCAATTCCTCGATTGGCGGGCCGTAGTTGAACAGTTGATCCGGATCGCGTTCGCGCCGCATCTGGTCCCTCAGACGTTCCGAAGCGGTATTGTCCACCACACCGTCAGCATCGGCAACTACCCCATAATCCAGCGCGCCCTGCGGCGTCACAAGACCTTGTCTTATCTCGAGGCCTACGAGCTGGGGATCGCGTTCGAGCGGGTCGCCCCACCCCCCGCCGCCCCAGGTTATGTAATGCAACTGGTCGCCTTCGTTCACGGGGATATCGTCCAGCTTGTTGCCGACGATTTCGCTCGTGCCGTCCGCCCGTTCGAGGACCTTTCTCGCCCGTTTGCCCGGCAGACCGCCGTTCACCCCCCACGGGGGCACGAACCAGCGGTCATCGTGTATCGCGATCTGACCATCGGCCAGGAAACGGTATGTCATGTGAATGCCGTTGCCGCCGCGGTGCAGCCCTGCCCCGCCGCTGTCCGGCTCGGTCTCGTATCGTTCGATCCGCAGCGGGAAGTACCGTTCAAGGAATTCGTTGGGGACATTGGTGAAGCCGGGCCACAAGGAATGCCCGTCCGGACCATCGCCCAACGGTCGTCCGGGAATGCCCCCGAAGCCGATCTGGAACAGCTGGAACCACTCCCCTTCCCGGCCATCGCGGTTATCCCACCCGGAATAGAACAGGTGCGGGGAGGAACTGAACCCTGCGGCGTTCAGGAATTCCGGGGTTTTCTGACCAAGCAATCCGCCGAGAATGTCAAAAATCCGGCCAAGCGCGTGGGTGCGACCCGACAGGGCTGCCGGGAATTGAGGCTTCAACAACGATCCTTCGGGGATGCGCACCTCGATAAGATCGTAAAACCCGTCGTTGAACAGGATTTGCGGATCGAAGACCATGATCATGTAGATGCCAAAGAACATCTTGAACATGTTCTCGTTGAGGAAGAAATTGATCGATGCGGCGCTTTGCGGGTCGGTCCCGTCGAAATCCAGTATGACCTTGTCGCCTTCCCGGCGCATGGTGCAGCGGATCTTGTAAGGGCCGTAACCGAGCCCGTCGTCGCAGATGTAATCCTCGATACTCACCGGCTCTTCCGCCACCGCCTGTGCGATGAGGGCTTTCATCGCCCGGTGGTTACGAGCGAGGAGTTCCTGCGTGGCGGACACGTATATATCGTCGCCAAATCTGTCGGCCATCTCGACCACACGGCGCGCGGCAACCCGGCACGATGCGATGAGAGCGTTGAGATCGGCCTGACACCAGTCCGGTTTGCGCGTCTGGTGCATCACCAGTTTCATCAGGTCTTCGTTATATTCGCCTTTTTTCCAGATCTTTACGGGTGGAATTCGAACGCCTTCTTCGAAAATCGATTTTGCATCGATGGGCATCGAGCCGACGACCTTGCCGCCGATATCCGACTGGTGCCCGAACATGGCCGTCCATGCGAGAAGGCGAGCGTCCTTGTAGACCGGCAACAGGACCAGCCAATCGTTCGAATGGCTGATGGCGCCATCGCAGGAATAGGGGTCGGACAGGAAGATCATGTCCCCGTCCTCGATCGTTCCATCGAAGCTCTTGAGAAACCCGTCGATGAAACTGCCGAACTGGCCCACGATCATCTTTCCTGCAGGATCGGCGATCAGGGGAAATGCATCGCCCTGTTCCCTGATACCGGGGCTCATGGCTGTGCGGACCAGGGTGGCATCCATCTCGATGCGCGCGTTGCGAAGCGCGTTTTCGATGATGTCGAGCGTGACCGGATCGATGTCTATCCGGTCGAAGGGCTGGGTGTTCTGCTGGATGATTTGTGCAGGCATGTCTCAGCTCCTCAAGCGGGGTTGATCAGGATGTTGCCAACGGCATCGATCGTGGCGACGCAGCCGCTCTCGACCAAAGTCGTCGAATCCATTTCCGTGATGATGGCGGGTCCGGCAATCGTATCGCCCTGCTTCAACCGTGACCGATCGTAGATAGCGCCGGCCTGTTCCTGGCCATCCATCCACAATGTGTGGTCGCGGATCTTCGCCCCAAAAGAATCGCCGTTGCCTTTTTCAAGTTCCGCCGCGGGGAGCTGGGGGGCTTCGCCCAGAGCAACTGCGCGCAGGTTCACGATTTCATGCGGCGTTTCCATGTTGAAGGTGAACAGCCGGCGATGTTCATCGTCGAACCGCTCGAGGATACCTTCGATCCCCTTGTCGCGCAAAGTGGCCTGATCGATGGTGAGTGGCACTTCGAAAGCCTGCCCGGCATAGCGCACATCCACTTCGAATTCGCTGGTGATCTGATCTTCGGGAATGCCATCGGCGGTCAATTCCGCTCGCGTCTGGGCGGCCATTTCGTCCAGCAGGGCAACAAGTTCCTCGGCGTTCGTGTCCCTTGCGAGCCTGCTGAAACTGCGCGCCGTTTCCGTCCGCATCCTGGTTGTCGCATCCCCCAGCGCGCAAAGAACACCGGGAGAAACGGGCGACACCGCAGGCCAGCTCCCCATCAGCCGCGCAACCGCGTTGACGTGAAGCGGTCCGGCACCCCCGAAACCCATGAGAGCGAAATGGCGCGGGTCGTATCCTTGCTGGACGCTGATCATGCGCAAAGCGCCGAACATGTTCTCGTTGACGATATCGATAATCCCGCGCGCCGCATCCATCAGCGGGATGCCCAGAGCGTCGGCGATAGTCTGGACAGACTTTTTCGCCCCTTCCCTGTCGAGCTTGAACGATCCGCCCAACAAGTCTTCGGGAAGATACCCCAGCACGACGTTCGCATCGGTCACCGTCGGTTCGGTCCCGCCCTTGCCATAGGCAACCGGGCCCGGCACCGCGCCTGCGGATTGCGGCCCGACGCGCAAAGCCCGGGTCAATTCGGGAACATAGGCGATCGAGCCGCCGCCTGCGCCCACCGTCTTCACGTCGAGCGACGAGGCGCGAACGGACAAGTGACCGACTTCTGTCGTGCGAACGCGGCGTGGCTCGAGGTTTTCGATCAACGCGACGTCGGTGGACGTTCCGCCCACATCCAGCGTCAGGATATTCTTCAGACCGGCGTTCTTCGCCACCCAAAGGGCCCCCGTCACACCGCCTGCCGGACCTGACATCAATATGTTGACCGGATGCTCCTCGGCTTTCTGGCTGCTCATCAGTCCGCCGTCCGATCGCAGCAGCGAAAGCTTTCCCGTGATGCCGGCCATTTCCAGTTTGTCACGAAGGTTGGAAACGTATTTGCCAACGACTGGGCGCACGGACGCGTTGGCCACCGTGGACAGCGTGCGCTCGTATTCCTGCATCTCCGGCAACACTTCATGGCTGAGCGATACGGGCACGTCGGGCATGATCTCCTGCGCGATCTGGCCGATCCTCGCTTCATGCTTTCCATCGACATAGGCGTTGATCAGGCTGACGGTTATTGCCTCGACCCCGGCATCGCGCAGCATCGCGAGTTTTTCCCGGATTTCGCTTTCGTCCAGGGGCCGCACCTCGGTGCCGTCGGCGCCCATCCGGCCCTTTACCGTCACCGTATCCTCAAGGGCGGCAAGCGGTTGCGGCTTCGGCCACACGATCCATGCGGCAAGGCCGCCAGGTACGAAGCTGCGCGCGATCTGCATGATGTCGCGGTAACCTTCGGTCGTGATCAGCCCGACCCGCGCGCCCTTCCCTTCGAGCACGGCGTTTGTCGCAACGGTCGTCCCGTGGAGGAAGAACTCTATTTCAGCCGGATCGACGCCCGCTTCGTCGGTGATGGCGTTGACGCCGTTCAGAATGCCTTCCGAACTGTCGTGCGGGGTGGAAGGCGTCTTGTGCCGCCAGAAGCCGCCAGTCTGGTTATCGAACAGGAGAAGGTCTGTAAAAGTGCCGCCAACATCGACGCCAAGCCGGTAACGCATCAGGCAGATTCCTTTTCTGTTTCTTCTCGGGCTTGCGGAAAACCGCCCGCCTTGCCCACCATTGCGGGCAATGGCTTACCCATCACGCCGGACAACCAGCGATTGGTCTCGATCAGACGATCCAGATCGAGGCCGGTCGATATTCCGGCACGTTCGAGCATGTAGGCCACGTCTTCGGTTGCCACATTACCGGCAGCCCCTGGGGCGAAGGGGCATCCACCCAGTCCGCCGATCGACGCGTCGACAACAGTGGCGCCTGCGCCAATCGCGGCCCAGACATTGGCCAGCCCGGTGCCCCTCGTGTTGTGAAAGTGGACGCGAACCGGAAGCGGGTCGATCGCTTCGAGAACCCTGGCGACCAGACGGGAAACATGGGCAGGATTGGCCACCCCGATGGTGTCCGCCAACGCAATTTCGACAGGCTCGGCGGTGGCCAGCGCGGCTGCCATGGCGACCACCCGATCTTCGCCCACCTCACCTTCGAACGGACAACCGAAACTTGCCGCGATCGTCGCCTGTCCGGTCAGTCCTGCTGCGTTGGCGCGTGCGATGATGTCGCACGATGCGTCCACGGAACCGTCGCTGGTCTGGCCCTGGTTGGCCATCGCAAAGGTGTCCGTGCTGACCGCGACAGCGCCCAGCTGGTGTATCCGCCCTGTCTCTATCGCGCGCTCCGCACCGCGCCCGTTCATCACCAATCCGATGTAGGTCACGTCCTGCCGCGCAGGCAATCCGGCGCACACGGCGTCCGCATCGGCCATCTGCGGAACCGCGCGCGGATTGACGAAACTTGTCACCTCGATCCGGCGGCTACCTGCTTCGATCGCCCTTTCGACCAGAGCGATCTTGTCTGCCGTGGAAATCGATACCTTCTCGTTCTGCAGCCCGTCCCGAGGCCCGACTTCGACCATCTCGATCTTGGCTGTATACATTTTGTCAGTCATGCTGTCCGCTTCCGGCCGGGCTTGTCGATCGCGGTCAGGCCCCGGTGCGCGTCGGCATAGGCGTGAAAAGCACGCCGGATGTGTCCGGACATGATCGCTTCGGCCCAGCTGCCGTCGCGCCGTGCGAACGCCGACAACAGCTCTTCGTGTTCGCCGCACGAACGCCGCAATTCATCTGCGCCGTAATGGTGCGCGGTCCGCCACACGACAGGTTGTTCGATCAGCGATGCCAACAGCGAAACAAGCCTGCGCGAAGCGGCAACCTGGAGGATCAGGTTGTGAAATTCACGGTTGCGTTCAAGAAAGCGGTCGACGTCAGGCGGATTGGCCGCAATCGCTTTCTTCAAGGACGCGTTGCAGGCGCGCAATTGCTTGAGGGTATCGTCATTCATGCGTTCCGCTGCACGGCGCGCGGCATGCCCTTCGAGCATCGCGCGCAATTCGAAGACATCGCCTATGTCGTCGAGCGACCAGTCAGCCACAAAGCTTCGCTGGCTTTCGCTGCGCGAAACGAGAAGGTCGGATTCAAGCCGCCGCAACGCGTCGCGGATGGGGGTGCGGGACACGCCGCATTTCTCGGCCAGGGCTTCTTCGCCCAGCTGGTCACCCGGCGCGAGTTCGCCCGAGACGATCATCTCGCGGATCATGTTGTACGCTCGGTCCGATGCTCTGGACACGGTTCTCTCTCCACGGCTTGACCGACTCGAATTGTATACAATATGAAGCGTGAGTCGCAAGTCACTTTCCGGCCCCTCCTCGGGCGGGCCGGTAAACCGGGGAGGTTTCCGTATGCGCGCGTTCAAGACGCTTCTGCTTGCCACCATTGCCGCCAGCCCTTTCGCAACCACTTCGGCGTTCGCTCAGGAAGGACCGCAGACCGCACAAGGTCCCGCGGATGAAAACACCATCATCGTCACCGCCCGCCGCCAAAGCGAACGTCTGCAGGATGTTCCCGCGTCAGTTTCCGTCCTGACGGCATCCACGCTTGAAAAAACCGGTGCCGACAGCGCCGATGATTTTGCGCAGCTCACCCCCGGCGTGACCATCGTGACCGGCACTGCGGAAGCCGGTGACACCCAGATCAACATCCGCGGTATCAACGGCGCTCGCGATGCGGAAAGTTCGGTTGCGCTGGTCGTTGACGGAATCCTCAAGACCAACACGGCGCAACTCAACCAGTCGCAGGGAACGCTGAGGCAGGTTGAAATCCTGAAAGGCCCGCAAGGCGCCTTGTACGGACGCAACGCAGCAGCCGGTGCCATTGTCCTGCAAACCCTCAAGCCCGGTGATGTCTTCGAAGGCGCGGTCAAGGCATCCTACGCGAACGAAAACACGATTGAGACCACCGGTCACATCGCCGGCCCTGTCTCGGACGGTCTCGGCTTCGTTCTCTCGGGGTATTATCGGACCACGGACGGCTTCTTCCGCAACACCTTCCTCGACAGGAAAGTGGTGGACGATCAGGAAGTCTGGTCTCTGGACGGACGCGTGGTCGCCGATCTGGGTCCGGACACCGAACTCGACGTCAAGGCGCGCTACGCGAAACTGCGCGGCGCATCGATCAACTTCAACGCTTCGTTCCACCTCCCCTATTTCGCCGCGGTGAACCCGGCGTTCTACGAGGACGTGAACGAACATCCCTTCGGCTATCAGAGCAACATCCGTCCTACCAACAAGCAGGACAGCTTCGACATTTCCGCCAAGGTCGAACACCGTTTCGGCAATGACCTGGTTCTGACAGCGTGGGCGCTCTATTCCGATATCGAGCAGAGCTTGACGGCGGATGGCACGTCGGCCGACTTCGCCCGTTATATCAACCAGGCGGACCCGGCGGCGCTGACCGCGATCAATGCCTGTTTCGCGTCGACGGCTTCGCTCACCGGTTTCCCTATCAACCAGCCCGGTTTCATCGGCCAGATCCCGGTTCCGTTCATCTTCGCGCCGGCGAACGGCTCCACATTCGGAGCATACAGCCCCACGACGTGCGACGGTACACAGTTCCAAAGCCGCAACCAGCGCGACATCAGCGCCGAAATCCGCCTTGCATCGGATAGCAGCGGTCCGCTGAACTGGCAGCTTGGCCTGTACTACCTCAACATCGACCGCGAAACCGGCGTCAGCCTTGGGGCCGACACCGGCGCCGGTGTTATCGAGAACCTGTACAACGCACCCGACAGCGCGAACCCCACGTCGCTGCTGGTCAACGATGCTTTCAAGACGAATGTCTATGCCGCATTCGGATCGATCGATTATGAAATCCTGTCCAATCTCACCGCCGGGCTGGCGCTGCGTTACGACATCGAAGATCGGTCCACCAACTCGCTCGTCCCCACCGCGATCGATCCGTTTACCGGCAGCCCGGTCAATCCCGGACAGGCGTTTGGCGCGCTCACGCCGAAGGACGCGACCTTCAAGCAACTCCAGCCCAAGGTCAGCTTGAACTGGGCCGCCCTGCCCAATCTCAATTTTTATGCAAACTGGGGGATCGGGTTCAAATCCGGCGGCTTCAACAATCAGGGTTCATCCGCGATCATCGACCTGAATTTCAATCAGGCCATCGGCGCCGATGTCACGATCGAGGATCAGTATCGCAAGGAGAAATCGAGCGCATTCGAAGTCGGCTTCAAGGGAAGCACCGCGGGCGGCCGCCTGACGTTCGATATGGCGGGCTATTACACGACGATCGACGACATGCAGTTCTTCGAATTCTTCGTCGGAAGTTTTGGCCTGCTGCGTGTGGTCTCCAACATCGACAAGGTCGAGGTCATGGGCTTCGAAGCGAACCTCGGTGCCGAAATCGTCGATGGCTGGAAGCTCTACGGCGCGCTCAACGTGACCGACAGCGAAATCAAGGCCAACAGTTCGCGCACCTACACGGTCGGCAACAAGTCGCCCTACACCGCTGACTGGACGCTCAACCTCGGAACCGAAATCGATACGCCGATCAACGAGCGGCTCAACCTGCTGCTGCGCGCGGATTACCGTCTGACCGGACCGACGTGGTTCCACTCTGTGCAGGATCAGGAACAGCCCACGTTGTTCAGCGGGCTTCTGCCGATTTCCGAGCTGATGCTTCCCGGCTTTGTGGGGAATGCACGGTATGATGTGGCGCGGCGCGACACCTTCGGCGTGCTGAACATGCGCGCGGGCCTCGAATTCGGGAATGTCAGCGCCTTCGTCTTCGCGGAGAACATGCTCAACGAAAAATATCTCAACGAAGTCATTCCCGCGATCGAGTTTGGCGGGTCTTTCATCTCGCCGGGCGCACGCCGATTGGTCGGTGTCGAGGTGGGCTACAAGTTCTAGGGTTGTGGTGTGGGCGGGTCGAAAGGCCCGCCTGCTTCAATAGGACGTTTCACCGGGCGCTCTACAGAGAAGAGTATCGCCCGAAATCCTTGGCGGAAAGCTTCACGGTAAGCGAGCGCTGAGCCCCATCATCGCTCGCCTCGTCGGAAATGACGTTTCCATGCTGGTGCAGCCACGCAATGCGGCGTCCATCGTTCGCCGCGATCGTGAACTGGTAGGCCCGCGCTCCCGATGTCAGCAGCGTATCGAGGCGGTTTACAAGATCGTCCACCCCCTCGCCCGTTATCGCCGAAATTGGAACGATGTCGTCGTCTGACGCAGCAAACTCTTCCAGTTCTTCCCGTGCGTCGGGCGCAACGATATCCCATTTGTTCCATGCCTCGACGATCGGGATGCGGCTTTCGCCTTCCTCTCCGTCCATCACCCCCAGGTCGGCCAAGACCTGAAGCACCTGCTTTTTCTGGGCTGCGCTGGAAGGATTGGAAATGTCGCGCACATGGCAGATGACATCCGCTGCCGTCACTTCCTCGAGCGTTGCCCGGAACGCCGCAACCAATTGGGTCGGCAAATCGGAAATGAAGCCCACCGTGTCCGAGAGGATTGCCTTTTCCACCCCGGGAAGAGCGATTGCCCGCATGGTCGGATCAAGGGTGGCGAAAAGCAGATCTTCGGCCATCACCTCGGCGCCGGTCAGCCGATTGAACAGGGTTGATTTGCCGGCATTGGTGTAACCCACCAGCGCGATTACGGGCCAGGGCGCCCGCTCCCGGCGTTCTCGATGCAGCCCGCGCGTCTTGCGCACCTGTTCGAGTTCCTTGCGCAGGCGCGCCATTCGCTGGCGGATCATGCGGCGGTCGGCCTCGATCTGCGTTTCGCCCGGTCCCCCCAGAAACCCGAAGCCGCCGCGCTGGCGTTCAAGATGGGTCCAGCTGCGGACCAATCGGCTTTGCTGATAATCGAGGTGAGCCAGTTCGACCTGGAGGCGGCCTTCGGCGGTCGCTGCGCGTTCACCGAAGATTTCCAGGATAAGGCCCGTGCGGTCGATAACCTTGCGCGCCAGCTTTTCTTCCAGATTGCGCTGCTGGATCGGGCTGAGCGCCCCATCCACAACGACAAGCTCGGCCTCTTCCTGTTCGCAGGCGATGCGGATATTTTCCACCTGCCCCGCCCCGAACAAGAGGTTGGGTCGCACCTGCCGCACGGGCAGGACGAGGCTCGACGCGACGACGATCCCGATCGCGAGCGCCAGTCCTTCGGCCTCTGCGAGCCGTGAGGGGGCATCGAGGTCATAAGACACACCGCGAATGTCGGGGCACACGACCAAGGCTCGCGCACCGCGCGAGACTTCGCCCATCAGATCATCATCGAAGCTCAGCTGTCGCTCTCTTCCCAGTCCTCGGACAGATCGATGGGGGTTGCAGGCTGGATCGTCGACACGGCATGCTTGTACGCCAACTGCACGTAACCATCCCGTTCGAGCAGCATGCAGAACAGGTCGTAGGCAGCAATCTTGCCTTGCAGCATCACCCCGTTGACGAGGAACATGGTTACCTGCGCTTCGGCCTGGCGAACCCGGGTCAGGAACACGTCCTGAAGCAGGCGCTGCTTGGCGCTCGAATTCTGGCTGGCGAACTGTTCTGCATCGATCGGTTGACCGGGCATGATCGTGCTGATCGCGTGTTTGTAGACAAGTTGCGATTGGCCATCACGGCGCAGCAGGATCGAAAAATTATCGAACCAGGTGACGATCCCTTGCAGCTTCACGCCCTTCACCAGAAACATCGTCACCGGCGATTTGTTCTTGCGGAGCAGGTTTAGGAAGGCGTCCTGCAAATTGCCCTGCTGCCGGGCGCCGCCGCCATCTTCGGCAGCGGGCTTTTCAGCACGGGGTCGCGCAGTAAGTGTTCGTTCGGACATATCTGTCTCTCCGTTTTTGGCGAACGGTTATCCGTCCACAATCTGGGCACCCACCGTGCCCGATCATCCGTATGCAACTGCACACGCGTATTATTTTGGCGTGTTAACCGCGATTTCGCAATGATTGTATTGCTTTTGCGGATCGAAATTAGTGTTTTATCACAATCAAGCCTTGCGATCTGAAGGTTTCTTGTCTGCCATCCCCAACAACTTGAGCTTCCGGTGCAGGGCCGAACGTTCCATTCCGATGAAGTTGGCAGTTTTGGAAATATTGCCCGAAAACCGCCGGATCTGGATCGCGAGATATTCGCGTTCGAAGTTTTCGCGCGCTTCACGAAGCGGCGATCCCATGAGCGCGGCTACACCTCCGTTCCCGCCCAGTTTTCCGCCCAGCACTTCCTCGGGCAGCATCTCGGCCTCGATCTGCTCCAGCTGTTCGCGCGGTGTGAGAATGACCGTCCGCTCCACCACGTTTCGGAGCTGTCGCACGTTCCCCGGCCAATCGTAGGCCTGGAGGGCCGCCATCGCTTCTTCGCTTACGGTAGGCGGGCGAATGCCCTGTTCAGCGGCATGATGGGCAAAGAACGTATCGGCGAGAATGGGGATATCGTCACGCCGTTCGGCAAGAGATGGCACTTCGACCGGCACCACGTTCAGGCGGTAGAACAGGTCTTCGCGAAAATGCTTCTCTTCCATTTCGGCCTGCAGGTCCCGTGCCGTAGAAGACACCACCCGCACATCGACACCGATCTGGCGTGACCCGCCGACACGCACGAAACTCTGTTCGGTCAGCACCCGCAAAATGCGCGCCTGCGTGGAGAGCGGCATGTCGGCAACCTCATCGAGGTAGAGCGTGCCCCCGTCGGCCAGTTCCAGCAGGCCGGGGCGGACCAGCTTGCCGTCGGCTTCCTCGCCGAACAGCTCCTCTTCGAAACGCTCCGGGGTAATACGGGCGGAATTGACCGTGACGAAGGCCTTGTCCGCGCGCTGGCTCCAGCGATGCAACAGGCGCGCCGCGACTTCCTTCCCGGTTCCGGCAGGACCGCTGATGAGAACGCGACTGCCCGTATTGGCCACCCTTTTCAGAGTTGCGCGAACCGCATTGATCGCAGCCGAGTTGCCGGTGAACTCGCCGCTTTGAACCATGCCATCGCGCAGACGCGTGTTTTCGCGGCGCAGACGTTCGGTTTCGGTCGCTCTGGCAACAAGATGCAAAAGACGTTCGGCCTCGAACGGCTTTTCGATGAAATCCACCGCCCCGCGGCTGACCGCGCTGACCGCCGTGTCGATATTCCCATGTCCGGAGAACACGATCACGGGCAAATCGGGTTCCCGCACCTTGATGGCGTCCAGGACTTCGAGCCCGTCCATCGCGCTGCCGTGCAGCCACACGTCGAGCAGCACGAGGCTCGGGCGGCGTTCGTCCACCTCGCGCAACGCGCTGGTGCTGTCCCCGGCCGTCCGACAGTCGTAGCCTTCGTCGCTCAGCACTCCGGCCACGAGTTCGCGAATGTCGCGTTCGTCATCGACGATGAGGATGTCTAGCGCCATCGGTTGATACCCTTCAGGTTCTTCATGGGTTGCCCTCGCCGGGGGTGACAAGGGGGTTGCGTGCAAAGCGCATCGTTACGCGGGTTCCGCCGGTTTCGACGGCCGCAAAGCTCATCTCGCCGCCGTGCTCCTCGACAATCTTGTTGACGATGGCGAGGCCGAGGCCGGTGCCCTTCTCCCGCGTGGTCACATAGGGTTCGAGGATGCGTTCACGGTCCTGCGGCAGGCCGATGCCGTTGTCCTGAACAGACACCGTTACCGCATTTGCACTTTCTTCGACCGTCACGGAAATCTTCCCGCGATAATCGGGTTCCGCATCGACTGCCCGCGTTTCGATGGCCTCGAATGCGTTCTTGAGAATGTTCGTGATCGCCTGGCCGAACTGGTGGCGATCGCATTCGATACGTATCGGGCCTTCGCTGTCCGTGCGCAGTGAATAGTTGACGTCCTGGTGCCCGATTTCCTGGAGAAACAGCGATTGCCGCACGAGATCGAGCGCGTCCTCAGGCCGGAAAACGGGTTTGGGCAGGCGTGCGAAGCTGGAAAATTCGTCCACCATGTTCCGCAAGGCACCGACCTGCCGGACAATCGTGCTGGTCAATTCGTCGAACAGTTCACCGTCAGTTTCGATCTGCTTGCGATACCGGCGCTTCAGCCGCTCGGTCGCAAGTTGGATCGGTGTCAGCGGGTTCTTGATTTCATGCGCGATACGCCGGGCCACGTCGGACCATGCCGCCTGCCGCTGGTCCAGCAATTGGCGCGTAATATCCTCGAAGGTGATGACGTGGCCTTCGCTCTCTTCGCCGATCTTGACCGCCAGAGTGAGCAATTCGCTGCGGCGCGAGTGGCTGACCACGCCTTGCGTCAGACCCGCTTCGACCATGACCGCAATCTGAGGGGCAAGGTCCGGAAGCGTGGCCGGCAGCGGATTGGCTTCGGGATCTTCCATCAACATCGCCTGCGCCGGAGCGTTCATCAGCAACACGTTCAGATCACTGTCGATCGATATCACCCCGGCGCTGACCGATTCCAGCACCGCCTCGATAAAGCTGCGCCGCTCCTCCAGCTCGCTGTTGGCCGAAACCAAAGCATCGGTTTGCTTTTCCAACTGCGCGGTCATCCGATTGAACGCCCGGTTGAGCAGCCCGATTTCATCGGCACCCGTACGGCCTTCCACTCGCAAAGCGAAGTTCCCGGCGCCGACCTTGCGCGCGGCTGCCACAAGGTCGGTCAGCGGCTGGACCTGCCGGTCGGCAAATCGGAGGGCAAACCATACCGACAAGCCCACCAGGCCAAGGCTGACGAAAAACAGCGCAAGATTGAACCGTAATTGCAGCGCGCGGGCACGCCTCGTCAGTTCATCGTAAGCGGTCGAGATCGAGCGGGCGTTTTCCCAGCTTCGGAAACTGGCCGCTTCGGAATTTCGTGCCGTGTAAAGATAGATACCCGTTGCCCTGTCGATCGGCGCGACGGCCTCGATCCGCTGCGGCCCACCGCGCACGACCACTTGCTGGCCCTCACCCAGATCGGACGAGGCATCCTGCACGAAGGGAACCGGATCGCTCCCTTCGCTCAATCCGTAAACGACGGCGGTTCGCATGCTTCCGTCTGGCAACGCCTGCAGGATGGCGCTTTCGATCACGTCGCGTGGCTGGGCCTGATACTGGTACACAAGCGCGAAGTTGGGATCGGTGACCTGAACGCGCTCCAGGATCGAACGCATATCCATCGCCATGGAGATGGTTTCATTGCCAAGGTCGAGCTGGTTTTCCTCGTAATAGCTTTCGGCCAGGCGGTTGGCGTTCTCCATCAACCCGCGTGAATTGTCCGAAAACCAGAAATCCACGCCCGACTGGAACAGAAACGCCGCAAATCCGGCGACGAGCAAAGTCGGCACCGCCGCGATCAGAGAGAAGAAAAAGACCAGCCTTACGTGCAGACGCGCCGTGCTGCCCGCCGCGCGGCGCAAGGCAAAGCGCCTACCCGCCAGAACCATCAAGGCCATTGCAGGAACCAGGGTGCCGATCAGCAGCGCGGCGACCTGGCGGCTGGGGAGCAATTGCCCGTTCGGCGGAGCGGTGGTGAAGGCAGCCCATGTGCTGGCCACCATGGCCAGGAAAGCTACGCCGAAGAATATCTCGAGATAGGTGATGAAGTTGGCACGCCGTGACGCCACGACGAACCTGCGCCACCAACGCGGTGTAGTCCGGATCTGCGTTCGCGCCTGCGTTGCCATCGTGGCAGTCTTACAACAGTCCTGTTGCAAAGCTGCAAGTGCAAAATCGACCAACCGCCCTCTAGCGCCGCCTGACGAACACCTCGGGGGCGATGTCCAGATCGCTCAGGCGCTTGCGCAGTGTGTTCCGGTTGATACCCAGCATTTGCGCCGCCCGCAGCTGATTGCCCTCGGTCTCGCGCAAGACGTGCTCAAACAGGGGTCTCTCGAATGACGCCAGAGCGGCGTGATAGAGCGATCCGTTTGCAGGCCGATTTGATTTCAGCCAATCCGTCAGCGCCACTTCAAAGACCTCCCGCGCATCGTGAGGGTTGCCCATGTTTTCCTGGGGCAGACAATCTTCAATCGTCGTGACGTCAATCACCTCGTCGCGCGCCAGCAGGGCCAGACGGAACACGACATTGCGCAATTCGCGAACGTTGCCGGGCCAGCGCCTTGTCGACAAAGCGGAAATTCCCGCTTCGGCGATCTGGCGCCTGGGCAACCCCTCTTCCGATGCCTGCACAAGGAAGTGCCGCACGAGCGCGCCGATATCTTCGCGGCGATCGCGCAAGGGCGGCAGGTGGATGGGGACCACATTGAGGCGATAGAACAGGTCCTCGCGAAACCGGCCGTCGGCAATCATCGGCTCCAGATCGCGGTTGGTGGCCGCGACGATCCGGACATCGACGCCGATTTCCTGGCGCCCGCCCACCCTGCGGATACGGCCCGACTGCAAGGCGCGCAGCAGCCTTGTCTGGGCTTCTGCCGGCATGTCCCCGATTTCGTCAAGGAACAGGGTGCCGCCATTGGCCTGTTCGAACTTGCCGATCTGCTGCGTTACCGCGCCGGTAAACGCGCCACGTTCGTGGCCGAACAGCTCGCTTTCGAGCAGGTCGTGGGGGATGGCGGCCATATTCACGGCAATGAACGGGCCTGTCTTTCGCGCACCCAATTCATGGATAGCTTCAGCGACCAATTCCTTGCCGGTTCCGGATTCGCCAGTGACCAGGACCGTGAGATCATTGCGCAAAACACGGGTTATCATGCGATAGACGCCCTGCATCGCAGGGCTGCGTCCGATCAGGGGTAGAGCGCTGTCCTGATCGCCGTCTGCGCTGCTTGCGCTGGGCCGGTTGGCGACTGCCTGGCCGACAGCCTGGGCCAGTTCGTCCAGATCGAACGGCTTGGGAAAGTATTCGAAGGCATGGCTGTCGCTCGCCCTGACAGCGGTATCGAGCGTGTTCTGTGCAGAAAGGACGATCACCGGCATATCGGGCGCGGCATCACGGACGCGCCCGATCGATTCCAACCCGTCCCCATCACCAAGGATGACGTCAGTCAGCATGACATCGAAGCGGCGTGCAGCAAGCAAGGCATCGCGCGCCGCAAGACTGTCACACGCCGTGACGTCATAGCCTTCATCGCGCAGCGCCTCGGTAATAACGGTGGCGATGCTCTTGTCGTCTTCCACCAGCAGGACTTCGTGCGCCATGCTTACTCCTTACCCGCCACGGCGAGATTCATGCGAAAATGCGTCAATCCTGCACGTTCGTCCCGTTCGTGCGCGATGCGCCCCCCCATGTCGCGGACAAGCTTGCGCACCAGTGCCAAGCCCAAACCCTGCCCCTGCGGTTTGCTGGTCACGAATGGCTCGAAGACATGATCGCGCAGTGCGGGGTCGATTCCGGCACCAGCGTCGGTAACGGTGATCTCGATCGGAAGCCTCGTGGCCTTGCCAAGGCGGATGGCGTTGAAAACCAGTCCGCTGACAAAGCGGGTACGAACAGAAACTTGCGGGGCATCAAGATGGGCGCTGGCATCGCAGGCGTTGGCTATCAGGTTGATGAGCACCTGCTCCAACGCGCCCTGATCGGCGGAGACGGGCGGCAGCGAAGGATCGAATTCCTCGATCAGTTCGCACCCTTCCCCGCGACCGGCCCGAACGGTTGCCATGGCGTTGCGAATGGCTTCGTGCAGGTTGCACGGTCCGGTGACGGCAATCGGCTTGCTGCCAAGTTGCTGCATCCGGTCGATCAGGCTGGCGATACGGTCGACTTCGGAAGAGATCATGCGCGCCAGCGGCTTGTCCTTGCCGTCGACCCGGCGCGCCAGGAGCTGGCTCGCCCCGCGGATGGCAGAAAGGGGGTTCTTGATCTCATGCGCAAGAATTGCCGGTGCGCGCAGTTCCACCCGCCCCTCTTCATCGTCGGGAAGTTCGGGCTGGCCCGCGTCCGACATCGTCACCACGCGCCAGCCAGTGTGTCCGTGGAGCGGCGACGACGTAAGGTTCACCCTGCGGTCGCGGTGCGGGGTCCCGAGGACGAGCCCTCGAGCAATCAGCTGGGTATCACCCCGATTCAACGTTTCTTCGACACGTTGATCGTCGAGTCTCACTGCTTCGAGGAGTTTCTGCCCGACCAGGCGTGGGCCGCTGCGCCCCAGCATTTCTTCGGCGGCGCTGTTCACTTCCGCTATGCGACCTTCGGGATCGATCAGGACGACCGCAAAGATCAGGCCGGCAATTTGCGCGTTGGCATCGGGCGCGCCGGACGGGTTCGTCACGCGGCGCGGCGCCGAAGGAAGGGTTCATAAAATCGTTCCAATTCACCAAGAACTTCAACCGGATCATCGATGAAATTAACGTGGTTTCGAAACTCTGCCGAACCGTGCATGCCCTTCGTGTACCAGCCAAGGTGCTTGCGGGCGATCTTCGTCCCCACGTCCGGGGTATAATGTTCCAGCATGGCGTTGTAATGCTCGACAACGAGGGAATACTGTTCGTCGAAGTCCGGGCTTTCAAGCACCTCTCCGGTCGTCCACCAATGCATCACCTGACCAAGCAGCCACGGTTTGCCATAGGCCCCGCGCCCGATCATCAAGCCATCGGCGCCCGATTGCTCGAGAGCGCTGGCGGCATCCTCGATCCCGCAAATGTCGCCATTGACGATCACCGGGATCGAGACGGCGTCCTTCACCTTGCGCACGAACGCCCAGTCGGCGCTGCCCTTGTACATCTGATTACGGGTTCGACCGTGGACGGTGATCATTTTCACGCCCAGATCCTCGGCGATCTTCGCCAGCTCCGGGGCGTTCAGATCGGCGTGGTCCCAGCCCATCCGCATCTTGACCGTGACGGGCACCCCAACGGCTTTCACCGTGGCTTCCATCAAGCGGGTTGCCAGCGGCACTTCGCGCATGAGTGCGGAACCGGCCAGCTGCCCCACCACCTTGCGGACCGGGCAACCGAAATTGATGTCGATGATCGCCGCGCCGTTGTCTTCCTGCAGCTTGGCAGCTTCGCCCATGCTGTAAGGATCACAGCCAACCAATTGCATTGAAACGGGTTCTTCGATCGGGTCCCATGCCGCCTTCTGAATGCTCTGCCGCGTCTCACGGATTGCGGCTTCGCTTGCAATCATCTCGGTCACGTTGAGGCCCGAGCCATAGCGGCGCACAAGCGAACGGAACGGCTTGTCGGTAACGCCCGTCATCGGCGCCAGGACGACCGGCGTGGCGATGGACACGCCGCCAACGTCGATGGGCTTTGGCGGTACCGAAGGAAGGGGGTGCGATGACATGGTCTGGGTTTACTGCCTAAATATTGGGCAGGCACATAGTGCGTTGCAGCATAAACGGCAAGCGGCTAGCGCGCGGAGCGTATGAACGACACAGTCACCCTTCCCCCATTCGCTGCCGTCGTCGTGGCCGCCGGCAAGGGGCTTCGCGCCGGACAGCCCCTGCCCAAGCAGTTCGCGATCTGGCGCGGCAAGCCGGTCGTTCGCCATTCGGTCGAGGCCTTGCTCGGCGCAGGCGCGACGCAGGTTGCGGTCGTCATTCCGCCAGGCAGCGACGCCGAGGCGGAACAGGCACTGAAGGGGTTGCCGCGCATCGCGTTTGTCGCGGGCGGCGCTACCCGGCAACAGTCGGTGTTGGCGGGACTGAAAGCCATTCGATCAGCGGACCGCGTGCTCATCCACGATGCGGCCCGCCCCAGCCTTGCGCGCGATGTCATCGACCGTTTGCTCGGCGCGCTGGACGAATTTCCCGGAGCAATTCCGGTGCTGCCCGTCGTCGATAGCCTCGCTCTGGACGACGACGGCATCATGGCCGGTAGCGCAGACAGGCAAAGCCTGAGGCGGGTTCAAACGCCGCAGGCTTTCCGGTTTGCAGAGATCATGGCCGCCCACCGCGCCTGGACGGGCGATGCCAGCGCAGGAGACGACGCCCAGGTCCTCCGGGCCGCGGGCGGAGCCGTGGCGCTTGTTTCCGGTGACGAGAAGCTCACAAAGCTAACATTTGCGGAGGATTTCATGCCTGACCTGCCCCCGGTGCGCACCGGAATCGGTTTCGACGTGCACAGGCTTGCCGCTGGCGAAGAACTGTGGCTCGCAGGGGTGCGGATCGATCACGACAAGGGTCTGGCAGGCCATAGCGATGCCGACGTGGCAATCCACGCGCTGGTCGACGCCCTGCTCGGCGCGATCGGTGATGGGGATATCGGAACCCATTTCCCGCCTTCCGATCCCCAATGGAAGGGCGCCAGCAGCGACCAGTTTCTGGCCCATGCAGCCAGGTTGGTGGCACATGCCGGGTATGCGATCGGCAATATCGACCTGACCATTATCTGCGAAGCGCCAAAGATCGGACCCCACCGCCCCGCCATGCGCGAGCGGCTGGCCGGACTGCTGGGCGTTGACACCGACCGTGTAAGCGTGAAGGCGACTACGACCGAACGGCTGGGCTTCACTGGCCGCGGTGAAGGTATCGCCGCACAGGCGGTGGCCACGCTGGTCCGTAATTGACGGAGGAATAATGGAGTACGAAACGCTCCTGCCAACCGAAATCGGCGATCTCGCGCTCCGCGTTGTCGAAGAAAACGCTGCGGCAGGCCGGACGGTCGTGCTGGCGGAAAGCTGCACCGGTGGACTGGTTGCGGCCGCCCTGACCGAAATTCCGGGATCGTCAGCCGTCCTCGATCGGGGGTTCGTGACCTATTCGAACGAGGCCAAGCTCGAAAGCCTGGATGTTCCGCTGGAAATTATCGAGACGTTCGGTGCCGTTTCCATCGCGTGCGCCTGGGCCATGGCCAAGGGCGCACTGGATCATAGCAATGCGGACGTCGCCGTTGCGATCAGCGGGGTCGCTGGTCCAGGTGGCGGAACCGATCTGAAACCGGTTGGAACCGTTGTTTTCGCGCGCGTCGTGCGCGGCCACGAAGGCGAACCGGAAGGCGAAATGAAAAAGTTCGAGCCTGGCAGCCGCGCCGATATCCGGCGTCAGGCCACGCTGTGCGCGCTGGAACTGCTGCTGCCGTAGAGATCGTCCGCGCGTTTCTCGAAAGCACCGACCATCTTGCGAAAAGCGCGGTCGAAATATTGCCCCGCAAGCGCTTCGAATATGGCGCTTCGGAAAGCGAAATCGACGCAGAAATCAACCTCGCAGCCACCCTCGACGGCTGTGAAACGCCAATTGTTGTCGAGATCCTTCAACGGGCCATCGACATAGAAAACCTCGATATGGTTCGGCCGCTGCTTTTCGACGCGCGACGTGAACTTTTCGCGGATGGCCTTGAAGCCGACGAGCATGTCCGCCGTCATTTCGGTATCGCTGTCCGAACGAATGCGTGTCGCGATAACCCACGGCAGGAACTTGGGATAATTTGCCACATCGGCGACCAGATCGAACATCTGCTCGCACGTATACGGCATGAACCGCGTTTCCCTGATGCCCGGCATCAGCGCGCCTGTTTTGCGAGTTTCGCCTCGCGCGCAGCCCGCATCTCGGCGAAATCATCGCCCGCGTGATAGCTCGAACGGGTCAACGGGCTTGATGCGACCTGCAGGAAACCCTTGGCCCGGCCAATTGCGCCGTAGGCCGCAAAAGCCTTTGGCGTCACGAATTCCTCGACGTTTGCGTGCTTCGGCGTGGGTTGCAGGTACTGGCCCATGGTGATGAAGTCGATGTCGGCTGAACGCATGTCGTCCATGACCTGGTGCACTTCCAGCCTGGCTTCACCCAGGCCCAGCATGATGCCCGACTTTGTGAAGATCAGCGGATTGTGGGCCTTCACCTCTTCCAGCAGACGCAGCGAAGCATAGTAGCGTGCACCGGGACGGATCGTGGGATAAAGCCGCGGCACCGTTTCCAGATTGTGGTTGAAGACGTCCGGTCCGGCTTCGCAAATCTCGGCAACCGACTGCTTCATGCGGCCTTTGAAATCGGGCGTGAGGATTTCGATGGTCGTGTTGGGAGTTTCGCGGCGAAGAGCGTTGATCACCTTCACGAACTGACCGGCACCGCGATCGGGCAGATCGTCCCGGTCGACACTGGTGATAACGATATGCTCCAGCCCCATCGCGGCGGCAGCAGCAGCCGTATGCTCAGGCTCGAGCGGGTCGACCGGCATCGGCATGCCCGTCTTGATATTGCAGAACCGGCAGGCGCGCGTGCATGTATCGCCAAGGATCATCACGGTCGCGTGCTTCTTCGTCCAGCATTCCCCGATGTTCGGGCACGCCGCTTCCTCGCAGACCGTGTGCAGGTTCAGCTCGCGCATGAGCTTGCGCGTCTCGTGATACCCCTTGCTCACCGGAGCCTTCACCCGAATCCAGTCGGGTTTACGCTGTCTGAGCGGGCGGTCGGCGGCGGGTGTGGATGATAGATCGTTCATGACGCGGCTCATCTAGGGCTCCTCCCCCCCACGAGCAAGCGGGATAGCAATTCACGTCCTATTGCCTGTCCCAAAAGCCAACGCTAGGGCGCGCCCTATGGATAGTATGGCGCTTCAGACCTTCACCTCGCCGGTTGTGCTGTTCTTCCTGTTGGGACTTCTGGCCGCATTCGCCCGGTCCGACCTCGCCATTCCCGAAGCCCTTGCGAAAGGCATGTCGCTTTACCTGATGGCTGCCATCGGGCTGAAGGGCGGGGTCGCGGTTTCCAAATCCGGTTTCGATGCAACTGTCGCCGCAGCTCTTGGAGCGGGTATCGCGGCCGGATTTCTCATACCGATCGTGGCGTTCTGGCTGCTTCGCGGTTTTGGCAGGCTTGATCGGATCAACGCAGGCGCGGTCGCGGCTCATTACGGCTCGATCAGCGTCGTGACCTTTGTGACCGCCGTTGAAATCCTGGAGTTTCAGGGCAATCCCGCTGGCGGATACATGGTTGCTGTCATGGCCACGATGGAAAGCCCGGCGATCCTTGCCGGCCTGCTGCTTGCCCGCGGTTTCGGCGGGCAGGATGGTCAGGGACTGAAATCCATGCTGCACGAGGTGTTCTTCAACTCCTCGGTCGTCCTCCTGCTCGGCGCCTTTGCCATCGGATTGCTGGGGGGCGAGGCAGGCTTTGCCGACGTCAGCCCGTTTTTCGAAGCCGGCTTCAAAGGTGTGCTTTGCCTTTTTCTGCTCGATATGGGGTTGATTGCTGCGCGCCGCATCATGGATTCGCGCGCGGTAACCTGGCGGCTGGCTACGATTGCGATCATCCTGCCGCTGGTGAACGGGTTTGCGGGCGTGGCGCTGGGAACGTTCGTCGGGCTTGATGCCGGATCGTCCGCCGCGCTCGGCGTTTTGTGCGCCAGCGCCAGCTATATTGCCGCACCGGCGGCAATGCGCCTCGCCTTGCCCGAAGCCGACCCTGGCATCTATCTCACCATGTCCCTCAGCATCACCTTCCCATTCAACGTGCTCGTCAATATCGGGCTGATCAGCGCTTTCGCCAGCATGATTGCCCCCGGCGCAGGGGTACTGCCATGATTGAAACCGTCGTCCGCAAACGGATCGAAATCCTTGCCGATGCGGCCTTGGCCCGCAAGGTCACCGATGCCATCGACAAGGCCGGTATCACCGGCTGGACGATCACCCCGGTCCAGGCCGGGAAAGGACGTGATGGCCGCTGGCGCGAAGAACGCGTCCTGGGCACCGACAAGGTTCTGATCCTGACAATCGCATCGCAGGACAATGCAATGGCACTGGCCGCAGATATCGCCCCGATCCTGAACAGCCACCGCCTGTTGCTGTCGATGTGGGATGTCGAAGTCATAAGAGGTGAGAAGTTCTGATGCCCGAATTTGCTCATCTTCTCGAAGGATATCGCCGGTTTCGCGACGATGGCTATCCGCAACAACGCGAACGCTATGACCATCTCGTTGCCGAAGGTCAGGACCCCAAGGTCATGATCATCGGCTGTTCCGACAGCCGCGTGGACCCGGCGCAGATATTCGATGTCGATCCCGGCCAGATATTCGTGGTTCGCAACGTCGCTGCGCTCGTTCCCCCGTTCGAGACGACACCCGGCCTGCACGGCGTCTCAGCCGCGCTGGAATTCGCGGTGCAGTTCCTGAAGGTGCGCCAGATCGTGGTCATGGGGCATGGCATGTGTGGCGGGTGCAAGGCAGCATTGACCAGGGATCTGCACGGCACCGCTCCGGGTGAAGGCGGCTTCATCGCGAACTGGATCCACATGCTCGACGATGTGCGGCATCCGATCGCGGACGCGCTGGGAACCGAGAGCCGCGAAGCAGAACGGGCGATGGAACTGGCCGCGGTTGGTGTCAGCCTCGCGAATCTGCGGACATTCCCCTGCGTTCGCGAAAAGGAAGCGACGGGTGAACTGACGCTTCGCGGTGCGTTTTTCGCCATTTCGGAAGGCGTGCTCTATCTTCGGGACGATGAAACCGGACAGTTCATCCCTGCCGATTAAAGCCTTGATAGGACGCGGCAACAGGCTCATCTCTGGCGCCTATGGCTGAAACCACCCTACGAAACATCGCCCTCCTGATCGATTCCGATAACGCCAGCCCTGCCGGCATCGACCCGGTGCTGACCGTCCTCGCCGAACTGGGCCAGGTCAACATTCGCCGCGCCTACGGGAACTGGCGCAAGACCAGCCTCAAGGGGTGGGTCGATCTGATGCACCGTTATGGAATCGAGCCCCAGCAGCAATTCGACCTGACCAAGGGCAAGAACGCCACCGACATGAAAATGACGATCGACGCGATGGACTTGCTGTATCGCGGGCGTGTTCACGGCTTCGGCATCATGTCTTCGGACAGCGATTTCATGCCACTCGCCATGCGGATCAGGCAGGATGGCGTGCCGGTTTACGGGTTTGGCGGGGCGAAGACGCCCGAAGCGTTCCGGCAGGCCTGCACACGGTTCATCGATGTGAACGCCTTGATCAAGGCAGAAAAGGACGCGCACAGCAATGGCGGTGCCGCTGCCGCATCCAAATCCAGTATCCTGGATCAGGAACTGCTCGATCTCCTGTTCGATGCCTACAATGCGAGCCGACGCGACGAAAAAGGCTATGCAAAGCTTTCCGAGGTCGGACAGCGGGCGGGCAACCGATCCAGTTTCGACACCCGCAATTATGGCTTTGCACGGTTGATCGACCTGATCGAAGCGGTGCCGAATTTCGCGCTTGAACGGCGCGGCGATGGGCAGGTGTTCGTCAAACGCCTGCGCTGATATTTTGCACTCTGCCAAACGCAAAAAGGGCGCGAACTTCGTGTGAAGTCCGCGCCCTTTCGCATTTCAGTTCAGGCTGGAATTACATTCCGCTCGAAGCCTTCTGCGCGGTGTAGATCCCCCACAGGTTGGCAATAGCCTGGCGGGCACCCTCGACCTTGTTGAAAGTCGCTTGCGCTTCGGTAAACTTGCCCTGGTCGAACTGGGCGATGCCCAGGCGTGTAAGCACCATCGGGGTGTTCGCGCCGGCCGTGCTCGCGGCCTTGCCGTAGAACTCTTCGGCTTCAGCCGGACGACCAAGGCTCAGCAGCGCATCGCCTGCGGCCATCACGGTGGCAATCGACGCACCGGAAGCACGCGCATCGCGCATCAGGTTGGTCATGTCCGCCTTGTCCGCTGCGACGCGTTCGGCCGCCTGGCGGCGCGTATCGGTCACGTACGGATCGTTCTTGGGAAGAAGCCCACGAGCGAGACCTTCATCGATAACCGAGACGACTTCGCCCGGAAGGCGGCGGTAATCGGCTGCGTCGACATATTCCATGTAGAGGCGGTCGTCCCGCAGCGTACCGGCACGGCGGCCGAGGCGCAGCAGATCGAGGATTTCCGGGTTCTGATACCCGCCGGTGTTCAGCATGATGGCAACCGCGTCACCCCAGCTCTGTTCGCCCGGAAATTCCGAGACGTACAGAGTGGCGTAGCGCTGGGCTTCCGCCTTCATCTGGCCATTGTACGCAACGGCCAGACCGCGCTTGATCCAGTTTTCGTCAACCGGCTGGCCGGCTGCCTTGCGTCCATCGATTACACCGCTGAGATAGGCCAGTCCTTCGCTGGTCTTTTCTTCGGCGAAGTAACTTTCGGCGATATAGGTTTCGGGCGTATTCTCGGTGTAGCCAGCGGTCAGCGCTGCCTGCAGGAGTGTGCGCGCCTTCGGGTAGTTCTTCTGGTTGTAGGCAATCTGCCCGGCCTGGAAATTGTAGAGGCCGACCTGCTCGGGTGCGACCTTGCCGCTTGCGAGCATCATTTCGAGGCCTTGCGCTGCAAGACCGAGGTCGTTTGCCTTCTGGCTGATGTTCACCAGAACGCCGCCCGCAGCAAAGCGGTCGTCATCGGTTTCCACTGCAGCCACAACCGCCGGGATGGCCGCCTTCATGGCGGCGAGATCGGGGGTTTCCGCAGCAAGCAGGGCCTGAAGCGGGCCGTAGGCCGCGATGAAAGCCTTGGAGTAGCTGGGCTTGGCTGCCTTGGACTTCTTCTGCGCGAAAGCAGGGCTTTCGAGCGCTGCGCCGCCAAGGACGACACCGGTCGCAAGCGCGAGGCCGAGGGCAAGTGTGGATGCCGTGCCGTTGACACGTGCGAAGCGAGTGAAAATCATTCGAAAACTCCCAAGAGTGGATAGGGGCCTGAGCGCGCGGGGCGCCGAATTTATGGTCTCGTGTGGCATTGCCGCGTGTGCGCTCTCATTGCAAATTGTTCTAGGCTCGGGGTGCTGAACGGCCATTGAATGCCCCCTGCGGCATGCGTTCAGGCTTAGTATTCGCCCGAAAGCACCCATATGTGGAAAAAGCGCACGAATGTGGCTTGTGGTTCCCGCCTTTGGTGGCGCTCCTGTCCGGCATGGACTAGGGTCGGGCCTCGCATAACATAAGCAATTTGAAACACGGAAAACCGGTTTTGGCAGACGATATCGACCTTCTGGATTCCCCCGCCCCGGGCGGCGAAGAATACGCCCGCATCGACATCGTCGATGAGATGAAAACCAGCTATCTCGATTACGCGATGAGCGTGATCGTCAGCCGCGCGCTCCCCGACGTGCGCGACGGGTTGAAGCCGGTCCATCGCCGTATTCTGTTCGCCAGCCAGGAAGGCGGTTTCGTCGCTGGCCGGGCCTACCGCAAGAGCGCGAAGATCGTCGGTGACGTGATGGGTAACTATCACCCGCACGGCGATGCGGCGATCTACGATGCGCTCGCCCGCATGACCCAGGACTGGTCGATGCGCGTTCCGCTGGTCGACGGTCAGGGTAACTTCGGTTCGATGGACCCCGATCCGCCGGCCTCAATGCGTTACACCGAAGCACGTCTGGCCCGGGTGGCCAACGCGCTGCTCGACGATCTCGACAAGGACACCGTCGATTTCGCGGACAATTACGATGGATCGCGCCGCGAGCCGACGGTACTTCCCGCCCGTTACCCCAACCTGCTGGTCAATGGTGCCGGCGGGATCGCGGTGGGCATGGCGACCAACATTCCGCCGCACAATCTGGGCGAAGTGATCGACGGCTGCTTTGCCTACATGGACAATCCCGCCATCACGAGCGAGGAATTGTTCGAGATCATTCCCGGTCCCGATTTCCCGACCGCTCCGCTGATCCTCGGCAAGTCCGGTGCCCGTTCGGCCTATACCACGGGCCGCGGTTCGATCCTGATGCGCGCGCGCCATGAATTCGAGGAAAAGCGCGGCGATCGCCGGTCGATCGTGTTGACGTCGATCCCCTATCAGGTCGGCAAGAACTCGCTGGTCGAAAAGATCGCCGAAGCCGCCAAGGAAAAGCGGATCGAAGGTGTTTCCGACATCCGCGACGAAAGCTCGCGCGAAGGTATGCGCGTGGTCGTGGACCTGAAACGCGACGCTTCGCCAGAAGTCGTGCTCAACCAGATCTGGCGCTACACGCCCGCACAGGCCAGTTTCCCGGCCAACATGCTGGCAATCCGCGGCGGCCGCCCCGAAACGCTGACGCTGCGCGAGTTTATCCAGGCGTTCATCACCTTCCGCGAGGAAGTGATAACGCGCCGCACCAAGTTCGAATTGAACAAGGCGCGGGAACGCGCGCACATCTTGCTCGGCCTCGTGGTCGCGGTTTCGAATCTCGACGAAGTCGTCGCGATGATCCGCAGCGCCCCCAACCCGGCAGAGGCGCGCTCGCGCTTGCTGACCAAGGATTGGCCGATCGGCAACATCGCGCAATACATCGCCCTGGTCGAAGCGATCGAACCGACCGCCGAACAGGACGGCGGCACATACCGCCTTTCCGAGCGCCAGGTTAAGGCCATCCTCGATCTCCGCCTGCATCGCCTGACGGCGCTTGGACGCGACGAGATCGGCGACGAGCTGAAAGAGCTTTCGCTGGCGATCGAGGAATTCCTCTCGATCCTGGCCGATCGTGTGAAGCTGTACGGCGTCATGCGCAAAGAACTGGAAGAAATCCGGGCAAATTACGCCACACCGCGTGTCTCCGAAATCGCGCCCGCATGGGACGGTCTGGAAGACGAAGACCTGATCGAACACGAAGAGATGGTCGTCACCGTAACCCACGGCGGCTACATCAAGCGCACCCCGCTCGCCACGTTCCGTGCCCAGGCCCGCGGCGGCAAGGGCCGCAGCGGAATGGCGACGAAGGACGAAGACGCGGTTGTCGAACTGTTCGTAACTTCTACCCATAACCCAGTTCTTTTCTTCACAAACACAGGTCGTGTTTACCGGATGAAGGTGTGGAAGCTGCCCGAAGGTAGCCCACAGACCAAGGGCCGCCCGATGGTGAACCTGTTGCCGCTCGGCACGGACGAGCGTGTAACGAATGTGCTTTCCTTGCCCGAAGACGAAAGCGAATGGAGCGCGCTCAACATCGTGTTCGCTACCGAACAGGGCATGGTCCGCCGCAATTCGATGGACGCTTTCACCAACGTCCCGTCCAATGGCAAATACGCCATGGGCTTCGTGGAAGGCAGTGGCGACCGGCTGATCGGCGTCGAACTGCTGTCGGAA
The DNA here is from genome assembly GCF_035607565.1 of Qipengyuania zhejiangensis. Lineage (NCBI taxonomy): Bacteria > Pseudomonadati > Pseudomonadota > Alphaproteobacteria > Sphingomonadales > Erythrobacteraceae > Qipengyuania > Qipengyuania zhejiangensis. The sequence continues at coordinate 1,072,794 of NZ_JAYKGO010000001.1, read as the reverse complement.
GGCCAGGAAATTTTCCTCGCCTCGAACGCCGGCAAGGCTATCCGTTTTGCCGCAACCGATGCGCGCGAAACGAAGAGCCGCACCGGGATTGGCGTGCGCGGCATGAAACTGAAGGACGATCAGAAGGTTGTCTCGATGGCCGCACTCGATGCGGGCGAATGGGATACCGAACAACGCGACGCGTATCTCAAGGCCGCAAAGTGGAAGGACAACGACGCCGAACCGACGCTCGATGCGGAAACGCTCGAGAAGATGGCCGAACGCGAGGAGTTCGTCCTCACCATTACCGCCAACGGCTATGGCAAGATCTCCTCTGCCTATGAATACCGCACGATCGGTCGTGGCGGCCAGGGCCTGACCAATATCGGAACGCCCGAAAGCAATCCCGATCGGAACGGGCCGGTGGTTGCCAGCTTCCCGGTACGTCACGGGTCCCAGTTGATGCTGGTGACCGATCAGGCCAAGCTCATCCGCTTGCCGATCGACTTCCGGCACATGCTCGAAGGCGAAGATCCGGGCGGCTTCCGCATCATTGGCCGAACGTCCGCCGGTGTCCGCATCTTCAACGTCGCCAAAGGCGAACACGTCGTCGGCGCAGCCTTGATCGACGAAACGGAAGAACCGGAAAACGAAGCGGAAGAGGCCGTCGTGGAAGAAATGATCGGCCGTGACGGCGCCGAAACCGAACCTTACACGACACCCCATTCCGACAAGAATATCGAAGGCGAACCCGGCGGCTAAGGAAATCCGATGTGACCCTGCAAATCGAGATTAGTGGACAGGCGTGCGGCGCGCGCGTGACGGGGCTCGATCTTGCGGGGGAACTGACGCCGCAACTCGTGCAGGAAATTCGCCGGGCCTGGCTTGGGCACAAGGTACTCGCCTTTCCCGGCCAACGGCTTGATGACGATGCCTTGGAACGGTTTACAATCGCCATGGGCGGTTTTGGCGAAGACCCGTTCTTTGCGCCTATCGAAGGCCGCAAGAACATCGCGGCGATCCTGCGGGAGGAAAACGAGACATCGCCCCTGTTCGCTGAAAACTGGCACAGCGACTGGAGCTTCCTTGCACGCCCCCCTGCCGGAACATGCCTTTTGGCGATCGACATTCCGCCGACCGGTGGGGACACCTTGTTCGCGAACCAGGCAGCGGCCTTTGCAGCGTTGCCGGATGACCGCAAAGACCAACTGCGGCAACTGACAGCCATTCACAGCGCCAAACTCGCTTACGCCCCCGAAGGAACCTATGGGGAGAAAGATGCAGGAAGATCGATGGCGATCCGGCCCGATCCCTCGGCGCGCAACACGTTCCTGCACCCGTTGGTCAAACCACACCCCGAAACCGGGGAGGAATGCCTCTTCTCCACGCTGGGCTACATCGTGGGGATCGAGGGAATGGAGGTCACCGAAGCCTTCGCCCTCCTGTCCGACCTTGCCGAATGGCAATCGCGGGACGAGTTCGTATACCGCCACCGTTGGGAGCCGGAGATGCTGGTGATGTGGGACAACCGTGCCGTGCTGCACAAGGCTACGGGTGGATACGAAGGTCACCGGCGCGAACTGCACAGAACGACTATTGCGGCCTGGGCAGGTTAGTTCCTGCCGTGGTGCATCCGCAGCGTCTGAATAACGCCGGTCGCAATCAGGAACTGCGCGCCATAGTATAGCGGCCATATCAGCCAACCTGTCACCTGATCCGGCAGGATCGCCACTTCCCGCGCGAAAATGAGCAGATCGCTGACAACGAACAGCACAGCCCCCACGCCAACGCGATAACGTGGGAAACGGCTGATCCAGGCGGCAGCCGCCATTGCGCCGACGAAAGCGGAATAAACTGTCGCGACCTGCCAGTTTTCGGACGGGTAGGTCATCAACCAAGCTATTCCGGGGGTAAGAAGCAGCAAGGCACCGGCAGCGGCTCGCTGGCTCCCGCTGGTCGAACCACGCCGATTGCGCAGATACAGGGTGATCGCCACGATATGTGCCAGTGCGAACAGACCGCCGCCGAAAAGCAGGCTTATCTCCAGCACCATGTCGGCCGCAGCGCACAGCGCCATCGCCAGTGCGATCAACGCTGCATCGAGGCCCCTGCCGCGAAACGCCGCGTACAATGCCAGGAAGCCAACGCCCAATCCCTTCCAGATCATTAGCCAGATGCCGCCAATGGGATCGTCCATGACGAAGAAGTAGCTGACACCTGCAATCAGGCTGGCAAGCAACAGGGGACGGTGGTTGATCAGGGCGCGACGTGGCATCTGCGCACGCTAGGCCTTGTCGAATGCCACGTGCAAGCACTAGGTGGCGCGCAATGACCCACGATATTCACATCATAGGCGGCGGGCTGGCCGGCAGCGAGGCTGCATGGCAACTGGCGCGCCGCGGTTTCAAGGTCCGCCTTTCGGAAATGCGCGGCGGCGGCGACATGACACCAGCCCACCAGACCGATGGTCTTGCCGAACTCGTTTGCTCCAACAGCTTCCGCTCGGACGATGACGAAAAGAACGCCGTGGGGCTGCTGCACCATGAAATGCGCCGTCTCGACAGCTTGATCATGCAAGCGGGTGAAACCGCTCGCGTGCCTGCAGGTTCGGCCATGGCGGTGGATCGCGATGTCTTTTCGGCGCAAGTTCAACGCACGCTTGAAGATCATCCGAATATCACGGTCGTTCGCGAACGCATCGACACGCTTCCTGAATCCGGGGCGACCATTGTGGCTACCGGCCCCCTGACGGCGCAGGCGCTTGCCGAAAGCATCGTTTCGGCCACCGGTCAGGATCGGCTGGCATTTTTCGATGCCATCGCGCCGATCGTCCATCGCGACAGTATCGACATGGATATCTGCTGGATCCAGTCGCGCTGGGACAAGAAGACGGCGGCTTCGAACGAGGAAGGCGATTACATCAATTGCCCCATGACGAAGGACCAGTACCTGGCCTTCCACCAGGGCTTGATGGACGGCGAAAAGACCGAATTTCGCGAGTGGGAGAAAGACACCCCCTATTTCGATGGCTGCATGCCGATCGAAGTAATGGCGGCACGCGGGGTCGAAACGTTGCGATACGGCCCGATGAAGCCCGTCGGACTGGACAATCCGCGCGATACGACCCCCGAATTTCCGCAGGGACGCTGGCCATACGCCGTGGTCCAGCTGCGCCAGGACAACAAGCTGGGCACCCTGTGGAACATGGTCGGCTTCCAGACGAAGCTGAAGTACGCCGCGCAGGTTGAACTCTTCCGGACCATTCCCGGCCTCGAGAACGCCGAATTTGCCCGGCTGGGCGGATTGCACCGCAACACGTTCCTCAATTCACCAGCGGTCCTGGACCGCCAGTTGCGGCTCAGGAATGCCGAACACATCCGGTTCGCCGGACAGGTCACGGGCTGCGAAGGTTATGTCGAAAGTTCGGCAATCGGTCTGATGGCGGGGATGATGGCCGCCGCCGAACTATCGGGCAGGCAATGGACCCCTCCCCCGCGCACAACCGCTTTTGGCGCACTGCTATCCCACATCACGGGCGATGCGGATGCTGCCACCTATCAGCCCATGAACGTTAATTTCGGCCTTTTCCCGCCGTTGCACGATGTGAAGAAAAAACAACGCAAGGAAGCGTACACAGGCCGGGCGAAAGCGGATTTCACAGACTGGCTGGCCGCCGTGGAATGCGTCCCCGCCTAACAGGCGCACGCTCTCTTTCTCACCGGCTTGGGTGCGGTTACCGCGAATTCTCCGGGGGTAAGCTGGTTGTCCTTGTCGGTGTCGGCCCCCTCGAACTTGGTCACGGTCGCGACCGCCCATTCCTCGAAGTCGAGCAGGTTGTTGCCATCCTTGTCGAGCTTGCGAAACGCATCGCTCCGGGTCGACAGCATCTCGGTGCGGCTGATACGCCAATCGCGATTGCGATCATAGCGGAAGAACCGGCGCTGCTCCTTGCTCAGTTCGCTGGCCTCGGGCGGGGCGGGACCGACCATACTGCCCGGATCGGATTCAGGGATTGCCGGCAGTGCGGGGGCCGAGGTCTGGGCAACAGGCGGAGGAGCGGCCTGTTCGACCTGCGCCCTGCCCTGCCACCAGAACAGGCCCAGTCCGGCCAAAGCCAGCGTACAGATAGAGCCAAGAACGGCGCCGCGCATATTCGTTTCCTCCAATGATGTGAGGAGTTTAGCCTAACGCCCGAAAATTCCTACCCGAAATGCCGTCAACGCTGCACCGCGGTCACCGAGCAGGGGCGCTCCGCCGAGCGCAAGCGAGCGGCGCGCGAGGGAACCGAGGATTGCCAGCGGGCGCAGTTTCCTTGGCAGAACCAACGCAGCTTGCGCCAAGGTCTCGGCATGGCTGAGCACAAGGGCTTTCTCGTCAGGGTCGGAGATGTTCGAAGCTAGGTCGCCTAGCGCCCAAACCCGGGCGGCCTGACGGATCGCATTGGTCCGGGCGCCTTGCCGGGCAAGTCCGGCAAGCCCGCTCCACGCCGCTTCACGACCTTCGGCGAAGCGGAAAATCGTGGCGTCATCCAAATCGTCGGCTACCAGCAGCGCCTCCCATCCGTCCGCAAGAGGGGCGAGGGATACGCGCGACGGTCCCCACGTAGCGCTGATTGCTTCCAGCAAAGGGTTGCCCTTCGGCATGGTTTCCAGGGGTTCGGTCAGCCGGTCACGCCACCACGCCAGGCGCACCTGTCCCAGCATCGGCTCGCTCGTCGTTGCGAGGATGGAGGCAAACTGCCGATCGAGCGCGAGCATGGTGCGGACCGCGCCGCGAAGCTCGGCAGGGGCGTGGGCAATGGCCACACGCACCTCGGGCGGCGCGTCGTCATCTGAAATAAGCAGCTCGGCATCGGCCATAGCGCAGGGCTATGGATGAGATTATGCCTGGACGAAAGCCCTGCGGGTGGAGCGCACCGGTATCGTGCCCAGGTCGACGAATATCAGGTTGATCCGGTAACCGCCGGTCCCGGTGAGATCGACATAATCGCGGCCGTCGGTGGAGGTCCCGTGAGCGACCTGCAACTGCGCCGTGCCGAACGTCTTTGCCGTGAGCAGCGAATTTTCGAAGTTCGTCGCCAATTGCGCATCGTCGGGTATCGGCCACAGCATCGCGCTGCGCGCCGTTTCATCAATCGCGGTGGCTACCGAGTTCTTGAAGAACAGGTAGATACCGAAATTCATGCAGCCCAGGATCAACGTGAGCGCAATCGGGATTGCCAGGCTGAATTCCACGGCTGCGGCGCCTTTACGGTCCCGCGCGAGATGGCGAAATAGTTTGATCATAGCGTCCTCAGCGTGACCGATCCGGTATGCGTGAACGTTTTCACGTAGTCTGCATAACCCTTGATATTCAGCAACGGCGTGTAGTCCTTCTGGACGGAAATCTTCATGTATTTCGTCGCCGTGCTACCGCTGTTTAAACATGCCGGAAGCGCGGTCTTGGTGCCGTCGCACTCGATCCATTCGGTTACGGTGATCTTGCCCACATCAAGCCCACTTGCTTCCTGAACCCGCAACTTCACTTGCGCGGCCAGCGGCACGTTTTCCATTTCCGACATCACATAGTCGGCACCGACCTGGGCATATTGCTGCACTTCGAGCTTGTGCACGAAGCCCAGCGCAACATCCACGCCAGCCAGGGCCATGGTCAGCAGGATCGGCGTTGCAAGCGCGAGTTCGACCGTCGCGTTGCCACGGTCTTCGCGCTTCAGGCGGTTGAGGATCGAAATGGTCATTGGCGCATCCTCAGAAAATGTTCGCCGGAATACGACACAACGCCGCGCCCGGACGGGCAGGTGTTGGCCACATTCGTGCTGCCGGTGAAGGTGACATACAGCGCCACGATCTGGAGGCAATCGGTGGTCATGCCGCTGTTCCCGCTGAACGCGACTTCGGTGCTCGGCGCGTAGATCGCTCCATCGAATTCGGAATTGCTATCACCGGTGATGAACAGACGGGTGTTGTTGGAATACGGTGTGCGGCTGTCCTGATGCATCAGGATACCGGCGTAAGGACCTGACGACGGAGAGGTAATCTGTATGTTCGACGTACCTTGCGCGCCGAAAGTACCAATCTTCGATGCATTGAACGGCGACGCGGTGTTGGTGAAAACCAGCGTGACTTCGTCGCCCTTGACTGTCGCGTTGCCCCCCACGCTCATGCCCTTTTCGCCCAGATAGTAGGTTCCCGGAAGAAGCGTGAGCTTCGCGTTGGCCTGAACCTGGATGCCGCGATAGCAGCCCGGCGAGAGCGTGTTTCCGGCGCCCGAAATCAGCGGCCAGTTGTTACACACCATGTTGGGATCGGTTATCGTCCCCGCATATGGATCGGTTTCCGCGACGACGCCGTTGTTGATCGCGGTGCTTTCGGTGATGTTGTTGCCTTCGTTGACCATGCCGACCGCGGAAAGCGCGCCGGCGTTGATGCTGCCCGTGGCCGTTGCAGCGAAATTGGAATTCGATTGCAGGCCGCAGTTCATGTTCACCGTGGCAGCGCCGGTTATCGACAGCGCGTTCCCGCTGGACGACAGGGCAATCACGCAGTTGGCAACTTCGCTCGAAGCCTCGGCAATCGCTTCGACCTGCACCGTCGGAGTAGTGGCGAGAAACAGGCTCGAGAACGGGAGCTTCTGCTTCGTCGACAGGACAACGCGAACCATGCTTTTGTCGCCGGCGAAGGTGCCGGATGTCGGCGGGGTTTCGATCGCGACAACGGTATAGCTGTGCTGCGTGTTGTAGCCGAGGACCTTGTTCACGGCCGCGGTCACATCGGTGCCGTTCTTGAGCGCCTGCGCCCCGGAGATAGCAGCAGAATCGGCGGCGCTGCGAAGATCGCGCTTCCAGCTGATCCACTGCGCCGCATCGACGGCGAGGCCCAGAGTCCCGACGAGCGGGAGCATCGAAAGACCCATCAGAGTGAGTACGTTGCCTTCGCGGTTACCGCGCAAGTCCGCTAGAAGGCGCTTCACATTGCTGAACATTAGAGGGTTCCTTGAACTTGGCTCAGGATGCCTAATGCCAGCAACGCGTGTGAATGCCGTAAACCGTCATGGTTAAAAGCAAGTAAATAAGAGGGCACCAATCGACCCCCTTACGCTTGTAATTCCGTATGTTAGCGGCATCGCCCGTTGCGTTAATCTATCGCGCACTCACAAGTTTCGGGAACTTCAGGCTCGATGGCCGCAACACCAGGCGCCTGCGAAGGGATCACCCGCGCAGGCACCATTGCAGTGGTGTCGGATTTAACCCCCAACCCTCGGTCGCGGCGGGCCGATCACCGGGTTCAGTCGCGGTAGCAGACCTTCCTGGCGGCTTCCACGATGCGAGGCGTGTCGATCAGCGCCAGCTTTTCGAGGTTGGCCGCGTAGGGCAACGGCACATCCTCGTCGCACACGCGCATCACCGGGGCATCGAGATGATCGAAGCCTTCTTCCATGCAGATTGCGATAATCTCGGATGCGATCGAACAGGTCGGCCAACCCTCTTCCGCGATAACCAGGCGATTGGTCTTCGCGAGCGAGGTCAGGATGGCGTCCTTGTCCAACGGGCGCAGCGTTCGCAGATCGATGACTTCGGCTTCGATGCCTTCGCCCGCAAGCTCTGCGGCGGCTTCCAGCGCCAGCCCGACCGCGATCGAGTACGAGACGATCGTGACGTCTGTGCCTTCGCGCATGATACGCGCCTTGCCGATCGGCAGCACGTAATCGTCGATGTCTGGCACGTCATAGGTGCGACCGTACACCAGTTCGTTTTCCAGGAAGACCACCGGATCCTCGCACCGGATGGCGGCCTTCATCAGGCCCTTGGCATCGGCCGCATCATAGGGCGCGATCACGATCAGTCCGGGAACGCTCGCGTACCAGGGGCCGTAATTCTGGCTGTGCTGGGCGCCGACACGGCTTGCCGCGCCATTGGGCCCGCGGAACACGACCGGACAACGCATCTGGCCACCCGACATGTAATTCGTCTTGGCGGCCGAATTGATGATGTGATCGATCGCCTGCATCGCGAAGTTGAACGTCATGAACTCGACGATCGGGCGAAGTCCGCCCATCGCCGCGCCCGTGCCGATACCAGCGAACCCGTATTCGGTGATCGGCGTATCGATCACGCGCTTGGGTCCGAATTCGTCGAGCAAGCCCTGCGTGACCTTGTAGGCACCCTGATACTGGGCAACCTCTTCACCCATCACGAACACGCGTTCGTCGCGCCGCATCTCTTCGGCCATCGCATCGCGCAAGGCTTCGCGAACCGTCGTCTTGGTAAATCCGGTGCCTTCGGGAACGTCAGGGTCCTTCACATCGACCTTGCGCGCCGGTTTGGTAATCTGCGCCTCTGAAGGTTCGCGGCCTACATCTTTTCCTTCGCCAGGAACGTCAGCAAGCGGTTCGGGGGCCTGAGCAGCGGAGGCATCTTCACCCTCGCCCGCGATCATGGCGATCACGGTGCCGACCTTCACCCCTTCGGTGCCTTCAGCGACCATGATCTTGCCCAGGGTGCCTTCATCGACAGCCTCGAATTCCATCGTCGCCTTATCGGTCTCGATCTCGGCAAGGATATCGCCGGCGACAATGGCATCGCCTTCGGCCTTGAGCCACTTGGCCAGCGTGCCTTCTTCCATGGTGGGAGACAAAGCGGGCATCTTGAGTTCAATTGCCATGGCTCAATACTCCTCCACCAGAACATCGGTGTAGAGTTCAGAAGCCGCAGGTTCGGGCGAGCTTTCCGCGAAATCGGCCGCCGCGCTCACGATCTTGCGAATGTCTTTGTCGATGGCTTTCAATTCATCCTCGCTGGACCCGTTTTCGATCAGCAGCTTCTTCAGCCCTTCGATCGGATCCTTGTGCTCGCGCACGTCCTGCACCTCTTCGCGCGTGCGATATTTGGCCGGGTCGGACATGGAATGCCCGCGGTAACGATAGGTGTTGCACTCCATAAGCACCGGGCCCTTGCCCGCACGAACGTGTGCGAAGGCGATTTCGGCCGCCTGGCGCACTTCCAGAACGTCCATGCCGTTCACTTCCATCCCGGGGATGCGGAAAGCGGTGCCGCGGCGGTGGAATTCGGTTTCGGCCGAACTGCGGCCTACCGCGGTTCCCATCGCATACTGGTTGTTTTCCACCACGAACACGATCGGCAGCTTCCACAGCGCCGCCATGTTCATCGTTTCGTAAACCTGGCCCTGGTTCGCCGCGCCATCGCCGAAATAGGCAAGGCACAGGCCGCCATCGCCGTTGTACTGGTGCGCGAGCGCCAGTCCGCCGCCAAGCGAGACCTGAGCACCCACGATACCGTGGCCGCCGTAGAACTTATGCTCGGTACTGAACATGTGCATCGAGCCGCCCTTCCCCTTGGAAATCCCGGCCTCACGGCCCGTCAGTTCGGCCATGATGACATTGGGATCGATCCCGTAGGCGAGCATGTGACCATGATCGCGATAGCCGGTGATGACGCTGTCCAGCCCTTCGCTCAAAGCGGACTGGAGGCCGACCGCGACCGCTTCCTGGCCGATGTAGAGGTGACAGAAGCCACCGATCAGGCCGAGGCCATAGAGCTGCCCTGCCCGCTCCTCGAACCGACGGATCAGCAGCATCTGCTCGTAAAAGTGGAGCATCTGTTCCTTGCTCGCATCGAAGCGGCGCGTCTTTTCGAGAGTTTCCTGCAGCGAATGAAGGGCGAAATCCTTGCCGTCGGCAGAGGTTTCTACTGCGGGTTTCTTGCTCCGGGGGGCTTTTGCCAAGACTTGTGTCCTTAGTTCTTCCGGGGAGGAATGTGCTCGCGCCTATAGGCACAGCCGCGCGCGCCGCGCAACGGGGTGCGCGCGAGTGCATACGAAAACCCTTACGGAAATGCGGCGCTTGAGCGCGGAATCAATCTTCGAGCTTGATGACAACTTCGTCCGGGTGGACGACGTTGAGCTGGCTGCGAAGCAGTTCGCCAACCATGTCGGGATCGGCGTTTTTCGGATCGAGCAGAGCGACCCTGTTGGCCAGCGCATCCCGCTGCGCTTCGATTTCGGCAAGCTGCGCCTGACGCTTGTCCAGCAGGCGCAGGTTTTCGCTCCACGCCAGGAGCCCGGACGGCCCGGCAATCGCGATCCCGCCCATTGCAAGCAGGCAGGCCAGTGCCGCGTGCTGCGTGGCCTTTGCCTTGTGAATCGCTGTGAATGGGCCCCTGCGTCGCATGGTCGTTAAGAATCATAACTAAGGGCGCCGCGCAAGTATTATCGCCGCGATGCGAAGCGAATTTCGGGCCGAGTGTTATCAACGCCCCGTGTCGAGGAAGTCCGTCGCTGTGAAATCTGCGGGCGCGGCGATTTCCACGATGGGATCGTCACGATTGTCGAACTCTGTCTTCAGGGCCCTGCTCATCACTGCGTGCATATCGTAGAGGCAGGTGATGTAGGTCAGCTCGAGAATTTCCTCGTCGCTGAACCGGGCCTTCAGCTTTTCGAACAAGGCATCGGGAACCCGTCCCCGGTGGGTGACCAACCGGTCGGCGTAGGCGAGGACCAGCCGTTCTCTTGCATCGAAGCAGTCGGCGGTTTGCCAGCAGGGCACCGCCGCGATCTTCTCCTCGCTCACGCCAAGCCCGCGAAGGCTTTTGCAATGCTGCGAAAACACGAACTGGCTGCCCACCGCGTAACCCGCCCAGGTCTGGGCCAGTTCGCGCAGGACTGGATCGATTTTCCTGTCGGCGCTGCGGTAATATCCGAAGCCCTGTGCCGCGTGTTTCAGGGTGTCTGGCGAATTGGCGAAAACGGTCCACCAGTCGCCCGGCGTACCGGTTGCCGTGCCGGGCTCCTCGACCGGATCGCGATCGCCGAACAGCATCCGGTAAAGCGGCTTTGCTACCGTGTCGTCAGCCTCGGCGAACGGCACTTCGCGCAGGCGGGGCATCAGGCGTCCACCGTGGCGGGTTCGTGCCGCACGTCCTCGGATGTGAACTGTTTTGTGAAGGCGGCAAATTCCATCATGATGCCGTTTGGATCGGTGAAGTAAACCGACCGCACGAACACCCCGTCGTGCATATCCTGAGCCACGCCCATCTTGCTGTCATCGTGATTGACCACCGCATGGGTGTGCGGAACGCCCGCGTCCTGAAGGTTTGCCAGCGCTATCTCCAGGTCTCCTTCGTCCATGTCGAACGCGAAGTGGTTCATCGAGCCAACGGCCGTTTTCGCTTCGTAAGGGAAGCTTTTTACCGACGCGATTCCCGGCGCTGCCGGTGGCGCATCCTTCCACCAGAAGAACGCCAGCGAAGCCCCGCCCCCGCAATCGAAGAAGAAATGCTGCCCCCCGTCGGGCAATTCCACCGTCTTGATCAAAGGCATACCCAGCACGTCGCGGTAGAACTCGACCGTTTCCTTCATGTCACGGCACACAAGTGCGACATGATTGATACCCTTGATCTTGAACATGGCTCTCTCCCTTGGTCCGGGAAGATGCCAAGCATTCCCTGCCTAAGCAATCGCTACGAACGGTCGCCTGCGCCTCCAGATTTCTTGACATGGCGGACGTAAAAGCGTAACTAGTTTCTATTGAAACCAAATTAGCGGACAGAGGATTGCAATGCCCGATCTCTTCGAAAACCCCATTGGCCTCGACGGCTTCGAATTCGTCGAATTCTGCGCGCCCGAAAAAGGCGTCATCGAGCCGGTTTTCAAGTCGATGGGCTTTACCCATGTTGCAACCCACCGATCGAAGGATGTGGATCTGTGGCGCCAGGGCCAGATCAACCTCATCCTCAATTACGAACCCAAGAGCGCCGCGTGGTTCTTCGCCCGCGAACATGGCCCCTCGGCGTGCGGCATGGGCTTTCGCGTTCGTGACGCCCGCAAGGCGTATGACGAGCTGCTTGCCCGCGGCGCGGAACCGGTCGCGGTCCAGACCGGACCGATGGAACTGCATATCCCGGCAATCCGCGGAATCGGCGGCGCAATCGTCTACCTGATCGATCGTTACGCGAGCGAAAAGGGCGAAGGCCTGTCGATCTACGACATCGATTTCGAATATCTGCCGGGCGTCGAACGCAATCCCGTAGGTGCGGGCTTCAATGTGATCGATCACCTTACCCACAACGTCTACAACGGCCGCATGAAGTACTGGGCGGATTATTACGAAACGCTGTTCAACTTCCGCGAGATTCGCTTCTTCGACATCAAGGGTGAATACACCGGCCTGACTTCCAAGGCGCTGACGGCGCCCGACGGAAAGATCCGCATCCCGCTCAACGAAGAAGGCGAAGGCGGCAAGGGCCAGATCGAAGAGTTTCTGCGCGAATTCAACGGCGAGGGGATTCAGCACATCGCGCTGATCTGCGATGACCTGGTGAAGTGCTGGGACAATCTGAAGGAACTTGGCGTTCCGTTCATGACGGCCCCGCCGGAAACCTATTACGAAATGCTGCCCGACCGGCTTCCGGATCATGGCGAACCCGTCGACCAGCTCAAGATGCGTGGCATCCTCCTCGATGGAACCACCGAAGGCGGACAGCCGCGGCTGCTGTTGCAGATTTTCGCGCAAGCGCAGGTCGGGCCCGTGTTCTTCGAATTTATCCAGCGCAAGGGCGACGACGGTTTCGGTGAAGGCAACTTCAAGGCGCTTTTCGAAAGCATCGAGCGCGACCAGATCAAGCGCGGCGTGCTGGAAGTCCAGGGGGAGCCGGCCGAATGAGCGAGACAGCAAACCACCCCGTGAAGCTTGGGGGCGTTCATCACGCCGCCTATCGCTGCAAGGATGCCAAGGAAACGGTCGAATGGTACGGCAAGGTCCTGGGCATGGAATACACCACGGCATTTGCGGAAGATCACGTTCCATCGACCGGGGCCTACGACCCCTACATGCACGTGTTTCTCGATGCCGGTAACGGCAACATCCTCGCCTTTTTCGAACTGCCGAACCAACCCGATATGGGGCGGGACGAGAATACCCCGCAATGGGTCCAGCACCTGGCGTTTCGCGTCGGCTCCGAAGACGAATTGCTGGCAGCCAAGGCGCATGTTGAAAGCCTCGGGATCGACGTGCTCGGCCCGACGCACCACGGCATTTTCAAGTCGATCTATTTCTTCGATCCCAATGGCCACCGTGTCGAACTGGCCGCAGACATCGGAACCGACGAACAATACGCCGAATTGAAGCGTGTTGCGCCCATGATGCTCGACGAATGGAGCGCGACGAAGAAGGCCCCGCGCCATGCGGACTGGCTGCACGAACTCGCGCGCAAGGAACACGGGCATGGCTAATTTCCGCTAAGGATTGGTCCTTAGAAAATTGGAACCTCTTGGCGGGCACAAGGGTTGCCCCGCAAAGGGAGTTTCTTGCAAGTGGATTACATCGGTACGTTGCGCGGCCAGCTGCAAAGCATGGGCGAAGGGTTCGTTGAAACTCTTCCAAGCCTGGCCATTGCGCTGTTCGTTGTCTTTATCACGTGGATCGTCGCGCGCTTCGCGGTGCGCATTTCGGACATGTTCGTTGGCCGGACGGAAATACGCGCCAGTCTGAAAACCCTGATCGACACGATCGTTCGCCTGACCATCTGGGTTCTCGGCCTGTTCGTGGCAGCGATCGTCGTCATTCCGGATCTCACGCCTTCCAGCCTCCTGGCTGGGCTCGGTATCGGTGCTGTCGCGATCGGCTTTGCCTTTCAGGACATTTTCGAAAATTTCTTCGCAGGCGTGCTGATCATGCTGCGCGAAAAAATGCGGATCGGCGATGTGATCGAATGCGAAGGCATCACCGGCAAGGTCGAACACATCACCTTGCGCGAAACCCATGTCCGCAAACTCTCGGGCGAGCTAACGGTTGTTCCCAACTCGATCCTGTTCAAGAACCCGGTGGAGATTTTGACCGATGTCGACCAGCGTCGGCACCAGGTGGTGGTGGGGGTCTCCTACGACACCAACCTGGATCACGCCGCTGATGTCATCCGCCGGGCGGTAGAAGGCGCTGACGATGTTCTGGTGACCAAGGGTGTCGATATCTTCGCGCAGGAATTCAATTCCAGCTCGGTCGACTTCCTTGTGCGCTGGTGGGCCGGCTCCACTCCGCGCGCCGGCTGGGAAAGCAAGGACAAGGTCATACGCGCCGTGAAGGCCGCCCTCGACGAAGCGAATATCGAGATCCCCTTCCCTTATGTTACCCATACCTTCAAGGAGACCGTACCGGTCAGCCAATTGGGGGGTAGCAGCAAGCGCACTCCCTGATCGCGCCTCTTGGGCACAGGGAGCAATGGGATGGAAATACTGCGCACGCCTGCCGAACGTTTCGCGGTCATCCCAGACTTTCCATTCGCCGAGAACTGGTTCGAAGTGGATCTGGGTGACGGGCTTACAGCTCGCCAGCATTATGTGGATGAAGGCCCGGCGGATGCACCGCCCGTCCTTTTGCTGCATGGCGAACCGAGCTGGTCGTTCCTCTACCGCAAGATGATCCCGATCCTCGTGGATGCGGGCTTCCGCGTTCTAGCGCCGGATCTCATCGGCTTCGGCAAGAGCGACAAGCCCGACGATCCCGAATTCTACACCTATGCCCGCCACGTCGAGTGGTTGACGCAATGGCGCGATGCGATCGAGCCGCGCCCCGCCGCGTTGTTCTGTCAGGACTGGGGCGGGTTGCTGGGCCTGAGGATGGTCGCGCAAAGCCCGGAGCTGTTCTCCTGTGTCGTCGCAAGCAACACGTTCCTGCCCGCGGGCGGGACACCTTCGCCCGCGTTCCTCGCGTGGCGCGAATTTGCGCGGACATCGCCGGATTTTGCCATCGGACCGTTGCTAGACCGCGCGACCGCCACTGCGCGGACCGAAGCCGAAATCGCGGCATACGATGCGCCCTTCCCCTCCGAACCCTACAAGGCCGGCGCTCGCGCCTTTCCGGGCCTCGTACCCGTCGAAGACGGGATGCCGGGCGTGGAAGAAAACAAACGTGCATGGCCCGCCCTCGCCGCCTACAGCAAGCCGTTTCTCACGCTTTTCGGGGAAGACGATCCGATAACCAAGGGGAGCGAACGCTTTCTCATCGAACGGATAGCGGGCGCCGCGGGGCAGCCCCATCTCACGCTGCCCAACTGCGGCCATTTCTGCCAGGAAGACCAACCTGTTGCCTTGGCGCAGGGCGTTATCGAGACGGCTCGCAAGGCAGGCCACCTGGGTTGAGCCAGCGGTCACTTCTCACGCGGAGCCAGGAATACACGCTCGCGATCGCGGCGGCCGTGGTCACGGCAAACGCCTATTACATTCACCCCATTATCGGTGATGTCGCCGATCATTTCGGGGTCAGCCATGCGCGTATCGGGCTGGTCCCGGCGCTCAACCAGATCGCCCTCGCGATCGGCATATTCCTGTTGCTTCCGCTTGGGGATCGCTTCTCGAACCGCCGGCTCACCATCCTGTTCGCGATCGGACAGACCGCTTCGCTCGCGATCATGACCCTCGCCCAGAGTTTCGCGTGGTTCGTGGTGGGTTCCACGGTCCTGGGCTTCTTTACCATCGCCCCCTACCTGCTGCCCGCCTACGCTTCAAAACGCGTTGCTCCCGATCGCCTGGGCCAGGTTACAGCGTTACTGACAGCCGGAGTGATCCTCGGCATTCTGGTTGCCCGTGTCGGGGCGGGTGTGGTTGCGGAATATATCGGGTGGCGGGCGGTCTACTGGATTGCCACCGGCCTGATGGTCATGGTCACGCTTGCCTTGCCCCGATTGATGGAAGGGGGAGAACGATCTTCCGAAGGTCGCGAAAGCTACCCTGCCCTGCTGTTGTCGGTCTTTCCCTTGCTGTCGAGCTATCGGGAAGTGCTGGTGTCCGGCGCGATCCAGGGTCTCAATTTCGCGTCGTTCATCGCCTTGTGGCTTGCCCTTGCCTTGCACCTCACCTCGCCGGAACTGGGGTATGGCACCGACACGGTCGGCTATCTTGCGGCCATAGCAGCGGTCAGCATATTTTCGACGCCCCGGCTTGGTAGATGGTCGGACAAGGTCGGTCCTCGCAAGGCACGAGCCACCTTCGGCGTGATCCAGCTTTGCGGTATCTTGCTGTTCTGGCCGCTTGGCGGTTCCCTTCTCACGATCGTGATCCCGCTGTTCCTCGTGAACCTCGTGGGGCCCGGTGTGGATGTAACCGGAAGGATGACCTTCCTGTCCCTCGACCCGCAGCTGCGCACACGGCTGACGACGATCTACGTCGTGCTGATGTTCGTCGGCGGGGGTATCGGGAGTTTTGCGGGAACGGCGGTGTACGATGCGTATGGCTGGGCCGGCACATGCGCCTTGCTGGCGAGCTTTTCGGCCATCTTGTCCGCGACCGCGATCTACGCGAGGCGTTTCGGCAGATAGGTGGTGCGCCCGACAGGATTCGAACCTGTGGCCCCCAGATTAGGAATCTGGTGCTCTATCCGACTGAGCTACGGGCGCCCGGCGCCTCGTATAGCGCCATAGATTCCTGAGGCAATCAGTTGAGTTCATCTGGCGGAGCGACAGGAAACAGGAGGGGGGCCACCGCTATCCCTTCGGCCAACATATCCTCGGCTTCGTCTTTTGTGGCCTGCCCGTGGATCGGTGCCTCATCCGCCTCGCCGTAGTGCATGGACCGCGCCTTCTCGGCGAAATTCTCTCCGACCCATGTGCTTTTCTCAAGGGCTTTTGCCTGCACTTCGGCCAGCGCCTTCAGGGCCTGCTTCACTTCGGGCGGCATGTCGCCGCGCGTCATCTGCGTCGATGGCTGCCCGGTTCGCCGGGCGTTGCCCTTGGCGGGGACGGAAGGTGACATCGGGGCCTTGTCGACACTGTCGCTGCCGCATTGCGGGCAGATCAGCAATCCGCGCTCTTTCTGTTCGGCGTAATCGCCTGACGACCCGAACCAACCTTCGAAGCGGTGGCCATCGCTGCAAGAGAGGTCGAACACGATCATCGAGCGGCCTAATTGGCGATCTTGCGGCGGTTGGCAAGGCTGGGCACCTGCGCGCGCACATCGGAAATGCGGGCATGGTCGATCGCCGCGAAACCCAGACCGCACCGCTCACCCTCCAGATCGAGCATCACCTCGCCCCAGGGATCGATAACGAGACTGTGCCCATATGTCGTCCGTCCATCGGCGTGTGTGCCGACCTGTGCCGCAGCGACGACATAGGCGCTCGCTTCAATTGCGCGCGCTCTTTGCAACACATGCCAGTGCGCTTTCCCGGTCGGAACGGTAAACGCCGCCGGTATCTGGATAACATCGCAGGAATGCCGTCCAAGCTGTTCGAACAAGGCGGGAAACCGCAAATCATAGCATATCGTCAGCCCAAGCCTGCCGACAGGTGTGTCTTCCACCACCACCACCTGATTGCCAGCTGCATAAGCATTCGATTCCCGCCAGCTTTCGCCGCTTTCGAGATCCACATCGAACATGTGCATCTTGTCATAGCGCGCAACAATGGCACCGTCGCTGTCGATCACGAAGGCGCGATTGGCCCAGCGACCTTCGCTGGTTTTGATGGCGAGAGAACCGAGGGAAACCCACACACCATGACGCGCGGCAGCATTCCTGACCGACGCCAGCACCCGATCATCGGCTTCCTCGACGATGTTTGCCGCTGCACGCTTGCGATCACGATCGAGCAAACCGGACATTTCAGGGGTGAACAGCATCTTGCCGCCCCCACCCGATGCCTGCTGAATGGCGTCACATAGGGCCGCTGCGTTGATATCCGGATCGATCCCGGACGTCATTTGCAGAACGGCGATTTTGGTCACTCGGCCCCCAGCATCGCGTCGAGCTTCCCCTGACGTTCCAGCGAAGCAAGTTCGTCCGATCCGCCAACATGGATGTCGCCAATGAATATCTGCGGCACGGTGTTGGCGTTTGGCGCTCTTTCGCGCATCTCGTCGCGCTTGGGGCCACCCATGGTGATATCGTATTCGGTATAATCCACGCCCTTCTGGTCCAGCAGGCTCTTGGCTCGAAAACAGTATCCGCATCCGAATTTGGTGTAGATCGTGACTGGTGGATGACTCATTGAAAACCTCGCATTTCAGGGCAAATCTAGACGCACGCACCACATCTTGAAAGCGCTTTCGCCGCTCCTATCTCGATAGGGCTGCCGCACAGGGCGGCGGCGACGGAGCGCCTTTCAGGGCTCTGCCTTTCAAATTGCTCAGCAGAGGATTTGTTTCGATGAACCGTATGGATTTTACCCCCTACCGCCGTTCGACCGTCGGGTTCGACCGTCTTTTCGACCTCATGGAACGTCAGGCGCGTAACGCCGGCGGCGACAATTACCCCCCGTTCAATATCGAACGTCGCGGAGATGACGACTACCGCATCACGCTTGCCGTCGCCGGGTTCCGCCCAGGGGATCTCGATATCACCGCCCAGCAAAACCTGTTGGTGGTGCAAGGCCGCAAGCGCGACGAATTGACCGAAGGGGATATGCTCCACGTCGGCATCGCCAACCGCGGCTTCGAACGCCGGTTCGAACTGGCGGATTATGTCCGCGTGGCAAACGCCGACCTAGCCGATGGTCTTCTGATCATCGACCTGGTGCGCGAAGTGCCCGACGCGATGAAGCCCAAGAAGATCGCGATCGGTGGTCAGAAGCCGCTCGAAGTCGTCAGGGACGACAGCGACAAGGATGGCTCGCAAGCCGCCTGATTGGTCAAACGATCAATAATCACAGACAAAACGAATGGGGGCGGAACCGAAGTTCCGCCCCCGCGACGTTAAACGCCGCCAAGCCCCAAAATCGACCGTCCGGGTCGCAGAAGACAGTCGGCTTCGAGGCAAGCCCCACCGCTTTCTTGGCGTAGCGATTGTCTCGAAAATCCGTGGATTATCTTACGGATGATGACGCATAGTGCATCAGATACATCAAAAGATAAACCCGTATTACAGCCCTAAAGCGCCGACTGTCGTGTCTATACAAGGCACCTCTAACCCAACCCAATCAAATCAGTGGGTTGAGTCGGTTCCAAAATGAAATTTTTATTACACGAGGCGCGCTTGTTCCAGCGCGGCGCCCACGAATCCGGCGAAAAGCGGGTGCGGATCGAAGGGACGGGACTTCAGTTCGGGGTGGAACTGCACACCGACGAACCACGGATGGTCCGGCCGTTCGACGATTTCCGGCAGCAAGCCATCGGGCGACATGCCGGAGAAGATAAGTCCCTGCTTCTCCAACGGTTCGATATAGGCGCCGTTCACTTCGTAGCGATGGCGGTGGCGTTCGGAAATCTCGGTCGCGCCGCCGTATATGGCTGACACGTGGCTGTTTGCGGCAAGCTTAGCCTTGTAGGCGCCCAGTCGCATGGTTCCGCCAAGGTCGCCGCCCGCTTCGCGCGTCTGCAGCCCTTCTTGCGTCATCCATTCCGTGATTATGCCGACCACCGGCTGTTCGGTGGCGCCGAATTCTGTCGAGCTTGCCTTGTCGAAGCCCGCCGCGCGCGCTCCTTCGATGCAGGCCATCTGCATGCCGAGGCAGATACCGAAGAACGGAACCTTGCGCTCGCGCGCGAACCGCACAGCGGCGATCTTGCCTTCGCTGCCGCGTTCACCGAACCCACCGGGCACGAGGATTGCGTGCATCGGTTCCAGCTGCGCGGCGATATCGCTGTCATCCTGCTCGAACACTTCGGCGTCAATCCACTGGATGTTGACCTTGACCCGGTGCGCCATCCCGCCGTGAACGAGCGCTTCGTTGAGCGACTTGTAGGCGTCCTGCAGCCCGACATATTTGCCGACCACGCCGATGGTGACTTCGCCCTCGGGGTTCTGGTGCCGGTCGACCACATCGTACCAGCGGGTCAGGTCCGGTTCGGGGGCATCGGTAATTCCGAACCCGCGGAGGACCTCGGTATCCAGGCCTTCGCCGTGGTATTGCAGGGGCACCGAGTAAATCGACGACGCATCGAGAGCGGGGATTACCGCTTCGGTGCGCACGTTGCAGAACTGGGCGATCTTGCGGCGTTCGGTTTCGGGAATCGGGTGTTCGGCGCGGCACAGCAGCACGTCGGGCTTGATGCCGAGGCTGGCGAGTTCGCGGACCGAATGCTGGGTCGGCTTGGTCTTCAGTTCACCGGCAGCCGCGATGTAGGGCACAAGTGTGACGTGCACACTCAGCGACTGCAACGGTTCCAGCTCGTTGCGGAGCTGGCGGATCGCCTCCATGAACGGAAGGCTTTCGATATCGCCGACGGTGCCGCCGATTTCGCACAGGATGAAATCGTGATCGCCCTGGTCGGCCAAGGCGAATTCCTTGATCGCATCGGTGACGTGCGGGACCACCTGAACCGTGGCGCCGAGGTAATCGCCGCGCCGTTCCTTGGCGATGATCTGCTGGTACACCCGGCCCGAGGTGACATTGTCGCCCTGGTGGGCGGAAACGCCGGTGAAGCGTTCGTAGTGGCCAAGATCGAGGTCGGTTTCCGCGCCGTCGTCCGTAACGTAGACCTCCCCATGCTGATACGGGCTCATCGTGCCCGGATCGACATTGAGGTAGGGATCGAACTTGCGAATACGGACTTTGTAGCCACGCGCCTGAAGGAGAGCAGCGAGCGACGCTGCCATGAGACCTTTGCCGAGCGAGGAGACCACGCCGCCGGTGATGAAAATATACCGCGCCATGGGAGTTGGGCCTTAAGCTGCTGAATGGAGTCGGGGCAAGCGCAAAGCCATGCGAATTGCGCCGCCGAGGCGACGCAATCCACAGTTCACGCTGAAAAGGTGGTTATTCGGTGACGTCGGCGAGCGGATCGTCGCTCGGTGCGGGTTCTTCACCGGTCGTTGCCGCGCCAAGCGGATCGACAGGCGCAGCCGGAGCAAGCGCACGATCGAGGGTCGATTCGATTGAGCTGGCGCCCGTGGTTTCCACGGCAACCGCGGCAAGGACGATCGACAGGACAACGAACAGCACGGCCAGCCACTTCGTTGAACGCGTAAGGAAATCCGCTGCGCCACGGGCGCTCAGCATACCCGAAGGGCTGCCGCCGATGCCAAGGCCCCCGCCTTCCGAGCGTTGCATCAGGATGACACCCACGAGGGCGGCTGCGACGATTGCCTGGACGACGGTTAGGAACAGGAACATGACAACAGATACTCTTCAGTATGAAATACGTGCGGCGCATCTAAGCGCACACGAGGGATACGACAAGGCCGCGGGTGTCAGGCGTCCTCGGCTTCGGACGCAGCAACAACAATCCCCAGGAAGCTTTCCGCCGAAAGGCTTGCACCGCCGACCAGCGCCCCGCCCACTTCTGGGGCGGAGAGAATTTCGCGAGCGTTTTCGGGTTTGACCGATCCGCCGTAGAGAATCCGGACCGCCGCAGACGTTTCCGCACCATAGGTTTCGTCGAGAAGACGGCGGATGGAGGCGTGCATCGCCACCACATCGTCCACGGTCGCGGTGCGACCGGTGCCAATGGCCCAGATCGGCTCGTAAGCGATTGTCAGGCGTTCCGCCGGATCCTCGATCGAGGGAAGCGACGCTTTGAGTTGGCCGAGGACGAAACTTTCCGCCTCGCCCGCGTCACGCGTGTCGAGGGTTTCCCCGCAACAAAGAATGACGCGCAGGCCC
The DNA here is from genome assembly GCF_035607565.1 of Qipengyuania zhejiangensis. Lineage (NCBI taxonomy): Bacteria > Pseudomonadati > Pseudomonadota > Alphaproteobacteria > Sphingomonadales > Erythrobacteraceae > Qipengyuania > Qipengyuania zhejiangensis. The sequence goes on along the minus strand of NZ_JAYKGO010000001.1, from coordinate 1,051,275 downwards.
CCTTCAAGCGCCGATTCGATCTTGGCGTTGATCAGCTCGTTGCTTTCGCCGTGATCCTGCCGCCGCTCGCTATGGCCAAGAATCACGAATTTCGCGCCAGCGTCGGAAAGCATGGTGGCGCAGATGTCGCCCGTGTGCGCGCCTTCTTCACCCGGATGGCAATCCTGCGCGCCGATGCCGATCTGTTCGGCTTCGCGGTGCACGGCATGAATAAGCGTGTACGGCGGAGCGAGAGCGACCTCGACCTTCATGTACCGCTGCGCAGCCCGGTCGATGGCGCGTGCTTCGGAAAGCATCGCGCGCGTGCCGTTCATTTTCCAGTTTCCAACGATATAGGGCCGTTCGGCCATTGCGACTTCCTGCGATGAGTGGATTGGGGCCCCGCTATATAGGGACGATGTATCGCGCCCCGCTAGAGAAGCTTTCTTCACACGTCAAAACCCTTTGCGACCTGTTGCCGCGAGGTCGCAGGGCGGATAAAGCGCTGCGTCGATGCGGCCAGCACCATGCCGGCCGCGATGCACCAACACTTTTTACCGGGATCGCCCGCCAGCCATGCTCAGTTTCTTCCGCAGTTTCTTCAAGACAAAGATCGGCCTTGCTGTCGCGCTCGTCTTCCTCGGCCTCATCGCGCTCGCCTTTGCCAGCGCCGATGTATCGAGCACAGGCACTTTTGGCGGCGTGGCCGGCGGTGACCGCGTGGCCGTGGTCGGAGACGAAAAGATCGGCACCGCCGATCTGGTGCGATCGGCGAACAGCCAGCTCGATCGTCTGCGCCAGGAACAGCCCACCATGTCGATGGCCGCCTTCATCGGCCAGGATGGCCTGGAGGGCGCCCTCAATGCTCTGATCGACCGGTTCGCCATTGTCGGGTTTGCGAACAAATACGGCATCCGCGCCGGGGATAACCTGGTGAACAGTGAAATCCGGCTCCTTCCCGGGTTCCGTGGCCCCGACGGCAATTTCAGCGAAGAAGTATACCGCCAGGCGCTCGCCCAGGCGCGCATCAGCGATGCACAGGCCCGCGAAGACCTGGGCACCGGCCTGATATCGCAGCAGATTTTCGTGCCGGCCACGTTTGGCGCAACGGTCCCGAACAAGCTGGCTTATCGCTACGCACAGCTGTTCAAGGAACGCCGTCAGGGCACGATCGGGCTTCTTCCCGCGGCAGCCTATGCCCCCAGGGGTGATGTGAAAGACGCCACACTGCGCAGCTATTACGATGCCAACCGCAGCAGCTTTATCCGCCCCGAACGGCGCACCATACGGTACGCCACGTTCGACAGCGCGGCGCTGGGCGACCGCATAATTCCCACCGATGCCGAAATTGCGGCTCGTTTCGAACGGGACAAGGCAAAGTACGCGGCTAGCGAAACCCGCAGCGTCACCCAGTTGATCGTCCCCACTCAGGCCGCCGCGCAGTCGATCCGCGAACGCGTCCAGGGCGGCGCATCGTTCGCCACCGTCGCGCGCGAAGCCGGCCTGCGCGCCGCGCCGCTCGCCGATGTCAGCCGCGCCGATTTGACGACCCGTTCCTCCGCTGGTGTCGCGCAAGCCTATTTCGCGGCGGCGCAAGGCAGCGTGACGACGCCGGCCCGCAGCCCGCTTGGTTGGCACGTGGCCCGTATCGATTCGGTGAATTCTGTTCCCGGGCGCAGCCTGGCCCAGGCCAACGGCGAAATTGCCAATGCCCTCCGCGAAGAGAAGCGAGCCAACGGCCTGGCCGAACTGGCGATCGAGATCGAAGATCAGATCGGTCAGGGCGCGACCCTGGCCGAAGTGACCGAGGAACTGGGGCTCGAGCTTTCGACCACCCGCCCGGCAACTGCGGACGGCCAGATCTACGAAGCGGCAAACCAGACGCTACCGGCGGTTCTGGCCCCCGCCCTGTCGACTGCGTTCCAGATGGACGAAGAGGAGCCGGAAATCGCGCCGCTCCAGTCGGGCGAAACCTACCTTGTCTACGAAGTGGCGGACATCACGCCTTCGGCCACCGCCCCCTTCGCCGAAATCAAGGGCCAGGTTGAAGCGCGCTGGCGCCAGTCCGAAGGGCTCAAGCGTGCGCAGGCTGCCGCGGATCGTGTGCTCAAGAGCGTGCGCGGTGGTGCCACACTGGCCACAGCGCTTGCCGCCGAGAAGGCACAGCTTCCCGCGCCCGAACGGGTCGACCTGACCCGCGAGCAGTTGGCTGCCCAGCGCGAACAACGCATTCCGCCCCCGCTTGCGCTGCTTTTCAGCATGGCGGAAGGCACCACCAAAAAGCTTGAAGCCCCTCGGATGGCGGGCTTCTACGTGGTCGACCTCGAAAACATCGCCATGGACGATCTGGATGCCAACGATCCGCTTATTATCCAGGCTCTCACGCAACTCGGCCCGCTCATGGGCGACGAATATGGCGATCAGCTTCGCGTAGCCATGCGCGAGGAACTGGGTGTCGAGCGTAACTCCGATGCCGTCGCTTCGGTGCGCAAGCAGCTCCTTGGCGAGAACTGAGGCCAGCTTGACAACCCAGCTTGAAGGAACCGACCAGGCCCTTGCGGAAATCGCAGCCGGGCGTCCGGCGTTGGTGTGGCGCAAAGTCGTGTCGGACACCGAAACGCCGGTTGGCGCGGCGCTGAAACTGTTCGTCGAAGGGCGCGGCGATTTCCTTCTGGAATCGGTCGAGGGCGGAGAAGTGCGCGGGCGATACAGCCTGATCGGCATCGATCCCGATCTGGTCTTTCGCGCAACCGGCAACGACGCGGAGATAAACCCGAACTGGCGTGAAGATCGCGGCGCCTTTGTGGCGTTTGGAACAGGCTCGATGGAAGCGCTGCGCGAACTGGCAGATGCCTGCAGATGCGCCGTGCCCGAAGAATTGCCGCCGGCGCTTGCCTGCCTGGTCGGCTATTTCGGTTACGAGACGATCGGACTGGTCGAAAAATTGCCGCGCGCGCCGCAGGGCGAGTTGGACTTGCCCGACATGCTGTTTGTCCGCCCAACGGTCATCCTCGTGTTCGACCGATTGTCCGACGCCCTGTTCTGCATTGCGCCGGTCTGGGCGAACGGCTCGATAGAAACCGCGCAGGAGCGCATCGACGAAGCGCTTCGCACGCTTGCCAAGCCCGCCTCTGCTCCGCCGCCGCAATCGGTCGATCATATCGAACCAGCCCTGACCCCGACGATGGCGGCTTCCGATTATGAGGCGATGGTGCTGCGCGCCAAGGATTACATCGCGGCGGGCGACGTCTTCCAGGTCGTGCTTTCCCAACGCTTCACTTCCCCCTTCGCGCTGCCACCGATGACGCTTTATCGCGCTCTACGCCGCGTAAACCCTTCGCCGTTTCTCTATTTCCTCGACCTTCCCGGCTTCGGCGTGGTCGGATCGAGCCCTGAAATTCTGGTGCGTGTTCGCGATGGAGAGGTAACGATCCGCCCCATCGCCGGCACACGGCCACGCGGCGCCACCCAAGCCGAGGATCGGCTGGCCGAACAATCGCTTCTGTCCGACCCGAAAGAGCGCGCCGAACACTTGATGCTTCTCGATCTTGGCCGCAACGACGTGGGCCGCGTCGCCGAATCGGGAAGCGTGGTCGTCACCGAAAGCTATACCGTCGAGCGTTACAGCCACGTCATGCACATAGTCAGCAACGTCGTCGGGAAACTGGCCACCGGCAAGGACGCCATCGATGCGCTTTTCGCCGGTTTTCCTGCCGGGACCGTCAGCGGCGCGCCCAAGGTGCGCGCATGCCAGATCATCGCCGAACTGGAACCCGCCACCCGCGGGCCTTACGCTGGCGGCGTCGGGTATTTTGCACCCGATGGTTCGGTCGACAGCTGTATCGTCTTGCGCACCGCAGTGGTCAAAGACGGCACCATGCATGTGCAGGCCGGCGCCGGGATCGTTGCAGACAGCGAACCTGCCTATGAACAACGCGAATGCGAAGCCAAGGCGGGCGCCCTGCTCGCGGCGGCCAAAGAGGCGGTTCGCCTCGCCCAGGAACCCGGTTTCGGACAATGAAAATATACTTCGCCACACTTGCCCTGCTTTCGCTGGCCGCTTGCGAAGCGCAGCCGGAGGGTGAACCTGTCGTCCGCACCCGGATCGACGGCAAGGAAGGGCCTGCCTCCGCGGCCCCGCCGACGGACCCGTCCGCCACGGTCGCTAGTTCGGTCGAGAGCGCATGCCGTTCGATCATATTTGAAAATACGCCGCTGACTCATTGCCTCGCCATCCCTTCGCGGCACACCATTTCGATGGATTTGGCACCGGACGGTCAGCCGCCCTACCGCAGCCTTTCTTCCTTCGCGAAATCACGCGACCCCGAAACGATCGCCTTTGCGATGAACGCGGGAATGTTTGACGAGGAAGGCAATCCGGTCGGATATTTCGTCGAGGATTCAGAGCGGTTGAAGGCACTCAACACGGCCGAAGGCGAAGGCAACTTTCACATGAACCCCAACGGGGTGTTCTACGGCACGGGCGGCGAATGGCATGTTCGCACAACCGCCGATTTCCTCGCCAATGTGAGCGAGCGTCCCGAATTCGGAACCCAGTCCGGCCCGATGCTGGTGATCGATGGCAAGCTGCACCCCGAGATTACCCGCGACGGCCCTTCCCGCCTCACGCGGAATGCGGTCGGCGTCGATGAGCAGGGTCGTGCCCACTTCGTCATTTCGAACGCACCCGTTTCCTTTGGCAAGATCGCCCGGTTCTATCGCGACGAGCTGTCCGTGAAGAACGCGCTGTTTCTTGACGGGAATGTCTCGCAGCTTTGGAATCCGGCGACCGAAAGGCTGGATCAGGGCGCGCCCATCGGACCGATCGTGGTGGTGAAAAGGAAGGCCTCCCAATGACGCAAGATCGCCGCACCCTTTACCCGGAAATCGAACCCTACGAGACCGGAATGCTCGAGGTTGGCGACGGTCATTCGATCTACTGGGAAAAGGTCGGCACACCCGGCGCAAAGCCAGCGGTCTTTCTTCATGGTGGCCCCGGTGCCGGATGCAGCCCGGGCCAGCGCCGCCAGTTCGACCCGGAACTGTATGATGTCCTGCTGTTCGACCAGCGTGGTTGCGGGCGTTCGACCCCGTTTGCCAGTCTGGCGGACAACACGACGTGGCACATCGTGCGCGACATGGAAAAGCTTCGCGAGATGTGCGGCCATGATCGATGGCTGGTCTTTGGCGGGAGCTGGGGATCGACCCTGTCGCTTTCCTATGCCCAGACGCATCCGGAACGGGTGAGCGAGATGGTCTTGCGCGGTATCTTCCTTGGCCGCCAGATCGAACTGGACTGGTTGTGCACCTACGGCGCCAGCGAACTCTACCCCGAAGAATGGGACGCGTTCGTCGGTCATGTGGACGAGGACCGGCAGGACGACCTACTCGAAGCCTATCGCGACCTGCTGGACGATGCCGATCCCGAGGTCCGCAAGGCCGCAGCGGCCGCATGGAACCGCTGGGAAGGCGTCACGGTAACGCTTCTCCCCGAAGAGGATACGATTTCGCACATGGCCGATGGCGAGAACGCCGTGGCCACCGCGCGGATCGAAAACCATTACTTCCGCAACGGTTGCTTTCTGGAAGAAGGTCAGCTGCTCGACGACGCTCACAAGCTCGCGGGCATCCCCGGCGTGATCGTCCAGGGCCGCCATGATTGTTGCACCCCGCCCCGCTCCGCCTGGGATCTCAAGCAGGTCTGGCCGCAGGTCGACCTCCAGATCGTGCCGGACGGAGGGCATCTGTACACCGAACCCGGTATCACCGATGGGCTGGTGCGCGCATCGGATCGCTTCGCGGGCAAGCAGGCGTGACGTCACGGCGAGCTTTACTTGCTTGAAAGCACGGGCTCGTCCCGCCATTGACGCCTCGAATGACCCAGCAACCGCCCATCCTCGTCGTCGACAATTACGACAGCTTCACTTTCAACCTGGTCCATTACCTTATGGAACTGGGTGCCGGAGTGGAGGTCGTCCGCAATGACGCCATTTCGGCGAGCGAAGCGATTGCCACCGGGGCGGCCGGTTTCCTGATATCCCCCGGCCCATGTACGCCCAACGAAGCGGGCGTCAGTCTCGATCTCGTGGCGGCCTGTGCTGATGCCGCCAAGCCTCTGCTCGGCGTGTGTCTTGGGCACCAGTCCATCGGACAGCATTTTGGCGGGAAGGTCGTGCGGGGCGGATTGATGCATGGCAAGACGTCACCCGTGACGCATGACGCTAGCGGCGTGTTTGCCGGATTGCCGTCTCCGTTCGTGGCCACGCGGTACCACTCGCTCGTGGTGGAAAGCATCCCCGATTGCCTTGAAGTCAACGCCACAAGCGAAACGCCCGGCCTCGATGGAAGCAGCGTCATGGGGTTCCGCCATCGTGAACTGCCGATCCACGGTGTTCAGTTTCATCCGGAAAGCATTGCGACCGAACATGGCCACGCCTTGTTGGCCAATTTCCTGACCTTGTGCGGGATCGACGCGAAAGTCCCTGCATGAAAACTCTGCCTGATTCACGATCGCATTTGAGCGAGGACGAAGCCGAGGAAGTATTCGGCTGGATCCTCGACGGAGAAACGAGTGACGAGGAAATCGCTCGCTACCTCGTGGAAATGTCGACGCGAAGCGAAACGGCGGACGAAATTGCCGGTGCCGCGCGGGCGCTTCGCGCAAGATTGATCCCGCTCGATGCACCAGAAGGCACGGTCGATTGCTGCGGCACGGGCGGCGATGGACACCATACCCTCAACGTTTCGACGGCTGTAAGCCTGGTTGTGGCAGCCTGCGGGGTGCCCGTGGCCAAGCATGGCAATCGCGCGGCGAGCAGCAAGGCGGGCGCTGCCGACACGCTCGAAGCGCTCGGGCTGGATATGGAAGCGGCGGGAAGAACTGCCGAAAAGTCCTTGTCCGAGCTGGGAATTTGTTTCCTTTTCGCCAAGAATCACCACCCGGCGATGGGCCGCATCCACCCAATTCGCCAGCGCTTGGGTGTGCGCACGATATTCAACCTGATGGGGCCGCTTTCCAATCCCGCGGATGTCAGGCGGCAATTGATCGGCATCGCACGGCCGGCCTATGTTCCGATTTATGCAGCAGCGAAGGCGAAGCTGGGCACGGATCGCACGTTCATCGCTTCGGGAGACGAAGGGCTGGACGAATTGAGCCTGGCCGGCGGCAACGAACTCGCCGATGTGGTCGACCACGATTTTGCGATGCGTCGGGTGGACGCGAGCCAGGCTTCGCTTTCCCACACGCCCGTTGACGCGATCAGGGGCGGTGATCCCGCGCACAACGCTCGGGCGCTCCAGGCGCTCTTGTCTGGTGCGCCCGGCGCCTATCGCGATGCCGTCCTGTTCAACGCCGCCGCCACGTTGATCGTCGCAGGCAAGACCGACGATTGGGCGCAGGGCGCCCTGATCGCAGCCGAGGCCCTCGATTCCGGCAAGTCGAAAGCACTTCTCGAAAACTGGATTGCGCTGGCACGATGAACAAGCTGATCGAAATCTGCGCAACCAAGCGGGAAGAGGTTGCCGCTCGGAAGGCTCAACGCAGCCTGACCACGCTCGACAGTCTTGCGCGCGAACAGTCGCCCACACGCGGCTTCGCAACCGCTCTTGCCGCAGCGCAGGAAAAGGGATTCGGCCTGATTGCAGAGATCAAGAAGGCGTCGCCGTCCAAGGGCCTGATCCGGCCCGATTTCCGCCCCCCCGACCACGCCAGAGCCTACACCGCCGGAGGTGCCGCATGCCTCTCGGTCCTGACCGATGCCCCGTATTTCCAGGGGCACGAAGACTTTCTGGTGGAAGCTCGCGCGGCCTGCCCGATCCCCGTCCTGCGCAAGGATTTCATGGTCGACCCCTGGCAAGTGGCCGAAGCCCGCGCCATCGGGGCCGACGCCATCCTGATCATCGTCGCGGCCCTCGATGACGGCGCGATGCATGAAATCGAGGAAGCGGCGATCGAACGCGGCATGGACGTGCTCGTTGAAGTGCACGACGAAGGCGAAATGGAGCGGGCATCGCGGCTCTCCTCACGTTTGATCGGCGTGAACAATCGCGATCTTCGCACCTTCGCGACCGACCTTGCAACGACCGAACGCCTCGCTGCGCTCGCTCCGAAAGACGCGCTGCTGGTGGGCGAAAGCGGCATTTCCAGTCACGCCGACTGCCTCCGCCTGGAACGCGCAGGTGTGCGCAGCTTCCTGGTTGGCGAAAGCCTCATGAGGCATGGCGATGTCGAAGCGGCGACGCACAAACTTCTGAACGGCTGAACGAACGCGCACGGGACAATAGGCGAACACCTGTTCTCCCGGCGATTGGTCGGAAATGGCGCAATTGCTTGACTTAGCGAATCACGTTGCTTACTTGTTCCGCATTCGTTCACAGGGTTGTGAACAGGCGACACGGGAGTATCGCGAACATGCTGACCGCCAAACAGCACGAATTGATCCGCTTCATCCAGCAGCGTCTGGAAGACACCGGAATTTCACCGAGCTTCGAAGAAATGAAGGAAGCTCTCGACCTCAAGAGCAAGTCGGGGGTTCATCGGTTGATCTCGGCCCTCGAGGAACGCGGCTTCATCCGTCGTTTGCCCAACCGGGCGCGCGCGCTCGAAGTGGTCAAGCTTCCCGAAGATGCCGTGACCGGCGCTGCAAAACCGCGCGCGGTCAACGATACCGTGACGGCGGTTGTCCCGCCGAGGACCGCTGCCCCGCAACCGGCAAACGACATTATCGACGTTCCGCTCCACGGACGGATTGCGGCAGGCGCGCCGATCGAGGCTATCGAGGGCCAGTCGAGCATGCCGGTTCCTGCCGCCCTCCTCGGCCCCGGCGAACATTACGCTCTGGAAGTGTCTGGAGATTCGATGATCGAAGCCGGGATTTTCGACGGTGATTTCGCATTGGTGAAGCGCACCGACACGGCCCGTGACGGTGAAATCGTTGTCGCTCTGGTCGACAATGAAGAAGCCACGCTCAAATATCTCCACCGCGAAGCCGGACGGGTACGGCTCGATCCGGCGAACGGATCCTACGAACCGCAGGTTTACGACACGCACCGGGTCCAGGTGCAGGGCAAACTGGCAGGATTGCTTCGCCGCTATCACTGATGCGGCGTGATGGTGCGCGCCGGTCGGGGCAATCAATCCTCGACCGGCCGCCACCACCCGTGCCTGCCCTCGCCCTGCGCCACCGTTTCGACACGGCCGCTATGCAAATATAGGGCCGTTCCGCCTTCCCGTTGAAGGAAACGACGATCGGCTTTGAGCCAAATTGGCCGACAGGAATACGGCAGATATCGGTCAGCAATCACTATGTCGGCCTGTTCGCAAGCGGCAGCGAGCGCGCGCTCCTCGATCAGATTACGGCTCCGGGCGACAAGGATACGCCAGGGTTTTTGCCCGCGATCCAGGACAATGGAACAGAAATCCGGGCTGCATCGTGCGCCTTGCCATTCGGCAAGAGGTATCGGCGGTGTCTGGATGGCGGACATTTCCCGCAGATTGTCCTGCGCATAGCTACCGGCGCTGTCCCGCAATACCAGCAACCGGCCGTCCCCTGCCCGTATCCCGACATCCCGCCCGTCTCTTGTGATCAGCATGTCGGCGGGGGGCGCGCTCCACATCATCAGCGCACCCAACGCAGCGATGCCCAGGCCCCACAACCTGGTCGGCCCTCTCCATAACGCGAGCCAAAGTCCCCCACCGACGAAAACCAACACCGCGGCAAGCGAAATGCGCGGGGCCAGTTTCACCGCGCCCGGCTGATCCGACACGGTGTGCGCAATTCCAAGCAGCAGATCGAGCGATTTGCCCACCAGCCACCAGGCCGGCGATCCAGCCCCGATCAGATCGAGCAGAAGCGCAATCGCCACAAGAGGCATCGAGACGAACGTGACCAGCGGAATAGCCAGCAGATTGGCAAGCGAACCGTAAATGCCCGCTCTGTGAAAGTGGAAAAGCACGATGGGCATCAGCGCAATCTCGATCACCAGGCCGGTCAGGAACAGGATGACCACCCGGCGCCCTGCCTTGCGCCACCAGCCTTCCTCACGTGGTGCGAGATATTCGCGAATGGGTTCGGCGTTATGCAGCGCGACGATCGCCAGCACGGCAGCAAAGCTCATCTGGAAGCTCGGCCCGACCAGCGCCTCGGGCCACAGGCACAGAACGATCATCGCGGCGACGGCCACCATCCGCATAGATAACGGCTCACGCCCCATGGCAAGCGCACCGAGCACCAGCAACGCGCCGATGCAACTGCGCACCGTGGGCACTTCGGCACCCGTCAGCAGGGTATAGGCAACCCCCACCAGCGCCGCGGCCCCCGCGGCAGCCAAAGGCAGTCGGACCCGCAAGGCAAGCCACGGCCAAAGCGACAAAACCCTCATCACAACCAGAAAGGCAGCGGCAATGATTGCGCTCACGTGGAGCCCGCTTATCGACAGCAGATGGGTCAGACCAGCATCGCGCATTGCCACTTCGTCGGCAGCGGGGATCGATCCGCGGTCACCGCTCGCAAGGGTTGCCGCAATCGCCCCCGAAGACCCATCGAGATTGCGCCGGACATGGCCAGACAGGGCCCGCCTTACCCCTGCAATCCGCCCCGCTTCCCCGGTGGCCTCTTCCACGATCTCGATCGGCCCCACCACCGACCCCGTCGCCGCCAATCCGTCGAACCAGGCTCGACGGGCGAAATTGTACGCTCCCGGAACTACCGGCGGTGATGGGGGCATGAGCCGCGCCGCCAACCGCACCCGGGCCCCTTCCCGCAACGCGCTGGTGTCCTCGTCCAGATCGACATTGACCCGATAGGCCACGGCACGGCCCCGGCTTGCGTCCCGCGCTGCCAGCACAAGCCGGATGAGGTTTTCCGATGGCTGCTCTTCGCGTGAGAGAATGCGGGCGTCGATGCGTTCGAAGCGCGGGGCATCGATGGGCTGCGCTCCGACCAGTTCCGATCTGGTCCATACCAGCGCGATGCCGGCCGCGATGGTGAGGGCCAGCACGACGACGGAAATCAACAGATACGCCCGATCTTCGCGCCCGCGCCACACGGTCGCCGCCCCGAGCGCAGTAAGAATGAGACCAACAATGGCGCCAGCCCATTGCCACGGGTTGTCGAGCGCGAACCACAGCCCGATGCCGCTCGCAAACCCCACCGTCACCCACGGGCCACGATCGAAGCCTGAAGCGCCCAGAAAACCGTCGATCCGGTCGCCCGGAACCCCTGCAAAACTGGACAAGCGCCCGCGCATGCGCCAAGGGCGCCGCAATGTGTCGAGGGTGGGATCGTCCACCTCGTCGAACGGAACTGAAGGCGTCCCTTGCGTCGCCATGTAAGTATTTGAAAGGAAGCGAGAGAAAATGGCAAGCGATAGTGTGGACGCCGCCGGCAAGACCCCGGGAACGGTCGTCACCCGCTTTGCCCCCTCGCCCACCGGTTACCTTCACATCGGCGGTGCCCGGACCGCGCTGTTCAACTGGCTGTTTGCCCGGCACCACGGCGGACGCACGCTGTTGCGGATCGAGGATACCGACCGCAAGCGCAGCACGCAGGACGCGATCGACAAGATCATCGACGGACTCGATTGGCTTGGCCTCGATTACGATGCGCCGCCCCTGTTCCAGTCCGACCGCGCGGAACGCCATGCGGAGGTCGCCCACAAACTGCTCGACGCCGGGCATGCCTACAAATGCTTCGCAACCACCGAAGAACTGGAAGAAATGCGCGCTCAGCAGCGTGCCAACAAGCAGCCGCTGCGTTACGACCGGCGCTGGCGCGACCGCGATCCTGCCGAGGCACCGGAAGGCGCGCCCTTCGTAATCCGCCTCAAGGTTCCGACCGAAGGCGCAACCACCATTCAGGACGAGGTGCAGGGAAGCGTTACCGTCCAGAACGCCGAGATCGACGATTACGTCCTGCTGCGCGCAGATGGCACGCCGACCTATATGCTGGCCGTGGTGGTCGACGATCACGACATGGGTGTCACCCACATCATCCGCGGCGATGACCACCTGAACAACGCTTTTCGCCAACTGCCGATTATCCGCGCGATGGACGTGATCGAAGGCGGTTGGCCCGACCCCATCTACGCCCATGTGCCACTGATCCACGGCCCGGATGGCGCTAAGATGTCCAAGCGTCACGGCGCTGTGGGTGTGGAGGCCTATCGCGACGAGGAAGGCATCCTTCCCGAGGCGCTGTTCAACTACCTGCTCCGGCTCGGTTGGGGCCATGGCGACCGCGAAGAAATCAGCCGCGAGGAAGCGATCGAACTGTTCGACCTCAGCGGCGTGGGCAAGGGCCCCGCACGTTTCGATGTGAAGAAGTTGCAACACCTCAACGGTCATTACATCCGTGAGGCGGACGACCGGCGCCTGGCTGGCATCGTTGGCGAACAACTGGGCGACAGTGCCGATCTTGAGCTTCTCACAAAGGCAATGCCGGTTCTCAAGGTGCGCGCCAAGTCCGTGAAAGAACTTGTTGAGGGTGCAGCATTTCTATTTGCCAAACGCCCTCTCGAAATGACGGAAAAGGCGGCGTCTCTGCTCGATGACGAAGCACGTGACCGCCTTGCCGGATTGTCGAAAATGCTGCACTTGCAAAATGACTGGACAATCGAGGCTCTCGAAGCCACTACGAAATCGTATGCGGAGGCTCAGGAACTGGGCCTTGGCAAGCTGGCGCAACCCATGCGTGCAGCGTTGACGGGCACGACCACGTCGCCCGGAATTTTCGATGTACTGGTCCTGTTGGGCAAGGAAGAGGCGCTTGCTCGTCTCGATGCGCAAGCCGCCCCGGCAGGAACCACTGGAAACGTTTGAGGAGAAACGCGTGGCCGACAAGCAGGCAACTCTCGATCTGGGCGGACAGACCCAGGAATTCCCTATACTTCAGGGTAGTGTCGGGCCGGACGTCATCGACATCCGCAAGCTGTATGGTGCCACCGGCAAGTTCACTTACGATCCCGGATACAAGTCGACCGCCAGCTGCGAAAGCGCGCTGACCTATATCGACGGCGAAGAGGGTGTCCTGCTGCACCGCGGCTATCCGATCGGCCAGCTGGCCGAAAACTCCAGCTTCATGGAAGTGTCTTACCTGCTGCTCAACAACGAGCTGCCGAGCGCGGACGAACTGGACGATTTTACCTATACCATCACGCGCCACACGATGCTGCACGACCAGCTGCGCCAGTTCTACCAGGGTTTCCGCCGCGACGCGCACCCCATGGCTATCATGTGCGGCGTTGTTGGCGCTCTCTCGGCGTTTTACCATGACAGCACCGATATTTCGGACCCCGAACATCGCAAGATCAGCAGCCACCGTCTGATTGCGAAGATGCCGACGATTGCGGCCTGGGCTTACAAATATTCCATCGGCCAGCCTTTCATGCAGCCGAAGAACGACCTCAGCTACACCGGTAACTTCCTGCGGATGACGTTCGGTGTTCCCGCTGAGGAGTTCGAACTCCACCCTGCGGTCGAAAAGGCGATGGACCGGATTTTCATCCTCCATGCCGACCACGAACAGAACGCTTCGACGTCGACCGTGCGCCTCGCCGGTTCGTCGGGTGCCAACCCGTTCGCCTGTATCGCTGCCGGTATCGCCTGCCTTTGGGGCCCGGCGCACGGCGGTGCAAACGAAGCCGCGCTCAACATGCTGCAGGAAATTGGTACACCTGACCGTATCCCGCACTACATCGAGCGCGCCAAGGACAAGAACGATCCGTTCCGCCTGATGGGCTTTGGCCACCGCGTCTACAAGAACTACGACCCGCGCGCGACTGTCATGCAAAAGACCGTGCGCGAAGTTTTCGAAGCCCTGAACGTCAAGGACCCGGTTTTCGAAACCGCGCTTCAGCTTGAGGAAATGGCCCTCAACGACGATTACTTCAAAGAAAAGAAGCTTTTCCCGAACGTGGACTTCTACTCGGGCGTGATCCTTTCGGCGATCGGTTTCCCGACGACGATGTTCACCGCCCTGTTCGCACTTGCCCGCACGGTGGGCTGGGTTGCCCAGTGGAACGAAATGATCTCCGATCCAGGCCAGGTCATCGGTCGCCCGCGCCAGCTCTACACCGGCCCGACACAGCGCGATTACGTGCCCATCGGCCAGCGTTAAGACGCCGCCGATCCGGCCAGCGAACGCAAACGAACCAGGGGTGCTTCGGCACCCCTTTTTCGTGTCAGTCGTTTTCCCTTACGATCGGCAAGTCTTTGCCGGGTCCTTCGCGCAATTCGGTACGCATATCGTCTGCCGCAGGGACCGAGAGCGTGAAACGCGCGCCCTGCCCCGGCGCACTTTCGACGGTCAGATCGCCATCCATCGCCCGCGCAATCCGCCGCGAGATATAGAGGCCAAGCCCCGAACCGCCGTCACCGCTGCGGCCAAGGCGTTCGAATTTCTCGAACACGCGCGCCTGCTGCGTTTCATCGAGGCCGTGGCCCTGATCCGCCACCGTAATCAGCGCGCGATTTCCGATCCTGTCGAGCCGTATCCAGACCTGGCTGTCTTCCGGCGCGTACCGGATCGCGTTGCCTACAAGATTAAGCAAAATCTGTAGAACTCGCCGGAATTCGGCGATTGCCAGCTGGCTCTCGCCCTCGACGGGCGGCACGAGAGTAATTCCGCGTTCCTGCGCCCGCACGCCCAGAATCCCGCAAGCGCGCCGGGCAACGTCAGCCAGCTCGATCCGGTCAGGCGCGGTGACGAATTGTTCGGATTCGACCACTTCCAGGTCGGACAGGTCATCGATCAGGGCAAGCAGGTGCTGTGCCGCCGATGCAATGTCGGATGCGTAGGAGCTGTATTCATCTGCTATCGGACCGGCGAGCTTGGTCCGAATGGTTTCCGCGTTCGCGATAATGCGGTTGATCGGTTGGCGCAGTACGGGTGTCAGATCGCGGCCGAAAGATGCCCCTTCGATGGCGCTCGATGGCCCACCGCCTGTTGCCGCCGTATCGGGCGTGTCAGCGGTCAGATAAAGAACGAAACCGGCGCTTCCCGGCTGCGCTTGTCCGAGGGGTTCGAGATGCGCGGTCCAACGCCGCGCCGACCCTTCGATTTCGCAACTGGCCCCGTCCAGCAGGCGCCAGTGGGCCGGTTGTTCATGCATATTGCCGGAGAACCGGACGAAATCGGTCCACGGCCTGCCGATCCCGTTGCGCGCCGCTGCGACGAAGTCCGACAAATCCGATGCCTCGGTATCGACCGAAAGAATTCCCTGCCGTGGGTCCAGCCTGGCCGTGCAATCCGCAAGGTGGCGATTGATCTCCACCCGCCTGCGCGCCGCGTCCAGATCGTTCTCAGGCGGCAATTCCTCGGTTTGCCAACTCACCACATCGATGTCGCAACCGACCACGTCGCCGTCGTCCGAGAGTTGGGGCGCGATCTCGACCCAGGCCGTAACCACATTCTCGCCGTCTACGGCCGAAAACTGCCGCGCAAGGCGCAGGCCATAGTGCTGGGCCTTTTCGACCAGTGCGCGCAGCTCGGGAATGGCGACGGGTTCCCCGATGCGTCCCCCGCACGCATCCTGAAGGCCGGCCAGCGGCTCGGTCGCCTCGGCCAGCCTGCCGTCCGCATCGACCTTCCCATGGGCGATATATCGGGTTCCTACGCTCGCCACGGTCAGGCAATTCCCAACGATCCGGCTTCGGCCAGCAATTGCTTCGCCTCCGCCGCAGAAATGGATTTGAGAGCGGCCAGCGGCTCCGCCTGGGGGTGCAACCGCATCACCTCGGCTTCAACGCTTTCGAACGCGACACCTGCTGCCCTCAGGCCAAGAGCAAACCGGACCACTTGCCTTTCGTTGGTGGACAAGACGGCAATTGCCCTGCCTTGCCCCGATCGCGCAGCCAGCGCCGTGAGAAACAGGGCCACGCCCGCCTGCTCGAGATCCAACGCATCGGCCGCATCCTCCCCGATTCCGGCCACAAGGCGGGCCAACAAGGCGAGGCGTCCGGCGCTTTCATCGTACCCGTTGCGAAGCTTGGCTTCTGCGCGAATCATCGCGTCCGACCGGCGTGAGCCGTTGAAAGCGCGCCAGCCAAGAAGCAGTTCGTGAAACAGATCCCCGGGCAGTTCCGAAAGCGATAGCTCCATGCGGCGCTGCGCCTGGGCGAACCGGGCCTGCGCTGCCAGGGCCGCCATCGCGGCGCTCGCCTGACTGGGATCGCTCGAAGCGATCAACCGCTGCAGAACGGGCGAGAGGACCGGATCGATTCCGTACTGGACCTCCATCCGCGACGCCAATTGCCATTCCAGCGCAAGGGCGTGGCAGTGCGACAGGATCACCGGGCTGGAGAAGAAATGTTCGGCCAGCGCTTCGCCGTGGCGGTCGGCAAACGCCTCCCTGCCCGCCTCGCCGGTGGCTTCTGCATGCGCGCGCAATATCTGCCAGGAAAGGTCGTGGCACATGCCGCGAATGCGCGCGACCAGTTCGTCGCTGAACAGGGAATGGTCGGGGCTCGCCAGCAAGTGGCCGAGTATAGGGGCAACACGCGCAAGGACAGCGTTTCCGCGCGCGAGTTCATCGCGCAACGAAGCGGTCCGGCCTTGTTCGGCGGAATCAGGCACGGAATTGTGCAACATCATTGGTCCGCATTATCCGCTGCATGGTTAATTCGCCGTTATTGGCCGCGCGAAGGAGCGAGAAAAAGGGATACCAGCACCACCAATGCGATAACGGCAACCACGGGCTGTGCAACGCCCAGGAAGGCTGCCGGCACAATCAGCAACGCCAGGGCGACGCGATCGCGATAGGTGTTCTGCCACCGAGGTGCGCCCCACCGTTCGCCAAGCCGCAGCAGGCCAAACAGAATGGCAGGCACGAAAAGCCGCAGCCACTGCGTGTCCTCAGGCGAGGCGAGCGCCACCAGAATTGCAAGGATCGGGTCGGTGAGCCAGTCGACTGCCTTGGCCAGCGCGGATCTATGCACCCCGAAGCGCCCCGCATTGGAGATGCGCTCGACCGTCTCTCCGGCCGCGCCGAACACGGCCATGAGCGCGGCAAAGCCGAGCGCGGCGACAGGAAATTCCAGAATGCCGAGAGTTAGGGCGACGACACCCGCCAAGCCCGCAGCGATGGCCGGAATGCGCGCGCCCCTGCCGCCCAGCAGGTCTTTCGCCAGCTTGGTTCCGATGCGTTCGGAAACGGCAAGTCCGGGGGCCGTGAATGCGGCCGCTGCCGCGTGACTGTGAATCCAGTGTTCCGCCCGGTCAGCCAGCTCCGCTTCGGTCGGGTTGAAGTGCCACAGGCCTTCGTCCAGCAACCGCTTTTCAAGGGGCTGGATACGCACCCCGGATTGCAGCGCGATCCGCAGCAGGCAGGAAATCACGTCCGCATCGGGCGGCAATTCAGACAATCGCTCCACAATCGCCCCATGCGCCAACATGACGCCAGACCATGCAAATTCGGGATCGATCCTCTCGAAACCCTTGGGCACCGCGTCGGCGGCAGGAAATACGAGCACCGACGGACGCGCAGCGTGCCGCAGCACGATATCGTCGGACGGCAAAACCCCCGCGCCAATCACCAGAAGTTCGTCGGATGCCGAAACCAGACCCGACAGCGGCCGGGCTTCCTGAAGGGCAATGAACCGCGCCCCGGCACTTTCCGCCCGTTCCTGCGCGGCCACGACTTCGCGCCCCACGCCGTCGACGAGGCAGGCGATCTTTTCACAGCCAGCGGCGAGCGCGAGATCGACCTGCCGTTCGATTATGCGCGATCCGGCGAAATACCGGAACGGCGCGCGCAGGGTGCCGGGAGCGGCGGACCCGTCAAGAATGGACAATAAAGCGACGCGCACGAGGCACTCCGGCAAGAAACGGTGACCCTTGGTGCGCTGTTCTAGGTTCGCATCGCCGCCTCTGCCACCCCAAAGCGACCCTTTCTCGGCGCGCGGCACCGGAAAATTCGGACGCGAGCCTTTCTGCACTTGTTTGTGCGCTCCGCCCCTCAGCCCGTCGCATGGCAGGTTAAAGTGGGTTTAAGCATGACGAAATCATGGTAGTTTCCGTCCCATGGCAAAGCGACCCCTGATCCACGCCGTCCCCGGCAACCAACCGGACGACACAATCGAACTTCTTGCTTCGCAAGAGGTTATCGAAGAAACTTCGGAACCGATCGATGCCGAATGGACGGACGAGTGGGGCGAGGAGCACAGCTCACGATCCTATACATGGGTCGTCCCTGCCCTTGCCATTGTGACCATTGCAGCCTGGTCGGCTTTCTACGGCTGGGCCCACAGGGCCGAGATGCTTGGCGGCGGTTCCGCGCAGCAGTGGGCCGGATGGATCACAGCCTGGGCAATACCTGTCCTCCTGGTGGTATGCTTGTGGATGCTGGCGCTCAGAAATTCGGCGCGCGAGGCACGCCGGTTTGGCGCGGTGGCGCAATCCCTGGCGAGCGAATCCCAACGTCTGGAGCACCGCCTGGCGACGGTGAACCGCGAGCTGAGCCTGGCACGCGAATTCCTCACTACCCAGACGCGGGAACTCGATTACCTCGGCCGCTCGGCGGGGGAACGTATTTCGGAACACGCCGACCGGCTCCAGAGCCTGATCCACGACAACGGCGAACAGATCGACGCGATCGCGCGAGTAAGCGGCAGCGCGTTGGAGAACATGGAACGGCTGCGGGACAATCTGCCGGTTATCGCAAACTCGGCCAAGGACGTGTCGAACCAGATCGGCAGCGCCGGACGGGCGGCCAAAGGCCAGCTCGAGGAATTGATTACCGGCTTCAAGCGGCTGAACGATTTCGGTTCGGCAAGCGAGAGGCAGGTCGAATCGCTGCGCGAACGCGTGGATCAGGCCATCACCGCCTTTGGCGAACAGGCCGACCAGCTGGGCACGGTGGCCGAAGCGCGATTTGCAGCCTTGCGCGAGGGTAGCGATACAGTGCGCGCGGATCTCGACAGCCGGGAAGTGGATGCGCTTGCGGCCATCCGCGCCCGTGCCACCGCACTTAGAAGCGAATTGGCCGAAGCCAGCGAAATTGCCGCGGCAGAACACGAGATCGCGCTGGAAACACTGCGGGCACGGATCGAGAGCCTGCGCCTCGAATCCACGCGCATTGCATCCTCGGTGCGTGACGGCGAAAGTGCGGCCACGGCAGCCTGGGAATCCCAGATCGCCGCAATGGCCGCCCGGCTTCGCGAGGCAGTGGCAGAGATCAAGGAAATCGACGAAGCAGCCCTTTCGGCGGCGAACGCCAAATTGAAGGCCTTGTTTGAAGAAGCCAGCAACGTCGATGCGCAGATTGCCGAACGGAACAGGGTGTTCGAGGGTGAAACCTCGCGTCGCCGGAATGATTTCGATGCAGCCGAACAGGCCGCGCTCGCCGCGATGCAGGACCGGCTCGCGCACCTCGACGAAGTCCTGGCAGAACGCGAGCGCGCAAATGTGGAGCGTGCCGAAATGCTCGCTCATGAAGCCGAAACGATTGGTGCGCGGATTGCGACCCTCGGCGAAACCTTTGCCACGGTGGAGGGCCAGGGACGCCAGGCCAGCGGTGCCGTTGCACAAGGCGTCGAAGCGCTGAACGCCAAATTGGTGGAAAGTCGTGAGGCGCTCGACGGCACGGACATGGCCGTTGCCGCGCTGACCGACGCCAGCGTCCGCCTGCTCGAACTGATCCAGGCCAGCGCACGACAGAGCCGTGAAACACTGCCCGAAGCGATGCGTGCCAGCGAAGAACGCCTCGCCGATATCGAAAGCCGGGCTGGCGAAGTCCACCGCCTGCTGGAAAATGCCCGTGCTGCGGGCGAAGGCGCGGCAAACAGCATGGAAAATGCCGACGACCGTGCGCGCGCCGCAATGGAAGAAATCGACAGCTATCAGGCCCGCTTTGGCGAAACCACAGCCGCGCAGGTGGACAGTCTGGAAAGGCTCCGCGCCGGGGTCGCAGCGCTTAGCCACGAAAGCGACACCGTGGCCCAGCGCGCTCAGGATGAACTGCGCGCCGCCATCTCGCTGCTCGAGACGCACGCGCGAACCGCCCTTTCTGCGATTGAGACGGAACAGGCGGAAAGCATTGCGAAAATTGCAGGCAGTGTGGGCGAACAAAGCGCACAGGCAATCGAACGCGCCCTTGCAGAGCATACCGCCCAGGCGCTTGCGAAACTGGACGAAGCGACCGCCCGGTCGTCTCAATCCGGACATGAAGTTACCCGTCAGCTTCGCGATCAGCTGGCCAAGGTCAACGAACTCACCGGCAATCTCGAGAGCCGTATCGCCCACGCCCGCGAACGCGCGACCGAAGATGTCGACAACGACTTCTCGCGCCGCGTCGCATTGATAACCGAAAGCCTGAATTCAAACGCCATCGATATCGCAAAGGCGCTTTCGACCGAGGTGACCGATACTGCATGGGCAAGCTACCTGCGGGGGGATCGCGGGATCTTCACCCGCCGTGCGGTGCGCC
This sequence comes from Qipengyuania zhejiangensis, assembly GCF_035607565.1. Classification (NCBI taxonomy): domain Bacteria; kingdom Pseudomonadati; phylum Pseudomonadota; class Alphaproteobacteria; order Sphingomonadales; family Erythrobacteraceae; genus Qipengyuania; species Qipengyuania zhejiangensis. The sequence continues at coordinate 1,030,875 of NZ_JAYKGO010000001.1, read as the reverse complement.
TGGTGGACAGCGCCGAAGCCCGCACCATTGCCGAGCTTTATGATACCGATCACGATTTCCGCGAGCATGTGAGCCGGTACATCCATGACTTCGAGGCCATGGTCCGCACCATGCTGTCTACGCGCGACGGCCACACCGTGAGCGTCACGCTCCTGTCGAGCGACATGGGCAAGCTGTACGTGGTCCTCGCGCAAGCGCTCGAGCGCCTGCGCCAGTAACTCAGCGTGCTTCTGGTCCGAAGAAAATAAGATCCTCGGCCACGATCCACCCGTTGATGTAATTGAACACGTAGAGCGCCGTCAGGATCGCGGCGATCACCGCTGCACGAACCATCAGCCTGCCCGGCCGGAATTCGACCGGCGCGCTATCGGCCTGTCCGGGCACTTTCTCTACCCCGGCTTCATCATGGGTCCGCACGCCGAACGGCAACAGCATGAAGGCGCTGAACACCAGAAACAGGAAATAGATCGCTAGAACGCTGGTCCACTGCACAACGAAGCCTATCGGTTGGGAAGGATGACGCGCACCTGCGGGCGCTTGCCCGACCAGCGCTGGGCAGCGCGGCGCGCGGCGAGGCGAGCAGCTTCGTGGATCGCTCCCTGCTCCTTGCGCGCCGGGCCCTTCAGTTTCTGAATAGCCGCAACGACGTCGGCCTGTGTCTCAGCGATGAAGTCGTCGTAATCTTCGTCGAGCGGCAAGCCGAGGCTGTCGATCCGGGGGTTGAGTTCACCATCGAGGGCGACGATCACCACCCCTTCGCGCATGATGCGCCGGCGCATCCCGATCGCTTCACCATCGGCTGGAACGATAATGTCCCCATCGAGGACAAGACGGCCCGACCGGACTTCGGCTATCTTGCCCGGTGCCCCGGGCGCGAGCCGGACGATGTCGCCATTCTGCTGCACGACCGATGCCGGAATGCCGTTCGATCGCCCAAGTTTTCCCTGTTCCTGCATGTGACGCATTTCGCCATGCACAGGCACCAGAATTTCTGGACGTATCCAACTGTAGAGCGCTTCGAGTTCGGGCCTGCCGGGATGGCCCGAAACGTGAATCATGCTCTGCCGATCGGTGACCATGGTTATGCCGCGAGCCGCGAGGCGGTTCTGGACAGCTCCGATCGAAATTTCGTTTCCGGGTATCTGGCGGCTCGAGAACAGCACGACATCCCCGCTGACGAGTTCGAGCGGGTGGTTCTTTTCCGCAACCCTTGCCAGGGCGGCGCGCGGTTCGCCCTGCCCGCCTGTTGCGATGATCAGCAGTTCGCCGCGCGGCAGCCCCATTGCCGTGTCGAAATCGACCGTATCGGGAAGATCCTGAAGGTAGCCGTTGGCTTGTGCCACTTCGATGATCCGGTCGAGCGAACGACCTGCGACGCACAGTTGCCGGCCGGTTTCCCGGGCCACATCGCCCAAGGTCTGGAGGCGTGCAACATTGCTGGCGAACGTGGTGACAAGGATTCGCTTGCCGGCATGGCGCTGCACTTCTTCCAGCAAGCCCTTGTGCACGGCGCCTTCGGATCCGCTCGCGGAAGGGTTGAACACGTTGGTGCTGTCGCAAACCAGTGCCAGCACCCCTTCATCGCCGATGACCGTCAGCTCTTCCTCGGTAGTCGGTTCCCCGATGATGGGATCTTCGTCCAGCTTCCAGTCGCCGGTGTGGAAGATGCGCCCGTGCGGCGTGTCGATCAGCAACGCGTTGCCTTCGGCAATCGAATGGGCGAGCGGAATATAGGTGATCTCGAACGGACCGACCTTGAAGCTTCCGTGATCGTCCTCGATCACACGAAGCTCCACCTCGCCCAGCAATCCGGCTTCTTCCAGTTTGCGCGAGACGAGATCGGCGGTGAACGGCGTGGCGTAGATCGGCACACCGAGATCGGCGGCGAAATACGGCACGGCGCCAATGTGGTCTTCATGGGCGTGGGTAAGGACGATGGCATCGAGCTGTTTGGTGCGCTCCTCGATGAATTCGAGGTCGGCAAAGACCAGGTCGACACCGGGATACTGGTCGCCGGAGAATGTCATGCCCAGATCGACCATAATCCAGCGGCCGTTGCAGCCGTATAGATTGACATTCATGCCAATCTCTCCCGACCCGCCGAGGGCCAGGAAAAGCAGTTCGTCTTCCGGGGTGAAATCTTTCTTCAAGCTGCGCGCTCCGCCAAAATCGCAAGACCTTCGAGCGTCAGGTCACTGTCGACCGCGTCGAAAAGGTCGGTGTGTTCATCGAAAAGGATCGCCAGGCCGCCGGTCGCGACGACCTTGGCAGGACGCCCGATTTCTTCCTTCATCCGCCGGATCAGTCCTTCGATCAGCGATACGTAGCCCCAGAAGACACCGATCAGCATCTGGTCTTCGGTGTTGCGGCCTATCACGCTTGCGCTCTTGGGCTTTTCGATCGCGATCCGCGGCAACTTCGCGGTATTGCCCACCAGTGCATCGAGCGAAAGGTTGATACCGGGCGCGATTATGCCGCCCTTGTAGGCACCAGTGAAGTCGACCGCATCGAAGGTGGTGGCCGTCCCGAAATCGACAACGATCAGATCGCCTTCGTATTTTTCATGCGCGGCCAGCGTGTTGAGCGCGCGGTCCGCACCAAGCGAACTGGGCTGTTCGATGTCGAGTTCGAACCCCCATTCGGCATCGCCGGTCCCTGAAATCAGCGGAGTAACGTTGAAGTACTTTTCCGCCAGCACGGTGAGATTATGAATGGCGCGCGGCACCACGGACCCGATGATGATCTGGGTAATATCCTCGCGCGTGTAGCCTTCGAGTTCGATGAGGCGAAGCAGCGAAACCGCATACTCGTCACCCGTACGCCGGGGGTCGGTCGCGATCCGCCAGCGCGCCTTGATCTCGCGGCCATCGAACAGCGCGAAGACCACATTTGTGTTACCGACATCGGCTGCGAGCAGCATGGGCTCAGCCCTCCTCGATTGCGAGATTTACGTCGCCCGCGTGGATGGCACGGGTCGAGCCATCCGCCAAGCGCAACGACAAGGCACCATCGGGCGTAAGCCCATTGAAGGAACCGGTTATCGATCCCTCTCCCGGGGGATGGACACGAAGTTCGGTGCCGATCGGGTGTGCAACACTTTCCCACCGCCGGATCAAGGATTCAAGCCCATAGGTTCGCCACCGCTCGACCTCTTTTCGGAAAGCCTCGGCCAAAGCGCGGGCGAAAAGATCGCGGTCCGGCGCCGGACCCAGATCGCCGAGTGCAACCGTCCGCCGATCGGGCAAATCGGGAGCCTTGGCAAGGTTCACGCCGATGCCGACAATGATTGCGTCGCCAACACGTTCGAGAAGGATACCGGCCAGTTTCGCCCCGCCCAGCATGAGATCGTTGGGCCATTTGAGACGAAGCGCGCTTGGCGTGGCAAGCAGCGGAACCACGGCTTCGAAAGCCGCGATGCCGGCGACCAACGCAAGGGATGCCGGGCTCGGGTCCTGCGGGGATATGCGGACAATGGTCGAACCCATGAAATTGCCCGAACCATCGAACCATTCGCGCCCCTGCCTGCCCCGCCCCGCAGTCTGGCGGTCGGCCACCAGCCAAGCACCTTCGTGCAACGCATCGCCGGCCCGAAGTCCAGCGGCAAGATCGGCGTTCGTCGAACCTGTTTCGGCGAGGGTGCGGATCACATCGCGAGGGCGAACACGGACGCGGCGCGCGCGCTCCACTCACCCAGCGGAATGGTCAGGAAATAACCGAGCGGCGAAACAAGCGCGACACACACGCCGAGCACCACCCAGTGACCGACCGGGCTTTCCATCTCGACCTCGCGCGTTGGCTCATCAAAGAACATCACCTTGATGAACTTGATGTAGTAGAACGCGCCGATCACGCTGGCCGCTATACCGATGGCCGCAAGCGCGATCATGTCGGCCTGAACGGCAGCCTGGAACACCACGAACTTGCCCCAGAAACCGAACAGCGGAGGAATGCCCGCCAGGCTGAACATGAGGGCAAGGAGGCACCAGGCAAGCGTCGGCCGCGAGGTGGACAGGCCGGAAATGTCAGCGAAAGTTTCGAGCTGGTTGCCTGCGCGATCCCGCAGCATCAGCAAGGCCGTGAAGCTGCCGATCGTCATCGCCACATAGATGGCCAGATATGTCATGACCCCGGCCACACCGGCGGGCGTTGCCGCGGCAAGGCCGATCAGCATGAAACCGACGTTGTTGATCGACGAATAGGCAAGCAGACGCTTGAGGTTCTGCTGACCGATCGCGCCGAGCGCGCCGACTACGATCGAGGCGAGCGCAGCAAAGATGACGATTTGGCGCCATGCGCCGACTTCACCCGCGAAGGGGTCCATTGCCATGCGCACGAGCATCGCCATCGCCGCGACCTTGGGTGCGGTGGCAAAGAACGCCGTTACCGGAGTGGGGGCGCCTTCGTAAACATCGGGCGTCCACATGTGGAACGGCACCGCGGACACCTTGAAGGCCATGCCGGCCAGCACGAACACCACCCCGATCAGTGCACCGGTCGAGAACTGCATCGCGAACGCGGCACGAATACCCTCGTAATTGGTGCTTCCGGTGAACCCGTAGATCAGGCTGACGCCGTAAAGGATGATGCCCGACGCGAGCGCGCCCAGGACAAAATACTTGAGGCCAGCTTCGCTCGAACGGGTGTCCTGCTTGAGAAAGCTTGCCAGCACGTAGCTCGACAGGCTCGACATCTCGAGGCCGATATACAGCGTCATCAGGTCGGTGGCCGAAACCATCATGCCCATGCCCACTGCGTTGAACAGCATCAGCACCGGATATTCGGGACGGTAGGTTGCCGTGTGCGCGAAATACCGCGGCGTAACCATCAAGATCGCCGCAGCAGCAACGTAGATAAGGATCTTCGCAAAGCTGCCAAAGGCATCGGCGCGATACAGATCGCCAAACGCGCGACCCGCGATCTCGCCGGACGCAAGGCCGAACAGATTGGCGCAGAAGATCGCGGCGCCGAACAGAGCGGCTGCGGTAAGGATGGTAACGAGCCGCGCCGTCCTGGCGCCGCCCCATGCGGAAACAAGCAACAGCACAAGGCCGGCGATCGACAGGCCGACTTCGGTGCCGGTGAAATAGAGCGAACTGGCGTAGGACATCAGTGCGCCCCCTCCTCACCATGGGCGGCTTCGACAAAGTTGGCGGCGTGTTCCTTGGGTGTTCCCACCTTAAGCTTGCTGTCACCTTCCGGAGCGGCGCGTGCAAGGCGCGCTTCGAGCGTGGCGATATCCTGCCGCATCGGCGCAAGGAAACTTTCAGGGTACACGCCCATCCACAGCACGGCCGCGGCAATCGGTGCCAGCATGGCCCATTCGCGCGGATTGAGATCGAGCATCCGGGCGGCGTCCTCGTTGACCTGCGGCCCGAACGCCACGCGGCGGTAGAGATACAGCATATAGGCAGCGCCAAGGATGATCCCCGTGGTGCACACCAGGGTTACCAGCGTCGACACCTTGTAGATGCCCGCAAGCGCGAGGAATTCGCCAACGAAGTTGCTGGTCCCCGGCAGACCGACCGACGCCATCGTGAACAGGAGGAAGAACAGGGCGTACTTCGGCATGTTGATGCTGAGGCCGCCATATCGCGAGATTTCACGGGTGTGCAGGCGATCGTAGATGATCCCGACGCACAGGAACAAGGCACCCGAGACGAGGCCATGACCGAGCATGACCATCATGGCGCCTTCAATGCCCTGAACGTTGAATGCGAATAGCCCCGCCGTGACGATCGCCATGTGGGCGACCGAGGAATAGGCGATCAGCTTTTTCATGTCGTCCTGCACCAGCGCCACCAGCGAAGTGTAAACCACCGCGACCATCGAGAGCGCAAAGACCAGCCACGCGAACTGGGCGGACGCTTCGGGGAACATCGGCAGGCTGAACCGAATGAAACCGTATCCGCCGAGCTTCAACAGAACGCCGGCAAGGATAACGGAACCCGCGGTCGGTGCCTGGACGTGCGCGTCGGGCAGCCAGGTGTGGACCGGCCACATCGGCATCTTCACCGCAAAGCTCGCGAAGAAAGCAAGCCACAGCCAGGTTTGAGCAGCGGGGCTGAAATCGTAATTCAGCAGCGTCGGGATGTCGGTGGTGCCAGCCTCGTTTACCATCCACATCATCGCGATCAGCATGAGGACCGAGCCGAGCAACGTGTAGAGGAAGAACTTGTAACTTGCGTAAATCCGGTTGTCGCCGCCCCATACACCGATGATCAGATACATCGGGATCAGGCCGGCTTCGAAGAAGATGTAGAACAGGAACATGTCCTGCGCGGCAAACACCCCGATCATGAGCACTTCCATCAGCAGGAAGGCTGCCATGTACTCGCCGACACGCTTTGTAATCGCGTCCCAGCTGGCAAGAATACAGATCGGCATGAGAAACACGCTGAGCATGATGAGCATCAGCGCGATCCCGTCGATACCCAGCGCATAGCTGAAACCGGCGAAGATCTCCGCACGTTCGACAAACTGCCACTGGGCACCGCCGATGTCATAATTCGCCCACAGCAGCACGCCCAGCGCGAGGTTGAACAGCGTCGCCCCCAGCGCAACCATGCGCGCGGTTTGCGCACCCAGGAAAAGGCACGCGATGGCCGCTGCCAACGGAACCGCCAGCATGATCGATAGGATCGGGAAATCCATCAGAAGAGCACCCAGGTGATCGCTGCGACAAGCCCGAGGAGCATCACCAGCGCGTAGCTATAGAGGTAGCCGGTCTGGAACCTTCGCGCGCCGACAGAACCCTTCTCGACCACCCACGCAACGCCGTTGGGGCCGAAACGGTCGATGATGCCGATGTCGCCGATTTTCCAGAATTGGCGCCCGAGCCAGAAGGCCGGGACAACGAAAAGGTAGTGGTAGAGCTCGTCGAAATACCACTTGTTGTAGAAGAAGCGATAAACCGGACCAAGCTGGTCAGCCGCCTTCGCCGGAATGGACGTGTCCTTGATATAGGCGAACCAGGCAACGACGAGGCCGATCAGCATCACGATCGTGGCCGCCAGCTTAACCGGAAGCGGTACGCCGTGCATCTTGTGGATCAGGGCTTCGTTATAGAAGATCGATCCCTGCCAGAAGCCCGCGTCGTCGAGGAATGCGTGGCTGAACACCCAGCCAGCGAACACCGCACCGATGCTGAGCACGCCGAGAGGAACCAGCATGGACAGCGGGCTTTCGTGCGGGTGGTATCCACCAGTCGTGTCGGCGCCCGCTTCTTCCGGGGTCTTGTGGACCGAATGCTGGATATGCTCGCTCGCGATCCAGCGCGGCTTGCCCCAGAATGTGAGGAACATCAGGCGCCAGCTGTAGAAGCTGGTGAGGAGCGCGGCAAAGGTGCCCATCCAGAACGCGAAATTGCCCATTTCCGTGCCGCGACCGAACGCAACCTCCAGGATCGCGTCCTTCGAATGGAACCCGGCAAACCCGGCGTGGAGCCAGTAGATACCGACCCCCGTTATCGCCAGCGTGCCGGCCATCATCGCCCAGAACGTAAGCGGGATATGCTTACGCAAGCCCCCGTAATACCGCATGTCCTGTTCGTGGTGCATCGCGTGGATCACCGAACCGGCACCAAGGAACAGAAGCGCCTTGAAGAAGGCGTGGGTGAACAGGTGGAACATGGCCGCGCCATAGGCACCCACGCCGGCCGCAAAGAACATGTAGCCCAGCTGCGAACAGGTAGAATAGGCGATGACCCGCTTGATATCCCACTGCGTCGTTCCGACTGTCGCCGCGAAGATGCAGGTTGCTGCCCCGACGAAGGTCACCATGCCGAGCGCCACAGGGGCGGTTTCGAACATGGGGCTGAGGCGGCAGACCATGAACACGCCCGCCGTGACCATCGTGGCTGCGTGGATGAGCGCCGAAACGGGTGTCGGACCTTCCATGGCGTCGGGAAGCCAGGTGTGCAGGCCAAGCTGGGCCGACTTGCCCATCGCGCCGATGAACAACAGAATGCAGAGCACGTCCATCGTGGCGACGCGGTAACCGAGGAAGCCGATGGTTGCCCCGCTCATGCCGGGTGCAGCGGCCAGGATCTCGGGAATCGAAACGGTCCCGAAGACCAGGAACGTCCCGAAGATACCCATCATGAAACCGAGGTCGCCCACGCGGTTGACCACAAACGCCTTGATGGCGGCAGCGTTGGCGCTGGGTTTCTTGAACCAGAACCCGATGAGGAGGTAGGAAGCGAGGCCCACGCCTTCCCAACCGAAAAACATCTGTACCAGGTTATCGGCCGTCACCAGCATCAGCATGGCGAAGGTGAAAAGCGACAAATAGGCAAAGAACCGCGGCTGGTCCGGGTCCTCGTCCATATACCCCCAGCTGTAGAGGTGGACGAGCGCAGAGACGGTCGTGATGACGACCAGCATCACTGCGGTCAGCGTATCGACACGCAAAGCCCAGTCGAAAGCCAGATCGCCCGACTGCATCCACTTGAGCACCGGTACGACGGATGCCGTGGCATCGCCCGCGACGAAGCTCAGAAAGATGGGCCAGCTGAGAAGGCAGCTGACGAACAGTGCGCCCGTGGTCACCGACTTGGCGAACACGCTGGGCGCAGCCTTGTTGGCGAGGCCGGCGACGATTGCCGCAATCAGCGGCAGAAATACGATGACGAGGATCGGTTGCACCGGTGCTTATCCCTTCAGCCGGTCGACATCGTCGACCGCGATCGTGCCGCGGCCACGGAAATAGATGACAAGAATGGCGAGCCCGATTGCCGCTTCACCCGATGCCACGGTGAGGACGAACATCGCGAAAACCTGCCCCACCAGATCGCCGAGGAAGGCGCTGAAGGCCACCAGATTGATATTCACGCTGAGCAGTATCAGTTCGATTGCCATCAGGATGACAATGATGTTCTTGCGGTTCAGGAAGATGCCCAGCACGCCGAGCACGAACAGGATCGCGCTGACGACGATGTAATGTTCGATGCCGATCATAGCTCGACCCCCTCGCCGATTTTCGGCTGCTTCATGACCGTTGCCTCATCCGGGTTCCGGCGAACCTGCTTGCCGATATCCTGCTGCCCGCGCGCGCCATCGGGGCGCTGGCGGTGCGTCAGAACGATCGCGCCCACCATCGCAACCAGCAGTACAATGCCGGCCGCCTCGAACAAGAACAGGTAATCGCGATAGAGCACGGCGCCGAGGTTTTCGACGTTCGAGCGGTCCAGCAGGGGGGCTGCGTTTCCGCTGGCCGCCCCAAGGTCCAGAACCCCGACACGGTAAGCCCCGATGCCCAGGACCAGTTCCGCAAGCAGCACCAGCGCGATGGCAATTCCGAGCGGGAAGTTGCTGATGAAACCGGCCCGAAGCTCGGCAAAGTCGATGTCCAGCATCATGACGACGAACAGGAACAGCACCGCGACCGCGCCGACATAGACGATAACCAGCAGCATCGCGATGAATTCGGCCCCCACCAGCACCATCAATCCTGCCGCGTTGAAAAACGCCAGGATCAGCCAGAGCACCGAATGCACCGGATTGCGCGCCATGATCACCATGACGGCGCTGGCAACCAGCAGCACGGCGAACAGGTAAAAGGCGAAGGTCTGAATCATGAGCCCCGTTTCTCGTTGGCGCGGCGGTTAGCGATAGGGCGCGTCGGCTTCAAGGTTTGCGGCAATCGCACGCTCCCACTTGTCACCATTGGCGAGCAACTTGGCCTTGTCGTAAAGCAGCTCCTCACGCGTTTCGGTCGAATATTCGAAGTTCGGCCCCTCGACGACGGCATCGACCGGGCACGCTTCCTGGCAAAAGCCGCAGAAAATGCACTTGGTCATGTCGATATCGTAGCGCGTCGTGCGGCGGCTGCCGTCTTCGCGCGGCTCGGATTCGATGGTGATCGCCTGTGCCGGGCAAACAGCCTCGCACAGCTTGCAGGCGATGCACCGTTCTTCCCCGTTGGGATACCGGCGCAAGGCATGTTCGCCGCGAAACCGCGGGCTGATCGGATTTTTTTCGAACGGATAGTTAAGCGTCACCTTGGGTTTGAAGAAATACTTCAACGTGAGAGCGTGCGCTTTCACGAATTCCCACAAGGTGAACGATTTAACGAGCTGCGCGACGGTCATGCGTAATGCCCCGTGGCCATGAGATATCCCGAAATGACGACAACAAAAATCAGGCTCATCGGCAGAAATACCTTCCAGCCAAGCCGCATCAGCTGGTCGTAGCGGTAGCGCGGCACTGTCGCCATGACCCAGCTGAACATGAAGAAGAAGAAGAACGTCTTCAGCAGGAACCAGACGATCCCCGGGACCCAGTAGAGCGGAGCCCAATCGACCGGGGGCAACCAACCGCCGAAGAACAGGATCGTGTTGAGCGAACACATCAGCAGGATGTTGGCGTATTCACCGAGCCAGAAGAGCGCGAAGCTCATCGAGGAATATTCGGTCTGGTAGCCGGCAACCAGTTCGCTTTCCGCTTCGGTAAGATCGAACGGGACGCGCTGTGTTTCTGCCAGGCTGGAGATGAAGAACACCACCCACATCGGGAACAGGAGCAGGTTGAAGAAATAACCGTTCACGATGCCGAAGCCGTGCCCGCGCTGGGCCTCCACGATATCGCTGAGGTTGAACGTCCCTGCCCACAGCACGACACAAATCAGGATGAATCCGATCGAAACTTCGTAACTGATCATTTGCGCGGCCGCACGCATCGCGGAGAAGAACGGGTATTTCGAGTTGCTGGCCCAACCGCTCATCACCACGCCGTAAACCGACAGACTGCTGATCGCGAGAATGTAGAGCAGGCCGACGTTCACGTCCGCCAGCACCACGCCGGCGTCGAACGGGATCACCGCCCAAGCCGCAAGTGCCACGGTAAAGGTGACGATCGGAGCCAGCAGGAAGATGCCCTTGTTCGCCGCACTCGGAACGATGGTTTCCTGCAGGAATACCTTCAAACCGTCGGCAAAAGACTGGAGCAGGCCGAACGGGCCAACCACGTTGGGGCCGCGACGCAGATTGATAGCCGCCCAAACCTTGCGGTCGACGTAAATGATCATAGCCACGGCGAGAAGAAGCGGCAGAGTGATGAGCAGGATACCGGAAACGGTAGCGACGCCCCACGCCCACTCGTAGCTCATGCCAAGCGATTGGAAGAACTCGGTCATTCCGCAGCCTCCGCCAGTTCGCCGCCCAGCAGTTCGCTCGAACAACGCTGCATCACCTCGCTGGCGCGGGCAATCGGATTGGTCAGGTAGAAATCCTTGATCGGATAGGCGGAAATGGTGCCTTCGGCATTCGCCGCGACATCCGCCGTCGGCAAGGACCCCAGCGGGGCCAGGCCTTCGTTACCCAACGCCGGGACTTCGCGGATCATGGCGGACTGGAGTTCGGCATAGCTGTCAAACCCGACCGATACGCCAAGCGCGTCGGCCATGGCGCGCAGAATTGTCCAGTCTTCGCGCGCATCACCCGGCGCAAACACAGCCTTTTCAGCAAATTGCACGCGCCCTTCGGTGTTGACGTAGGTGCCATCCTTTTCAGCATAGCTTGCAGCCGGCAGGATGATGTCGGCCGCATGGGCGCCCTTGTCGCCGTGGTGGCCGATGTAAACCTTGAGCGCATCGGCATAAGGTTCGAAATCCATTTCGTCGGCGCCAAGCGAAAGCATGACAGTGGGTTTGGCCTTGGCGATATCCGCCATGCCGCCCTTTTGGGCGAAACCGAGCAGCAAGCCGCCCATCCGTGCCGCCGAGAAGTGCAGGACGTTGAAGCCGTTCCAGCCATCGCGATCGAGGTTGAAGGTCTTTGCAAAAGCAAGTCCGCCGCCCAGCGCACCCTTGGCCAGCGCCGCGCCGCCCATGATGATTGCCGGGCGTTCGGCAGCGTTGAAGACGTCGGCAACTTCCTCGGGAAGATCAGAAAGTGCGGCCAGATCGTCCCCCAGGAAGACCGCCGGATAGGTGGTATCCCAGAAGGGGCCGACCACGAAGACCTGCGCGCCGCGCTTCACCGCCTTGCGGATACGCACGTTCACGAGGGGAGCTTCCCACCGGATGTGGCTGCCGACAATCAGGATCGCGTCAGCGGTTTCGATCCCTGCGAGAGTCGAATTGAAATTCACCGCAGCAAGGTTCGATACGTCGTAATCCATGCCGGTCTGGCGGCCTTCGATCAGGTTCGAGCCGCACGCCTTCAGCAGCGACTTTGCCGCGAACATCGTCTCGCAATCGACCATGTCGCCGGCAATCGCCGCGATCTTGTTACCGGGCTTTGCCTTGGCGATTGCGGCGAAGGCTTCGTCCCAGCTGGAGGGTTGCAGCTTGCCACGCTTGCGCATGAAAACCTTGTCGAGACGGCGCTTGGAAAGCCCGTCGACCTGGTAGCGTGCCTTGTCGCTGATCCACTCTTCGTTGACGTCGTCGTTGATACGCGGAAGCGCACGCATCACTTCGCGGCCGCGGCTATCGAGACGGATATTCGCGCCGATTGCGTCGCTCACGTCGATACTCAGCGTCTTCTTCAGTTCCCACGGACGCGCTTCGAACGCGTAGGGGCGGCTGGTCAGCGCACCGACGGGACACAGATCGATCACGTTGGCCGACAGTTCGTGTTCGGCCGCCTGCTCGAGGTAGGTAGTGATCTGCATGTCTTCGCCGCGACCGATCGCGCCGATTTCGTCCACACCGGCGATCTCTTCCGAGAAACGCACACAGCGCGTGCAGTGGATGCAGCGGGTCATGACCGTCTTGATCAGCGGGCCCATGTATTTTTCGGTGACCGCGCGCTTGTTCTCATCGTAACGCGAACCGCCGCGGCCATAGGCAACCGACTGGTCCTGCAGATCGCATTCGCCGCCCTGATCGCAGATCGGGCAGTCGAGCGGGTGATTGATCAGGAGAAACTCCATCACCCCTTCGCGCGCGGTCTTGACCATCGGCGTGTCGGTGCGGATTTCCTGCCCTTCCGTGGCGGGAAGCGCACAGGAAGCCTGCGGCTTGGGCGGCCCGGGCTTCACTTCGACCAGGCACATGCGGCAATTGCCGGCAATCGACAGCCGTTCGTGGTAACAGAAGCGCGGGATTTCCTTGCCCGCAAGCTCGCACGCCTGCAGCACGGTCGCGCCGTTCGGAACTTCGATTTCCTGTCCGTCTACTGTGACCTTGGGCATTATTCGGCTGCCTCGGCAAACTTGGCGTTGTGTTCGTGAATGCGGCGCTCCAGCTCGGGGCGGAAGTGGCGGATAAGGCCTTGGATCGGCCATGCGGCGGCATCGCCGAGCGCGCAGATCGTGTGGCCTTCGACCTGCTTGGTAACCTGCTGGAGCATATCGATTTCCTCGATCGCTGCATCGCCGGTGCGAAGGCGTTCCATCATGCGCCACATCCAGCCCGTACCTTCGCGGCAGGGGGTGCACTGGCCGCAGCTTTCGTGCTTGTAGAAATAGCTGAGGCGGCTGATCGCCCGGACGATATCGGTCGACTTGTCCATCACGATGACGCCTGCCGTGCCGAGGCCCGAGCCCAAGTCCTTGAGTCCGTCGAAGTCCATCGGCGCGTCCCAGATCTGGTCGGCCGGGACCAATGGCACCGAAGAACCGCCCGGGATCACCGCAAGGAGGTTGTCCTTGCCACCGGTGATTCCGCCACAATGCTTCTCGATCAGTTCGCTGAACGGGATCGAAAGCGCTTCCTCGACCACACAAGGCTTGTTCACATGCCCGCTAATCTGGAAAAGCTTGGTGCCCTTGTTGTTCTCGCGGCCGAAGCTGGAAAACCAGCTTGCGCCGCGGCGCAGGATCGTCGGGACGACCGCGATCGATTCCACATTGTTGACCGTGGTGGGGCAGCCATAAAGGCCCGCGCCTGCCGGGAACGGCGGCTTAAGGCGCGGCTGGCCCTTCTTGCCTTCCAGGCTTTCGATCATCGCGGTTTCTTCGCCGCAGATATAGGCGCCGGCACCGCGGTGCAGGAAGACATCGAAATCATAGCCAGACTTGCTGGCGTTCTTGCCAATCAGGCCGGCGTCGTATGCCTGATCGATTGCCGCCTGGAGCGTTTCCGCCTCGCGGATGTATTCGCCGCGAATGTAGATGTAGGCCGCCCTCGCCCGCATTGCGTAACCGGCAATCAGCGCGCCTTCGATCAGCTTGTGCGGATCGTGGCGGATGATTTCACGGTCCTTGCAGGAACCGGGTTCGGATTCGTCGGCGTTGATGACGAGGAAGCTGGGACGGCCGTCCTTGCTTTCCTTGGGCATGAAAGACCATTTCAGGCCGGTCGGGAAACCCGCGCCGCCCCGGCCGCGCAGGCCCGACGCCTTCATCTCGTCGATGATGCTGTCATGCCCGCGCGCGATCAGCGACTTGGTATCGTCCCAGTCGCCGCGCTGCTGCGCCGCCTTCAGGCCCCAATCCTGGAAGCCGTAAAGGTTGGTGAAGATGCGATCCTTATCGGCAAGCATCAGGCGAAACCTCCGAATACGAAAACAGCGGCGGCAATCAGGATCGCCGCCAGTACCATCGTCTTCACGATGCCCTTGAGGACTTTCCAGGCCAACACGATCGCGAAAAGCGCGACGATAATGGTGATGATCGAACCGTCCATTACCAGTCACCCCGGTAATCGTGGTTGGCATCGACCATGTCGTTCAGCGAGCTGAGGGCATTGGCCGGTTCGCTCGTGTGGCGCCCCGGCTCCTGCGTGCCCGCCTTCGGGGTCTGGCCAGTGGCCAACGCGTCCAGGATCGTGTCGAGCCGTTCAGGCGTCAGATCCTCGTAATTGTCGTCGTTGATCTGGACCATCGGCGCGGTGGCGCAATTGCCCATGCATTCAACCTCGGTCAGCGTCCACAGACCGTCTTCGGACACATGGCCCTTTTTCATGCCACGCTTCTTGCAGGTTTCGAACAGCCCGTCCGAACCGCGCAGCATGCACGGCGTCGTGCCGCAAACCTGCACGTGGAATTTGCCCACCGGCACCATGTTGTACATGAAATAGAACGTCGCGACTTCGAGCACGCGGATCACCGGCATGTCGAGATAGTCGGCGACATATTCGATCACCGGCAGCGGCAACCAGCCCTGCGTATCGGTTTCCTCGCCGACCTGCCGTTGGGCAAGGTCGAGCAGCGGCATCACCGCCGAGCGCTGCCGCCCTTCAGGATAGCGCGCAATCGCCTTGTCCGCACGCTCACGGTAGCGTTCGGTAAACTCGAAAGCGCCCCAACGTTCGCGCAGTTCGACCGTGTCGGGTGCGGGGGAACGGTCAGCCATTAGCGGTCACACTCCCCGAACACGACATCGATGGCGCCCAGAATGGCGGTGGCATCAGGCAGCATGTGGCCCTTCGACATGAAATCCATTGCTTGCAGGTGGCTGAAGGCCGTCGGGCGGATCTTGCAGCGATACGGTTTGTTCGACCCGTCGCTGACGAGGTAGACGCCGAATTCGCCCTTGGGGCTTTCGGTGGCGACATAGACTTCGCCCGCGGGCACGTGAAAGCCCTCGGTGTAGAGCTTGAAGTGGTGGATCAGCGCTTCCATCGACTGTTTCATCTCGGCCCGCTTGGGCGGGGCAACCTTGCGGTCGTCGCTTGCCACGGGGCCGGACGGCATTTCGGCCAGGCACTGTTTGATTATCTTCGCGCTTTCGTACACTTCCTTGGTGCGGACCACGAAGCGATCGTAGCAATCCGAGTTCGTGCCCACGGGAATATCGAATTCCATACGGTCGTACACTTCGTAAGGCTGCGATTTGCGCAGGTCCCACGGAATGCCCGCAGCGCGGATCATCGGACCCGAAAAGCCCCACGCAATCGCATCGTCCTTGCTCACCACGGCGATGTCGACGTTGCGCTGCTTGAAGATGCGGTTGTCGAGCACGAGGCTCATCGCGTCACCGAACAGTTCCGGCATACGCGTGTCCAGCCATTCGCCAATGTCGACGAGCAGCTTCTCCGGCACGTCCTGATGGACACCGCCCGGACGGAACCATGCCGAGTGCATCCGGGCACCCGAAGCGCGCTCGAAAAAGTTCATGCAATCTTCGCGCAGTTCGAACACCCACAGGTTCGGCGTCATCGCGCCGACGTCCATGACATGCGCGCCGATGTTGAGCAGGTGGTTCGAAATGCGTGTCAGCTCGGCGAACAACACGCGCAAATACTGCGCGCGGATCGGGACTTCGACATTGAGCAGCTTTTCGATTGCCAGGACGTAGCTGTGCTCCATGCAAAGCGGCGAACAGTAATCGAGCCGGTCGAAATACGGCAGCGCCTGCAAATACGTCTTGTTTTCAATCAGCTTTTCAGTGCCGCGATGAAGCAGACCAATATGCGGATCGATACGCTCGATGATCTCGCCGTCCAGTTCCATCACCATGCGCAACACGCCGTGGGCTGCGGGATGCTGAGGCCCGAAGTTGATCGTGTAGTTGCTGATCACTTCGTCGCCGGTGGTGGGCGACTGTTCTAGCTGCATGCTCATGCGCAAATCCAGTTGCCGGAGAACGTCTGCGACTTGCCGGCCGCGTCGGTCACTGAAACATTCACGGGGCGCGTCTGCGCGTCTCCCGCTGCGGGGCGTACGGTAACCTTGAAGCCTTCGCCTTCAAAGGTCGTGCCGCGTTTGATTGCGGCAAGTCCGCCAGCGCTGGCATCCATCATGACGAGGGTGTTACCCACCCGAACCACGGCTTTTCCGGGTAGCGTGGGTTCGTTCATTCCGGCCGCAATGATCATTTCCTGTTCGCCAGCCATGAAGGTGCAACCACCCTCGCGCGGGCCCAGGTTAACGCCGCCGACATCACCCAATTGCTGCAAACTGGTCAGATCGACATTCGCGGGCGGTGCTGCCTGCGCGACATTGGGTGCGTTCGGATCGGGCTGCGACGGGTCAAGCTGGGCCTGCGCCCCGCTCTGTCCGATGCGCGAGGCGAAATCGTCGGCGGTTTCCTGCTCGGCCGGTTCCGACGAACAGGCTGCAAGCGCGAGCATTGCAAGGGGAAGCAATTTACGCATCAGCTGTCACCCTTCTTCGTGGCAGGTGCCTTGCGCTTGGTGGTGGGCTTTTTCGCGGCGGGTTTCTTTGCTGCCGCCTTCTTCACCGTTGCCTTCTTCGCCGGTGCCTTTTTCCTGGTTTCGGTCGCCTCGGCTGTGCCCGAAGCCTTGCCCTGGCGCTTGGCCCGCGATGGTCGATCTTCCGTCGGCTCGGGAGCAGCGGCATCCTTGCCGCCCGCCTTCTTCGCCGGTGCATCCACGCTGACCTTTTCGGCGGCCTTGGCGTCCGTCTTCTTGCCTGCACCGGTATCGGAGGGCTTTTCCGTCGTCTTCGGTTCGTCGACGGGCGAAGTTGCCGCTTTCTCGTCACCGGGGAGGACATAATCGGCACCTTCCCACGGGCTCATGAAGTCGAACTGCCGCAGGTCCTGCGCCAGCTCGACCGGCTCGTAAACCACGCGCTTCAGGTCTTCGGAATACCGCAGTTCGGTATAACCGGTCAGCGGGAAATCCTTGCGGAAGGGATGCCCTTCGAAGCCATAGTCGGTCAGGATGCGGCGCAGGTCGGTGTTGCCCGAGAACAGCACGCCGTACATGTCGAACACTTCACGTTCGAGCCAGCCCGCGTTGGGCCACAGCGTCGTGACGGTCGGAACGGGTGTATCCTCGGTCGCGCTGACCTTGACCATGATGCGGCTGTTCTTCGTCAATGAAAGCAGCATGTAGACGACTTCGAAGCGTTCGGCGCGCGAGGGGTAATCCACCCCGGCGATTTCCATCAGCTGCTGGTAATCATGCGTGTCCCGCAGCAGCCGAAGCGTGTCTTCGATGCTGTCGCGCTGCACGTGAAGAAGAAGTTCGCCATGCTCCTCGTGCGCCTCGACAAGCATGCTGCCGAGCGCCTGGGAAAGCGTGTCCTTGAGCCCATCGATCCGGGTGAAACGGGGCGCGGAATGAAGCGTTGCCATGCCCTGCCCTTACCTCTCGATCGTGCCCACGCGGCGGATTTTCCGCTGCAACTGCATCACGCCGTAAAGCAGCGCTTCAGCCGTCGGCGGGCAGCCCGGCACGTAGATATCGACCGGCACAATCCGATCGCATCCGCGGACAACCGAATAGCTGTAATGATAATAGCCGCCGCCATTGGCGCAGCTACCCATGCTGATGACATACTTCGGCGCAGACATCTGGTCGTAAACCTTGCGCAGCGCCGGGGCCATCTTGTTGCACAGGGTACCGGCAACGATCATGACGTCGCTCTGGCGCGGCGAGGCGCGCGGTGCGACACCGAAACGCTCCATATCGTAACGCGGCATGTTCACGTGGATCATCTCGACCGCGCAGCAGGCGAGACCGAAGGTCATCCACCACAGGCTGCCGGTGCGGGCCCACTGGAACAAGTCTTCGGTGCTGGTGACGAGGAAGCCCTTGTCGTTCACCTCGGTCTGCATCGCCTTGAAGTAGTCCGCGTCGGGCTGGCGCACGTCACCCGGCTGGGCGGTGGGCATGGCGTTCGGCGGCGTAATAATCGTCGATTGGCTCATGCGATCACTCCCACTCCAGCGCGCCGACCTTCCACGCATACGCGAGGCCGATGGCAAGTTCGCCGAGGAAGATCATCATCGTGATCCAGCCGGGCCAGCCGGTCAGATCCAGGCTGACCGCCCAGGGGAACAGAAACGCCGCTTCGAGATCGAAAATGATGAACAGGATCGCGACAAGGTAAAACCGCACGTCGAACTGGCTGCGCGGATCTTCGAATGCAGGAAAGCCGCACTCGTATTCGCTGAGCTTTTCCGCGTCCGGCTTATGCGCACCGGTCAGCCGTGCCACGCCCATGGGCAGAAACACGAACAGCGCCGAGAGTGCCACGGCGATAAACAGGAAGATCAGGATCGGGAGGTATTGCGAAAGGTCGACCACATTGTGTTCCTTGCCGGGGCTGGCGATTCCATCTGCGGGTTCGGTTCGGGCACGCCTCTAGGCTCCTCGCCCGCATGGCGCAAGGGCGTGGCGGGCCGTTTTTCAGCGGTTTGGCATACCAAGGGGCAACGAACGGATTTGTGTCGTGCGTGGCGGCTTGCCCTCGAGCCGTTTTCCAGCGACGAACATATCCCATTGGCCGTTCGCGATATAGAGCAGCGCATCCCCGTCCAGGCTGCCCGACAAGGGCTCTGTCCATTCCCTGTGCGATCGCTCGAGGACGCGGTGACCGACCACGGACATACTGTCATCGGAAAGCTGCAAGGCAACGATTTGCATCGGGCTGGTGCCGTTCTGAACACCCACCAGCTCGTTGCCGTGTCGCCAGAGGCCGTCGATCCCATCGAGTAACACCGGCAGTTCTGTCGACAGACGCGCGATTTTCCCACCGGTCAGCGCAACGATCGCGATTCCGTAGCGGTAATCGCTCACATACAGCTTCGTCCCGTCCGCGCTGATCGCCAGCCCCTGTGGGGACCGCAGGGTGCCAGCGGGAACCAGTATGCCGAGCGAGGCATCCCCTTCACGACCACGATAGATTGCTCCGCTCAGCGGGTCGCTGGCGTAAAACGTGCCGTCGGCGGAAACCGCGAGGTCGGATGGGGCCCCTCCCGCCGGAGCGGCAAGGCGCACCGGTTTGGCGCCATCTGCGCCCAGCTTTATCAATCCTGCGAACGCCGGCAGCGCGTCATCGGATTGATCGATGTCGCCCGATGCCACCCAGAATTCCCCCGTCGCGGGGCTGCGAACGATACCGCTCAGATTATCCGAATCGAGCGGATTGAATTCCGACCATGCGCCTTGCGGGTTCACCCCATAGACCGAGCGTCCCACGACGGTCGTCACCAGCAAACGGCCCGTCACGGGGTCGCGCACTACGCTTTCGGGCAGTTCGGCGATGGCGGGCACCGTCGCCACAAGCTCGCTCCGCTCGATCGGCTCGGCGGTAGCGCGGAGCCGTTCAGCGATCCGTCCCGCCCCGACAGGCGCCATCAGCTTCCCGATCTGCGCCTGACCAGCCTCGCTGAAGACGTACCCACGCGCATAAAGGTATTCGAGAGTTGAGAGAGCGCCTTCGAACTCGCCGGCCGAAACCTGTGCGGAAAGGAGCCGCAGACGGACGGATCCGCTGTCGGGAAAATCCCTGGCGAGTCGCTCGAGATCGGCGATCTCACCCAGCGCGCCGGTCTCCGTTCCGACTGCGCGCCACTCGGTCGCAAAATCTTGCGCTGCAAAAGTCGGAATGGAAGTGGCTGGCCGCGCAACTGGTGCGCAGCCAGCCAGCATGGCGAAGGCAATCAGCGAAGGCGCGAAGGCCCTCACTTCATCATGGTCTTGATCGCTTTCTCCGTCGCGGGGCCATAGGGCGGCTTGAACCCGCCCAGCTTGGCAACGTCGATCTTGGGCTGGGTGTAGACGCTGCGGGCGTGGCTGAATTCACGGAAGCCTTCCACACCATGGTAGCTGCCCATGCCTGACGGGCCGACACCGCCGAACGGCAGATCGTCCATCGACACATGGAAGATCACGTCGTTCACCGTGACGCCGCCGCTGATCGTCTTGGTCAGCACCTTCTCGCGTTCGCCGGTATCCTGGCCAAAGTAATACAGGCCAAGGGGACGGTCGTGCTCGTTCACGTAATCGATCGCCTCATCGATGCGGGAATAGGTCTTCACAGGCAGAATCGGGCCGAAGATTTCCTCCTGCATCGCCTTCATATCGTCAGTCACGTTCTTGAGGATTGTGAGCGGCATCTTGCGGGCGTTGGTGCTGGAGAAATCCTCGTTACCCGGATTGACCTCGATCACTTCGGCACCCTTGCTGCGGGCGTCGGCAACGATGTCCTGCAACCGGTCGAAATGGCGGTCGGTCACGACGCTGGCGTAATCTTCGTTTTCCAGCAGCGTGGGATACATATTCGCCGTGCCCTGCCAGACGCCGTGAATGGCATCGTCCTGGCGCGATTCAGGCACGTAGAGATAATCGGGAGCAAGACAGATTTGCCCTGCATTCATCATCTTGCCCAGCGCGATACGCTCACCCGCTTTGATGAAATCCGCGCTTTCGCCCATGAACACGGGGCTCTTGCCGCCGAGTTCGAGCGTCACTGGCACGAGGTTCTTCGCCGCGGCTTCCATGACCTTGCGCCCGGTCGCCGTCGATCCGGTGAAAACCAGGTGATCGAACGGCAGCATGCTGAACGCATGGGCAACTTCCGGACCGCCGGTGAAGACTGCGCATTCGTCTTCCGTGAAATACTCCTCGATCAGTTCCCGTGTCAGGAGGCTGGTCTTTTCCGTAAATTCGGAAGGCTTGATCATCGCGCGATTGCCTGCGGCGAACACCTGCATCAACGGGCCAAAGCTCAGGTTGACGGGAAAGTTCCAGGGGCTGAGGATGCCGATCACGCCCTTGGGTTCATACCGCAGTTCCGCCTTTGCACCCAGCAAGCCCAGCGGGAACTGGACGTGACGTTTTTCCGCACGTGCCCACTTGTCCATGTTCTTGAGGCAATATTTTCCGAAATTCACGGTCCCGGCGATATCGGTGATCATCGACTGGTGCGGGCTGCGGCTGCCGAAATCCGCGCTCATCACCTTGCACAGATCCTCGCCATGCTCCTTCAGCAAACGGATCGCACGTTCGATCCGATCCTTGCGCAAGGCCATCGGCTCGGGCCGCATCTGGTGATGCGCGGCGCGCTGCTTGCGCATGACCGTTTCCATCCTGCTCGTGTCGTCGTCAGCCATAGCTCTCTCCGTTTGATTTTGTTGCAGCGCAGCACTAGCCTATCAGGGAAACCAGATAGGTCGCCATTGGCAACCGATATTCCAGAACCGAAGGACTAGCACAAGCATGACCCAGTTCAGCGCCACCGACCCCGTTGTCATCCTTTCCTACGCCCGTACGCCCATGGGCGGGATGCAGGGCGCGCTTTCCGATGTTTCCGCCACCGATCTGGGCGCAACCGCCGTGAAGGCTGCGGTGGAGCGTTCCGGCGTTTCCGGTGACAAGTTCGACCGCGCCTACATGGGCTGTGTGCTGCCCGCAGGGTTGGGCCAGGCACCGGCGCGGCAGGCCATGGTCAAGGCCGGCCTGCCCAAATCGGTCCAGGCCACCACCGTCAACAAGGTCTGTGGCAGCGGCATGCAGACGGTGATCATGGGCGCAGAAGCGCTCGCCAGCGGAACCGTCGATTATGTCGTCGCGGGCGGCATGGAAAGCATGACCAACGCCCCCTACCTGCTCAAGAAGCATCGGTCCGGTGCCCGTCTCGGCCACGATACTGCCTATGACCACATGTTCCTCGACGGGCTTGAGGATGCCTACGAAGCTGGCCGCGCCATGGGCACATTCGCGCAGGATACCGCCAACGAATACCAGCTGACCCGCGAAGACATGGACGCGTATTCGATCGAATCCCTTCGCCGTGCGGTCGCCGCGATCGAAAGTGGCGCTTTTGCCGATGAAGTGGTTCCGGTGACTTTTTCGACCCGCGCTGGCGATGTGACCGTCGAACACGACGAGCAGCCCGGCAAGGGCCGCCCGGACAAGATTCCCCAGCTTCGTCCTGCCTTTGCAAAGGACGGCACCATAACCGCGGCAACATCGTCCTCGATTTCCGATGGCGCCGCTGCGGTCGTGCTGACGCGCGAAAGTCTCGCGAATCAGAATGGCCAGACGCCGGTCGCGAAAATCGTCGCTATGGCCGCGCACGCGCAGGAACCTTCGGAATTCACAGTCGCCCCGGTCGGCGCCATCAACAAGGTTCTCGAGAAGGCCGGGTGGAGCGCGGACGATGTGGAGCTGTGGGAAGTGAACGAAGCCTTTGCCTGCGTTGCCATGTTCGCCATGCGCGACATCGGAATTCCGCATGAAAAGATCAACGTGAACGGCGGAGGGACCGCTCTGGGCCACCCGATCGGCGCCAGCGGCACGCGGATCATCGTGACGCTCCTGAACGCCCTGAAACATCAGGGGAAAAAGCGCGGCGTCGCTTCGCTGTGTATCGGCGGAGGCGAAGCGACCGCGGTTGCGGTGGAACTCCTCTAACTCGACTTTATTTGCCTCCGCTCCATTTGTGGCGCATTTACCGGTCGATCCGACAGAAGATCGACCGGTTCGCGCCAGGGTTCGCGTCTAAAATGGTTGAGAGGATAACCCGATGAGGAAATTGATCGCTTTTGCCGCGATTGCGGCGCTGACCGCCTGTTCCCAGGCCGAAGCCCCTGAGGCCGAGCCTGAAGAGGTCGCCGTGGCCGAACCGGCACCGGCTGCCGAACATGCCGCAGGCAAATACGAATACACCGACGGCGATTTCACCGGACCGTACGAAATCCGTGCAGACGGCACCTATACCTCGGCCGGTCCCGAAGGCGACGCGAGCGGAACCTATACCCAGGAAGGGGCGCGCACCTGCTTCGATCCCGAAGGCGATGGCGAAAACCTGGGCGAAGAATGCTGGACCCGTTCGGCAGCAGCGGCGGACGGCAGCTTTACCGCTGTCAGCGAAACCGATGGTCGCACCGTCAGCGTGCGCGTAGCTTCCGAATAATCGCACTTTCTACACCAAAATTCGTTCCGGGTGGCTCCATATGGCCGCCCGGAGCGTTGGTGCATCGTGTGTCGTGGCAACGTACTTTGCCATGAACCGATATCGGGAAAAGGAAATTCATCGATGAGAAAGTTCGTGTTCGCCGCCGCCATTGTTTCGCTCGCCGCTTGCGGTTCCAAGGAAGAAGCGCCGCCAGCCCCAGCGGAAACTGACTATACGGGTATCGGTGACACGGCCACGGGTGACATGACCGGCACCTATGAAGTGAAGAACGCGGACGGATCTGTTGTGATCGAGACGATCAACGCCGATGGCACCTATGTCGATGCCACGCCCGATGGCGCCGAAACCGAACGCGGCACGTGGCGCCAGGACGGTGCCAACATGTGCTTCGATCCCGCGGGCGACGCTCCCGAAGCCTGCTTCGCAGGCGGCGCGCCGGGTCCTGATGGCAGTTTCGAAATTCGCGATGCACAGGGCAATGTCGCCTCGACTGTTCGCAAGATCGAAGCCGACGCAGGCAATGCGATGGCCCCTGCCCAATAATTCGCGATGGGGCGGCGCGGGGTTTCGCGCCGCCCCAATCACCTGAAGATATGTGGCTTCAACTCTAAAATCCCGCGCGCCGTGCGAGCTGCTGGTCTATTCTGCGTCGGCGCCCCACAAACGGGATTGCGCGATCCAGCCCGAACGGTTGCCAATCGAAAATTCGCACCAGCCCTCCTCGCAATCGCCAAGCACGCCGACCACGCCGGGTTCGACGCGCCATTTGATCGCGGCGTCGCCAGCAGGGCCATCGCGCAGCGCAGTGGCTTCGTCGCCGGTTACGATTGCACCGCGATCGGGACTCAGCAGGCGGGCTACCACCCAGCCCTTGGTGCCCGAGGGATCCTGTATCAGCCGCCAGCCTTCCATCACGCGGACCACCTTCACCGGCAGGCCGGGCCGCCGATAAACCCATGCAATCTTGTAATCCGCGCTCGGCCCGACGCGCATGTTCAGCTCCGTCGCGCGGATCGTTGCCCAATAGGGAACATCACGATCCTGGGCGCTCGCCGGAAAGGCAGCGCCAAGCAGCAGGAAACAAACGAGAAGAAACCGTAAAGCCATGGTCATGCTCCTACCCGATTCGACTGCGGTCCGGCAACCATGGTGCGCCGAAATCGCGCGTCGGGGGATCGCAGGCGCTTGACCGCCGTACTCGCCTCGCCCTAGCGCTGGTATCTACATGGAAACCTCAAGCGAAACGGTCCCGAAACGCCTCGAGCGGCGCCCGCGTGTCATCGTGACACGGCACCTCATGCCGTCGGTCGAAGATCGAATGCGTGAACTGTTCGACGTTACCCTCAATCGCACCGACACGCCGCTGATGCGCGCGCAATTGGTCGAAGCCATGCAAGAATGCGATGTGCTGGTTCCCACGGTCACAGATCGTATCGACGCGGACATGATCGCGCAGGCAGGCGACAATCTGGCGCTTATCGCCAATTTCGGCGCCGGTACCGAACATCTCGATCTCAAGGCCGCATCGGCCCGGCATGTGATGGTCACGAACACGCCCGGCGTTTTCACCGATGACACGGCGGACATCGCCATGGCCGGCATCATTGGTGTGCCGCGGAGGGTTCGCGAAGGCGTCGAACTGATCCGCAGCGGCGAATGGACCGGGTGGACGCCAACGGCCCTGTTGGGCACCAAGCTGGCCGGCAAGACACTGGGCATCGTGGGAATGGGGCGGATCGGCCAGGCCGTGGCGCACCGTGCGCGCGCCTTCGGGCTAGAGATCATCTACCATAACCGCAAACCCTTGCCCGACGCGGTCGAGCGCATGTTTGCGGCAACCTATGTCCAGGATCTCGACGAACTCCTGACGCGGGCCGATATCGTGACGTTGCACTGCCCCGCCGGTCCGGGCACCCACCACATGATCGACGGCCGGCGGATTGCCCTGATGAAGAATGGCGCGAGCCTGATCAACACCGCACGCGGCGATCTGGTGGAGCAGGAAGCCCTGATCTTGGCTTTGGAAAGCGGGCAACTCGCGGGCGCCGGGCTGGATGTCTATCCCGACGAACCCCGCGTCGATCCGCGACTGATACGGCATCCCAACGTCATGACCCTTCCCCATATCGGCAGCGCCACGCGCGAGGGACGGGAGGAATCGGGAATGAAGGTGATCGCCAACATCCGGATGTGGGTGGATGGGCACAGGCCGCCCGACCAGGTGCTGATCGGTCTCGACTGATCCTCAGATCAGTTTTTCGTAGAAAATGTTGAACTGCGTTTCGGTGTAATCGCCGAACGGTTCACGGCGCACGAAACCGTTGCGCGTATAAAGGCGGTTCGCAGGATCAAACGCTTCGCCCGTCCCGGTTTCGAGAAGCAAGCGGTCGTACCCACGCTGGCGTGCTGCGGTTTCGATGAATTCCAGAAGAGCCTGTCCCACACCCTGCCGCAAGGCCGTGTCGACGGTCCGCATGGATTTTATCTCGCCGTTGCGACCGGGCAACTGCTTGAGCGCCCCGACACCGAGAAGGCACCCACCCCGCCGCGCTTCGAAAACCGTGACTTCAGGAATTTGAAGCCCCGACAGATCAAGCGCGTAGGATGTTCCTGGCGGAGATGCGCCCAGCATCCGTTGCTGATGGACCGACAGCAGAGCGGCGACGTCGGCACTGCCCAGGCTGGCAATGCCGACGTCGATGTCAGTCACCGGTCAGGATACGATCGACCAGCTGCTTCACCGTCGGTGTGAAGTTGTTGGAGTAGAACGGATCCTGCTTGAAACGGTAAGCCGCGTGGCCCGCAAACGCGAGATTTTCATCCGGATCGCCGCCATGGGCGATATCCTGAAGCGTTTTCTGGATGCAGAAACTGCGCGGATCAGCGAGGCGTCCTGTCGTAAAATCATCGTGGTCCTTCCACGAGGAGAACCCGCAATGCGACAGGCAGCCCATGCAATCCTGCTGGTCCTTGCGAATGACCTCCGCGCTTTCGGGGGTCACGAAGACGACCGAGTTGTCCGGCGTCTTGAGGGCTTCGGTGAACCCTTCCGCCATCCACGAGAGCGCCTTGCGCTGGTCGCCTGGGTGGACCCAGAAGTACTTCCCCTTGCCGTGGTCGGAAAGTGGGATCGTGCCCTCTTCCTCGTCACGCTTGAAGATCGGGATCTGGCGATCGCTGCGATGCATCAGATCGTACAGGAACGGGGTTTTGACCGCGCTGGAATAGAACCCGGTCGGGCTGAATTTGTGCAGCAGAACGTCGCCGGGTTCGACTGTGCGCAGCATGTCTTTCCAGACCTGCGGAATCGGGCTTTCTTCGGTCAGCAGCGGGCGGGTGCCGAACTGGAATGCGATCTTGCCGAGCTCGGGGTTGTCGATCCAGTCGTTCCATTCCCGCAGGAACCACACCCCGCCAGCCATCACGATGGCGGTGTCTTCGGAAACGCCCTCGGCGCGCATCGTATCGCGCAGCGCCTTGACGCGCGGATAGGGATCTTCCGGCTTGGTCGGATCTTCGGCGTTCGACAGGCCGTTGTGCCCGCCGGCCAGCCATGGATCTTCATAAACCACAGCGGCCAGAAGTTCGGGAACCTTGGAATAGCTGCGCTTCCACAGCGCGCGAAATGCGCGGGCGGAACTTACGATCGGCAGGTAGTGGACGTTGAACCGCGCCGCGATCTCGGCCAGCTTGTACGGCATCCCCGCTCCGCAGGTGACGCCCGTGATCAGACCGGGGCAATTTTCGAGCACCCCTTCGAGTACGGCTTGCGCGCCGCCCATTTCCCACAGCACGTTGATGTTGATCGCGCCGTTGCCGCCGGAAATTTCGTGTGCGCGTTTCACCTGTTCGGTGGCGCCATCGATCGCATAGCGGATCAGCTGTTCGTGGCGCTCCTTGCGGGTCGCCTGCGGATAGAGCTGGGGGACCGGATTGCCGTCTTCGTCATAGCTGTCGGCATTGACGGCACTGACCGTGCCGATGCCGCCTGCCGCGGCCCAGGCACCCGAGCTCATGTGATTCGTGGCGGAGACGCCCTTGCCCCCTTCGACCAGCGGCCACACTTCGCGGCCGCCGTATACGATCGGGCTCAACCCCTTGAAACTCATTATACTTTCTCTCTTTTCTCTGGGTCAACTTCCGACCCGGCGCCTCTTGCCGCCTGATCTGTGCGACACGGCTCGATCTCTCCCGGTGCGGGCCTGTTAGCCGCTGCCTTGAACTGTGCATAGTAACCGGACAATTCCGGGGCGTCCTTGAACGCGACCAGTTCGTAGCCGACCCGTTCGAATTCGCATGACAGCAACAGCGGGTCGATCCCGTGCGCGTCGGTAGGCCTGTCGATATCGACAACCACCACCTGTCCGCCTTCGCGAAGCGATGGCCACATACGCCAGAGGAATTCGTAGGGCTTCTCGATCTCATGATACATGTGGATCATGAAAATCCGGTCGAAACTGTTGGGCGGCAGCTTGGGATCAGCCGGTTCACCCTGCCGGATGGATATGTTTTCGAGCTGCTGGCGTTCGACGCGCCGTGCGAGGCGCGCCAGTCCGCCACGATCGATATCCTGTGCCAGGACACGGCCCGTTTCCCCGACACGTTCCGCCAGGCGTACCGTGTAATACCCGTTGCCAGCGCCAATATCGGCGACGGTCATGCCAGGCTCCAGCTCGGCCAGATCCATGACTGTCCGGGCCTCGCCGCGGCTGTCGCGTTGGTCCTCGGTGGAAAATTGCGTTGCGCTGATTTCCGAAACCGGGCGATCCGGGGCCGGGAAAATCTCGCCTTCGTTTTCCAGTGGCGCACCGCCGTCGCAGGCTGTCAGCATGGACGCAAAAGCAGGCAGAAGAACGAGGCCGAGCCTCACTCGGTGTCCTCCACCTCGACCGTTTCGCCGGTGACTCGCTGCGCCAAAGCAGCGGAGATAAACGGATCGAGCGCGCCATCCAGAACATCGTCCGGCGTGGGAGAAGTAACGCCCGTGCGCAGGTCCTTCACCATCTGATACGGCTGGAGCACGTAACTGCGGATCTGGTGCCCCCACCCGATGTCGCTCTTTTCCTGGTATTCGCCGGACGCTACAGCTTCGCGCTCGGCCATTTCGCGTTCGAACAGGCGCGCCTTCAACATGCCCATGGCCGTGGCCCTGTTCTTGTGCTGGCTGCGATCGTTCTGGCTGGCCACCACGATGCCGGTGGGCTGGTGGGTAATGCGAACGGCGGAGTCGGTGGTGTTGACGTGCTGGCCGCCCGCACCCGAGGCGCGATAGGTATCGATCTTCAGATCGCTTTCGTTGATCTGGATGTCGATATCGTCGTCGATCACCGGATAGACCCAGACTGAGCTGAAGCTGGTGTGGCGGCGGGCGCTGCTATCGTACGGACTGATACGGACGAGGCGGTGGACGCCGCTTTCGGTCTTGGCATAACCGTAGGCGTTTTCGCCTTTGACCAACAGCGTCGCGCTCTTGATCCCGGCCTGATCGCCGGCCTGGTATTCGACCGTCTCGACCTTGAAGCCCTTGCGTTCGGCCCAGCGGGCATACATCCGGAAGAGCATTTCGGCCCAATCCTGGCTTTCGGTTCCGCCTGCGCCTGCGTGGATTTCGATGAAGGTGTCGTTGCCGTCCGCTTCGCCCGAAAGCAGTGCCTGAACCTTGTCCTTGTCGGCGCGTTCGGCCAGCGCGGCGAGGCTTGCCAGACCGTCGGCAATGACCTCGTCATCGCCTTCGGCTTCGCCCAGTTCCACGTATTCGCTCGCATCCGCCATTTCGGATTCAATTTCACGGACCGTGTTGATGGAGGTTTCGAGGCGTTTTTGTTCCTGCGAAATGGCCTGCGCCTTCTTCGGATCGTCCCACAAGGTGGGGTCCTGGACACGGGCATCGAGTTCGTCGAGACGGCGCAGCGCGCGCTCCCAGTCGAGCGACTGACGAACGAGATCAAGCGCCGCGGTGATCCTCTCGATTTGGGCCTGCCCTTCGGCACGCATGGTTAATTCCTTCGAATGACTTGGCCGCTTCCCCTAACGGGAAGGCACCGATTGTAAAGCTGGAGAGAGGTCGCAGACAGGGACAGCAGCTAGTAGATGCCGCCCTGTTCCTCCACGAAGTCTTCCGCACGCCCGGTCTGGTTCGGTGCGCGTTCGGCCGATCCGCCCTGGCGTGCGCGCCGCAGCAGTTCGAGTATCTCGTTGCGTTTCGCGGCGATGGCATCGGACCGCGTGGCACGCGGTGGTTCCGTGTCGGGCTTGAAGGCCTCCCAGATGACCGATGCCTTGGGGTCGTTGCTCGGCGTTCCTTCGAACACACGCTTGCCGCTGGCGCGGTCGATCTTGACCATGCGGACCCCGGGAGGCGCGACGAAGTCTTCCGCTGTCCAGCGATCCTTCGTCTTCTCGACGAATTGCTTCATGATCGGGGCTGCCGTGTTACCCCCCTGCACCCATCCACCGAGATTGCGCGGCTGGTCGAAGCCGACATACATTCCGGCAATGATATCGGGCGTACCGCCCACGAACCAGGCGTTGGTGGGACCGTTGGTGGTCCCGGTCTTGCCGAAGAGCGGCAGGTTCAGATCACGCAGGCGGACCGCGGTGCCGCGGGTGACGACGCCCTGCAGCATGTGAACCACCTGGAACGCTGTACGCGGATCGAGCACCTGCTTGCCCGACACGTCGAAGCGCGGCATCGGTTGTCCGTCCCACTTCTCCATGTTGCACTTGGTGCATTCGCGCGTGTCGGTGCGGAAGATGACCTTTCCGCGCCGGTCCTGCACATAGTCGATCACGCTTCCTTCGTTCTGCCGCCCCCAGTTGGCCAGCGCAGCATAAGCGTTGACCATCCGGGCAACCGTGGTGTCGCCAGCGCCCAGCGCAAAGGAATAATACGCGTCGTATTTGCCGATGCCGAGCCGGTCGATGGTCTTCACGACGTTGTCCATGCCGGTGGTATCGGCGATGTGGATCGTCATGAGGTTGCGGCTCTGTTCGAGGCCCCAGCGCATCGTGTGCACACCGCCCCCGCCGCCGCCGAAGTTGCGGAAACATTTTTCGCCGAGATTGGCGCCCTGCCACACACAGAATGTCTGATCGGGAACCTGGGTTGCAGGCGTCATGCCCTGGTCGAGAGCCGCAGCGTAAACGAACGGCTTGATGGTCGAACCCGGCTGCCGCAAAGCCTGCGTTGCGCGGTTGAAGTCCCCTAGCCGGCTGTCGAATCCGCCCTGCATCGCCATGATGCGTCCGGTTTGCGGGGCTTCGGCAAGAAATGCGCCCGACACTTCGGGCACGCCGCGCAAACTGTATCCATTGCCCGAACTGACCGCCGCCACGACATCGCCCACCTTGAGCGTGGACGGCGGGTTGAGGACGGCAAATTCCTCGCCATCGGTGAAGCCGATCTTCGCCGCGCCGCCGGCCTGTGTAATCACGCCGATACGCCAGTTGTCATAGCTTATGCCGAGGTTGGACGATGCCAGCTGCGACGTAAGGTTGCCGTTTTCCGGGTTGAGACTGGCAACCGGTCCGGTGAAGCCGCGGTTGCCGTGATAACGCAGCAATTGCGCCCGCAGCGCGTCGCGCCCCGCGTTCTGCAATTCCATGTCGAGCGAAGTGCGGACCCAAAGGCCGCCTGCGTACACGCTGTTTCCGCCTTCTTCCGCGGTTTCGCCAAATTTGTCGATCAGCTGGCGCCGTACCTCTTCGAGGAAGTAACCTGCATCCGCCGACCGTTCGCTGCGCTGGCGGACCAGTCCGAGCGGCTGGCGCATGGCGGTTGCGGCATCCTCGGCCGAAACGAAACCGTTCGCTGACATCTGTTCGAGCACGAAATTGCGGCGTTCGACGGCCATGTCCTCGAACCGGGCGCGGCCATAGCGTTCGGGCGCCTTCGGCAAAATGGCGAGAAAGGCCATTTCGTGCAGATCGAGTTCGCCAACGTCCTTGTCGAAATAGGCGCGAGCGGCGGCCTGCACACCGAAGCTGCGGCGACCCAGCGCGATTTCGTTCAGGTAAAGCTCGAGGATTTCCTGCTTGGTCAGCACGCTCTCGATGCGCGTCGCGAGAATCATTTCCTTCAACTTGCGCGTGACCGAATATTCGTCACCCAGAAGGAGGTTCTTGGCGACCTGTTGCGTGATCGTCGACCCGCCAACGGCGCGCTCGCCCGAACCCAGCTTGATGGCGTAATCGAAGACGGCGTTGGCCGTGCCCGTAAGGTCGACCCCGCCATGGCTGAAGAAGGTCTTGTCTTCAGCTGAAAGGAACGCTTCGATCAGCTTCCCCGGAAAGTCGCCATACTGCAACTGGACCCGGCGTTCGCGGGCATAGGAATGGACGATTTCGCCATCCACGCCCCGCACCACGGTGGGCAGCGGTGTTTCATAATCGACCAGCGTTTCCGCATCAGGCAGGTTTCGCGCCAGAGTGGCCCATGCCAGCACGACCATGACCACGCCCAGCCCCACCGCGTAACTGGCCACGCGCAGCTTGCGGTTGTGTGACCAGTTTTCGTTGAACCACGCCGCAAGCCGCCGCGGATCGCGGCTGATACGGTAGCGATAATAGTCGAGTGCGGAATTTTCGGACATGATGTGGGCAAGGCCTCTAGCACGCCCTTTTCGCACTTCGCCAGTGCGAACAACGCAGCTGGCTCAGCTTTCTGACTGACGGGCGAAATAGATGCGGATTGCGCGCGCCATCGTTTCGGCGAAGCGGCGGCGGCCCTCGGGCGATGAAAGCCGGCGGGCCTCGGCCTCGTTGGTGATGAAGCCGCTCTCGAAAAGCACTGATGGAACATCGGGCGCACGCAACACCTTCAGCGCTGCCGAGCGCTGCGATTGCGGATGGAAACTCAGCAATCCCTGCCCTTCGCGCAGTATCAGCCGCGAAAATTCCGCCGATTGTTCCTGTGTCCGGCGCTGGGACAATTCGACGAGGATCGAGCTGACCGCATCGGTTTGCTGCCCCAGTTCGAGCCCGTTGATCCGGTCGGATGCATTTTCGCGTTCTGCAAAGCGCGCCGCAGCGTCGCTCGAGGCTTCGTTGGACAACGTGTAGATGCTCGCGCCGGTCACTTCGCTGGAATCGCCTGCGCTGTCGGCATGGATCGAAAGGAACAGGTCCGCGTCGAGCCTACGGGCGATTTCGAACCGTTCGGCGTGAAGGAGGTAACGATCGTCATCCCGGGTCAGAGCCACCCGCACATCCCCCTCGCGCTCGATCTCGTCGCGCAAGGAACGCGCCAGCGCCAGCACGAGGGCTTTTTCGATGAGCCCCTGTCCCGATGCACCCGGATCATGACCGCCATGGCCGGCATCGATCACGACCAGCGGTTTTCCGCGCTGCCCGGCCACCCTCGGAAGGGGCGGCGCGGCATCGACCTTCGGCAGTTCGGCGCGCAGTACATAGGCTCTGCCGATTTCGGGTACGGGGACGCGCTGGGTGGTTGCCACAAGTATGGCGACAAGTACCAACGGCACCAGCAACAGGGCCAGTATCTGTGCGCGCATTGTCATCCTGCATGTGTGGTTAGGGCGATATTATCCAATCACGCAATATGGTTGCCGTGTGAAACCCACGGTGCTAGCGATGCGCCATCGGTTATCCGGTGCCTCCGATCGGCGCGAAATTACGCGACGAAGAGGGACATCGCGGTAAACCGATCTCCTCGACCGGGGCGGCGCGATGCCCCTCGGATCGCCCAGAAAACAGGTTGATGCTGGAAATGCCCACCACCTCCCCGATTATCGCAGTGCAGGCCACGGCCCGCACCGCGTATCCGTCGGGCCGGTCAGCGCGCACAATGCGCAAGGGTATCTCCGCAGTCACGAATACCCGGCTCCGCACATGCGTGTGCGAGGACCGGTCCTTTAACGCCGCAGCACCCGGAACGGGATGCGGATTTCATCACATGATACGCCGCGCGAAGGCAGGGTCCGCCCCGCCCCGCAGCGGCTGGAGAATAATACATGGCAACGCGCATGCTTATCGATGCGCGCCACCAGGAAGAAACCCGGGTGGCGGTACTCAAGGGAAACCGGATTGAAGAATTCGATTTCGAATCTGCTGATCACAAGCAGATCAAGGGAAATATCTATCTAGCCAAGGTTACACGGGTCGAACCGTCGCTTCAGGCGGCCTTCGTCGACTTCGGCGGTAACCGTCACGGCTTCCTCGCGTTCAGCGAAATTCATCCCGACTATTACCAGATTCCGAAAGAGGATCGCGAAGCGCTCCTCGCAGCAGAAGCGGAAGTCGCGGAAGAAGAAGCCCGCCTGCGCGCCGAAGAGGAAGATCGCGGCGAAATGCCCGGCGACGAATACGACGCCGACGATGAAAGTTCCGGGGCGCTTGCCGAAGATCTCGCCGAAGACGGCCTCGAAGAAGTCGACACCTCCGAAAAGGACGAAGTCTCGACAATCGAGGAAGGTCACTTCGACAACGAAGATGAGGACGAGGACGAGGACGACGATGATGCGTCCGACGACGAAACGTCGGATGATCGGGGCCGTGGCAAGGGTGGCCGTGGTCGCGGCAAGGGCCGTCGCCAGGGCAAGGGTCGCAGCCGCGCCAAGGAAGTCGATGACGCCCGCGCGCGCCGCATGGCGCTTCGCCGCCGTTACAAGATCCAGGACGTTATCCAGCGCCGCCAGGTCCTGCTCGTCCAGGTCGTGAAGGAAGAACGCGGGAACAAGGGCGCCGCTCTCACCAGCTATCTCAGCCTTGCCGGCCGCTACACCGTCCTGATGCCGAACAGCAGCCACGGCGGCGGTATTTCGCGCAAGATTTCCAGCGCCGCCGATCGCAAGCGGCTCAAGCAGATCGTGTCGGACCTTACCCTGCCCAAATCCATGGGCCTGATTGTACGGACCGCAGGACTCTCGCGCACCAAGCCCGAGATCAAGCGCGATTTCGATTATCTTGCCCGCCTCTGGGACGAAATCCGCGAAAAGACGCTTTCCTCCTCCGCTCCGGCGTTGATCCATTCGGACAGCGACCTGATCAAGCGCGCCATCCGCGACATCTACAACAAGGAAATCGAGGAAGTCGTCGTAGAGGGCGAGACCGGCTACAAGTCGGCCAAGGAATTCATGAAGCTGCTGATGCCCAGCCATGCGCGTCGGGTTAAGCAGTATGCCGATCCGGTGCCGCTCTACCAGCGTTACGGCGCGGAAGATCAGCTGAAGGCGATGTACGATCCGGTGGTCCAGCTCAAATCGGGCGGTTACCTGGTCATCAACCCCACCGAAGCTCTGGTCTCGATCGATATCAACTCGGGACGCTCCACCAAGGAGCACAACATCGAGCAGACCGCGCTGCACACCAATCTGGAAGCCGCGCGCGAAATCGCCCGTCAGTTGCGTCTGCGCGACATGGCCGGCCTGGTGGTGATCGACTTCATCGACCAGGAGCATCACTCGAACACCCGCAAGGTCGAGCGTGCGATGAAGGACGCGCTCAAGAACGATCGTGCGCGCATCCAGGTCGGGCGTATTTCAAGCTTCGGCCTGATGGAAATGAGCCGCCAGCGCCTGCGCACGGGCGTCCTCGAGGCGACCACCCGCGATTGTCCGCACTGCGATGGCACCGGCCTGGTCCGCACCGCGTCGAGCGCCGGCCTTTCGGCCCTTCGGCTTATCGAAGAAGAAGCCGCCAAGGGTAAGGGAACGATCATCACGCTCGGTGCCAGCACCGAAGCGGCTGTTTACCTGCTGAACGAAAAGCGGCCCGACCTGATGGAGATCGAGCAACGCTACGGCGTGCAGGTCGTGGTCAGCCCGGAAGGTGAAGACGAAGGCGCCAAGATGACCGTCGGAAGTTCCGGTCCGCGCCCCACCAGCACACCGCGCTTCGAACCTATTCCCGAAGACGAGGAAGAGGATGAAATCGAAGTCGATGGCTTCGACGATCAGGACGAAGACGACGACGACCAGGAAAACAGCGAAGGCGATGACCGTCCCCGCAAGAAACGGCGTCGGCGCCGCGGAGGTCGTGGACGCAACAAGAAGCGTGACGGCCAGGACGGCGAAGTCGATGGCGACGAAAATGACGACGCCGATTCCGACAACGACAACGAAGCCGAACCGCGTTCCGATCAGGACGATGACGGCGAAGACAGGCCCAAGAAGCGCCGCCGCCGTGGCGGACGCCGCAGGGGTGGCCGTGGACGCGGTGAGAACGGCGAAGGCAGCGAAGGCGGCGAAGGCGGTCATGAGATAACGGCGGAAGATGCCGGGAAGCTCGAGGCCGTATCGGAACAGGTCGGCGACGATATGGCAGTTGTCGCTGGACCCGACGATTCGCCGCAGGCAGCGGATGCTGTCGCTGCAGACGAAGATGCGCCCAAGCCCAAGGCCAAGCGCACCCGCCGCAAGAAGGCCGATGCAGAAGCCCCGGTAGAAACGCCCGCTGTGGAAGTCGAAGCTGCGGCCGAGGAAAAGCCCAAGCCCAAGCGGACCCGCCGCAAGAAAGCGGATGCAGATGCGCCCGCCGAAGCGGCTGCGGAACCCGTTGCGGAACCGACCGAAGAAAAGCCCAAGCCCAAGCGGACCCGCCGTAAAAAGGTCGAACCCGCCGCTGAAGCCGACGTGGCCGTGGAAGCCGCACCGGCCCCCGTGGTTGACGCAGGCCCTGCTGCCGAGCCGGAAAAAGCGCCTGCGAAGGCCGATACCGACGAGAGGCAGCAGCAGGATGCCAAGCCGCGCCGTGGATGGTGGCAACGGACCTTCGGCGACGAATAATCGCGCGCAGGACTATTGAATGACAAACGCCCCGAACGGTCCGACCGTTCGGGGCGTTTTGTTTTCGGGTGGTGTCAGGCGCTTTCCTTGCGCGCCACGCCCCATTCCATCCAACCCATAACCTTCGGCGATTTCGGCAAATAACCCTGCCCCAACGGCTCCACGGCAAACCCCGCGCCCCGCAGCGCCGACCCGATTGGACGGGTCAGATGGCATCCGCCGGCGAGAGGTTTCCATAGCGGTTCGATCCGGTCCTGCCATTTCGCAACCGCCGTATCGGGCGCGCGGCCATGCTCCAGGAACAGCAGCTTTCCCCCGGGTCTGAGGATGCGGCGCAATTCCGACAGCACGCGGGCCTGATCGGCTACGGAGCACAATGTGTACGTGCATACCACCGTATCGAACTGGCTGTCGCTGAACGGAATGTCTTCTCCGAAGCCCTGCCTCAGATCGGCCTCCCAGCCCTTCTTCGTTGCCTGCGCACGCGCGCCCTCGAGCAGGCCTTCGTGGGGATCTATCCCGCTGAAACCGGTGACCTGGTCAGGATCGTAGAACCGCTGGTTAAGCCCACCGCCACATCCGATTTCGAAGACGTGGCCCGTGGCAAGTGGCACGATGGCCTTACGCCTGTCGGCTATCGCGGGTTGACCGCAAGCCAATGTAATCAAACGCGGCATCACCCTGGCGTCATACCAGCTCTTCATACCCATGCCGCCCACTCCAACAGCATCAAACAGTTTTCAGGCTATCGGCTTTCCTTCGGGCGGCAAGCGAAATCGTGCCAACTTGGGACAATCGTCAGCGAGAAAGGGAGCCGCGGTTCGCTGACCGCGGCAGGGCATTCAGAGTGCCGGCGCGTCCACCACATCGCCCTGCAACGCAGCGGCGATGCGGCCGAAACGGGACGACAGCCAGTGATCGAGCTGGTCATCACCGAGTTGTGCGATTTCCACAACCTGCGGCATCGAGAGGCCGATCCGCAATGTGCCCGCCCAGCTTCCCTGCGGGGTCCGCACACTCTTCACGGGCTGGCCAAGCCGGATACCGGACAAGGCCAGTTTGCGATGCAGTTTTTCGGCATCCTCGATTGTATGGGCGCCCGGATGCGGGCTTACATCCAGCGTCGCAAGAGTCAGCATTTCGAGCGGGTGGTCCTGCGGAACCGATCCCTCCCCTTCAGGATAGGGTCGCACCAGAGCAAAACCGAATGGCTCCACCAGACACGTCTTCAACTGGCGCTGGAACGCAGCGATGACCCGCTCGACATCCTTGCGCTCAAGCGCGCGAAATCGTTCGAGTTCATGAATTGCGGCTTCCAGTCGCAACGCCAGTCCGGGATTGGCGGTGTCCGCCAACTCGTCCCGGCCAGGCCATCCCAGTGGCCATTCGGCACGGCGAAAAATGCCTGTGAACCCGGCGGGAAGGACTTGGGCACGCTGAGCCATTTGACTGGGTACAAGAGCCATGCCGCCGAACGGTGCGCCGCCCATGAACTTCGACCCGGTCAGGAAAACTATCGCTCCACGGTCGATGTACTGCCGAATCGCTTCGCCGGTGATCCGCGCCTGGCAGGCATCGACAACCAGTGTGAAAATATCGCCCCACGCAGCCTGCAGTTGATCGATATCGGAAAGGGACGGAAGGATCAGGCCTGTCTTCGATCCATGAACCACGTGAACCAGGGCGTGCCGTCCGGCGTCCCTTGCGATTTCCAGTTCGCGTTCGATCGAAGCGGCGATGTCCGAACTGGTCACCGCCTTGCCCTCGAGGCACCGCACCGGGATATCGGCCAGGCTGATATCGCCCGTGCCTTCCACCGCGTCACCGTAGGTAACGCTCTGGTCGATCGCGGTTTCGTGCGCGAAATACTTGCCATGGGCGGAAAGGATGCAGCCACGGCCCACTTCGTCCGCACCCAACAGAATGTTGTGAATGCCGCCCGATGATCGGCCAAGGACCGCAGCCAGCGCCACGTATTCGAGATCGGTCCCCGATGGGGCAAAAACGATCTCGCATGGCGCGGCGATGCCATAGGCGTCGGCCATGCGTTGGCGCAGGTTTTCGAGGTGGCTGGCGTAATCGGGCTGGCCAGTGTCCAGCAGGGCCAGGATATGCGCAAAGGCAGCAGCCGACAGGTCGTTGGCCGTCGACGAGGCGAACGCCAGTATCGGCCTGGGGTACGGGGACGACATATACCGGTTCAGGCCGGTAGCCGCATCAAGGGTGATTCGCGCATCGCCACCTGACGAGAGCAAATCGATGGCCTTTTCGGCGTCGGTTTTTCCTGCAAATTCAGGAGACAAATCAGGGAATCTTGCGACCACGCGGCTTTCACATCCGGATTCTGCTTGGATGCGCCGCTTAGCAGACTTAAACGCCCCGGACCTTCAAAAAAATGGGCCGCAAGTTCTTGGCATACCCTACCCCTTTGAAAATCGATCCCGCCACACGCGAACGCCTGCGCGTAATGTTCATCGCAAAGAACGCCCTGTGGGATGGCGAACTGCATCCCGAAGACGGCAACCATGCCCTCTACCACCGGGAAATGCGGGAAATTCTGACAGGCCTGGGGCTGAATCTCACTCTCGCGGACCGGTTCGAGGTGCTGTTCGACGCACCGGAAGTCGATTTCGTTTTTCCGCTGCTGAACCGCGCCGGTTTCTTCAATTCGGAGATGCTGTGCCCGCTTTTGTGCGAACGACTCGGCATTCCCTATCTGGGTGCCAGCCCGATCCTGCGCGGTCTTTCGGATGACAAGCACCTGGCGAAACGCGCGGCGCGCGATGCGGGCGTTCCGACCGCGCCCTGGGCCATTTATCGCCGCGGCGCGCCGATCGGGTCCGACCAGCATCCCCAGGCCGAACGGTATGTGATCAAGCCCAACGCATCGTCAGCCAGTTGGGGTGTGCGCGACGCATCCGATTGGGCCGGCATCCGCGCGGCAATCGACGAAGTGCACGATCTGGGTCACGATGCCCTTGTCGAACCGTTCGTTTCGGGCAGCGATGTCGAGGTGCCCGTTATCACGATGGGCGATCCTGTGATCCTGCCCATGATGATCTTCCGCCAGGCAGATCCGGATCACCTTCGGACCTATTACGAAAAGCGCGATCTGGTGGATCGCAGCCAGAAATATTCGCTCGACCCGTACGAGCAGGGTAAGACGATGGACACCATCGCCGATTACACTCGGAAGCTGTGGAACGAATACCGTCCCTTCGATTACGGGCGCTTCGAATTCCGCGTGAACGAGGAAACCGGCGAAGTGACGTTCCTCGAGGTCAATCTCAACTGCAACCTTTGGTCGCAAAAGGTGTTTGGCCGGGCCGCGCAGCTTGCCGGCTGGACACAGGAAGAGCTGATCGAGACGATCCTGGCCGAAGCCTTCAGGCGTTACGGACTGAACGACTAGGCGGGCACACGCTCGCCGTTGAAGTCGAACACGGAGCCGGAATCGCCTTTTTCCAGACGAGTGATAACGTCGATCAGTTTTCCCGCAGCCTCCGGTCGCTCCATCAACTGGCCCTCGGGCAAGTTGCCCTGGAAGGGTTCAGACAAGCCCGTATCGACCGTTCCCGGGTGCAGCCCGGCCACGATCGTGTGCTTGTGGGTGCGGCCCATTTCGATGGCGAAATTACGCAGGAGCATGTTCAGCGCAGCCTTGCTCGCGCGGTAGGAATGCCACCCGCCAAGCCGGTTGTCGGATATGGACCCGACGCGCGCCGAAATGGCCGCGAAAACGCCCCGCCTATCGCGCGGCAACAGCGGCAGCATATGCTTGGCCACCAGCGCTGGCCCGATGGCGTTGATCCGCAGCACCTGGTCCATCGCCGCCGGGTCCAGCTTGCGAAAACTGCGTTCAGGGCCAGTGCCGTCCGCTAGCGTCAGAACCCCGCTCGCCACGATCACCAGTTCGGGCGGATCTGCGGCCATGCTGTCCGCTGCGGAGCGGATGCTGGCTTCGTCCTCCAGATCAAACCGGAAAGGGGCCAGCGCACCGCCATCGAAGGGCACGGTTCGCCGCGTACCGGCATAGATGCGGCGGCATCCACGCGCGGCCAGCGCATCGCAAAGCGCGCGGCCGATACCCCCGCTCGCACCGAACACCGCGGCCGTTGCGGGCCAGTCGACCTGACGATCTGTTTCCATGTACATCAGACTATTGCCCGAACAAGCGGTTCCGCAACCCTTGCACCATACGTCCGACACGCTAGATGGGTTTCGCAACGCAACAGGATCGAAAGCTCACATGGCGACGTTCACCCTCCCGAAGAATTCGAAGATCACCGGCAAGACCCGTGAACATCACGCCGACGGGGGGGCTCGTGTCCGCAAATTCCGTATCTATCGCTATGATCCCGACAGCGGGGAAAACCCGCGCTATGACACGTTCGAACTCGACCTCGACGATTGTGGTCCGATGGTTCTGGACGCGCTGTTCAAGATCAAGAACGAAATCGATCCGACGCTGACGTTCCGCCGCTCCTGCCGCGAAGGCATCTGTGGATCGTGTTCGATGAATTTGAACGGCAAGAACGGTCTGGCCTGCACCACCGCGATCGAAGATCTCGACGGGGAAATCCGCATCACCCCGCTGCCGAGCATGGACGTGATCAAGGACCTCGTTCCGGATTTCACGCACTTCTATGCGCAGTACGCCTCGATCCGTCCGTGGCTGCAAACGGTGTCCACCACGCCCAGCGGCAAGGAACGCCTGCAGACACCGGCGCAGCGCGAAAAGCTGGATGGTCTCTACGAATGCATCTTGTGCGCCTGCTGTTCGACCGCGTGCCCCAGCTATTGGTGGAACTCGGACAAGTTCCTCGGTCCGGCAATCCTGCTCCAGGCGTACCGCTGGCTTGCCGACAGCCGTGACGAAATGACGGGTGAGCGGCTCGACCAGCTGGAAGATCCCTTCCGCGTGTATCGTTGCCACACCATCATGAACTGCTCCAACGTCTGCCCCAAGGGCCTTAGCCCGGCCAAGGCGATTGCC
This sequence comes from Qipengyuania zhejiangensis, assembly GCF_035607565.1. NCBI lineage: Bacteria > Pseudomonadati > Pseudomonadota > Alphaproteobacteria > Sphingomonadales > Erythrobacteraceae > Qipengyuania > Qipengyuania zhejiangensis. The sequence goes on along the minus strand of NZ_JAYKGO010000001.1, from coordinate 989,636 downwards.
GAGACGAAGAAGATGATGGCCGAACGCGCCATCTGACGATGGCACTTCCCGACGACGTCTTCGATCACGGTCCTGATCCGGAAAATCCTGGCTGGCGCCATTGGAATCTCAAGGACCAGTCGCTGTTCAACGGCGCGGTGATGGGCAAGCTCATCACCCGCGTCGATGATGACGGGCGCGCGCGCCTGCGAATGTTTCCCGAACGCCGGCACGAAAACCTGCAGGGCATCGTTCATGGCGCGGTTACATTGTCGCTCGTCGACATTTCGCTGTTCACAACCATGCACACCATCGGAAGCGGCAACGCCGGACCGTCGGTGACGGTGGAATTGTCCACCCAATTCGTCGGGGCGGGGCAACCCGACCGTCCGCTCGATGCCGTTTGCGAAATCGTCCGGGAAACCGGCAGCATGGTGTTCGTGCGCGGCACGGTCGAGCAGGATGATCACGTTGTGGCATCGTTTTCCGGCATAGTGCGCAAGATGAAACGGCGCCCGACCCCGCAATGACCGGAATGCTGGCGCGGTACGAACGGCTGGTTGCTGCGGGCGAATTGCGCAGCGATCCTGACCAACGCACTGCCGCCGTCCGGCTTGACCGGTTGCAGAAGGATCTGGAGGCAGAAAGTCCCGGAGGCTTGCTCAGCCAGCTGTTCCGGCCACGTCAGACCAACCCAAGGGGCGTCTACATGTGGGGCGGCGTCGGACGCGGAAAATCGATGCTCATGGACCTGTTCATCGACAGCCTGGGCATTGCCGAAAAGCGCCGCGTACATTTTCACGAATTCATGCTCGAGGTCGACCGGCTGATCCGTGATGAACGGGCCAAGGAAGCAGGCGACCCAATTGCACCCGTCGCGGCGCGCCTAGCCGACGGCATCCGTTGCCTCGCGTTTGATGAAATGGTCGTCACGAACACCGCCGATGCGGCGATCATGAGCCGGCTTTTCACGGCCCTGATCCGCGACGAGGGTGTGACGATCGTGACCACCAGCAACCGTCCGCCGGACGATCTTTACAAGGATGGACTGAACCGGTCCCTCTTCCTTCCGTTCATCGCCCTGATGGAGGCGGAACTGGACGTGCTGCCGCTCAACGGCGCAACCGATTACCGGCTCGACCGGTTGGGCGATCTTGCCACCTGGCACACGCCGCTTGGCGATCAGGCGACGGCGCAGGTGCGCGAAGCGTTTTTCCGGTTGACCGATTACAAGCCCGAAGACGCCGATCACGTTCCGTCCGGCTCGCTCGAACTGGGTGGTGGGCGGTCTCTCCATGTTCCCAAATCGCTCAAGGGTGTGGGCGTGTTCAGCTTCAAACGGCTGTGCGGTGAAAACCGCGGTGCAGCCGATTACCTGGCGATCGCCCATGCCTTTCACACCGTGATCGTGGTCGGCATTCCTGCCATGGGGCCGGACAACCGCAACGAAGCGATCCGGTTCACCAAACTCATCGATGCGCTGTACGAAAACAACGTCAAGCTGTTCGCCACGGCAGCATCCGATCCCGAAACCCTCTACACATCGGGCGATGGAGCGTTCGAATTCGAGCGCACGGTGAGCCGCCTCAAGGAAATGCAAAGCACGCAGTACATGGCCAAGGGTCACGGCCTGGGGGCTTGAAGGCGGCAGCCGGGACCTTATGTGACTGGCATCCCGGCGGCCCTTCTATCCCCGCCGATGTGAGACAATTCCATGATCGATATCCGTCCCTTCGCCACGCTCGGCCACGCAGACCACGGCTGGCTCGATGCACGCCATCATTTCAGCTTTGCCAATTATCACGATCCCCAACGCATGGGCTGGGGCGCCATTCGCGTGTGGAACGACGATACGATTGCCGCCCAGAGCGGCTTTCCGCCGCATGGCCACCGCGACATGGAAATCGTCACCTTCGTGCGCACTGGCGCGATCAGTCACCGCGACAGCCTGGGTAATGAAGGCCGTACCGTGGCCGGGGATGTGCAGGTGATGAGCGCGGGTACGGGCATCACCCACGCCGAATTCAATCTCGAGGACGAAGCGACAACGCTGTTCCAGATCTGGATCATGCCGGATCGTGCCGGCGAACAGCCCGGTTGGGGCCAGCGCACGTTCCCCAAGGCAAACCGCGAAGGCGGATTCGAAGTGCTCGCCAGCGGTGCGCCGGAGGCCGACGACGCGCTTGCGATTCGTACCGATGCAAAGGTTGCGGCGGCCACGCTGGAGGCGGGGCAGACGGCGACCTGGGCGACTTCCGGGGAACGTCACCAGTATCTCGTCGCGCCAACCGGCCGCATCAAGGTCAATGGCAAGGAAGCGCAGCCGCGTGATGGCATCGCGGTTACCGGCGAAACAGAGATCGTCGTCGAAGCGCTTGACGCGGCTGAAATCGTCCTGGTCGACGCGCCTTAAGCGCTGGGCGCAAGCTTGCGGAGCGACCGCTCCAGCATGACAAGCTGCCACAAGACTCGGCCGTTGTCCGATCGGCCCGCAATATGGTCGTCCGCGAGGCGTGAGAGCGCCTTGCGGTCGAACCATCCGCTCCCGGTGAGGTATTCGCTCGACGCGGCCGCCCTCGCCTCGCCGGCCAAGGGTCCGCGGAACCACTGGGCGAGCGGTGTGACGAACCCCTGCTTCTGGCGATAGAGAATGTCGTTCGGCAGGTAGCGTTCCATCGTCTGCTTGATCAGCCATTTACCCGTCGTGCCGCGGATACGCTGGCGATGCGGCAGACGTCCGGCAAACTCGATCAGCCTGTGATCCAGCAATGGCTCGCGCGCTTCCAGCCCGACCGCCATGCTGGTGCGATCGGTTTTCGTCAGGATATCGCCCGGCAACCAGAACTTGAGATCGGCATATTGCGCCCGGTCGAGACCGCTGCGCGCAGGAGCATTCTGCATGAGCTTTTCAAACGGTTGTTCCGCGCGATAATCGCCGCGTTCGCGCAGCAGCGCGTCGCCAAAAAGCGCTTGCCGCTGTTCGGGGGCCAGGATCGACAGCGCGCGCGCGTATCCGGCCTCCCCCTGCTGTGCGAGCGAGAGGAACGTCGCCTTCGCGCGCAAGGGACGCGGGGCCCAATCGGCCTTGGGCCAGATCCGCCCCAGCGATCCGAACACCGGTTCGCGCAGGAAACGCGGCAGCACTGCGCGCGCCTGTTCTTCGCGTGCGTGGAAGATCTGGCGGCGATACCCGGCGAACGCTTCGTCCGCGCCATCGCCTGACAGGGCGACTGTGACGTGTTCCCGGGCGAGTTCGCACACGCGCAAGGTCGGCAGCGCGCTCGCATCGGCAAAGGGTTCGTCGAATATGCCCGCGATACGGTCGATCTCGTCAAACTGGTCCGCCGAGACGATCCGTTCGTGATGATCCGTGCCGAACAATTGCGCGACCTTGCGCGCATGATCGGTCTCATCGACGCTGGCGACATCGAACCCGATAGAACAGCTTGTGACGGGGTTGGCGCAGGCCTCGCTCATCAGCGCGACGACGGAGGAACTGTCTACGCCGCCCGACAGAAACGCGCCGAGCGGAACGTCCGCTTCCATGCGGCTGGTGACCCCTTCCCGCATGAGGTGGAGCAGTTCGGCAGACAGGTCTTCTTCGCGGCCCTTCGAACGATGGGCGAAGCTGACGTCCCACCACTGCACAGGTTTCCCGGGTTCGCAGCCGTGATCGAGCAGAAGGAAATGGCCTGCGGGCAGTTTCTCGACGTTCTTCAAGATCGCGCGGTGATCGGGCACATAGCCCCAGGTCATGTAATCCTCGATCGCCAGCGGATCGATTTCGCGGCGCAGCAAGGGGTTCGCCAGCAGGCCTTTCAACTCGCTCGCAAAGGCCAGCGCCCCACCTGGCAGACGCGCCATGTAGAGCGGCTTCACACCAAGCCGGTCGCGGGCGAGGAACAGCTGGCGCTTTTCAAGGTCGTACAGCGCGAAAGCAAACATCCCGTCGAGCTTTTCGAGGCAGCGTGGGCCCCATTTTTGCCACGCGGCGAGGATCGTTTCGGTATCGCCGCCGGTTCGGAATTCCGCCCCGCCCTGCTCCAGTTCGCGGCGCAAGCGGCGGTAATTGTATATTTCCCCGTTGAAGGCGATCATCACCTTACCGTCCGCAGACGGCATCGGCTGCGGCGATCCGGCTAGATCGATGATCGACAGCCGCCGATGACCAAGCCCGATGCCGGGCGCAGTCCACACACCGGACCCGTCAGGGCCGCGATGAGCAAGCGCATCGGTCATGCGTTCGACCCGTTTGGGATCGACCGGCTTGACCGTTTCGTAATGGAATATCCCCGCGATCCCGCACATGGGCCGGACGCCTAGCCGACCCGCGCGAGCGCGGCAAAGACCAAAACGATGAGCAGCGCGATGGCGAGGACGGATGCGTCCCGCATCGTCAAACCTTGCCATCGGACCACGGGCGGAAGATCGGCTGCCTCGTCGGCAGTCCATCCGGCGTCTTCGGGATCGCGCTCGAACCAGCGCCACGCCGCGCCCAGCACAAGCGCGATCACCAGTCCGAAGAAGACCCAGCCATATACGATATGGTCGAAGCTTCCCGCCGCTTCCGCGCCGACATACTGCGCGATGAATATGGTCGCCCATGCGCGCACGCCATTGGCCAGGATAGGCACGAGGATGCAGGCAAGCATCAGCCAGGCGCGTCGGTTCCAGCTCGTGAAACAGGTGTGCGCCACCAGCACACCCAGCGTGACCATCGCGATGAGGAACTTCACGCCCGAACATTCCTCAGCCACGATGAACAGGCCTGCAGGCGTGTCGATGTGGATGCCATCGGCCACCATCGCGACCCCGCTCCAGTGTGTCAGCGTGGTGGCTATGACTGCCGTAACAGTCTGGAGAAAGGGGATTATCTCATCCCCGAATGGAACAAGGAAACCGAGGAACACCAGCGGAAACGCAAGGATCGCTGCCACCTGCAGCCCCAGGATGGCCAGCACCGCCCCCTGAAGCGCCATGATGGCACCGGCTTGCGCGATCAGATTTATGTTTGCGCCATTCCCGCCAATCCAGACCGACAGGCCAAGCGCCATCCACACAAGACCCGGCCACCACCCGGACACGGGTGCTTTGGCGAGCTCCCCTCTCCGGACCCAGATGAGCCAGGCGATGATCGGGGGCAGAAAGAGGATGTGGCCGTAGGTGTCGATGTTCCACCACTGGTGCGCCATCTCGCGCCAATCGCCGATGGTGATCGCGAAGATGCAGGCCCACGTGAAGGCGAGGCGCAACGCCGCGCCGCGCCATGCGCCGGTGCTGCGCTGAGGGATGGCAAGATCAGGCTGCATCGGGGTGCGTCTGGTCTAGAACGATGCGCGAAAGGTCGCGGTATACAGCGTCCCAGCTCATCGTTTCGATAACGAATTGGCGCGCTGCCAGGCCCATCGCGCGGGCGCCGGACGGATCGTCTACAAGCGCCTCGATCCTTGCCAGGAATCGCGCCGGATCGTTTGGCGCAATGGCAAAATGCCGGCCGTCGCGGGCATCGATGCCGGTGGCTGCACCAGGGGTCAGGACGACGGGCTTTGCCATCGCCATGGCCTCCAGAACCTTGTTCTGTACGCCGCGCGCAATCAGCAAGGGGGCCACCACGATATCGGCAGATCGAATGAACGGACGCACGTCGGGGACTTCACCCCAGACGCGCAGGCCGTGTTCGCCGTGCAGCGCTCTCAACCGAGCAGGGGTTGCACGGCCCACGACATGGAACCGCGCGCGCGAAAAGCGTCGGCGCAGCTGCGGCATGATGTTCGCAATGACCCATTCCGCCGCATCGATATTGGGCGCGTAGTCCATCTGGCCGGTGAACACGATCTGCGGGTCTTCACCCCCCTCGATTTCGGGATGGGGTTCGATGCCGGCCGGGTCGAAATAGCCTGCGTCGATACCGTTGCCGAGCGCACGGATATCGGTGCCCGCTGCATCGGCCATTCGTGCACGAAGCAGCGATGCCTCGTTCGCGCTGATCAGCAAGGTCGTATCGGCGCGATGGGCAAGCTGCGCCTCCTCCCGCGAAAGAAGGCGGCCTTCACGCCGGTTGAGCCATCGGCGTTGGCCGGCTTGCGCATAGGCTTCAAACTTGGCGCTATCGACATCGCACAGGTCCACGATCACCCGGCCAGAGAACCCCGACGGAATGTACTGTCCCATCTGACCGGAGAAGACGAAAATGGTGTCGATCGGGTGGTTACCCAGCGTCTTGGCAACGTACTGATGCAGGGCAGCGTGATCGAACGCCGCAATGCTGACAGGCCTGCCGCTGAACAGCCCCTCCAGCCCGGCCAAGGGCAGCGGCTTCGTGCGCTGCACCAGCGCATGGGTCTTGGCGATATGTGCCAGCGCGGGTTTTTCCGCCATGTCAGCGGCAGTTTCACCGAACGTGCCAACATGGACAGGACCAATCGCTGCCAACCCTTTCAGCAGGTGGTGCGAACGGATCTTGTCCCCGCGATCAGGCGGAAACGGCACCCGGTGGGCGAGGAACAGAACTTCGCCCATCCGTCAGCCGAGACCGCGCGCAATCCACGGGCCGATCGCGTTGGCAACGGGCAGCGGCAACGTCTTCCAAAGGGCGATCTTGGCCGAAAAGCTGTCATCGGTCGGGTCAATATTGCGAGGTTGCGTGCCCGGCGCGTTCCAGCCCCAATAGGTGAGCGGTTCCGGTTCGAACCCCCAGTTTTTCTTGAAGGCAAACGGGCCGCTTGCCACCTTCGACCGTCCGAAATCGAACCGTGTGCAGCCGCGCCTGCGGGCGTGGCGCATCAATTCGAAATACATGCATTCGTTTGCCCTGAGCGCCCGCGCGCGGTGGCTTCCCCCGCCCCAGAACGGCATGACCGTTCCGCGGTGGTAGAGCGACAGCACGCTGGCGACAGGCCTACCCTCATGCCGAACCGTCAGGATGTCGGCTTCTCCACCGAACAGGTCCAGCACCGCATCGAACAACCGACGCGCAAAGACCGGTGTGCCAAGGTTGCGAACGCTTTCGGAATAGGCGGCGTAGTGGTTCGCCCGGTCCGCTTCGCTGGAACCGATGGTGATGGAGAGGTCGTTCGCCAGCCCCTTGCGAACTTCGGCTCGGGCCTTGCGCGGGATGGCAAGCAGTTGCGCGTCATCGTCCGGCGCCAGATCGGCGGTGAAATTGGCGTGCTTACCCTCGATGCGGCGCCAATCGTGCGGAGCGGTGCCGCCGCGCAATTCGATAGATGTGGCGGACAGGCGCAAAGCCAGTTCCTGGGCCGCGCGGCAAAGCGCTTCTGCATCAGCGCTGGCCCCGGCGAGCGCCCCTCCACCAACCCCGAAACCGCTGGATACGAGCGCGCGCCCGAACAACGGTGAATGGATATCGGAAACGGGCAGCCAGCCTTCGATACTCCCGGCTCGTTCCAGGACGAGACCGTTAGCCAGATTTCCGGTGCCGCGTTCTACCGCTTGCAGCCAGAGCGGGCGCTGGAAAACGTTGCCGCCCAGCTCCGCAACGAACGCCTCGATCCGGGCAACCTCGTTCGGGTCGTGCAGATCGGGTTGGCGGATCACGCCAGCATGGTTCATGGGCGCATTCACGCGGCCCAGTCCATGCTGCGCGGTTTCTCCAGCGCGGCCAGTTCGTCCATCCGGCCCCACGAAAAATCGCCAAGGAGATCGCCGAGCTTGCTCTCCATCCGCCCCAGGTTCGTATAGTGCCGCAGGCGCGAACGCATCGGCGCATCGGCAACCCGTGGTTGGTCCGGATCAACTTCCCAGGGGTGGAAATAGAACACCGCAGGGCGATGCTCGACACGGTTGACCTGGCGAATGGCCCAACGGCTGAAGCCATACGGCAAGACGCGGAAAAAACCGCCCCCGCCTGCAGCGAGCCGTTTGCCACGAAAAATGGCGGTGGTGACCGGAATTTCGACCAGGTCGCTGCCCGCAACCGGATTGAATGCGAATCGCGGGGCCTCGCGCCAACCGTAGTGGTCGTGGACCACCGGCGCGACGCTGGAGGAATAGGCGTAACCCTGATCGGCCAGGATTTCATGCGCCCAGCGATTGCGCGCATCGATCGAGAAACTCGGCGCCCGATAGCCGGTAACGCGGGCACCGCCCGCGTCTTCCAGGATCTTGCGCGCCTTGGTCAGGTCTTCGGCAAATTGGTCCGGTGTGAATGTGAACACGCGCGTGTGGTCGTAGCCGTGGCTGGCCAGTTCGTGCCCACGCTCGACAATGGCGCGCATGGCAGGTTTGTTGCGTTCAGCCACCCAACCGAGCGTGAAGAACGTGGCCTTGACACCGGCTGCGTCGAAAAGATCGAGGATGCGCGCAACATTGTCCCCCACGCGGAACTGGAGGGAATCCCAGTCCTCGCGGCGGATCGTGTTTTCAAACGCGCCGACCTGGAACCAGTCTTCCACATCGACCGAAAGGCCGTTGACGATACGCTGTTCGGTCATCGCCCCCTCCCGATCAGTCAGGCCGCGGCGCGCGTGGCCTGGGATTCGAAATAATCGATCATCATCGTCAGGACATGGCGCAGCGACTGTTCCTGTTCGTCAAGCCGGCGCTCGATATCGCTCAGGCGCTTGTCGAGATCGGCGGGGACCTCCCCGCCAGTCCGCTGTGGAGCAGCCGCCAGTTTTTCTACCTCTCTGCGGAGTGCGGCCATGTGCTTGTCGCGTTCGGCGAAGGCGCCTTCGATGGCTTCTATCTGGACGTCCAGCAGGCCCTTCTCCCGATCCTGCGATACGGGCGCGGGCTGTGGTGTGGCCCCTTCCCCCCGCGCACGCGCAATGGCGTCCGCTGCGGGAAGATCGCGATCCGGGCGCGGCCTTGCTGGAGCCTCGTGGCTATCGCCATGCGCGCTGTCACCGGACATTTCCTCGATCACCGCATCCAGCATATCGGGTGAGAGCGCAGACGTTTCCTCGACCGCACCCATCAGCAGCAGGCGCGTCATGACCTGGTTCACCTTGCGCGGAATGCCGCCGGTCGCCTTGTGCAGCTTGTTCCACAACCCGCCATCCAGTTCCGGATTGTTGTCCCACCCCACATGGGCGAGGCGGTGCGTGACATAGGGTTCGACTTCCCCCGGCTGCATGGGTTCAAGGTGGTGCGCCGCGATCACGCGCTGGCGCAATTGCTCCAATTCGTCCGATTGCGCCAGCAGGTGTTTGAATTCCGGCTGCCCCAGAAGCAGGGTCTGAAGCAGGGGATGGGATCCCAGCTGGAAATTCGACAACATGCGAAGTTCCTCGAGCGCGCCGATCGACAGGTTCTGCGCCTCGTCGACAATCAGCAGCACCCTGCGCCCGCTACGGGCCTCCTCGTGAAGGAACAGTTCGATCGCGGCCAGCGCGGCGGCCTTGTCACCGCCGGCGACATCGAGGCCAAAACTCCGCGCCGCGACGTGGATCATCTCTTCGCCGTCCAGCGCACTGGTGACCACTTCGCCAACCGTCATCCGCTCTTCGTCGAGCTTCTGCTTGAGATGCGCGACGAGCGTCGATTTGCCCGAACCGACTTCGCCGGTAATGACCACGAACCCTTCGCCCTGGTTCAGGCCATAGCCAAGATAGCTCAGCGCCTTTTTGTGCGTGACGCTCTCGTAATAGAACGCCGGGTCAGGGGTGAGCTGGAAGGGTCGCTCGCTGAAACCGTAAAATTCTTCGTACATCGAAGCGTCCTTATCAGAAATCGTAGCGCAGGCCGAGCAGCGCGGAAGCGGTCACGAATTCGTCCGGCGCCGCTTCGGCATCGAGCATCGAGAGCGCGACCGCGGCCCGTGCGGAAAGGTTGCGCCAGACCTGCTCGGAATAGGAAACGGAACTGCCAAGGGCGAACGCATCGCCAAGGTTGCTTCCGCCGCCGTTGAACCAGTTGGCGTAGGTGTTGAGCGAATAATTGCCACGCGGACCGATCGGGCCGCTCATATTTGCGGACACGAACACGCTTTCGTCCACAATTCCGTCGGCCAGCGCCAGCACGGTGCCCTGCGCGCCGATAAACTTGCGGCGGTCATACCCGGCGCCGATACCGGCGACCGTGCGGCCCATCTGGTGCGTGTAGCTGACAGCGACGCCGCGACCGCGGAAAACGGACGAGCGCACCGAACCCAGAAGCCCGTCGAGACACCCGGCCCCGTCGAGTGAATTGACGCAGCCGGCGACGTCACCCGTCACCGGGTCGCGCGGCACCACGAAATCGGTCGGCAAGGCGGCAAGTGCGTTGTTCAGTCGACCACCAAAGCCCTGCACGCCGTCGTAGACGCCGATGGACAGATTGCTGCGGCGATCGGGCTGCCAGGTGAAACTTCCGTAAAAGGTTTCGCTGTCGTATCGGTGCCCGAAAGTAGCCTGCAATTGTGTGCGGCTGCTGGGGCGCCAGATCACGCCGACATCCCAGATCAGCCCGTCCGCTTCGTAGGCAATCACGCGCGGACTGGCCGGGTCGGTACGATAGCGCCCATCTGTCCCGATGACGGGGTTGCCGTCCGCATCGCGCAGGGCGTCACGGCTGGAAACTTCGACATCCTCGATCCCGGCACCGGCCACCAACGCAACCGTGTGCGACACCGGCACCGTAACGTCGCCGCGCACGTAAACGTCGCGGACCCGCTGATCGAGGTTGGAGATATCTTCCTGGTAGAATCCGGCGCCCACACCGACGCCAACCGGAAGTATCCGGTCTGGGGCGACGCCTGCACGGAAGCTTGCGCTGTGGCTGACGCTGTCGTCGAACACGTCCGCTGCCTGGCCCGACGGCGTGACGAAATCCGGTCCATCCACACGTGTGTAGCCGATGCGGTAATTGGCACTGATCTCGACATCCTCGACCGATGTCTGGAGCGTGGGGCCAGCATAGACCGAATAGGTCTGCGTGGTAACGTCGTTCGAAGCGAACGAAGAGATGGTCGATCGCCCGTTCACGTCGACGCTGGTGCGGTTGGCCAAGGCCCCCGCCTCGACCGTAAGGACGCGCGGAATGACCGTGGCGTAGCCGCGAGCGAGCCCGCTCAGGCTGTCGGTGTCCGCACCGTCTGACTGGTGCGCAAAGTTGCGCTCGTAACGGAGCGAGACAGTCCCGCCGTTGTTGCGCCCGACAATGGCGGCATCCACACCCGCTGCCAGCTGGGTGTAGGTAAGCACGTCACTGTCCGGCGAAATCTGCCAGTTCGCGACCGAATTCGCCTCGATATACGGCTGGACGCTGGTGCGATTGCCACCCCGTCCATTCGTGCCGCTTTCCTCCTCGCCCGAAGACGACCCGGCGTAGTCCTGGGCATGGAGCGGCGCATTGAGCACCAGGCCCATGGCCAGCGTCAACGCCGCTGCGGACTTTAGGGATGTCCTCATGCGCACCGGCCTACTCTCCGTAGCCATAATAGCTGCCGAACTTCCGGCCGCTGGGGCTGAAGGTCGCATCGTTCAGGAGCAGCTTGATGTCGGGACAGGCCGAAAGCAGGTCTATCGCATCCTCCAGCGCAACTCGCCCGGTCATGTCGGCGCGCGCGACGAGCAACGCCTGGCCGGCATGCTTGGCCAGTTCGGCGGCGGGTGTGGCGGCAAGGGCCGGCGGGCTGTCGAAGATCACGATGCGGTTACGCGATCCGCGGGTAAGCCGGTTCAGCACTTCCCACGTCCGTTCGCTCGACAGGTATTCGCTGTCACGCCCGGTCCGTTCCCCGGCAGTCAGAACCCACAGACCCGGAATATCCGTTCCCACGACGAAATCTTCGACATGCGCTCGCGGATCGGCGAGCACGTCCATGAAGCCCTTGCTCGCCTCGAGGCCCAGCTTGCCCATGACCGAAGGCTTTCCGAAATCGGCATCCACCAGAAGCACTTCGAGATCCCGTTCGCCGGCCATCGCCAGCGCAAGGTTGATCGCGCAGAATGTCTTGCCTTCGTTCGGCAGAGGAGAACACACGAGCACACGGCGCGAAATCGCGCTGCCTTCCGCTTTCGCGCTGGCGAGCACCTGGCGTTTTATGATGCGGAATTCTTCCAGCAGAGTGGATGCGCCGCCGTCGGGATCGATCAGGCCCTGATCGCGCAGGTAGGCCCTGGAAACCTCTTGCCGTGCGCCCTTGAACTGGACAGCCGGAACCTCGGCTTCGCGCGCCTGCCGCACCGACGCTTCTTTCGCGGGGGCCGCGCTTGCCACCGCCTGGCCGATAAAGTCGGACTCGCGGCGCTTGGGCGGTTCGGCCGGAGCGTCGGCAACCTTTCGCTGCGGTGCGAATTTCTTCGCCTTGTCGCTTTCAAGCCTGGACGGGACAGCAGCCGGCTTCAGCTTGTCCAACCCGAAGGCACCGCTCGCACGCTCCAGCAGCGAACTGCGCTCGTCCTTGGGGTCCGCGTCAGGCGGCGTCATGTTGGTGGGTTTGTTCACGGACACTGTTCCCCTCAGGCCACCGATCCGACCTGGATCATCTCGACGACAAGCAAGAGCAAGCAAACGCCCGCAAGCGCACCGCTGGCGGCGTAGAACTTCTTCATGCGGGACTTTTCGAACTGCCGCGCCTGAGCGGTCACGACCCGCGAAACAGTGCCGATAACGGGCAAGTCCATCACCCGCTCCAGCTTGTCGGCCGTGGTGAAGCTCGATTTCAGCTGCCCCATGACGAAGGCGGCGCCCGCGCCAATTCCCAGACCGGCCAGCAACACGCCGACCAGCAACAGCGGGCGGTTCGGCGCCGCGGGACGGGTTGGCGCGGTTGGCGGATCGATCACTTCGAACTGGAAGGCGCTGCGTTCGGTTTCCACCTGTCCGCGCAGGCGCATCTCTTCGCGGTTGTTGAGCAGTTCGTCGTATTTTTCCTTGAGCACTTCATAATCGCGGCTGATCCGATTGGCTTCGGCGGCCACGGCAGGCTCGTCCGCCTGCGTTGCCATCAGGCCGGACATATCGGACTGCAAAGCGGCCTTGCGGGCCTGAAGCGCCTGAACATTTGCCTGGCGTTCCGCGCGGATCGACACCAGCGAGGTATAGGCCGGATTGGGCGATCCGCCCGCACCGGATGGTTCGTCCGCCGCCTGCTCGCGCAGGGCGGCGACCTGCCGTTTCTGCGCCTGGATATCGGGGTGGCTGTCGGTCAGGCCGCGTGCGCGCATGGCGGACAGCTGCGCTTGCGCCTGGGCCAGTGCTCCACGCGCACCGCCGCTTTCGCCGGGCATGACGATCGTGCGGGGCGTGCTTGCGATCTGGCCATTGATCGCCGCCAGCGCGCTTTGAGCGGCAGCGATATCGGCATCCACGCCGCGCATCTCGTCGCGCATGCTCTGGAGACGGTTGGTTACGGTGCCTGTCCCGCCGATCAGGTCGGGATGCTGGGCTTCGAAGGAAAGGCGGCGCTGCTCGGCAGCTTCCAGCTCCTTCTTCCGGTCATCCAGCTGCTGGTCGAGGAACACGATCGTGTCGGCCACCTGGCCGCGGTTGCCGGCCACGTTCTCTTCGCGGAAAATGTCGATCAGCTTTTGCACGACGTCCTGTGACAGCGCCGAATTTTCCGCATCGGTCAGGTTCGAATTGCCGATGGTTGCGGTAAGTTCGAAGAGATTGTCCTGCGTGCTCTTGATCTCGACCTTACGAGTAAGGTCTTCGATCGCATTCTGCATTTCGCGCTGCGTATCGACCTTCTCACCGAGCCGCGTCGAGCGCACGACCTTCTCGAGGTTGACCGAACTCGTAAGAGTCTGGCGCACCTTGGTAATGGCCTGTTGGCCTTCGCCGGAAATATCGAGCTGCTTGGACAGGACATCGTCCAGTTCGACGTAAATGCGCGCACGGCTTTCATAGCTGTTGGGGATCAACGCCACCATCAGCCACCCCACGACGCACACTGCCCAGGCCACGCCGAGCGCAAGCCAGCGACGGTTCCAGACCGTGTGCAGCGCGCTGCGAATCTCGTCGAAAACTTCCTGCATACCCCCACAGGTCCCCTAGAAGGTGCTTTCGGGTATGATGATCACATCACCCGGCTGAAGCAGCACGTTGGCCTTGCTGTCCCCCCGCTTCAGAAGGTCGGTAAGGCGCAGCGCGTATTCGCGCTGGCTGCCCGCCTGCTTGTCGAAGCGGATCAGTTTGGCGCGGTTTCCGGCGGCGAATTCGCTCAACCCGCCAACCGCGATCATCGCGTCGAGCACGGTCATGTTCGCACGGTATGGGAGCGAAGCTGGCTGTTCGGTCGCCCCGACAATTCGGATCTGCTGGCTGAACGTGCCCGCAAATTCATTCACGATGACCGAAACCAGCGGATCTTCGATATACTGGCTGAGCTGGAGGCGGATGTCCTCTTCCAGCATTGAAGGCGTCTTGCCCACAGCGGGCATATCCTTGACCAGAGGAATGGTGATGCGCCCGTCGGGACGGACCTGAATTTTCTCGGCCCCCAGTTCCGGGTTGCGCCAGACGTGGATCGTCAGTTCGTCGAGCGGACCGATTATGTATTCTTCCCCCGGGCCTTCCTGCATCGCGACGAACGATGCCGGAGGCAATTCCGGCCCGGTCGTCGTGCAGCCACCCAAAACCATGGATGAAGCTGCGCTGGCGACCAGCAGCGAGGCATTACGGGCAAAGCGCATCAATCGGTTCCCTGTCGTGTAATCGTGCACCAGACACGCACCAACGGCGCACATCCGGTCCCTGTTTGGGAATTCTATTTGCAAAAATAGGTGAACATACCGTTAGTCATAGGCGCCCGTAGTGAAGGAATTGCGGGAATCCCGACGGTTTGTGCCTAGTGTCTCAAATCAGGACTTCGCGTGCCTGACCCTGCCCCAGAAACGCGCTGGGGGACGCGCTCGCCCCATAGGCGCCGGCGCAGAACACGGCGACGAGATCGCCGACGTCGGCCTTGGGAAGATGCGCCTTGTCGGCAAGCCGGTCGAGCGGTGTACACAGGCACCCAACCACGTTCGCCTCTTCCTGCGGCTCGGTGTCGAAACGGGTCGCGATGGCCACCGGGTAATTGCGGCGCACGACTGTCCCGAAATTGCCCGAAGCGGCCAATTGGTGATGCAGCCCCCCATCGGTGACGAGGTAAGTTTCACCATAGCTGTCCTTGCGATCAAGGATGCGGGTGAGATAAACGCCGGCTTCGCCAACGAGATAGCGGCCGAGTTCGATAAACATTTCGGCATCCTGCAACGTATCGGGAAGTGCCGCGAAACGATCTGCGAGGGCCGCCCCGACGGAACCGATGTCCAGAGGCTCATCGCCCGCGAAATACGGGATGCCAAAGCCTCCGCCCATGTTCAGTTTCGGAATCGCCATACCCGCTTCGCCCGCAAGCCGGTGCGCGCAATCGAGCACCTTGCCCTGCATTTCGATCACCGCGTCGGCCGACAGGGCCTGGCTGCCGGTAAAAATATGCAGCCCCCGCCAGTCACAGCCTGCTTCCACGATTTCGCGGGCCAAGGCCGGAACGCGGGCCGCGTCCACACCGAAGGGCTTGGCCCCGCCGCCCATCTTCATGCCCGACCCTTTCAATTCGAAATCGGGGTTCACGCGAATGGCCAGGCGCGGCGTCACGCCCAGGCCTTCAGCAATGGCGAGCGCCCGGCGCGCTTCGTTTTCACTTTCAAGGTTGAGGGTAACGCCTGCCGCGATCGCGGCGTGAAGTTCTGCGTCACGCTTGCCCGGCCCGGCAAAGCTTACCCGCGACAGGTCGAAATCTGCGCTCCGCACCATGTCCAACTCCCCGCCCGACGCGATATCCAGCCCGTCGGCCAAGGTCGAAACCAACTTCAGAACAGGGGCAAAGCTGTTGGCTTTAATTGCATAATTGATCTTGAGACGATCCGGCATTGCAGCGCGCAGATCGGAAAACCGCTGCGCGATCAGATCGCCCGAATGAACGAACAATGGCGTTTCACCGGCTTCGGCGACCAAGTCGGAAACCTTCCGACCTGCGATCGCCAGTTCGCCATCGATCGCGCGGTATCCGGCAGGTATGGGGCCAAGCGGCTTCATGCGCCTATCTCCTGGGCTAAGGCGTTGCGATCGATCTTGCCGTTCGGGTTGAGCGGCATCGCCTTGCGCCAATGAATGACGTGCGGCTGCATGAAGTTGGGAAGTTCGCGCTGCAAGGCTTTCGCCAGCATAGCCTCTCCGTCTTCACCGTCATTTCCAGCCCGCACGACGAGGTGGATTTCATGGCCAAGCCGCGGGTCGGGCACGCCCAACGCAACGGCTTCGGCCACCAACCCGGTCGCCAGGGCCGCGCTTTCGATTTCCTGCGGGCTGATCCTGTTGCCCGCGCTCTTGATCATCGCATCGCGCCGCCCCAAGAAATACAGCAAGCCATCAGCATCGCGCTTCACGCGATCTCCGGACCAGACAGCGGTTCCACCATATTCGGACATAGGCGGCGCGGGCCTGAAGCGCTCGGCGGTCTTCTCCGCATCCTGCCAATACCCCTGCGCCACCAACGGCCCGCAATGCACCAGCTCGCCTTCATGGTCCGGGCCACACAGTTCGCCCTCGTCCCCGATCACTAGAATTTCGGCGAAGGGAATGGCGGTTCCCATCGATGTCGGGTGGCTATCGACCAGCGCAGGGTCGAGAAAGGTCGAACGGAACGCTTCGGTAAGCCCATACATCGGGAAAAGCCGCGCCTTGGGGAACATGGCGCGCAGCTCGCGCACAAGCTCGACGGTGAGCGCCCCACCCGAATTTGTCAGACGCCTCAGCGAAGCGCGCGCGTCATCGGTCCATTCCGCCTCGGTCAGCTGGACCCACAGCGGCGGAACGGCAGCCAGAGTGGTTACGCCGTGTTTCGCACAGGCGCGGGCAACATCGCGCGGGAAAAGGTAGTCGAGCGGGACAACGCAGCCGCCAGCATACCACGTCGACAGCAACTGGCTCTGACCGTAATCGAAACTGAGTGGCAGCACGGCCAGCGTCACATCATCGCGCTCCAGCCCAAGATACGACGCCACCGAAACCGCGCCGAGCCACATGTTCGCATGGCTGAGCATGACCCCCTTGGGCTTGCCCGTCGATCCGCTGGTGTAGAGGATTGCAGCAAGGCCATGGGGATCGTGATCCGACGGCCCGAGGGATGCCCCCAGCTTTTCCGCAAGGTCAAACACCTCGGCCTCGTCGAACAATTCGCATCCGGCGGGCGCGTCACCCGCCTCGAGCGATTGGAGCCGCGCCCGGGTGCCCATCAGCAGCACCGCGCCGCTATCCGCAAGGATATGCGCCACCTGGGCGTGCTTGAGCAGCGGATTGACCGGCACATGGACCAGGCCCGCACGGGCGGCCGCCAAAGGCAGCAGGCAGGTCAGCTCCCCCTTTGCAGCCCAGCTGGCCACTCGCGCACCCTCGTCGGCCTTGCTGGCCAGCCATCCGGCCAACAGGCTCACACGGCTTCTTAAGTCACCATAGGTTAGCGTACCGCCGCGCAGCACCAGCGCAGGCGCCTGTGCATCGCCAATCTCGGTCAGTTGATCGAGCGGGTGCGGCGTGGGATCAGGCATTAACGCTCCGAAGCAAGGAAATACGGGTGGGTATCGCGGTCAGCTATCACGACACGGTTACCAAACTGCAAGGGCTTGAACGCTTTGCACGCGGGCCTTTCGACCGGACGAACTGGTTTGGCCTGCTGTGCAACGCGGCGGACGCGCCCCTTGTCGTGGTTGCCGAGGACGAGACGGAAATGGTCGCCATGCCGCTGATGCAGACACGGCACGGCCTTCACAGCCTCACCAACTGGTTCAGCTTCACCTGGCGCCCGCTTGGCGGCACCGGCCCTGCCCAAAGCAACCTGCTGGAAGCGATCGCAGCCGATTTGCGCGCGCACGCGAACAGGGTGGTGCTGTCCCCCCTTCCCGACGAAGACGGAACCGCATCGCGGCTGGAAACGGCTTTTAGAGAGCGCGGCTGGCTGGTATTTCGCGAAGTTTGTGATGAAAATCATATTCTTCCTGTCCAGAACCGAGATTTTGCCGAATACTGGACAAATCGGCCGGGCAAGATGCGCACCACGCTCAAGCGCAAGGCGAAGAATGTCGACGTCGAGATTTTGACCCGGTTCGACGATTTCGCCTGGCACGATTATCAGGCGGTGTACGCCGAAAGCTGGAAGCCGGAAGAGGAGCGTTCGGACGTTCTCGAACTGTTCGCACGCGCCGAAGGTGAATCCGGACGTATCCGATTGGGCATCGCAAGGGCCGGCGGTGTGCCCGTTGCCGCGCAGTTCTGGACCGTTGATGGCGGCACCGCTTACATCCACAAACTCGCTCACACGCAGTCTGCCAGCAACCTCTCGGCAGGGACGACCCTCAGCGCCGCTCTGTTCGAACATGTCATCGATATCGACAGGGTGGATCTGGTCGACTTTGGCACGGGCACCGATGCCTACAAACGCGACTGGATGGAGGACGTTCGGCTGCGTTATCGCCTCACCTGCCTCAATTGGCGCAAACCAAAGTCATGGCCTGCCATAGTCAAAGCCGTCGCCCGCCGCCTTGCACCGCGCCACGGCCCCCGCTAAGGGCGTCGCCTCCTAGCAGGGGAACGCACGCGATATGACTGCCGATACCGTCACCTTCGAGCCCACCGGGCCGAGCAGGAGCGAAATCGATACCATCATGCGCGCAATCTTGCGGGACGTGCTGGGCCTCGAAGATGATCAGGTCGCAGGATTTGGTCCCGACACCGGCCTTTTCGGCCATCTGCCCGAACTCGATTCCATGGCCGTCGCCGGTCTTCTTACCGAAATGGAAGACCGTCTCGACATCGTGATCGACGATGACGATGTCGATGGCGAAATGCTCGAGACGTTTGGCGGGCTACTCGCCTTTGCCGAGGCAAAGACGGTCGAGGGCTGAGCCTTACCGATGTACACCCTGTGGCCCTGCCCCAGTCCGGACGGCGGGACCGCAGAAGAAATGATGCTGGGCCACGATCGTGGTCGGCAGTCACGCCTGCTTATCATCGCGCCGCTATTTGATGAACATAACAAGTTTCGGCGGCAAATATCTGAAATGATGCGATTGCTTGACGAATTGGGCGTCGATTGCTTCTGCCCGGACCTGCCGGCCTGCAACGAAAGCCTTGCGGCGCAAGATCGTCAGACGCTGGCCGGTTGGAGGATGGCGGTGGCCGCAGCGGCTGCCCATGTCCGCGCGACCCATGCGCTGGCGTTGCGATCCGGGTGCTGGCTGGTGCCCCGTGATCTGCAGGGCTGGCTTTACGCCCCCACGCAGCCCGCCGGCGTGCTTCGGTCGATGCTTCGCGCCCGTATCCTTGCCGCGAAGGAAGCCGGTCACGTCGAACGGGCCGAAATTCTCATCGAGCAAGGCCTGGACAGCGGGATTGAACTTGCCGGCTGGAAACTGGGTGCACAGCTCGTGGCGGAACTGAGCACATCGTCGTTTTCACCCGAGGGGGTCCAGATCGTGATCGATCACGAATCGATAGGCGGTTCCCCTCTTTGGCTGCGGGCGGAAAACGGTTTCGATCCGGCCCAGGCGCACCCCCTTGCCAATCTGGTAGCCGCTGGGATCGAACACGCATGAGCCGGATGCCACTGGCCTTCGAATGTCAGGGCAAGCGCCTCGGCGCCACTCTCGATACGGCGCCCGGCTCCACCGGCCTTCTGCTGGTGAGCGGGGGCAACGAAACTCGCGCCGGTGCCTTCAACGGCCAATCGCGCCTGGCAGCCGACATTGCCGCAGCCGGTTTCCCGGTGTTCCGCTTCGACCGCAGGGGCGTCGGCGACAGCGAAGGGGAAAACAGGGAATTTCGTAATTCCAGCAGAGATATAGCAGCGGCTCTTGACGCCTTTCGCGCGATTTCCCCCCAGGTGCAGCGGGTGGTGGGATTCGGAAATTGCGATGCTGCGTCCGCGCTCATGCTTGCCAGAGGGGCTGGCTGCGATGCGCTGATCCTGAGCAATCCGTGGACCCTGGACGAAATTGCCACGAATGGAGCCCCTGCCGCCGCCACACCCGCATCCCTTCGTGCCCGCTATCGGCGCAAACTGGCGGATCCGGGCGAAATCTGGCGCCTGCTCACCGGCCGTGTCGACATTAAGAAGCTGGCACGCGGCATGGCCCAAGCGGCAAGACCGGAAACGAGCCACTCTGCCCTGGCGAGCGAGATGAAAGCGGGGCTGGACGGCTTTTCCGGTCCTGTAACCATCCTTCTGGCAGGCCGGGACCGAACCGCACAGATATTCGCGGAACGGTGGGACGCATCCGATGGCCGGATCGCCCGATGCGAAGATGCCAGTCACGCCTATGTCGAGCCGCACGCACGCATATGGCTGCGCGAGCGCATACTTGGCGCCCTGAAGGGCTAGCGCGTAAAGTAGCTGGTCAGTTCAACGTGCGTCGACCAGCGGAACTGCCCAACCGGGCGCAGTTTCTCGAGCCGGAATCCGGCATCCACCAGGGTCTTCGCATCGCGGGCCCAACTGGCAGGATTGCAGCTGATATAGGCAATCCGCGACGCCGTGCTGGCCGCGATTTGCGCGATCTGCTCGCGCGCACCGGCACGGGGAGGATCGAGCAAGAGGCCATCGAACCGCGATGCCTCCTCCGCCTGAAGTGGGTTGCGGAAAAGATCACGATGCAGCGTCAGAACCGGAAGTCCGCGCATGTTTGCGGCTGCCTTGCACGCAAGATGCGCATCGCGTGCGGCCTCGACCGCCAGGACTTTGGCCGGGTTGGCCAGCGCGAAGGCAAAAGTCCCGAGTCCGGAAAACAGGTCCGCCACGGTTGCCGCATCACCCAGAAACGCCTGAGCATCCTTGGCCAACACCGCTTCGCCATCGCGCGTCGGCTGGAGGAAGGCGCCGTGTGGGTATCCCACGGGAACAGCGCCCAGCGATACGGTCACCGGCTGCGGTTCCCAGACCGTCTCCGGGCCATATCCACTATCGAGGGAAAGGCGCGCCAGACCGTTGTCGCGGGCGAAATCCAGCATCGCTTCCGTCGCCGCAAGACCATCAGCCTCGATCCCTTTCACCGTGCAATCGATACCCTGTTCCGTTTCGGTCAGGACGATATCGACCGGCTGACGTCCGCCGAAGGCCGCCACGAGTGCGCGGAGCGGCGCGACAAGGTCGAAGATGGCGGGAACAAGGATATGGCATTCGCGCATGTCGACGATGCGATGCGACTTGGCCTCGCGGAAGCCGACAGCGGCACTTTTGCCTGACCGAAGCGCATGAAGAGTGGCCCTGCGGCGCGATCTTGCCGGGGACAGATGCGTGGCGAGAACGTCAGCAGCAGCCAGCCCCTGCCCTTCGGCAGCGTGCAGCACGCGATCGGTGACGAATTGCCCCAACGCCTCTTCGTCCGCGTATTGAAGCTGGCAACCACCGCATTTGCCGAAATGCCGACACGGCGGCGCGACATGGTGCGGCCCCGGCGTCAGAATTCCTTCGGCATCCACCTCGTCGCCGGGTACGCTGCCCGCGACATGGCGACCCGACGCGGTGACACCATCACCCTTGGCGGCAATGCGCAGTATCGTCTCCGAACCGCTCACAGGAATGCCGCCACGGCGGGTTTGACGCAGTGGGCAAGATCGCCCGCGGTGAACGCGGGGCCGGCAAGGCGCGCGGCTTCGTGGTGGAGCCAGACGCCTTCCTCGCAGGCGCGAAGCGGGTTGCCGTGAACCGCCAGTCGTGACGCCACGATACCGGCAAGCACATCACCCGTTCCTGCAACCGAGAGCCAGCTGGAACCGCGGGGGAAAAACCGCACGGCGTTATCTCCTGTCAAAATTGTATCCGGCCCCTTTGCCAACACCGTCATACCTGTTGCTTCATGCAAACCCCGCGCCCTGCCCAGCTTGCCCTGCACCGTGACGCCAAACGCATCGCACAGAGCGGCCAGTTCGCCTTCGTGAGGGGTGAGGCAAAGGGCGGCGGCGTTGCAGCCCTCAAGCATATCGGGATCGAGCAAGTGCAGCGCATCGGCATCGAGCACGCTCGGTCTACCCGTTTCGAGCGCTGCGGCGAGGCGGCTCCGGGCCGTATCGTCACGGCCCAGACCCGGGCCGATCAGGTTTGCCGCAATGCGGTCATCGCCAAGCCTGCCCGCCAATTGGCCAGCTTCGATCACGAGATCCGCAGGCGCATCGGGATGCGAATGGTCGCTCAACAGTTTCACGTATCCAGCGCCCGCCCGCATCGCCGCTTGTGCAGCCAGCAGAGGCGCGCCGGGCATCAAGCCTGCAACCACCGCAAGAAGCCCACGCCGATATTTGTGCGATCCCGCCTGGGGCATCGCGAGAAACGGACGAGTGGAAAGCTGCGGCGAATCTAGATCGACATCAAGGCCGATGTCCACGAGGCGCATGGCGCCCATTATCGCCGATGACGGCATCAGGAAATGGGCCGATTTCCAAGCGCCCAATGCCAGGGTCAGATCGTATTGCGGTGCCGGGCCAAGCAAGCGGCCAGTGTCGCATTCCACGCAGCTTGGAACGTCTATCGCTATTTTGAAACAGGTGCTTAACGTCAGTTCCTGGAGTATTTTCGCGAATTCGCCCTCGACTTCCCGATCGAGCCCATACCCGAAAAGGCAGTCCACGATCACCGGATCGTCCAGTTCGCCTGTTTCGGCCGTAGCGCCGTGAAAGTGCGATCGCGCGGTGCGCGCTGTCTCGCTTTTCGGTTCGACTGGCGCGATGACGCGCACTGCGTTGCCGCGTTTGCGAAGGCATTCGGCAATGACATAACCGTCTCCGCCATTGTTGCCGGGGCCGCAAAGGACGGTAACCGCCCTTCCGGCGGCGACACGCGCAACCCAGTCGGCCGCGCCCTTGCCTGCGCGCTGCATCAATTCCCATTCGCTGATGCCCGCGTCCATCGCTGAACGTTCAGCGCCGCGCATCACTTCGACTGTCAGAACAGCGTTAGTCATCGTCACGGTCCGGCCAGCGATAACGATCGTTCTCCACCGCGGTGACCGACTGTCCCTCCATCGTTTCCGAACGTGCCCGCGCCGAGCCATCAGCCGACGCGAAACCGCTGGCCGTGTCAGCCAGGACGAAACGGCGAAAGCCGCCGTCGGGATGTTGCACCACCCAAACCGGCCCGGAAACCGACGAGATTTGCGTCAATGTGCATACGGGTGCGAACTCGGCAGCACCATCGAGCGCACATTCGACAGGCTCCCCGCCCTGATCCGAAATCGGCGGCGATTTCGGCTGGTCCCCGCACCCGATCAGCAGCAAACCCGCTGCAGCTGGCGGCATCCATCTTGGCAAGGCGGCAATCGTGACCATCCCCGCGCGGCTGCCACGCTCCGGCGCCGGGGGCAAGCTTTCAGCGGCGCTTGATCTGCGAAACGTCGCGAATGGCCCCGCGCGCAGCAGACGTTGTCATCGCCGCATATGCTTCCAACGCTTGCGAAATCTTGCGTTCACGCGGCTTTGCCGGAGTCCATGCGTTCTCGCCCAAGGCGTCCATTGCGCGGCGGCGTTCGGTCAGAACACTGTCTTCAACGTCCAGCGTGATCGTTCGGTTTGGAATATCGATGGAGATCCTGTCGCCATCCTGCACGAGCGCGATTTCGCCGCCTTCCG
This sequence comes from Qipengyuania zhejiangensis, assembly GCF_035607565.1. NCBI lineage: Bacteria > Pseudomonadati > Pseudomonadota > Alphaproteobacteria > Sphingomonadales > Erythrobacteraceae > Qipengyuania > Qipengyuania zhejiangensis. The sequence goes on along the minus strand of NZ_JAYKGO010000001.1, from coordinate 966,107 downwards.
CCGCTTCGGGTGAAACGTGCCCGATCGAAAGGCCCGACGTGCCGCCCGAAAACCGCCCGTCGGTCAGCAGCGCGCATGCCGCGCCAAGCCCTTTGGATTTCAGATAGCTGGTCGGGTAAAGCATTTCCTGCATTCCTGGGCCACCGCGCGGCCCTTCGTATCTGATCACAACCACGTCGCCTTCGACGACCTGCCCGGTAAGGATGGCTGTCACCGCATCGTCCTGGCTTTCATAAACCTTTGCCGGGCCGGAAAAACGCAGGATACTCTCATCGACACCTGCTGTTTTGACGATGCAGCCGTCACGCGCGATATTTCCCGAAAGCACCGCAAGACCGCCATCCTTGCTGAAGGCGTGCTCGGCGCTGCGGATCACGCCGTTCTCGCGGTCGATATCCAGGTTTTCCCATCGGCGCGATTGGCTGAACGCGGTTTGCGTGGGCACCCCGCCCGGTGCTGCGGAGAAAAATTCGCGGACCTTGTTGTTCTTGGTACGGCCTATGTCCCAATCGTCCAGCGCGTCGGCCATCGTCGGAGAATGCACGGTAGGCAAGGCCGTGTGCAGCAGCCCCGCTTTCTCCAGTTCGCCAAGGATCGACATGATCCCGCCCGCGCGGTGAACGTCTTCCATGTGCACATCGCTCTTCGCCGGGGCCACCTTGGAAAGACACGGCACTTTGCGGCTCAGCCGGTCGATGTCCTCCATGGTGAAATCGACACCGGCTTCGTGAGCGGCGGCCAGCAAGTGGAGCACGGTGTTGGTCGATCCGCCCATAGCGATATCGAGGCTCATCGCGTTCTCGAAGGCTTCGAAGCTGGCGATGGTGCGTGGAAGGACGCTGGTATCATCCTCCTCGTAATACCGCCGCGCCAGTGTGACCACCAGGCGGCCCGCCCGCTCGAACAGGCCCTTGCGGTCCGAATGTGTCGCCAGGGTGGAGCCATTGCCCGGCAGCGAAAGGCCCAGCGCCTCGGTAAGGCAGTTCATCGAATTGGCCGTGAACATGCCCGAACAACTGCCGCATGTGGGGCACGCCGCACGTTCGATATCGGTAACTTCCTCGTCGGTATAGCTTTCGTCCGCAGCGGCTACCATTGCATCGACGAGATCGAGGGCGACCTCTTTGCCCTTGAGCACGACCTTGCCCGCTTCCATCGGGCCACCGGAAACGAACACCGCGGGTATGTTGATCCGCAGGGCCGCCATCAGCATTCCCGGCGTGATCTTGTCGCAATTGGAAATGCACACCATCGCGTCGGCGCAATGGGCGTTGACCATATATTCGACGCTGTCGGCGATCAGGTCGCGGCTGGGCAGCGAATAGAGCATCCCATCATGCCCCATCGCAATGCCATCATCGACTGCTATCGTGTTGAATTCCTTGGCCACACCGCCCGCAGCCTCGACCTGGCGAGCGACAAGCTGGCCGAGATCCTTCAGGTGCACATGGCCAGGCACGAACTGGGTGAAGCTGTTGACGATGGCGATGATCGGCTTGCCGAAATCTTCGTCCTTCATGCCGGTGGCACGCCACAATCCGCGCGCACCCGCCATGTTGCGGCCGTGGGTGGTGGTGCGGGAACGATAGGCGGGCATGGCAGGTATCTCCGTGTGGAAACGTGTTCCTAGCAGAGAGAAGCGCACACGCTAACGCCTGATCGGGGCGAGATTTATCCGCCCGCGCCAAAGTGTGGCTTTAGACCTCCAGCGCCACGCGCCCCAGCACGTCGGCCAGCATGACCGCCCAGCGGGCCTGGCCTGCCTTCGTATCGATCTGGTCCTGGCGCATTTCCACCGTGCAATAGGGGATATTCTGCGCTTCGGCGTGCCGGTCCATGGTGGCGTTCAGCTGCTTGCCCGAATACGGTTGGTTGTCCCCCACCGTCAGCCCCTGTTCGCCAAACAGGCGAATGGCGTGGCGCGCAGCCGTGTCGTCCTGATTGTAGAGCAAGGACACTTCCCAGGGACGGGCTTCGTCGCTGGTGGCAAGTCGAGGCGTAAAACTGTGCAGCGCAATGATCATGCGCGGACGCGTTTCGGCGATGAAGGCAGCCAGCGCGTCATGGTATGGCCGATGGAAGAGATCGAGGCGTTCTTCCACGTCGGCACCGATGTTGCCGGGGATCAGGTGGCCGTCACTGGTGGTCGGAACCGCTGCCGGATCGTCTTCGGTGCGATGGAAATCGCAGACCAGGCGGCTGACCGTGGCAATGTGCGCCGGTATCCCGTGGCTCCGCGCCAGGCGATCCGCGACGCCTTCAACCCCGATGTCGACCGCGATGTGATTGCCGAGAAGCGACCGGTCGATGCCCAGCTCGATACCTTCGGGAACGTGGTTGGAGGCGTGATCGGCAACACAAACCAGACCGCCCGGTCGCATCGTGTCCAAGCCGACCTGGCGGTATGGAAGCCCGTTGATCATCGCAAAGTCCCCTGCATTTGCCACCAGCCGGGATGATCGGTCGCAATTTGCGACGCAGCTTTCGCCAGCGCTTCGTGACTGTCGTAAAGCGCGAAACACGTTGCGCCGGAGCCAGACATACGGGCGAGAAAGGGGGATGTTCCGCGCAGCGCCGCCAGCACACCGGCGATTGGCGGGCACAGGGCGATGGCCGGCCCTTCGAGGTCGTTGCGCCCTTCGATTGTCATTGCCCGCACATCGCCGGACGGCAGCGCGCCACGGTCGATACCGTCCCAAGCCTTAAACACCGGCCCCGTGGACAGAGGCGTGCGCGGATTGACCAGCAATACGGCTGTTCCGGCAAGACTGTCATCGGCAGGTTGGAGCCGGGTGCCCGTCCCGCGCCCGATACAGGTGCGACTTTCGACGCACGCCGGAACATCGGCACCGAGCGCTGCGGCGCGTGCGTGCCAATCATCGGGCAAACCAGCCAATTCCCGCACAATCCGGAACACCGCCCCTGCATCGGCCGATCCGCCGCCAAGACCGGCCGCCACCGGCAGGTTCTTCTCAAGGGTGATCGAAACGCCACCCACACGCGGCAACTTGCCCAAGGCCCTGGCCACCAGATTGTCGAGAGGATTGTCGATCCCGCCGGCGAACTCGCCCGTTACCAGGACGCTGTCCTGTTCGGCGTCTGTAGCAGACAGGACATCCCCCCGATCGACAAAGGCGAACACGGTTTCCAAATCGTGATAGCCATCCTCGCGCCGCATGCGGACATGCAGGGCGAGGTTGATCTTGGCGTATGCGGTTTCGGTAAGCGCCACTCAGGCGTCACATGTTGGGGTAATTGGGTCCGCCGCCACCTTCTGGCGTCGTCCATTCGATGTTCTGGTTCGGATCCTTGATATCGCACGTCTTGCAGTGGACGCAGTTCTGCGAATTGATCTGGAACCTTGGTGTCCCGTCGTCCGCTTCGAGCCATTCATAGACACCAGCCGGGCAATAGCGGGTCGACGGACCGGCAAAGACGCCCAATTCGCTTTCACGCTGAAGCTCGCGGTCGCAAACCTTGAGGTGGACCGGCTGATCCTCGGCATGGTTGGTGTAGCTGAAGCTTACGTTGGTCAGCCGGTCGAAGCTGAGCTTCCCGTCGGGCTTGGGGTACTCGATCGGGGCGAACAGGTCCGCCCGTTCCAGCATTTCGTAATCGCGGTGGTGCTTCATCGTGATCGGCAGGCCGATCTTGAGCGTCCGCATCCACATGTCGATACCGGCCAGCACCGTACCCAGGTCCTCGCCATATTTGGCAACGGCCGGCTGGGCGTTCTTCACCTTCTTGAGTTCATCGGCGATCCAGCTGGAGCGCACGGCAGCGTCATAGCCCATCTCCTCGGTATGCTCGCGCCCATCCGCGATGGCTGCGGCAAGCGTCTCTGCCGCGAGCATCCCGCTCTTCATCGCGGTATGGCTGCCCTTGATCCGCGGGACATTCACAAACCCTGCCGCACACCCGATCAGCGCGCCACCGGGGAACGCAAGTTTGGGTACGCTTTGCCAGCCGCCTTCGTTGATGACGCGGGCTCCATAGGCCACACGCTTGCCACCTTCGAGAATCGCGGCGATTTCCGGATGGTGCTTCCATCGCTGGAATTCCTGATAGGGCGACACGTATGGATTGCGATAATCCAGCGCGGTTACGAAGCCGAGCGCAACCTGGCCATTGGACTGATGGTAAAGGAAACCACCGCCCCACGTGCCGGATTCCGACAGCGGCCAGCCTTGCGTGTGGATGACGCGCCCCTGTTCGTGCCTGGCGGGATCGATGTCCCACAATTCCTTGATGCCCAGGCCGTAAACCTGCGGCTCGCAATTGGCCTCCAGGTCGTACCTGGCTTTCATCTTCTTGGTCAGATTGCCGCGCGCACCTTCGGCGAACAGGGTGTACTTGGCGTGGATTTCCATGCCCGGCTGGTAATCGCCCTTCTGCGACCCGTCCTCGGCAATACCCATGTCCTGCGTGACAACGCCCGTCACCGCGCCGTTATCGTCGAACAGCACTTCGGCGGCGGGGAAGCCGGGGAACACCATGACCCCCAGTTCTTCGGCCTTTTCGGCAAGCCAGCGGCACAGATTGCCCAGCGAACCGGTGTAATTGCCGTCGTTGGACAGGAACGGCGGCATGATGAGGTGCGGCATATCGGACTTGCCGGTTGCCGAAAGCACCCAGTGCAAATTGTCGGTCACGGGTGTTTCCGCCATCGGGCAATCCATGTCGCGCCAATCGGGCAAGAGCTCGTCCAACGCCTTGGGGTCGACGACCGCACCGGAAAGGATGTGGGCACCGATTTCGCTGCCCTTTTCGAGCACGACGACCTCGATATCCTCGTTGATCTGTTTCAGACGGATCGCCGCGCCGAGGCCGGCCACGCCCCCGCCAATGATCACTACGTCGCAGGGCATCGATTCGCGTTCGCTCATTTCACTCTCTTTTCGTCGCGTATTCGGTGTGCAATGCCTTGATTGCTGGGGCCGATGAGGTCAAGACCTTGGCCTTGGCGATGTTGCAGTCAGATTCCCCCGATATGCGCGATTTTGCGCCCCTCGACGGCCTGGATTCCGCCATCGACTGGTGGCGCGAGGCTGGTGTCGACTGCGACTTTTCCGATGAAGCGACCGATTGGCTGGCCAAGGCGGAACCCGCTGAAGCCGTAACGGCTGCGCCCCCACCCATTGTCCAGCCACCTGCCAGGCCCAGCCCGCTCGAACGCGCGCTCGCCCAGGGCGACGGCGTGCGCATCGGCGGGGATCGGGGCGAATGGCCCGACAGCCTGGAAAAATTTCGCGAATGGTGGATGACCGAACCTTCCCTCGCCGATGGCTCGTTGGACCGGCGCCTGCCGCCGCGCGGCGTTGCCGGCGCCCGGTTGATGGTTCTCGTCGGCCAACCCGAAGGCGATGACGACGAAGGCCTTCTGACGGGCGGCGCCGGGCGCCTGCTTTCCGCAATGCTCAAGGCGATGGGCGTGGCGGATCATGAAGTCTACCTGTCCAGCACGCTGCCAGCACCGATGGCGCTTCCCGACTGGGCCGACCTGTCGCAGCGCGGACTTGGCGATGTTGTCCGGCATCACCTTGAACTTGCCGCCCCGCAGCGGGTGCTTGCGATCGGAAGGTCACAGCTCGAATTATTCGGGTTTTCCCCCGATCAGGCGCGCGAACCGCTGACGCTCGATTGCGGCACCCGGCGCTTCCCCCTGCTCGCGGCGCCCGATTTTTCCCAACTTGCCCGTTCCGCCCCGCGGCGCGAACGGTTCTGGAACCGCTGGCTCGAATGGACCCGATGACCCTCAGGATCGCACCGACATTTGCTGCACTGGCGGTAGGCCTGGTGGCAACGCCTCTCGCCGCGCAGAACGGCAGCGTCGAATACTTTACCCGCTCGCACGCTCAGGCCCTGCCCCAACTGCTTTCGGGTGACGACAGGCTGTATTACGGGTCACTCTTCGAAGCGATCGACACCACCAATTGGGACCGGGTCGAAAATCTGCTGATCCAGCGTAACGACGGACCGCTGCATGGAGCAGCGCTGGCCCGGTATTACCTGCACCCGGGCAGTCCGCGCATACCTTTGGAACGCGTCGAAGACTGGCTGTCACGCTACAGCCGGTTGCCCGAAGCGGCAGATATCGTCCGCCTGGGCCAGACACGCGGCCTTGCGTCGGCCCCCAACCTCCCGCGCGAGCGCGGCCTTACCCGCCAACCGGGAATTACCAAGCGCCTGCGGCCATCATCGGTTGACGATGGAACCATGCCGCGCAGCGTCAGCGACGCCATCCTTGAACGGATCAGCAACGACGATCCCGACGGGGCGCGGCTGCTGCTCGACGGGGTGGATGCGACCCTGTCCAGCGCCGCACGTGCCGAATGGCGCCAGCGCGTGGCGTGGAGCTACTACATCGAAAACCGCGACCCGGAAGCCTGGGCGCTCGCAGAAACCGTCCGCAGCGGCGGCAGTGGCTCGTGGGTTGCCGAAGGCGATTGGGTTGCCGGGCTTGCCGCCTGGCGGATCGGTGATTGCGAAAACTCCGGCAACGCGTTTATCCGCAGCGCATCGGCAGCGGGTAATCCCGAACTGGTTTCCGCGTCGCATTATTGGGCCAGCCGCGCGCTGATCCGCTGCCGGGAGCCGGAAAAGGCCGCCGAACAATTGCGCGGTGCGGCCCGCTATCCCGAAACGCTCTATGGAATGATCGCCTACGAGCAACTCGGACGCAAATTGCCCAACGATCATACCCTCCCCGACCTGAGCGAGCAGGACTGGCGCAAGCTGGACGATATCCAGGCCGTACGGCAGGCCGTGATGCTGGCGGAAGTGGGCAGGCGCGAAGAGGCGGATGAAACGCTGCGGTGGCTGGCCCGCACGGGCGATCCGGACGATTATGGCGCGCTGTCGCGCCTCGCGCGTGCGCTGGGGCTTACCTCCACTCAGACCTTCATGGCGTACAACGCCCCATCCGGCACCCGGTCCGACCCAAGCCTACGCTTTCCCGTGACATTCCGGCAGCCCATCGGTGGCTGGCGGATCGATCCGGCACTTGCGTTTGCCCATGCCCTGCAGGAATCCAACTTTCGCGAAGGCGTTGTCAGCCCGGCAGGCGCCATCGGCCTGATGCAGATCATGCCGATCACCCGGCGCGAATACGCAGCGTCGATAAACCTCAGCTCGTCAGCCGATCTCAAGGACCCCGCCGTCAATCTGGCCTTCGGTCAGCGCACGCTGGAATCGCTCGGCAACGCGCGATACACGCAGGGCAAGCTGCCAAAGGTCATGGCCGCTTACAACGCAGGCCCAACCCCGGTTGCCCGGTGGGAAGGCGAAGTGCGCGATCAGGACGATCCCCTGCTCTACATGGAATCCATCCCCTATTGGGAAACACGCGGCTACGTCGCCATCGTGATGCGCAATTACTGGATGTATCTTCGACAGGCCGATGCCCCTGCTCCGAGCCGGGTCGACCTGGCGGAAAACGACTGGCCGCTGTTCCCCAAGGCGAGATGACATGGCGATCGACGAAACCCGCGTTTTCAAGCCGGTCCGCATCGCGCTTCTGACGATATCGGATAGCCGCACACCGGCGGACGACACGTCGGGCGACATTCTGGCAAGCCGCATAGAAGGTGCAGGACACACCCTCGCGACCCGCGAAATCAGCCGCGACAGCGTCGAGGAAATTGCCGCGCATCTGCACCGCTGGATCGATGACGAAACCATCGATTGCATCGTCACGACCGGTGGGACCGGCCTGACGGGCCGCGATGTCACGCCAGAAGCGCTCGATCGTATCAAGAGCAAGGACATCCCCGGCTTCGGCGAACTCTTTCGCGCGATCAGCGTGCAAACCATAGGAACGAGCGCAATCCAGAGCCGCGCATGCGCCGTACTGGCGCGGGGCACGTATATCTTCGCGCTGCCCGGATCGAACGGCGCGGTCAAAGACGGGTGGGATGGCATCCTTGCCGAACAGCTCGACAGCCGGAACCGGCCCTGCAACTTCGTCGATCTGATGCCCAGATTACGCGAACGCTAACCCCTGTTCCCGAATCAATGTTCCATGTATGTTCTCATGCATGGAACGGCGAATCGAACCTGGCGTCAACGGACGCGGCGCCCAATCGGCGGCCGTTCCAACGCGTTTTGGCCTGGCCACGCGCGAAAGGGATGGCGATTGGCGCGATTACATGGAGCAGCTTGACGGCCCGCCGGTAAAACTGCGCACACATGTGACCGAGGAACGTCCGCGGACGATCCTGAGCTTCAACCAGTCGCCCGACATCTTCTTCGACCGTTCGATCAACGCCTATCGGGGCTGCGAGCACGGCTGCGTCTATTGCTTTGCGCGCCCTACCCATGCCTATCACGATCTTTCACCGGGTCTCGATTTCGAAACCCGGCTGTTCGCCAAGCCAAACGCTGCCGAATTGCTCCGCGCCACCCTGGCCAAGCCGAAGTACCGGCCCAAACCGATCGCGATGGGGACCAACACAGATCCCTACCAGCCGATCGAGGACCGCTATCGCATTACCCGCAGCGTCCTGGAGGTGTGCCTCGATGCGCGCCATCCGGTCACGATCACGACCAAATCAGATCGGGTGCTGGCCGATCTCGACCTTCTTCGTGAGATGGCAGAACGGCGCCTTGTGGCTGTGGCCATTTCCGTTACCAGCCTCGATCCCAAACTTTCCGGCAAACTCGAACCGCGGGCAGCTTCTCCTGCCAAGCGCCTGTCCACTCTGGGGAAACTGGCAGATGCCGGAATTCCCACGCATTGTTCCGTGGCCCCGGTCATTCCGGCCATCACCGACGAATTCATGGAAGAAATCGTTCAGCGCGCCGCCGCTGTTGGCACCGATAGCGTGGGCTGGATTCCGCTGCGCCTACCGCACGAGGTTGCCCCGCTGTTTCGCGAATGGCTGAGCGTCCATTATCCCGAGCGGGGGGACAAGGTGATGAGCATCGTTCGGTCCATTCGCGGCGGGAAGGACAACGATCCTGACTTCTTCACCCGCCTGAAGCCCAGCGGCGTCTGGGCAGACCTGTTTCGCGCCCGCTTCCGGCTCGCCTGCAGGCGGTCGGGACTGGGCAAGGCCAAGTTCGAGCTGGACTGCACGCAATTCCGACCGCCTGCCATTGGCGGGCAGATGCGTCTGCTATGACGATACGGATTGGCCGGGCGTGATATGGGCAATGACGTGCCGGACGGTTCGATAGAGCATGGTTACGGTAGAGGAGAGCAAAGCGACCACCATCACCGTGAGAGCGAACAGCCCTTCGTAAAGGCGCGGATACCAGTTTTCAGGCATGTCATCGAACTCCCCGACCGGGAAGACGAGGACGAGGAGCAGGATGAGGCTCGCCATGAGCGATGCGGTTGCCAGCTTCGCGATGCTGTCGATATTTATATAGACCTGGTCTGAAAAATCCTGGTCCGCCCGCCTGACCATTCCGATCAGTGTCAGCATCAGCGCAAGCGTGGTTGCCGAAGCGGTAGCCCCGGCCGAACCGAGGTATAGCCCGGACCGCCCCAGCGATTCGAGCAGGACGATCGCTTCGCCCGAACTGTAGATGTTGCCGATTGCCTGACGCGCGGCGTAACCGAACAGGCAAATTCCCGTGAACACAGCCAGCGACCAATACCAGTTCCTCAAAGCCTTCTCCCTCGTTAGCTGAACTAACCAAGGGGAACGGCGAAAGGTCCGAAAAACCGCTGTGGCCGCAGCTTACCCAAACTCTCCGCCCGCGGCGCCCGGTTTGAACCGGATCAGGCGGCTGTCGATCAAGGCGGCAGTGCGGTTGACCACAGCCAGCTGGTATTCAGGATCCTTGATCATCTCGAAAAAGGCACCGCTGTTGGGATACTGCGCCACGAAGCCATCATGCCAACCCCTGTCATCCGGCCCTGTCACCATGGCCTGGAATGCGCCACGCCAGATGATCTCGCCCCCGACACGGCGAAAGATCGGTCCGCTCGTCTTGCCATATTCCTCGTATGCGCGCCGCCCGCTCCATCCTTTCCCGGCATGGTCGTGGCCATCGGGATACTGCGCGTCTTCGCGGTAGAGAAGAAGGTTGAGCATGTGGATCGGCTCGTCACGAGGAAGGTCCTTGAAGGCCTGAAAATTGGCCGGACTGGGATCGATGTAACGGGTTGTCATGCGCGTTTCCTCATATTTGCACTTCGTGGGTCTCGCCGCTGCCGATCCCTTCCAGGGTCCAGTCCCCGACCTGCCAACGGACAAGCCGCAAGGTCGGTAATCCGACCGCGGCGGTCATCCGGCGAACCTGCCGATTGCGCCCTTCGGTAATGGTCAGCGAAATCCAGCAGTCGGGCACGCTTTTTCGGAAACGCACGGGAGGGTCCCGGTCCCACAGTGCCGGCGGCTCGATCGCTTCCACCTTGGCCGGTGCTGTCTTTCCGTCCTTCAGTTCGACTCCGCGCCGCAGCCTGTCGATCGCCTCGTCGTCCGCCATTCCTTCGACCTGTGCGAGATAGGTCTTGGGCATCTTGTAACGCGGTTCGGCGATGCGCGATTGCAACCGCCCGTCATCGGTCAGCAGCAGCAACCCTTCGCTATCCTTGTCGAGCCGTCCGGCGGCATAGACACCCGGCACATCGACAAGATGCGCCAGCGTGTCCCTTTCGCCGTCCTTTCCGCCGGTGAACTGCGAAAGGACGCCGAACGGCTTGTTGAGCAGGATCAGCCGGCTCACGCCCGATCAATCCGCCAGCGTGTAATCGTTGAACCGTTCGCGCAGGTCCTTCTTGCTGATCTTGCCGGTTGCGGTGTGCGGGATATCGTCCACGAACTCGACCGCGTCGGGCAGCCACCATTTGGCGACCTTGTCCGCGAGGTAGGTGGTGATGTCGTCGGCGGTGCACTCGGCACCTTCGTTTCTCACGACGAACAGGACCGGCCGTTCATCCCACTTCGGGTGCGGCATTCCGATGCACGCCGCTTCGGCGACAGCAGGATGGCCGACCGCCGCGTTCTCAAGCTCGACCGAGCTGATCCATTCGCCGCCGGACTTGATCACATCCTTCGTCCGGTCGGTCAGCTGGAGCGTACCGTCGGGATGGATCATGCCGACATCGCCGGTATCGAACCATCCATCCTTCGTCACGGCATCGTGCTCCGCCTTGAAATACCGCTTGACCACCCAGGGGCCGCGGATCTGCAACGCACCCGATGCCACGCCATCGCGCGGCAGTTCCTTCGTCGGATCGTCGAGGTCCACGATCCGCAACTGCACGCCGAAGATCGGTCGCCCCTGCTTCATGGTCATGGCGACCTTTTCATCGAAGCTGAGCTTGTCCCAATCGTGCGTCGGACCGCCGACCGTGCCGATGGGCGACGTTTCCGTCATGCCCCAGGCGTGCTGGACGCGGGTGCCGTTCTTCATCAACCGTTCGATCATGAACTTGGGCGCGGCAGAACCGCCAATCGTTGCCGCGCGCAGCGGAGGAAGGTCGATCCCTTCCTTGTCGCAATACTGGAAGTGCGCGAGCCATACGGTCGGCACGCCCGCGCTGTCGGTCACGCCTTCGCGCAGCATCAGTTCGTGCAGCACCGCCGGATCGTTCACGGCGGAGAACACGAACTTGATACCCGCCATCGCGCCCGAATAGGGCAGGCCCCAGCTTGCCGCATGGAACATCGGCACCACAGGCAACATGACGCTGGATGCGCTGAAGTTGAACGTGCTCGGCTGCAGGCCGGCCAACGCGTGAAGCACGGTGGACCGGTGTTCGTACTGTACGCCCTTGGGATTGCCCGTGGTTCCGCTGGTGTAACAGATCATGCACGGATCGCGTTCGTCGCCCGCGACCCACTCAAAGTCGCCGTCCTGTGCGCCGATCCAGTCTTCGAAAGCAGGGGAATGTTCGCCCGAATCGAAGCAGATATAATGTTCGACCGTGGTCCACCGCTCGCGCATCCTGTCGACGATGGGCTGGAACGCCGCATCGTAGATCATCACGCGATCTTCCGCGTGATTGACGATATATTCGAGCTGGTCGTCGAACAGGCGCGGATTCACGGTGTGGAGAACCCCGCCCATACCGGCAACGCCGTACCAGCTGACGAGATGGCGCGAGTGGTTCATCGCCATGCTGGCAACCTTGTCACCCTTGCCAAGACCGAGTGCAAGGAGCGCCTGCGCCATCTTGCGCGCGTCGCGCCCGATTTCAGCCCAGTTGGTCCGCGTTTCACTGCCGTCGGCCCAGCGGGTCACGATCTCGCGGGAGCCCGCTTCACGCGCCGCGTGATCGACCACATTGGTCACACGCATGGACCAGTCCTGCATCGCTCCGAGTTGCATAGTCTCTCCTCACCCTAAGTGGCCCGCTACGGGCGCTAGTTCAGGCGACGAGACGCAGGTGCCCTGCCCCCCGCCGCGCGGTTAGCTGCACCTTGGCAAGCCCTGGGACACTTGCCAAGCGTTCGGCGAGTTCGCCGTCGATATTGAAATCGCGGCCCAAGACGGCAACCGGCGGAGTTTCGGCACCGGTATGCAGGGTGGCATGCACTTCGTCCTTGCCGACACCGCCTGTTCCCAGTTCCGCCGCCAACGCCAGCAGAGCCGATTCGTCCGATACATTCAGGGTCAGCAACATGGGCGTGGAACCGCGGACCTCGGCAAGCGGAACGGCGCCGCGCACAGTTATGCGCGGGGGCTCGTCCGGGCTTGGGCTGTCGAGTTCCACGGACAGTTTCACGCATGTCTGGCTGTCCGCCCATTCGATGAACCGTTCGACCAGCGATTCTTCGAAACACGCGGCGCTGAACTGACCCGAACTGTCCGAGAAATCGGCGCGCACGAACGGCTTGCCGCGCCGCGTGGTGCCCTTGTTCACTTTTTCCACCATGGCCGCCATCACCGCGCTGGCGCGGCCGCCCGGAGGCGCCCCGCCCGTCATCAACGAGGCATAGGATCGTGCGCCTTGCGCGCTGGCGACTGTCCGCCACGCCTCGACCGGGTGTTCTGCAAAATAAAAGCCGAAATTGTCCTTTTCACGTGCCATCTGTTCGGCACGGCTCCACGGCTCGACCTCTTTCAGGCGCAGCGTGTCTTCTGCGGATTCCTCGCCGCCAAACAGGGCCGCCTGGCCGCTCGACCGCTCGCGCTCTGCGGCATCGGCAACAGCCAGCAGCAGGTCGGCGTTCTCGAACACCTTCGCCCGATTCGGTTCGAACGCGTCGAGCGCACCGGCACTGGCCAGGGCTTCCAGCTGGCGCGAATTCATCGAGCCTTTCGGCAGGCGTTCGAACAGGTCCTGCAAACTGTCGAACGGGCCCGAAACCTCGCGTTCCTCGACAATCGCTTCCATCGCGCGTTCGCCCACGTTGCGAAGCCCGGCCAAGGCATAGCGCACGGCATATCCATCGTCGGTCTGCTCGACCGTGTATTCGGCTTCCGAATGGTTGATGGACGGCGGCAGCACGGCAATGCCGCTGCGCCGGGCATCGTCGACAAACGCGGCAAGTTTTTCCGACTGGTGCATGTCGAAGCACATCGAGGCGGCGTAGAATTCTTCCGGGTAATGCGCCTTGAGCCAGGCCGTCTGATAAGCCAGCAACGCATAGGCCGCGGCGTGCGATTTGTTGAAACCGTAGCCGGCGAACTTGTCGATCAAATCGAACAGTTCGTTGGCCTGCCTGGCATCGATGGCCGACACGGATTTGCAGCCTTCGACAAACCGCTGGCGCTGATCGTCCATTTCCTTCTGGACTTTCTTGCCCATCGCGCGGCGCAGCAGATCGGCATCGCCCAGCGAGTATCCGGCAAGGATCTGTGCCGCCTGCATGACCTGTTCCTGGTACACGAAAATACCGTAGGTTTCGGCCAGGATGCCTTCCAGCTTGGCGTGTGGATATTCAATCGGCACTTCGCCGGCCTTGCGTTTCCCGAACAGGGGAATGTTGTCCATCGGTCCCGGACGGTACAGCGATACGAGCGCGATGATATCGCCGAAATTCGTCGGTTTCACGGCCGTCAGCGTCCGCCGCATACCTTCCGATTCCAGCTGGAACACACCCACAGTGTTGCCGGCCTTCATCAGTTCGTAGACCTTGGGATCGTCGAGCGGGAGCTGGGACAGGTCGATGGCGATTTCCCGCCTCGCCAGGAGATCGATCGCCTTCTTGAGGACCGACAGCGTCTTCAGGCCGAGGAAATCGAATTTCACCAGCCCGCTGCTTTCGACATTCTTCATGTCGTACTGGGTTACCGGCATGTCCGATCGCGGATCGCGGTAGAGCGGAACCAGTTGAGCCAGTGGCCGGTCCCCGATCACCACGCCTGCCGCGTGGGTCGAACTGTTGCGCGGAAAACCTTCCAGCTGCATCGCCAGATCGACGAGACGCTTTACCTGGTTGTCGTTATCGTATTCGCGCTTGAAATCCGCCGCCCCGTTCAGCGTGCGCGGGAGGGTCCATGGATCGGTCGGATGGTTCGGGACCATCTTGCACAACCGGTCGACATGCCCGTAGCTCATCTGGAGGATGCGGCCCGTATCACGCAGCACGGCACGGGCCTTGAGTTTGCCGAAGGTGATGATCTGGGCAACGTGATCGTGCCCGTATTTCTGCTGGACGTAACGGATCACTTCGCCGCGGCGCGTTTCGCAGAAATCGATGTCGAAGTCAGGCATCGAAACGCGTTCGGGATTGAGGAAGCGTTCGAACAGCAAGCCCAGCTGGATCGGGTCGAGATCGGTGATCGTCAACGCCCAGGCCACCAGGCTGCCAGCGCCCGAACCACGCCCCGGACCGACCGGGATGTCGTGATCCTTTGCCCACTTGATAAAGTCCGCAACGATCAGGAAGTAACCGGGAAAACCCATCTGGTTGATGATGCCGACTTCGAAATCGAGCCGGTCGAAATAGACCTTGCGTTCGTCTTCCGACATTTCGCCATAGGGCACGAGCCGTGCCTCGAGACCCAACCGTGCATCGGACTCCAGCATCCGCGCCTCGCCCTCCAGATCGCCCGCCAGGCTCGGCAGGATCGGATCGCGATAGGGCGGCGCAAAGGCACACCGCTGGGCGATGACCAGGGTGTTTTCGACCGCCTCCGGCAGATCGGCGAACGCCTCGTCCATCATGTGATAGGTCTTCACATAACTTTCGGGGTTGGAACGCACCCGGTCTTCGGCATCGACGTGGGTGGAACCGGCAATGCACAGCATGGCATCGTGCGCCTTGTGCATATGGGGTTCGGCGTAATTGGCGGGGTTGGTGGCAACCAGCGGCAGGTCGCGGGCATAGGCAAGGTCGATCAGGGCCGCTTCGGCGCGTTCCTCCACACCGTCGCCCCGGCGAGACAGCTCGATATACAGGCGCTGGGGAAACAAGGCCTGCAGACGGTCCAGCATCGCTTCGCCGTGCGACCGCTGACCTTCGGCCAGAAGGCGCGTTACCGCCCCTTCGCTGGCACCGGTCAGGCAGATAAGGCCATCGGTACGCCCTTGAAGGTCATCCATCCGCACATGCGGTTCGAATTCCAGCGGCCGATCCAGATGCGCGCGTGATACAAGATGGCAAAGATTGTCGTACCCGGTGTCGTCCTGCGCGTAGAGCGGCAGATAATCGACCAGCCGGCCTTCTTCATCGCGTGCGATGCCGAGCAAGGCGCCGACAATGGGTTGCACCCCTTCGGCCTTGCAGGCGTTGGCGAACATGACCGCGCCATACAGGCCGTTACGGTCCGCGATCGCGATTGCCGGAAAGCCGCGTTCCTTCGCCAGCTTGGCCATGGCCTTGGGATCGATTGCCCCTTCGAGCATCGAATAGGCGGACAGGACACGCAGCGGAACGAACGGTTTGAAAGGCATTCTGCCAGATTAGGATTTCTGGCAGGATTCGGAAGGGTGAAGCGGGCAAGATTTCTCCACAATCGGTGGAGAACGTAGCGCTATCACCCCTCGCGGATTTTCCGGCGCGTATCGCGAACGGTCGACCATGCCCCGTACACCACCAAAGCGGCCAGGAATATCCAGACCCAGGCCGGTATATTGCGCCCCGCCAAGGCGAGATAAAGATAGGCGGAAACGAAGCAGAAGCCGGCGCACAGCGTCGGAACCACCGTGGAACGCCCCGCCCGTGCACGCTTCACGAGCCAGGCAATCGAGGCGAGGAAGAACGGTATCGCCCCGACATAAATCGCCCCGAATATGAACGGGTTGACGCCATATTCTGCGCCGAGTGAGAGGAACCACTGGTAAATTTCGGCAATCATGTTCGACCCTTCTATGCGCCAGGCTGAGCGGTCACAGCAATTTCTCGATATCCTTGGCGATTGCCTTGGGCGCATCGGCCGAGCCGTAACGCTTCACCACATTGCCTTCCCTGTCGATCAGGAACTTGGTGAAATTCCACTTGATCGATTTCGAGCCCATAAGGCCGGGCGCTTCGCCCTTCATCCAGTCGAACAGCGGGCTGGCCTCGGGTCCGTTTACGTCGACCTTGGCCATCAGCGGAAAGGTCAGACCGAAATTGACCTTGCAGAAGCTTTCGATTTCATCGGCGTCACCGGGCTCCTGGTTGCCGAATTGGTTGCATGGGAACGCCAGCACCTCGAAGCCCTTGTCTCCATAATCCTGATAAAGCTTCTCGAGCCCGTCGTACTGAGGTGTGAAGCCGCACTTGCTGGCGGTGTTTACCACCAGCAGCACCTTGCCCAGCTTTTCGGACAGGTCGAGTGGTGCGCCCTTGCTCGTCGCAACGGTGAAATCGGCAATTGTCGTCATGGGCAGGTCAATCCTTGCGGCGATAGGTGAAGTCGAAGCTGGTCTGCCACGAAAGACCATGATCGGTCGAGGCTTCTCCGTGCTGTCGCACGCTTCGATCGGAATTTTGCGTGTAGGTCATGCGGACCAATTGATGCGGAGCGGCCGGTCCCGGCCAGTTTCCGACAAGGATCATCGCCCCCCGCTTGTCCCGCCCGAAAATTCGACCGCTCCGGGACTTCCGCCGACCCATTTCTGGTGCCAGATCCCGCTTGCAGGATCGAGATGGTTCAAGCTGGTGCCCCCCGGCCCGCGCAGGGGCATCCAGCTTTCGATCACCGCACAGCCATTGTGTTTGCGCTCGATACGGCTGTCGGCAACCTTTGCACCGTCGGCGCGGAAAACATCCCACTCGCCGATCCAGAAATCGAAACCGGCGTGGGCCGGAGTGTCACAGGCTGGCGGCGGCACGGGCTGTCCGGCAACGGCAGATTGCGTCAACAGCAGCGCAAGAACGATATTGGACATGGACCGGTCCCTCCCTTGGCGCGCAGCCTGTCATTGCCGGGCCGCACCGCAAAGGTGGTTTCGACCAATCGGGAACGGTCGCCTATGAGCGGGGGAAATCCGGCCGTGCGGCCAGCTCAGCGATTTCGGCGGCCTGGAACTGCCGGTCACCCGCCTTTTCAATGTAGTATTTGCCGCGCTCTGCCTCATCCATCAGCATGATATGGGCGATGAGTTCTGCGAAGCTGCCCTGACGAAGGCCCTTCGCGCCATCGAGAACACCGTCGCCGTCACCTTCACGGTGGAGGGATGCGCGGTCGTCCCACTGGATACCGGGACGATGGGTGCCTTCGGCGCGGAATGTGCTGGGATGGTCGGTCATGCAAAATCTCCTTTGCCTGCCCAACGATCGAAAGCGCCTGCGTATCCTACTCAAGCACCCCTTCGTGCAACCGCACCACGCGGTCCATGCGCTGGGCAAGGCGTTCGTTGTGGGTCGCGATCAGGGCCGCGCTGCCTTCACCCCTTACCAGGGCGAGAAATTGTTCGAGGACCTTGTTCGACGTCGCTTCGTCGAGATTGCCCGTCGGTTCGTCGGCCAGCACCAGCTTGGGCCGGTTGGCAAGGCCGCGGGCCACCGCCACGCGTTGCTGTTCGCCGCCCGAAAGCTTGCTTGGCCGATGGGTCATCCGGTGTTCCAGGCCCAAGGCGGTGAGCAGTTCTTCCGCCCGCGCTTCGGCTTCTTCGCGCGACTTTTCAGCGACCAGCTGGGGTAACACCACGTTTTCGCGGGCATCGAAGTCAGGCAGGAGATGATGGAACTGGTACACGAAGCCCAGATGATCGCGCCGCAAGATCGTGCGGGCGTGCGAATCGGATTTCTCCGCCGATTGTCCCGCGATCAGGATTTCGCCGCCAAAACCGCCTTCAAGCAATCCAACCGCCTGCAGCAAGGTCGACTTGCCCGACCCCGATGGCCCCAACAGCGCGACGATTTCGCCCGGCTGCACCACCAGATCGACCCCGCGCAGCACGTCGATACGAACGCCGCCCTGTTCGAAACTGCGGGTCAACCCGCGCAATTCAACGACCGGATTATTCATAACGAAGCACCTGAACCGGATCCGTGCTCGCCGCCTTCCACGCGGGATACAGCGTAGCTAGGAAGCTGAGCACCAGCGCCAGCAGCACGATCATGCCCACTTCGACCGGATCGGTCTTGGACGGCAGCGTGGTGAGGAAGCGGACCTGCGGGTCCCACAATTCCTGCCCTGTCGCCCAGCTGATGAATTCGACGATGGGCTGGCGGAAGATCAGCACGATAAAGCCCAGCGCCAGACCCGCCATCGTGCCGATGGCGCCAACGGTGAAGCCGGTGGTCACAAAAATCTTCATCAGGCTGCGGCGCGTTGCCCCCATCGTGCGCATGATCGCGATGTCGCGGGTCTTTGCGCGAACCAGCATCACCAGGCTCGAAAGGATGTTGAACGCGGCCACCAGCACCATGAAGCTCAGGGCGAAGGCCATTGCCACCCGCTCGACCTGGAGGGCTTCGAACAGCGTGGAATTGATGGTCTTCCAGTCGGCCACCACAGCCTTGCCTTCGACGGCCCGCTGGACGGGGGCCAGAATTTCGCCGACTTCGTCAGGGTCCTCGACCTTGATTTCGATCATGCCGACCGTGTCGCCCAGCAACAGCAACGTCTGCGCATCCTGCATTGGCATCACGACAAAGGCGCCGTCATAGTCGTAAACGCCGACCTCGAAGATGGCCCCCACTTCGTATCCGATCTGCCGCGGCACGGTGCCGAACGGCGTGGAGCGTCCCTGCGGATTGATGATGGTGATCGTATCGCCCACGCGCGCGCCGATATTCTCGGCCAGGCGCACGCCGATGGCAACGCGGCTGGCACCCGGCTTGATCGAATCAATGCTGCCACTGACAACCTTGTCGCCCAGCGCGCGGATGTTTTCGGCGGTGTTGCCGCGAACGAGGATGGCTTCGACACGGCCATTGAAACTGGTGAGCAAGGGCTGTTCGATCAGCGGGTTCGCTTCCACGACGCCCGGTGTCTGTTTCACTTCCTGGAGCACGCTTTCCCAATCGTCGAGCCGTCCGCCATACGCCTGCACGATGGCATGGCCGTTCAGGCCCACGATCTTGTCGAGCAATTCGGCGCGAAAGCCGTTCATAACGCTCATGACGATGACCAGCATGGCCACCGAAAGCATGACCACACCTATGGAAATGCCGGCGACCAGCGCGATGAATGCCTCGCTCTTGCCCGGAAGCAGGTAGCGTTTGGCAATCGTCCATTCGAAAGGGGAAAGGATCAAGGCAGCTCTTTGTCTGTGTTCAGCGGATGCCTGCGCCGTGTAGGCAGACGAAGCTTGCCGTGCAATGAAATCGTGTGCGCTCGTTCGCCAAGGCGCGCACTGCCCTTGTAATCGTAACGTAACACCGCCATTGGGGCGCGCATCCGGAACAGCCGCGGCGGACAGGCCTTCAATGAACCTAACCCATCCGTTTCTAGACGAGGATGGCGACAAGCTGCGCGAAGAGTGCGGCGTATTTGGCGCCATCAACGCAACCGACGCTGCGGCGGCGACAGCGCTGGGCCTCCACGCCCTGCAGCACCGCGGGCAGGAAGCAGCCGGCATAACCAGTTTTAATGGCGCGGAATTCTTCTCGCGGCGGGCGCTGGGCCACGTGGCGGAAAACTTCTCCAGTCAGGAAGCGATCGGCGAATTGCCCGGTTTCATGGCTGCGGGCCACGTGCGGTATTCGACCACCGGCGGCGCCGGGCTGCGCAACGTGCAACCCTTGTATGCCGATCTGGCCAGCGGTGGATTCGCCGTGGCGCACAACGGCAATATTTCGAACGCCGGAACGCTGCGCGAAGAACTGGTCGGGCGGGGTTCGATCTTCCAGTCGACGAGCGATACCGAAGTCATCATCCACCTGGTCGCAACCAGCCGGTATCCCACGATCATGGATCGCCTGATCGATGCCCTGCGCCTGCTCGAAGGGGCGTATGCGCTGATCGTGATGACGCCGGAAGGCATGATCGCCTGCCGCGACCCCTTGGGCATTCGCCCGTTGCAGATGGGCAAGATCGGCGATGCCACCCTGTTCGCAAGCGAAACCGTGGCGTTCGACGTGGTCGGCGCGGAATTCGTGCGGCAGGTCGAACCCGGCGAAATCATCAAGGTGGATTTCGACGGCAAGATCGAATCCCTCCATCCTTTCGGCAACCATCGCGCGCGCCCCTGCATCTTCGAACATGTCTATTTCAGTCGACCTGATTCCGTTTTCGACGGGCGCAGCATCTACGAAGCGCGCAAGGCCATCGGCGCCGAACTTGCCCGGGAAAAGCCGGTCGAAGCGGATCTGGTCGTGCCTGTTCCCGACAGCGGCGTGCCCGCAGCCATCGGGTACGCGCAGGAATCGGGTATCCCGTTCGAACTGGGCATCATCCGTTCGCACTATGTCGGACGCACCTTCATCCAGCCCAGCGATGGCGCGCGGCATGCAGGCGTCAAGCGCAAGCACAACGCCAACCGCGCCCTGGTGGAAGGCAAGCGGATCGTCCTGATCGACGACAGCATCGTGCGCGGCACCACGTCTATGCAGATCGTCGAGATGATGCGCGACGCGGGGGCAAGCGAAGTGCATTTCCGTGTTGCCAGCCCGCCCACGGCACACAGCTGTTTTTACGGCGTGGACACCCCGGAACGCAGCAAGCTCCTCGCCGCACGAATGCAGCTGGAACCCATGCGCCAGTTCATCAAGGCGGACAGTCTCGCCTTCATATCGATTGACGGCCTTTATCGTGCGGTCGGGGAAAAGCCGCGCAATTCGGCCTGTCCGCAATTCTGCGACGCCTGCTTCACGGGCGACTACCCCACCCCGCTTACCGATCTTTCCAAACGCGAAAGCCGCCAGCAGGAGCTGGCGCTGCCGGTAGAGGCGGCCGAATAATGGCCAAACCGATGGAAGACCGGCTGGTTCTGGTAACCGGCGCCAGCAAGGGCATCGGCGCGGCCACGGCCAAGGCCTTTGCAAACGCCGGCGCCCACGTGATCATCACCGGGCGCGATGTGCGCGCGCTGGAGACGGTGGAAGACGCGATCCACGCCGAAGGCGGCAATTCCACGATCGCACCGGTGGACCTTGCCGAAGCGGACGGCATTGCCCGCCTGGCAACCGCGATTTCCGGGCGCTGGGACAAACTGGACGCTCTGGTCCTCAGCGCAGCCTATCTCCCCGCTCTTACCCCTGTCACACAGATCGACGGGAAGCAGTTCAGCCAGGCGATGACGGTCAATGTGCTCGCCACGCAGGCGTTGCTGGCCAATTTCGATCCCTTGCTGAAACGCGCCGATGCCGGACGCGTCCTTGGCCTCACCAGCAGCGTCGGCGCAGCGCCGCGTGCCTACTGGTCCGCCTATGGCGCAAGCAAGGCGGCGTTCGACAACCTGCTCGAAAGCTACGCCGCCGAAGTCGAGAAGATTTCCAAGGTTCGCGTTGCCGTAATCGATCCGGGCGCGACTCGCACCGCCATGCGTGCCAAGGCCTATCCCGGTGAAGACCCCCAGACAGTCAAACCGCCCGAAACGGTCGCAAACCGCCTCGTCGAGCTGGTTGTTAACGATTTCGAGGGATTTCACCGAGAGCGCGTGGAAGACTGAGTTAACCAGTCTCGGTCACTGCTTGGCAACTCCAAACCGTCAGATTCCGGAATAATACATCGCGAACACGCGAGGTGCGTATGAGCCGGAAATTCGATTTGGAAGGGCGTGACATGACCTATCAGACACAGGACCGTTATCTGGTCGCTGCGCAGGAAGATCGGTGCGCCCCGCGGACCAAACTCACCATCCCGGGACAGCTGCGTGCTTCCGGCGGACGGGCATTCCAGACGGTCGTTCACGACCTGTCGATTTCGGGTTTCTCCGCCGCGGCCATCAACCGCATGCACGAAGGTCAGCTTTGCTGGCTCACCCTGCCCGGCCTGGAATCGCTTCAGGCGCAGGTCGTGTGGTGGGAAAATTGCATGGTCGGTTGTGCGTTCAGCGAATTGCTCAGCCCCATCGTGCACGACAACATCCTCGCACGCTACAGCGGCGAAGGGGCGTATCGCCCTTACTGAAACGGGTCGCACCGGTTCGGCGTATCTCAACCAGGGGTGGTTTGGCGGCATGTGTCCGACCGGGCCTGAACCTGCGTCGTAACCGTGCCGTCGGTGGCGGTGTACCGTTCGCGGTCACCGCCACCAATCGCTTCAGTCGAGATCGCCCGCAACAGTCGATACGACAGACTGGAACGCCCCACGATGGGCGCTGCTCGTCGCGGTGGACCAGTTGCTGATAACGGCCACTACCAACTGCTTTTCCGGGACAATGGTGATCGCCTGGCCGAATATTCCCTGCGCGCCATATCTGCCTTCGGGATAGGCCCACCACTGGTAGCCATAGCCAAAGCCCGGCGCGTTGGGTCCGAAGTCCACCAGGGGCGAACCTGCCTTGGCGAACCACCCGTCGGGAACGACACCTTTTCCGCCCTCCAGAACGAACTGTCCGAAGCGGGCATAATCCGACAGGCGCAGCGACAGGCAGCAGCCACCGATGTTGCCCCCGGTCAGATCCTGCATCCAGAACATCCCGCCCGAAAGCCCTGCGGGCTCGACGATCTTTTGCGCGGCATACGCTGCCAGCGATTGCCCGGTCGCCTGTTCGACTATCAGGCCAAGCAGGTTCGTCTCCAGCGTCTTGTAGACCCATTTGGTCCCGGCCGGCGCTTCGCGTTTCAAGGTCCGGGCATAGGTCACGGCCTGCGATTCCCCCGCAACCGGCGCGATCGCCAGCATCCTTGCCACGTCGCTGTCAGGATCGGTGTAATCCTCGTTCCAGGCCACGCCCGAAGTCATGCTGGCAATCTGGCCTACCGTCACCCCGTCATAGGCCGTGCCCGAAAGCGCGGGGATCACATTGACCACCGGCGTGTCGATGCTGGCGATCCGGCCATCTTCAATCGCTGCACCAAGCAGTGTCGAGGTGAAGCTCTTGGCGACCGAGAAGCTCGTCCAGCGATCATCGGGCTGCAAGCCGAGGCCGTAATCCTCGAACACCACCGAACCGTTGTGCAGGACCATCACGCCGGCGGCATTGCTTTCGGCCATGAAGCTGCGGATCTTCGCCTGCGTGGTGACAGGCAGACCGGCGCCCCGGACCAGCACGCGCGGATCGTTCGCTGCGGCAATCTCAAGACCCGGAAACATGCTTTCCATATCGCGGAAGGCGGAAGATCGGCGTTCATCGTTCCAGAACAGGATCGATTCTCCCGGATCCATGCTCGCCATTTGGGCAGGCATGCTTTGCGTAACGGCTGGCGGTGCGGCGACCGTCCGTACCTCGTCGATCGTGGCACATCCCGCCAGTGCGATGGCCAGTGTGGAAACCAGTACGCTACGCATGTTCTCTCTCCCCCTTTTATTCCTTGATCAGCGTGACCTGGTGGACATCGATACCGCCGCCACGAAAGCCGCCTTCGCAATACATCAGATAGTACCGCCACAGGGCGCAAAACTGCGTATCGAAACCATCGGGCAGCAGCCCGTCATCCTGCGCCGCATCGAAATTCTCGCGCCACGCCTTGAGCGTTTCGGCGTAATCGAGACCGAAGTCGGCCTGATCGCGCCACGCCAGACCCCGTTCTTGCGCCAGCTGGCGAAATTCGCTGTTACGGATCAGCAACCCGCCCGGAAAGACATAGGCCTGGATGAAGTCGGCGCTCTTCGCGTATTCGTCGAACAGTTCGTCGCGCATGGAAATGTACTGGATCGCCGCGCGCCCTCCCGGTTTCAGGTTTCGCGCGACGCAATCCAGGAAGGTCGGCCAGTATTCGCGCCCCAGCGCCTCGACCATTTCCACGCTGACGATCGCATCGAACTGCCCTTGCGTGTCGCGGTAATCCTGCTTGCGGAAATCGATCGCGGCCGCGTGATGCGCCCGCGCCCAGTCCAGCTGCGCGTCCGAAAGGCTGATCGCGGTAACATCGCTGCCCTGGCTGTGCAGGTAATCCGCCAACGCACCCCATCCGCAGCCGATTTCGAGCGTTGTGGCGGGCCTGCCGACGCGATCTGACAGGGCGGCCCATTTCCGGCGCTGAGCGGCTTCCAGCCCATCGCCTGCCCATCCAAGCGCCGAGGAATAGCACATCGTGGGGTCGAGCCAGCGTGCATAGAAATCATTGCCTAGATCGTAATGGGCAGAAATGTTCTTGCGCGCGCCGGTGTGGGTGTTTCGATTGACCAGATGCGCGAGTTTCAGCGCGTGTCTGAAAGGCCCCTTTGCCCTGGCCGTGTCACCCAGCCGCCGCGCGTGTTGTGCGAACAGGGCGAACAGGGAGACGATATCGTCGCATTCCCATTCGCCCGCTTCCCAGGCCTGGTACCAACCGACCGAACCGTTGCTTGCAAGGCGTACCAGAGCGTTCCAGCTCATCAGGTCGACCTTGCATTCGAACCCCGGCGCATGCCCGCCGAGTATCCGCTGCGTTCCGTCGGGCAGCCGCGCAGAGATTGCCCCGGTGATCAGCGCTGCGTCGATGCGATCGAGTATCTTGCCAAAGCCGGGGGCCACAAGGCGCGCCAGAACGCCGGGCTTGCGGGCGAAACGTTGCGCGCCTTCGATCAGCTCTCGGCCCCGGGGCTTGGTAGTTTGCATGTCCATTGCAGCCGCTATTGCGCGGGGCGCGGCGCGAGGCAAGCTAGCCTTTGCTTTTGCGGTACGCTTCCAGCGCGCGTTCGCGGGCCTCGCGATGCCCGATCATCTTGACCGGATAGCGCCCCCGCCGGCCATCGGCCGGATCGTGGATTTCGCTATCGGGCAACCGGGCAAGTTCAGGCACATATTCGCGGATGTAATCCGCCGCGTCGAACTTCTCGCTCTGCGTCAGCGGGGCCATGATGCGGCTGAACATGTTGCTGTCCACGCCGGTGCCGCTGATCCATTGCCAATTGACCCCATTGTTGGCGTAATCGGCATCCACGAGGCAATCCCAGTACCAGCGTTCGCCGTACCTCCAGTCCACCAACAAGTGCTTCACCAGGAAGCTGGCACAGATCATCCGCACCCGGTTGTGCATCCATCCCGTTTGCCACAGCTGGCGCATCCCGGCGTCCACGATGGGATAACCGGTCATCCCCTTTTGCCACGCCTCCAGATCGGCTGCGATCAGATGGCCGGCTTCGGGATGCCGCCACAAGGTCCGTTCGTCGTAATCCCGGTAACTTTCCTTAGGGTAATCGGGAAAGCGGTCGATCACGTTCTGGGCATAGTCACGCCAGATGATTTCCTTGGCGAACACCCGCCACCCGTCGCTGCGTTTGTCCTTGAGCGTGTGCCACACCTGCGCGGGGCTGATTTCGCCCCAATGCAGATGCGGGGACAGGCGCGAAGTGATGTCCTGCGACGGCAAGTTGCGCCCTTCATCGTATTGCGCAACGTGGTCAGTCCACCAGTCCAGCCGGTCGTGCGCGGCCGCTTCGCCAACCTGCCAGAACGCCCGTATCCCGTCCGCCCAGTCGGGGCCGGTGGGAAGCAAGTTCCAATCGGCGAGATCGTCGCTTTCCGGCCACGCTTCGGGCGAATGGATCGCCCCGGGCACATCCAGAGGGCTGCGGGGCGGCATGCATTCGAGCATCGATTTCGAAAACGGCGTGTAGATCTTGTAAGGTTCCCCCGAACCGGTGGTCAGGGTACCGGGGGGCAGCAGGTAGTTTCCATCGTAAAGGCACAGCCTGCGGTCTTCGCCGAGTGCATCGCGAAGTTCGTCTTCGGCCTCTTTCCACCACGGTTCGTAGTGCCGGATGGCGTGAATGCAGGTTGCGCCCGTCTGCGCGGCAATTGCGGCCAGAACCTGCGGCGCGTCCCCTTTGCGCAGGACAATCCGGGAATGCCGGCTGCCCAGCGTCTTGCCCAGCCTTTCCAGCGAATGGTGCAGCCACCACCGGGATGCGCCGCCATAGGCATGATCGCCCGCCCGGTCGTCATCGAGCACATAGACAGGGATTACTGGACCGGCTTGCGCGGCAGCGTGGAAAGCGGGCTGGTCGGCAAGGCGCAAGTCGCGCCGCAGCCAGACTATCTGCGGTGAATTCATGCCAACGGAACCCAATTGATCACGCGATTGTTCCCCTGACATGGAAATGCATCGGTCCGACATCGTCCAGCCGGAAGTAGCCCCTCTTCCCGCCGAAACCATCCGGCTGCCCGAACGCGGCTATTCGGTCAATCGCCGCAAGGCGCTGGTCGCGGCAATCGCCTGCTGGATCGGCTGGGCCGTTATGGTCTGGCTGGTTACGCAGGGGAAGACCGGCGATTTCGATCGATCCGGCCTGTTGCTCGCGCGGTTCGGGCCGGACTTTGCCTTTGACGGGCCGAACTGGATACAAGAGGCCGTGCGCGACACGACCGCGCTGGGCGGGGTCTTCCTATCCACGCTGGCGACGATCGGTGCTGTCGTCGCGCTGCTGTTCCTCAAACTCCGCCGTGAAGCCGTGCTGTTCGCGTCATCGGTGTTCCTAGGCTGGATGCTCAACAACACGATGAAGGCCCTGGTCGGACGCGAACGGCCGGAAATTGTGCCCCACCTGACGATCGCTGACGGTGCCAGCTTTCCAAGCGGGCACAGTTTCGCCTCCGCAATGATCTACATCGGGATGGCTCTGGCCTTCGCGTCGATGAGCAAGCGCCATTCTGTGCGTTACACGCTCGTCGGTTCGGCCATGGTCATATCGGCCATGATCGCGTGGAGCCGCGTGCTGCTGGGGGTGCATTTTCCCAGCGATGTCGTGGCGGGCTGGCTCGGCGGCGCCGGTTGGGCTTTCCTAGCCGCCGCGCTGCTTCACAAACCTGCCAAATCAGCCGCCGAAAGCGAAGCTGCCGAACATCTCGATCCTACTTCGGAAACGCACAGGCAGAAGCGGGCAATGCGACACTGAACCGATCCCGCGCCAGTGGATCATAAAACCGGGCGTCGCGCAGCACGAACATCCCCTCGCCGATCTTTTCGATGAACGGTGCGCGTGACCAGAACAGGAACGCACGGGCCTCGGGATCGACGGCAGCGACCGCGTCGAGGCGGCAGAAGGACAGCGGAATGCTCCACGGCTTCACGATCTTGGGGCTGTCGTTCGATGGCCCTGCGTATCCGGGCATGATTGCAGGCCGCCCGTCGGCCTGGACGAAAATCAGTTCGCGTTGCCAGAAAGCGAACGGCACCGGCGAAGCGATCGTTTCCGAATACTGCCCGTCGTTGAGCGTCATGCGTTCTGCATCGCGGGTGATCAGGCCGTTGGCCAGGATGTAAAAGGCAGATGCCAGCAAAGCCAACCGCGCCGGACGCGTCCAGTCCGACCCGCGTCGTTCGCGCCGAAGCGAAAACCAGGTTGCAAACCCCATCACCGCCCAAAGCCACAGATCGATGATGAACAAGGTGTCGCCGTGGAACCATTCGCTGCTGAACGGTTCGAGCAAGCGGATGCCGTAGACGTTCAGCCAGTCGAGCGCAGGGTGCGTCAGACAGCCGAGGAAGCTTAGAAGGAACAGCCATTTGAAGCTGACGGGTAAGCGCCCTTCGGGCCGTTTGCCCCGTTTGGCCTGCCAGCGATCATAGCCATAGAGCAGCGCTGCCAGCACCAGCGGCAACAGCACCAGCGCGGGCGGGCCGTGGGTAATACCCCGGCGAAACCCGAGGTGCTCCTGCCCATCGAGCCAGAACAGACACGCCGCGTCCACATCGGGCAGGTTCGCCCCGATGATCAGTGCGGGCATGGCCAGCCCGGTCTTTTTCTTCAGTCCGGCCTGCCCGATCAGCGCGCCGACAAGCGAATGGGTAAGATTGTCCAACGATCGATGCCGTAGGGGGCGCTAGATCGGATCTTGCGCCGTGCCGCTCACCGTCCAGGTCTGACCCTTTGCGAGCAGTTTGGCGAGGTTCGCCTCCTTGCCTGCACTGGATTTTTGCCGCTCTTCGATAACCGCGTCTTCGAAGGTGGGACGCGGGTCGTCGTACAGGACGCCCAGAGCCATCGGGAACGGCCCGAACGGCATTTCCACCAGCATGTGGGCGATCGAACGGTTGGTCACATCGTGCACGATTACCCCAACAGACTGCCAATCGCCATCGACGATATCGACAACCGTCAGGGTCAGCGCGTCACGATCGAGCGCAATGCCCTTGGTTCCGCCGGCAAAGAGCATGGGTTCGCCATTTTCCAGCCAGAGCTGGCGATCCTCGGCACCCTTGGGGGCGGCAAAATCGTCGAACACGTCCTTGTTGTAGACGATGCAGTTCTGGAAAATCTCGATGAACGCCGCGCCCTTGTGAGCATGGGCGGCCTTGAGCACGTCGGGCAGGTTCTTCGACACATCGAAACCCCGCCCGACGAAGCGAGCGCCCGCGCCAAGCGCAAAAGCCGCGGGACGCGCAGGGTGATCGTAACTGCCGATGGGCGTCGAGGGCGACTTGGTTCCTTCACGGCTGGTCGGCGATGCCTGCCCCTTGGTCAGACCGTAAATCTCATTGTTGAACAGCATGATCTGCATGTTCACGTTGCGGCGCAAGACATGCATCAGATGGTTGCCGCCGATGGACAAGCCGTCCCCGTCGCCGGTGACCAGCCAGATGTCGAGATCGGGGTTGGCCAGTTTCACACCGGTCGCAAACGCAGGCGCGCGGCCGTGGATCGTGTGGAAGCCATAGCTTTCGACGTAATAGGGAAACCGGCTCGAACAGCCGATGCCCGAAATGAAAACCGTGTTCGCCGGGTCCGCGCCAAGCTGCGGCAGCGTCCGCTGCACAGCCTTGAGAATGGCATAGTCCCCGCACCCCGGACACCAGCGGACTTCCTGGTCGGTTTCCCAGTCCTTGAGCGTGGTTTCGAGCTTTACGGGTGCGTTCATTGGGAGTTTCCGATCACGATGCCGGACGCGATGATTGCGGCGATCGCAAGCGCGATCATCACAACAATCACGACCTTCTTGGTTTGATCATTCATGGTCATCAGTTTCCGTCGCCGGACTTGGCAGCTGCTGGTCGTTGACCGGCACTTCGCCGCCTTCATTCCCGTCGATGCCGTCGAAGAATTTTGCGATCGCCGCTTCCAGTTCGGCAATCTGGAATGGCTGGCCGCTGGTCTTGGTGAGCGGCAGGGCATCGACGAGGAACTGGTCGCGCAAAACGGTCTTGAACTGGCCGGTGTTCATCTCGGGGACGAGCACCTTGTCGAAGCCGCGCAGCAGATCGCCGAGGTTGGCAGGAAGCGGCCAGATATGGCGGACATGAATGTGGCTGACGTCCAGGCCCCTGGCGCGGCAATTGTCGACCGCGCGATGGATCGGGCCGAAGGTCGAACCCCAACCGACAACGGCAAGCGTGCCCGAGGTTTCGCCGAGGCAGACCTCCTGATCGGGGACTTTCACATCGTCGATCTTGCCCTTGCGCAGATCGGTCATGCGCTGGTGGTTGTCGGGCGAATAGTCGATATTGCCGGTGAGCTCGTGTTTCTCGATCCCGCCGA
The DNA here is from genome assembly GCF_035607565.1 of Qipengyuania zhejiangensis. NCBI lineage: Bacteria > Pseudomonadati > Pseudomonadota > Alphaproteobacteria > Sphingomonadales > Erythrobacteraceae > Qipengyuania > Qipengyuania zhejiangensis. The sequence goes on along the minus strand of NZ_JAYKGO010000001.1, from coordinate 936,320 downwards.
TCCGGTGCATGAGTCCCGGCGTCCCCGGCTTGACCCAGGGCCGTGCGCCCTTCTCGTCGCGCTTGTACGGCAGGAATTTGTCGCCATCGTTGGGATGGTCGAGGAACTTGGCCGGAAACGGCGTGAAGGTTGCAGGATCGGGCACCTTCCACGGTTCGGCGGCGTTGGCGATGTATCCGTCGGTCAGCAGCATGACGGGGGTCATGTATTCCACCGCGATCCGGCAAGCCTCGATCGCCACCTCGAAGGCATCGGACGGGCTGCGGGCTGCGATGACCGGCATCGGCGCGTCGCCGTTACGGCCATAGACCGCCTGGTAAAGATCGCTCTGCTCGGTCTTGGTCGGCAGTCCGGTGGACGGGCCGCCGCGCTGCGAGTTGACGATGACGAGCGGTAGTTCGGTCATGATGGCAAGGCCCATTGCCTCGCCCTTCAGGGCGATGCCGGGGCCCGACGACGAGGTGACACCAAGCTGGCCGGCGTAGCTTGCGCCGATCGCGGCACAGATCGCGGCGATCTCGTCTTCCGCCTGGAAGGTCGTGACGCCGAATTCCTTGAGCCGGGCGAGATGGTGCAGGATCGCGCTGGCGGGGGTAATCGGGTAACCGCCAAAAAACATCGGCAATTCGGCCAGCTGCGCGCCGGCAACGAGGCCCAGGCTTACCGCCTCTGCGCCCGTGACCGTGCGGTAAAGCCCGGGTTCGGAAGGAACCGGATCGATGTGGACCTGCCGCAGCGGTCCGGCGAGTTCGGCCGTTTCCCCATATGCGTGGCCCGCATCGAGCGCGGCGATATTCGCATCGGCAATATCGGGCTTCGACTTGAACTTGGCTTTCAGCCAATCGTGGATCGGGTCGCGCGGACGATCGAACATCCACAGCGCAAGGCCCAGGGTCCACATGTTCTTCGACCGGAGCGCGTCCTTGTTTCCCAGCCCGAAAGGCTTGACCGCTTCGATCGTGCGTTCGGAAATGTCGAACGCCAACACGTCGAACTTCGCCAGGCTACCGTCTTCGAGCGGGTTCGCATCGTAATGCGCCTTGTCGAGGTTGCGCTTGGTAAAGGCGCCGGTGTCGGCAATGATCAGCCCGCCCGGTTTCAAGGCCGCCAGATTCGTCTTCAGCGCAGCGGGGTTCATCGCCACCAGAACATCGGGCGCATCGCCCGCGGTGTTGATTTCGCGGCTGCCGAAATTGATCTGGAACGCCGACACGCCGAATAGCGTGCCCTGGGGCGCGCGGATTTCGGCGGGGAAATCGGGAAACGTCGCAAGGTCATTGCCCGCCAGCGCCGTCGACAGCGTAAACTGTCCTCCGGTCAACTGCATTCCGTCACCAGAATCGCCGGCGAAACGCACGACGATAGCGTCGGTAGTGTGGGGGGCGCCGACGTGCGGCGTGGTGGCGGCTGTTGCCATCCGGTCTATCCTTGTCTCGCGCCATCTTACTGGGCGCTCGGTCCATCGGGGTGCCGCACCTAGGAGGGCCCCCCTCCTCTCGCAATCAACATTTTCTCTGCTAGCGAGAAAAAGCGGCATGGAAAAGCGTGCGCGACACGCTAAGTCCCGAAAAGCAACGCATACGGCAAAACACCTGGTGGGAGAGAGACCATGGCGGATACAGAACATTACGTGCGCGACGACGTTCGCGGCTTCCTCGACATGCTCGAAGCGATGGGCGGCAAGGGAGTGGAAGAAGTCGGCCATCTCGAAGGGCGCGAACAGATGCGCGCCATGGGCAGCGTTGCCGAAGCCGATCCCCGCAAGCTCGCCATTGTAAAGGATATCACCTGCCCCGGCCCCGCTGGCGACATCCCGCTGCGATTCTACGACACGCGTGAGACGCGTGATGCCGGACCCTGCGTGATTTTTATCCACGGTGGTGGTTTCGTGATCGGCGATATCGGAATCTACAACGCCCTCTGCACCGAAATTTCGCATCACCTCGACCTTCCGGTGATCTCGGTCGAATACCGCCTCGCCCCCGAACACCCCTTCCCCGCGGCGCCGGACGATTGCGAAGCGGCTGCACGCTGGGTGGCGTCTTCCCCCGCTGAACTGGGCCGCACGATCACCGGCCTTGTCATCACCGGCGACAGCGCGGGCGGCAATCTGACCATCGTCACCACCAACCAGTTGATGAACGAACCGGCCGATGTGCCAGTCATCGTGCAGGCTCCGATCTACCCGGTGGCCAGCGATATCAGCCAGCACTCCAGCATGGCCATGTTCGCCGAAGGCTTCCTGCTGACCGGTGCCGCGATGTCGTGGTTCACGGACCAATACGGCGGCGATGCTGCCGATCCGCGCCACACCCCGATGGTCGGCGATTGTTCGAACACGCCGCCGACCGTTGTGTGCACCGCCGGTCTCGATCCCTTGCGCGATTCGGGCCGCGAATACGCATCGCATCTCGTCCAGCTCGGCACCGAGGTGGTGTATCTCGAATTCCCCGGCATCATTCACGGGTTCACCACCCTGCGAAAGGCCATTCCCAGCGGCCAGCGCGATCTCGAGGCTTTCCTCGATGCGGTCAAACTGATGGTTGGGCGCTACGCATGAAGGAAACGCTCGCCTACCGTCCATGTGTTGGCGTGATGCTCGTCAATGCCGACGGGCGCGTGTTCGTGGGGCGGCGGATCGACAACCGCGAGGGCGACTGGTGGCAGATGCCCCAGGGCGGCGTCGATGAAGGCGAAGACCTGCGCGATGCCGCCATGCGCGAACTGGCCGAAGAAACCGGCGCGCGGCCGGAACACGTCACGATCCTGAAGGAGATGGACGAACCGGTGCGCTACGACCTGCCGGACGAACTTATGGGAAAGCTGTGGGGCGGGAAATATCGCGGGCAGGAACAGGTCTGGTTCCTCGCCCGCTTTACCGGTCAGGACGCCGACATCGACCTCGAGGCGCATGACCCGCCGGAATTCTGCGACTGGAAATGGGCCGAACCCGAACACCTTCCCGATCTCATCGTTCCGTTCAAGAAGCGCGTCTATCGCACTGTCGTCGAAGCGTTTCGAGAGCTGGTGTAGCTCAGTTCGTCTGGGTAACCTTGGCGTCCGGCAGCACCGCCTCTGCCGTCATCACGCGGGGTGCAGGACCGGCCGCAATCGATACGGCGAGCTTCTGTGTTTCGGGGCAGGTCTTGCCGCACAGCGATTCCAGCTTGGCCAGATTGCTGCGCGCCTTTTCCAGCGCACCCTTTTCGAGCAGCGCTTCCCCTTCGCCCGCGATGGCCGCAAGGTTGCGCGGTTCACGATTCAGAGCTTCGCGGTAATACCGGATCGCCTTTCCCTGGAGCTTGTCCGCGCGCGCAGCCTCCGCCAACTTCAGGAGGATCGGCGTATAGCCCGGATCGATCGCCATCGCCGCTTCGTAGGCATCGATTGCATTTTGCACGTTACCTTGCGCCAGCGACGCCTGGCCTTGCGAAATCAGCGCAGCAGCCCTCGGTGCAGGATCGCGGCCTGCGCCAAAGCCAACACTGGCCGTTACGGCGAAGGCCAGCGAAAGGGCTGCGGCAGCGGGGGCAAAGCGCATGATCGTCTCCAACGTGGGTCGTCCAGGGGCAGGCAAATCAGCCATCTACAGAAACGCTATCACGCTCTTTCTGCACAGGCGATGAAAAATCCGTCCGTTGCGTCGTGATGCGGCGTCAGGCGGGTTCCCTTGCCATGTTGCCGGCCAAGCGGCAGCGCCAGTTCGCGGGCACGCCAACCGGCGTTGCGCGCAAGGAAAGCATCGAACTGGTCGGCCCCTTCGGCATCGAGGACGGAACAGGTCACATACACCAACCGCCCACCCGGCTTCACCAGTTCGGCTGCCAGTTCAAGCAGGTAGGACTGGATATTCACAAGGCGCACAAGCTCGCCCTCGTCCAGCCTCCAGCGCGCTTCGGGGTTGCGGCGCCACGTTCCGGTTCCCGAGCAGGGGGCGTCCACCAGCACCGCGTCGGTCATGCCAATCAGGTCGGCAAGCGCTTCTCGTTCACGCTGGGGATCAAGCAGCCGGGCTTCGATATCCGTTGCCCCTGCCCGTTCGGCACGCGGCGCAAGGCGTGACAGCCGGCCACGATCCGTGTCCGCGGCGACCAGTACGCCCAGATTGTCCATCGCAGCGGCGAGCGCCAGGGTCTTGCCGCCGCCGCCTGCGCACAGGTCGACCACCGTCTCGCCCGGTTGCGCGCCGACGGCGAGACAGGCGATCTGCGATCCGGTGTCCTGCACTTCGATCATTCCGCCGCGATAGGCATCCCATTGTTCGACCTGCGTCCCCGATTCGAGGCGCAGGCCATGGGGCGCGGCAGTTGGCTGCGCGGGTGACGGCAATTCTAGGGTAGCTCGCTCGGCCTTGAGTGTGTTCACGCGCAGATCGAGCGGGGCACGATCCAGCAGCGCTGTCGCCTCGGCACCGTCCATGCCCGACGCAGCGAGCCGCGCTTCCAACCATTTCGGTGCCACACCGCCTTCGGCCGCCGCATCCTCTGGCGCTATGGGCGCCGGCGCGTATTGCGATCCATCGAACAGCGCCGATACGGTTTCGTCAATCTGGGCGAGACGCAGCATGGCCGCGCGCCCGCTGGCCGGAATCGGGCCGCTGGCGCGGATGGCCGCATAGACAAGTTCGCGAATTGCGCGGCGATCTTTCGATCCGGCAAACCGGTTGTTGCGGAACCAGTCGGACAGGATCCGGTCCGCCGGGGCGCCCTTGGCGCGCGCGGCTGCAATCACGGAATCGAGCAATTCGATGGCGGTCTGGACGCGGGGACCCGGCCTCAACGGCTCTCTCCAGGCCTAACGCGTGGGATAGTTCGGCGCCTCACGCGTGATCGAAACATCGTGGACATGGCTCTCGGCAAGGCCCGCGTTGGTGATACGGACGAACTGCGCGCGCTGGCGAAGGTCTTCGATCGTGGCGCTGCCGGTGTAACCCATGGCCGCCTTGATCCCGCCAACAAGCTGGTGAACCACCGCGCTCGCCGGACCCTTGAAGGGAACCTGGCCCTCGATACCTTCGGGCACCAGCTTCTGCTGCGAAACATCCTGCTGGAAATAACGGTCGGCGCTGCCGCGAGCCATCGCGCCCACGCTGCCCATGCCGCGATAGCTCTTGTAGCTGCGCCCCTGGTAAATGAAGGTTTCGCCGGGCGCTTCTTCCGTGCCGGCAAGCATCGAACCGATCATGATCGTCGATGCACCCGCAGCCAGTGCCTTGGCGGCATCGCCGCTGGTTCGAAGGCCACCGTCACCGATAACGGGCACGCCTTCCTTTTCCGCCGCTTCTGCGCAATCCATGATCGCGGTGAGCTGCGGCACGCCGACACCGGCCACAACTCGCGTGGTGCAGATCGATCCCGGCCCGATGCCGACCTTCACCGCATCCGCACCTGCGCCGATCAGCGCACGGGTCGCTTCGGCCGTGGCGACATTGCCGGCAATCACCTGCACCGAGTTCGACAGCGCTTTCACGCGTTCCACCGCGCGGGCGACGTCCTTGTTGTGCCCATGGGCGGTGTCGATAACCACCACGTCGACTTCGGCATCGATCAGGGCCTGCGTACGCTCGAACCCCTTGTCGCCGACGGTCGTGGCGGCGGCCACGCGCAAGCGGCCGGTATCGTCCTTCGTTGCCGAAGGATAGGCGACCGCCTTTTCGATATCCTTGACCGTGATCAGGCCAACGCAGCGTCCATCGCCATCGACCACCAGCAGCTTTTCGATCCGCCGCTGGTGCAGCAGGCGGCGCGCTTCTTCCTGACCCGTGCCGAGCGGAACGGTGGCGAGATTTTCGACCGTCATCAGTTCACCGATCGGCTGACGGGGATTTTCGGCAAAGCGCACGTCGCGATTGGTCAGTATACCGCACAGCTTGCCGCCGCGATCGGTGACCGGAATGCCGCTGATGCGGTTTTTCGTCATGATCGCCTGCGCTTCGCCCAGCGTGGCGTCAGGATGGATGGTGATGGGATTGACCACCATGCCGCTCTCGTACCGCTTGACCGCGCGAACGGCGGCGGCCTGGTCCTCGACCTCGAAATTGCGGTGGAGCACGCCAATGCCGCCCATCTGGGCCATGGCAATCGCCATATCGGCTTCGGTTACCGTGTCCATCGCGCTGGAAATAACCGGAATGTTGAGCGAAATCGTCCGCGTCAGACGCGTTCCGGTGTTCGCCATGGAAGGCAGGATATCGCTCTCGGCCGGACGCAGGAGAACGTCGTCAAAGGTAAGGCCGAGGGGGATTTCCATAAGTGCCACTTTCTGTGCGCGCGCCTGCGCGTGAGGGGAGATTCGTGGCGGCCCATGTAACGACGGATTGTGGCGGGCGCTAGTGGGGTGCGCGAGAGTTCGTCCGCTCTAATCGTTTTCGGCAGCTGGCCGAGATCGCAGACTCTCGATTTCGCGTGCGGTCCTGACGGCGGGATCGGTGGCAATCTCTTCCAGCGTTCCCACCCGTTCCTGCAGTTTGGTCACCAGGTTGCGCAGACGCTCGTTTTCTTCATCGACAGCCCTTAACGTTCGGACCGGTGCCACCTTGGACTCGACATAGAATTCCACATAGCCGCATCCTTCGCAGCGGCGCGATACCATATCCGAAGTCTTGGCCCCGATGCCCAGCATCGATTTCCAGAACCCAGGTTCGCCATCCATCCATTTGACGCGGCCGCCGGTGTCGGGGAGAAAAACGAAACCTTGCGCCATGCGTGCGCGGCATTTGGGACACTGTGGCATGGATATCTTCCTGTCGCTGTGAGATTGGATTGGATTCACGTATCGGGCAGCCAGCTTTTCACTCGGCAGTCCAACCACCGTCCATGCTCCAGTTCGCACCGTTCACATTTTGCGCCTCGTCGCGGCACAGGAATACCGCCAGCGCGCCGATTTCATCCGGCTGGACGAATTTCTTTGTCGCCTGTTTCACCAGCAACACATCGTTGATAACCTGTTCGCGGGTCATGCCGCGCGCCTTCATCGTGTCGGGAATCTGGTTTTCGACCAGCGGCGTCCAGACGTAGCCGGGGCTGATGCAATTTGCGGTGATACCGTGTTCGGCCAGTTCCAGGCCGATCGTCTTGGTGAAACCGTCCAGCCCGTGCTTGGCCGCGTTGTAGGCACTCTTGAACGGGCTCGCGACCTTGGAATGCGCGCTGGCCGTGTTGATGATCCGCCCCCATCCCTTACGCTTCATCGCGGGCACGGCGAGCCTGGTGGTGTGAAACGCCGCGGTCAGGTTGAGCGCAATGATGAGATCCCACTTTTCGACCGGAAACTCTTCCACCGGGGCAACGTGCTGCATTCCGGCGTTGTTGATGAGGATATCGATATCGCCGGCTTCGGCCATCATCTTCTCGACCTGCGCGACATCGGTCAGGTCCGCACCCGAATGGGTCGCGCCCAGCTCATCGCAAATCCCGGCGATTTCGTCCTTGTCACCGAAGCCGTTCAAAACGACCTGCGCGCCCTGCGCGGCCAGCGCCCGTGCGGTTGCCAAACCTATACCCGAGGTTGACCCGGTAACGAGTGCGCGCTTTCCTTTGAGAAACATTTGGACCTCCGGGCGTTGTCTATGCAATCGACAGGCCATCGCGCAGGATGCCGTGGCTGTCCAGCGGCCAATATATGGGGAAACACATGCGCCTGAATCCGTTCAACACCAACGATATCAATGTACGCTCAAGCGGCGGTGGCGGCGCAGGCAAGGCCGGAGGCCTGGGATGCGGGACAATCGTGATCGCGGCGCTGGGTTACTTCGTGTTCGGGCTGGATCCGTTCCAGACCGCGGCAGTCGTTGACCAGGTTGGCCAATCCACGGAACAGGCCGGCCCCGCCAATACCGATGAACAGGCCGTTTGCACCAGCAGCGAGTACGCGGAGGAAGCGTGCAACGCCTTGACCTCGTTGAACCGCACGTGGTCGGGCACGTTCGAGGCACAGGGGTACGGCGAGCAGTTCCGCCAGCCCACACTCGACCTGTTCCGGAACGGACGGGTGTCAACACAGGGTTGCGGCAGCGCGTCTTCCGCATCGGGCCCGTTCTATTGCCCAGCGGACCAGACGATCTACATCGACACCAGCTTCTACGACACGCTCGAACGCCAGCTTGGCGCAGGCGGTGACTTTGCCCGTTATTACGTGCTGGCCCATGAATACGGCCATCACATCCAGACGCTGACCGGCGTATCGGACCAGATTCGAAGCGCCCAGCAACAGAACCCGCGGCAGGCCAACCAGCTGCAGGTCCTGATGGAACTGCAGGCCGATTGCTATGCCGGCGTATGGGCGGGCAAGAACCGCAACCTCATCGAAGCGGGCGACATGGAAGAAGGCCTGACGGCCGCTGCGGCTATCGGTGACGACAAGCTGACAGGTGGACGCGTGTCGTCCGAAAACTTCACCCATGGTACCAGCAAGCAGCGCAGCGATGCCCTGCGCCTCGGCCTGCGCGGTGACGATACGGCGTGTGACGCGATTACCAGCCTTCGCTGACGACCATACGAAAACGGCCGCCGGAAACCCGGCGGCCGCTCTCGGGGAAAAGAGAATAATTCCTAGCGCGAAACGCGGGCGATTTCCGCATCGAGCGAGCGCAGTGCTTCTGCCCGTTCGGCGGCAGAAAGATTGCGGTCGATCTCAATGGCCTTGCGCGCGGACTTCATCGCCTTGAGCGCGATCTTGTCGGCATTCGCTTCGCACACGAACATTGTTGTGGTTCCGTCCTTGCCCGTTTCGGTTGACACGATGTTTTCCTTGTCCCGGCATGACACCACGACCCGCGGGGCTGCGGCACGGGCTGCTGCGGCACCAGCGCGCGCCTGGGCCATACCGGCGCGCGCTTCGGAAAACGCCATCCGAATTTCGCGGCGAATCTCGCCATCCTCGGCAAACTTGGCGCTGAGTTCGGCCATTTCCCTGGTCAATTCGGCCCGCTCTTCCTGGGTCATCCCTTCGTGGTCGCGAATGATACGGTGTTCCACATGGCGTTCGCTGTTGGCGCCCTCGCCCTTGCGGCGGACGATCACGCGGCGTTCGACACGGCCGTCCTCGCCGTGGATTTCCTCCACTTCGCGTTCGACATCCGCAAGTTCGCGGTCAAGCTCGGCCATCTCGCGATCGAGTTCGGCCATTTCGATGTCGAGTTCCACGTCCTGGGGCGCTGCAGGCGCTTCTGGCGGCGGCGGGGCATCGGGTGCCAACGGTGCGGCGGGGGCTTGCGGCGGTGCGGGCGGCGCCGCGGCGGCGCTTGCGTAACAGATCGACGCGGTCATCGGCAGTGCGAACAGCGCGGCAACAATGCCGGATCGCGCAACCACGCGGCGGCGCGGAGAGACTTCGTTCATGGACAGATTCCTCAATCGGTGGATGATGGATTTGTCCCCCAAAACCGGACAGGCCATCGGCGCCGCCAACACAGGTCGCGGAGCAACCTGCGGGCGTCTGGCAAAATCGGCAATTACACTGGCGTAAGCGGCCCGTTCTTCACGCGGCCGTGTGGCGACAACGCGGGCATCGCAGAACGCTTCCTGGTCGCGGCGAAGCGCGGTCCAGCCCATCCAGCCCAGCGGATTGAACCAGTGAATCGCGAATACCGGCTGGACCATGATATTGGCCAAAAGATCGTGCCCGCGATGGTGTTCCAGTTCATGTGCAATCGCCAGATCGCGCGAAACACGGTCGCGCGACACCATGAAGCCCACGGGCAGCGCCACGACCTTGTCCAGCACTCCGAATGCCATCGGGCCGGAAATGGCCGGTGTTTCGATAAGCCGGATCGGACCGACATCGCCCACCGGCACTGCATCCTCAAGCAGTTCGGCCCGCAATTGCGCGTACAGCCAGAACCGTCGGACAAGGAACACCGCTGCCCCGACCAGCCAGATAAGGACAAGCGGTGTTACCAGGTCGACAGGCGAATCCAGCACGGCAGGCGCCGCGGTTTCGGGGACGGCACCGAAATAGGTCAAGGGGGCCGGGTCAGTCGCAGGACCAATCAGCGGCGCCGGCACAGCGGCCACTGGCCCGGTTTGCGGCCCCATCCATGCAGGAAGGGTCATCGGGGGAAACAGCAGCCGGATGACCGGCAAGGCCCAGAGTGCGTAGGCCGCGCCAGGCCCGAGGTACCGCGCCACAGGGCGGCGCAGCACCAGCACCAGACCTATCAGGGCCCCGGTCCACAGCAGCGTGTCGAGCAGGAACCAGTCGAAATATTCCCTCACCAGTTCGGTCATTTGCGCATCTCCCTCAAGAGCGCCTCGATTTCCTCGAGATCGGTATCGCTCAGCCCTTCGCTTTCGGCGAGCTGCGCAAACAGCGGTGCCGCACGTCCGCCAAACAACCGATCGACAAGGCGGCGCGATTCGCCGCCGACATAATCGGACCGTTCGATCAGCGGACGGTACAGGAACTTGCGCCCTTGCGGCTCGGTGCCGACCGCTTCCTTGGCCACGAGGCGGCTGAGCAGGGTCTTGACCGTCGGCATGGTCCAGTCACGCGTCTTGCAAACCCGATCGCACACTTCGGATGCGCTCAAGGGATGACGCTCCCAAAGCGTTTCCATCACTGCGTATTCGGCTTCGCTTATTCGCTCACCAGCTGCGTTGTAACGCTTCGCCATCGAGTCACTCCCTCCGTGCAACCTTGCGATTACACCTGTAGCCTTTGTGACTACGGATGTAAACATGAAGCGCGGATTAATGAAAGCCCTGCCCCCTTGCTTCTCGACCGGCGTAGCATCAGGGTGGACGGATGACGCTTCTCGCCCGCGCCCTTGCGCTTGCCGCCCTCATCTCCAGCCCGCTCGCCGCGCAAGACGCCGCTGCTCCGGAACCCCACAAGGATCGTGTGCTGCTCGAAACGACGGCGGGTTCCATCACCGTCGCAGTCGAAACCGAACGGGCCCCGGTGACCGCGGCCAATTTCCTGCGTTACGTCGATGAAGGCCGCTTCGACGGCATTGTATTCTACCGCGCCATGCGGCTCGAATGGGGCGAACAACCCAACGGGCTTATCCAGGCCGGTACGCAATACGACGCCAGGCGCACCCTTGACCCGATTGCCCATGAACCGACCAGCGAAACCGGGGTTGTTCACGAACGCGGCACGCTATCGATGGCGCGTTACGCCCCTGGAACTGCGACGGGCGACTTCTCGATCCTGTTGCAGGCACAGCCCAGCATGGATGCCGAGCCGCTTAGCGACGATCCCGAACGTCGGGCCGGTTTCGCCGCATTCGGCAAGGTGGTTGGCGGGATGGACGTGGTGGAGGCTATTCACGCCATGCCCACCGATCCCGACAAGGGCGAAGGCTGGATGAAGGGCCAAATGCTGGCCGCCCCGGTCACGATCACAACGGCGCGGCGGCTGGCGGACGATTAGGCAACCCCACTGGCGCGGCGTCGGGCTTGTAGCGATACCAGCCACCATGCGGGCACGGTCGAGACCGCCAGAACAGTGGCGATGGAAATCATTTCCCATCCCGACGACGCCAGGAGCGCTGCACAGAACGCCCCTGCCAGAATCGCGATAATCCAGGCTGCCAGCCGGAGTTTCGGTGGCGATGCCGAGGTAAGGCGGACGAGAGCGAAAGCCGAGTAGATATAAACCATCAGGTTCAGGACCACGACGGCGTTGATCAGCGTCAGGAATTGTTCCGCAATCGTCTCTGCTGCCGTCGCAAACGCGGCAAGGCTCATGACGACCCCCATCACCAGCAGCGCCCTGACGGGAATTTCCCGCGGGTTGGTCACCGACAGCCAGCGTGGCAGATAACCGGCCTTGGCGGTCCAGCGGGTCGCCTCGCCGGTGACGAACACCCAGCCGCCAAGCGTACCCGACGCTTTCAGAATGGCGCACACTGCGACAAGGGCCGCGGCGACCGGCCCCAGAATTCTCTCCACGGCAAGCGCGAAGGGTGCCGAAGACACCGCCAGATCGCCGGCCGGAACGAGACCGAAAATGGCTGTCGAAGCGAAGGAATATACGAGCGCGGCGAGCAGCACGCCGCCCATGGTCGCCAGCGGTACGTTGCGTTCGGGGCGTTCGACGGTTCGCGCAACCATCGCCGCGCATTCGACGCCGAGAAACGCCCAGAATACGGACAGCATTGACCCGTACACCGCGCTCATCGAACTTTCGCCGGTGACATTCCACGATGCCGCGAACATTTGCGAGTCGAACCACAGCCATCCCAGCGCCCCGGCGGCAAGCAGCGGGACAAGGCCGATGGCCAGCGTCATGCCATGCATCCGGCCAATAGCGCGCGGCCCGAACATCGACACCGCCGTAAGCGCCCATATCACCCCGATAGTGGTGAAGGCCGCGATTTCCGGCTGACCGAGGACGGGGAATAGCGCAGCAAGATATCCCGTCACCGCAAGCGCGATGGCAATATTGGCGAGCCAGATCGACAGCCAGTAGATGAGGCTTGTATGGAAACCCCAGAACGGGCCCATCGCCGCTTCTACCGTATCGGCAAGGCCTTCTTCGGTTGGGCGCACCATCATGATGAGGCTGAAGACGCCCGCCAGGACAAGCGCCCCGATCGCGGCGATAATCCAACCGAAAATACTGATGCTCCCCGTCGCGGCCAAAGTGGCAGGCAACAGGTAAATGCCTGATCCGATGAGGTTGCCGGCAACCAGCATGGTCGCCATGAAAAGGCCGATCCTCCGCGCCGGAGCCCCCGCCGAACCGCTCATCCGAACGCCTGCCTGGTCATCGCAAATCCCCCCTGCATCAAGACATGCGACGGAATTCCCCAAGCACCAAGCGGAAACGCCTCAGCACACCTCGGCGGTGTTCGCGGGGGACGGACCGGGCGGAACGCGGGCGGGATGCTGCCAGAAGGGGTCGCTCGCCAGCTTGTGATTGTCGCCATAAGCTTCGGCCAGGGCGGCATATAGCTGGGTATCGTAGGATTTCAGGTCCTGGTGATCGAGTATCCGCACCCCGTCGAATGCCTGCAACCGGTTTGAATCGAACCAGAATTGCGTACCTTCGGCCCAATATTCCTGCATCGTCGTGGTCGTGTATTCGTTGAGCCACAGATCGGTTGCCAGAGCGTTCGCATAGGCGGCTTCGACCTTGGCGTAGAGTGCGGGATCGACCGCCTGGATGGCGAACAGGACATTGTGCCCCATCTCGTGCACGAAAATCGTTTCCCCGTAATACCGGCTGACCGGCAGGCCGAGCACGTCCTCTTGCGATCCGACCGTCCGCTCGCCGCCGATGGCGCGCGCCCGGTTGTCCCAGTATTCCCGATCGCTGAGGCGACCGATGCGGGTGTCATAGAGCTTGCGTTCGCACCGCGTGAGACGCGGATCGTCGAAGGCGGGTTTGGTCCAGTTCGCGTTTTCCGGAAGGTCCAGCAACGCTTCGTCGACGCCAATGATCGCGACGCGATAATCATTTACGGCCAGCCATTTTGCCAGCTCGGGGCGGTGCGCGAATATCCCGCGCACCATGTCGCGCGCAGCCAGCAGCGCTTCGTCCGCGACCTGCGCCGATGACAGGATGGGAATTCCGTTCGCCGAAACCGACTTTGCGTAAAACGGATCGGCAGAAAGCCTTGCGGGCGGTTGAACCGGCGTCGTCGCGCACGCGGCGAGCAGCGCTGCCAGTCCGGCCAGAGACGCGATCTTGTGCACGGTGGCTGCCCTGTCAGCGCGGCTCGTTAGCGAGCCGGCTCATCAGGATGGCGGCGCGCTGCGCCTGGCGGACGATGGAACGCAGGTCGATATACTCGCCCTCGGCATGGCTGCCACTGCCGCTCGGGCCCATACCGTCGATCGCATCGACATGGTCTGCAACGAAGCTGATATCCGCCGCACCGCGCCGTGAAGGGGGATAGGGTGCCATGACTTCGAGACCAAGGTCGGCATTGACCGCGTTGAGCCGCTCCAGCAGCGCCTCGTTCCCCGCGGTCGGAGCCATTGGCGGATAAGGAAAATCGAACTCTATTTCCGCTTCGGTCCCTGGCAGATGCCGGGAAACGATACCCCGCATAGCCGCCATGATCCGGTCGTTCTGTTCGCGCGTCAGCGTTCGCAGATCGCCGCGGGCGAAGGCGGTGGATGGAATGATGTTCGTCTTGCCCGACGCGCTTGCCGATAACTCGTCTCCAGCGATTTCGGCGGGCGTCCCGCCAGCAAGAAGACCGACGTTATAGGTCAGGTTTTCTTCGGGCAGTTCGCGCCGGAATGCATCGAGAATGCGGGCCATTTCGTAGATGGCGCCATAGCCGACCCCTTCGGCAAAGATGCCCGAGCTGTGCCCGCTGCGCGAGCGTGCGGTAATCGTCCATCCCCCCGAGGAACGGCGCGCAACCACGCCCGTATCCTTGCCGTCGAGGATCGAAAGCCCTTCGAAGCCAAGCGCGATGTCGGCCCACTGGCCGCTTTCGACAAGGTCCTTGCGCGCCAGTTCCAGCGGATCGCCGGCGTCTTCTTCGTCCCCCGTCAGCGCGACGACGATGTTGGCATTCTGCAAGGTGCCTGCAGCCTTCATCGCGCGCAGCGCAGACAGAATGACCACGATGCCGCCCTTGTCGTCCACCACGCCGGGGCCGGTAGCCCTGTCGCCGTCACGCACGAAGCCGGTAAAGGAAGAATCCGGTTCGAAGACGGTATCGAGATGCCCGATCAGCAGCATCCTGGTGGTCCCCGGCACGCCTTCGTGACGGGCAAAAAGATGCCCGGCCCGCCCGGCGGCCGCCTGATCGATCCATTCGGTGGTAAAACCAAGCGCCTCGAATTCGGGTGCAAGGGCATCGGCCACGGCCTTCACGCCCGCATGGTTGTGCGAACCTGAATTGATCAGCGTGATCTTCTCGAGCAAGTTGACATCGGTCTCGAGATCGCTCTCGATCGAGGCGGCGATCGCCTGTTCCGGCTCGCTCAGCTGGGCACTTGCGGGGGCGGCGACAAGCGCCGCCAGTGCAGCACCGAACGCAAACGCCCCCGCCCGCATCAATAGACCCGCTTCTTGGGCTCGATATACTTGATGTCGTCGGTCAGCGTGTATTCGTGAACCGGACGGTACTCGATTTTCACACCGCCGCCGCTGCCGCCCCAGCCTTCGAACCAGGCGATGGTGTGCTTCATCCATTCGGCGTCGTTCCGGTCGGGGAAATCTTCGTGCGCGTGCGCGCCGCGGCTTTCCTTGCGGTTTTCGGCAGACGCCATCGTGACGTTGGCCTGGGCCATGAGATTGTCGAGTTCGAGCGTTTCGATGAGGTCGCTGTTCCAGATCATCGAACGGTCGGTAACGCGGATGTCTTCCATCTGCTTGTTGATGGTCTTCAGGTTTTCCACGCCCTCGGCCATCAGCTTGCTGTCGCGGAACACGGCGGCATGACGCGTCATGGTCTTCTGCATGTCCGAACGCAGTATCGCCGTGGGCGTACCGCCGTTGGCGTAGCGGAAGTGATCGAGGCGCGAGAGCGAGAGTTCCGCACTGTCGGCGGGCAGTTCGTCGTGACTGGTGCCAGGCTTGATGATGTCGCGCAGGCGATGGCCGGTCGCCCGGCCGAAGACCACCAAATCGATCAGCGAATTCGAACCGAGGCGGTTTGCGCCATGAACCGACACACAGGCCGCTTCGCCCACGGCAAACAGGCCGGGGACAGTCTTTTCCGGATCGCCCGGATCACCCGCCATCACTTCACCGTGGAAGTTACAGGGGATGCCGCCCATGTTGTAATGCACCGTCGGTGTAACCGGCAGCGGCTGGCGCGTCAGATCGACGCCGGCAAAGATCTTGCCGCTTTCGGTAATGCCGGGAAGGCGCTGTGCCAGAACGGCGGGATCGATATGGTCGAGGTGCAGGAAAATGTGGTCCTTTTCCGGGCCCACACCGCGTCCTTCGCGCATTTCCAGCGCCATCGAACGCGACACTACGTCACGCGACGCCAGGTCTTTTGCGGACGGGGCATAGCGTTCCATGAACCGTTCGCCTTCGGAGTTGGTGAGATAGCCACCCTCCCCGCGTGCGCCTTCGGTGATAAGAACACCCGCGCCATAGATCCCGGTGGGGTGGAACTGGACGAATTCCATGTCCTGCATCGGCAGGCCCGCGCGCAGCACCATGCCGCCGCCGTCGCCGGTGCAGGTGTGTGCCGATGTCGCGGTGAAATAGCAGCGGCCGTAGCCGCCCGTCGCAAGGACGACCGCCTTCGAGCGGAACCGGTGGATGGTGCCATCATCGAGGCACATCGCGATCACCCCGACACAGACCTTGCCCGTGGGCGTGTCCTTCATGATCAGATCGAGCGCGAAATACTCGATGAAGAAGTCCGCGGCGTACTTCAGGCTCTGCTGATAGAGCGCGTGCAGCATCGCGTGGCCGGTACGGTCGGCTGCGGCGCAGGTGCGTTGCACGGGAGGGCCTTCGCCCATGTTCTGCATGTGGCCGCCGAACGGACGCTGGTAGATCGTGCCGTCTTCGTTGCGGCTGAAGGGCACGCCGGCGTGTTCAAGCTCGTACACGGCCTGCGGGGCTTCTCGCACCATGTACTCGATCGCGTCCTGATCGCCCAGCCAGTCCGAACCCTTGACCGTATCGTACATGTGCCACGACCAGTGGTCGGGCGAATTGTTGCCAAGCGACGCGGCGATGCCGCCCTGCGCGGCAACGGTGTGCGAACGGGTCGGGAAAACCTTGGAGATGTTGGCGGTCTTCAGGCCCGCTTCGGCGGCACCCATAGTGGCGCGCAGACCACTGCCGCCGGCGCCCACGACAACCACGTCATAGGTGTGATCGACAATCGGATAAGCGCGATCGCCAATGGTAAAAGTGTCGGTGTTGGCCATCAGGCGGCTCCTCCGAGGGCAAGGCGCGCGATGGACACGAGGCCGAATGCCGCGCCGCCGATGGTTGCAAGGTTGAGAAGGGCGAGAACGCCGAACTTGGTGCCGGCATCCTGGACATAATCCTCGATCAGGACCTGGAGGCCCAGGCGCGCATGCCAGAACACGCTGATCACCAGCAGCGCGAGCGCCGTTGCCGGGATCGTCTGCGACGCCCAGCCGGTCATCGTGCCGTAGGAATAATCCGGCAACAGCGCGAGGCTGATGACCAGAAAGAGCATCAGCACGAGATTGCCGATAGCCGTGAAGCGCTGCACCAGCCAGTGATGCGCGCCATGGTGCGCCGAGCCAAGCCCGCGCACACGTCCGATGGAGGTTCCGTTACCCATGGGTCTGTGTCCTCAGCGAAGCAGGATGAACGCCCACAGGGCGATCGTGAGAAGGATTGCGATGACCGGCGCAAGGATGGACCAGGTCTTGTTGGTGTTGAGTTCGTAGCCGGCACCGATGTCGAGCACGAAGTGGCGCAGCCCGCTCATCATGTGGGTGAAGAACGCCCATGAAAGGCCGATCAGTACGATCGTACCCAGCGGCGTGGCCATGAAATCGCTGAAGGTCGCGTAACTTGCCGGTCCGCCCGCCATCGCGCCCAGCCACCAGAGCAATACGCCCAGCCCGACAACCGCCAAACCGTCCCCGGTGATACGGTGGAGAATGGATACCGCCATGTGCGGGCCCCACTTCCATATTTGCAGGTGCGGTGAGATCGGGCGGTTGGCCATGTTGTTCGTCCGTTGACTGCTTCTTTGCGCCCCACTTAGCGAAGCTGGCGCGACGTGCAAGGACGGCGGCCTCGACAAAGCGCGCAAATTTTCGAATAGCGTGATGCATGACATGCATTCTTCTCACCGGCGCATCGCGCGGGATCGGCGCGGCAGCCAAGCTGGCGCTCGAGGCGCGCGGGGCGCGCGTTATCGGCCAGGCCACCTCCAGCAGCACCGTGGACATCGTCCCGGCGGATTTCACCGAACCCGGTGCGCCGCAGGAATTGTGGGAAGCGGCGCTGGCCCGCGCAGGGGGCGTCATCGATGTGCTGGTCAACAACGCGGGCCTGTTTGCGGCTAACCCGCTGGACAGTTCGGACATCGCCTGGCTGGACGCGTGGGAGGACACGCTCCGCATCAATCTGACGGCAGCGGCACAGCTGTCGCGTTTCGCCGTGCGCCATTGGCAGGAACGCGGTGTCGGGGGCCGCATCGTGCACGTGGCCAGCCGTGCCGGCCATCGCGGCGATTCGCCGGCACACTGGCATTACGCTGCCGCAAAGGGCGGGATGCTGGCCATGCACAAGACCATCGCAAGGCAATATGCGGGCGACGGCATCCTCAGCTATGCGATCACGCCCGGCTTCACCGACACGGCCATGGCGGGGGATTATCTCGCCAGCCGTGGCGGCGCGGGCCTGTTGGCCGATATCCCTCTTGGCCGCGTGGCCCAGCCGGAAGAAATAGCGAAGATCATCGAATTTTGTGCGCTGGACGCCCCGCCCTCGATGACCGGAGCAACGCTCGACGCCAACGGGGCCAGCTATGTTCGATAAGGTGCCGTTCCTGGCTGTGGGAATCCTTGCGGCCTGCACAACTTCCGCAACACCGCCCCTGCCCGACCCTGCGGCGGCGCAGCACGCCTGGGCCCAGAGTTGTGAGGATTTCGACGAGTGGGACAAACCCGGCCCACCGTATCGAATCTACGGCGAGACATACTACGTCGGCACATGCGGCATTTCAGCGATATTGGTGGCAGACCCCAAAGGTCATACGCTGATCGATACCGGGACCGACAAGGGCGCGCAGATTGTCCTGAAAAACATCCGCCAGCTCGGCTTTGAGCCAGAGGATGTGACGACCATTCTGATGAGCCATGAGCATTTCGACCATATTGGCGGGATCGCCCGGATGCAGGCGGCAACCGGTGCGGCAATCGTCACCACGAACGCCGCATCGCAGGTGCTGTCTTCAGGCGTACCGGGGGACGGCGATCCCCAGGCTGGATCGGGTCATCCGCCCTTCCCACCTGTCACAGTGCCGATTGATATTATCGATCCCGAAATGGCGGAAACCAGCAAGGCCTGGCGCTTCACACCGATCTTCACCCCTGGCCATACGCCGGGTGCCTTGAGCTGGCGCTGGCAGGAGTGCGAAGGTGGCGACTGCAAATGGATCGTCTATGCCGACAGCATGAACCCGATCAGTTCGGACGACTACCGTTTCTCTGACCATCCTGCTTACCTTGCGGCTTTTCGCCAGGGCATCGCCGATCTCGCGGCGAGCGAATGCGACATCGTTCTGGCGCCGCATCCGGGTTCGGCGAAATTGCGGGACCGATTGCTCGGCACAGCCGGTCTCGTGGATGCAAACGGGTGCCGTGCATATGCCGAGAATGTGACCGCGCGCCTCGACAAACGCCTGGCAGAAGAAGCCGCCAAATGACCGCCTGGAAAATCGTTGCCGAAGTTTCGAAGGATCGCGCGCGCGCCGCGCTGGTCGCCCATGACGAAGCGATGGACTGGCCCGTGGAATGGGTGGTGACGGGCATGGAAGTTGCCGACCATCTGCCGGACGACTGGACGGTGGAGGTGTATCTCGACCGCAAGCCCAAGGCCGACGATATCCGCCGCGTCGCGGCGCTGTTCGAAGGACAGCCGCCTGCCCTTAGCGCGCAGAAGTTGCCCGAAACCGATTGGGTTACCGAAAGCCAGAAGGGCGTCGATCCGATCGATGCGGGCCGCTTCCACGTTCGCACCCCCGATCATCGCATGTCCGAGGGCAAGGTCGATTTCGTGATCCCGGCCAGCCAGGCATTCGGCACCGGGCAACATGCGACAACGGCCGGCTGCCTCGCGATGCTTGATCTGATGAAGCGCGAAGGCGTGGTGGCCCGCGATATCGCCGACATCGGTACGGGGACTGGCCTGCTTGCCTTTGCGGCCATGCATCTGTGGCCTCATGCCCGGGCGACGGCGTCGGATATCGATCCCGTCTGTTCGGGTGTCGTCGCGGACAATGCGGCGCTGAACGCCATTGCGATAGGCGCTGGGCCGAACGCGCTGACGATGGTTGTCGCAGACGGCATGGCCGATCCATTGCTGCAGGCGCGCGGCCCCTACGACCTGTTCATCGCCAATATCCTGGCTGGCCCCTTGGTGGAGCTGGCACCTGAATTTGGCGAAGCGACCGCACGAGGCGGAAACCTTCTGCTGGCGGGACTGCTCGAAACGCAGGAAGCCCGCGTGCGGCGCGCCTATCGCCGCCAGGGTTTCCGCCTTGCGCGGCGCCTTGTGAACGGCGACTGGTCGATCCTGTGGTTGCGCAAGAGCCGCGTCCGGTGAACCGCTGGCAGCGTGCGCTGACCTTGACAATCGGCGGCGTGGCCGCGCTTTCCGTCGCGTTCCCGCTGAGCGCATGGATAGGAAGTTCCATTCCACGAAATCCGGACTGGCGCGAGCCGGATTCCGGCGTGGAGATCATGGTCGAGACGAACGGCATTCACACGGCCATCGTCATGCCGCTGGTCACCCCGCAAAAAGATTGGCGTGGTGACTTTCCCGTACAGGACCTGGCCGATGACAGCCCGCCCTATACCCATGTGTCGGTTAGCTGGGGCGAACGGGCCGTCTTCCTCGAAACGCCCACCTGGGCCGACCTCAGACCTTCCAGCGCATTCAACGCCGCGATCGGCAGTGAAGGTCTTCTGCATGTGGCCCACTACGTGCGCCCTGCCCCGGCCAACGATATCCGCACGCTTCGGGTCACGGCCGCACAATACGATGCGCTTGTCGCGGCCATTGAACGGCAGGTGGCAGACCCGCGCGCGCGCCGGTCCTTCGCCGGTTACGGTTCGTTCGACGTGTTCTACGCCGCGCCGGGCACCTATCATCTTGGCAACACCTGCAACCAGTGGACCAGCGACACCCTGGCCGAAGCCGGAATCAGGACTGGACTGTGGACCCCGCTGCCCGGCGGGGTGATGAAATGGGTGCCCGAAAGTTGCGGTTAAGCCAGTTTCGCCATCGCAACGGCTTCGCTTGCCAAGGGTCTGCCCACACCCAGGAACGCCCGCACCCGCTCGCTGAACATCAGGTTTCCCTGCGGATAGTGACGGCGATGAAGATCCATCAGCGTTGCGAGCTCCTCCTCACCCAAGGCCGACCGGAACGTCGGCAGCATCGCGCTCTTGCCAAAGTGCGGGCGCGTTGCCGGTTCGTATTGCATGACCTGGCATTGCAGACGCTCCAGCCAGGCATAGTCGCGCGGATCGGCAAACAGGTCGATCGCCGCCATCGGCTGCTTGTGGTTGGCTGCGAACACCAGATCAGAAGTGCCGGGCAATTCGCGCACGCTGATGATGCCTTTGAGGAAAAAGCCCAGATCGCGCAGATCGTCCGCCTCGCGCATGATGAACCGCACCACCGCCTGCGCTTTTTCCAACGGAACAAAGAACGCCAGATTGTAACCCGTATAGGTCGTCGAGAACATGCCGCGAAGAATGTCTGGCGCGCGTTCCGACGACAGGCCCGGCTTGGGATCGTAAAGGTAATCCAGATCCTCGGGATCGGTTTGTATCTGCGTGCGCTGGGTAACATCGAGCCGGTCGACAAATCGCTGTAGCGGGCGACGCAGCTTGGGAAGGAAGCGATCGAGTTTCTGGTAATGGCCGATGATGAGCTTGGCGAGGAAGCCGGGAGAAAACCATTTCGGCTTGCGATCGGCATGGCGTTCCGCCTGCGCACACGGTGCCAGCGTGTGCAGCATCATCACCGGATCATCCAGGTTGGAATAGGGCAGAACGATCCAGTTCGCGGCAACGGTGCCCTTCTTCAGCTGTTCCAGTTTCGACAACCGCGATACGTGACTGGTCGAAACGAACGCTTCGACCGGCACCGTTTCCATCGACAATTCCACGATCGGCGCAATGGTACCGAACGACAGGGCAATATGGGCAAAGCCGGGATCGCCGCGATCCAGCGTTACCCGCCTTCCCGCTCCGTCGAGGAAGACCACTTGCGTCACGGCGTCGGCCATTACCGCTCGATCGCCGAACCCGTGTGTGCCGGTAGCCAGCGCGCCAACCACCGTCTGCTTCATGTAGTTGCCCGAATTGATCAGTCGGCGCTTGTGTTGCAGCAGGAACCGCTTGAGCTGCTCGATAGAGACGGATGCCCCCACGGTCGCGATGCCCGTGCCCGGATCGTAATCTAGCCGGTCCAGCCCCCCTTCGCGCATCATCATCGCGTTGGTGCCGGGGACCAGCTGCACCCCGTTGTAGGAGTGCGATTGACCTACGCAGCAATAGTGGCCCTGCGCGATGTCAGCCGCCAGCTTGGCTTCGTCCTTCGGAATAAGTGCGTCCACTTCTCCGCGAAACACGTGTATCCAGGAATACAGCTTTCGCTTGCCCTCCCCGCCCTCCGCTTTGGTAAGGGCGCGGCGCCGTCTCGCGTGGCGAATTTCCTGAAGCATGGTTGTTTTCCCCCCGAAAAACCTGGCGCTGCCCTACCCTGCGATCACGCCGGAAGCGAGGAAGAATACGACAGGGGGATCAGGGCGACAGTGCGGCCTCGAACGCTTGCAGCGCGGCAAGCGTGAAGTCCTGCATATTGGCCAGCCGGTCGTCACTGCCCGTTTCGGTCATGTGCACGCGCTCCAGACCGTCCGGCCCCACCACCGCTGTGCAACTGCGCCCCGCAGGCGCGCCGCTGGGATGGGTCGACCCGCCGACCGATCCGCTTTCGGCTATGCCCCATTCGGCGTGGAAATTGTCCCGGATCGCCCGTGCCTGGAGCAGTGCATAGTCGGCGCTTGCTCCACGCATTCCCCGGTATGCCTCGTGCGGCAGATCGAACAACACGTCGCGGGCCCGCAGCGAATAGACCACCCCCCCACCTACGAAGAAGTCCAGCGCACCTGGCACGGTGAGCAGCGAAGCAGCGATCAAACCGCCGGTCGCGCCATCGGCAACAGCCACCTTTTCACCGCGGTCACGAAGCCGTTCGGCGATGCGGAGCGCGTAGGGGTGAAATGGTGCGAGGGTCATATGGCTTGCCTGGAATTACGTGCGAGATTGGTTCTGATCGCGCCGATTTTCTTCTCGGTCAAATTGTCCGACCGATCATTGCGCACCATACGTATCGCCCTGTCACCGTGGTGGTCCGCGGCATGGATCGCTGGGTTCGAAACCCGGCCACAGCGAAAGGAGAATTGGGCATCACCCGGCTTCTCTCACGATTTCGGCCCAGGCAGCCTCGTCGATCACCTCTATGCCCATCTCCGCGGCCTTCTTGAGTTTGCTACCCGCGCCGGGGCCGGCAACCACCAGATCGGTCTTCGTGCTGACCGAACCGCTGGCCTTCGCACCCAGACGTTCGGCCTGCGCCTTGGCTTCGTCGCGACTCATGGTTTCCAGCTTGCCGGTGAACACCACGATCTTGCCCGCGACCGGGCTGTCGAGCGTTTCGATTTCGTATCGTGGCGGGTGGATCTGGCCCAGAAGATCGTCCCACACCGCCGTGTTATGATCTTCATGAAAGAAGTCACCCAGCGCCTCCACCACGGCCGACCCGATACCGTCGATTGCCGTCAGCGATGCGGCGGCATCCTCGTCTCGGTCACGGGCACGTTCCGCCGTTTTGCGAAGCGCGGGAAGTTCGTGGAAATGCTTCATCAGATCGCGCGCCGTCACCGCGCCGACATGGCGAATGCCGAGGCCGAAGAGCAGTCGCGCAGCATCGGGTTCGCGGCGCGCCTCGATACTTTCCAACAGCTTTTCCACAGAGCGGTCCTGCCATCCATCGAGCGCGAGAATGGCGTCGCGGCGGTCCTTCAGACGGAAGATGTCAGCCGGGCTTTCAAGCCAGCCAAGAGCGAAGAACTGGTCGATGGTTTTTTCACCCAGGCCATCGATGTCCAGCGCCCCGCGGCTGACAAAATGCTTAAGTCTTTCCGTACGTTGCGCCGGACAGATGAGACCGCCGGTGCAACGCACATCGACCTCGCCATCCTCGGCCACCGCTTCGCTGCCGCACTCAGGGCAGGTGGCGGGAAAAATGTAGGGCTCGCGCTCGATCTCGCGCGTAAGGTTATCCACAACCTGTGGAATAACATCGCCCGCACGCTGGATGACGACGCGGTCGCCCGGCCGGACGCCCAGGCGCGCGATTTCATCGCGGTTGTGAAGCGTCACATTGGTCACGGTCACACCGCCGACCAGCACCGGGGCGAGCCGGCCCACGGGCGTCAGCTTGCCCGTGCGGCCAACCTGGATGTCGATGCTTTCCAGGGTCGTTTCAGCGCGCTCAGCCGGAAACTTGTGCGCCAGCGCCCAGCGCGGTGCCTTGGCGACGAAGCCCAGCCTTTGCTGGTAGTCGAGCCGATCCACCTTGTAGACGACACCGTCGATTTCATACGGCAGGTCCGCCCGGGCCTTCCCGATCGCTTCATACCGGGCCAGCAGCCCTTCCAGACTGTCGACGCGCGCAAAAAGCGGCGATACCGGGAAGCCCCATTGGCGCAGAGCCTCCATCACCGCGTTCTGCGTTTCACCGGGCATCCGGGATGCCGCACCCCACCCATGCGCCCAGAACCGCAACGGCCGCTTCGCGGTTACGCTGGCGTCCTTCTGCCGCAACGAACCCGCAGCGGCATTCCGGGGGTTCGCGAACAGTTTCCCGTCCGCTTCCTGTTGTGCAGCATTGAGCGCAGCAAAGGCCTGTTTTTCCATGTATACTTCGCCGCGCACCTCGAATACCTCGGGCGGGTCGATGGCGGCCAATTGCTGCGGTATATCGGCGATATGCTGCACGTTCGGGGTGACATCCTCGCCCACTTGTCCATCGCCCCGCGTGGCGGCGCGCACCAGCGTGCCGTTTTCGTATCGCAGCGAACAGGACAGGCCGTCGATCTTGTCTTCGGCGGTAAACCCGATCGGTGCGCTATCGTCCAGCGCGAGAAACCGCCGCACCCGGGCGACCCATTCGATCACGTCCTCGCTGGAAAAGGCGTTGTCGAGGCTCATCATACGGACCTCGTGCCGCACCTTGCTCAGCGGCGAAGCGGCGATGGCATGGCCCACCTTGCGCGAGGGCGAGTCTTCTCGGACCAGATGGGGGAAAGCCGCTTCGAGCGCGGCGTTGCGGCGGACCAGCGCATCGTATTCCGGATCGGTAATCTCGGGCGAATCTTCGGCATGATACAGCCGGTCGTGATGCGCGATCTGTTTCGCCAGCCGCATCAGTTCGTTGGCGGCTTCGGCTTCTGACAGGTCCAGAGGAGCGTTCGGTTCGATTCCCATCCCCGCGCTATGCCCCAGCGTAGCCAGCGGGAAAAGTGCTGGTGGCGCGCGGTTCGCCGATCGCGAACGAACAGCACCGGGGCCGGCGAAGGCTACACCCCTTCGAGCAACCGGTCCGCCTGCGCCCGCGCCTCCGGTGTGACTTCCGCGCCGCTCAACATGCGGGCGATTTCTTCCTGCCGACCGCCTTCGTCCAGCAGCACCACGCCGGTGCGCGTGACCGTGCCTTCGGAAGATTTGGCAATCATGTAATGCGTGTTGCCGCGCGCCGCGACCTGCGGGCTATGCGTGACCGCCAGCAATTGTCCGTCGCTCGCCAGTCTAGCCAGGCGTTCGCCGATTGCGCTGGCCACCGCGCCGCCGACGCCCCGGTCGATTTCGTCGAAAATGACCGTGGCTGCCCCGCCCTGTTCCGCCAGCGCTACCTTCAGCGCGAGGATGAAGCGCGACAATTCGCCGCCACTGGCAATCTTGGCGAGTGGAGCAAAATCGGCACCGGGGTTCGTGGCGATAAGGAATTCGACGCTGTCCATCCCATGCGCGCCCCAGCGTTCTTCGGGCAGCTCAGTCACCGCCGTACGGAAACGCGCGGCATCGAGCTTCAACGGGCCGAGTTCCCGTGCAACGGCTTCGTCGAGCCGCAACGCCGCGGCAACCCGGTTCGCGTGGAGCGCCTCGGCCTCCGCACGGTACCGTTGGCCGGTATCGCGGGCCGCGGCCTCGAGCGCATCGAGTTCCGCCTCCCCGCCTTCGATGCTTTCGAGCGCGGCGCGCATTTCGCGCATGGTGTCGGGAAGCTCATCGACTTCGCAGCGGTGCTTGCGGGCAAGTGCGCGCAGTTCGAACAGGCGCGTTTCCGCCGCATCGAGCGCCTGCGGATCGTGCACCAGTGCTTCTGCGGCGGCCTGCAACTTGTCCTCTGCTTCACCGGCTTCGATCACCGCGCGATCGAGCGCGGCGAGCGCTTCGGCAAGCAGCGGGTGTTCAGGAGCAATACGGTCAAGCCGACGCGCGGCAACCCGCAGGCTGGCGAGCGGCGAATCGGACCCTTCCCAGATGTGGCGGAGATCCTCCAGATCGCCGGAGATCTTCTCGCCCTTCTGCATCATGGCACGGGTTTCGGCGAGGCGCGCTTCTTCGCCCGCCTGCGGTTCGAGCGCCGTCAATTCGGCAAGGTGGGCCAGCAGCAGGTCCTGATCGAGCTTTGCCTGGTCCAACGCGCCGCGCGCCTGTGCCAGCCGTTGCTCCGTCTCGCGCCATTTGCCGTATGCATCGGCAACGCGCGCGCCTTCCGCCCCGGCGAACCGGTCGAGCAGAGTGCGGTGACCGCGCGGGTTCACCAAACCGCGATCGTCGTGCTGACCATGCAATTCCACGAGGAAACCGGCCATTTCGCGCAGCAACCCGACGCTGACGGGCTGATCGTTTACGAAAGCCTTGCTCTTGCCATCGGGTTTCAACTGGCGGCGCAGAATCAGCGGCTCGCCCTCCTCCACTTCGATGTCCGCATCGTCGAGAACCGCTTCGAGCGCCGGCGGCAGGACGGCGAATTCGAAGCTGGCGGTCACGCTGGCCTTTTCTGCACCCCCGCGCACCAATCCGCTGTCGGCGCGGTTGCCAAGCACGAGGCCGAGTGCATCGAGAAGGATCGATTTGCCGGCCCCGGTTTCGCCGGTCAACACGCCAAGCCCGCGCCCGAAATCAAGCTCGAGCGCCTCGATCAACACGATGTTGCGGATGGCCAGCCGGGTTAGCATCGCGCGCATACCTAGCGCAGCCGATGGCGCGCGTCACTGTTCCCGTTCTGATCGGGTGTGCATTACTTGGCGAGCGAAGGCGACCCGTCCACCCTACGTGCATGGGTCCAACGCCACGCCTGGTGCGGATCGGCCTGAGCGGGGCCTCGCGGCCATTCGACTAGGGCCACGTCGTCAATCTCGATTGTGCGTTCACCGGCCTGCGATGGATCGTCGAACGCTATGCGCAGGATCAGGCGATAGGCGCGCGCGGCGCCGGTGCTTTCTGCGGGCCGCTCGAACGGAATGGAGATGTCCTGCCACGATCCCCCGGCCAGCCTGTGCGAGGCAACCACTTCTCCGCGTATCGAGGAGGTCGGCTCGGCCCCGTCGGCGGGGCGATCCTTGACGATGACCTCCAGCGTGCTGCCGCGCGGGACGCGGATGCGCGCCTTCAGCGTGAAGTGGGCCGCCTCCACATCGCGGATGTAGGATCGCGAATAGAGGTAGGCAGCCTTGCCCCCGCTTTCAGGCAATAGCGCCATGTAGCCTTCGCCATCGTCGCTCGAACGGAAATCGACCGACGCGTTGAGCGCCATCCAGAACCGGTCGCTCGCCTCGTGGACCCTGGTGTTCTCAAAGTCGCCGCGCGGAATGAGGTTGCGGCCGTACTGGATGGACTCGCTGGTGCAGGCCGGAGCCAGTTCGGCAAGACGAAAGTCCGACGGTGTTCTGCAGCCGGGCGACTGGGCGCCTTTCTGGTCGCGCCAGACCACGGCGTGCCCGCCGCTTCGCACCAGCATCGTGCCCATCTCGCTCGACAACCAGTTTATCCGCCGCAGCGACGCTTCGCGCATCCCCCCTGTCGCCGGAACCGGACGATAATCGAGCATCTGGATCGGTATCACCTCGGCGCGGAGGAACTTGCCCTTTTCGAGCCAGACCTTGAGCACATACGTCACGTGCGTGTGTGGGTGTTCCTGATCGAACAGGAAGTTGCCAAGTGAATGAGCAATCAATCCGCCGCGGTAGATTTCCAGCCCGTGGGTCACGTGCGGGTGGTGACCGATGACCAGCGGCGCGCCCTTTTCGATTGCCGCGCGAAACCGCGGAATCGACATTTCGGATGGCCGATCGGCGTATTCCATGTTGCCGTGGAAATGCATGATCGGAAGATACCCTGCCCGCCTTTCGCGCATGGTCACGCGTTCGACATCGCTTCGCTTGCCCCACGCCGCACCGGCCTTGCTTTCGGTCGCCGTTTGGTTGGGCGTCCATGTGCCGCGCCAGCCCACAAACCCGAATATGCCGATCTTCTGTCCCGACAGGTCGAACCGCGCGGCGCGTTCCGCTTCTGCCACGTCCATTCCACCTCCAGCATAGGCAACCCCTGCCGCGTTCAACGCATCCAGCGTGGTTCGCATACCGGCGTCGCGATAATCGGCGGTGTGGTTGTTGCCGAGGCTGACATGGTCGATGCCAGCCCGGGCCAGCGCCTGAGGCAATTCCGGAGGCGAAAAGAACAGGTATTTCTTGGGCGCGGGCGGTCCCGGCTGGGTTTCTGCAACCACCGATTCAAGATTGATCGAAGCAAGGTCGCTGGTTTCGATATAAGGCTTTATCGCGGTGAACAGCCGGTCGAGATCGCTCTCCAGCGTGACCTTGTCGAGAACCGCCTGTTCGCCGCGCGGCGCGGAAAAATACCGCCGCCCGGCCATGCTGTCCCCGCCGAAGAACAACTCGACGCGGCCCTTTTTGCGCGCGACCAGTTCAATCGCGGGAATCGAAAGGCATCCGCATCCCGCGTCTCGAAGTTCGGAATTACCGAACGTCTGCACCATGGCGAAGACGCCCTCCCCCGCGATATCGACGCGGTAATAGTGCGCAACGGGCATCGAGACGGAAAAATGGCCGCTGCCGTCAACGGGCGCGGCCTGGCCGTTGATGGCCACCGTCACGCGGGTGAAATCCACTTTGTCTCGGCGGCCGTCGAGCAAGCCGGAAATCAGGACCTCGCCCGGCCCGGCGTGCGCGCCGCCGACGAGCGCATCGTCAGGATGCGCCCCTACCGGCGCAGCGAGAAGCATCAAGGTGCCCGCGACAATGCGCTGGAATGTTTTGCCGACCATGGCGCCCGCCTTACCGGTGCGACCCGAAAATAGAGTTAATACCGGACTACTGGCGCGCTTCGGCCCGCGAATACTGTTTTCGGGACATGCAATATAAGCCGGAAAGCCCACGTAAACGGTCGGTTATCCTTTTTTTGTTACGTAAAGCGCGTGACGGTTCTTAGCGTGATCCAAGGCTTTCTGCTCCCCAAGGTCCCTGCCCATGTGCGGGACGATTTCGCACGTCTGACGGCCCGCCATATGCGCGGACAGGCGACGCTCATGTTTACGGGTTTCATTGCCAGCCTTCCGTTCGTGATACTTTCCGCGCCAGCCGGGGCGGGCAAATTCGTTACCTACGGCCTACCCGCAGCCGTGCTCGCCTTGTGTGTGTTCGGTCTGATATTTCTTCGCGAACATATCGACCAGGATACCCCTCTCAACGAGGTCCAAAGGCTCGTCGCGCATGGCTGGAAGGTCAGCACGTTTATTGCGGCCCTCGGAAGTCTCTGGTGCCTGACAGCCTGGTTTTCTGCACCGCCGGAGCAGAAGATATATTTCCCCGCCACATTGGCGTTGGGCGCGCTCACCATGGGATATTGCCTCAGTGCGATCCGCGCCGCGGCCATCGGCACGCTGGCCGTGACCATTTTGCCGATTTCGCTGACCCTGCTTCTGGCCGGAAACCGCATGGACATGCTTCTGGCCCCGATGCTGCTGATCGCCATGTCGTTCCAGCTCGTCATGCTGGGCCGCCAGCAGAAACTGCTGATAGAACTGGTCGTGGAGCGGCAGCGGTCGCGCGAACTGGCGCGGACCGATCCCTTGACGGGCATTCCCAACCGTCGCGCGCTGATGGAAGATTTCGCTAACTTCGCGAAGGCGGGCGAGACGGTGCGCCTGATGGTTGTCGACATAGACCGGTTCAAATCGATCAACGACCGCTTCGGCCACGATGTCGGGGACACGATCCTGCAGGCTTTCTCAACCATCCTTGCCCGGCACGCGCGCGGTTCGATCGTGCTTGCGCGCCTGGGGGGCGAGGAGTTCGCCATCCTCGGCTCGTGTACCGTTCTCGACCCGGCCATTGCGCTGCAGGTGCTGGGAGAAATTCGCAACGCGATGATGCCGCACGACGAACAGGTAACCGCCAGCATCGGCGTGGCGCAGGCCCATGTCACGAGCGAAGCGGACTGGAACGGACTGTATTCACGCGCAGACCGCGCGCTCTATGCCGCCAAACGCGACGGCCGCAACCGGGTCGCGAGCGGCGATGATCTGGGACCAGCGGGCACTACCGCCGTCCGAGAGGATCGACGGGTCGGCTGACCGGCGCTGGTATGCTTAGCTGGCGGTCGTGCCGGCGGCGTGCTTCTCCACCAGGTCGTATGCCTTGTCGTACCATTTGCTGCCGGGATAGTTGGCGCCCAGGACCGCAGTGTATTTAACCGCTTCGGCCGGGACACCCAGCGCCAGGCTGGTTTCGGTAAGGCGATACAGCGCTTCGGCCGCATGGCTGGTGGTCTGAAAATTTTCCACCACGTTCTGGAAACGGATCTGCGCCGCAATCCAGCGACCAGACCGTTCGTAATAACGGCCGATTTCCATTTCCTTGCCAGCCAGGTGATCCTGCACGAGATCGATCTTCAAACGTGCATCGGATGCGTATTGCGTGGTCGGGAAACGGCGATTCACTTCGTTCAGCGCGGTAAGCGCCTGTTCGGTGATCTTCTGGTCACGCTGCACATCGCTGATCTGCTCGTAATAGCTGAGCGCGATCAGGTAATAGGCGTATGGCGCGTCCTTGTTGCCCGGATGGATCGACAGGAAACGCTGGGAAGACTGGATCGCCTTGTTGTAATCGGCAGCCACGTAATAGCTGAAGGCGCTCATCAACTGGGCGCGGCGGGCCCAAGGCGAATAGGGGTGCTGCCGCTCAACTTCGTCGAACAGGGCCGCGGCCATGACCGGGGAGCCCCGATCGAGCCGCCGCTTCGCTTCGGCGTAAAGCGATTCCACATCGCGGGCGACATAGGCGGTGTTCTTGAGATCGTCTCCGCCCGAACGGCCCGCACAACCGGCGGTGAGAAGACTGGCACCGGCTACAGCCGCGGCGAGGAAGAGCTTGCTCTTGGAGTGCGAAGACGTGGTCATGGGCGCAGCCTATAGACAGCGCCCCGATGAACGCCAAGTGAAGTTCGACATCCTGTCCCCCGTGCGTGCCGCATGGCTGGCCGTTTCGTCCATGCCCCCTGCCCGTTAACCATTGCCGTCAATCGGGCGCTAACCGCGGCACGATAGCCCTGCTTATCCATACGCCAAGGAACAGGACGGCAGTTGCATGACTTTTCTGACCCAACTTGCGAAGGACCAGCGCGGTGCGACGGCCATCGAGTACGGGCTTATCGTGGCCCTGATCGCCGTGGCAGCAATCACTGCGCTGCAGGCTCTCGGTAACGAGCTTTCGACCACGATGAACAAGGTCGGGACCACGATGAGCGCGGGCAACGTCGCCGCCTGATCGGGCCTCCGACCTGTTCGGTGATCATTGCACGGCGGGCCAGTCCGCTTCGGGTTCGCCGCGCGTCTTCCATAGCGAATAGAGCACCCCGCCCGCGATCAGCGCGGCGGTAACGCCCAGGCTGATCCAGGCTGGCATCTTGCCTCCTGCCAGCAGAAAATCGCTCACGAAAATCTTCGATCCGATAAACACCAGCACCGCGGCGAGCGCGTATTTGAGGTAATGGAAGCGGTGAACCATGGCCGCCAGCGCGAAATACAGCGCCCGAAGCCCAAGGATCGCAAAGATGTTCGACGTGTAGACGATGAACGTATCGGTCGTGATGGCGAAGATGGCCGGCACGCTGTCCAGCGCGAACACCAGGTCGGCAAGGTTGATCACCACCAGCGCGAGGAACAGGGGCGTGGCAGCGCGGACCATACGGCCCGTCTTTTCATCCTTCACCTTGACGAAGAAATGCTGCCCGTGCTGATCGGTCGTCACGCGCATGTGACGTGAAATCCATCGCACGACCGGATTGTTGCCGACATCCATCGGCGCATCGCCGGCGAAGAACATCTTGATGCCCGTCACGATCAGGAACGCGGCAAAGATGTAGAGTACCCAGTACGCCTCGGCCAGCAAGGCCGCGCCGCCCGCGATCATCAGTCCGCGCAGCACGATCACCGCCATGATGCCCCACAACAGCGCCCGGTACTGGAATTTCGCCGGGATCGCGAAATAGCTGAAGATCAGGCTGATCACGAAGACATTGTCGATCGACAGCGCCTTTTCGATGAAGAAGCCGGTGTAATACTGCATCCCCGCGTCAGGGCCGCGTTCAAACCATACCCAGGCGCCGAACAGCATGGCGACGCCGATGTAGAACGCCGAAAGTTTCAGGCTTTCGGCAATCCCCATCTCGCGATCTTCCTTGTGCAGCACACCAAGATCGAAAATCGTAAGGATAACGACGATCGAGAGAAACGCTGCCCAGAACCACGCAGGCGTGCCGAGCCAGTCGGCAGTCAGAAATTCAATCATGTGAGAGAGCTTTCAACAGGTGCTGCATCCCGCAGCGAAGTCTTGATAAGGATGAAACCGACAAGAGCGGCGACGGTGGACCCGGCCAGGACACCCAGCTTCACCGCATCGACCTGCGCCGCATCGGCAAAGGCCAGGTTTCCGATGAAGAGGCTCATGGTGAAGCCGATCGCCGCCAGCAGCGAAAGTCCGTGGAGCATCCGCCAGCTGACGTCTTCGGGAAGCTGCGCCAGACCCGATTTCACCGCCACGAACGCAAACCCGAAAATACCCGCCTGTTTGCCCAGCAACAGACCCAGCGCGATCCCCATAGGCAGGGGGTCGAGCAAGGCGGACGGCTCGATACCGGCAAGGGAAACGCCCGCGTTCGCAAAACCGAAGATCGGGATCACCAGGAAAGCGACCCACGGGTGCAGCGCGTGCTCCATACGCTCAAGCGGGCGCGCGCCCCCTCGCGCCTGCATGGGCACACAGATCGCCGCCGCAACGCCTGCCAGCGTCGCATGGACGCCGGACTTGAGCACGAAAACCCACAACAGGATCGAAAGAAGGATATAAGGGATGCTCGATGCCACACGCATCCGGCCAATCGCCGCCAGCGCCAGCAGCGCCGCGGCGCCAGCGCCCAGCATTCCGGTGTCGATATTGCCCGAATAGAAGAGTGCGATAATCGCGATGGCACCGATATCGTCGATCACCGCGATCGCCAGTAGCAACGCCTTCAAAGCGACCGGCACCCGAGGGCCGAGCAGCGCCAGAATGCCCAGGGCAAACGCGATGTCGGTCGCCGCAGGAATCGCCCATCCAGCCTGGTTCATCGGGGAACCAGCGTTGATGCCCAAATAGATAAGCGCGGGGATCGCCATCCCGCCAATTGCCGCCACTAGGGGCAAGGAAGCCTTGTCCCAGCTCGACAACTGGCCATCGAGGACTTCGCGTTTCACCTCGAGGCCGACAAGGAAGAAGAACACCGCCATCAGACCGTCGTTGATCCAAAGCAGCAGGGGCTTGTCGATCACGAACGATCCGACCCCCGCCACGACGGGAACGTCCAGCCAGGCGCCGTAGGCCGAAGAATACGGACTGTTCGCAACCACCATCGCCAACGCGGCGGCGACGATCAGGACGATCCCGCCTGCGCTTTCTTTCTGAAGGAAATCGCGCAGCATCGGGGCGATGGTCCGGACCATTTGAAATCTCGCAATTCTGGAAGGCAAAGGTGGTCGCGGCGGTGCCGAGATGGGGGCTACGGACCGCCGCGACCTGGGGGGTGCGTGTCAGGCGGTCCGGCCGCGTTCCTGCAACCGGTGCAACGCATCCTTGACGCGCAGCTTCATCTTCTTGAGCTGCACAACCGCGAGCCAGTCGGGTTGCCTGAGCCGGCTTTCAAGGCGCAGCCGTTCGTCGATCCGTTGATGGATCTGGGTCAGTCTGAAAATACGGGCCGTCATCGTAGTCTCCATGATCGAGGCTAGAGTCGATCGGACAGCCGATGGGCCG
Organism: Qipengyuania zhejiangensis; assembly: GCF_035607565.1. Lineage (NCBI taxonomy): Bacteria > Pseudomonadati > Pseudomonadota > Alphaproteobacteria > Sphingomonadales > Erythrobacteraceae > Qipengyuania > Qipengyuania zhejiangensis. The sequence continues at coordinate 902,284 of NZ_JAYKGO010000001.1, read as the reverse complement.
GAAGGCTGGGTTGGGAGGGGAAGGAAGGGGCCCACCAGCACGCATCGGCATGTCCGATGCGGTCCGACATCACGAGCGTTTTAAAAAACGCGCGCCAGAGGGGCCCGGTCCGCATGAGTTAAATACGACAGGATCGATCCGGTTTCAAGCTTTCGAGAATATTTTTTGCAGATCAGGCGATCGCTTCTGGCGCATCCCACAGCAGATGGCGCGTATCCAGCGGAACGAGGTTCGCGCTGCGGATGATTTCGCCCCGCGTCCGGTAACCCAGCAATTGCTCGGCCGCGGTGTCCGGATTGTTGGTGAGAACCCGGATTTCCTCCGACGTGAAATCGCTCAATCCGCGTGCGCGTTCGATACCTTTCCCGTCGTAGATATGCAGCACGTCGCCGCGGGTAAAATCGCCATCCATGGAAATCACGTCTTCGCGCCGCACGGAACGTGCACCCCCGTCCAGTGCATCGGCCACCGCATTGGAAACGCAAAGGCTCCCAGCCATCTGCAACCGGTTGGTAATCCAGCTATCCCACCCCGATCGCGGGTTGGGGTTGGCAATAATCCGCGTCGCGCGCCGTTCACCCGAGAGAACGCTGGACAGCGGCCGGTCGGCTTCGCCCTGCGCAATCCAGGTCGTGCACCCAGCTTCCTGTGCCATGTTTGCAGCCTGAAGCTTGGTGGCCATGCCGCCGGTGCCCAGAGTGCTCTTGCCCTGCGTTGCGGCCATATATTCGGATACGTCATCCACTTCCGGCACGAACCGGGCGTCCGGATCGTCAGGATTGCGGTCGTACAGACCATCGACACCCGTAAGGATGATCAGATCCTTGGCGCCGATCATCTGTGCGACCTTCGCCGCGAGACGATCGTTGTCGCCCACGCGTATCTCCTCGGTCGTGATGGAATCGTTTTCGTTTATGATCGGGATGACACCGGCTTCCAGCAGACGATGAACCGTGTTCCGCGTGTTGAGGAACCGCCGATGGTCCTCGAAATCGTCAAGCGTCAGCAGGACCTGGGCGATTTCGAGCCCGAATTCGTGGCCGACCTGCTTGTAGGCGTTGAGGAGCAAGGGCATCCCGCAGGCTGCGGCGGCCTGCTTGTCACTGACGCCGGCCGTCTCGGGCGTCTCGCCCACGATGCGCAGGCCAAGGGCCACCGAACCGGACGAACACAGGATCACGTCGTGCCCTTCGGCGCGCAAGCGCGTGACATCTTCCATCAGGCGCTGCAAAAAGCCGAACCGGGGGGTCAGGAGGTCCTGGTTGGCGAGCAACGCAGAGCCGATTTTGATAACAATGTTTCGCTTGTCGATCACTTTTAACTATCCGCATGGGTTGAAATTCGTGCTCCGGAGTGTAGGTAATCATTGTGCACTGCACAACAGCTAGCGGATGAATTTTTTCCGGCTTAGGTATGCACAAAATTAAATTCGGAACTGGCGCTAGCCATCGCAATATTCAAAAACTCTTACCGGTTTAGGAATATCTTCGAAATAATGACGAGGTAAAACATTACGTATTCTAAAGTCTTGATGATCGGTTGTGGCAAGATGGGCGGCGCTCTTCTTGGCCATTGGATGGATGGTGAAGAACAGTTCACCATTGTCGATCCTGCATTGGAGACGGCGCCCTCCGGTGCGCGCCTCGTGCGCGAACGTGCGGACCTTGCAGACGAAAGGTTTGACATCATCATCGTGGCGATCAAGCCGCAGATGATCGATGACATTCTGCCTGACTACGCCGCGATGCTGGCCGCGGGTGGCTACGTCCTCTCGATTGCAGCGGGCTGTTCCATCGATCGCCTTTCGCGCCTTGCAGGCGGTGTGCCCGTGATCCGCGTTATGCCCAACCTTCCCGCAGCGGTCGGCAAGGGCGTCAGCGGGGTTTGCGCCGGACCCGGCGCGGACGGACCCCCGCTTGCCCACGCCGTCGCCATGATGGGCCGCACCGGAACCTGCGTCACGGTGGAAACGGAAGACCAGATCGACAAGGTTACAGCGGTGGCCGGATCCGGGCCCGGATACGTGTTTGAACTCGCCCGCGCCTATGTCGAAGCTGCCGAGGGCATGGGCTTTTCTCCCGACGATGCGCGCGCCATAGTGCTCGGCACCCTCGAAGGCGCAATCGCGATGGCGCTCGAACCGGACGCGCCGGCGCTTGAGGAATTGCGCAACTCGGTAACCAGCAAGGGCGGCACCACGGCCGCCGGCCTCGCCGCGCTTAACGGCGACGGTGCGCTTTCACAGCGGCTTCGCGAAACGCTCGAAGCCGCGTACAATCGGGCGGTCGAGCTGCGGTGATCGCGCTTCCTGCCTGCAACCATACGAATTCAAGAGAAACACATGACCGACCAGACACTCGACCCGCAGATTCACGTTCACGAACTTGGCAAGCGCGCCCGCGAAGCGGCGCGCGGGCTGGCCACGGCCGGAACCGATGCGAAGAACACCGCCCTGCTCGAAGCGGCAAAGGCCCTGCGCGCGCGTTCGGCAGAACTGATCGAAGCCAACGATGCCGATGTCGCCAGCGTGGCAGGGAGCAAGCCCGAAAGCTTTATCGATCGCCTGCGCCTGACCGATGACCGCATCGAGGGCATGGCGAGCGCGCTCGAGGACATCGCTGCCCTGCCCGATCCCGTCGGGCGCGTACTGGCCACATTCGAACGGCCCAACGGCCTGAACATCGAACGGGTCGCCGTACCGATCGGTGTGATCGGCATGATTTACGAATCGCGCCCCAATGTGGGTGCCGATGCCAGCGCGCTGTGCCTGAAGTCGGGCAACGCCGTCATCCTGCGCGGCGGATCGGAAAGCCGGCACTCCACGCGTGTGATCGTGGAATGCATGCAGGCCGGGCTGGCCGCCGCCGGCCTGCCCCGCAACGCCGTGCAAACCATTCAGACACCCGATCGCGCTGCCGTTGCCGCGCTGCTCGAAGCGGTGGAACACGTCGACCTGGTCATTCCGCGCGGCGGACGCGGCCTGGTCGAACTGGTGCGCGACAAGGCGAAGGTCCCCACCCTCCTCCACCTCGACGGCAACTGCCACAGTTACGTCCACGAAAGCGCCGATATCGACAAGGCCGTAGCCATCATCCGCAACGCCAAACTGCGCCGCACAGGCGTGTGCGGTGCGACCGAAAGCGTGGTGATCGACCGTTCGATTGCGAACAGTGTCGTGCCGAAACTTGCGGACATCATGGCGGGCGATTGCGAATTGCGCGGCGATGCGGAAGCAGCCGCGATCGACGCGCGGATCGTTCCGGCAAGCGAGGAGGACTGGAATACCGAGTATCTCGATCCCATCGCCTCGGTGAAAATCGTCGCGGGCCTGGACGAAGCCATCGCCTGGGTCGACGAACACAGTTCGCACCACACCGATGCGATCATGGCCGAAGACGATGCGGCAGCCCGCCGCTTCATGACCAGCATCGACAGCGCCATCGTCATGCACAACGCCAGCACGCAGTTCGCCGATGGCGGCGAATTCGGCATGGGCGCAGAGATTGGGATCGCGACCGGCAAGATGCACGCTCGCGGCCCAGTCGGACTCGAACAACTGTGCAGTTTCAAATACATGGTACACGGCACCGGCCAGATCCGGCCCTGATCGGTTCTTGACCAAACCCTACCATTCGCGCACCTTCCCGCAGGTAACGGGAGGATGCGCGAATGTTCGGTTGGATCAGGAAAATGATGCAGCCAGAAATGGCGCCAGAGGGTCCTGTAACATTCGATTTCGAAATCGAGATCGCCACCCCGGCTGAGCGAATTTACAGCCTGATCGACTTTGCCAGCCCGACCAACGCAAAACGCGAGTTGGGCCATAGCGTCGAGCAGGTTTCTTCTAATCCGGAAATCTGGAAGCTCGTCATCGCCCAGATGCCCGATGCAACTTTCCTCGAGACGGTTACCGAAGCCACCGCCCCCTTATGCTATTCGTATCGCAGCGTTGCGGAACCACAGCAGGGAGCGATGCAGTGGACCGAAGAGCGCTGGACCATACAACCGCAGCAGGACGGCGCTCGATGCCTCGTCACCTTATTGGTGGAGGCACAGTTCGATGAGCCCCTACCCATGAGCGATCACCAGGACCACGTCATTATGATGGCCATGGGCTGCAACAACGCCGTCGAAAAGCTCAAGCTTCACGCCGAAAAAGGCGTAGCGGCCGTGCGGGAAGTCGAGGCGCAACAGTTCCGCTGAGCGGGATGCCGCAGCGCCTTCGAGACAGCCGCCGCCATGAACTCGGCGCATTCCCCGTGAACCGTCCGGTGCCGATTTTCGTCAGGATAATCCGAGTATACGAATTTGGCGCGTTACTTCTTGCGCGCCTTGCGGGCGGCGTACTTCTCGTCGCGCGCGGCCTTCAGTTCCGCTTCGGTCGGCTCGGGCACGGCAGCGGCCTTCGCGGCAGCCAGCTTGTCCGCCTTGGCCTGCAAAATCGCTTCCTTGCGGGCCTTGCTCTTTTCGGCAGCGGCCGCTTCTCGGGCGAGCTGGACCTTCTTGCGTTCCGCCAGAACTTCCGGGTCCACGGGCGGCCTTGCAGCCAGCTTCTTCAGGGCTTTCTCGCGGGCCTTCTGGGCCAATTCGGTGCGTTCCTGAAAGGTGGGTTGTTTGAAAAAAGCCATGTTCAACTGTGTCGTTTCTGGTTGGCCGGACGGGGTCCGACAGGAATTACTGGGCAGCGCGAGCAGGTGGAGATTTACTCCTCGCCCATACGCAGGGCGGCGATGAACGCTTCCTGCGGAATGCTCACGTTGCCATACTCGCGCATACGCGCCTTACCCTTTTTCTGCTTTTCGAGCAGCTTCTTCTTTCGCGAGATATCGCCGCCATAGCATTTGGCCGTCACGTCCTTGCGCAGGGCGGCAATGGTTTCGCGGGCGATCACCTTGCCGCCGATCGCAGCCTGGATCGGGATCTTGAACAGGTGCCGCGGGATCAGATCCTTGAGGCGTTCGCACATTCCGCGGCCGCGTTCTTCCGCCACGTTGCGGTGAACGATCAGCGACAGCGCATCGACCGGTTCGGCGTTTACGAGGATATTCATCTTCACCAGATCGCCTTCGCGATTGCCGATCTGTTCGTAATCGAAGCTGGCGTAGCCGCGGCTGATGGATTTCAGCCGGTCGTAAAAATCGAACACCACTTCGTTGAGCGGCAATTCATAGGTCACCTGCGCACGGCCGCCAACATAGGTGAGGTCGATCTGGATGCCGCGCCGATCCTGGCACAGCTTGAGGATCGATCCGAGGTATTCGTCCGGCGTGTAGATCACCGCCTTGATCCACGGTTCCTCGATGGTCTCGATCCGGTTCACGTCCGGCCAGTCGGCGGGGTTGTGAATGTCGATCACCTTGGCATCTTCGTTCTTCGTGTGGCCGAGGTGGACGCGGTAAACCACCGACGGGGCCGTGGTGATCAGGTCGAGGTCGTATTCGCGGCTCAGGCGTTCCTGGATGATCTCCAGGTGCAACAAGCCAAGGAAGCCGGCGCGAAAGCCGAAACCCAGCGCGGCGGAGCTTTCCATTTCGTAGCTGAAACTTGCGTCGTTCAGCCGCAGTTTGCCAATGGATTCGCGCAGCTTCTCGAAATCGGCGGCGTCGACCGGGAACAGGCCGCAGAACACCACCGGCTGCACTTCCTTGTAGCCGGGCAGCGCGGCGGTCGCCCCGCCCTTCACCGTGGTGATGGTATCGCCGACCTTGGCCTGTTCGACTTCCTTGATCTGCGCGGTGATGAAGCCGATCTCGCCAGGGCCGAGTTCGGGTAAATCGGTGCGCTTGGGGGTAAAACAGCCCACGCGATCGATCAGGTGCTGGGTGCCGCCCTGCATGAACTTGACGTTCAGCCCCTTCTGGATGACCCCGTCGATCACCCGCACGAGGATGACCACGCCGAGGTAGGGATCGTACCAGCTGTCGATCAGCATGGCCTTCAGCGGTGCGTCGCGGTCGCCCTTGGGTGGGGGAATGCGCGCGACAAGCGCCTCGAGCGTTTCCTCGATGCCGATGCCGGCCTTGGCCGAAGTCAGCACCGCGTCGGACGCGTCCAGACCGATGATGTCCTCGATCTCGGCCTTGACCTTCTCGGGTTCGGCGGCGGGCAGGTCGATCTTGTTGATGACCGGAACGATCTCGTGATCGTGCTCGATCGACTGGTAAACATTGGCCAGCGTCTGCGCTTCCACGCCCTGAGCGGCGTCAACCACCAGCAGCGCGCCTTCGCACGCGGCGAGGCTGCGGCTGACTTCGTAGGCGAAGTCGACGTGGCCGGGCGTGTCCATGAGGTTCAGCTCGTAGGTTTCGCCGTCTTTTGCGGTGTAGTTCAGGCGCACGGTCTGCGCCTTGATGGTGATGCCGCGCTCTTTCTCGATATCCATGTTATCAAGAACTTGTTCGGACATCTCGCGTTCGGTCAGGCCACCGCAATGCTGGATCAAACGGTCGGCAAGCGTGCTCTTCCCGTGATCGATGTGCGCGATAATCGAAAAATTGCGGATTTTTGAAAGATCAGTCATCGCCCGCGCCAATAGCCGCGTGTGGCGGTGCTGTCAGCAGGCAAACTGCGTCAGGCCGCCTGCTGCTTGGGTGCGTTGGCCGAAAGCTTGAACTGGGCGTAGGACGGGTTCGAAGAAAGCTTGTCCGCAAGCGTGTATTTGCCCGCAGGCAGGGCCTGCAACGGAGCGCCTGCCGCGGCAAGCTCGTACGGGCTGACGCGATGGCGGGTGCACAGGCCCCCTGCCCCGTCGTCGACCAGTTCCTGCTCGAACTCGACGCCTTGCGTATCGTCCATCGTCCGGCGCACCGAACAGACCGCGAGTTGGCCCTGACCGAAATCGAGGACGAACATCGTGCCGACGGGCACATCCTCCAGGCCCTGGATCATTGCGCCCGAGCGGGAGAGGTTTCGCAAGGTCACATCGTAATAGTGATCTTCGTGGATCACGCCGATCTTGCGGAACACGGTCCGGCGGCTGGCGCGCTGGGTTCCGTTGTCCGATGGTGCGAGAATCCACTCGCCCTCGGCGATTTCCTCGAGGACCTGTTCGGAAGTCATGGCGCCCGAGTAGACGAACCCGCAAACCTGGTTGACCCCAAGCCGCTTGAGCTCTTCCATCAGCGCGATCGCATGGACGCCGGAGGCGATGGTTTCCATTCCCATTGCGCCCGCCAGGGCGACCACGGCTTTCACCAGCTCAAGATCGCCCAGTTCGCTGCCCATGACCGGTTCGAAGAAATCTTCGCCGATCCTGAGCGCGTTGAACGGCGCACGCCGGAGATAGCTAAGCGAAGAAAGGCCCGTTCCGAACTGGTCCAGGGTCAGGCGAACGCCCGCCTTGAAGAGGCGCGACAGGGCCTTGTCCACCGTCGACCCGTCGCCCAGCAAAACCGATTCCGGCAAACGCAATTCGAGCCGCGCCGGATCGAGCCCGGTTTTCTTGAGCACGTCTTCCACGGTATCGACGAAGCCGCTTGCTTCGAACTGCACCGGGCTGACATGCAAGGCTGCAACGATGGATTCAGGCCAGTGAACGGCGTCTTCGCAGGTTTTGCGCAGTCCCCAGTCACCGATGGGAATGATCAGGCGGCTGCCTTCGGCAACCGGCATGAACGTCTCGGCTTCGACCCGGCCCCGTTCCTCGTCGACCCAGCAATATTGCGCCTCCAGCGCCACCACGCGGTTATCGGCAAGGCTGACCACCGGCTGGTATTCGAGCGTGAAGTGACCCGATTCGATCGCCTGGGCGAGGTCTTCTTCCATCCGCTTGCGCAGATTGGCTTCATGTTCGAGATCGGCGGCATAGAAACGGAACTGGCCGCGCCCACCGTTCTTCGAGGCATACAGGGCAAGGTCGGCAGCGCGGGTCAGCTCGTCACGTTCCACACCGTCGTACGGTGCGATCGCGATACCGACCGAACAGCCGATCGAGCAGCGCCCCTCCTCAACCGAATAGGGCTGTGACAGGATCTGGATGATCTTCTTGGCGATCTCGCCAAGCTCTCCGCGATCGTCGAGATCGGGGATCAGAACCTGGAATTCGTCGCCGCCAAGCCGGCCTATTTCACCGCGTCCGGCAACGGCCCCGCGCAGCCGGTCGGCAACCTGCTGCAGCAACTGGTCGCCGGCGGCATGGCCAAGCGTATCATTGACCTGTTTGAAGCGGTCGAGATCGAGCATCATCAGCGCGGCTGCGCGCTTCGCGCTGCGGAACGCGTGCAAGGTGGAATCGATGCGCTGTTCCATCCGGTGGCGATTGGCCAGACCGGTCAGCGAATCGAACTTTGCCAGCCGGTTGGCTTCTTCTTCGGACCGGAATTCATCGGTCACGTCGATGGTGCTGCCGCGGAAACCCAGAAAGGTGCCGCTGCCGTCATAAAGCGGGCGGCCCGACAAGCGCAGCACAAGGTCGGCCCCGGTGCGGCTGGCCTGCACGGCCATGCCCGAAAAGCTCTTGCGGGTGCCGAGCTTCAGCCCGAGCGAGCGTCCATCGGCTTCCCCGTCGACCGGGATGAAAACCTGCTGCATCGCCTCGCCGGCGAACTGGGCGAATTCGCCATCCAGGGCGTCGACGATCCAGCCACTGAGATAGGAGATGCGCCCCTGCGCGTCGGTGTTCCAGAAACCCAGGGCACCGCTGATCTCGATTTCTTCGACGACCGCAACCTTTTCGGCCGCGTCGATGCCGGGAGGCGAGGCGCCGTTGATCCCGGCCCCGCCTTTCTTTCCCTTGAAGAAATCAGAAAAGGGCATTGCCCCCATATCCACCCACCTCGTCAGCAGTGATTACTGTACTGAACCATAGCTATGCGGAATTGGTTAGTTTTACCCTAACGCGGCGCTGATATCTGCACGCGCGGAAGCCGGTTTTTCGTTCTTGCGACGCGATGCACCGGGATCGATTTCCATGAATGCCTTCGGCTTGTAGGTTCCGCTCAGTTCGGCCTTCAGCATTTCATAGGGATCCTGCGGCAGGCTCGAAAGCGGGCGTCCGGCCGCTTCGATCTGATAGGGCGAAACGCGATGGCGCGTACACAAACCATCGGCGCCGTCGCTGATCAGTGCGGACTCGAATTCCACGCCCTGCATATAACCGGACGAACGGCGAACCTTTGCCACGGCAAGCTGCCCGCCCCCCAGGTTAAGGACGACCGGCGTGCCGAGCGGCACCTCGAGCAAGCCTTCGATCATCGCCCCTGTCTTGGACAGATTTCGCAAGGTCACGTTGTAGCGATGATCTTCATGGATCAGGCTGATCTTGCGATAGACGGACTTGCGATCGGCGCGATACTTGTCGGGACCGCGTGGTTCGTAGACCAGGTCCTTCGTTTCCAGCCGCTCGAGCAGTTCGTCTTGGGAAAGCGCCTTGGAGAAGATGTAGCCCTGGACGTGGCTTGCACCGCGTTCCTTGACCAGCGAAAGTTCGTCCTTGGTTTCCACCCCTTCGGCGACCGTTTCCATATGGAGGGATTCGGCCAGGCTGACGATGGCGCTCATGATCGCAGGGTTGTTGTTGCCCTTTTCGGTCGCGCCGCGAACGAAGCTCTGGTCGATCTTGATCTTGTCGAACGGAGCCTTCTGGAGATAGCTCAAGGAGCTGTAGCCGGTGCCGAAGTCATCGAGCGCAAGGCGCACACCGATGCGTTTCAAGACCTCGAACGTGGACTGCGTGCGCTCTGAATCGCCGAGGAAAACACTTTCCGTGATTTCCAGTTCCAGGCGATGCGGCTCCAGTCCGGTTTCCATCAAGACCGACTTTACCAGATCGGGGAAATCATCCCGCGTGAACTGGATTGCCGAAACATTCACCGCAACGCGCAATTCCACGGGCCATTGCTTGGCCTGAAGGCACGTTTGCGTCAGCGCCCATTCGCCCAGTTCCTTGATCATGCCGATATCTTCGGCAACCGGGATGAACTGCGATGGCGGGATGAACCCGCGTTCGGGATGCTCCCACCGCATCAACGCCTCAAGGCACTGAAGCTTATGCGTCTTCGCATCGACGATCGGCTGGTAATACATCTTGAGCTCGCCATTTTCGATGGCGTCGCGCAGGTCTTCCTCGATCTGGCGGCGGTGCTTCACGCCGTCCTGAAAGTCGATGTGATAGAAACGATACTGGCCGCGACCGCCGCCCTTGGCCGCGTAAAGCGCAAGGTCGGCCGATTTGACGAGCTCTTCGCTTTCGATGCCGTCGTATGGCGCCACGGCGACCCCGATCGAAGTCCCGATGACAGCGCGCGAACCGCTGATCTGGTATGGTTGCGACACCATCTGGATCAACCGCTTGCTCAGTTCGCCGAGTTCGCCCCGATCGTCCATGTCGGGGATCATGATCTGGAATTCGTCGCCTCCGAGACGGCCGATTTCGCCCGTCTCCCCGATAACGCGTTCGATCCTGCCCGCGACCTGGCGGAGCAGTTCATCGCCCGCCGGATGGCCCAGCGTGTCGTTGACCTGTTTGAAACGGTCGAGGTCGAGCATCAGCAGTGCGCAGCTGCGCTTCGAGTTGCGGAACGCCTGCAAGGTCGCGGCCAGCCGCTTGTTCATCCGGTGCCGGTTGGACAGGCCGGTGAGGGAATCGAACTGTGCCAGCCTGTCAGCGTCACGCTGGCTCTGGAAGGTCCCAGAAATATCCTTCGCGCTGCCCCGATAACCGGCGAATTCCTGTGCCTTGTCGAATTGCGGCTTGCCGGCGATTTCCCACCACGCCTGGTTCTTGCCCAGGGCAAGGCGCACGGGAAGCTGGGAAATCGAGTTGCGCGCGCCGAGCAGGAAGTTGAGCGGTCGCTCGGACTTCTGGTCGTCGACTTCAGGGATGAAGAACTTGGTGAGCTGCGTGCCGATAATCTCATCGAGATCGCACCCGATTGTCTTGGCCGCGTTTTCGGAAAGATAGATCAACCGGCCATGACGATCGGTGGCCCAGAACCAGCCAAGTCCCGCGTTCTCGAAGCTGTCGAGGAGTTCGATACGACGCATGGTGTCCGCGTGCGTAATCGGCCGCAGTTCGAGCGCGGCCTCTTCATCCTGCTGTTTGACCTTGGCGCGGGCCCCGCGCGCAAAGAAACCTGCCATTGCCTGTCCTCAATCCTGTGAATTCGGCCGCGAACCCGTTCAGCCACCTACGTAATCGAGCCATGTGCTAGCCGGAAAAACTTTCCAAACGGATAACCATCAAATTCGAGGGACGCAGGGCTGGAAGCGCGCTTGCCACATGGGGCGGCGCGGTGCATCGTGCGGTTCGGCTTCACAGGGGGGAGAGAACCTGGATGCGGCATATCGCGATCGTCGGTTCCGGACCGGCGGGCTACTACACTGCCGAAGCAGCGGTGAAAAAATGGGGTGAGGATGTCCGGGTCGACGTGTTCGACCGGCTGCCGGTTCCATACGGGTTGATCCGCACCGGCGTGGCGCCCGATCACCAATCGATCAAGGGCGTGTCGCGGCGATACGAAAAGGTCGCCCTGGCGGGCAACGTCCGGTTCGTCGGCAACGTATCGGCCGGAGACGACGTGACCGTCGCGGAACTCCAGCAATTCTACGACGCGGTCATATTCGCCACCGGCGCGCCGGAGGACCGGAAGCTGGGCATGGAAGGCGACGATCTTGCCAACGTGTACGGCAGCGCCGCTTTCGTGGGCTGGTATAACGGGCACCCGCATTTCGCCAACCTCGACCCCGATTTCTCAGGCCGCCACGCCGTCGTGATCGGGATGGGTAACGTCGCGCTCGACGTGGCGCGCATCCTGTCGAAAACGGATGAGGAATTTGCCGGGTCGGACATCGTGGCCCACGCGCTCGACCTGCTGCGCGGATCGAGACTGGAAACGATCACCATCCTTGGGCGCAGGGGACCGCAACAGATCATGATGACGCCGAAGGAACTCGGAGAACTCATGCACCTTCGCCGCGCCAGTCCGCATGTGGACAAATCGGATCTTCCCCCGGAAGGCGATGACGCCATACTGGAGCCAGGCTTGCGGAAATCCGTCACGCTTCTGCGCGATTTTGCGGCCATTCCGCAAAGCATTCACGGCGAAACACCGATCAGCATCGAATTCGACTTCTTCGCCAGCCCGCGGGCAATCCATGGGGTCGACGGGCATGTGCGTTCGATCGAGGTTGAACGAACGACCGTCGAGGCCGGGCGCGCGATCGGGACCGGTGAAACCTATGAATTGCCTGCCGATCTCGTCGTCAGCTGCATCGGTTACCGTTCTTCCCCCGTCGAAGGCGTACCGTTCGACGAACGCGCCGGGCGTTTCGCCAACGACGAAGGGCGCATTCTGCCGGGGTTGTATTGCGTCGGCTGGGCGAAACGCGGCCCGAGCGGCACGATCGGAACCAACCGTCCCGACGGGTACGGCGTCATCGATCTGGTCGATGCCGATATCGGCTTGGGGTCGCGAAAGCGCGGGCGCGAAGGTTTCGACGAATTGGCCGAAGCGCGCCGCCTGGACATCGTGACCTTCCGTGACTGGCAAAAGATCGAAGAGGCCGAAGAAGCCGCCGCCCGCGAAGGCGCACCGCGCGAAAAGTTCGTCGACATCGAAAGCATGATTGCCGCGCGGCGTCCGTGAACGCATCCTTGCTTTCCCAACAGTGGCAAAGCATGACTTGTTGCAAGGCCACAGCCTGATTTGATTATTTGTAATACCGGAGGATGCCCGACCCATGGCCAAGCTTGAAGACGAAGCCGCCCAGCACACCAGCGCCCTTGGTCCCCTCGTTGGCCTGACGCGAGAGGATATCTTCGGCGCCGTCGCCGTCATGCTGCGCGAAACGGCTTCCGACCCGCAGCGGCTGATGAAGCACGGTCAGGATATCGGCGCGGATATGATCAAGATCATGACCGGCAAGAGCGAAATTGCACCCGACCCCAGGGACAAGCGGTTCAAGGACCCTGCCTGGCAGTACAACCCGTTCATGCGCGCCGGGATGCAGTATTACCTTGCCGTGCAGAAGGGCGCTTCGAAATGGCTCGAGGACCTCGATCTCGACGATCTTGAGCGCGACCGGGCCCGCTTCATCTCGAACATCATCATTGACGGCATTGCCCCCACAAACACGCTGATCGGGAACCCCACCGCGCAGAAGATGGCGATCGATTCCGGCGGTCTCAGCCTGATCAAGGGCCTCAAGAACGCCTATGACGACATGGTCCACAACAAGGGCATGGTCAGCCAGGTGGACAAGAAGCCGTTCAAGCTTGGCGAAAATGTCGCAACATCGAAGGGATCGGTTGTCCTTCGAACCGACATGATGGAGTTGGTGCAGTACACCCCCACCACCGACGAAGTGTACGAGATCCCGCAGCTGACCATCCCGCCGCAGATCAACAAGATGTACATCAACGATCTCTCGCCCGAAAAATCGGTCGTGAAGTATCAGCTCGACAACGGCATCCAGACCTTCGTCATCAGCTGGAAAAACCCCAGCAAGGAACAGGGCCACTGGGACATGGCCGATTACGTCCGCTCGTGCCGCGAAGCGATGGAAGCGGTCAGCAAAATCACCGGCGCCAAGAAGGTCAATGTATCGGCCGGGTGTTCGGGCGGCCAGACGGCGGCCATGCTGGCCAGCAAGATGGCATCCGATGGCGATAGCCTGCTTGGCGCGCTCACGCTTATGGTGTGCGTCCTTCACCCCAAGCAGAACGATATCGAGGCGGGATCGCTCGTCAGCAAGAACGGCCTGCAACTGGCGCGGCGACGCGCTGCGAAAAAGGGCGTGATCAAGGGGGACGATCTGGCCCGCGGCTTCGCATGGTTGCGACCCAACGATCTCATCTGGAACTACGTGATCAACAACTACCTGCTCGGTCAGGACCCGCCCGCGTTCGACGTCCTGTTCTGGAATGCGGATGCGACAAACCTGTCCGCCAGCCTGATGGGCGATTTCCTGACCATCTTCGAAACGCTGGCATTCACGAAGCAGGGCGAAGTCGAAATGATCGATCACAAGATCGATCTGTCGAAGGTCACCAGTGACCTGTTCATCCTTGGCGGGGTGACCGACCACATCACGCCCTGGAAAGCGACCTACCGATCGACCAAGCTGTTCGGATCGAAGGATGTCACCTACGTCCTCAGCCATTCCGGCCACATGCAGGCGATCCTCAACCCTCCCGGCAACCCCAAGGCGCGCTATTACATCCAGTCAGACCCCAAGAAAAAGCTGCCTGACACGGCGGACGAATGGTTGAAGGGTACCGAAGAAGTAGCCGGCAGCTGGTGGCCGTACTGGATCGACTGGGTTCAGAATCGGTCCGGCAAGAAGGTGAAAGCCCCCGCGAAAACGGGGAACAAGACATACAAGCCGCTGGACCCGGCCCCGGGTCTCTACGTTATGGAACCGTGCTGACACCCTCATAAGGACCGCCGCGTGACTGCAAGAAAGCAAGACAAACTGACCGCCACGATCGAAATGATGGATGTTGGCGGTCGCAGCTTGCGCGTGGCGCATTGGCGGCTCGACATGCCGACCGATCATCCCCCGATCCTGTTCTTCAACGGGATCGGCGCGAATATCGAAGCGGTCGCCCCGCTGGCCGAAATGCTCACCGAGCGCGGCTTTGTCATGTTCGACATGCCGGGAACGGGGGAAAGCCCCGACCCGATGATGCCGTACAACACCTTCACCATGAGCTGGACAGCCAGCCAGGTGCTCCGACGCCTCGGCATACCCACGGTTGATGTGATGGGCGTGTCGTGGGGCGGCGCGATGGCGCAGCACTTCGCACTTCAGCACCCCGGCAAGACGCGCAGGCTGGTGCTGGTCGCCACCACGGCTGGTATGCTGATGGTGCCCGGCAACCCGGCCGCGCTGACCAAGATGGCTGACCCGCGCCGTTACATCGACCGCGACTTCATGAACGAACACTTCACCACGCTTTACGGCGGTGTCGACCGGGATGGTGCATCCCACCAGAAGGACAGCCACATCGGCCGCCTGAAGCCGCCGTCTCCGCGCGGTTACATGTACCAGCTGATTGCGATGCTGGGCTGGACCAGCCTGCCCGCCCTTCCCTTCATGTCCAAGGAAACCCTGGTGATGATGGGGGACGAGGATCAGATCGTTCCACTGATCAACGGCAAGATCCTTGCCTCGGCCATACCGAATGCGCGCCTCGAGGTGTTTGCCGGCGGCGGCCATCTGTTCCTGCTGACCCATGCCGACGAAGCGGTGGGTTCGCTGCGAAAATTCCTGAATTCTCCAGCCACCGACGCGGAGAGCCGCCGCGCCGCCTGACAGGCAGTACGGCAGTCCATCCGAGCATGAAACGAGCAAGGATGTAGATGGACGCCGTAGGTACTCAGCAAACCAACCCTGCCACGATCAACCATTCGGGCGAAGGCGGCGCCCTGGGGCGCACCGGATTCGCCTGGGCCGTGTTCGAATGGGCGCGCAATCCCTATTACATCCTGATCGTGATCTATATTTTCGCGCCCTATTTCGCGCGGGATATCATCGGGGCCGATATGCTCGCCAGCGGCGCGCTGGACGGCCTGACCCCTGAAAAGGCGCTGGCGACCGCCAACGCGCAAGGCCAGGCCACGATCGCCTCGGTCACCAAATGGGCCGGCGTCATCGCCGCGCTTACGGCGCCCTTTCTGGGTGCTGCGCTCGATCGCGGCGGACGGCTGAAGCCGCTGCTGGCGGTCTTCCTGAGTTCGATCGTGATATGTTCGGCGTTGCTGTGGTTTGCCATGCCCGGCGGGCAAGGCCTGCCGATCTGGGGCATCATGGCGCTGCTGGTCATCGCCTATGTCAGCTACACCTATTCCGAAGTGACGCACAACGCGATGCTCAGCGTGGCGGGAACGAAAGACCGTCTCTCGATGATTTCGGGGCTTGGGCTCGGCCTTGGCAATCTTGCCGCTACGCTTATCTTCGTGGCGCTGGTGCTGCTGTTCGTGATGCCCGAAATCGTGGGTTGGCCCTTTGCCGAACCGCAGTTCGGGATCGATCCGACCCGGTTCGAACACATGCGGATTGCCGGGCCGATCTGCGCGGTGTGGCTTGCCGTGTTTGCCATGCCATTCTTTATTTACGGCCGCGATCCAGGCACCCCCGGTGCAAGTTGGCGCAAGGCGGTTGTCGCGGGCGCGCGGAGCGTCGCGAAAACACTGCGCGAAGCGGCGCACTACCGCGACCTGATGAAGTTCCTCCTCGCCCGGATGTTTTACGCAGACGGAATGGCCGCCTTGCTGGCGCTTGGGGCGGTCTATGTTGCGCTGTTCCTTGGCTGGGGCTTTCTCGAAATGCTCTGCTACGCGATCTTCGCCAGCGCATGGGCATTCCTCGGAGGAATTTTCGGCGGTTGGCTGGATAACAAGGTGGGGGTGAAACGCGCGCTCATCATCGAGATTATCGGTATGGTCGCGGCAATGGTCGTGCAGTTGAGCATCACGCGTGACAGCCTGTTCTTCGGTCTGGTTCAAAATTACGCGGTTTGGGACGGCCTGGTTTTCAAGACCCTGTCCGACCTGTCCTACCTGGGGCTGATCAGCGTTGTGGCGGTCACGGCCACCGCCAGCATTTCGTCGAGCCGCGCGATGCTTGTCACCCTCGCGCCCCCGGGACGAAGCGGCGAATTCTTCGGCCTGTTCGCAATCGCCGGCACCATAACCGTGTGGATGGGCCCGCTCTTGGTCGAACAGTTCACCTTGTGGTTCAACGACCAGCGAATCGGGATGGCGTCCATCACCTTGCTGTTCGGGGTCGGTTTGTTGACCCTCCTCTCGGTCCGGATGCCGGAACCCCACGCCCGTTAAAGGGCCCGCACCAAGGCAGCTAGACTCTCCGGTTGCAATATGAGACCTTCCTTGTCGGAGAGAGGAGCTCATCAATATGCCCGCATTCGATTTGATTATCCGCAACGGCACCATCGTGGATGGTACCGGAACCCCCAGCTTCACCGGTGACATCGCCATCAGGGATGGCCTGATCGCCCAGGTCGGCGAGGTGCGCGGCGACGCGGCGGAGGAAATCGACGCGGGCGGCAAGCTTGTCACACCCGGTTTTGTGGATGTGCACACGCATTACGACGGCCAGGCAACGTGGGACCAGGAAATGGCACCCAGCAGCTGGCACGGCGTCACCACGGTGGTGATGGGCAATTGCGGCGTGGGCTTCGCCCCTGCCCGTCCCGACAAGCACGAATGGCTGATCGGGCTGATGGAAGGAGTCGAGGACATTCCCGGCACCGCCCTGGCCGAAGGCATGAACTGGGAATGGGAAACCTTCCCCGAATATCTCGACGCGCTCGAAAAGCTCCCCCGCACCGTCGACGTCGGGACCCATGTTCCGCATGGCTCGGTCCGGGCCTACGTCCTGGGTGATCGCGAACGCCCCGGCGCCATTCCGACCGATGAAGACGTCGCGAAAATGGCAGCCATCGTCGAAGACGGCGTGCGCGCCGGTGCATTGGGCTTTTCGACCAGCCGCACCGTCCTGCACCGCGACATCGATGGCGAAGTGGTGCCCGGCACCACTGCAACCGCGGAAGAACTGGTCGAAATCGGCCGTGCGATGGGCCGTGCCGGACATGGCGTCTTCGAAATGGCGTCCGACATGATGCGCGAATGGGACGAATTTGGCTGGATGGGCAAGATGAGCCGCGAAACCGGCCTTCCGGTCACATTCGCCGCTCTCCAGTCGATCGCCAAGGAAATGCCGCTCGAAGAGCAGATCGAGTGCATGCGGGCCGAGAACGACAACGGCGCAAATATCGTCGCCCAGATCGCGTTGCGCGGCAACGGCATTGTCATGGCATGGCAGGGCACGGTGCATCCCTTCCGCTTCCGCCCAAGCTGGCAGGCGATCGAGGAACTGCCGTGGGAAGAACAACGCGCCAGGCTGCTCGATCCGGCATTCAAGGCGCAGCTGCTTTCCGAAGAAAGCGATCTGTCCGAGGTGAACCAGGATATCATCGGCCTGATCAAGGTCGTCTGCGAAGGGTGGGGGTTGCAGTACGAAATGCTCCCCGATTTCAATTACGAACCGACGACCGAAGAAAGCATCGCAGCCCGCGCAGAACTGGCCGGTAAATCGGGCCAGGAATACGCCTACGACCTTCTTTGCAGCGATGACGGCAAGGGATTCATCTACCTGCCGATCCTGAATTACGCCGATGGCAATCTGGACTTCCTGATGGATCTCCAGCAGTCGGATGACACCGTGAATTCCCTGTCCGACGGCGGCGCGCATTGCGGCACGATCTGCGATGCGGCCAGCCCCACTTTCATGCTCCAGCATTGGGTGCGTGACCGGGCGCGTGGCACGATCACGCTGGAAAACGCGATCAAGCGCCAATGCGCCGACACGGCACGGCTTTACGGGCTGGAAGATCGCGGCGTTTTGGCGCCGGGCTTCCTTGCCGATCTCAACATCATCGACATGGACCGCCTCAAACTTGGCAAGCCCTGGCTCGCCTTCGATCTTCCAGCAGGCGGCAAACGTCTGCTGCAAAAGGCCGACGGGTATGTTGCCACCATCAAGAACGGCAAGGTCACGTTCCGTGAAGGCGAATGGACCGGAGAAACGCCTGGCGGGCTGATCCGTGGTCCGCAACGCGCCGAACTGGCGGAGGCAGCCGAATGAAGGCGATCCGCACCGGCGCGACGCCATCCACCCTCGAAGCGTTCGAATATGTCGATATTGACGATGCAGCGGCACCCGGCCCCGGCGAAATCACAGTCGCCATAAAGGCAAGTTCGCTCAACTTTCATGACTATGCCGTGGTCAAGGGCATGATCCCGACACCGCAGGGCCGCATCCCGATGTCCGACGGTGCGGGACAGGTTGTGGCCATCGGCGACGGCGTCACCGAATTTTCGGTCGGCGATGCTGTGGTCAGCACGTTCTTTCCCGAATGGCTGGACGGTGCACCGCCCGCGACCGCATTTACCCGTGTGCCGGGTGACGGGATCGACGGCTATGCCCGCGAAGCGATTACCGCGCCGACAACCTGGTTCACCCGTGCACCGGCGGGATACACCCATGCCGAAGCCGCTACGCTCACCTGTGCCGGGTTAACCGCATGGCGCGCCTTGTTCGTGGATTATTCGCTCAAGCCGGGCGACACGGTGCTGGTGCAGGGAACGGGCGGCGTATCGATATTCGCGCTGCAATTCGCCAAGGCGGCGGGTGCCACCGTGATCGCCACCAGCTCGTCGAACGAAAAGCTCGAGCGGGTCAAGGCTATGGGCGCAGACCATCTCATCAATTACCGCGAAGTGGAAGCCTGGGGCCCCAAGGCGCTTGAGCTGACAGGTGGCCGCGGCGTGGATTGCGTGGTCGAAATCGGTGGCGCGGGAACGCTCGACCAGTCGATGCTGGCAACGCGTGTGGGCGGGCATGTCGCGCTGATCGGGGTCCTGGCCGGATTTGCCGGGCCGGTGCAGACCGCCCTGCTGTTTTCCAGGAACCTGACCGTCCAGGGTTTGACCGTTGGCAGCCGCAAAATGCAACTGGACATGATCGCAGGAATCGAAGCGAACGGCATCAAGCCGGTCATTTCGGATACCTTTGCGCTGAAAAATCTGGCCGACGCTTTCCGCCACCAGGAAAGCGGCTCGCACTTCGGGAAAATCGCGGTCGAGATTTAAGGCTCGATCACGATTCCCCGTGCGGGATCGACCTTCCCGCCGAGCATTTCGAGAAAGACCTCGCGCGCCCGATCAAGGCCCGCGAGGCGCTCGATCTCGATCGAACTGCCCGCGTCCTCGAGAAAACCGCGCCAGCTTTCGGCCATCATCTGGCCGGCGGCTTCGGGGCCGGCTTCCCTGAACAGGGCCACCGCGTGATCGGGTGCGAAGAACAGCGTTGGCGTGGGCCCGGGAATTTCCGCGGTCCCGCCTTCGCGCGCTTCGATATGGGTGACGCCGACCAGACACGAATATTTGAGCGCTTCGCCCAGATGCTCGTGGATGCGGCGCAGCAACGATGAATTGCCGGCGAAATCGACCGACACGCTGGGCGCATCCGGAATCTGGTCCACAGCGTCGTAGGCAAGGACCAGATCGTACAGTCCACTGGCTTCGACAAAGCCGACATTGCCTGCAGACGTCAGGCCAATGCGCCGCACGTCGGGCGAACGCCGCTTGGCAACGCTGGCCAACCCCATCGCGGTTTTCGACGAAGCGCTGGTCACCACCAGCTGGCTTGCCCCGAACCAGCTTTCGGATCGCATGAAATACTCGATGAGGAAGCCGGTCTTGAACAGAGGGCCGAAGATCATCCTTTCGCCTTCGCGCGCAGGATCGTGTTCGGGATCGGCGGCCAGCCGCGAATACTGGTTGTAGATCGGGCTCATCGGCTGGCGATGCTCGGCCATGTCGACGAAGCCGCTGGCGGAAACCTTGCCGGGCACAACGTCCAGATGGCTGGCCATCGGCAGGTAACCGTACACACGCTCCCCTACGGCAAGGTCGGGGCTGTTGCTTTCGATGACCCTGGCGTGGCCCCACATCGGGACGATCCCCGATCCGTCCGGCGCCGGGAAGAAATTCCAGTACCCGAACCCGTCCCCCACCACGGCATAGGTGATGTTGTTGGATGTGACCGAGAAACTCTCCACCTCGAGCCGCACCGCTCCTTCGCCCAGCGCGGTTTGGTCCAGAGTGACCAGCTCCGCTTTTGCGAGATCGTTTTTCCGGACGTGTACTTGCTGGGTCATCGGTGGTTCTCCTCGGTGGGCGATCATTCCCCTTTTGGTCACCAGGCGCAAGGCGAAGCCTTCCTTAACCATAGTGTTGTACCCCCGCGGCCGGACAAGACATGCTAATCGATCGCCGCTTTTCGACCATCGATGCCATGAGGGGCATCGCTGCAATCGCCGTGATGCTCTTTCACGTGCGAGAGGACATCGGCGTCGATGTTCCCGGAGGCTATCTGGCAGTCGACCTGTTCTTTGGCCTCAGCGGCTTTGTCATCGCGCAGGCCTATCAGCAGCGTATCCGGGATGGATTGGGGCCGCGCGAATTCATGGTGCGGCGTGCAATCCGGCTTTGGCCGATGCTCGCCTTGGGCGCGGCGCTGGGTGTCGTGCTCCATCAGGGCCATGCCGGCATGTTGTTCCTGCTGCCGAACTGGCTGTCGCCCACGCTGCTCTTTCCGGCAAACCCGCCGCTGTGGTCGCTGTTGTTCGAGATGATCGCCTATCTGGCCTTTGCGCTTGCCCTTGCCCGCGGCGGCGTTGCTGCGCTCTGGGCACTTCTTGGCGGATCGGCCGCCGCGCTGGCGTGGTATGCGGGGCAGCCGCTTGCCTTCGGGGACTTCGGGGCCGATTGGCGCACCTTATGGGCGGGCCTTGCCCGGGTGAGCTATTCCTTTACGGCCGGCGTCCTGATTTACCGCCTGACACGGGACTGGAAACCCGGTGCAAGCGCAAGCATGGTTGCGTGGCTGCCTTCTCTGGCGATGATCTGTGCGTTTCTGGTGATTGGGCCACAGGATAACGGGGCGGCGCTTGCCGCCATCCTTATCGGCGTCCCGTCCGTGGTTCTTGCCGCAAGCTGCCTCCATGTTCCGCAGCGACGGCTGGCGGCATGGCTCGGCGATCTTTCCTACCCGCTTTATTGCATCCATGTCCCCATCCTCGCCGTGTTGGCGGGCGCCGGAGAAACGGCGATGGCGCTAGCCTGCGCTTCGGTGGTGATCGCATCGAGCGCGCTCGACCGCCATGTCGACCGGCCCGCGAGAGACTGGCTGACGCGCCTGCACAGATCGAACGCAGACAAGCGCCGCAGATTGCCAGGCTAGCCCGCCATTCCGGCGGGCCAGCCTGTCTGCAATCAGACCCGCATCGGCATCAGGACATACAGAGCCGGGCTGTTTTCGTCCTTGCGGATCAGCGTCGGGGCGCCGGCATCCGCCAGGTGGATTTCAACCGTGTCGCTGTCGATCTGGCTGAGAATGTCCTTGAGATAGCCGGCGTTGAAACCGATTTCGAAGCCGTCCGAGGAATATTCGGCCGGGACTTCTTCCGATGCCACGCCGTTGTCCGGCGAGGTGACGGTAAGCGTTACCTTGTCCTTCTCCAGCCCCATCTTGACCGCGCGGGTTTTCTCCGTCGCGATGGTCGCAACACGGTCGACACCTTCGAAGAAGCTCTTGGGATCGAGCTTGAGGAGCTTGTCGTTCGCCGTGGGAATGACCCGCGAATAATCGGGGAACGTGCCGTCGATCAGCTTGCTGGTCAGGACCACGCCGCCTTCGCCGCCAAGGGTGAAGCGGATCTTGCTGGCCGACAGGTCAATCTGGACATTTCCGTCCATTGCTTCGTCGAGGAGCTTGCGAAGTTCCGCCACCGCTTTGCGCGGCACTATGACATCCGGCATCCCTTCGGCCCCGTCGGGGCGCGGGAGGGTGAAGCGGGCAAGCCTGTGGCCATCGGTTGCGGCGGCCTTGAGGACCGGCTTGTCTTCGTCCGAAACGTGAAGGAAGATGCCGTTGAGGTAGTAACGGGTTTCTTCGGTCGAAATCGCGAAGCGCGTACGGTCCACCATTTCGGCGAGCGTGCGGGCTGGAAGTTCGAAGCTTGTCGGCAGATCGCCTTCGACAATCACGGGAAAGTCGTCCCGCGGCAGCGTGGGAAGCGAGAACCGGCTGCGGCCAGCCTTGACGGCCATACGGTTTTCCGCCGTTTCGAGGCTGACCTGGCTGCCTTCGGGCAGCTTGCGGGCAATGTCGAACAGGAGGTGGGCGGAGACCGTGATCGCGCCTGTGGCTTCGACACTGGCTTCCATGTGTTCGATGACCTGAAGGTCGAGGTCGGTCGCCATTACCTTCAACGAATTGTCGCCATCGGCTTCGATGAGAACGTTGGAGAGGATGGGAATGGTGTTGCGTCGCTCGACCACTGACTGGACGTGGGAGAGACAGCGCAGCAGGGTTGCGCGTTCGATAGTGGCCTTCATGGTCCTTCTTTCGTCCCTTGTGGGCGCGCAAAGGGCCGGAATCGCCCCCAATAGCGCCGGAATACGGATAACGACCTTAGCGGGGCAGTCTTCCGGGGCAAGGTTGCAGCGCCCCGGTGCCTGATTCCTTGGGGATAAACCCCGGCTTAGCTGAACATCGCCATGCCGCCGTTCACATGCAGCGTCTGCCCCGTGACATAGGCGGCCTCGTCACTGGCGAGATAGGCAACGGCAGCGCCGATTTCCTCGCCCTCGCCCATCCGGCCCATCGGGATACGGCCGTTGATCGCCGCCTTCTGGTCATCGCTGAGCGCATCGGTCATTGCCGTGCGGATGAAGCCCGGCGCCACGCAATTGACCGTGATATTACGGCTCGCCAGTTCCTGCGCGAGGCTCTTGGACATACCGGTAAGGCCCGCCTTGGCTGCGGTGTAGTTCATCTGGCCGGGGTTTCCGGTCGCACCGACCACGCTGGTGATCGAGATTATCCTGCCGCCACGCGCCTTCATCATCGGGCGGGCCGAAGCGCGCATGAGCCGAAAGCTCGCCTCGAGGTTGATGCGGATCACATCGTCCCATTCCTCGTCCTTCATCCGCATGCCCAGATTGTCGCGGGTGATCCCGGCGTTGTTGACCAGGATATTCATGCTTCCGAGCGTGTCGAGCGTGGCGGGGATCAGTTCCTCGACCTGCGTGGTGTTCGAAAGGTCGCAGGTGATCTCGACGTGGTCGTGACCGAATTCCCTGTTCAATTCATCGCGAAACGCGCGGAGCTTGGCCGGGTTGGAACCCGACAGCGCAAGCCGCGCGCCCTGACGCGCAAGCGCGCGCGCAATCGACGAGCCAATCCCGCCGCTGGCACCGGTAACGAGAGCGGTCTTTCCTTCGAGGCTGAACATCATCCGATCTCCTTGGCGAAATTTTCGAGGTCTTCCATGGTGACGAGGCTGATGGCAGCGGCATCCTTGTCGATCCGTCCGACCATCGGGCCCAGAACCTTGCCGCCCAGTTCCACGAAACGTTCGATCCCTGCAGCGCGCATGGCAATGACGCTTTCGCGCCAGCGCACGCGGCCGGTTATCTGTTCGACCAGGAGGCGCTGTTCCTCGGCGGGATCCGTCACACGGGCCGCCGTCACATTTGCAAACAAGGGCACCGTGAACGCGTGCGGCGGCGTGTCGGAGAGCGCCGCTTCCATGCGGCGGGCTGCGGGTTCCATCAGCGAGCAGTGAAACGGCGCCGATACCGGCAGCTTGATGCCGCGCTTGATACCGTGATCCTTCGCCAGTTCGATCGCACGGTCGATGGCTTCGGCATGTCCTGAAATCACCACCTGACCCGGATCGTTATCGTTGGCCACTTCGCAAACCTGACCCTGCGCGGCGGCTTGCGCCAGCGCGGTTGCCTTTTCGATATCGGCACCGAGCAGCGCGGCCATCGCGCCGACACCGATCGGTACCGCGTCCTGCATCGCAATCCCGCGAAGGCGCAGCAACTTGGCCGCTTCGGTCAGCGAAAATGCCCCGGCGGCGCACAGCGCACTGTATTCCCCCAGCGAATGGCCAGCGACGCAGGTCGCCGTGTCCGCCAGAACGACCCCGAATTCCTTTTCCAGCACGCGGGTCGTGGCGATCGAATTCGCCATGATCGCAGGCTGGGCGTTCGCGGTCATGGTCAGCTCGCTTTCGGGGCCTTCCTTCATCAGCGCGGAAAGCTTCTGCTTCAACGCCTCGTCGACCTCCTGGAAAACCTCGCGAGCGTGCGCGCTGGCATCGGCCAGATCGGAACCCATGCCGACCTTCTGGCTGCCCTGTCCCGGAAAGATGAATGCAGTCATGTCTGTCTCCTCGTGGCCGCGGCGCTTAGGCGCAGCCCGGCTAGGCCTCAAGACCGAACGGCACGATCCTGTTGGCAGAGCTGTGCCCGATGGCGGCACGCCCAAGGTAGGCAATCGCGTGCTTTTCGCACCAGTAGCGGGCGATTTCTTCCACCGTTGCCCCGAATGGCCGGTCGTTCTCTGGAACTGCGCTTACTTCGCCAAGCCGCAATCCGGCAATGTCGTGGAGGTGCTGCGAAACGTGAAAAAGCAGGCGGTCGATTGCGTATTCGTATTCCCCGACCTCTTCGATCAAGACCTCGTGGCCCGATAGGCTGGGCATCAGATCGGTGCCGACCAGCATCGCCAGCGTGTAGAGGTTGAACGCGGCCGCCGGTGCGCCTGTCAGTCCCGCTTCCAACCCGCTGTCGTCCCCGGAAAACCACGCGAGCACACGCCGGATCGCATCGCTTCCGCCATCCCTCATGATGTCGACAGGCATGGGAGCGTGGACCGGTTTTCCAACACCGGCGCGATACAGCGCGCCCAGCAAAGTCCCGCAGTCCGAATATCCCAAATATGCCTTCTTCCGCGCATCCGGCCCCACCTTGCCGAGGAAATCCCCGGCAATGCGGTTGGACCCATATCCCCCCTTGGCAAACCACACCGCATCGAAGCGGGCATCGTTCGCGCAGTCGAGAAGCGCGGCAAGGCGCGTCGCATCATTTCCCGCAAAATGGCCATCCTCTGCGAAGCACTGGTCGTGAAAATGCAGCTCGATACCGGGAAACTCTGCCGCTGCGAGCGCGCTAACCGCGTCGGCATACTCCCGCAGCAGCGGGGTCGCAGGGGCGCAGACGGCAATTGTGCGAAGCGGGCGATGCACGGGCCATCCCATGCCCGCTTGTTTTCGCGCTGACAACTGCATAGCGGTGCGGGCGATGACCCAAACGCCTCCTGCCATGCCCGCCCCCGACGAACTTTTTGCACGCCCGTTCTTCTTTTGCGGGATCGGCGGATCGGGAATGCTGCCGCTCGCGCAGATCCTCAAGGGCCGCGGCTCGGTCGTCGAAGGGTCCGATCGCAGCCACGATCAGGGCCGCACGCCGGAAAAGTTCACCGCGCTGGAAGCGCAAGGGTTCGTGCTGCATCAGCAGGATGGAAGCGGCATCGTTTCGTCGGACCAGATCCTGGTCGCGAGCGCGGCCATCGAAGACACGGTGCCCGAAGTGCAGCGCGCCAAGGAACTTGGCTGCCTGCGGCTGACGCGGGCCGAACTCAATTCGATCCTGTTCAACACCAGCGGTGCAGGACTGGCGATCGCCGGGACCAGTGGCAAGTCCACGGTGACAGGAATGCTCGGCTGGATCCTGCATGCCTGCGGACGCGAACCGACGATCATGAACGGCGCGGTGATGAAGAACTTCGTTTCGCCCGAACGGCCTTACGCCAGCGCCGTTGTTGGCGGCCAGACGCTGTTCGTCAGCGAAGTGGACGAGAGCGACGGGTCCATCGCACTCTACAAGCCCGCCGTGGGTGTGCTGCTCAACGTCAGCCTCGATCACAAGAGCATGGACGAATTGCGCCAGTTGTTCGGCGATTACCTTTCCCGCAGCCGCATCGGCGTCATCAATGCGGACGATCCCGAAGCGCTGGCCCTTTTGCCCCGCGCCAACGACGTGATCACCTTCGGGATCGATCAGGAAAAAGCGCAGATCGGGATTGTTCCGGGCACCGTTGCCGAAGGGCCGGTGCGCCAGGCGGCGATGGTGATCGACCGACACGATGGCGCCGAATATCCCTTGCGCCTGAACCTTCCGGGACGCCACAATCTGTCCAACGCGCTTGCCGCCATCGCCGGTGCGGCTGCCGCAGGGATTCCCGTCGGCAAAGCGGTGGAGGCGCTGGCAGGTTTCGAGGGGCTTGCACGCCGGTTCGATATCGTGGGCACGACCGTCGCAGCGATAACGGTGATCGACGACTTCGGACACAATCCTGAAAAATGCGCCGCCACTCTCCGGACGCTGAAGAGCCATCCGGGACGTGTGCTCGCGTTTTTCCAGCCGCACGGATACGGGCCGTTGCGGCAGATGGGCTCCGAACTGGCGGAAACCTTTGCCAGCGTGCTCGGTCCCGAAGATCGAACCATCCTGTGCGACCCGGTCTATTTCGGTGGGACGGTCGACCGCAGCGAAGGCAGCGAACGCATTGTGCGCCTGATCGAGGAAGCCGGCGGCAAAGCCGACTACATCCCTTCCCGCAAGAACGTGGCGGACCGCCTGACCTCGCTCGCCCGGCCGGGTGACCGGATCGTGATCATGGGCGCACGCGACGACACGCTGAGCGAATTTGCCCGCGAAATCTTCCAACGGCTCTCGATCTGAGGATCAATGCGCTTCGGCCGGTTCGCCCTCTTCCGCGCCGAGTTTGAAGATATTGTGCAGCACGACAGCGATGACGAAGCCCAACGCCAGTCCGGCCAGGGCTGAAAGGCCGGCATAGGTCGCCCAGCCAAGAATGCCCGAAAGTCCGCCGGTAACGGTTTCGACCGCGTGCTGGATGCCATGGGCCCAGTCCGACGGCCCGTGCAGCCCCAATTCGTGCAGGCCGTGCAGGATAATTCCCCCGCCGACCCACAGCATGGCGATTGTGCCCACGAACGAAAGCGTGACCAGAAGCTTGGGCATCGCCTTCAGCAGAAACCGGCCGACTGTCCTGGAAAACTGCGAATCGCGCTTCGCCATGTGCAGGCCGACGTCGTCCATCTTCACGATCATGGCGACCGCGCCATAGACGACCACCGTGATGATTATGCCTACCACTGCCAGCACACCCGCACGGGTGATCAGCGTTTCGGCGGCAACCTCGTTCAGCGTGATCGCCATGATTTCCGCCGAAAGGATAAGATCGGTGCGAATGGCCCCGTTGATGCGCTGTTTTTCGAAGGCGGCCGGATCCTCGATCCGGTCCTCCAGCGTCTTGCCGTGCTTTGCCCCACCCAGTTTCTCCATCACCTTTTCCGCCCCCTCGTAGGACAGATAGGCACCGCCCATCATCAGGATGAAGATGATGGCGCCGGGAAGAAATTCGCTGAGCAATAGCGCGCCTGGCAACAATATCAGCAGCTTGTTCTTGAAACTGCCCTTGGTGATGTTCCAGATGATCGGCAGTTCGCGCGCGGGCGAAAGGCCCGTCACATACGAAGGCGTGACCGCGGCATCGTCGATCACCACGCCGGCGGCCTTGGTGCCCGCCTTGCTCGCGGCGACGCCGATATCGTCGATGGATGCAGCAGCCGTACGGGCAATGATCGAAACGTCGTCGAGTAAGGCTACCAATCCACCGGGCACGAGAATTCCTTTCGCTTTAGCAGGCAACGGCCCCCTGCCCGCCTCGTTCCAAACCGACAAGCCTTGCATTGCGCGCCAATCCGGCTATGTGCGCGCATCCCCTGCCTCCGGGCACGGGAATCGAAGAAAGCCGGAGGGGCCCCGCAATCCCGCGGATCAGCCAGCGATCGGCCATATGTGAAAGGACAAGAGCATGGCTCTCTACGAGCATGTATTCTTGGCGCGACAGGACCTGAGCCAAGCTCAGGTCGACCAGCTCGCCGCCACCGCCACCGAGATTATCGAGAAGAACGACGGCAAGGTCACCAAGACGGAGACCTGGGGCCTCAAGAACCTCGCCTACAAGATCGATCGCAACCGCAAGGCGCACTTCGTGCTGCTGAACATCGAAGCTCCCGGCACCGTTGTCGAAGAGCTCGAGCGCCAGACCCGTATCAACGAAGACGTCATCCGTTACATGACGATCCGCGTCGACGAGCACGAAACCGGCCCGTCGGTAATGATGCGCAAGAATGAACGCGACAAGAAGCGTCGCTCTGACCGTGAGGAGCGCGACTGATGGCCCGCCCGTTTTTCCGCCGCCGCAAGTCCTGCCCGTTCTCGGGCAAGGGTGCTCCCCCGATCGACTACAAGGACGTGCGCCTTCTGCAGGGCTTCATGTCCGAGCGTGGCAAGATCGTTCCCAGCCGCATCACCGCCGTAAGCGCGAAGAAGCAGCGTGAACTCGCCAAGGCGATCAAGCGCGCTCGCCACATCGGCCTGCTGCCGTACATCGTGAAGTAGGAGGAGAAGACTCATGGATATCATTCTCCTCGAACGTATCGAGAAACTCGGCACCATCGGTGACGTGGTCACCGTAAAGGATGGCTACGCCCGTAACTTCCTGCTTCCGCAGAAGAAGGCGCTTCGCGCCAACGCTGCGAACAAGAAGGTCTTCGAAGCAAACCGCGACCGCCTCGAGCAGGAAAATGCCGAGCGTCGTACCGATGCTGAAAAGGCAGGCGAAAAGGTCAACGGCGTCGAGATCATCCTGATCCGTTCCGCGTCGAACACCGGCCAGCTTTATGGTTCGGTCAACGTCCGCGACATCGCTTCCGCCCTGGTGGAAAAGGGTCACGACATCGACAAGAAGCAGGTCATCATGGGCAACCCGATCAAGGCGATCGGCATGCATGACGTGCGCATCGACCTTCACCCGGAAGTTTCGGTCACCATCAAGGCAAACGTCGCCCGTTCGGACGACGAAGCCGAACTGCAGAGCCAGGGCGTCGACGTCATGGCCCAGATGTTCGAAGATGATCGTTACGCCGAAGGCGGCGCCGGTTTCACCGAATCGGTCGACCCCACCCTCGAGCCCGGCGAAATTCCCGCCGACATGCTCGAAGGCGACGAAGCGGAAGGCGAGGACGAGGCCTGAGCCTTTTCCACCCTCTCGCTAACGAGAAAAAAGGGGCGCGATCCGAAAGGGTCGCGCCCTTTTTGTAACACGGCTGTCGTTGTGGCAAAGATAGATACGAAAACGACAAGAGGCAGGAGAAAACGCCCATGGAAAGCATCCCCCAGATCCTCGACCGGATCGAAACGGTTTATGACGCGGCTGTCGAACGGCTGCGCGAAGATGTCATGGCCTTTGGCCGCGACCGCGCCCTTCCCGCGCCTGAGCGCCGGAACGACGGCTCATACGCCTATCCCGAACTGCGCCTGCGTTTTCGCGGCGGCGACCAACCCGAAGATCGCAACCGCGCGTTCGGGCGGCTGAATTCGGCGGGCCTGTACACCACCACCGTCACGCGGCCGGCGCTGTTCCGCGCCTATTTGCAGGAACAGCTCGAACTCATTTCGACCAATTACGAAATCGAGGTGGAAGTCGGCTCCTCGCGGCAGGAAATCCCGTTTCCCTACGTTCTCGACGGTGAAGCCGGTGCCGTGCTTGCGGGCGTGGACCCCAATTCGGTTGCGCGGTATTTTCCGTCCACCGAACTGGCCGATATCGGTGACGAGTTGGCCGACGGCATTATCCTGGGCGGCCCCGACGACGCCATTCCGCTGTCGCTGTTCGACGGACTGCGAACCGATTTCAGCCTCGCGCGGTTGGCGCACTATACCGGAACGGCGCCGGAACATTTCCAGCGGTTCATCCTGTTCACGAACTACCACCGCTATGTCGATGAGTTCGTGGATTGGGCAGGCTCGCAGCTCGGCGCGAACGGATATACGGCGCTGGCTGGCGCGGGCGGCCTGCTGCTGACCGAAAAGACCCAGAACGCGCGCGAACAGCTGTCCGACACCGCCTGGCGGCGGCACCAGATGCCGGCCTATCACCTTGTGGGACCCGATCGCGAGGGGATTACGCTCGTGAACATCGGGGTCGGCCCGTCGAACGCGAAGACGATCTGCGATCACCTTGCGGTGTTGCGACCCGAAGCGTGGCTGATGATCGGCCACTGCGGTGGTTTGCGCCCCAGCCAGAAGATCGGCGATTACGTGCTGGCGCATGCCTATTTGCGCGACGACCATGTGCTCGACCCCGTCCTTCCGCCGGAAATACCGCTTCCTGCCATCGCCGAAGTCCAGCAGGCGCTGGCTCAAGCTGCCGAGAACGTATCCGGCGAACACGGTGCGGATCTCAAGAAGCGGATGCGGACCGGGACGGTCGTCACCACCGACGATCGCAACTGGGAACTGCGCTTCACCCAGTCTGCCCGCCGCATGTCCCTCAGCCGGGCTGTCGGCGTGGACATGGAAAGCGCCACGATCGCTGGTCAGGGATACCGGTTCCGCGTCCCTTACGGCACGCTTCTATGCGTTTCGGACAAGCCGCTGCATGGGGAGATCAAGCTGCCCGGGCAGGCGAACAAGTTCTACGAGGAAGCCATTGCGGCCCACCTCGAGATCGGTGTGACGGCGTGTCGCCTGCTGCGTGACGAGGGGCCGAGGCTCCACAGTCGCAAACTGCGCGCTTTCAACGAACCGCCTTTCCGGTGATAAGCCTCCCCTGACAAACGGGGAGAGACAGATGACCGAAGCACCCAATCGCGCGCGTTCGATCGCGGGGCGGACCGCTATCGTAACCGGCGCGGCCAGCGGCATGGGGCGTGCGACCGCGCGGCTGTTTGCAGCCGAGGGGGCGAACGTGGCTGTCACCGACCTCGATCTTGCCGCCTGCCAGCAGGTTGCGCGCGAATGCGGTACCGGTGCCCGGCCCTACGCCCTCGACGTTGCCGATCCCGAGGCGATCAGGCGCGTGGTCGCCCAGGTCGCGGAGGATTTCGGGGGCATCGACATACTGGTGAACAACGCCGGCGTGTCGAGCTTCTGCCCGCTCGAAGACGACGGTTACGAAGATATCTGGCACCGCGCCGTCACCGTCATGCTGACCGCGCACCAGCGGATGGTGCGCGCCGCGCTGCCCTGGCTGCGCCAGAGCGACGCCGCCCGCATCGTCAATATCGCATCGACCGAAGGACTGGGCGCGACGCCGGGGGATACGCCCTATGTTGCGGCGAAAACTGGAGTGACCGGTCTGACACGCGGTCTCGCCGTCGATCTCGGCAAGGAGCAGATAACGGTCAATTGCATCTGCCCCGGACCGATCCGCACCGCGATGACCGACAAGGTGCCCGACGAACACAAGGCAATCTATGCCAACCGCAGAACCGCGCTGCGCCGCTATGGCGATCCGGAGGAAGTGGCGCACATGACGCTTTCGCTCGTCCTGCCCGCCGCCAGCTTCATCACGGGGACGGTCATTCCGGTCGATGGCGGCCTGATGGCCAGGAACGCGTGACCCTGGCTCGCAAACTTGCGCGGCAGGTCTGCGGCTGAACAATCGCTAAGCGAATTGGGACCGGACCCGCGCATCAGGCGGCGTTCCGGTTCCCCAATCGCAGGGCGCCTTAGCCCTTGCCCTTTGTCTTGGTCTTGCCGGCCTTTGCGTTGGCTTCGATGAATTCGATGATCTGGCCTGCGATATCCTTGCCGGTTGCGTTCTCGATGCCTTCAAGGCCCGGCGAACTGTTCACTTCCATGATCACCGGCCCGTGATTGCTTCGCAGCAGGTCGACCCCGCAGACATTCAGGCCCATCGCCTTGGCTGCGCGTACCGCAGTCGAGCGTTCCTCGGGCGTGATCTTGATCAGTTGCGCGCTGCCGCCGCGGTGCAGATTGCTGCGAAATTCGCCTTCCGCGCCCTGACGTTTCATCGCGGCGACGACCTTGCCGCCCACGACCAGGCAACGAATGTCCGAACCGCCCGCTTCCTTGATGAATTCCTGCACCATGATGTTCACGTTCGCCCCGCGGAACGCCTCGATGATCGACGCCCCGCCCTTCAACGTTTCGGCCAGGACGACACCGATGCCCTGCGTTCCCTCGAGCAGCTTGATGACCACTGGCGGGCCATTTACCGCCTTGATGATCGCTTCCGCCTGCTTGGGATCGTTGGCGTAGGCGGTGAGCGGCAGGCCGAGGCCGTATTTCGCCATGATCTGGGTGGATCGCAGCTTGTCCCGGCTACGCCCGATCGCAACGCTTTCGTTCAGCGGCCAGGTGCCGCCCATTTCAAACTGGCGCAGCACGGCGAGGCCATAATTGGTGATCGATGCGCCGATACGCGGAATAACCGCGTCGAACTTGCCCAGCGTTTCGCCATTGTACATCACGGTCGGGCGATGGCTGGCGATATTCACCGTGCAGCGGGTGGTGTTGAGAATGGTGAAGTCGTGTCCGCGCGTTTCGGCCGCAGCCTTCAGTCGCTGGTGCGAATAGAGGTTCGGGTTGCGCGCAAGCATGGCAATTTTCATTTTTCGGTACCTTTGTGCAATCCGAGATTGTCGCTCTGGAGCCATGAATGGCCCGAATCGACAACGAAACGCCGCCTTAGCGACGAACGGCCGATAAGCATCGGGAATTTCATATCGCGCCGGTCAGCCAGGCTGATTTCCGCACGAAATTCGACATCGCCAATCCTCAGCGGCGTCTTGATGATGAGGCGTTTCTGCGTCCTGCCGTTGGAACTGGTTATGCCGCGCAGGTCCACATGCACCGCTTCGCAAACATGGTGCGCATCGTCCGGTCCGAAATCGACTTCGAAACGGACCATCGCCAGGCCGTCGCGTTCGAACCGCTCTATGACGGTGCCGTGCAGCGATGACGTGCGGGCACCGGTGTCGATCTTGGCCGGCAGATCATGCAGGCCCAGTTCCGGCAAATGCACACGCTCGCGCCAGCCGACCACTGGAAGTGCCTTGGTTCGGGCCTTCATCCTTGTCCCCCTGAATTCGGTTTCCCCTGGGCCGGCCACCGGTGGCGGGAACGCCGCCACCGGCTTGTCTATCGCCAAACCAGATTACCTTTGGCGGTCGGTCGGGCTCACCACCCGGCCGGCTTGCCCTTGTTCTGTTCGTCCAGCCATTTCATAAGCGGGGCGAAGTAGTCCAGCATCGGTTTCGCGCTCATCTCCTGGGTTCCCGTGAAGGCTTCGAGCGCGACGGGCCAGGGCTTGCTGGCCCCCATTTCGAGCATGGCACCCAGGTTCTTGCCGACTTCTTCGTTGCCATAGAACGAACAGCGATGAAGCGGGCCCTTCCAGCCGGCCTGGTCGCACGCAGCCTTGTAGAACTGGAACTGCAGGATGCGCGCAAGGAAGTAGCGCGTGTACGGCGTGTTGCCGGGAATGTGATACTTCGCGCCTGCATCGAATGCGTCGGCCGGGCGATCAACTGGCGGCGTGATACCCTGGTACTCACGCTTCAGCTCCACCCATGCCGAATTGTACTGTCCCGGCGTCACACTGCCGTCGAATACACCCCAGCGCCATTTGTCGACCAAGAGGCCGAAGGGCAGGAAGGCCACCTTGTCCATCGCCTGGCGCAGGAGAAGGCCGATATCCTTGTCCGCACTGGGAACTTCCGACTTGTCCAGCATCCCGATCTGCACGAGGTATTCTGGCGTGATCGACAGGGCCACGGCATCGCCAATCGCTTCGTGGAACCCGTCGTTCGCACCGTTTAGGTGCAGATACGTCTGATCCTTGTAGGCGCGCTGGTAATAGTTGTGGCCGAGTTCGTGGTGGATGGTGATGAAGTCATCCGCGTTCGGCTTGATGCACATCTTGATGCGGATATCGTCCTTGTTGTCGATATCCCACGCGCTGGCATGGCAAACCACTTCGCGGTCCGCCGGCTTCACGAACATCGAACGCGTCCAGAACGTGTCCGGGAGCGGTTCGAAACCGAGCGAGCTGAAGAACTGCTCGCCGACCTTGACCATGTCCTTTTCGTCATAGCCCTTCTCGGCGATCAGATCGGTCAGATCATACCCGATGTCCCCCGCACCTTCAGGCGCGACGAGCGGGTAGATATTGCCCCATTCCTGCGCCCACATGTTGCCGAGGAGATCGGCGCGGATCGGGCCTGCCGCCGGCTGCACCTCGTCACCGTATTTCTCGTTCAGCTTGCTGCGCACATAGGTGTGGAGCGCAACGTACAGCGGCTTGGTTTCCTGCCACAGCCGTTCGGTCATGGCCGTGAAATCATCGGGGTCCATGTCGTAACCCGAACGCCACATCGCGCCCACGTCGCTGAAGCCCAGTTCCTTTGCACCGTCGTTCGCGATGGCGACCATTTGGGCGTAATCGCCCTTCATCGGAGCCCCGACGTTGTCGTGCCAGCTTTCCCACATTTCGGCGAGTTCGGCAGGCGTGCGTTCGGGATTGCCCATTTCGGCTTCGATGTCGGAGCCGTTGATGACTTCGCCGTTCAGCGTGCCCTTGCCCTTGCCGTACATCGAATTGAGCCGGGTCGCGATTTCGTTAAGTTCGGTGGCCGCGCCAGCGGTTGTGGGTGCCGGCAGGACAATCCCGTTGCGCAGGATATCGAGCTTGCGCTTCACCACCGGATCGAGCCCGGCAACTTCGGCATATTTCGCCGCTTCGAGAGCGTAGCGTACGCTTTTTTCGGTCCCTTCAGCACCGGACATTGCGGCCAGCGCATCGGTATCTTCGGTGATATAGGTCGAATTGATCCAGTAAACCTGGCTGGCCTGGACCGAATAATTGAACAGGTCCTGCTCAACCGCCGCTACCCAGTCGGCCGCACCTTGCGGCGTCATCGGATAGGGGGCTGCAGTCTCGGTCGATGCAGCCTGATGGTGATCGGCGAGTGCAGGCGAGGCAAGCGATACGGCAAGCGCGGAAAGCGCGACGGATGCGAATTTCATGGATATCCTCTCGTGCGGAGTTTGCGACTGGTTACACGTGGTACCGGATTGCACCTGCAGCCTTGCTTAATCAAGTTCGCGAGGGCGATTTCCTGCCGATCAGCAACGCAAGGGCGATCGCAAGTGTCGCTGCGATCCACGCCGCGACCTTTATCGGGCGCACCTTCGCCGCAACACCGGCCAAGGTATCGTCACCCGAAAATCGAACAAGTTGAACGATCTGGCTGATCGTCTCGGCGTAATCTGTGACGAGGAAGGTGATCCCTGCGATCAATGCCGTCGTTCCCAACAAGCGCACCCGGCGGTCATGGTGCTGGCGCAACCAGATGCCGCCCATCACGCAGCCAGCCCCGTAGACGCCGATGAACAGCAGATCCCCCGCCATGGCGATGGCCGCATGATCGATCAGGCCTGCGGAAGACCACGCTGCCTGGATTCGGTTGACCTCGGCTGCGGTGCCCGCTGCCTGGTGGTCCATGATCCCGTTGGGAACCGCCGTCAGAACCAGAGGCATGCTGATCGCGATGACGACGGCGAACAGCACGAGGCCGCCGATCCACGCCCACAGGAACGCACGCTGCAAAGTCACGGGGCATCTCCAAGCCAATCGGCGATCGCTTTGCCCAGATCGGGCTTGGTCACGCTGCTCATGTGCGTGCCGGGAACCTCGATGAAGGTCGCGTCGGGCAGCAAGGAGGCAAGTTCTTCCGCCGACCCGTTGTCGCGATCCTCGTCGCCGCAAACCACCAACGTCGGCATTGTGACATTCGCAAGCATACCCAGATCGAGGTCGGGCATGGTATCGAGAAGCTGGCGCGCGGCCACCCGGTCGACCCCTTGCGATTTCAGGAATTGCATCGAGAAGTAGGCCGGATCGCCGTGCGGGATGGAATCGAATTCATCGATAACGCGGCGGAAATACGCAGCCCGCTTTGCCCATTCCCCAAGCCCGGCCGTGCCCATCCCGCCGACAATCAGCCGCGCCGGTTCCAGCACTCGGTGCGCCGCCGCATGGAGGGACGTTCGCGCCCCAAGCGAAAACCCGCCGAGGTCGTAATCTTCCAGACCGAAATGTTCGACCAGGGCCGCCACATCGCGAACCAGGACGTTCTTCGGGTAGGCAGCAGGATCGTGCGGTGCCGCGCTTTGCCCGTGGACGCGAAAATCGAGCATGAGCACTTCATACCCCCTCGCGGCGATCGCCTCGTGGTGGCCCCATTTGATCCAGTTCATCTCCGCGCTGGAAAACAGCCCGTGCAGCAACACGAAGGGCCGCCCTCGGCCGTGGCGGTGCACGGCAAGTTCGGTGCCATCGAACGAAGAAAAGCGAACCGTATCGACCATTTCTATGCGATCCCCACCAGGCTGATCCATTCTTCGTTGGTGCGCGGCTGTTCGTCCATCGTCCTCGCATCTTCGGGAAGAAGGATCCAGGGCTGCTTGCTCCTGACCCAGACATGTGCGGCGGGCACGAAGGATGCGCTGGTATCGAGCGTTCCGCACCGCAGGCTCGCCATGCCTTCACGGCTGTTGTTTACGGCGTAGATCCGGGCCTTGCACCGGGCGCAGCCGAAGATGCGCGAATGGGCGCCGCTGGGCTGGTCATATTCGCCTGCGTCGAGCGCGCCGGATATCTCGAGATCGCTGAGCGTGAACAGCATGTGTTCGCTGAAGGCGGTGCCCGTCCTGCTCTGGCAATCGGTGCAATGGCAGGCATACGGGTTGAGGCGGAAGCCGTCGCGCAATGTGTAGCGCACCTCCCCGCACAGGCACCGCCCCGTCAGTTCGCCTTTCATCGCTTCTCCAGCCCTTTCTGTTCCATCCGCCAGCGAACCATTTCGATGCGGTCTTGCCCAAAGAACGGTTCGCCCTCGAAAACCAGCGTCGGCACACCCCAATGGCCGGCAGCCTCCAGCGCGTCCTGATTTGCTGCTATTTCCGTATCGAGCGCCTCGCCCTGCGCGGCAACCTCCGCCTCGATTTCCTCAGGGTCGAGACCGGACTTTGCAAGGGCGTTGGCAAGATGGTCGCCCTCGTTCCAGTTTTCCTGTCCGCCCCAGATCATCTGTCCAGCTTCGTGGGCGAAAACCAGCCCCTTGTCTCGGCGTGCGGCCGCCTGCCCCATCCGCGTGATCCGGCGGATATGGGGCTGGTCTTCTGCGATCGTGCGGGTCGCCACGTTCTGAACGATGGGATCGGGCCGCGGCGCGCCAAAGGGAATGCCGTGGAACTGCGCCACGCGGAACATGTCGCGGAAGGTGTATCCCAGCCAGTTGGGGTGGTTGCGCTCGAAAAAGTCGGGCTGACGGATAGCGAGCGGATAAACCGGACGCAGCGCGATGGTGAGATCGTATTCCTCGGTCATCGCGCGATACCGTCCGACCGACAGATAACTGTAGGGCGAACGGAAGCTGAAATAGAGTTCGGCGGCCAGTGTCATGCGGTTCTCCCTCGGGTGTTCGTATTGCCGCGTCAGCCCTTGCTTGCAATAGTAAGTGCACTTATTATATGCGTCGACATGAAAACGAACATCGGCTATCTTCTCTCCGACAGCGGGCGTCTGTTGCGCCGCACATTCGACGAACGGGTGCGAAGCCTGGGGCTTACCGCTGTCCAGGCGCGGTTGCTGCTGAGCCTGGAGAAATTCCCGGACAACAACCAGGCGTTCTACGCCGAACGGATCGAGGTCGAGCCGATCACCCTCACCCGCATCGTCGACCGGCTGGAGGAGGCGGGATGGATCGAACGGTTGGCTGACCCTGGCGACCGCCGGGCGCGCCTGTTGCACCTGACCGACAAGAGCCGTGAGATCGTGGAGCCGCTGCGGACAATCGTCGACGGGCTGGTTGCCGACCTGTCGGAAGGCCTGTCCGCAGACGAACAGCGTGTTCTTGCCAACCTGCTCGAACGGGTTTCCGCCAACCTGTCCGCCGAACGTGAATTAAAAGAGGTCGCCAATGGCTGAAGCCGATCCGCACATCGCCGTCGAAGCCGTGCCAACGGTTGACGAGCCTGTCGATGCGACAAGGCAGCGCAACTGGAAGCGTCTGGCACTGATGGTCAGTGTACCGCTTGCCATGCTGGTTGCGGGCGGGTTTTACTGGCTTTCGCTGCAAGGCCAGGTCAGCACCGACAACGCCTATGTCCAGCAGGACAAGGTATCCGTCAGCGCGCTGGTTGGTGGCGAAATCGTCGACGTGTTCGTGGGCGAAGGGGAAAGCGTAAAGGCTGGCGATCTGCTGTTCCGTATAGATCCCGAACCCTACCGCCTTCAGATCGCGCAAGCCGACGCTGCCATTGCATCGGCGCAGGCGAACGTGACCGCGCTGGCGAATTCGGCCGATCTTTCGGGCGCGGACCTTTCCGCTGCCCGCGAAGACATCGCATTTGCCGAATCCAATTTCCGCCGCAAGGACGAGCTGTACAAGCGCGGTTTCCTGACCCGGGCCGAGCACGATGCCGCCCAGCACGCGGTGAATCAGGCGCGTGAAGGTTTGCGGCAGGCCGAGGCCCGCCAGCAGGCGGCACGCGCAAAGCTCGCCACCGGTGCAGCGGTACCGGGCGAAAATCCGCAGGTCGCCACCGCCATGGCGCAACGCGCCATGGCCCAGCTGTCGCTCAGCCGCGCAGAGGTACGGGCCCCCACGGCAGGACGCATCGCGCAGGCGGACCGCCTGCAACGCGGCCAGCAGGTCGTACAGGGGCTGCCTGTGCTGACCGTGGTGGCCGACGGAAGCAGCTTCGTCGAAGCCAACTTCAAGGAAACCGACCTCAACGAAATGCGTGTGGGCCAGCGGGCCGAAGTTCACTTCGACGCCTATCCGGACCTTGTCCTGAAGGGTCACGTCGCCACGATTGGCGCAGGCACCGGTAGCGAATTTTCGGTCATCCCCGCGCAGAACGCCACCGGCAACTGGGTCAAGGTTACACAGCGTGTGCCGGTGCGGATCGCGATTGACGAAAAGAGCCCGCGCCCCCTGATTGCCGGCATCTCCGCCGACGTGACCGTATTCACCAAAAACCCCCGGCGCTGATCGCGTGGCAAGCCGTGCCGCACAGCCCGGCGCCGCAAAGGCGCCCGACGACACGCTCGATGTAGCGCAGCTTCCTGTCGCCAATCCGGGCATTCTGGTGATCGGGATCATGGCGGCATCGCTGCTGCAGGTGCTCGACACCACGATCGCCAATGTGGCCATCCCGCATATGCGGACCGCGTTGGGCGGAACCACGGAAACGATCACCTGGGTCCTGACGAGCTATATCATCGCGAGCGCGGTCGCCCTGCCGATTACCGGCTGGCTGGCCGACCGTGTTGGCGCGCGCCAATTGTTCATCGGCTCCGTCGCGGGCTTCATCCTGTCATCGATGCTGTGCGGAATGGCGCAGAACCTGACGGAAATGGTGGTGTTCCGCGCCATTCAGGGGGTGACAGGTGCCTTCATCGCGCCGCTCAGCCAGGCCTTCATGCTGGATACCAACAAGCCCAGCAAACACGCGCAAATGATGGCTCTGTGGGGCATGGGCATCATGATCGGACCGATCCTGGGTCCGGTTCTTGGCGGGTGGCTGACCGAACAGGCAAACTGGCGCTGGGTGTTCTACGTCAATCTGCCCGTGGGGATACTCAGCCTGGCGATCCTCATCACGCAGTTACCCCATCGCGAAATTGTCCGGCGCCGGTTCGATCTGGCTGGATTCGCCTTGCTCGGCATCGCTCTGGCGAGCTTCCAGATGCTGCTCGACCGGGGTCAGACTCTCGACTGGTTCGACAGCATGGAAATCTGGCTTTGGACCTTCCTGTTTGTCTCGGCGAGCTGGATGGCGGTGATCCATCTGGCCACCGCCCGCGACGGATTGTTCGACCGCGACCTGTTTACCGACCGCAACTTCGCCATCGCTATGGGGTTCATGCTGGCCATCGGCGTGGTGATGTTCGCAACGATGGCGTTGCTGCCGCCGATGCTCCAGCAGCTCATGGGCTACGACGTGATCGACACCGGACTGGTGTTGATGCCCCGCGGCATCGGCGTGCTGATTTCCATGCAGATTGCCGGAATGCTGATGCGGCGCGGGGTCGATGCACGACCTGTGGTGGCAACCGGCTTCATCATATGCGCGATTTCCTTGTGGGAAATGTCCCAGTGGTCGCTCGGCGTCGATCGGTTTCATATCGTGTCATCCGGCCTCGTGCAGGGGCTCGGGATGGGGCTGGTCTTCATTCCGCTGAACGTCAGCGCCTTTGCCACCCTGCCCCCGCGCCTGCGGACCGACGGATCGAGCCTGTTGAACCTGTTCCGGTCGCTTGGCGCGTCGGCGGGTATTTCGCTGACCACCGTCATGCTGGCGCGCAATATCCAGACCAGCCACGCGGACATCGCGTCGAACATCACCGGCGCATCGCTGGCGAACTCGGTCGATGTGAGCACGATAGACCGGTATCAGAACCTGGGCGAAGCCGCGCTGCGGATGATCGATGCGGAGGTCAATCGCCAGGCGGCGATGATCGCCTATGTCGACGATTTCCGGATGATGATGTGGATGACCCTGGCCGCTGTTCCGCTGGCCTTTATCATGCGCCGCACCAATGCCGGGCCACGACCCCTGCCGCCGCCCGGCGAATGATCAGCGAAAGAAGCAGCTCAAGCCGGCCTGAAGGCCCGTGATCGTCCCGCTTTCGTCAACAAATCCGGTGATCGTCCCGTAATCGGCGGTGGTGTACGAAAATTCGCCCTCCAGCGTCGTGTTCTGGGCCTGCACCTGACGTTCCCTCTTCAGTGTGTCGAGGGGGATGCCCGCGCGTATTCCATCGGAGGTTACGACGCCCTCCCCTTCGCGCAGGAACCAGCCGGCAAACCTGCCGTCCAGAAAGGCGATCTGGAGCGGACCATATTCGCTGAAATCCATCGGTCCGGCACCGCATTCCTCATTACGCGATTGCCCGCCGGGCTGGCCGAATGCCTGCGCGGCGACCGCATCGACGTCGTCGCGTGTGCTGCCGAACCGCAATGGTTCGCTGCCCTTTGCGCCAAGGCCGTTTGCATCGACCACGATCCTTGCACCGGCAACCCGCTCGACCAGCGGGTTTGTGGTGGGCCTGGTCGTGTCTTCGGACGGTGCCGGTGCCGCTTCACGCTCGCCGCAGGCGGCGAGGACGAACGGCAGGGCGATGAGCAGAGTTTTGCGGATCATCCCTTCTTAAGGCACTCGCGCCCAAGGAGTTCCGCGATCTGCACCGCATTGAGCGCCGCGCCCTTTCGCAGATTGTCGGAAACGCACCACAGGATGAGGCCGTTTTCGACCGTCGGATCCTCGCGCACGCGGCTGACATAGGTCGCGCTGTCGCCAGCGGCCTCTACCGGCGTGATGTAGCCGCCGTCCTCGCGCTTATCGATCAGCATGATGCCGGGCGCTTCGCGAAGAATGTCCATCGCCGCTTCGGCCGACAGTTCGTTTTCGAACTCGATATGCACCGCTTCCGAATGGCCCACGAAAACGGGCACGCGCACGCAAGTGGCGGTCAACTTGATCTTGGGGTCGAGGATTTTCTTCGTTTCGACCACCATCTTCCATTCTTCCTTGGTCGAACCATCGTCCAGGAACACGTCGATGTGCGGAATCACGTTGAAGGCGATCTGCTTGGTGAATTTCACCGGGACACTGGGGTCGCCGACGAAGATATTGCGGCTTTGTTCGAAAAGCTCGTCCATGCCGGCCTTACCCGCGCCGGAAACCGACTGGTAGGTCGAGACCACGACGCGTTTGATCGTGGCCGCATCGTGCAGCGGCTTGAGCGCCACGACCAGCTGCGCTGTCGAACAGTTGGGGTTCGCGATGATGTTCCGCTTGGAATAATCATGGATCGCCTCGGGGTTCACTTCCGGCACGATCAGCGGAATGTCGGGGTCCATGCGGTAAAGCGAACTGTTGTCGATCACGACACAGCCCGCCGCAGCCGCTTTCGGCGCATATTCCTTCGCAGGCCCGCTACCGGCAGCAAACAGGGCGATGTCCCAGCCGGACCAGTCGAAATGTTCGATGTTCTTGCACTTGAGCATCTTGCCCGTGTCGCCGAATTCGACTTCGCTGCCGTGTGAACGGCTGGAAGCGACGGCCGCCACCTCGTCGCACGGAAAACCGCGCTCGGACAGCACCATCATTATTTCGCGCCCGACATTTCCGGTCGCGCCGACAACGGCAACACGATAGCCCAATTCATTACTCCATCGATACGATGCCGCCGAGATAGCGTTTGCCAGCGCTTTCGCAATGGCAGTGCGGCTTGGGAATACGAAAGCGTTACTCCGGCGGCGTGATTCCGTGGCTCTGCAGGAAGCGGAACACCGTGTTGTAGCGGTGCGGGCTGATCTGTTCGCCCGTCACGCGGTGCGTGTATCCCGGATACAGCATCATTTCGAACGGCACGTTGGCACCCTGCATTTCGGCAATGACGGCGGTTGCATTCTCGAACACCACATTGTCGTCCGCCATGCCGTGAAGGATCAGCAGCGGGTCGGTGATCTTGGTTGCGTCGGGTACGACCGATGCGGTTGCATAGGCTTCAGCGTCGGCCTGCGGCGTGCCCATGTAACGCTCGGTATAGTGGGTATCGTAAAGCTCCCATTTCGTGACAGGGGCACCGCTGATGCCTGCCGCGTAAAGGCCCGGGTCCGCCTGGAGCTGCTTCAAGGTCATGTACCCGCCATAGGACCAGCCATCGATGGCGATCTTGTCCGGATCGACGAACGGCAGGGACTTGAGATACTGCGCACCGGCTTTCTGGTCGCGCACTTCGACACCGCCCATCGCACGGTGGATCGGCTGTTCGAAAGCAACCCCGCGGTGCGCGCTGCCGCGATTGTCCAGCGCGAACCAGATATAACCCTTGTCGACGATCGCCTGTCGCAGGGCCCCGTTCCAGCCCTTGTTCACCACCTGCGGACCCGGCCCGCCATAGTGGTAGAAGAACACGGGATAGCGTTTGCCCGCCTCCATCTGCGGGGTCACCATTTCCCAGTACAGCGGCGTGCCGTCCTCTGCATCAATCGTGCCGTAACGCGTGGGACGGTGGCTGGCCACGAACGGCGCGTAGGGATGGTTCGCGTCAAGGGCGTTCTGTTCGATCCAGGCCGCGCGATTGCCATCGCTGTCGGCCAGGTAGCTTTGCGGCGGGCTGTCGTCGTTCGATCGGGTCACCAGCAGCGAGGTGCCCTTCTTGTCCATCGTTGCCGTGTTGGCGAAGGCCCGGTCGGTGAGCAGGG
The DNA here is from genome assembly GCF_035607565.1 of Qipengyuania zhejiangensis. Classification (NCBI taxonomy): domain Bacteria; kingdom Pseudomonadati; phylum Pseudomonadota; class Alphaproteobacteria; order Sphingomonadales; family Erythrobacteraceae; genus Qipengyuania; species Qipengyuania zhejiangensis. Next base: position 858,714 of record NZ_JAYKGO010000001.1, on the reverse strand, counting down.
CAACCGATGCGGGATCGGACAGATCGACAGAATATACCTGCGTGGCGAGGACATCGTCCTTCGTCCCTTCGAAGAAGACACGTCCAGTTTCCTGATTCACGCCAACCAGCTTGGTGACCACCCAGTTTCCGTGCGTCACCTGCCTCCACTTGCCATTGGCCAGGTGGTACAGATGGCCAAAGCCGTCCCGTTCGGACCACCACACCAGCGATCCGTCTTCGAGCCACCTGTAATTGTCCGACAGGTTTATCCAGTAATCGGCAACGGCGGCGCGTTCGGTGAACAGTATTTCGCTGCTGCCGGTTGCCGGATCGACCTTGAGCACATCGAGCACGGTCTGAAGCCGGTTCTGGCGCTGGACGTACAGCGAACGTCCGTCCGGCGCCCAATCCACGCGGGCAAGGTAGATGTCGATTTCAGGCCCAAGGTCCACCTTCACCCTGTTCCCGCCGTCCGGGTCCATCAGGTAAAGTTCCACCACGGCGTTCACGCTGCCGGCAACGGGATAACGCTGGTCATACACCCTCGTGCCGGTCGCGCCGATCGCCGCCCGCGTCACGACCCCGACCATGCTTTCGTCGAACCGTTCGACCGCGATACGGCTTTCGTCGGGTGCCCACCAGTAGCCGGTGAGCCGGGCCATTTCCTCCTGGGCTACGAATTCTGCTTCGCCCCAACGGATATCGCCCCCTTCCTGCGGGGTAACCGGCGCGGCGTCGCCCAGCACTTTGCCGGTCCAAAGCTGCCGATCGCGCACGAAGGAAAGATATGTTCCGCGCGGGCTCAACGCAGGGTTCAGCTCGGTTTCCTCGGTATCGGTCACCTGTTGCACCTCGCCTTCAAGCCCGGCGAGGTACAGATCCCCATCGAGCGGAACCAGAACCGCCTTGCCGTTGGACGTCCATTCGTAATCGATAATGCCCTTGAGCCCGCCCACGCGTGCCCGTTCGCGCTGCATCTTCTCGTCTTCGGACAATTCGCGGCCCGAACCCAGCTTCTCGCTGTCGACTAGCATGCTCCATTGCCCCGTTTGGCGGTCGAAGGCCCACAGATCGTAGCGTTCACGATCGGTGTCGCGATTGCGCAGAAGTGTCAGATAACGGCCATCGGGTGACAGCTTGGCCTTGCGCGGTGCAGGCCCGTCGAGCGAGGGCGAGGCAAAGACGCGTTCGAAAGTCAGCTCCATGGGCGCGATTTCCTGGTTTGCGGGCGCATCCTGCGCGGCAAGCGGGGTTGTCAGGCAGGTGCCCAGAACGAGGGCGGCGGCAAGCGTGATCGGACGCAAGCATTCTCTCCAGTTATGTGCGGTGTGGAATGGCGAGCGGCCCTGCGGCTGGCAAGTGGCAACACCAGGCAATCTGCGGTGCGGGGCCAATCATGCCTAATTTGGGTTTAAGCGCGATTGTTGAAATCCTCCTAACGCCTGTGGGCCAGTAAGGCGAAGACGCCACGGGGCAATTCCGGCTCACAAATCCCGTGGCGGCACATCGAAGGGATCCATTTCCGGTTTCCCGAGATACCCACGCGAAAAGGGCGGCCCCCTCATCGGGAGCCGCCCTTTGTTTTTCCGGTAGAACCGTAAGTGGCTTACGCCTTGGGGGCGTTCTCGCGGCGCTCGGCGATACGAGCGCGCTTGCCGGTACGGCCACGCAGATAATACAGCTTCGCGCGACGCACGATACCGCGACGCACCACGGTGATGCTGTCGACGATCGGCGAATAAAGCGGGAAAACGCGTTCCACGCCTTCGCCGAAGCTCATCTTGCGAACGGTGAAGTTGCTGCCCATGCCACGGTTGGAGCGGGCAATGACCACACCTTCGAAATTCTGGACGCGCTCACGGGTGCCTTCGACAACCTTCACGCCGACGCGCACGGTATCACCGGCGCGGAATTCGGGAATGTCTTTCCCGAGGTTCTCGATAGCTTCCGCTTCGAGCTGCTGAATCAGGTTCATGCCTGTTCTTCCTAGTCTTTTCGCCGCGCGCCAGAGGCAGGTCGGTCCCGATCGTCACAATGACGATCCCAAAGGTCCGGCCTGCGTAACCGTGTGTCATCTTCGCTGCGTTGCTTGCGCCACGCCGCGATTTTCGCATGATCCCCCGATCGCAGCACTTCAGGGATCGTGCGCCCTTCCCATTCCTGAGGTCGGGTAAACTGCGGATACTCGAGCAAGCCGTCCTCGAACGACTCTTCGGTCCCGCTAGAAGGCGCGCCCATTACTCCGGGGAGCAGGCGAATGCAAGCGTCGAGTATGGCCAGCGCGGCCGGTTCTCCGCCCGACAGGACGATATCGGCAAGGCTCACTTCCTCGACCTGCGGAAAGGCGTCGAAAATGCGTTCGTCGAACCCTTCGAAACGGCCGCACAGGATCGTCACTCCGGGGCCAGCCGATATCTGCCGGATACGCTCCTGCGTTATCGGCCTGCCGCGCGGGGTCATCGCCAGCACGGGTGCCCTGGGCTGCATGGTAATGGCATGGTCCAGCGCCGCGCCGATCACGTCGGCTTTCAACACCATGCCTGCCCCGCCGCCTGCGGGTGTGTCATCGACAGTGCGGTGCTTGTCCGTCGCAAAATCGCGAATTTGCACGGTGTCGATCGACCATCGCTGCTCTTCCAGCGCCCGCCCGGCGAGCGACAGGCGCAGCGGACCGGGGAACATTTCCGGGTAAAGGGTGAGGACGGTTGCGGCAAAAGTCATGGCGCCTGCACCTTGTAAAATACCCGGCGTCCGGCGGTACAGCGCGGCGTTCGCGCGATGGCTGCCGGATGGGCGCGCTGCTGGACGGGGGGCTGCATCATGCAACGCGCCTACCCTCTCGGGCACCGCATTGCCATCCCGTGCGTTCACCATCCCATGAACGACACTATCGACGATTGCATCATCATCGGCGCGGGACCGGCGGGACTGACCGCCGCGATCTATCTCGCGCGCTACCATCTCGATATCCGGCTGTTCGATTGCGGAACCAGCCGGGCCAGCTGGATACCCACCAGCCATAACCACGCCGGTTTTCCCGATGGCATCAACGGCGAGGAATTGCTCGACCGCATGCGCGAACAGGCGGCGAAATACGGGGCGCTGCGTGAACCCAAGCGGGTTACCGATCTGAAAAAGGATGCCGGTTGCTTCGTGGTAACCTGCGACGATGAAACCTTTCGTGCCCGGACCGTCCTGCTGGCAACGGGCGTGGTCAACAACAGGCCCGACGGCATCGACGAAGCGTTGCACGACGAAGCACTGAAACGCGGCCTGATCCGCTATTGCCCCGTTTGCGACGGATACGAAGTGACCGACAAGAAGGTCGCCGTGATCGGCACGGGCGAGCACGGCACCGCCGAAGCCCAGTTCATTCGCACCTTCACCGCGGACATCACCCTGATTGCGCCCGATGGGGATCACGACCTGCCTGAGCAATGCTCTGCCGCGCTCGACAAGGCCGGTATCGCGAAGGTGGCCGGGCCTTGCGAGGAATATGCTCTCGAAAACGGGCGGATCGCCCTCGACACTGGCGAAGGGCGGATGGTCTTCGATTCGATCTACCCCGCCCTCGGCTCGCTCGTTCGGTCGGGACTGGCGGTATCATGCGGCGCCAAGGTGGGCGACGGCGACTGCATTCTGGTCGACGACCACCTCGAAACATCGATCCCCGGCCTTTTTGCGGCAGGCGATGTGGTCATCGGGCTGGATCAGATCAGCCATGCGATGGGGCAGGCGGGCGTGGCGTCGACCACGATCCGAAACCGGATTGCCGGACAGAAACCCCTGCGCCGGTAGCGTGGCCTCCCGCCACCCGGACCAGGGCGGACGCGTGAGATGCCGATCGGTCAGGCTTGGCTCATACACGGAGCCTGGGCGAGACAATCGTGATGGGTGAACGGGGCAGCCGGCGGTGGTGTAACGCCGGCGCTGCTACCTGTCCCAGAACGCTTCGGCTATTACCATGCGCGCCTTATCCCATTCGGGAACGGCGTTATCGGTCAGCGGCACCATGAATTTCTTGCCGTCGGGCTTTTCGATCTCGACGATGTCGGTCGCGCCGAAATTTTCGACAGCGCAGATGTGCCCCACCGGATCGCCCGCATCGGTGACCACCGGCAGCCCCAGCAGGTCGGAGAAATAGAATTCCCCTTCCTCCAGTTCCGCCAATTCCTCGCGCGGAACGGTAAGGGCGGTGCCCCGCAGCGCTTCGGCCGAGGTGCGATCTGACACCTCGGCAAAGCGCGCGATGGCACCGCCCTTGTTATCGCTGCGAATCTTTTCGAGGGTCAGCGCTCCCTCGTTGAAGGTCTTGTGGGCCTTCAAGGCATCAAGTCCGTCGCCCAGCAACTTGAGCCGGACTTCGCCCGCCACGCCATGCGCACCGGTGACGGCCGCGAGCGTGAGGGGCGTGTCGGACATGGGAGGGATCAGCCCTCGGCCTTGTCTTCGGTGGCTTCTTCAGCCGGTGCTTCTTCAGCCGGTGCTTCTTCAGCAGCGGCTTCTTCAGCGGGCGCTTCTTCGGCGGCCGGTTCTTCAGCCGGTGCTTCGGCAGCAGCCTTGGCTTCTTCCTCGGCAGCCTTCTTGGCTTCTTCGGCTTCGGCTACCTTGGCGGCCTTTTCTTCAGCGCGTTCCTTGGCGGCTTCGCCCGGTTCGGCCTTCTTCGGGTTGTTCTTCGCTGCACGCTCGAGAATGCCTGCGGCATCGAGGAAGCGGTGCACACGGTCCGAAGGGGTGGCGCCAACCGAAAGCCAGTGACGGGCACGGTCTTCGTCAAGCTTCACGCGGCCTTCGTCGCCCTTGGGCAGCATCGGGTTGTAGATGCCGATCTGCTCGAGATACTTGCCGTCGCGCGGGCTGCGCGAGTCCGAAACGACGATGCGGTAGTAAGGACGCTTCTTCGCGCCACCACGGGAAAGACGGATTGCAACTGCCATTTTAAATTACCTTTCGAATGTAGATATCTGAATTTATTTCTTTTTAAGAAGATCTTGAAGGTCGGGCGGAAGCGTCGAAGGATCGACACCGGGGCTCTTGCCGCCGGGACCGCCCAGGCCAGGGATACCGCCAGCGCCCGCGCCGCCAAGGCCAGGCATCGCTGCACCCAGCCCGCCTTTGCCAAACATCGCGCCGAGCCCTTTCAGGCCACCCATTTTGCGAATCTGCTTCATTGCACGGGACATTTCCTGATGCATCTTGAGCAGCTTGTTCACGTCCTGCACCTGCATCCCCGCCCCGGCGGCCACGCGCTTCTTGCGCTTGGCGTTCATCAGTTCGGGGCGCTTGCGTTCCTTGGCCGTCATCGAACCGATGATCGCGTCCATGTGGACCAGAACCTTGTCGTCCATGCCGCTCTGCGCCATCGCGGCCTTGGCCTTCTTCATGCCGGGCATCATGCCAGCAAGCATTCCCAGGCCGCCCATCTGCTGCATCTGACGCAATTGCATCCGCAGATCGTCGAGGTCGAACTGACCCTTGGCCATCTTGCGCGCCAGCGCTTCGGCCTCGTCCTGCTTGATTGTCGCGGCGGCTTTTTCGACCAGCGACACGACATCGCCCATGCCAAGGATACGGCCTGCAACCCGCTTGGGATCGAACGCCTCGATCGCGTCGAGCTTTTCGCCGACACCGGCGAACTTGATCGGCTTGCCCGTGACGTACCGCATCGACAGGGCCGCACCGCCGCGCGCATCGCCGTCCATGCGGGTCAGCACCACACCGGTCAGCGGCACTTCGCCGGTAAAGCTTTGCGCGACGTTGACGGCGTCCTGGCCGGTCAGGCTGTCGACCACCAGCAGCACTTCGGTCGGCGTGGAAACGCCGGCGATAGCCTTCATCTCCGCCATCAGCGCTTCGTCGACATGCAGGCGGCCTGCGGTATCGAGCAAAAGAACGTCGGCCGCCTGAAGCTTTGCGCTTTCCATCGCACGCCGGGCGATATCGACCGGCTGCTGGCCCGGAACGATCGGCAAGGTTGCGACTTCGACCTGTTCGCCCAGAATCTTGAGCTGTTCCTGCGCGGCCGGGCGGTTGACGTCCAGCGACGCCATCAGCGCCTTCTTGCCGTGCTTTTCGCGGATCAGCTTGCCGAGCTTGGCCGTGGTCGTGGTCTTACCCGAACCCTGCAGGCCGACCATCATGATGACGACTGGCGGCTTCGCGTTGAAATTCAGGCTCTGCGGGTTTTCGGCGGTTTCTTCGCCGCCAAGCATTTCGACCAGTTCGTCGTTGACGATCTTGACGACCTGCTGGCCCGGCGTGACCGACTTGAGGACTTCCGAACCGATTGCCTTTTCGGTCACGGCATCGATGAAGCGGCGCACGACGGGCAGCGCCACATCGGCTTCGAGCAAGGCGATGCGGACTTCACGCATCGCTTCGCGCACGTCGTTTTCCGACAGCGCGCCACGCCCCTTCAGGCGGTCGAATACAGTACCGAGCCGGTCGGACAGACTGTCGAACATCGCTGGCTCAAACTCCTTCTCGGACCACGACGGCCCGATAAACACGAAAAACGCCGGCGGACGAATACTCGTCGGCCAGCGTGGGGATATCCCCCTGAAAACCCGAATTAAATCCCGGGTGTGATGGAATCGAGCCGCAGCCGTCGCCACGGCCCGATACCATCAAATCCGGCGAAATGGTGGAGCCTAGCGGGATCGAACCGCTGACCTCTACAATGCCATTGTAGCGCTCTCCCAGCTGAGCTAAGGCCCCGAGCCATTTCTTCGCAACGCGTCCTGGGAGGCGCGTCACCCTTGCGGGAAGCGCCCTTTATAAAGGGGCCTCCCGCAATGCAACAGCAAAATCAAGAATCGTCGTTATCGTCGTCGCCCTTGCTCTTGGTTTCGACGCCGAGATCGTCGTCGCCGCCGAGGTCGACCTCGTTGTCGGGCGAATCTTCGTCATCGTCGACGGCCAGATCTTCCAGATCGTCATCGCCGCCCAGATCGCTGTCGGCCTCTTCGTCCTTCTTCTTCTTTTCTTCCTCGAAGGGAATCGGCTGCTTGGACTTGAGGACGGGCTCAGGCGTCCATTCCTCACCGCATTCGATGCAGGTGACGGGATCTTCCTTGTTAAGATCGTAAAAGCGGGTGCCGCATTTCGCGCAGGTCCGCTTCGTGCCCCATTCCGGTTTGACCATGTGTAATCCTTGAAGTGTCGGCCTTCCCGAAAATCCGGGCCAGGCAGTGAATTCGTATTGTTCTTGATGGGATCCCGGGAGGCCGGAATCAACTGCGCGCGCGCCTTGCCAGAACGCATTGCCACTGTCAAAGCGCCAGCCCTTACACCCGCCGCCGCAATTGCTGGATATCGCTTGACCGCCCACCGTTTCGCCCCGTCCCCGCCGCTGACAGGCCGCATCCGCGTGCCCGGCGACAAATCGATCAGCCACCGTTCGCTGATGTTCGGTGCCCTGGCCGTCGGCCGCAGCCGCATTTCCGGATTGCTCGAGGGTGAAGACGTGCTCGCCACAGCCGCCGCCCTGCGTGCCATGGGAGCGACAATCGAACGCGACGGCGAAGACTGGGTGGTGGACGGTGTCGGCGTCGGAAGCCTGCTCCAACCGGCACAGGCGCTCGACATGGGCAATTCCGGAACATCGACCCGCCTCTTGATGGGCCTTGTGGCCGCCCACGGGATAAGCGCGGCCTTCACCGGTGACGCCAGCCTTTCGAAGCGCCCGATGGGGCGGGTGATCGACCCGCTCAGCCTCATGGGGGCAAGCTTCACGCCGTCGCCGGGTGGCACCCTGCCCCTGATGATGGAAGGGATGCAGCCCGCCGTCCCCATCACCTTTCGCCTGCCGGTCGCCAGCGCACAGGTTAAGAGCGCAGTGCTGCTCGCCGGCCTCAACACACCCGGCATCACGACCGTGATCGAGCCCGTTCCCACGCGCGACCACACCGAGCGCATGTTGCGCGGTTTCGGCGTGACCGTAGACGTCGAGGACCATGGGGGCGAAAGAGTCATCCGCGTGCATGGCCCGGCCGATCTGACGCCGTGCGATATCGTCGTTCCGGGCGATCCGTCTTCCGCTGCCTTTTTCGCTGTTGCCGCCAGCGTGGTGCCGGGAAGCGATCTGGTGATCGAGAACGTTGGGCTCAACCCGACCCGCGACGGGATTTTCCGCGTGCTGGATCAAATGGGCGCCAGCATCGAAAAGCTCGACGAACGCCTCGTCGGCGGAGAGCCGGTGGCCGATCTGCGCGTGCGCCACGCGCAGTTGAAGGGAATCGAGGTCGACCCGGCAATCGTGCCGAGCATGGTCGACGAATTCCCGGTCCTCTTTGTTGCCGCCGCTTTGGCCGAAGGCCGGACCGTAACCAGCGGGCTCGATGAACTAAGGGTCAAGGAAAGCGACCGCCTCTCCGCGATGGCGGCCGCCCTGATTGCCGCCGGCGTCACGCTTGAAGAGCGTGAGGACGGCCTCGTGATCGAAGGCAGCGGCGCAAAGCCGATACGGGGCACGGCGAACAACCGGACCCAAACCCACCTCGACCACCGCATCGCCATGAGCATGGCCGTTGCCGGGCTTGCCAGCCGTGACGGCGTCGAGGTCGACAGCATCGACCCCATTGCAACCAGCTTTCCAAACTTCATGGCTCTGCTGGCGGAGGCGGGCGCGTGATCGATTTAGACATCTACACGCTTGTCGGTTTCGTCGGCATGGCCTGCATCATCGCCGCCTATGCCTATCTGACGTGGGAAGACGATCCCAACCCGTTCATTCTACACGGCACCAACCTGGCCGGCGCGGCGTTCCTGACCGTGTCCCTGGTGGTCCACACAAACTGGCCCAGCCTCGTTCTCGAAGGTTTCTGGGCAGCGATTGCTGTCTGGGGGTTGGCCAAAGCGGTGCGGAGCCGCAAGACCAAGGCATGATCCGCCGCGCTTTTCCTGTCTTCGCATTCCTGATGGCGGCCGCGCTGTTCGCCTTCATGATCGAAAACGGGGCCCTGCCCGACCTCGCCAACACGCTTCGCGCCACCGTGTTCGCGGCGATCGCCGCCCCGCTGATGCGTCTCTACTGGGATAAACGAAAAGAGCAGCGAGACAGGGTGATCGCCCGCGCGCGTATCAGGAACGGTGCACGATGATCATCGCAGTCGATGGGCCAACCGCATCGGGGAAAGGGACGATTGCCAAGGCGCTTGCCGCACATTTCGGCCTGCCTCACCTCGACACCGGCCTGCTGTATCGTGCGGTGGGCCGCCAGGTTTTCCTGTCCGACGGTGATCCCGACAAGCCCGAGGATGCACTTGCGGCAACGTCGTTTCCGGACGCGCTGCTGGATGATCCGCACCTTCGGGACGAAGAAACCGGCGGATTGGCAAGCCGGGTGTCCGTCCATCCCGCTGTGCGCCAGGCGCTTTACGAGCGGCAGCGTTCCTTCGCCATGCAGGAGGGCGGTGCCGTTCTCGACGGGCGGGATATCGGCACTGTCATAGCGCCCGAAGCGGCGGCAAAGCTGTTCGTTACCGCCAGCGTGGAGGCGCGCGCGCAGCGCCGTTTCCTAGAAATGCGCGAACGCGGCGTTCACGTGACCTTGCTGGAGATCCAGGACGACCTGCGCCGCCGCGACGCGCGCGACCGCAGCCGCGCGGTCGCCCCGCTTGTCCCCGCATCCGATGCCATGGTGATCGATACCAGCGCGCTGGACAGGGAAGAAGCGATTGCCGCCGCTATCGACGCCGTAAAGTCCCGACTGGAGTAAAATCGGACAATCAAGGCTTGCCTCCGAATCTCCGATAGCATACCGCGTTATATAATGCGATATGGAGTGTTATGATGGTTGATGTCGTCGCGCAAATGGGCCCGTCCTTTCTCGGCAGCCGGCTTAAACGACTGGGTGAACGCATGCAGGCCAGTGCATCGGCCATCATTGCCCAGGCGGGTCTTCCTCTCCAACCGGGGCACATGGCGATCATGGCGGCGTTAAGGATCGGCCCGAAAACGGTCGGCCAGCTTGCCGAAGCAGGCGGCACCAGCCAACCCGGCGTGACCCGCGCCCTGGCCCAGCTGTACAAGCTCGGCATGGTCGCCGACGAACCGAGCGACGATCAGCGGTGTCGGATGGTCGGCTTGACGCCGGCGGGCTTTGCAACCGTCCAGACAATAGCCACCGACGTGTGGCCCCGCGTCGGCATGGCCGCCGAAGAGATACTCGCCCTGCTTGATGGCGATTTCCTGCGCCAGTTGGCCATCATCGAAAAGGCACTCGCGCAATCCTCCATCGCGGAACGCGCCGCCCGCGCCGTGCCCGGCGCCCTCACCCTGCGCGCCTTCGACGATACGCTGGCCGCGGATTTTCATGACATCAATGCCGAATGGATCGAGGCTATGTTCTCGCTCGAACAGGTCGATCGGGATATCCTGGAAAACCCCCGGGAACGGGTCATCGATCCGGGCGGGTCAATCCTGTTTGTGGAAGCATCAGGCTTCGGCATTGTCGGGACGTGCGCCCTGCAAAAGGCAGGCCCGGGTGCATTCGAGCTGACCAAGATGGGCGTGCGGGAAACCGCGCGCGGATTGAAGGTTGGCGAATTTCTTCTCGAAGCCATGATCGCCGAGGCGCAGGATATCGGCGCACGCAAGCTCTTCCTGCTCACCAACCGCAAATGCGCCCCGGCCATCCACCTCTACGAGAAGCTGGGGTTCGTGCACGACGCCGGCATCATGGCGGAATACGGCGCACGCTACGAACGCTGCGATGTCGCCATGCTCTACGCCGGGGCCTAGCGCGCAAGCCCCATTTCCCTTGCTTTTGCCCATGGTTTCGCATAGGCGCGCGCCGTTCTCGCAATCCCTGGATTCGAAGGACCTTCGCGATGGCATCCGGCCCCGCGGAGCATCGGCCTCTTGCCCCGCTGGACCCGCAATGGTGCGGGAGGCGGTAAAAGACCCCGGTAAAACCGGTGGCCGGTAGCAAAACGAAGGAATGTACGCATGGCAACTGCAGCCAACCCCACTCGCGACGATTTCGCGAAAATGCTCGACGAGCAACTCGGTGGCGCCGATGATGGCGGCTTCGAAGGTCGCGTCGTCAAGGGCACCGTGACCGCCGTTGAAAACGGTTACGCAATGATCGACGTAGGCCTCAAGAGCGAAGGCCGCGTCGACCTCAAGGAATTCCAGCGCACCGAAACCGAAAGCGCGCCCAGCGTTGGTGACGAAGTCGAAGTTTATGTCGACCGCGTCGAAAACGCCGACGGCGAAGCCATGCTCAGCCGCGACCGCGCACGCCGCGAAGCCGCCTGGGACAAGCTCGAAAGCGAATTCGGTGAAGGCAAGCGCGTCGAAGGCCGCATCTTCGGCCGCGTCAAGGGCGGCTTCACCGTCGACCTCGACGGCGCCGTGGCCTTCCTGCCCGGCAGCCAGGTCGACATCCGCCCCGTGCGCGATGTCACCCCGCTGATGGACATGCCGCAGCCGTTCCAGATCCTCAAGATGGACCGTCGCCGGGGCAACATCGTGGTTTCGCGCCGCGCTGTCCTCGAAGAAACGCGCGCCGAACAGCGCAGCGAACTGATCGACAAGCTGACCGAGAACCAGGTTATCGAAGGCGTCGTCAAGAACATCACCGACTACGGTGCGTTCGTCGACCTCGGCGGCATCGACGGCCTGCTTCACGTCACCGACATGAGCTACAAGCGGGTCAACCACCCCAGCGAAATGATCGAAATCGGCCAGACCGTGACCGTGCAGATCATCCGCATCAACGAAGACACCCAGCGCATCAGCCTCGGCATGAAGCAGCTGGAAAGCGATCCGTGGGATGGTGTTTCGGCCAAGTATCCGGTTGGTGCCAAGCTGAACGGCGTTGTCACGAACATCACCGAATATGGCGCATTCGTCGAACTGGAAGCAGGCATCGAAGGCCTGGTTCACGTTTCGGAAATGAGCTGGACCAAGAAGAACGTCCACCCCGGCAAGATCGTGTCGACCTCGCAGGAAGTCGAAGTCATGGTCCTCGAAGTGGACAGCGAAAAGCGCCGCATTTCGCTCGGCCTCAAGCAGGCTCAGCGCAATCCGTGGGAAGAATTCGCCGACAAGCATCCGGTTGGCTCGAAGGTTTCGGGCGAAGTCAAGAACGCGACCGAATTCGGCCTGTTCATCGGCCTCGACGGCGACGTCGACGGCATGGTCCACATGTCGGACATCGCGTGGGGCATCTCCGGCGAAGACGCACTGGCGCTGCACCGCAAGGGTGAACAGGTCGATGCCGTCGTGCTCGATGTCGACACCGACAAGGAGCGCATCAGCCTCGGCATGAAGCAGCTCGAAAAGGGTGCTCCGACCGAAGCCGGCGCCGGCAGCTCGCTCCGCAAGAACGAAGTCGTCACCGTCACCGTGCTCGAAGTACGCGACGGCGGCCTGGAAGTGCAGGTCGGCGACGACGGCGCAACCGGCTTCATCAAGCGTTCGGACCTTGGCCGCGACCGCGACGAACAGCGTCCCGATCGTTTCCAGCCCGGCGCGAAGGTCGACGCCATGGTTACCGGCTTCGACCGTTCGAAGAAGCCCAACTTCTCGATCAAGGCTCGTCAGATCCACGAAGAGAAGGAAGCCGTGGCCCAGTTCGGTTCGTCCGATTCGGGTGCATCGCTCGGCGACATCCTCGGCGAAGCGCTGAAGAAGAAGGAAGACTAAGCTCTTCCACCCTCAACAGGGTACGCGAAAGGCCCGCTTGCCATACCGGCAGGCGGGCCTTTCCTCTTTTCGCGGCCTGTCTTACAGTCGCGTCATGCTCGAAATTCACCAGTTCCCGTGCCTGTCCGACAATTACGGATTTCTGCTGCACGATCCCGACAGCGGCGAAACCGCCGCGATCGACACGCCCGATGGTGCGGAATACCTGCGCCAGGCCGAAGCCCGGGGTTGGACGATCACCCAGATCTGGAACACGCATTGGCACCCGGATCACGCGGGCGGCAATTCGGCAATCGTGGCCGTAACCGGCGCCAGGATCATCGCGCCACAAGAAGTGGACCGGATCAGCCCAATCGATCGCGTGGTCGGCAATGGCGACAGTGTGCCCTTGGGTAATTGGCACGCACGGGTGATCGACGTATCGGGCCACACCAACGGCCACATCGCGTACCACATTGCCGAGGCCGATATCGCCTTCGTTGGCGACAGCGTTTTTGCCCTTGGGTGCGGCCGTATGTTCGAAGGCGAACCCGAGCAGTTCTGGCACAGCCTCGAGCGTATCCGGAAATTGCCGGAAAACACCATGCTCTACTGCGCGCACGAATACACCGCCGCGAACGCGAAATTCGCGCTTCACGCGGACCCTGACAACGCCGAGCTCCGCCTTTACGCCGCCCGTATCGACGAGAAACGCGCCAGGGGCGAACCGACCGTGCCCACCGTGCTCGCACGAGAATTGGCCACGAACCCCTTCCTGCGTGCCGACGAACGGTCGCTGCGCGATCGCTGGGGTGGAACCAGTCCGGTGGAAACCTTCGCCGCGCTAAGAGCGGCCAAGGACAATTTCTGATTTCATGAAGGCAGTCCTCGTCAATCGTCTGTCGCCCGACCTGTCCGGCGTAGAACTTGCGCAGATACCGCAGTGCAAGCCGGGCGAAGGCGAGGTGCTTGTCAGGGTACGGGCGGCATCGCTCAACTACCCCGACCTGCTGATGACGCAGGGCAAATACCAGTTCAAACCCGAGGTTCCCTTCATTTCCGGCCTGGAAATGGCGGGCGATGTTGTCTCCGCACCCGAGGGCTGCGGCCTTGAAGTCGGTGACCGCGTCATGGGCGGGGCCAAGACGGGCGCTTTTGCGCAATACATCGCCCTGCCCGCCGCTTCCGTGCGGCACATGCCCGCCGGCATATCCTTCGCGCAGGCAGCCGCCATGGGCGCGGCCTATCACACCGCCTACGTCGCCCTGGTGGAAATCGGCGGGCTGGAGGAAGGCCAGACCGTATTGGTCCACGGCGCCAGCGGCGGCGTAGGCCTTGCCGCCTGCGACCTCGCGCGTGCCCTTGGGGCAAAGGTCATTGCCGCCACCCACCGTGAGGACAAGATCGAACCGCTGGAACGGATCGCGAAACCCGATGCGGTGATCCTCAACACCGGACGGTTCCGCGAACAGGTGAGCGAGTTGACGCAGGGCCGCCTGTGCGATCTGGTCTACGATCCCATCGGCGGCGATGTGTTCGACGAATCCACCCGCTGCGTGACCTTCGGAGGGAAGCTGCTGGTGATCGGTTTCGTGTCCGGCCGCATCCCCGAAATTGCCGTCAACATTCCCTTGATGAAGGGGTTTTCGGTCGTTGGCGCGCGGGCCGGTGAATACGCCCGCCGGTTTCCCGAACGCGGGAAGCGGGTGGCAGCCGCCGTGGGCGAACTGGTTACTGCGGGGCGGATCAACCCGCACATCGACCGAACGTTGCCGCTCGACAAGTGGCGGGACGCTTTCGAAGCGATGCAACGCGGCGAAATCGTGGGCAAGATCGTTCTGGAGCCCTGAACGAAAAAGGGCGACCCCGAAGGATCGCCCCAATTCACCTGCACAACGATCGTGATCAGATTTCGGCGATTACCTCATCGGCGAGAGCACGGTCTGCCTCTGCATCATGCTTTTCGGCAATCAGCTTGCGGCTGGCGGCCGTCGCAGCCGTCACGGCGCGGTTGCGGACATCTTCTACCGCATCGCGTTCGGCCGATGCAATCTTGTCCTCAGCCATGCGCTTGCGGCGTTCGACCATTGCCTTGCTGTCCGCTTCGGCCTTGTCGACGATCGCGTCCGCTTCATGCTGCGCGTTAGCCAGCATCGCTTCGGCATCCTTTTCGGCGCCGGCGATCTTTACCGCGTATTCATCACGCAGGGCTTCGGCTTCGGCGCGCAATTGCTTGGCTTCGTCGAGCTGCTGCTTGATGGCGGCAATCTTGTTGTCGAGCCCGCCGCCAATGGTCTTGTGAACCTTGGCGCCGAAGAACGCGAACAACAGCAGGACCAGCATCGCTATCGAAACCCACTGGAACGGCACGAGGCCCAGCAGTTCGGGTTCGGCATGCGTCGGTGCGCCGCCGTGGCCGTCTTCGACCAGGATTTCGGCGCTTTCGGTGGCGAACACCTCGGGTGCGGCTGAATTAGCCATTGGACATGGCCTCCTTGACAGCCTTGCTTGCGGCCGGCTTGGTCACCGTCACGCCAGCGAGGCGCGATACGATGTCCTGCGCTGCTTCCGTCGCGACTGCTTCCAGTTCGGAAAGAGCGGCATTGCGAGCTTCTGCGATGCGCGTTTCGGCTTCGGCAAGCTTTGTATCGAGCCTGCCCTGGGCAGCCTTGAGCTTCTTTTGCGAAGACGCGGCGGCATCCGCCTTGGCCTTGGCAACGATTGCCTGGGCCGCAGCGCGGTTTTCGTTTTCACGTACCCGCCAGGCTTCTTCCTGATCGTCGGCAGCATCGCGCGCGGCTTTCGCAGCGGCCAAATCACCAGCGATCTGCGAATCGCGCTGGGCAACCGTCTCCATCACCTTGGGGACCATGCCCCGGCCGATGACGAAAAAGGTAATGCCGAAAAAGACCAGCAGCCAGAAGACCTGGCTGGACCATGTTTCAGCAAGCTGTGCTATCTGTGGCATGTCAGCTCTCGAAAGACGGGTACGGGGTAATCTCGCGGTCGGTCAGGATAAATCCCGACCGACCGGAATGACTGATCGCGTGGCTTAGGCGACGAAGATCAGGATCATTGCAACGACGAACGCCAGCAGGCCGAGAAGTTCGGCAGCGGCGAAGCCGATGAACAGACGACCCTGCTGGCCGTCGGCAGCACCCGGATTGCGCAGCGCGCTTTCGAGGAACGAGCCGAAGACGTTACCAACGCCGATGGCAGCCATACCGGCACCGATGGCGGCGAGGCCCGCACCGACGAGCTTTGCAGCTTCAACTTCCATGTTAAACTCCTTTGGGAAATCAGATGGTTAAAATTGGACTTAGTGAAGATTCTCGGCGTCGTTGATATACAGCGACGTCAGGAGAGCGAAAACATAGGCCTGGATGGCGGCAACCAGCAGCTCGAGAGCGCAGATGCCAATCATCAGGATGAAGCTGGGAAGGCCGACAAGCAGGCCGAAGCCGATGCCCGCGCCCCACCCGTCGATCACGAAGCTCGACAGCACTTCCAGCAGGACGTGGCCGGCCATCATCGCGACAAACAAACGCAGGCCAAGGCTGAACGGACGCACCATGAACGAAATGAATTCGATCGGGGCGATCACCGGAACCATCGGCCACGGCGTGCCGTGGGGGACGAATAGCGAGAAGAAGTGCAGCCCGTGCTTCCAGAAACCGACCAGCAGGACGATCGAGAAACTCATGATCGCCAGCACGCCCGTAACGGTGAAGTGGCTGGTGAAGGTAAAGGGGTGCAGGCCGACAACGCCGAGCGGCATCAGGCCGAGCAGGTTCGCGAACAGGATGAACATGAACAGGCTGAAGATGTAAGGCACATACTTGCGCCCGGCCTTGCCGACGTTGGCTTCCAGCATGGAATCGATGAAGCCGGTAAAGGTCTCCACCATCATCTGCCAGCGCCCGGGCACGAGCTCGCGCTTCATGCCGCCGAGCACGAACAGGAAGAGCACGACTGTGGTGATCAACATCCACAACGCGCTGTTGGTGAAGGCGATGTTGTAGCCCGCCAGTTCCCAACCACCCGAACCGGCAAGCGGTTCGATGGTGAACTGGTGCATCGGGTCGACTTTGGCCTGTTCGGCTGCCACGTCAGTTACGTCCCTAATCCATATAGACAGCGCCCCGAAATCCCGCTCGCGGGATTATTCATCGGGGCGCTTGTTTGCCGCGCGGATGATGTTCCTGAAGGCAACGACTATTCCGAGGAACAGCCCCACCAACAGACCCCATGGATTGGTGCCGGTAAAATAGCCAATGGCCCAACCGATCACCGCACCACCAAGGATACCGCCCAGAAGGTCGGCCAAAACGCGGTTGCCACTGCGATAATTCGCGTCGGCACCCGACATCTTCGGCCGGTTACGCTGCTCTTCGCGCTGCTGGGCGGCTGCAAGCCGCTTTTCCAGCGCGTCGATCCGCGCATCCTCCTCGATGGTCTCCCGTGCAGGTTCGTCGTCGCTCATGCCTAGCTCCTTTTGAAGGGGTTGCGCGGCACGGACACGGACTTGCCCGCCGAGGGCGCCGCCCCCTTAGAAGGGGGGCTTTGGCGAGTCAACACGCCAGCACCCAATTCCCGCCTGTCCCGCCATCAAAGCAACACCCCGCTGCCGCGATGGCAACGGGGTGTCAAACCTTGGCGATAGAAAACGCTGCCCTATGGACAGCGCGGATCCCTTATGGGCGGAGCCGAGGTGCGCGTCTGCCACGTGCCGTCGGGGGCCTGATACTTTTCCCCCGGAGCCGTAGCCAGAATGGCCTGGCAGCCCGCCGTGAGCGCGTATTCTTCCAGCGTGGCGTTGGTCGCCTGGGCGCGCTGGGAATAGACCGCCCGGCGCTTGATGTTGATGTCGTTCACGATGCGGCGCAATTCCGCCGTCTCGCTACCGACGACACCGAGATAGCCGTCCATCTTTTCGCCCACCTGCCCTGCGGCACGCGCACTGGCATAGGCGGGATCGCGCTGTGCGAACGCCGGCGTGGCAATACCGCCAAGAGCCGTCGCAATCGCGGCACCGGTCAGCATTGCTCGTGAAAATCGCTGATTCATCATACTACCCATCAGAAAATATCCGCGTTGTCTTCGATCGTGTTGCCCGCGTCTTCCGCGAGGCGATAAATCACTTCCTGGCGAATATTCACGTTCAGTTCGATCACGATCGGCTTTTCGGGCGCATTGACAGTGATGCACCCGGCCAGCGCGAAAGGGATCATCCCGGCCGCCGCCATCCGCTTCGTTCCACTCAAAACACTGTCTCCCTGCTTGGCCGGGAATGTCGCAGCGCTCGCGCGGTCCGTCAATTCACCCCTCTTCATGGCGTTTACTCGCTTTCCTGGTCCTGAATGGAAGGTTCATCCGGAATTATGTCTTCCGGTTCGATTTGCGTTTCGGCCTCTTCGCCGGTGATGGACCGGCGCAGCAGGCGTGTGCCGTCATCCGAGAGAAGGCCCAGTTCGCGCGGATCGCGGACGGCCGACGGGTCGTACATCGCCTTGAGGCTGGTCATCAGCTGATAGAACTGGGCCTTGATATTAATGCGGAACTGCAAAGGCAGGTTCGCGAGCCGTTTCGTCACGAAGTTCGATTTGGCGCCCTGCCCCTGGCTGACGCCATCGAAGCGGACACGGGTGACAATCTCCCCCGTGAGCGGCCCTTCCATGACGACGCGCATCTGCGTGAAATTGAGGCTGCGCAGGGCATTGAACGCAAAGTTGGCGATCGGGGACAAGTCTTCGTACGTCAGTTCACCGACATAGGACAGATTGCCCCCGGGCGGACGCGAGATCAAGATGCCGGTATCGATTCGGCCATTGCCCTGGCTGTCGAAGACAATCGGCACGGTCCCGTCGAACAGGCCGGTGGCGGCAATATTTTCCAGCTCCATCTGGGCGACGAACTGCGCCGCCTCCAGCCCGACGATCTCGAAGATATACCGTCGTTCTTCCTCGGCCCCGAAATTGAAATCGACATTTCGCATGATCAGCCGCCCGCCCATGAAGGGCCAGCTTCCGCCCTCCACGGCGAGCACTTCGCCGCCGCGCAAGGCAAATTCCACTTCACCGTTCAGCACTTCGATGCCCGGGTTGACCGACGCTATGCGCAATTTCTGACCGGGGGCGGTGGTCAAATTGAGCAGGTCGGTGAACTCGACCGTGCCACTGGCGCCCTTCACCGGGCCGAACGCCGCGGCGAAATCGAGGTTTTCGGTGCCGAAAGTACCGGAACTTGTCACCGTTCCGTCCGAAGACCAGTTGATCCTGCCCTGTCCCGTAACCGTGCCGTTGGCGTTTGCGATCACCCCCAACGCGAGGACGGACAGCTGGTCAGGCTGGAGCCCCTTGTCGAATACCAGCCCCGGCACGTCCAGATCGGCCCGCCCCGCACCGGTTGAAAGGTCATGGCGGATATCGGCCACGGTCACCAGTCGATCGCTGCCTGGATGGCGCAGCTGCGCCCGCGCATCGACGATGTTGTCGACCAGCGTCAGGGTCGCGCCGCGCGCCTCAAGCGGTTCGAACCTGTCCGGTTCCTCGCGGTCGAGCAGCCGGAACGCTGCATCGGCAATGGTCACCTTGCCGCCGGTGTAATCCCATCGGCCGTTCGCCCCGCGAATGTCGAGCGGGACCGAGGCAAGCAGGATGTCCGCATCGGAGAAACTGCCGGCAATATTGTCGCCCAGGCGGGCATCGAGGTCCGAAATGCGGAAGCGGCTGGCCGTGTCCGAAGGACCCAGCTCCACGTCGATTGCCCGTGCCGTCATGACACCCGGCCAGGCAAAGCCGACGGGGCCGGACGACAAGCGGATCGGCGTGTCACCCAAGGTTCCTCTCAGGTCGAGCGATGGCGCACCGGCAGCCAACCGCAGCCCTGCCGCGTCATTGGTAAGGATCGGTCGTCCGCGTGCAGGGCACAGCGTCACACCGCGCTTCTCGAACGCCAGATTGGCAAGCACGAGGCGATCGAATTCGATGTCCGTGCAGCTGCGCCACAGCGCCAGAGCGCCGCCGGGTTCCCAATTGCCATCGACCGGGATTTGAAGATTGGCTGCCGATCCGCCGGGCAACGGCCCGCTTGCTTCCACGCGTCCGGAAAACCGCAATGCGCCGGATGCCGTCTGGCTGAACACCATCTGGGGCACGGCCAACGCCGCATCGCCTGCCAAATACCGTTCCATCGCCACCCGGAAGACGGAACCGTCCGCTGCCGTCCGCTCCATCCGGCCGTTCAGCCGAGGAATGCCCTCACCGCCGGTCGCGATATTGCCTGCCAGGCGGGCGACATCGGTTCCTTCGCGGATGAACTCGACCCGTGACAGGGACGCCAGCCGCGCACCGCTCCCGCCGCGCAATTCCGCGCTCGGGACCAGCAGGGACATTCGGTTACCGTCGCTTCGGAACCGGAGGTCGGCCTCGAGCGCGCTGCCGCGGGTTTCGGCCTGCAAGGCGTTGGCCATCTTCCGGGCAATCGGCGCGAGCAATGTCCCTTCGCCGGTGCTTGCCAGCCCTTCGATGGATGCGATCAGCCCACTTCCTAGGCGAAGCCCGTTTCCTTCCAGCCCGGATTCCACCTCGATCCTGGAAAACCCGTTGGACATACGAAGCTGGCCTTCGGCAGTCAGCACGGCTGCAAGAACTTGCGGGCTTTGCGCGCCGCGGCCTGCCAGGGTGAACTTCCCTGTTGCCGCGTCGCCGCGCATCTGACCGCGCACTGTCCCGTCGACCGAAGATACCGCGTATTCTGCGTAGCGCGTTGTTCCGCCAGCCACGCGCGCCTCGACGGTTGGATTGGCCAGCTCACGGTCCAGCTTCCCATCGAGCTGGATCGCGTAATCGTTCAACGCCAGGCCGCCGTCCTCGCATTTCAGCGAGGCCATTCTGATCGGCCCGGCAAAGCGCGGTTCGCCCGAACTGGTCGTCAGATTCCCGAACACGGTTGCCCCTTGGGCGTTACAACCTGCCAGCGCGAGCTTGGGGGCGGTTGCCGCGACGTATCCTGCAAAGCCGCTGCTCAGGACGCCGGAGCCTTCGAGCTTTATCCCGACCGGACCCCATTCGGTTTCGATCAGGCCGCGCCCGTCCCGAATCGCCAGGTCGATCGCCGGCAGGCCTGCGGGTTCCTCGCTTGGGGCGAACAGCACCTTGTCGAGCGTACCGAAGCTGAGGGCTCCGCCGCGATAGCTGCCGTAGAGACGCGGGTTCTGGAGAGTGATCTTGCCGATTTCGGGAAGCCCGAACGTGTGGCGCAAGCGCACGATTACCCGGTCTGCGGTGAAATCGGGCGCAGCGGGATCGCCGATAACGAGGTTGGAGAGGACCTGGGTCTGACCGCCGATCCGTTCGATGTCGTAGGTTGCCGGAAGATGGTAGGATTCCAGCTGGTCCGTGATGACGTTTTCGGCAATTGCCTCGCGCGAGAACCAGGCCGCAATCAGGGCCGCGATCAGCGCCGCAAGCAGGGTGCTGGGTATTGCCCAACGCTTCTGCTGCCAACGCGCACGCGCAGCGACATCGGGCAAAGTTTCCCCGAATTCCTGATTGTTACCGTCGACCCTGTCCATCGATCCCACACTTGCGCGCGCGGCGCGCCAAAGGCAATGCAAGTGATTGAAACGCGATGCATGGGGGATTGGTTGCCGGAAAGTGCGAAAATACCGCCAGCCCATTCAGGGGCCGGGCACAGGGAACGCCTGCGCCAGCGATTGCTGGGCGGCGGGGCCGGCGCGCTTGCGGACTACGAACTGCTCGAATTCCTGTTGTTTGCGGCCATACGGCAAGGCGATACCAAGCCGCTCGCGAAGGCCTTGATCGCGCATTTCGGTTCCTTTGCGGCTGTTCTGAACGCGGACCCCGGGGCCTTGCAACAGGTGAAGGGCATGGGCGAAGCCAGCGCCGCAGGTCTGTTCGCGGTCGCGCAGGCCGCACGGCGGATGACGCGCGGCGTGGTGGAGGACAAGCCTGTCCTGGGAAGCTGGCAGGCGCTGCTCGATTACCTGCTGGTCGACATGGGCCACCTCACGGTCGAACGGGTCCGGGTTCTGTATCTGAACACGCAGAATCGCCTGATCCTCGATCATCATGTTGGCGACGGATCAATCGACGAGGCCGCGATTCACCCGCGCGAGGTAATCCGCAAGGCTTTCGACATCGGCGCCACCGCGCTGATCCTCGTGCACAACCACCCAAGCGGGAACCCCGAACCGAGCCGGGCCGACATTGCCATCACCCAACGCATTGCCGAAGCCGGCCGCTTGCTGGGCGTGACGGTCCACGATCACGTCATCGTCGGACGGTCCGGGCACGTCTCGCTTCGTGCCAAGGGCCTGATCTGACGCTTGCGCTTACCGCTTTGGCGACAACCCATAGCGTTCGTACCGTGTGGCGATATCGGGCGACAGACGCAGGGCCTGCTGGATATCGGCCCGACCTTCCGGCTCCCCCCGGCCCAACCGGATGATGCCGCGAAGATAGAGACTGTTGGCCTGACCCGGTTCCTTCTTCAGGGCCGCCTGCAGGTCCTCCAGCGCTTCGTCCTGACGTCCCAGCCGGTGGAAAACGAGGGCGCGGCTGTCGAGGGCGTTTGCGCTGTAGTTGGATGCCTTGACCGCGCGATCGCACAACTGCGACCCTTCATCGAGGCGATAGCGCCAGGTACCGATGAACCAGCATTGCGAATTGAGCAGAAGGTCGTCTCCCGGGCGTTCGGACAGCGCGTTTTCCAGCCGCTCCCAAGCCTCGTCGGACCGGCCCGTGGTGCCGGCAACTTCCGCGAAGACCTGTGCCACGGCCGAAAAATCTTCTCCGCTCACATCGATTGCGTCCAGCACCGCCAACCCATCGTCATCGCGGCCGGCGTTGGACAAGGCGATGGCATAGGTCGTCCCCCGCGCAAGATCGCCCGAAAGCTCGTATGCCTGGCGCGCGGCTTCGGCCGCTTCGGCAAACCGGCCAGCCTGCGTCAGTATTTCGGCGCGCGTGGAATAACCCTGGGCCGATCCGTCGAGTTCGATAGCCCGGTCGATTTCCTTCAGCGCCGCCTTGTAATCGCGCGCCATCGCGAACAGCGCGCTGCGGAAAACATGATATGCGCTCTCACCGGGAAGCAGCGCGACAAGTTTCTGTGTCGGCACGATCACGCTTTCCATACGCCGGGCCAGTTCCGCATCGTCGAGTTCCCAGTACCGTGTGGGATCGGTTATTCGGATCGACGGATCGGCGCTCGACATGGCGCGCATGGCGGCCTTTGCCGCCGGAATGTCTTCGGCAGCGATTTCGGCAGGCACATAGCTTGCCCAATCCTTCACGGCGACGCGGCCGCCGGAAAAGTCCAGCTCGCGGCGGAAGCGCGTACCGGCGATGACCCGCTCCTCAAGGGTGCCGGTTCCCATCACCTCGGCGCCCTTCCCCCTTTCGGGAAGAATGTACGCGACGTCTTCGGACGTCATCATCGGTCCGCCCACACGGTAGGGTATGGCGCGCCATGCGGCTTTGCCGCGATCGGGATCGAAGGACCAGTTGGTGGTCGATGTATAAATCGTGTGCGCCGCGACACCGCGCTCCACAGTGAAGGGGTCCAGAACCAGCCCGCGCGCCTTCAGGCGGGCGATCCCCGCCTCGACATCATACGAGTAAGCCGCCTCGTAAACGACGCTGTCGACCACGTCCTCGAGATATTTCTGCGCATGGCCGAGCACCTTGCGCGGGTCCGTCTCGCTCGCTTGCGATGCCATGCGCGCAGCCATCACGCCGCGCGTTTCCACCTCGATTTCGTAGGTTCCGGGAAGGTCGACACCGCGGCTGAAGTCGTACGTAATACGGTACGTCCGATCCGCGACCTGGGGCCAGCGCTGGTCCAGCGGGATCAAATCTGCCCCTTGTGCACGGACCGGCAAGGCGTAACCGAAATCCGGGACCTCCCCGATCGTGTCGAGGCGCGATCCCGCACTCGTCCCGTCAAGCCAGTAGGCGGTACCGCCGATTACCGCCCGCACGACGACGTGATCGAACGCGCTAGGCAGCGGTTGCCACACCGACACGGCATCGCCATTGCCGGCGTTCACCATTGCCGCTTCGGCGTCGATTCCCAGTTCCCGCAAGATGGCCAGCAGCAACAGCGTCTTGGCCTTGCAATCGCCATAGCGAAGCGCCCAGGTTTCTGCCGGTGCCTGGGGCAGGTAATTCCCGCCATCCATCCCGTTCATCAGGTAATTGATGTCGTCCTGAACCGTCCGCAGGGCGATTGACGCACGCACGAGGGGATCGGCGCTCGCGTTGCGTATCCTGTCCACCTCCGCGGCAAGCGCGCTGCCGGGCTGGATGGTCCCCCGTGTGGCATAATGCGGCGCCATGACCGCCGCGACATCGGCCCAGCTATCGAACGTGCCGACCATGATGGCCGGTGCAACCTTGAACCGGCCAGGAGCATCGCCGGGCATGGCATCGGACTTGCCGATGGGCAGCAAGGCCTCCACCAACCGGTATCCGTCCACATCCCTGACTTGCGGCTCTGTCGGCGTACCAAGAGTGGCGAAGGATATGCCTGCATCCTCGGGCCACGAAATCCGCAGCCGCCCGAACCCTATCCGTGCCGGTTCGGCGGTCAGACCTTCGGTCGCCTGCATTGCGCCAGAAAGCGCCTGATCGCGGCTGGTCGTGCTGCTGGCAAAGCGCAGCGTGTCGCCAACCTTGATGCCGGGTACCTTGAAGAGAGCCGTCAGCGCCCCGTTCACGGTCCTGCGCTCAAGCTCGGTTTCCCGGCGGATGACCTCGTGGCCGATGCCGCCGCGCACAAGATCCACGGTCTTGCCATCGCGGATGATCTCCATGCGATGGATCAAAAGGTCGCCCTTGTCGGGAAGCCAGCCGAACTGAAGCGTACCCAGTCGCGCCAGCATTTCTGCATTGCGTATCTCGTAGGCAACGTCGGTGTAACGGTGCACGACCCCGCCCTCGAGCCGAAGCTGCCGGTCGAAAATGACGATCTCCTCGCCCTCGGCACTGGCGGCGGAGATATCGGCCACCTCGACCCAGTCGGGTGTGTTTTCGAACCGCACGGTTTCTCCTGCCCAGGCCGGTCCGGCAAGGACGGCAATCGGCGCGGCAGCCAGAAAAAGTGTCGATTTCACCAAAGTCCTCCCCCAAGGCATTGTTCGCCAACACTAACCGAGTTCCCGGGCGAAGCAATGCCGTGGGCAACGCCCGCGCGGAGCCGGCCACAGGCAAGCGGGAATACCAATCCGCCGGGGTTGCGATTCTCGGGCGTCCGGCCTAGCGGCAGCGCCACGTCTCGCCTGCCAATTCCGGAGTCTGAACCGCCATGGTCCCTCGTTACGCCCGCCCAGAAATGACCGCCCTGTGGGAACCCGAGGCGAAGTATCGGATCTGGTTCGAGATCGAAGCTCACGCGACCGAAAAGCTGGGCGAACTCGGGGTCGTCCCCAAGAGCGCGGCCAAGGCCCTGTGGGACTGGTGGGCCACAGATCCCAAGATCGACGTGGACGCGATCGACGCAATCGAGGCTGTGACCAAGCATGATGTCATCGCTTTCCTCACCTGGGTGGCGGAAAACGTCGGTGACGAAGCGCGCTTCATGCACCAGGGCATGACCAGTTCGGATGTTCTGGACACGACGCTGGCGGTGCAGTTGGCGCGGGCAACCGACATCCTTCTTGCCGACCTCGACGGACTGCTTGCCGCGATCCGCAAGCGCGCCGAAGAACACAAGTACACCGCCACGATCGGCCGCAGCCATGGCATCCACGCCGAACCGGTGACCTTCGGCCTCAAGCTTGCGCAAGCCTATGCCGAATTCGACCGCTGCAAGGCGCGTCTTGTGGCGGCACGCGCGGAAATCGCCACCTGCGCGATTTCGGGCGCCGTCGGGACATTTGCCAATATCGACCCGTCGGTCGAAGAATACGTCGCGCAAAAGATGGGCCTGGCAGTCGAGCCTGTGTCGACGCAGGTGATCCCGCGTGATCGCCACGCCATGTATTTCGCCACGCTGGCCGTCATCGCCGGTTCGATTGAACGGCTCGCGGTAGAGGTGCGCCACCTCCAGCGCACCGAAGTGCTGGAAGCCGAAGAATACTTCTCGCCCGGCCAGAAAGGGTCGAGCGCGATGCCGCACAAGCGCAACCCGATCCTGACCGAGAACCTGACCGGCCAGGCCCGCATGATCCGCGCCTATGCCCTGCCCGCGCTCGAAAACGTGGCCCTCTGGCACGAACGGGACATTTCCCACTCGTCGGTCGAGCGGTTCATCGGCCCCGACGCCACGATCACGCTCGACTTCGCCCTCGCCCGCCTGACCAGCGTCGTCGACAAGCTGCTCGTCTATCCCGAACGCATGCAGGCCAACATGGACCGCATGGGCGGCCTGATCCATTCGCAGCGCGTGTTGCTGGCGCTGACCCAGGCCGGTGTCAGCCGCGAGGATGCCTACCGGCTGGTCCAGCGCAACGCGATGAAGGTCTGGGAATCCGACGGGCGCCATATGTTGCTCGACCTGCTCAAGCAGGACCCCGAAGTGACCGCCGCGCTGTCGGAAAAGGAACTCGAGGAAAAGTTCGACCTCGAATACCATTTCAAACAGGTCGACACGATCTTCGCGCGGGTCTTCGGCTAGACGCGGGCCCTTCGCGGGCCTAGCAATAGCGAAAAGGTCACTGGGGAGCTTCGAATACCATGCAGATCGTGCGCACAATCGTCTGGGTACTGGTGCTGTTCGCCCTGCTGGCGTTCAGTTTCTTCAATTGGAAACCGGTCGAAGTCCAGCTGTGGACCAATCTGGTCCTCGAAACCAAATTGCCCGCGCTGGTTGTCGTCTCGTTTCTGCTCGGACTGGTCCCCATGTGGTTCATCCACCGGGCGAACAAATGGCGCATGGGCCGCCGCGTCAATGCGCTGGAAGCCGCAACGACGCGCATGGCGACGCCGAAACCGGCTGAACCCACAGCAACGCCCGAACCGGTTGGCGCTCTGCCTCCCGAACCCGTAAATCCCGTCGAACCGGAACCTTCGAAGCCGTTATGAGCAATCCTGTCTATCTTGCGCTCGATGTTCCGCACCTGCGCGAAGGCATCGACCTTGCCAAGAAGGTCAAAGGACATGTCGGCGGCATAAAGCTCGGGCTGGAATTCTTCTGTGCCCATGGGGCGCACGGGGTCCACATGATCGGCCAGCTCGGTCTGCCGATCTTCCTCGACCTCAAACTTTACGACATTCCCAACACCGTTGCCGGCGCGATGCAGGCGATCCACGTGCTGGAGCCGTCAATCGTGACCGTGCACACCAGCGGCGGACGGGCAATGCTGGAAGATGCGAAGGCCGCGGCAGGCGAAAATACGAAAGTCGTCGGCGTGACCATGCTCACCAGCATGGACGACCGCGATCTTCAGCGCACCGGCATCTCGGGTAGCGCGCACGATCACGTGATGCGCCTTGCCGATCTGGCGCACGATGCCGGGCTCGACGGGATCGTTTGTTCGGGACAGGAAGTCAAAGCGGTGCATTCCCAGTGGAAGGACGGCTTCTTCGTGGTCCCCGGCCTGCGCCCTGCGGGAAGCGCGGTGGGCGACCAGAAACGCGTCGTCACACCCCGCCAGGCCCGCGATCACGGCGCAAGCGTGCTGGTCATCGGGCGCCCGATCAGCCGCGCGGCGGACCCGGCCCAGGCGGCTCGCGATATCGAAGCGACGCTCTAGGAACATTCGCCGTGACCGCGATCAAGATTTGCGGCATTTCGACTGCCGAGACGCTCGATGCCGTAATCGCTTCGCGCGCCGAATTCGTCGGCTTCAATTTCTTCCCCCCCAGCCCGCGCCATGTCGGAACGGCGGAATTTTCCCAGCTCAGCGCACGGGCGGGCGATCAGGTCGGCAAGGTCGGCGTGTTCGTCGATCCCGATGATACGACACTGAACGAAACGCTTCGCGCGGGCGCGCTCGACGCTATCCAGCTCCACGGAGAGGAAACCGTGCACCGCGCCGCCGAAGTGCGCGCCCGTTTCGGTCTGCCGGTGTGGAAAGTGATCGCGGTTTCGAACGCGGACGATATCGCCAGGGCCGAAGCCTATCGGGGTGCCGCGGACTTCATCCTGTTCGATGCCAAGACACCTCGTGACGCGGCTTTGCCTGGCGGCATGGGATTGCGCTTCGACTGGTCGCTTCTTGCTTCGGTCAGGAACGGCACGCCCTGGGGCCTTGCCGGAGGGCTGTCGGCCGCGAATGTCGCGCAGGCGATCGCCGCCACCGGCGCTCAGCTGGTGGATACGTCCAGCGGGGTCGAAAGCGCACCGGGCGTGAAGGCCGTGGACAAGATTGCAGCCTTCTGCAAAGCGGCACGGCAATGACAAAGAACCCGAACTCCTTTCGCAACCAGCCCGACGAACGCGGCCATTTCGGCGACTATGGCGGTCGCTATGTCGCTGAAACGCTGATGCCGTTGGTCCTCGATCTGGAGCGTGAATACCGCAAGGCGCAGGCCGATCCGGCGTTCCAGGCGCAGTTCGACGATCTGCTGGAACATTACGTCGGTCGCCCGTCTCCGCTGTATTTCGCCGAACGCCTGACAGAGGCGCTCGGCGGTGCACAGGTCTGGTTCAAGCGGGACGAACTCAACCACACGGGCGCGCACAAGATCAACAACTGCATCGGGCAGATCCTGCTCGCCATGCGGATGGGCAAGACGCGGATCATCGCGGAAACGGGCGCGGGCCAGCACGGCGTCGCCACCGCCACGGTGTGCGCGCGTTTCGGCCTGCCCTGCACCATCTTCATGGGCGCAACCGACGTCGCGCGGCAGCAACCCAACGTGTTCCGCATGAAACTGCTCGGCGCCGAAGTGGTGCCGGTCACCGCCGGTGCCGCGACGCTCAAGGACGCGATGAACGAGGCGCTGCGGTATTGGGTCGCGAACGTCCACGACACCTTCTACATCATCGGCACAGCGGCGGGTCCACACCCCTATCCCGAACTGGTCCGCGACTTTCAGAGCGTGATCGGGAAGGAAGCCCGCGCCCAGATGCTGAGCCGGATCGACCGTCTGCCCGACCTGCTGGTTGCAGCGATCGGCGGCGGCTCCAACGCGCTCGGCCTGTTCCACCCCTTCCTCGACGATCCGGACGTGAAGATGCTGGGTGTCGAGGCGGCTGGCTACGGCCTCGACGGCGACCAGCACGCGGCGAGCTTGCTCGGCGGTTTCCCCGGCATCCTCCACGGCAACAAGACCTACCTGCTGCAGGACGATGACGGCCAGATCACCGAAGGCCACTCGATCAGTGCCGGTCTGGACTATCCCGGCATCGGGCCCGAACACGCCTGGCTCAAGGACATGGGCCGCGTCGAATACACCGCCGTCACCGACGACGAGGCATTGGACGCCTTCCAGTTGCTGTGCCGCACCGAAGGCATCATCCCCGCGCTCGAACCGAGCCACGCCATTGCAGCGGTGGCCAAAGTCGCGCCGACCATGCCCGAGGACAGCATCATCCTCGCCAACCTCTGCGGACGCGGCGATAAGGACATCTTCACCGTGGCCGACAAGCTTGGAGTGGAGATGTGAGCATGCAAAGAGCGGGAATGATCCTGGTTGGCCTGGCGCTGCTGCAGGCAATCGCGCTCATGATCTTCGGGAGGGACAACATCTACCTGCTCGCGTCATTTGGCATTTGCATGTTGGGTGGAGGCATCTTGCTTGCATTCGATGGCATGAAGAAATTGGCGAACGGAAAAGTCAGGATCCGCCCCCTGTCCGCGATCAAGATGGCACCGTTGCCGTTCGTGATCATGGCCGCCGCGGGCTTCCTTCTGCGTTTCGCCTTCCCCGATAGCGACCGCAGCCCGACGCAGATCGTGGCAACGGCATTCTTTTTTGCCGTCTTTATGAGTCTTTATCTAACAGCGTATCGCAAACCAGCATGACCCGCCTCATCTCCACCTTCTCCAAACCCCACCCTGCGCTCGTCTGCTTCATTACTGCGGGCGACGGCGATACCGCAGCCAATCTCGACGCGCTCGTCGAAGGCGGCGCGGATGTCATCGAACTGGGGATGCCCTTCACCGATCCGATGGCCGATGGCCCGGCGATCCAGGCGGCGAACATCCGCTCGCTTGGTGCGGGGACGTCCACGGCCGATGTCTTCCGCATCGCCACCGAATTTCGCCAGCGCCATCCCGACACCCCGCTGGTGCTTATGGGCTATGCCAACCCGATGGTCCGGCGCGGGTCGGAATGGTTCGCGCAAGCATGCGCCGAAGCTGGCGTCGATGGCGTGATCTGCGTCGACATCCCGCCGGAGGAAGACGACGCGCTCGGCCCGGCACTGCGCGCCAACGGCATCGCGCCGATCCGGCTTGCCACGCCCACGACCGATGCAAAGCGCCTGCCGCAGGTGCTCGATGGCTCGGCGGGCTTTCTCTATTACGTCTCGGTTGCCGGCATCACCGGCCTGCAACAAGCCGCCACTGCCAGCATCGAGGCAGCGGTCGCGAAACTGAAGGCGGCCACCGACTTGCCAGTAGCGGTGGGATTCGGCGTGCGCACCCCGCAGCAAGCCGGCGAGATCGCTCGTGTGGCCGATGGTGTCGTCGTCGGTTCGGCACTGGTGGAACTGGTCGGCGAACATGGGTCACAGGCACCGTCGAAGCTGCGCGAGCTTACCTCGGGTCTTGCCAAGGCGGTCCATTCGGCGGCAAGGGCTTCGGCATGAACTGGTTTACCCGCGTCCGTAACAACCTTTCGTGGCTGCCCAAGCGCAGCACCGACAAGGATCTCTGGGTCAAGTGTCCCGCGTGCCAGCAAATGGTGTTCGCGCAGGAATACGAAGAAAACGCCTACGTTTGCCCGCGGTGCGACAATCACGGCCGCATCGGTGCCGACGAACGCCTGCGCCAGATTCTCGACGAAGGCTTCGATGTTCTTCCCATCCCTGACGTAAGGGAAGATCCGCTCAAGTTTCGCGACTCGCAGAAATACACCGACCGGTTGAAGAAGGCCCGTGCCAACAGCCCGCACAAGGACGCCTTCCTCGTCGGTTCCGGCTCGATCGAAGGCAAGCCTGCGGTTGTCGGCGTGCAGGATTTCTCGTTCATGGGCGGAAGCATGGGCATGGCCGTGGGCACCGCCTTTTGCCAGGGCGCGGAACGCGCGCTAACGCGCCGGGCACCCTATATCGTGGTCACCGCCGCTGGCGGCGCACGGATGCAGGAAGGCATTCTCAGCCTGATGCAGATGCCCAAGGCCACCGTGATGACGCGCCGCCTCAAGGAAGCAGGCCTGCCGTATGTCGTCGTGCTGACAGACCCGACCACCGGCGGCGTCACCGCAAGCTACGCGATGCTCGGCGATGTCCACATTGCCGAACCGGGCGCCCTGATCGGCTTTGCCGGTCAACGCGTGATCCAGGATACGATCCGCGAACAATTGCCCGATGGCTTCCAGCGCGCCGAATACCTGCACAAGCACGGCATGGTCGACATGGTCGTCCACCGGCATGACCTGCGTGACATGCTGGCGACGGTCATCGATTACCTGGCACCCGCGCAGGCCGCCTGAGCCGCGCCATGCGGGATTTCGCCCGCTCCGATAGCCCCGCAGTCCAGGCCCAGCTCGACCGGCTGGGCGCGCTCTCCGTGCCGCAGGGGCGCCTGGGGCTGGCTACGATGCGCCAGCTGATGGGCCGCTTGGGCAATCCGCACTTGCGCCTGCCCCCTGTGCTTCACGTCGCCGGGACCAATGGGAAAGGCTCGACCTGCGCCTTCCTGCGCGCGATGCTCGAAGCGGGGGGCCACACGGTCCATGTCACCACCAGCCCGCATCTCGTCCGCTATAACGAACGGATACGCGTGGCGGGGCAGCTAATCTCCGACGAACGGCTGGCAACCCTGCTCGGGGAAATTCTCGATACCGGTGCAGACCTCGACCCCAGCTTTTTCGAAGTCACCATGGCCGCCGCGTTCACCGAATTCGCGCGGGTGCCCGCCGATGCCTGTATCGTCGAAGTCGGCCTGGGCGGGCGATTTGACGCAACGAATGTCATCGATTCGCCGATCGCCTGCGGCATCGCTGCGCTGGGGCTGGATCACGAGCGCTTCCTCCTCGAGCCAGAGGAAGGCACGCCGGACGATCCGATCGCCCGCATTGCCTTCGAGAAGTTCGGCATCGCCAAGACCGGCGCGCCGCTTTCCATGCTGGCGCCTCCGCCTGCGGCGCTGGACACGGTGCTCGATCTGGCACGCGAAAAAGCCATCGATTTGAAGATGGAGGGGCGCGACTGGTGGGTCCAGCGCGACGGGATCGCCAATGTCTACACACAGCAATCGGTCGAAATCGAGCTGGGGCAACCCGCCTTGCCCGGGGCCCATCAGGTCCGCAACGCCGGACTGGCTGCGGCGATGCTGCAATCGCAGGGCACGATCGAAGTTTCTGCCGATGCGATCCGCAAGGGAGTCAGGCGGGCGACATGGCCTGCCCGCCTCCAGATTTTGGATGACGGTCCGCTGACCCGCTTGATCCCGCATTGCGAATGGTTGCTTGATGGGGGCCACAACGTCCAGGCGGCCGAAATGCTCGCTTCCTATTTCGCCGGGCTGCCGAAGACACCGCGACACGCCATCGTGGGAATGCTGGAAGCCAAGGACTGGCGCGGGTTCATGCGGTTGCTGGCACCGCACTTCCGATCGCTCGTCGCTGTACCTGTCCCCGGGCACGAATCGGCCGAACCGTCACACGTCGCCAATTTCGCGAAGTCATGCGGAATGGCAAACGCCGCGACAGCCGACAATATCGAGATGGCATCAGGCGAGCTTGTGAAAATGGCCCGACCGGCGAATGCCCCCGTCGGCCAGATTTTCGTCGGCGGTTCGCTGTATCTTGCGGGGAAAGTCCTGGAACTGAACCGCCAGCTGCCGGACTAGGCCGAGTAAATTCCCTTGGCCCAGAGGCGCGATCGCAGCTTGCGTTCGCCAAATTCGTTGCGAACCACCAAAGCAGCCTGCTTGTTGGTTTCCTTGATGACACCGGGCCTCAGCAGTTCGTCGAAGGCAATCGCCAGATGGGCGCCATCGCGCCGTGTCACCGTGCCAAAGGCGTCGAAACCCAGCCATCGCAGGACACAGTCGTTCACGTCGAGCTTCGCCGCATCGGCCTCGTCCAGAAAGACGGCGTGCGCCCCGCCCTGCGAAAGGTCCATGATCTCGACCCGTTTACGGCCTTCAAGGGTTTCGAGATGGCCAAGCACGCCCAGCGCGACACGCAGAAACCCGCGGTTATGGGGCGTCTCAGGGTCTGATGGCTTCCCGTCCATTCTGCATAAAATACGTGGAACTGGTTAGAGCAAAATTAACGAGCCCCGCCACCGCGGCAGAGGCCGGACGCGCTGCTATTCGGCTGGCAGTCCTTCGCCTGCCTCCGGCGCGATTATACCTGCGGCGGCCTTCGATCGACTTTCGCGAATCCATTCGAAACCGACCAGCACCATCGCCCCCAGCCCGATGAAGGTCGTCAGGATGAAGACGTCGTAATACCCCTGGTTCTCGATCATTTCGCCCAGCGCCCCGCGGCCCAGGGTTCCGACCAGCAAGGTGAGCGACGACAGCAGCGCATACTGGACCGCACTGAACTGTTTCGAGACGATGGACGAAAGCCAGGCGATATAGGCGGCGCCCGCGACCCCGATGGCAAGGTTTTCGAACCCGATCGTGATCATCAACCGCGCGAGCTTGGCGCTGCCGCCCGGGAAGCTTTCAACCAGCGCGGAAAAGCCGATGAAGTCGCTCAACGCCTGCATATTGGCACCGCCAATCGCAAGGTCGGCATAGAGCAGGTTGGTGAGCGCCGCGAGAAGGCCGCCCAACATCAGCGTGAACATGCGGCCCAGCGCCGTCAGCATCCAGCCGCCCACGGCAAGGCCCAGAACGATTGCGCCCACGCCGAAGAACTTGGATGCCACCGCAACCTCGTCGTTCGTATACTGCAGTTCGCCGAGGTAGAACGGATAGGCAAACGTGCCCCAGATCGCATCGCAGATGCGATAGGTCAGGACGACCGCCAGGATCAGCACCAGCGACCATCCCATCCGGCCCACGAATTCGACGAGCGGCAGCACAAGCGCGCGGTAGAGATGATCGAGCGCGTAATCGCTGCCACTGGCGGGCGGGGCGTCCTGTTGCAGCAAATACGTGCCATCGCGCTTCTTGGCGGCAAGCCACCCGGCGACCAGCGCGGGAAGGACGATCGTGGCGACGATGATCCACGGGCCCACGTTCAGTGTGAAGTCGGTCGGGTTCGGCCGGTCTTCGGGGGCGTTGGTCATCGACTGGATCATGAATGTCATCACGACACCGATGGCCCCTGCCCACAGCAACCCGACGATGCCGAGCGCCCGGTTGCGGATGGTCGGCGACAGTTCGCCGGCAAACCGCAAGGCGCGCACCTGATCGTCACCATGCGCGGACGTCTGGCCGGCATCGTTGTCGGCGTTGGGGGCGAACAGGCCCACGGCACCGGCAAACACCAGGATGAAGCCCATCATCATGTACGTCTGCGGCCAGCCGATCCGCGCAGCGATAATCAGGCCCAGCGCGCCGCCGACGAGCGACGAGAGCCGATAGCCCATCTGGTACACGGTCGAGAGGATGTCGATCGTCGCCTTGTCGTCCGCCACGTCGATACGCCATGCGTTGATCGCAATGTCCTGCGTCGCGCTGGCGAAAGCGCCGATGCCGGCAAGGAGCGAGAACCAGCCCAGCTGCGTGCGCGGTTCGAGCAGGGCGAGCGTCACAAGTATCCCGCCGAGCAGCAGTTGCATCGGCACGATCCACTGCTTGCGCTTCCCCAGCCTGCGCAGGACCGGAATATCGACCTTGTCGATCAACGGCGACCACAGGAACTGGAAGGCGTAGGCAAGTCCGATGAGCGAGAAGATGCCCATCGTCTCGAGGTCGACTTCGGCCTCGGTCAGCCAGGCGAACAAGGTGCCGAGAAAGAGGGCGAACGGCAAACCGCTGGCGAAGCCGAACAGCAGCATGAAACCGGTCTTGCGGTTCCGGAGCGCCATGCCGAGCACGCGCCAACTGGATTTCCTGGGCTTCTGTGCGACCTCGGCCATTCCCTAGCGTCCTTCCTTTTGGGCTGTTTTTTTGCGACACTAGACACAGGAATGAGAGAGGAACAGGCGTCATGAGCGCTGTCGACACAAAACATCCCGCGCGCAGGCCGACTGACGGCATGCTGGCTCTGGCCAAGGATATAGCCGAGGGCCGCCAACGCGACAGCATCGGGACCAGCACCGTCCCGGCGCATGTCTATACCGACCCGGATTACTGGGCCCGGGAGAAAGCGGCGATCTATGATCGATTGCCCCAAATCCTGTGCCCTTCGGCCTTGCTGCCCGATCCCGGTATGGCTGTCCCGCACGATGCGACCGGGCGCCCCTTGCTGATCACGCGCGATGCGCAGGGCGCCGCGCATGTCTTCCTGAACGTCTGCCGCCACCGCGGCACGCGCCTGGTCGAAGGCAGCGAGGTGCAATGCACCAAGAAGCTGGTGTGCCCCTATCACGCCTGGACCTACGCGGTGGACGGGCGCCTGCTCGCCCTTCCCCGCCCCGACACCTTTCCCGGCCTCGACAAGGACGCGTACGGACTGGTGGAACTGCCCTCGCTGGAAACGGGCGGGCTCATCTGGTTCTCTCCCGAAACGCAAGGTGCCGATTTCGCGCAGGCCGAGATGCTGGGGGAGGATTTCGACGCGCTGGGCATGGGCGAACACGTGCTGTTCCGCCGCAAGACGCATCGCGTGGCGGGCAACTGGAAACTCATCATGGACGCGTTTCTGGAAAGCTACCACGTCACCCGGCTCCACGCGAAGACCATCGGTCCTTTCTTCAAGGATGGCGCGACCAGCGGGGACATGATCGGCCCGCACGCCCGCAGCGCCGTGGGGCGGCTCGAAGAGATGGAAGGCGTCGACCTGGAGAAGATGGCGGACCTGCGCCGCGTGGTGACATTCGCCTATCAGTTGCTTCCCGGGGCGCTGATCATCCCCAGTCCCGATTACATAAACGTGATGGTGATGATGCCGCAGGCGCACGACCTGACGCTGGTCGAAGACTTCATGCTGATTCCCGAACACCCGTCGAGCGACAAGGCGCGCGACCATTGGGAACGCAGCTGGGCGCTGCTGGACGGCGGTGTTTTTGCGGGTGAGGATTTCCGCGCCGCCGAGCTTGGACAACAGGGACTTGCAACCGGTGCGGTGCCGCATCTGACGCTCGGCACGATGGAAGGCGGTATCCGGCGATACCACGAGACCGTCGAAGAAGCCTTGCGGGCGGCCAATTGAAGGCCTAACCGCGCGGCCATGGCCGAAAACAGACTTCCCGAAGATGGCGACCGGATCGCCAAACTGCTTGCGCGCGCAGGCGTGGCGAGCCGACGCGAGGTCGAACGCATGATTGCGGATGGCCGCGTGGCCGTGGACGGAAAGGTTCTGGACACTCCGGCGGTCAAGCTGGCCAACCTCAATGGCGTGACGGTTGACGGCAAGCCGGTGGGCAAGGCCGAAGCCACCCGTCTGTTTGCGTTCCACAAGCCCGCTGGCCTGCTCACGGCGGAACGCGACCCCCAGGGCCGGCCGACGATTTACGCCGCGCTTCGCAACGCCCTTCCCAAGGAAGCCGGGCGCGTGATGCCGGTGGGCCGACTGGACTTCAACACCGAAGGCCTCTTGCTGCTTACCAATGACGGCGAGCTCAAGCGTGCGATGGAACTGCCCTCGTCCGGCGTGCCGCGCACATACCGCGCGCGCGCATTCGGTGACGTGACGCAGGCGCAGCTGGACGAACTGGTCGAGGGAATAGAAATCGACGGCATCCGTTATGGCCGGATCGAAGCCGACCTCGAGCGCGGTTCGGGCAAGAACCGGTGGATCGAAATGAAGCTCACCGAAGGCAAGAACCGCGAAGTGCGCCGCGTCCTCGAGCATCTCGGCCTGCAGGTTAACCGCCTGATGCGCACCGCCTATGGCCCTTACGAACTGGCGGACTTGCCGCGCGGGCAGGCGGTGGAAATCCGCCAGGTCGACGTGGAACGGTTCCGCAAGGGGCTGCTGCGAGGAATCAAATGAGGGTGATCGCTGGCGAATGGCGCGGCCGCAAACTGGTGGCGCCGCCGGGTGAGCTGACACGTCCCACGGCCGACCGCACGCGCGAGACGTTGTTCAGCATGTTGGCCAGCCGTCTGGGCAGCTTCGAGGATCTGGGCGTGCTGGACCTGTTCGCAGGGTCGGGCGCGCTCGGCCTGGAAGCACTGTCGCGCGGGGCGGCAACCTGCACTTTCATTGAACAGGAAGCCAGCGCGGTAAAGGCGATCCGCGCGAACATCGATGCGCTGGGGGCACGCAATCGGACGGTCGTCCAGCAAAGCTCGGTGATGACCCTTGGCCCGGCTAAAAAGGCGCATGACCTGATCCTGCTCGATCCGCCCTACGCCACGGGCGCAGGCCAGGTGGCGCTCGACCGGATGATCCGGCTGGGCTGGATTGACGCCGCCACGTGGATCGCGCTCGAAACGGGCGCCAAGGAAGATGTCGAGGTGAAGCTTCTCAGGGTCGATGCCGATCGCAAGGTCGGCAAGGCGAAGCTCACTCTCCTGCGTCTCGACGCCTGATCCGAACCTAAAAAAAGGGACGGACCCGCCGCGGCGGATCCATCCCCTCCAAGCGGCGCGCGAGCCAAACGGCGTCAACGCGGCCAAACCTGGATTACTTGTTCGGGTTATTCACCGGAAGTTTGCCCGGAATTTCGCTTGCCGGACGACCAGGCCAGTAGTTCAGCGGGCGGTTACCGGTCTTGTTCTTTTCCCAGGAATTGATGCACCCGTCCTGCTGCTTCGCGGTACAGACCGGGATATTGTCACCCGAAACCGCCTTGTAGCTGGCCGGCGTGGTCTGGGTGACTTCGCGGCTGACAAAGCGCGGCCCCGCGTTGGCCGACGCAGCGGTGCGGGCCGTTGCAGCGGTTTCGCTCGCGCTCATCTGCTGACCGATCGTGGTCCATGTCGCCACGCGCTGTTCCGGCGTCATTTCGTAAATCCGCACGCGCTGGGTATCGTTCAGCATCCACCAGCCGTCGGCCTGCATCGGCTCGAGGGTCCAGTAGTATTCCTGGAGGGTATAGGGCCACGCATCGTAGGTGCTCTGACGCTCCATCGGCCAGCCATCATAGGAAAGCTGCTGAACGTCGGTCAGCACATAAACCGTACCGTCCTGCGCGACTGCGACATCCTGCGCGATTGCAGGGGCGGCGGTGAATGCAAGGGCAGCGGCGCCCGCAAGGATCAAGTTCTTCATCGGGTATCTCCAAATAAGCGATTGCTCATAGTTACGCGGCAAACACCGCGACGGTTCCAGACCCCACCATCTGCGCAACGCTTGCCTTGGCGCCCTTCGTTCCCTAGCTGTTCCACCAGCTATGCACGACAATCCGCCCCCTTCCCCGACCGACCAGGATTCGCAGATTCCCGCCTATGCGGCGCCTCTGAACACGCCTCAGCGCGCCGCGGTTCTGACAACCGAAGGGCCTGTGCTGATGTTGGCGGGAGCGGGCACCGGCAAGACCGCAGCGCTTACCGCAAGATTGGCACATCTCGTCGCAACCCGCCGGGCATGGCCTTCGGAAATCCTGTGCGTGACCTTCACCAACCGCGCCGCACGCGAAATGAGAGAGCGTGTTGGCCGGCACATCGGCGATGCGGTCGAAGGGATGCCGTGGCTGGGCACCTTTCACTCGATCGGCGCCCGGATGCTCCGGCGTCATGCCGAACTGGTCGGGTTGCAGAGCAATTACACCATCATCGACACGGACGATCAGCTGCGCCTGCTCAAGCAGCTGATCCGAGACAACGACGTTGACGAAAAACGTTGGCCCCCGCGCCAGTTGGCCGGACTGATCGATCGCTGGAAAAACCGCGGCCTCAACCCCGGCGATCTCGATACGATCGAGAACGAAAGCTACGCGAACGGCAAAGGCGCGCAGTTCTATACGCTGTATCAGGAACGGCTGAAGACGCTGAACGCCTGCGATTTTGGCGATTTGCTGCTGCATATGCTCAACATTTTTCGCCAGCACCACGATGTGCTGGCGCAGTATCAGCAGCGTTTCAAATACATCCTTGTCGACGAATATCAGGACACCAATCAGGTCCAGTACCTGTGGCTGCGGCTGCTGGCTCAGGAGCGCAAGAACATCTGCGTGGTGGGTGACGACGACCAGTCCATCTATTCATGGCGCGGTGCAGAAGTCGCCAATATCCTTCGGTTTGAAAAGGATTTTCCAGGCGCTGCGGTTATCAAGCTGGAGCAGAATTACCGGTCCACTCCGCAAATCCTCGCCGCCGCTTCAGGTCTCATTGATGCCAACAGCGAACGGCTGGGAAAGACACTGTGGACCGAACTTCCGGCGGGCGACAAGATGCGGGTCATCGGGGTGTGGGACGGCCCGGAAGAAGCACGCCGCGTCGGCGAGGAGATAGAACGGCTCGAGGCCGAAGGCGCGCCGCTGGACCAGATCGCCATTCTCGTCAGGGCCCAATACCAGAC
Source organism: Qipengyuania zhejiangensis (assembly GCF_035607565.1). Classification (NCBI taxonomy): domain Bacteria; kingdom Pseudomonadati; phylum Pseudomonadota; class Alphaproteobacteria; order Sphingomonadales; family Erythrobacteraceae; genus Qipengyuania; species Qipengyuania zhejiangensis. The sequence continues at coordinate 819,488 of NZ_JAYKGO010000001.1, read as the reverse complement.
GCGCGAATTCGAAGACCGGTTCATCCAGATCGGTCTCAATTACCGCATCGTCGGGGGCTTCCGCTTTTACGAACGCGCGGAAATCCGCGATGCCCTCGCTTACCTCCGCGTGATCGAGCAGCCAGCCGACGACCTGGCATTCGAACGGATCTACAATCAGCCCAAGCGCGGTCTGGGCGCCAAGACGCTGGAAACGATGCAACGCCATGCGCGGGACCTGCAAGCACCGTTGGTGGCTGCATCGCTCGACTTGTGCGAAACCGATGACCTCCCGGCGCGCGCGCGCAACACACTCGTCGGGCTGCTGGGCCAGGTGGTCCATTGGCGCGAACAGGCCGAGAAGGTATCGCCATCCGAACTGCTGCGATCCGTAATTACGGAAAGCGGGTACGAGGAAATGCTCCAGAAGGATCGTAGCGCGGAAGGGGCCGGCCGGCTTGAAAACCTTTCCGAACTCGCCCGCGCCATGGAAGACTACGAAACGCTCACCGACTTCCTCGAGCATGTCTCGCTGGTCATGGACAACGATGCGCGCGACGATGGCGAGAAGGTCACCATCATGACCATGCACGCGGCCAAGGGGCTGGAATTCAACAACGTCTTCCTTCCTGGCTGGGAAGAAGGGGTCTTCCCCAGCCAGCGCTCGCTTGACGAAGGCGGCCTGGCCAGCCTCGAAGAAGAACGGCGCCTCGCCTATGTCGCGATCACCCGCGCCAAGCGTCGTTGCACCATTTTGCATGCGGCCAACCGGCGTATTTATGGGCAGTGGACCAGCTCGATCCCCAGCCGCTTCATCGAAGAACTGCCGGAAGACACCGTTTCTCGCGAGACGACGATGACTGGCGGAGCGTCGCTCTGGCGCGCCAACTGGAGCGAAACGGACGATCCCTTCGCGCACGTAACCGCCAACCGTCCCGAGCGTTCATCGGCGCGTGGACCCGGCTGGCAACGCGCGATGTCCACCGGATACGATGCGACGCCCAAACGACTGGCCGAACCGGGGCGAAGCGCAGCCAGTTTTGCCGCCAAACCGCGCAGCGACATCGCCATTGGCGCGCGCGTCTTCCATGACAAGTTCGGCTATGGAACCGTGACCGATCAGGAAGGCAACAAACTGACCATCGGGTTCGAAAAATCAGGTGAAAAGCGCGTGATAGACAGGTTCGTCAAGCTCGCGGACTAGTTCGCCAACGTCAGCTTTCCGCGCCGCGTTCGGTAGCCTCGAAGGCCTTGCGCTTGCGATAACGTGCCTCCCAAGGCCGAACGAGTTCGCCCCAGATAGTGCGTGTGCCTTCCGCGATTCCGGTCTCGCAATCGCGATACGGCGCCGGATCGCGGTATGTGCCGAACATCACATCTATGAACGAGAATGTGTTGGCATAGTTCGATCCCATCAGACGCTCGTCCCTGATGTGGTGCAACCGGTGGGCCGCAGGGGACATGAGCACCTTTCCCACACGGTCGAAGGTCCAGGGCACGTCCGCGTGGATGAAGTACCCCCAGAAGCCGCGGATCATCAGCCCGCCGCCAATCGCCCACACAGGCAACCCCAACGCGACGGCCGGAAGTGTATCGACGATCACGCTCAGCAGCTTGGCCACCGGGTGTTTGCGCTGGACGGACAGCCAATGCATCGCGGTATCGGAATGGTGTGTCGCATGAAACCGCCACAAGGCAGGTTCGTGCTCCAGCCGATGCCGCCAATAAGCGGTAAAATCGATCAGAAAGATCGCGGCCAGAACCGCCAGCCCGCCATTGACGCCTTCCCAGAAGGATTGCAGCGCCGCGCTCGTCCCGATGAACGCGTGCAGGCTTTGTGTCGGGGCAACGAGCAACGGCGCGATCAGAATTGAATTGATCAGGGCCAGCCACAAGTTCGTCACGAATTCTGGACGGCTGCGCTGGGCGGCGTCCACAACGGCGCGGCGTTTAACCGCGACAGCCAATATCCCGAACACGGCCCCGTGCAGCACGAGCAGGATCACCGTAGTGGTTATGAGATCGGCGAAGTAATCCATCGGCCAATAATGCAGCAGCCATGGTGAACAAACAATAAAAAAGCCCCGAGCGATCTAAACCGTCAACCCCCGGTAACTGATTGTCCGACCAGAGCGGACACGGGATTCCACGAAGGTTATATCCCTCAGGAAGAGCCGGTTGTTCGCGCCATTGGCGATTTGGCTATCACAGAATGTGCGGCTGAAGGGATCGTAGAACGCCTCGACAAACCCTTCACGTAAAAGCTGCGCGCGCAAGGCCGAGCTCACGGTTTCAATCAGGAGAACGCGAAGCTGCGGTTCCGCCAGAAGCGCACCCGCCACTGCAAAAACAGGGTCTTCGGCCCCCTCTACATCGACCTTGATCGCGACAAGACCTTTCCCTGCGAAAAGATCGTCGGCCCGCATGGCGATGACTTGCTGTGCACCTGCGACGGAAGCGTCGGTAATTCGGTTGGTTGCATCGCGGCCGGAAGAAAAAGCCACGGTGCCCCGGCAATCGCTGAGGGCGACGGGGTGGACTTCCACGCGATCCGCGATCGAATTGGCCGCGATGTTTTGCATGAGGGCGCCCAGGGTTTCGGGTGCAGGCTCCACCGCGTGAACACGGGCGCCGCAAACTTTTGCCGCGAAAACGGTATAAACCCCGGCATTGGCCCCGACGTCGCCAAAGACCTCGCCTTCCCGAAGGAAGTGGCCAACCAGCGCCATGTCGGCAAATTCGTGCAGCCCGTAATAATGGTATCCGGTGGCACCACGCATTCCGCGGCGGATCACAAGCTTGCTATCTGCGATCCACGCGACCGTGTGGGGGCCGCGGTCCAGCGCGCTTCGAATTTGCCAGCGAACGATACGCGCAAAGGTGCGGACACGGCTTTGCCGCGCCCACGGGTGATCCCATGCGTACAGAATGATATTCCGCCAGGCATCGCGTAATCGGGAGATCACACGCACACCCGCCTTTTGCGAAATCGGCAGCCCCTAGAGGGCCGAGACATCCAGGAAACCGGGCACCGGCCCGTTCCATTCATCCGCATCGGCCGGAGCGCTGCTCTTCGCACGTCCACGGGACGGCTTGGCCTTGCTTTCCGCCTTCGGCTTGCGTTCGCGTTTCGGTGCAGGCTCGGAATGCTCGGCAGCATCTGCCTTCTCCGCAGCCTTCGCCTTGCGCTCGGGCGTGGCCTTACGCTCGGGCGTGGTCTCACGCCCGGGCTTGGTTTCGACCGGATCTTCGCTCTTTTCACGGCGGGGTTTGCGCTGCCTGGGCTTGGACGCTTCCTGTTCGGCCTCGGCCGGCTTTTCGGAAGATCCGGTGTCCTTCATGGCAACGCGCACATCGCTCTTGCCGAAAACCGGAATGACAGCGCCAGTCAGTTTTTCGACGTTCGCAATAGCTTCGGCATCGTCTTCCGCGACAAGCGTGAAGGCACGGCCTTTCGCACCTGCTCGGCCCGTGCGGCCGATGCGGTGGACATAGTCGTCGGGATGCCAGGGCGTGTCGAAATTGAACACGTGGCTCACACCCTTGATGTCCAGACCGCGTGCGGCAACGTCCGAGGCGACCAGGATGTTCACCTGTCCGGCCTTGAAGCGGTCAAGTTCCTTGATTCGGCTCGACTGGTCCATGTCACCATGGATTTCGGCGCTGGCAAAGCCATCGGCCTGCAGGCTCTTGTTGAGCTCGCGCACCGTGGTCTTGCGATTGGCGAAGATGATCGCCGTTTCGACAAGGTCGTTCGCCAGCAGCCAGCGCAGCGTATCGCGCTTCTGGCGCGCCTTCGTCGGCACCTTGAACGCGGTGATATCCTTGTTCGTGCTGGCCGCGCGGCTGACCTCGATCCGCTTGGGATTGTTGAGGAACTTCTTTGCCAGCTTTTCGATCGGCGGCGGCATGGTGGCCGAAAACAGCATCGTCTGACGCGTGTCGGGCAGCTTGTCGCAGATGAATTCGATATCGGGAATGAAGCCCATGTCGAGCATACGGTCGGCTTCGTCGATGACCAGAAGCTCGCAACCGTTCAGCAGGATCTTCCCGCGTTCGAACAGGTCCATGAGACGGCCCGGCGTTGCGATCAGGACGTCGACGCCTTCGTTGAGCGCCTTGACCTGGTCGCCCATCTGAACGCCGCCGATCAGCAGCGCCATCTTGAGGTCCTGGTACTTGCCGTACTTCACGAAGTTTTCGGCGACCTGCGCCGCGAGTTCACGCGTCGGTTCGAGGATCAGCGAACGCGGCATGAGCGCACGACGGCGACCGCTTGCCATGATGTCGATCATCGGCAGGACGAAGCTGGCGGTCTTGCCCGTACCGGTCTGCGCGATGCCGATGATGTCCTTCATCATCAGCACAGGCGGAATGGCTTCACGCTGGATGTCGGTCGGCTCGGTATAGCCGGCTTCTTCCACCGCTTTGAGCAAGTCTTCGGAAAGGCCGAGATCGGCGAATGTCATGCGCGTAAGATGTGTCCCTGGATATTGGCCGACGAAGTCCCGCGCGGACGCGGCATTCGGCTCGCCGCGCCCTTCGCCCGATTAGGCGGAGAAGTCAAGGTTTACGGGGTGTGCCCGCTCGGTGATCTAGTTCCCGCGACTTACGGCCACGAGCCGGTTGAGCTCGGATACCTGGCACTTGGCACCCGCGCGGGACAGCAACCGGTCACGGTTGATGCACAGTTGCCCGTCCTCGCTGCGTTCCATGTAGAACCCGAGGTAGAAATCGCGCGGACTGCAGGCCTTTTCCAACTGCGCGGAAACCATGCTGCGGTCGCGCATGTAGATGATCAGGCGGCTCCCCCTGTCGGACACGCCGGCTATGCCGCTGGCGGGAATGCAACGCCCCATCGGACGCTCGACCAGCCGCGACGGCGCAGGGCGCTGAGGCAGATCGGCCAGCATATCGCTCCGGACGCCGCCGGGCTGCGGGGAAATTCGCAGGATCACACGCCGTTCGATGCGCACCTGGTTCGCGACGGGAGCGCGTGCGCCTTCGACCAGTCCCATCCAGTCGGGCGCGCGGCGAGACATGGCGCCTTGCGTCACGATCGGTGCCGGTTCCCGCGCCTGCTGAACGGTTTCTGCCCGCGCCACCGCGTCAACGTCGGCGCCGAATGGCAGCAGCAGCGAAAGGATGGCGGAAACGAATGGCATTGGCGCGTCTGGTATGCTCCGTGGCCGCATCATGCGTCTTGTGCGTGGCCGGTTTCGAGCGTCCGTCTCGGCCCACGCGCTTGAATATCCGCTTAATTGATCTGGCAGGGAAGGCAAATACTGGCGCGTATGGCGGCAACTGTGGCAAGGATGCCGCAATGTCCGATCACGATGCCTTTCTTGCCGCAGCCCGGGACTTGCTCGGCCCTCGCGGTTTCACGACCGATCCCGAACTGGTGATGCCCTGGCTCACCGACTGGAGAGGACGGTACAGTGGGCGCGCCCTCGGACTGGCATCGCCAGCATCGACCGAAGAAGTCGCGGCCTTCGTGAAGCTTTGCGGCGCCCACGCCATTCCCATCGTTCCGCAAGGCGGAAACAGCGGCATGTCCGGCGGGGCGACCCCCGATGAAACCGGCACGGCCGTGCTCCTATCCTTGCGCCGGATGGATGCCATCCGCGAGTTCGATGCCGAAGGCCGGCAGGTCACGTGCGAGGCGGGCGTCGTGCTCCAGCGCTTGCACGAGGCAGCTGCGGATCACCGGCTGCGGTTCCCCTTGACGCTTGGCGGCAAGGGATCGGCCACCGTCGGCGGCCTCGTTTCCACCAATGCGGGCGGAACGCAGGTCCTGCGCCACGGAACCATGCGGGCGCAGGTACTGGGCCTCGAAGCGGTGCTGGCAGACGGGTCAGTGTTCGACGCGCTGACGCCCCTCAAGAAAGACAACCGTGGATTCGATCTCAAGCAAATGCTGATCGGATCGGAAGGAACATTGGGCATCGTAACGGCGGCAACCCTGCGCCTTTTGCCTGAAACCGGTGGCCGGATCGTTGCGTGGGCAGGCCTTGCGTCAATCGCCGCCGCGCGCCAGCTTCTGCTTCATTGCGAACGGATTGCCGGGGATGCGCTGGAAGGTTTCGAGGTCATGCCCGCGCATTGCCTCGAATCGGTATTGGCGCACCTGCCCGACGCACGCGCACCCCTGTCCGGCAAGCATTCCTGGAACGCGCTGATCGAACTGGTGGCGCCTGCTGGCGCAAGTGACCGTCTGGATGAAACGGTTTCTGCGATGCTCGAAAGTGCCCTCGACAAGGGCCTGCTGGAGGATGCGACGATCGCGGCGAGCGAAACGCAGGCGGAGGCTTTCTGGCAATTGCGCGACAGCGTTGCCCCGGCGGAGCGCGCGATCGGACCCGCCATGCAGCACGACATTTCCGTACCGGTTTCGCGCATGGCCGATTTCGTCGATCAGGCCGCGCCGCAGGTGGAGGACCGGTTCCCGGGTACGACGGCAGTCGGATTCGGGCATCTGGGCGATGGGAACATCCACTTCCATGTGCTCGCCCCTCCTGGCGCAGCGCGCGGGGAATGGGAGGCAAACGACGGCAAGGCCATCAGCGCATACGTCCACGATCTTGTCACCGGTTTCGGCGGTTCCATCAGCGCGGAACACGGCATCGGCCAGATGAAGCGCGATGAACTGGGCCGTCTGGGCGATCCCGTGGCGCTGGGATTGATGCGCAGCGTCAAGCTGGCGCTCGACCCGCACGGGTTGCTCAATCCGGGCAAGCTGGTGCCGCTTGCGCTGGCGGACGCAACCCCTTAAAGCGCGCAGCTTCACGCGCGCGTGCCGTCTGGTGCGCCGTCAAATTCACTGAATCCGGAGAGTCCCAATGGCCAGCGCGCCGCAGCCGATGCTGCCCCTCTTTTATAACGATCTGATGCCGCTCAACAGCAACGATCACACCAAGTATCACACGCGGTCTATCGACCTCGCGCCGTGGCTCTCGAAGCAGCACGCCGTGCCGCTGACGGTCGACGAATTCGTGCAGGCACAGCGTTTCTTTCCGATCGTATTCTCGATCGGCGAAGCACCGCTTCCGCTGGCGCTGATGGCCCTCAACGAAGGCGTCAACACCTTCGTCGACGACACCGGCAAGGTGATCGAGCCGGTGTATATTCCTGCCTATATCCGCCGCTATCCCTTCATGCTGGCCCGCCTGAAGCCCGACAGCGACGAGATGTCGCTGTGCTTCGACCCGACCGCCGAATCGGTTGGCGAATTCGACGAAGGCGAAGCTTTGTTCGACGGCAAGGATCCCAGCGCTGCGACCAAGCAGATCCTGGAATTCTGCGAAAACTTCGAACAGGCCGGCCAGCGCACCCAGAACTTCATGAAGGAACTGAAGGACCACGACCTGCTGATGGACGGCGAAGTCGCCATTCAGGTGCCCGGTCAGGAACAGCCCTTCGTTTATCGCGGCTTCCAGATGATCAACATGGAAAAGCTGCGCGCAGTTCGCGGCGATCAGCTTCGCAAGTGGAATGATAACGGCCTGCTGCAGCTGATTTACGCACACATCTTCTCGCTCGAGCAGATGCGCATAATCTTCGGTCGTCAGACCCAGCAGGGCACCGCTCCCAAGGGTTCGCTCGCCGAAAATGGCGCACCCGCTGCTTAATTCGCTATCACGCGGGGCGGCCCGGTTCCTGCCGGCCGCCCCGCGCAACTTCTTAATGCACGCCGCGGCCTTGCTTGCCGTGTGCGTTCCGGCGCCTGCCCTCGCCCAGTCCGCACCGGCGGCCGAACAGACCCGCGATCCCTATCCGCTCGAAATTTTTCAGAGCCGCGAAGATCGCCTGTTTCAGATCGGCTACCGGCTCGCCACGGCCAATGCGCCTTTCTGCGAGCGGACCGTTCCGACGCTCGGCCTGCTGATCCACGATGCCCGCAGTTATGGCAACGCCTCTATCGTGCGCCAATTGTTCGGGCTTGCGGGCGATATCGGTGTGCAATCCGCCGCCCTGGGCTCACCGGCTTACGCTGCCGGATTGCGCCAGAACGCCACCCTGGTCCAGGTCGACGGGGAAGACATCGAAACGCGCTGGCTTCCCGGCAAGGAAGGGTTCGAGCGGCCCACCGCCATCCGCAACTGGATGGACGATGCCCTCACCCGTGGCCCCGTTACCCTTGGATGGACCGATCGCGACGGTACGGTATCCAGCGCGACCGTCGCAGGGGTGCCTGCTTGCCAGAGCCGTTTCGAACTTATCGATTCCTCGATCGGCGCCTCGGCGGATGGATCACGCGTGTCCGTGGGCGAGAATTTCCCCGCCTTTGCCTACACCGATGACGAATTTGCCGCCGCTATCGCGCATGAGATGGCGCACAATCTGCTCGGCCATCTGGACCTGTTCGAAGAAACCGGGCGCAAGCGGCAACTCGTGCGGCTGTCCGAACGGGATGCCGATCGCCTGATGCCCTGGCTGCTTCACAACGCCGGATACGATCCCGAAGCCGCCGTTCGGTTTATGCGCCAGTGGGGGCCGCGGTACGGCGGGTGGATATTTCGCAAGCGCACCCACGACGGTTGGGACGAGCGGGTCGAGCTGATCGAGGCCGAATTGCCGCGTGTCGCAGCGGCCGCGACAGCCAATGGCAAAGCCGACTGGAAAACCGGTTTCGTGCGATTGCTGCAACCGGAATAGTCGGGCATCACCCATCGCGGAAATGTGACGTCGGGCGCTGTTCCGGCAAGATCGAGTGGAGAGGGTGATGTCCGGGATCGTTCCTGTGGTTCTGTGCGGAGGGAGCGGCACCCGCCTGTGGCCTCGTAGCCGGGCGGACCGGCCCAAGCCGTTCATCCCGCTGTTGGGGGACCGCACACTTTACCAGGCCACGCTGGACAGGTGTAAAGATCGCACCCTCTTCGATGCCCCGATCGTGGTGGTGGGCGAAAAGCATCTCGAATTCGCCCTGCCCCAATCCAACGATGTTGCACCTGATGCCCGCTTTATCGTGGAACCAATGGGGCGCAACACCGCGCCGGCAATCGCTTTGGCCGCGCATGCCCTTTCCCCGGATGCGATCATGCTGGTCTGTCCGAGCGACCACTTCATCGCAGACCTTGCTGCCTTCCGCAGCGCCGTCACGGTGGCGGCGGACCTTGCGCGCGAAGATTACCTCGTTTCCTTCGGCATCGAACCGACTGCGCCAGAAACGGGCTATGGATACCTGCGCCGCGGGGATGCGTTGCCGGGTGGCCACAGCATCCACAGCTTCGTCGAGAAGCCCGATTTCGAAACCGCATGCAAATTTCTCGCAGCGGGCGATTACGCCTGGAACGGCGGTATCTTCGCCTTTCGCGCAGGCTTCTTCCTGGCAGAGCTGGAACGTCATCGTCCGGCGCTGGCGGCCGCGACCGCTGCCGCCTTTCAGAAGGCAAACCGTGCATCCGGCCATATCCGCCCGGACGAACCCACCTTTGCTGGCATAAAAGGTGAATCCGTCGATTACGCGGTCATGGAAAACACCGATCGCGCGGCCATGGTCGATGTCGCGATGGGCTGGTCGGATATCGGCAATTGGGATGCCCTGATGTCGAAACGCAGCTCCGATGAAAACGGGAACGTAGTTTGCGGACCGGGCGAAACAATCGGGTCGACAGGCGTTATGATCGACAGCGATGGCCCGCATGTCACCGTGATCGGCGCAACCGACCTGGTCGTGATCGTCGATGGTGACGATGTGCTGGTCACCGCCCGCGACGCGGTACAACGCGTTGGGGAAGCCAGCCGGTGCCGCAAGCAATGATCCGAAAGCTGGCTCGCCACACGGTCGAAAAAGTCTGGGGCGTCGAAAAGCTTCCCGAACCCTTCGACCATGACAGCCCCGAACGGATTGGCGAAGTGTGGTTCGACCCGCCGCCTGAATTGCAGCAACTGCTGGTCAAGTTCATCTTCGCGAGCGAGCGATTGTCGGTTCAGACGCACCCTGACGACGCGCAGGCCCGCACCATGGGTCTTGGCACGAATGGCAAAAGCGAATGCTGGATCATCGTCGATGCCGCACCCGATGCGGTGATCGCCGCCGGCTTCAAAAGCGCGATGGCGATCGAGGATGTCCGGTCTGCGGCGATGGACGGATCGATTGTCGATCGACTGGTCTGGCACAAGGTGAAACGCGGGGATGTCTTCTATATTCCTGCCGGGACGGTCCACGCGATTGGCGGCGGCGTGGGTCTGATCGAAGTCCAGCAAAACAGCGACATAACCTTCCGGTTGTTCGATTATGGCCGCCCACGCGAATTGCACCTGGACGCTGGCCTTCAGGTGGCCAGTTGCGAGCCATATGCGGACGAAAACCGGAGCCGTATCGATGGCGACACGGGCCTGCTGGTCGACGGCCCGCATTTCAGCTTGTCATTCGCCCGATGCGCCGGTGGTCGCGCAGTGGATCTGACGGACAGCCAGTCCACGTTGATCATCCCATACGCAGGGACCGTCCGGTTCGGCGATGAAGTGCTGGAGGTGGGTGACTGCGCGGTGACCCAGCAGGGGAGCGCCGTAACGCTATCTGGCGATGGAATCGCCCTGATCGCCAAGCCAAAGATTCCGCCCCAAGACGCAAGCTGACGAAGCGCTCCGGCAGTGCGCCGAACGGCGGCTGTTTGCCCCCGCAAAAGCCTTGAAAGCCAAATTTGGCGCACCTATTTCGGGCGTGCCGGACGATGCACCCCTCATGGCTAGTCCGGCAAGATGCACGCGAGTGCATTTCCTCCCTGAACCTTGGCCACCTCGTGCGTTTCGCACGAGGTGGTTTTTTCTTGGGGTCACTCGGCCGCCTGGGCCAACCGCGTCGGCCGGCCCATTTCGGCAACCTCGTGCCCAAGAGCCTGGACCAGCCCGCCAAGCAGCCTGCCGATTCCGGACAAGCGCGCGCTTGGCTGATCGAGGCGGGAATCGAGATACAGGCTGCGGCAGACCTCGATCTGGATAGCGTGGATGCCGCGCACCGGTTGTCCGTAACGATCCAGCATATGGCCACCGGCATAAGGCCGGTTATGCGCCACGCGCCTGCCGTGTCCGCCCAGATACCGCATGGCAAGGTCTGCAAGACCGCCATCGCACGAAGCGCCAAAACGGTCGCCGAGCACAAACTCCGCCGGCAATTCGCCCGGCGTGCTGCGGCGCAGCGGGGGCATGGAATGGAGATCGACCAGAAGGGCCGCCCCCCACACGTCGCGGAGGCGGTCGAGTTCGCGGCCCAGGGCAGCGTGATAGGGTGTGTAGACCAGGGCGATCCGCCGGTTGAGATCTTCCACGGAAACAGGGCCGCGCCAGATCTCGCCCATCCCCGGTATCCGGCGCGGTATAAGCCCCAAGCCGTTCCGCGCCCGTCGGTTCACCATCGAATGCCGGGCTACCTTCGGCTTGCTACCCATAACCATGCCCCAGTCGATGTCATCGGCCGAGCGGTTGAGATCGAGCATCGCGCGCGGTGCTTCGGCGGCCAGAAACGACACGTCGATTTCCGCCGCGATCTGGTGCCCAATCTGACCCACATGGCGATCTTCGAGGCGGGGACAGGTGTTTGCCGGGTCACGCATCCGCTCCAGCAACGTGTCGGGATAACGCCGGCCATCGTGCGGAACGGCGAGGAGAACGGGCAGATCGCCCGATTGCGACCGCCACAGACGGAACGAGGGATCGGATTCGCGCCCGGGGATCGCGCCGCCCGCTTCGTCCGGTTCCCGGATCAATCCGCCCGTCAAAATGATTCCTGCATCATGAAGAACGAACATAATGACGACGGGGGCCAAGGCATAGCCCCGACCCCCGCGTCATTTTTCATCGGTATTATGCGGATCAGGCGATCAAGAGCATATCCGCGCCCAGGATGTCCGGGTCGAAGCCCTTCGGCAGTCCACCGATCGGTTCGGCAGGCACGGGGTTTCCGAATGCCTCGAAATCTGCCGCGGAAAGCAAGGTGCCCGCCGCAACGGTGGCGAAAAGCACCTTTGCGCCGCTGCCGCTGCCATCCGCATCGTAGAATATCTCGCCCGTCGACTTGCGATAGATAATCCGGTCGTCGGCATCCAGGGCGTCAGTCCCGGTGCGGAAAGCGCCCGCGTTCAAAGTGCCCACAACGCTGATCTGGGCGAATATCCCGCGATCGAGCTGGATCGTGTCGATCCCGACCTCGAAATCGACAATGGCGTCGACGTTGGTCGCCGAAAGTGCCGACGAGAAGTAGAAATCGTCGCTACCGGATTCGCCAACCAGACGGTCGTTCCCGTCGTCACCCCAGATGGAATCGTTACCGGCGCCGCCCTTGATCAGGTCGTCTCCGATGCCGCCGACCAACAAGTCGGCCCCATTGTCACCGCGGAGGGTATCCGCGCCGTCACCGCCGTAGATACGGTCGGCGTCGTCGCCGCCGCGCAGCAGATCGTCGCCGTTACCACCGTAGATGCGATCGATGCCGCCGTTCCCCTGGATACGGTCGTTTCCATCCTCGCCATAGAGGTAGTCATCGCCTTCGCCGCCACCGAGATTATCGGCGCCCTGCCCGCCGCGGATCGTATCGGCATCGTTTCCGCCGCGCAGGTAATCGTTGTTCGAATCGCCGAAGATCTGGTCGATCCCGTCGCCGCCGAAAATCACGTCGGCACCGAAGCTGCCGGTCATGTAATCGTTGCCCGATCCACCGTTCATCGTGTCGGCAAGACCTTCGCCGTGCATCGTGTCGGCACCCGATCCGCCCAGCAGCGTGTCCTGACCGCCGCCACCAAACAGCGTGTCATCGCCGTTGCTGCCGACGAGCCGGTCATCCCCGCCGCCGCCTTCGAGCCGGTCGTTCCCATCGAGACCGTTGAGATCGTTGGCGAGGTCGTTGCCGATAATGGTGTCGTTGCCGCTACCGCCGCGCGCGTTTTCGATGTCCACGCCGCGCCCGATCACGACATTACCGACCAGACCACCAATGTTCATGAAGGTTTCGGGGTTCAAGTTGATCAGCTGGTCCGCCGCGAAACCGGAATAATCCAGCATGTCCAAGCCGGCGCTGTCGTAGATGGCATAGGCCGTATCGGCGAACTGGGTCGCATCGTGGATGGCCCGGTCGGAGTTCGAATTGAATCCGTAGGTGGTGTTGCCCGTCCGGGTCGTGGTGGAAGCGCCGTAATGGGATGTGATCGCCACGATATCGCCGGCCATCGGGGTCGTCACCAACGCCCAGCTGAAGCCCTGGATGCCGAAGAACGTGTTCTCCTCCTGATCGAAGTAGGACATCACCGTGGTTGCCCACGCATCGTTCAGATAAAGCGCATCGGTGGGATAGTTGGCCGAACCGTTGTAATCGCCGCCATGCCCAAGACCCAGGGCATGCCCGATTTCGTGGATGTAGGTCTGGAAGGAATAGGTGTCGAACGTCACCCCGTAGGTGTCGAGCCACGAGGTCGAGATGTTTACGAGCGCAGAGTTGATCTGGACAGTGTTCGGACCGGTGCCGGTCGCGCTGGTAAATTCGGCGTAAGCGCCGGAATCGGTTTCCTGGAAGGTGATTTCCGCGGCGACGCTGACTTCCACGAAGTTGATGCCGGTAATGTCCGACCAGAGATCCAGCGCGGCACGCGCGAGGTTCTGAGCATCGGCCTCGATCGCGGTCAGGTTGACGGTGATCGATCCGTCTGCACCGACATCGAACGAGAACGTGTTACCGCCCCAATACCCTTCGAGCAGCTGAAGCGCGATTTCATCATAGGTGAACTCGGTCAACGGCGGGGGCGGATCGGTGTACTGCGTTTCGATGATATACGAACCGGTGTAACCGTCCGCAAAGGCTCCGGCGTCGATGTAATAGGTTCCCGACGACAGCGCCTGGAACACCACTTCGGAATCGAGCGTGCCCGAATCGTCGTTGGAAGCGACCAGATTGCCCGCTGCGTCGTAGATACGCAGATAGGGATCGTTCAGGTCGACATTTCCGATGCCGCTGAGGTTGATCTGGACCGTTTCGCCTTCGACCAGCTGGATCGCGTAACGATCATGATCACCCACAACGTCGAGGTAACCGACCTGCGAATTTCCGATATTGATGGAAATGTCGGTGGAGTTGTCATCTGCTACATCGGCAAGCGACACGATCAGTTCGTATTCACCGGCATAGGAGTCGGCAAACGCACCGGCGTCGATATAATATGTGCCGTCCAGCGTGGTAATGTAGGTCAGGAACGAGTTGAGCGACCCGAAATCATCATTGGCCGCAACGACATTGCCGGCGGCGTCGCGCAGTTGGAGCAAAGGATCGGAAAGCGGCGATGCGCCTGCGCCGTTCAACGCGATCGATATGCGCTGGCCGATGGACAGGTCGATACGAAACCAGTCGGTGTCGCCTTCGGTTTCGAGGACATTGACCGTTGTGCTGTCGATGGTGACGACCGCCGTGGTCGAGGAATCTCCCGGAATGTCGATATACGATCTGACGATCTTTTCCGCTGCAATCTCGAACGTTGCAGCCGGACTGGCCGTTTGGGTCGTGTCACCAGCAAGCGCCCACTGACGCAGCCCCCATTCGCCCCGTCCAAGATTTTCCGTAAACATCGATGCTCTCCCTAGCCCAATTCGACTTGTGAACGTGCGACCCGGCCCAAGCCATTACTGTGGTGATTACTGATAGATAAATCCCGTACGCAGAAGCGTATGCCAAAGTTACATGGCTGTCGACCTCCTCCAGAGCGTTAACCAAATGAATTTGCTTTGCTTAGGCAATTCGCTTGGTCTGCCCGACGATTTCCTTTCCAGGCCCGACATCCGTCCGTGCTGGGCCTTAAGCAATCTTCTTCGTCATACATGCTTTTTTAAGCGACCGCGCGTACAAGCCAGCCCATGAGCGATAGCCCTTCCAACAGGATTCTCCTCGCTGAGGATGACAACGCAATGCGCGTCTATCTCGAACGCGCTTTGGTAACCGCCGGTTATCAGGTCGATGCGGTGGACCGCGGCACCGCTGCAATCCCCCTGCTTGAGAAAGGCGGCTACGATCTGCTTTTGTCGGACATCGTGATGCCGGAAATGGACGGGATCGAACTGGCCCAGCGCTGCAACGAACTTTGCCCGGACACGAAGGTGATGTTCATCACGGGATTCGCGGCGGTCACGCTCAAGGCGAGCCGCGAGCAACCGCACGCAAAGGTGCTGTCGAAGCCCTTCCATTTGCGCGACCTCGTCCTCGAAGTCGAACGGGTTCTCCACGACCGGGTAAGTATCCAGCTCTAGTCGGGCCATTTGGGCCTTGCACGGGTCTGGAAGGCTCGCTAAAGGGCGCGCCTGCCCCACGGGGTAGGACGATGATAGCGTGGGCGTATAGCTCAGTGGTAGAGCACTGTGTTGACATCGCAGGGGTCCCAAGTTCGAACCTTGGTACGCCCACCATCATCCCCCTTCCCAACATCCTCCGGACACCGCGTGCACCACGCCACAGGCGATTAACGGGGACGCAACCTTGCCTCTTTGCAGGCAGACGGTATGCAGAGCGCCGCAGCACCGCCGCGTGCCCTGCAATCCAGCATCCCTGCCACGTTTCCGGAAGCGCATGACCTACAAGGCACATATTGACGGCCTCCGTTCGATCGCGGTCCTTGCGGTCGTCATTTTCCACCTCGGGGCCACGTTCATGCCGGGCGGCTATGTCGGTGTGGACGTCTTCTTCGTGATTAGCGGGTTCCTGATAACCGGCATTCTCCACCAGGAAATGGAAGCAGGCGAATACTCGCTGCTCGAATTCTACAAGCGCCGCGTCCTGCGCATCGTGCCGGCGCTGGTCGCGCTGTTCACTGGCGTTCTTGTGGCCGGTGCGTGGCTGCTGTTCCCGGTCGAGCAGGTCGATCTGGGCAAGACGGTGGCTGCTGCTGCGGGCTTCATCTCGAACATCTATTTCATGCTGACGGCGGATTATTTCAGCGCGCCAGCCGAAACGCAGCCCATGTTGCACACCTGGTCGCTCGCGGTCGAAGAACAGTTCTACATCTTCTTCCCGCCTCTGCTGTATCTGGTCATGCGCTATGCGCGTAAGCGGGTGCTGGCGGTGTTGCTGGGAATTGTGGTGGTTTCGCTGGTCGCATCGGTTGCGATCACGCAGATCAAACAGCCGTTTGCCTTTTACCTCATCGTGACCCGCGCATGGGAACTCGGCGTCGGAGCGCTGCTGGCCATCGCCATGCGCAAGGGCGTGTTTCGGTGGAACAACAACCCCGCGCTCGCCTGGCTGGGCATGGCCATGATTGCGGCGGCAATTTTCCTGTTCGACAAGCAAACCCCCTTCCCCGGATGGGCCGCCCTGATCCCGGTCCTCGGCAGCGCGCTGCTGATCGGTTGCGCGGAAGGCAATTCGGTCGGCAAGATCCTGAGCAGTGGTCCCGCGGTGTGGATCGGCAAGATCAGCTACAGCTTCTATTTGTGGCACTGGCCCGTGATCGTGTTCTGGAAGATCGAATACGGCGGCGAGCCGGCACCGCTTGCGGCGGCTGTGCTGTTTGCAATTTCCATGGCGCTTGGCGCCATCTCGACTTTCTGGGTCGAAAAACCGTTTCGCAGCAAGGCAATGCGCGCGCTGCCTGCCGGGCGCGTGGTGCTGGCCGGATTGGGTGCGCTCAGCGTCTTCGTCGTGCTTGGCCTCGCCATGTCAGCGAAGCCGGTTTCGCTACGCTCGTACCCCGCACAGACAGTCGCACTGGCCGACTATGCCGATTACACGGCCAAGCCCGATTACCTGGCGCAATACCGGCGTGGCACGTGCTTCATCGGCAACGACGATGGCGGATTTGCCTCCTACGATCGCGCCGCCTGCATCACGCCGGACGCGGACAAGCGCAACGTCCTGTTGCTGGGTGACAGCCATGCGGCGCAGTATTGGGGCGCTCTGGATGCCTTGCTGCCGGACGCCAACGTCATGCAGGCGACGGCGTCAGGGTGCCATCCGATCCTGGGCGACAAGGGCGCGTCCCGCTGCACCCGGATGCGCGAGTGGGTCCTGTCCGATGTGCTCGACCGGGGCGGCTTCGATGCCGTGGTCATCGCGGCACGCTGGAGGCCCGGTGATGCGGCACGGATTGGCCCCACGCTCAGGCGCCTGCGCGACAAGGGCGTCAATGTGGTTCTGGTCGGCCCGATGGTCGAATATAACGGCACGTTTCCGCTCTTGCTTGCGAGGGACGCCAAGGCAGGCGCCGACCTGTCTCATCATCTCACCCAAGGGCGCAAGGCAGTCGGCACCCAAATGGCTGGCGCAGCCGAACAAGCGAGCGCGACATACATCGATATGATTGAAACCATCTGTCCCGGTGGCGCATGCCGCACACTGTCGAGCAGCGGCGAGCCGATGCATTTCGATTATGGCCACCTTACCCTGTCGGGATCACGCGACGTGGTCGGAGAAAACCTTTCCGCCATCCGGCGCGGCGTCGGCCTGAAGTAACGCGATTCTACCGAAACGTGCCGAAGCCGTGTCGGCGGTTTCGGCGGGGAATGTTTCGCGCGCCAAGATACAGCTCCCGGCCAAGATCGCGCAGCTTTTCCTTGCGGGTCTGGGGCTGTGGATCGACGTTGACGGGATCATACCCGAGCGCCTCGAGCAGATCGCCCGCGCGGCTTTCGAACAATTCGATCTGGCGGGGATGAAGGTCACGCCGCCAGCTTTCCAGGCGACCGGACGATACGCCCCTGCTGCTGTCTGCCGTCAGAAGGCTGTGCGTATCCTTGGAGTGTTCGGGCAGGCGAAACCCCCGCGCGTCGAGCATCGCGGCTTCGAATGCGATCCCCGCCAATCCGGCAACCTTGCGGATGGCGACTTCGGGATCGGCCACGACCTCCTCGTAGGAAATGCGCACGATCCGGTCGCCCAACGCTGCTTCGGCGGACAGGCCCTGGGCCAGCCGCAAGGCCCAGGCATCGGCCACTGCGGTAATGTTGTTCGGTCCCCAGTCCTGCCCCATCCACGAATTGGCAACGGCGCGTCCGTCCCGAACCATGTGAACGAAGCGCGCCTGCGGAAACGCGCGCGCCAAGGTGAGAAAACGTCCGCAATTGCGCGGTGCATGATCGACCCACACTTCGTGACCGGCGACCCCGTGGCTGCGCGCATAGAAACGCGCCAACAGGTCGGCAAACGCTGAAAAACCGGGCTGTGCAGCCAATTCCGCACGATCTTCGGCCGACAGGTCCACGCCCCACAGTTCGAACCGTGGATGCTTTTCGATCGCCGAGACGAGCGCGTCTCCCGCAAGACCCGAGGCAGCGAACTGCTGGAAAAAATGGCTTTCGGGAAGGCACAGCACACGCGAATGCCCGCCAAGCATGGACGCCAGCATCGTCGTGCCCGATCGATCGCAACCGCCGATGAAAATCTGCCCTGCACCGCTCATATCAAACAATTCCTCGACGCGATCATTCCGGTTCGGCCCGCCCCGTGACCCTTTCGAGCACCGCGAGGCGTCCCGCAACCGTGGTGTGCAATCCTGTGTGGCGCACGGCGGCCAGCACGAGCGCGGTGTTCCAGATCAGACGGGTGACGCATACTGCCAGCGCCGCGCCCGCCAACCCGAAAATCTGGATGAACGGCCACATGAACGCCACCACCAGTACAAGCGCGATGATCGCCCAGCGCGCCGCAATGTTCGCCCGGCCGGTCATGTTCAATACGTCGCCGTTCAGCCCGCACAGGATGCTATAGGCCTGACCGACCGAAAGAATCGTCAGCAAGGTTGCAGCGGCGGCGAACTCCTCCCCGAAAATCCATCCGACGAGCGGGGACAGGAAAATGAGCGCAAGGATCAGCGGGCTTTCAAGCACCGCCAGAAGCCTGGTCATGTGCGTCAGTTCGCGCTGCAGTTCGCGGCGTTCGGCGGGACCGTCTGCATAACGGCGCGCGATACGGGGCCGGAACACGGCCTGAAGCGCCTGCAGCCCGAACGGAATCAACGCCGAAGTCTGCGCCGCAATACGGAAGAGAGCGACGTCGACCGGCAGGAAGAAAATGCCCACCGCCACGAGACCGGCTTCCTGGTATAGCCGCAGCATCGCGTTCGCGAGCATGAACGGCTGCGCTTCCCTGACGCCGGGCCAGAAAATACACCTGCGCCAGCGCAGCGGCCCATAGCTCTTGCGGATCCAGTAGAACAGGACCGCTGTCGACCCTGCCACGAGCAGCGTCTGGGAAACGATGAACACCTGCAACAGCCCGTCATACCCGATCTCTTCGGGAGACGCCCCCAACAGCACGATGCCCACGCCGATCAGGAACAGAACCGGTTTGAACACCGATTCAACCGAAACGCCCAGCACAACCTTTCCCATGGCCGTTATCGCGCCGCCGATGATCTGAACCAGCGCCGAGACGACGACCAGCGCCGCGCTGAATTTCAGGGCAGGCGCCATTTGCCATTCGGGCACGAAGAACAGAACCGAGTAAAGTAGCGATCCACCCGCGATCGATGCCGCCAGCGATGCGATCAGCCCGGTGGCCACGATGGTCGCGATATCGCCTTCGCGCTTCTGCGTGATCGCCCGGTTCATCGCGTAGATGATCTGGACGTGGAACCCCAGGCGGGTGAAGATCGACACAAGCATCGCCGTGGCCGTGGCATAGGCAAAAATGCCGAAAATCTCTGCGCCGAAGACCCGCGCGAGGACGAGCGCGGTCAGCAGGCCCAAACCGGCCTGGGCGGCCTTGGCGATCGTGGTGCCGCCCGAACTGCGAAGTATCGACTTGTCCATTGAACCCCAGATGCGCCCCGTCATCCGACGGAAGGCCTAACACGTGGACGCTGCGAATACGACGCCAGTCGCTCCTGCGCTCTTGATTTGCCCAATGCGCCAAAGCTATGCCGCAGCGCAACAGAAAACGCGGCTTTCCAGCCCGTACCCAAAGGTCTTCAATCATGACGAAACCCGGTCCGGTCGTACTTGTCGGCCTACCGCGCAGCGGCTCGACGCTGCTGACCAAGATCATCAACGAATCCCCCGACCATTTTGCGCTCAACGACCTCTATTACCTGCAGTTGATCGACAGCCAGGACAGCTGGAATGGCTTCAAATCTGTCGAGCAGGCGCGTGAGGCGAAGGAACTCGTGCGCAACATGGTGCGCCATCGGTCAGCCGTGCACTCCCCCAAAGGGATCGCGAACAGCGCCGAAATGACGCCGGACCAGCTCGATACGGCCCTGGCGGCCATCGACGCGCAATGGCCCGGCGAAGGCGACACCGGCATCACCGGCGACTGGGGCGATATCGTCGAGGCGGTTACGATGGCCGGCGCCGCTGCCGTGGGCAAAACCCGCTGGGGCTGGAACACGCCGCAGGATTACCATCACGTCGATCGTCTTGTCGCCAAGTGGCCCGACGTTCGGGTGATCTTCCTTCTGCGCGATCCACGCATGACCCTGCGGTCGTACAAATATTACCCCAAGCGCCCGGCAGCGGACCGGTATCACCCGATTGCCCAGTCGATGGCGTGGAGAAACGCAGCCAATGCCTGGCGCAAGCTCAGCGCGAAATACCCGGACAACATGTTCCTGCTCACCTACGAAGACCTGGTTTCCGATACCCGCACCCAGGTTGAACGGATCAACGCGTTTCTGGGATCGCGCATCGACGAAGGGCTCGACCTGGCGAATTTGGGCAGCAACAGCTCCTACGCCGCCCGGAAGGAACAGCCGGAAGAACGCGCCCTTTCGCCGATGGAACTGTGGTTGAGCGACCGCGTGCTGTATTCCCAACGCGCCGCGCTTGGCTTTGACGAACCCAGGAAGGGCGTTTCGTTCAGCGGTTTGGTGCCCCTGTTGCGCACCAGCTTCCGGTTCGCCAAATATTACGGCGGCGAGGCTCTCACCAATCCGGAAACTCGCAAGAGGATTAACCGCCTGCTCAGGCCCCGGTAAGGCTTGGTGTCGCACGGTAGGACCATGACACACGCGTTCCGCCCTTCGAAATGGCAAAAAGCCGCATTTGCGGCATCGTCCTTTGCGTTACTGGGATCCATCACCCCGCTCGCTCCGCTCTCGGCGGCAACGCCGGCTGCGGCCTGCGTTTTCCCGCAGAACGCGATATCCGAAATTCGGTCGGACAAATATTACCGCGGACGCAACAACGCCATCATCGACAGTGAGGCGCTGGACGAAGCGATGGCCCAGTCCGCGCCTCTAAGGGACATGGTCCAACGCCAGCAAACGATCCCGGCGGACCTGCGGGCAGACGATCTTGCCGCAGCGAAGTGCAAGACGGCCGAACTCGCCTATTGGGCGCGGAGCGACGCCTTGCTGGGCAACAACAACCAGCGCGGGTTCAACGAACGCCTGTTCTACATATCCGGCCTCGCGCTGGCTCATCGCCGCAACCTGCAACTGATGGAACAGGCGGGCACACCGCTTTACGAAGACGATGCCGCCATCATCGCCGAATGGATGGTCAAGCTGGGCGACTCGGTCATCACCGCCTACACGCGCGACCCTGCCGACCGCCGGTTCACGTCGGAATTCATTCCGCCCCGGGCACAGCGGACGGGCAATCTGGGCGCCTGGGCTGCCATGATGGTAGCGGCAACCGGCGAGGCGACCGGCAACCAGACGCAGTTGCGCTGGGCGGGCGAGCAATGGCGCCGTGTGCTCCAGACCGTCGATAGCGATGGCGCGATGGCCAGCGAGGTCAGGCGCGGTGCGAAGGCCACCGAATACCATTTCTTCGCGCTGAACCCCCTCGTGGCGACCGAACTGGTGCTGCGGCGGAACGGGATTCCGGTGGACGGACAGGCGCGCGCAAATCTCGATCGGCTCGCACGGTATGCCCTGGAAGGCGCGGCGCAGGGCAAGTTGCCCGATCCTGCCCGCCGCAACCGCCTGTTCGTAGGCCCCGCCCTATGGTGCCGCGACCTGGCACCGGGTGACCCGAGTTGCGCAGCGATGCCCGATTGGCGCCAGCTGACATTCCCTTATCTTGGCGGCGCACCGCTGGATATCTGGGAAAGGTAAGTCTCGCTCAGGCGCGCCCCAGCTTGCGGCGAAGCTTTCGCGCGACGTAGCTACCGAAATAGGAACGCAGTGCCGGGTCGTTCAAGCGTTCTTCGCCGGCGCGCAGGGCACCAAAATATCCCGCCAGATACTCGCGCGCGGATGCGATCCGCCCGTGGCGCGCGAACTTTGCCCCGCGAATGAGGGCATACAGAGGGGTGTTGCCACGGAAGTAGGCGGAGGATCCGTAATACTTCTGCTTCGACCGCGTGCCGACTTCGCGCGCGCGGAACGGCACATCGGGCACGACCTTGGCTTCCCACCCGTCGAGTTCCGCGCGGGCGAGGGAAAGAGTGTCCGCCGATGGGCCGATCAGATACCCCGATTCGATCATGCAGGCGCCGCGCCACAGGCGGCAACTGCCCCGCACCCAATCGGCCGCGTGGAGCGAGACCTCGCCATCGCCTTCGTTCACGCTCGGGCCACTGGCGATACCGAGTTTTGGATTGGCGTCGAAAGCACGGGCGAGCGATGCGTAATACCCCGGTTCGGGGAAGCTGTCGGCGTCGAGTATCCCGATCAGATCTTCAGATCCCAGGTCGCGCCGCGCACGAATTTCATCGAACCCTCGGTTCGTGATGCGCGCGTATTTCGCGCCGAGCGCATAGTCCCCGCTTTCGGTGTCCTCGTTGAGGACGACCAGTTCGGCCACATTCGTCGGGGCTGCCCGCCGCGCCAATTCCTCGCGCGAACCGTCGGTCGAACCGTTTTCCACGATGACCCACAGATCGATCGGATAATGCTGGGCCGCGACCGAAGAAAACAGCCGGTCGATATTGTCGATTTCGTTTCGGAGGGGGGTCGACAGGAAAATGCGCCTGGTCATCAGTTGGCCTTGTCAGGAATCTTGATCATCGCCGTGCACAGCAGCACCAGGCCGAACAGCACAGCAGACGAAAACAGGCTGTTGCCTGCGAGCATGGGGACGAAAAACACGACGGGTCCGATCATCGCACTTCGGGTTTTCATGACCGCCTTGGCCAGCAACGAGAAAACCACGATGACGCCGACGATCCCGAAGGACAGGAACACGCGAATAATGTCCGAGTGGGTGTCCTTGGTCATGAAGGAGAACACGCGTTCCCCTTCGGTCGATGCACCGCCGCCCTGCCCCAGAATTACGTACAGCATCCCGGAATCGACCTGCGCGTTGAACAGGGCGATCCAATAGGACATGCGCCAGGCAAAGGACGATCCTTGCGCTCCGAACTGGTGGCGGCTGGCCTTGGTCAGCACGGTGCGCGTATCGAAATTGATCAACTTGTCGATCGCCGCCTGCCCCTCGGGCGTCAGCATTACGAGGATGACGAGGATCGAGGCGAGCGCCGCGATCACAAACGTCCGCATCGTCGGGCGAACCGACAATGGGATGAGCCCGAACCCGGCGACGGCCGTCAGCAGCGCCCCGGAACTGCGGCTCATGAAGACCAGCACAAGGCACATGGCCACGGCCGGCCAGAGGAAGCGGAAGGGCATTTTCCTGGCAAACCGCAGGTAGGCGAGTGTGACCGCCGTAGCCGCCGAAACGTAGCCAAGATGGTTGGCGTGGATCATGAGCCCGGCGAACCGGCGTTGGCCGGAGAAATCGACGACCTCGAACACTTCCCAGATCAGGTAGATCGGGAACAGGAACATCGTGAATGCGAGGTATCCGACGATCGACCACAGCAGTTCACGCCCGGTCATGCGAAGCGCGAAACCGGAGAACATGGCGAAACCGAAAACCCGCAGAATGGATTCGAGCTGGCCGTCGATGCCCACGCTCGCGGGCAACAGCATCCGCGTGGCCATGAACGCGAAGATTAGGTAAAACGCGGTGACGAACCCGCCGAGCCGCAAGCGTCCGTCACGAAACTCGCCCGCCATGATCGCAACGACGATTGCGGCGAACACACCGGCGAAATTCTGCAGGCTGGCAAGAACGAGCACGATGATCATTGCGCCGACAAGCGGTTGGCGCACAATCTGGCGATCATTCGGCCGAGCGATCGGCTGCGCCATGCCGGGCACAGGAGGGGCGGCAACATACGTCATCGGACGCGCTTCCTATATACGGGCGTGCTGCGCAAGGTTTCCATCATCCCCAATCCAGCCCGGCATCGCTTCGCAGGGCATCGATCATCGCCGCACGCGCGGTGGAACCGTGATCGCTCATTGCCGGAATATCGCTGCGTGATAGCGCCGCCTTCATCTGCGCCGCATCTTCCACGATCGTGATTCCGGCAATCTTGCGTACCTGCGCCACGGTGGCGCTCTGGTGATCGTTGCGATGTTCGCCCAGCGAAGCGCGGCGCGCCATCAGCACCAGCGGCTTGTGCATCCGCATGCCTGTAAGGATCGTACCGATGCCGGCATGGCCGACGATGACCCTCGCCTGCTCCATACGGGCGGCAAATTCCGTTGGCGTCAGGAATTGCGTCACGGGAAAATTGGCCGGGCGAAGATCGGTACGGCCAATCTGTCCAAACACGTCTTCGGCCAGATCGCCGGCAACGTCGTCCAGCGTGCGGACCAGCCTGTCGAACGGCAATTGGGTGCCCAGGGTCAGGAAAATCAAAGGACGCTTCCCCGATAGGCCGGCCTGTTCCCGCAAGCCAGGTGTTCCCATTGCGTGTAAACGCTGTCGCAGAACTTGATCGCCAGTCGCCCGGACAGGGATAGCTTTTCGGAATTCGCAATGCTGTCGATCCAGATCGTCTTCGCTCCCGCCAACCGGGCCCAAACGAGGCATAGAATGCCCGGCGCAGCGCCAGTGGACACCACCACATCCGGGGCGATCTTCCTGACAAGCCGACGCGCCTGCCACAATGTCCTCAACAGCTTCACCGGTTCGTTCTGGTTGCAATCGTCCAGCGTTTCGAACCGGACAAGCCCGTAGCGTTCGGCCTGCCCGCCATCGGTGCAGGCAAAGGTCACTTCCGCGCCCTCGAACGCCGGGGCCAGAAGCATCAATTGCTCCCAGTGGCCACCGGTGGAGGCGACGGCGAGAATTCGACGCTTGGGTGAAACTGCGGGAGACGGCATTGGATCGTGCTCAGGTCGCGTAGTAATCGCGGTACCAGTCGACGAACTTCTGCACCCCATCGCGCACGTCGGTCTTTGGCGAATATCCGGTGAGCGATTTCAGAAGATCGGCATCGGCCCAGGTGGCCGGAACGTCGCCGGCCTGCATCGGCAACAGATTGCGCTGCGCCTTGCGTCCCAGCGCATCCTCGATCGCGGCAATGAAATCGACCAGCTGGACGGCTTGCGAATTGCCGATGTTGACGACGCGCCACGGCGCAACCGGCGAAAGACTGTCGCCTTCGGCAATATCCTCAGCGTTTTCAGGGCGTTCTGGGACAGCGTCGACCAGCAGCCGGATGGCCTCCACCAGGTCTTCGACATAGGTGAAATCGCGCTTCATGTCGCCGTGGTTGTAAACATCGATCGGGCGATCTTCGAGGATAGCCTTCACGAATTTGAACAGCGCCATGTCGGGCCGACCCCACGGACCGTACACCGTGAAAAAGCGGAACATCGTCACCGGCAGGCCGAAAAGGTGGGCATAGGAATGCGCCATGGCCTCAGTGGCCTTTTTCGTGGCGGCATAGAACGACATCTGATGATCCGCCTTCACCGTCTCGCGGTAGGGCATCTGCGTGTTCGCACCGTAGGCGGACGAAGTCGACGCGAGCAGCATGTGCTGCGGCGGATAGGCACGGGCCGCTTCGAGCAGTTCGAAGGTACCGATGATGTTGCTTTCCAGGTAGGTCCGCGGGTTCTCGATCGAATAACGCACCCCGGCCTGCGCAGCGAGGTGGATGACCACATCGGGCTGTTCATCGGCAAACAGCTGCATCAACAGGTCCGGCGTTTCGATCGGTTCATTGATCGCGCGGAAGCCCTCGTTCTGCAGAAGCATCGCCTGACGCCGTTCCTTGAGGGCGACATCGTAATAATCGGACAGGCAGTCGATCCCGATCACGCGGAACCCGTCGCGCAGCAGGCGCTGGCAGACGAAGTATCCGATAAATCCGGCCGATCCGGTGACGAGGGCTGTGCGTTGGGCCATCGGGTCAGTCGGCGCCAAAAAGGTCGCGGGTGAACACCTTGTCGGCCGCATCGGACAGTTCGTCCGTCAGGCGGTTGGCGATGATCACGTCGCATTCCTGTTTGAACGCGCCAAGGTCACGGACAACGCGCGAGCCGAAGAACTCATCGTCTTCCAGTGTCGGTTCGAATACGATGACTTCGATACCTTTCGCCTTGATCCGCTTCATGATGCCCTGAACCGATGACTGGCGGAAATTATCCGATCCCGCCTTCATCACCAGACGGTGGACGCCGACCTTTTTCGGGTGACGGGCAATGATCTGGTCGGCCAGGAAATCCTTGCGGGTGCGGTTTGCATCCACGATCGCCCGGATAAGATTCTGCGGAACTTCGGAATAATTCGCCAGCAACTGCTTGGTATCCTTGGGCAGGCAGTATCCGCCATATCCGAACGACGGATTGTTGTAATGCGCGCCGATACGCGGATCGAGGCCGATCCCTTCGATGATCTGGCGCGAATCCAGCTCCCTCGCGAGCGCATAGCTGTCGAGTTCGTTGAAGAACGCGACCCGCATTGCGAGGAAGGTGTTGGCAAACAGCTTGATCGCTTCGGCTTCGCGGGCATCGGTGAGAAGCACGGAGACATCGCTGTCTTCGGCAGCATCGGCCAGCAGGTTGGCGAATTTCTGCGCCCTGTCCGAACGTTCGCCGACGATGATGCGCGACGGGTGGAGGTTGTCGTACAGCGCCTTCCCTTCGCGCAGGAATTCGGGGCTGAAGATTATCCGGTCCGTCGAATACTTGGCGCTTACGCTTTCGACATAGCCGACGGGAATGGTCGACTTGATCACGATCGTCGCGGTCTGATTGACCTGGAGAATGCGTTCGATCACCGTTTCGACCAGCGATGTATCGAAGTAATTCGTTTCGGGGTCGTAATTGGTCGGCGTCGCGATGACCGCGAATTCGGCCCCGTCGAGCGCGGCATCTATATCGGTGGTAAAAGCCAGATCCAGATCGTCGCGGAGGAGGTATTCTTCAACCAGATCGTCCCGGATCGGGGACTGGCGCGAGTTCAACAGCGCAACACGTTCGGCCGAGATATCGCAGCCCGTTACGCTATTGTGGCGTGAAAGCATGATGGCGTTGGACAGGCCGACATAGCCCAGGCCGATAACCGAAATCTTCACAATCGAATCCCCAATAGAATGACGTCCTGCCGATGCAGGGTGGGAGAAATGGCCGACAGACTGGCTGGCTTGCTCCGCGTGCGGCGCAAGCGCCCGACCGGTTCAATGTTATTCAGGCTTCTTAGCCGCCCATGACGTCGCGGCAAGGCCCATGCGTTACGACCCGACGCGTTTTACGCGCAATGCGGAAAAATCTCCTCGCTCGACGATGACCGAGAGGCGCTGAACCGGACAGTCGTCCGGAATTGCAAAGGTTACGAGGTCGGCTTGTGCCGTGGACGAAACCGGCCTGTTGCCGCCGTCACGCACGCACGCCATTTCAAGCCGTGCATCGCCCTGCCCCGGGCGGCTCCCGGCTTCGTAAACGAATTCGAACACCTGGTTTCCGGCGGGCAGGGATTCGTACCGATAGGCCGCCGTCTGGTCGACCAGGCTGCGGTTGCGTGCGTTGATCCCTTCGCGCCACGCGCTTGCATTGTGCGAGAGACCACGGGCCTTGCCAAGCCGCCAGTCGAACGGGTCCTGAACCTCAGGTGCCAGTTCTCCCGCCTTCAAGGCCTTGGCGCAGCGATCGGGCCACCCCGTCGCCCCATCGACCCCCAGACCTTCCTTGAGAAGGGAAAACGCCACCTGCGAAAGGAACGTGCAGTCATGCTGCCTTTCCCCGCCAAGTTCGAGGAGTTGGGACATGACGGGAGCAAACCCCTGAAGGTTGGCGGTCGCCTTGCTCAGCTGCGTTCGGAACGGTTCGCTCGCCAACATGCGATCCGCAAGGGCGGCGCGGGCTTCGGGAACCTGGGCTATCGCGGCAGCGATGTTCCCGCTGACTTCCACGCTCGATCCGGACCGGATCAGTCCTTCCAGACGCAAAGCAGCCGTTTCGTAATCGCCAGCGGCCACGGCACCTGCAACCGCGGCGCTTTGCGTATATTCGCCCCGCCATCCGCGCTGCGCGGCCAGCTGAAGCGCAGCGCCTGCTTCGTCCATTTCGTCGGCTTCGGCCGCTGCGATTGCCAGAATTTCCAGGTTGGCGGCGCTGACCGGACGTTGGCGCACGACCTTCTCGGCAAGCGGCAAGGCGGATGCAGGATCGCTCATCAGGGCAATCCGCGCGCGCTGAAAATCGCCGAACCCGCCTTCGATACCACCTGGCAGGGCGAGCATGCTGAGCTGCTTTTGTTGCGACCGGTCCAGCTGGTAGTTGTAACCCACCAGCATGACCGCCGCGAACACGATCACGCGGATCGCAATCGACAAGATATTGCCGACGCCGATCATCAGTCCTCCTTGCGGGTCTCGTACGTGTAGTAATCCGCACCATAGTACGAATAGCTACCGTTGCCGGCCTTGGGATCGAACTTTGTCAGCACGGCGCCCATGATGTTGGCACCGACCATCCTGAGGCGGCGGACCGAAGCCTTGCTGGACCCGCGTCCACCGGCGGTGGAATCGATGACCATGATCGTCGCTTCGACATGCGCGGCGATCATCGGCGCATCCGACAGGCCAAGGACCGGCGGCGCGTCGAAGATCACGCAATCGAACTGCGATGTCAGCTTTTCCACGAGGTTCGCGAACGCGTCGGTCCGCAGAAGCGCCGCAGGGTCGGGTGCGATGGGCAGCGCGGTCATATAGGACAGGTTCGGAATGTCCGATGCGAAGATGACCTCTTCGATCGTCCGCTCGCCAGCGAGGAGCGATGTCAGGCCATCGCGTTCGCGCTGGTTGGTGCGCCGGTGCAATGTCGGACGGCGAAGGTCGGCATCGACCAGCAAGGTGCGCTTGCCGAGCTGGGCAAACTCGCTCGCCAGGCGGTTCGACGTGGTCGTCTTGCCTTCCGAGCTTTGCGAACTCGTGACCGCCATCGAACTCGGGATGCCGTGCGAGGTGCTGTACCGCAGGTTGGTGACCAGCGAACGATAGGCTTCGCTGATCGGTGACTTTGCGTCTTCGAGTTCTTCTTCCGGGGTCCCGTCGGTGACACGCGGAATGAGGCCGAGGAGCGAAAGGCCCAGCTTGCGTTCCACATCGTCGGGATCACGCATCACGTCATCGAACTGCTCGCGCATGAAGATGAACCCGCCAGCCAATGCAACGCCAGCGATGAGAGCAAGCAGCAGGTTGAGCTTCAGATTGGGCGAATCCGCTTCGCGCGGAATGTTGGCAAGATCGACCAGCGTGATGTTGTTCGATGTCGCACCCGCCGTTGCGCTCAGTTCGTTATAACGCGTCAGCAGCGTGTTGTAGAGCGCGCGGTCCGTTTCCGCTTCACGCTTGAGAATGTTGTACTGAACGCCGCGGTCCTGTTCGTTGAGCGCGTCGGAACGTACATCCCCCACCCGCGAACGGATGGCGTTTTCACGGTCGAGAGCCGATTCGTATTCCAGCTTCACGGAATTCTTGATCGAGTTGCCAACCGTTTGAATTTCCCTGTTGATCTCCGCTGTCTGCGCCTGAAGCGCCTGGACATTGGGATGATCGGCAAGGTGACGCGCCCGTTCTTCGGCCAGTGCGCTTTCGACTTCGCTTCGCTGGCGCAGAAGCGACTGGATAGCCGGGTTCTGAAGCACCTGCGGAATCGATGTCACGGCAACCCCGGAAACGTTGCGCCAGCGGTTTTCGGCCGCAATGCGCTCGGCGGTTGCCGCGCTTGCGGCAGCGTTGAGCTGGACGAGCGTGTCGTTGGTTACCGAAAGGGTGGTTTCGGTATCGGCGTTGGCCCCTTGTCCGGTGATACGGATCAATCCGGCCGCGCGCGAATAGCTGTTAAGCTCGCGCTCGCTCTCTTCGAGCTTGGTGCGCGCATCTTCCAGCTGCTGGCCCAGGAACTGGCGGGCGTAAGCAGAGCTGTCGAACTTGCGCGCAAGATTGGCTTCGATGAAGTTTTCGGCCACCGAATTGGCAAGCTCGGCTGAAAGGGTCGGATTAGCGCTTTCGAAGCTGATCGCGACCAATCGGCTGTCGACCGGAAGCGCAACCGACGTGCTTTCCTGGATCAGGGCAATCGCGCTGTCCTTTCGCACAGCGTCAAGCTGGTCCGATGGAAGTCCGGCTTCGGACAGCGATTCCGCCGTGGGAATTTCCGCACCCAGCGCCTCGAAAAACTCGCCGCGATCATCGAGGCCATTCGCCTCGACGACACGTTCCGCAAGCGATCGGCTGCGAATAACATCGAGCTGTGTCTGCAGGAAGCGATCGGCATCCTGATACGCGGCCTGCGCCGGCATCGTGCTGTCTTCGAGGATCTGTTCGGCCTGCTGCTCGACCAGCACGCGCGATGTCGCAACATACTGCGGCACCATCAGAAGCGTGAGTATGGCGCCAAGCGCAACCACACCGACGACAATGATGGCCGCCGGAATGATGTTGCGACGGACCGCGGCCAAAATGCGCCGCAAATCGATATCGAAGAACTTGTCTTCCTCGCTATCCATTGCCGGGCTGGAAAGGCCGTTCAAACGGGGATCTTGGTCCACGGCCTGCGGCGCGTGGAGGGGATGGTCGATGGACACCGGTTAGAACCTCGTAAAGACGTTGAACAGCGGCGCGGCACGCAGGAAATCCTGGTAGACGGCGCGGACTGCCGAGAAGCCGACCACGATGCGGTCGCCTCCGAGAATTTGGGGATCTTCTGCGCGGCCTTCGCGGATCTGCTTCAGATCGAAAACGGCACCCATGCGTTGCCCGTCGATTTCACGGAAAACGATCACTTCGTCATCGACACCGATTGCGGTCAGACCCTTCGCGCGCGCGACCGATTCAAGCAGCGAGGACGCGCCAGCGATCTCGTAAACGCCGGGTTCGTTGACCTGGCCTTCGACCGTTACGCGCTGACCGGCAGATGTTACCACACCCACGACAACCTGCGGATCGCGAATATAACGAGCGCCAAGGCTCCGTTCGATCTCGTCGCTGAGTTCGATCGCGGTCTTACCGACAGCCGAAATTTCCCCGACCAGCGGATAGTTGATCGTCCCGGCGGCATCGACGGCGATCTGTTCGAAACTGAGTTCCGGTTCCTGGAACACGCGAATCGAAAGCACATCGAGAACGCCGATTTCATAGGATGGCAGCTTGCCGCCCTGCACTGCCGGGGGAATCAGGCGATACGCATCGGCATCGCGTGGAAGGTCAGCTGCTGGCGAAAAACAGCCGGACAGAAGAAACGCCCCGACAAGAGCAATGAACTTAGACAGTCTTGGCAACGGCCCGACCCCTTTGTGTATTTTTATGGCTCGCCAAAATTGCGACCAACAATGCGGCCACGCAAAACATGGCCTGGCTTCTGAGCGGATAGTCGACGAAAGATTGCAGCGCGATGGACAAGATCGCCGCACCGACAGAATTCGCGACAAGGAAACTTTCGCTGCGCCCTTTAAGCCACCAGGACATGGCCAGCAATAGGCCCCAGCACACAACCACCAACGCACCGAATAGCCCGGCCTCGACAAGAACTTCCAGGTAATCGTTATGAGCGTGTCGCGCGAAGGCCGGAACGAGGGTTTCGAGCGATTCTTCGATCTGGAATACTTCATCGAACGTGCCCAGACCGGAACCGATCGGCCAATAGCGCTCGCTCGCGCTCAACGCGTCTTCCCAGATGCCGGTGCGCGTGTCTTTCAGGGAATCGAAGCGGTCCCAGGTTCGGCCGATGCGGGTCTGGACAAGGGCCATCGCCGCCACCAGCAGGCCCAGCCCCCCTGTCACCGCAAGCCCCGTTTTCCAGCGCCGGGCCAGACCTGCCGTGCCTTGCGCCAGGAATATCCGCCACAGGACCAGCGCGAGCGGCACGGCAAGCAGCACGGTGGCCGACCGCGAGTTGGTCAGAAGCGTGCCGATTACGAAAAGTAATCCGATCGCAATTGCCGCGCCGAGACGCAGCGAACGCGATGTCATGTCCGAAGTCAGTCCGATCAGCGAACACAGGCACACGACAAAGAACAGGCCGACCGTGTTGTGGTTCGCGATCAGACCGTAGAGGCGACCTTGTTCGACAACCGGATAAAGGTTCAGGGCAGTCCCGCCGACCAGCAGCTGGAGAGAACCGATCGTGAATTGCACGAGCCCAAGAAAGACGATGAGTTCGAGCGCTTTTTGCGAGGCGTTCCGGTGATCCGGACGATAGAGCAAAATCGCTGTAAGGGGTGTCACCAGGGCAAAAACCGCTGCGACGGTGCGCCCCCGATCCACCGATAGCGGAAACCATTCCTGTTCTGCGCCCAGTATTGAAAGGGACTGGAACACGAGGTCACGGCCCGGAAGACCATGCCAGAGCGATGGGGGTAGCGGGATAAGCTGGCTGAGCGGCAGCGCCAACGTCGCAAGGGCGAGCGCCTTCAAGGGCCATCCGAGGCTGCCAATCCGCGATCGCATGCCAGCCCAGTCGAACAACACAAGCGCGAGCGCGACCGCTTGCACGACGAGGTTCAGGATGCCGCGCGATGGACCGCCGCCACCGAAGGCCAGGGCAACCAGCAGCAAGGTTGCGATACGCCAGTCCGACCACGGGAGATAGCGGAGCACGCTCCGTCGTTCGACACGCATTTATTGAACTCCGCGGACGCCAGACACAACAAACCCCACCGATCAGAGACCGGTGGGGTTCGTAAATTCGTAGAGCTTAGCTGCCCGGCGAACGATCGTCGTCGTCGTTGGCGGCGATAACGATGCCGACGATGACTGCGATACCAGCGATGATCGCGATGATCAGGCCGGGGCCACCGATTTCGCTCTGCTTCTTCGAAGTCAGGCTCGAACGGGCAACGTCACCGCTTACAGCGGAAAGCTTTACCGGCTGAACGGCAACCGAAGTGTCAGCAGCGCGGGTACCGGCAGTTGCGGTAACCGAAGTTGCGGCCATTGCGATTGCGCCGAGTCCGGCGAGAAGGCGGCTGGTCTTCATATTTTATCTCCTAGTTTTATCTACTTTAACGCGATTTTCGAGCAAAGGGCTAGCAGCGATTTCCTCTAAGTGCAACCAGTTAAGAGCCGGTTACATCGCACGTATATAACAGCCTATGGCAGGTTAAGTTTCCAGCCCCCTGTCGCTTTCTTTCAACAGGTGTTGCTAATAAGCATTAGGGTGAACGAGAACTCGCGCGGTGGCGAGGATGATCTTGATATCGCCCCACAATGTCCAGTCGCGAATATATTCAAGGTCGGCATCCAGGCGATCGACCAGATGCGATTCGGTCTGCGTCGCGCCACGATGGCCCCGAACCTGCGCCAGCCCGGTCAAGCCCGGCTTGAGCGAATGGCGCTGCCAGTATTTGCGGTCCACTTCCCAGAACAACTTCTCGCCCGCTTGCGAGCCCAGCGCGTGAGGTCTCGGTCCGACAATACTCATTTCGGATCTAAGAACATTTATAAGCTGGGGCAGTTCGTCGATCGAAGTGCGGCGGATGAATGCCCCGATGCGGGTGACCCGGTCGTCGGTGCGCGATGTGGACCGCGCGCCTGCCGTGTCGCCCTTGCCCACCCCCATCGAACGAAACTTCAGCATGTTGAAAAGGCAGTTATGCTGGCCCATGCGCGGCTGCACGAAGAACACCGGCCCACCATCCTCCAGCTTGATCAGCAGCGCGACCAACAGCATCAACGGGCTGAGAAGAACGAGTGCGGGCACGGTAATGGCAATATCCATTATCCGCTTGAAGAGGCGGGCGTGGAGAGCCAGCGGCCCCGTGGACACGACCAGCAACGCCTGGTGGCCTTCCCGTTCGAGAGCGATCGCACCCAGTTGCTGGATCGCAACGGAAAGAACTTCGCCCCTTACCCCCGCGCTCCGCATGACCGATGCCCAATCGGACCGTCGATCGGACTCGCAGCTCACGATCACGCGGTCCATTCCGCGCATCAGCCGGCCGATCTGGTCGAGGCCCTGGGGGTTGTCGTTCGCGTCGTTGATATCGAACGTGTCGGTGTGGACGACTTGCGCACCGGGAATGTCGATCGGCGGGCCGCCGTCCATCACGATCAGGACCGCGCTCACGCTCGGCCCGTAGCTGCGCCGGATCAACGCATTCAATACAATGCGAAAAATCGAGATGCCGACAAACGAGAACGTCAGGGCCAGGGTGAGCATGACACGGGAAAAGTCCGTGGCCGCCTTGGCATAGAAAATCATCACGGTGCACAGCATGCCCGAGATCACCAAGGTGAGGACAACCTGTCCTATCGCAAAGCGCCACTCGTCGAGCCCGCGGACCGAATAGCAGCGCTGGTACGTCGCGATCACGATGTAGATAGGCAGAAAGGCCCACCCCATCGAAATCGCGAACGGAAGCGGCCATTCCCCGCGATAGACGCCGCCGGCGAGGAAGAAGCTGCCCATCACGAGCACGGCATCCACTGCCAGCATGAGCAGGTACAACTGCACACGCCGACCTTCCATCGCCGGTTGGGCAACGTCGGAATTTACCTGGTTCAAATACATCCTCGGCGCTCCGCCGGTGGGTCTGGCGACTTTATACTTACGGCACGATATCTGCCCATAAAAGAGAAGATACCAAGCTAGACTGTTCGTGTGGCGCGCCTTCTAACGAAAGCGCCACGAATGTTAATCGCAAAAAGACCGAAAAGATCCCCAGCCGCTCCGAACACGCATCCAGTGCCATCCCTTGCCCTAGCGCGTCCCTCTGCTAAAGCGCGTCCAACTCATCTCGAAACGACAGGAAAACGATGGCCAAGATCAAGGTTGTGAACCCGATCGTCGAACTCGACGGCGACGAAATGACGAGGATTATCTGGCAATGGATTCGCGAACAGCTGATCCTGCCCTATCTCGACGTCGACCTGAAGTACTACGACCTCTCCATTGAGAAGCGCGATGAAACCGACGACCAGATCACGGTCGATGCGGCCAACGCCATCAAGGAACACGGCGTTGGCGTTAAGTGCGCCACCATCACGCCCGACGAAGCGCGGGTCGAGGAATTCGGTCTCAAGAAGATGTGGGTCAGCCCCAACGGCACGATCCGCAACATCCTTGGTGGTGTGGTCTTCCGTGAACCGATCGTCATCGACAATGTCCCGCGCCTGGTGCCCGGCTGGACCGACCCCATCGTGGTCGGCCGTCATGCTTTCGGCGACCAGTACCGCGCCAAGGACACACTGATCCCTGGCAAGGGCAAGCTGCGTCTCGTGTTCGAAGGCGAAGACGGCCAGAATATCGACATCGATGTGTTCGAATTCCCGAGCCCCGGCGTCGCCATGGCGATGTACAACCTCGACGATTCGATCCGCGATTTTGCCCGTGCGTCGATGAATTACGGCCTCAACCGCGGTTGGCCGGTTTACCTGTCGACCAAGAACACCATCCTCAAGAAGTACGATGGTCGCTTCAAGGACCTGTTCCAGGAGGTGTTCGACGCCGAATTCAAGGACAAGTTCGCCAAGGCCGAAATCACCTACGAACACCGCCTGATCGACGACATGGTCGCATCGGCCCTGAAGTGGAGCGGCAAGTTCGTCTGGGCTTGCAAGAACTACGATGGCGACGTGCAGTCGGACACCGTGGCCCAGGGCTTCGGTTCGCTCGGCCTCATGACCTCCGTGTTGATGACGCCCGACGGCAAGACCGTGGAAGCGGAAGCGGCGCATGGCACCGTCACCCGCCACTATCGCCAGCACCAGCAGGGCAAGGCGACCAGCACCAACCCCATCGCCAGCATTTTCGCCTGGACGCGTGGCCTCATCTATCGCGGGCAGTTCGACAACACGCCCGATGTGGTCCGTTTTGCCGAAACGCTTGAGCGCGTTTGCATCAAGACCGTCGAGAAGGGCAACATGACCAAGGATCTGGCGCTGTTGATCGGTCCCGAGCAGAGCTGGATGACCACCGAGCAGTTCTTCGAAGCGATCGTGCAGAACCTCGAAACGGAAATGGCAGACTGGAGCTGAGGAACCCCCTCACCCTTCCGGCATTGCCTGAACAAGGCTGATATGTCCGGGATCGGCCCCGTGCCGGTCCCGGACTTTTTTATGGACCAGAGATAAAGGGGGCATGGTGGCCAAGGCACCTGAAAGAAAACGCATTGCCCGCCGCAAGGCGAGCGAAAAATTCGGCCAGCGCAGGCTCGAAATCCGCAACGCGAAGATCAAGGATATTCCCGGGATCGCGCAGCTGGTTCGCCGCGTCTACGATGATATGCCCGCTTACACACACGGTGAAATCCGGGGCCAGATCAACAACTTCAAGGACGGCTGTTTCGTTGCGCTGCTCGACGACAACGTCGTGGGCTATTGCGCGACCATGCAGTTGGCCGAAGCGCTGGCCTTTCAGGATCACGACTGGGACGAGATTACCGGCAACGGCTTCGGCAGCCGACACGATCCGACCGGCGACTGGCTCTATGGCTACGAAATGTGCGTCGACCCCAAGGTGCGCGGTGTTCGCATCGGGCGCCGCCTGTATGAAGAACGGCGTGCGCTTGCCGAAGAACGCGATCTGACGGGCATCGTCTTTGCCGGACGGATGCCCAATTACCGCCGTAACAAGCGGAAGGTCGAAGGCCCCGAGGACTATCTCGAGCAGGTCGTCTCAGGAAAACTCCACGACCCGGTCCTCAGGTTTCAACTCGCCAACGGGTTCGAGCCGGAACGCGTGCTCCACGGCTATTTGCCCGAGGACAAGGCGTCCGAAGCCAACGCCGTCATGATGGTCTGGCGCAATCCCTATGTCGAGCGCGACCAGCCAGTGAAACAGCGCCTTCCGCGCGGTGTGGAATCGGTGCGTGTCGCCACCTGCCAGTTGCAGGCCCGGGCAGTGAAGGATTACGACGAGTTCCTGCACGCCATCCAGTATTTCGTCGACGTTGCCAGCGATTACGAGGCGGACTTCATCGTCTTCCCCGAGCTCTTCACGCTGATGCTGTTGAGTTACGAGGAAAAGGAACTGTCCCCGGTCGAGGCGATCGAACGCCTTTCGCAATATACGCCGCGTCTGAAACGCGACATTTCCGACATGGCCATGCGGTTCAACATCAATATCATCGCCGGATCGCATCCGACGCGGATGGACGATGGCGACATCCACAATGTTGCCTACGTGTGCCTGCGCGACGGTTCGGTTCACGAGCAGGAGAAGATCCACCCCACCCCGAACGAGCGGTATTGGTGGAACATCAAGGGCGGCGACCGGATCGACGTGATCCAGACCGATTGCGGCCCGATCGGCGTGCAGATTTGTTACGACAGCGAATTTCCCGAACTCAGCCGCCGTCTGGCCGACGAGGGCGCGCGGATCATCTTCGTGCCGTTCTGCACCGACAGCCGCCAAGGTTACTTGCGGGTGCGGTATTGCGCCCAGGCCCGGGCCATCGAAAACCAGTGCTTCGTGGTCATGTCGGGCAACGTGGGCAATCTGCCCAATGTCGGCAACATGGACATTCAGTATGCCCAGAGCTGCATCCTCACGCCTTGCGATTTCCCCTTCGCGCGCGACGGGATTGCCGCCGAGGCAACCGAGAACGTGGAAACACTGACCATAAGCGACATAAACCTCGCCGATCTAAGCTGGGCACGGGCCGAAGGTACGGTGCGCAATCTGGCCGACCGACGCTTCGATCTCTACCGGATCGAGTGGGACGAAGCCGGCAAGCACCCTGGGAAACCACGCCCACGCCGCGAACCTCTCGGTCATGGCGGACCTGGCGGCGGATAGCGTTTGATGACGGGTGACACAGGCGAAGCGGCTGACTAGAGCCTGCTTATGGCCTCCGCTGACTTCGCCTCCCCCGCCCTGTCCGACGCGCTGGTCATTCTTGGCGCGGCGGGCCTTGTCATACCCGTCTTCACCCGCTTCCGGATCACACCGGTCATCGGCTTCATCCTGATCGGGCTGTTGGTCGGTCCATACGGCCTCGGTCGTCTGGTGTTCGAGCATCCATGGCTCAACCACATAACCATCTCCGATCCCGAGGCTCTCGATCCCTTTGCGGAATTCGGGATCATCCTCCTCTTGTTCACCATAGGGCTTGAACTCAGTTTCAACCGGCTTTGGCAGATGCGGCGCCTGGTTTTTGGTCTTGGTGCGCTGGAATTGCTGATAATCGGCAGCAGCCTCGCCATTTTCCTGTCCATGATGGGGCAATACTGGACCGGCGCCCTGGCATTGGGTGTTGCGCTGGCGTTTTCATCTACCGCGATCGTCCTGCCTATCGCTGGAACCCACTCCCCCGTGGGGCGCGCAGCTCTTTCCATGTTGCTCTTCGAAGACATCATGATCGTCCCGATCATTTTCGTCCTTGGCGCGATGGCCCCCAACGCCGAAGCAGACGGTTGGGAAGGGATGCTGACAACGCTGTGGCAGGGCGGCCTGGTAGTTGCCGCCATGATGGTCGTCGGACGGTTCGCCTTGCCACGCCTGTTCGGACAGGCAGCCCGCACCAAGAGCCCGGAACTGTTTCTGGCAGCCGCCTTGCTGGTCGTGATCGGTGCCAGCCTTGCCACCGCCGCCGTGGGCCTGTCCCCCATTGTCGGCGCGCTGATCGCGGGTTTGCTTATCGCCGAAACCGAATACCACGGCGAAATCGAGACAATCATGGAGCCGTTCAAGGGTCTCGCCCTGGGTGTCTTCCTGATCACTGTCGGCATGAGCATAGACCTGGCGACGATCTGGAATAATCTCGCCCTGATCGCCACGGCAGTGATATTCGTGCTTCTGTTCAAGGCGATGGTCACTGGTGTCTTGTTGCGCCTCATGGGTGCCCGGCGCAGCACGGCGGCGGAAACCGGCATCCTGATGGCAAGCCCGTCCGAGACGACCCTTATCGTCCTTGCCGCTGCCAGTTCCGCCCTTCTCATCCAGCCAGGAACCGCGCAATTCTGGCAGATCGTCACTGCGATCGGCCTGACCTTCACACCGCTTCTTGCCAAGCTGGGCCGGATCATCGCCCGCCGGGTCGATCCCATTCCGGACCTTGCCAGCGATAGCGGTACCGAGCCGCGTGTAATCATTGTCGGCGCGGGCCGCGTGGGCCTGCTGGTGGCGCAACTCCTCGACGCCCACCAGAAACCTTATGTGGCGCTCGATTCCGATCCGGACCTGATCGATCGCGCGACCCGCAAGGGATACCGTGCCACATTCGGCGATGCTGCACGCGGCGATGCCATGTCACGCCTCGGCGTCGATAACGCGCTCGCGGTGGTTCTCACCATGGATGAACCGGTTCTGGTGCAAAGGCTCGTCGCCAAGTTGCGCAAGGAACACCCTGATCTGCTGATCGTGTGCCGTGCCCGCGATGTCGCCCATGCCGCCGAACTGTACCGCGCCGGTGCAAGCCATGCTGTCCCCGAAACGCTGGAAAGCTCGCTCCAGCTATCGGAAGCCGTTCTGGTGGACATCGGTGTCGCGATGGGCCCAGTGATCGCATCGATCCATGAAAAGCGTGACGAGTTCCGTGCCCAGATCGAGCAGGAGGGTGCCCTCGACTACAAGCCCAAATTGCGGACCAGCACGGTCGAAGGTTAGGCCTGAATGGCCCAAATCCTGCAAACACGATCGGATTGCAGCCGCTGCGCCGCCCTTTGCTGCATCGCCTACCCGGCCGACAAGATGCCCGGATTCTCGGCAAGCAAGGAAGCCGGCGAGCCGTGTCCCAATCTCGATGCCTGCGGGCTATGCCGGATTTACGAACGGCGCGCCGAGGAAGGGTTTTCAGGGTGCATCGCGTTCGAGTGCTTTGGCGCAGGTCAGCACGTGGTCCAGCATCTGTTCGAAGGCCGTGACTGGCGCGAGGACCCTGCCTTGCTGCGACCGATGGTCGACACATTTCTCGCCATGCGTCCCGTCAGCGACCTGTTGTTTCTCGTCCGGCACGCGGGCACGCTCGACCTTACGGAAAACGAGGCGGAGGACGTGAGCCGGATCGGCCTTGAGCTGGCAGAAATTGCCAGCAGCCGGGAAAAGCTGGGCGATGCAGCCGCCATCGCCCGCTTGGAAAGGAGGCTGAGAGAGGTCTTCGCCGACGTGGGACGCCGAGCGAAAACCTAGGCTGCGACCTTCGCCAGCGCTTCGCGCACCGCATCCAGGGCCGCTGCAGCCTTGTCCCCGTCGGGGCCGCCACCCTGCGCCATGTCCGCGCGTCCACCACCGCCTTTTCCGCCCAGCGCCTCGACGCCGATCCGAACGAAGTCGACTGCGCTGAACTGGCCCACCAGATCATCGGTTACTGCGACGGCGAAGGCACCCTTGCCTTCGTTGACCGCGCAAATGGCCGCGATACCGGAGCCAAGGCGCGTCTTTGCTTCATCGAGCAGGGGGCGCAACTCCTTCGGATTTAGCCCCTCGATGACCTGACCCGAGAACGCAACGCCGCCGATACGCTCGTCCGCCGCGCCAGCATCGCTGGCTCCGCCACCGCCGGCAAGGGCAAGGGCGCGCTTGGCCTCCGCAAGTTCCTTTTCGAGCCGTTTGCGCTCTTCGACCAAGGCCGCAACACGCGCTGGAGCCTCGTCGGGGGAGCTCTTGAGCGCGCCTGCGATGGCCCTGACAGCCTCGTCGCGCGCGCCCAGCCAATTGCGGGCCGCTTCACCCGTCAGCGCTTCGATCCGGCGGACGCCGGAACTTACGGCGCTTTCGGAAACGATCTTGAACAGACCGATATCGCCCGTTGCCTTCACATGAGTGCCGCCACACAGTTCGACCGAGTAGTTCATGCC
This sequence comes from Qipengyuania zhejiangensis, assembly GCF_035607565.1. Taxonomy (NCBI): domain Bacteria; kingdom Pseudomonadati; phylum Pseudomonadota; class Alphaproteobacteria; order Sphingomonadales; family Erythrobacteraceae; genus Qipengyuania; species Qipengyuania zhejiangensis. The sequence goes on along the minus strand of NZ_JAYKGO010000001.1, from coordinate 778,615 downwards.
TTCGCCGCCCTTGCGGCCCATGGAAAGCACGCGAACCTCGTCACCGTATTTCTCGCCGAACAGCGCCAGCGCGCCGGCGGCCACGGCATCGTCAGGCGTCATCAGGCGCGTCGAGACGGATTCGTTGGCGCGAATTTCCGCGTTCACCTCGGCTTCGACCGCCGCAATATCCTCATCGGTCAGCGGCTTGGGGTGTGAAAAATCGAACCGGAACCGGTCTTCCGAAACCAGCGATCCCTTCTGCGTCACGTGCCCGCCCAAACGGTTGCGCAGCGCGGCATGGACCAGATGCGTGGCAGAATGGTTCGCACGGATTCGATCCCGGCGATCTGCGTCGATGTCGAGATGCACCGCATCGCCGACCTTGACCGAACCGCTGGCCACAGTGCCGACGTGTGCGTGCAACCGGCCAAGCGGCTTGTTCGTGGTAGACACCGCAAATTCGAGGCCCTCGGGCGTCCAGATGCGCCCCGCGTCGCCGGTCTGCCCGCCGCTTTCACCATAGAAAGGCGTCTGATTGGTGAGGAGGATGACAGCGTCGCCCTGCGATGCCGAGGAAACTTCCTTCCCGTCCTTTACGATGGAAACAACGGCAGCCTCGCCAGTGGTGGAGGCATAGCCGGTGAATTCGGTCGAACCTTCGCGTTCGGCGATGTCGAACCAGATTTCCTCGTTCGCGGCCTGGCCGGACCCCTTCCATGCGGCCCGCGCAGCAGCTTTCTGCTGGGCCATCGCCGTGTCGAAACCTTCCTTGTCGACCGCAATTCCGCGGCTACGAAGCGCATCCTCGGTAAGGTCGAACGGGAAGCCATAGGTATCGTAGAGCTTGAAGACGGTCCCGCCATCCAGCGTACCGCCCTCGCCCATATCGCCCGTCGCTTCATCGAGAAGCTTCAGACCCTTGTCCAGAGTGCGTCGGAACTGCGCCTCTTCGCGCTCGAGGACCTCTTCGATCAAGGCCTGGCCACGCACCAATTCAGGGTAAGCCTGGCCCATTTCGGTTACCAGCGCAGGCACGAGCCGGTGCATGAGAGGGTCGCTTGCACCCAGAAGATGCGCGTGACGCATCGCGCGGCGCATGATCCGGCGAAGCACATACCCGCGGCCTTCGTTGGAAGGCAAAACGCCATCGGCAAGCAGGAAGCTGGTGGAACGAAGGTGATCCGCGATCACGCGGTGGCTGGCGGTGTTGTCGCCTTGCGCCTTGACGCCCGTCAGGCTCTCGCTGGCGCCGATGAGCGCCTTGAACGTATCGGTGTCGTAATTGTCGTGGACACCTTGCATCACCGCGGCGACACGTTCGATACCCATGCCGGTATCGATACTGGGCCGCGGAAGGTCGGATACGATTTCGTCAGCAGCCTGTTCGTGCTGCATGAACACAAGGTTCCAGATTTCCACGAAACGGTCGCCATCTTCTTCCGGCGATCCCGGAGGGCCGCCCCAGATGTGATCCCCGTGATCGTAGAATATCTCGGAGCACGGGCCGCACGGACCATCCGAACCCATGGCCCAGAAATTGTCCTTGGTCGGAATGCGGATGATCTTGTGATCGGCGAAGCCAGTCAGCTTCTTCCATAGATCGAACGCTTCGTCATCGGTGTGATAAACCGTGACCGTCAGCCTGTCCGGATCGAGTCCCCATTCCTTTGTCAGCAGGGTCCACGCGTGGAGGATCGCCTGCTCCTTGAAATAATCGCCAAACGAAAAATTGCCGAGCATTTCAAAGAAGGTGTGATGCCGAGCCGTATATCCGACATTGTCGAGATCGTTGTGCTTTCCGCCTGCGCGAACGCATTTTTGCGAACTTGTCGCGCGGGGCGCGGGAGGCGTCTCAAGACCGGTAAAGGCGTTCTTGAACGGCACCATGCCCGCGTTGACGAACATCAACGTGGGATCGCTGAACGGTACGAGCGGCGCGCTGGCGACTTCCAGGTGATCGTTGGACACGAAATAGTCGAGGAAGCTGCGGCGAATGTCGTTGGTCGAAGTCATGTGGCGGCAGTTAGGCAATCGGCCGGTCGGGGACAAGCGGGAAAGCCCGGTCAGACTGTGCCGTGCAGGCGATAAGTGGCGCTGTGCCCGCCGGGATTACCCCGGAGATCGCGCGGTAACCAACCAGCCTGCAGCAGGCAGCGCCACACTGGCCCCGTCCTGGTGGCGTTCGATCACGGCCCGCAGACGGGGGATCGCTTCGTCACGCTTCGCTTGATCCATCATCGCGACAACGCGCGCAGCCGGACCGATCCGCAGGAAATAGGATAGCGCATCATCCACCGCGTTCTCGCCTTCGCCGGCAAGCATGGGGTAATCGATCGCTTCCAGACCGATGTCGTGCCAGCCCGCTTGCGAAAGTATGTCTTCCACAAACTCGCGCTTCCCGAAGGCGAAGGGGCCGGGAGCATAGCGTTCGGGTTCCAAAGTGTTTTCAGGGGGCAGCGCGCCTGCCAGTTCGCTTACCCAAAGGTTCTCCCGGCGCGACCGGAAGCAGGAAAAGACGAGCCTGGCATCGTTCTTTGCCGCACGCGACAGATGTGCGAACGCGGCCACTGGATCGGCGAAGAACATCACCCCGTGGCGCGATATCAGCAGGTCCGGGCGTGCTGCATCAGCGGCCGCCCAACTGGAAACGTCCGAAAGTTCGATGCTGGCGTTGGTAAGGCCCGCCGTCCGTTCGCGCGCAACCGCAACAAGATCTTCGCTGATATCGGCGCCAACCACGTTCGAAGACGGATTGGACGCGGCGAGCCAGTAAGTGATCTCGCCTGCACCGCATCCGATATCGAGAGCGCGAGCGAAAGGCGCCGCGCCGGTCGCTTCGAGCAGACGTTCGGTCAGCGGCCGGAAACTGCGATCCGTCCGCTGCCATTCGCCGGCCCAGCTGGCCCCTACCCTGCCCGTCCACTCCGATTTGTCGGTCACCCTGCCGCGTCATCCTCTCGCTGTCAGCGCATCGCCACATATTTCGGGCCATGCCTTTCGGTTGCTGAATAAAGGTCCACCTGTCCCACGCTCCGTCGACGGCACCTCGATGCGCGATCTCATCCGGAAGATCACCAGATGAAATAGGGTCCGGCCTCATCGCGTGCTCGCTTCCATGCTGGCCGTGCATGCACCGCTTCGACAAACCGGACCGTCTTCGGGCACGATGCGGCGAAGCCTTGCATCACGGCGATTTCAGCCGGGAAGCTCATCATCACATCGGCCGCCGTCCAATCGTCGCCAACGAAATGCAGGCTGTCGGAAAGGCCGTCCTCCATGAAGCGCACATGGTCGGCAAACTGTTCATCGATCCGCGGCATGATCGGAGCAGCCGCTTCGCCAAGTCGGCCCGCCATGATCTTCATCATCACGGGCACGAAAAAGCTGCTCTCCCCGAACTGCATCCATTCCAGATGGCGCACATGGTCTTCAGTATCGGTTTCCGGAAGCCACCCTGCGCCGCCGTGCCGTTCACAGATATACTGGATAATCGCACCGCTTTCCGCGACGCGAAGGCCATCGTCAACGATCAGGGGCGATTTGCCCAAAGGGTGCGGCTCCTTCAGCTCGGGAGGCGCAAGATTCGTCTCCGCATCGCGCTGATAGTGTGTGACCGTGTAATCCGCGCCGAGTTCCTCCAACAGCCAGAGGATGCGCTGGGAACGGCTGTTGTTGAGATGGTGGACTGTGATGGTCATGAAATTCTCCCGGTGCGGCCAGATCTGCGTGGCGATTCGCCGGCAACCCTAGGCGAGCGGTACAGAGCCCGCCACCAGCACATACGAAAAGCCGGTGCGGCCATCGATTGGCGCGCACCGGCTTTCCGTTCGTTTGAGATCGCCAGGGGACAGTCCGGCTGCAGCGCCTGCCCGGGGGATTGGGCAGGCATGCTCTCACTTGAGGGGAATCAGTCCTCGTCCGCGTCCGGACCGGTCATCATCTCCTCGGCAACCTTGTCGGTGCGGCCGCGGATGGCGGCTTCCAACTTGGCGCACAACTCTTCGTTTTCCTTCAGGAAGGTCTTTGCGTTTTCCCGACCCTGGCCGATCCGGACGCTGTCATAGCTGAACCAGCTGCCCGATTTTTCGACGATGCCGGCCTTCACACCAAGATCGAGAATTTCACCAATTTTCGAGATGCCTTCGCCGTACATGATGTCGAATTCGACCTGCTTGAACGGCGGCGCGACCTTGTTCTTGACGACTTTGACGCGGGTCGAGTTCCCGATGATATCGTCCCGGTCCTTGATCTGGCCGGTGCGACGGATGTCGAGGCGGACGGATGCATAGAACTTGAGCGCGTTACCGCCAGTGGTGGTTTCGGGGTTTCCGTACATCACGCCGATCTTCATGCGCAGCTGGTTGATGAAGATGACCATGCACTTGGAGCGGTTGATCGAACCGGTGAGTTTACGGAGCGACTGGCTCATCAGGCGGGCCTGGAGGCCGACGTGGCTGTCACCCATTTCGCCTTCGATTTCCGCACGCGGCACCAGAGCGGCAACCGAGTCCACCACGAGCACATCGATCGCGTTCGAACGCACAAGCGTATCGACAATTTCGAGAGCCTGTTCGCCGGTATCGGGCTGCGAGATGATCAGTTCGTCAATGTCCACGCCCAGCTTCCTGGCGTACACCGGATCGAGAGCATGTTCGGCATCGACGAAGGCGACTGTGCCGCCAGCCTTCTGCGCTTCGGCAAGCACATGGAGTGCCAGCGTCGTCTTGCCCGAGCTTTCAGGCCCGTAAACTTCGATGACGCGACCCTTGGGAAGACCGCCGACACCAAGAGCGATGTCGAGGCCGAGCGAGCCTGTGGAGATCGTCTCCACATTCATCGCTTCCTTCTGGCCCAGCTTCATGGCCGAACCCTTGCCGAATGCGCGATCGATCTGCGCGAGTGCGGCGTCGAGTGCCTTTTGGCGGTCTGCGTCCACTACCTTTTCCTTCACCAGCTTCAGATTGGCCGCCATGACATCACCTCCTGCACTTGCAAAGAGCCGCCCTTCGACTCTTCAACTGGAAAGCGATGTATCGGCTTTGTTCCAAAAGAACAAGAGTGGAACGAAAGTTTTTTCGCTTTTTGTTCCACGCATTTGCGAGCGGGGGTTTCTAACCCTTGCGCTGTTCGGCCAGCACTTCGGCAACCTTGGCGTTGATCTGCTGCACGCTGAAGGGTTTGGGGATGAAGTGCATGAGTTCGATATCGATTTCGTTCCGCAGCTGCTCTTCTGCGTATCCCGACATGAACAGGATCGGCAACTTGGGCTTAACCCGGCGGATTGCGCGCGCCATGGCCGGGCCATCCATCGCGGGCATCACCACGTCGGACACGATGAGATCGAATTCCTCGGTTCCGTTGGCGATCGCGGCGAGCCCTTCTTCACCGTCGGAGGCCGTCGTGACCGTGTAGCCTGCCCGCACCAGCGCGCGTTCCGCCACGGCGCGAACCATGTCCTCGTCCTCGACCAGCAGCAATTTGCCGCCAGCGGACCAGTCGCTTGCCTTCTGATCTTCCGCTTCCTCCTGCCGCATCGCAACCGGAAGCTCACCCTTGTGAACCGGCAGGTAGACCGTGAACCGCGCGCCAGCCGGCATGCCGTCCGTACCGCGCACATTGTCGGCAAAGATGAAGCCGTTCGACTGCTTGACGATTCCGTACACGGTGGAGAGGCCCAGGCCGGTGCCCTTCCCCTGCTCTTTCGTCGTGAAAAAAGGCTCGAAAATTTTGCTGAGGTGCTCTTCCGGGATGCCGCCGCCGGTGTCCTGGACGATCAGCACGGTATAATCGTCGGCAGGCATGATATCGATGCCCATCTTGCGAACGTCGCGGGCGGAAACCCGGCGGGTCGCAAGTGTCAGGCGGCCCTTCCAGTCCTGCTGGCCACGCTTCGTGGCATAGGCCTGGATCGCATCGCGCGCGTTGACCGCGAGGTTGATGATAACCTGTTCCAACTGCTGGGGATCGGCACGGACCGGTCCAAGTTCACGGTCGTGGCGGACCGAAAATTCGATCTTGTCCCCCATCAGCCGCTTGAGAAGCTGGCTGACTTCGCTGACCACGTCGGGCAATTGGAGCACGACAGGGCGCAGCGTCTGCTGACGGCTGAAAGCCAGCAGCTGGCGCGTCAGGCTGGCTGCACGGTTGGAGTTTGCGCGGATCTGCTGGATATCGTCGTAGTCGCTATCGCCGGGCGTGTGGCGCAGCAGCATCAGATCGCAATACCCGATAATGGCGGTCAGGACGTTGTTGAAATCGTGGGCCACACCGCCAGCAAGCTGGCCGACCGCCTGCATCTTTGTTGCCTGGGCGACCTGTCGACGAAGGCGCTTTTCCTCGGTTGAATCGCTGATCGACAGCAACACTGCGGCATCGCCCAGCCCCCGCACACCGGCCAGCCCAATGGAGACCGGCTCTTCCTTGTCGCCCGCCAGCCGCACGGCCATGTCGCCGCTCGCGGTAGCCCCTTTGGCGAACCTGCGGACCGTGTCCGCGATGGCCGCCTTGTCTTCCCGGACCACAAGATCGGAAGGGAATTGCGGCAGGCCGGATTGCTCGCGCTCAACCGCGCGCAGGAACGCCTTGTTGGCGAACAGGAACCGTCCGTCGCGATCGGTCAGGGCGAGGCCGAGCGGCAATGCGGAAAGCAGGGATTCAAGCTGCGGTATCGCGGCCTTGCCGCTGCTTTCCCAGCCGCCCCCAATGCCGACCGTGCTGTCCACCAGCATCATCAGCGACGGGGCCTGATCCGCATCACTCGCCTTGGTCGAATTCACATCTAGGGGTACATGGACCAGCGTCTGGGGCGATCCTTGCTGGCCTTCGCGGGCAAAGAATATCCGGTCGCGGTCGTCGGACCGCAAGAGCTGGACAAATTCCATCCCTTCGAGCGTGTTGTCCGCACTGCCCATCGCCCGGTCGCCAAGGCCAGCGCTCGCGGCCTGAACAATTCCGTCGGGCGCGACCAGCGCCAGTTCGATCCCCGCGCGCGACATCACATCCCCGAACGGCCCGGCCACACGTTCGGCCAGCCCGTCGTAACTGCGTTCCTGCACGATTTCGGCAAACCGCCACACGAGGTAGTCTTCTCCGCGCCCGGCACGGTCGATTGTCAGGCTGAAGCGCCTCGCACCATCCTCGGTTGCGACATGGTCGATCGACGCTGCGCCATCGCGCCAAGCCTGGCGTGCGGCCTCCATCATCCGACCCCGTGCCGCGTCCTCGAGCGGCAGCTCCAGCGGAGACTGTGCGCGATCGAACCATCCTTCGTAGGTCGTATTGGCGCAATTGAGACGGTTGGCCCGGTCGGTAACGGCAATGCCACGTCGACGATTTTCAATGGCCGCAGCCGTAACCGCCCAATCGGGCTGCAAAACATCCTGTTCCGCCTGCGGCGCGCGAAGCCGTGCAAAAAGCAAGAGCATCAGCAGGATTGCGATCAATGCGCCGCCATAGGCCATCGCCGCGACCGTTTCGCGGCCCACAAGCCAGACAAGACCAACCGACACCACGCACGCGACGACAACTCCGAATATGAGCGGTATCGGCGGGAGACGCCCTATCGGATTGTCATCGTGCGCGATCACTCGCTCTCCCCGGCAAGCCGGGCATCGAGCCGCTTTTCCATCGCACGAAGCCGGCGCCGCCGCTTGTTGGCGACCATGAATCGCCAGATGAATCCGGCCAGAAGATAACCGACTGCCGCGCCGACGATTGCCAGCACGATGAAGCCGAATACCGTCACCAGAACCGTCACCCCCGCCCCTTCGAACAGTTCGAGGAACCACGCCCAGCGACCGCTGGCGATTTCGTCCGTCGCGGCACCGCCGGTCATCCCCAGATCGACCTTGAGGATGAAAACGCCCACGCGGTTGGCGACCCATGCCCAGAACGGAAACGTGATCGGGTTGGTGATGAAGGTGACGAGCGCGGACAGCGGCACGTTGGCGCGCGCTGGCAAGGCCATGAAGGCGGCGAGGAAAATCTGACCCACCGGAATGATGAAGCCGGCGAATATTCCCAGCGCCACGCCTCGCGGTACGCTGCGGCGGGTGAAGCGCCAGAGTTCCGGCGTGAGAAAACGATGGGCAATCGGTTGCAGATACCGATTTTCCGCCATCTGCTCGCGCGTAGGCATCCTCACACGGATCCAGTCCGCCAGGAAAGTCTTGGATTTTCGCTTGCTCATCGACACGCACCCGACATGCGCTCGGTCATGGGCGAGTGCAAGGGGGGCGCGGCCTGCAAATGCGACGAAATCACCATGGATTTGGATCAGTCCGGTTGGAGTGCGTTCAACCGCGTTCGCGCATGAGACGTGCCTTGTCGCGCTGCCAGTCGCGATCCTTGGTGGTCTGCCGCTTGTCGTGCGCCTGCTTGCCCTTCGCCAGGGCCAGTTCGACCTTCGCACGGCCCGTCGAATTGAAATAGATCGACAGGGGGACCAGCGTCATGCCCTTGCGCTCGATCGCACCAACCAGCCGGTCGATCTCGCGCGCGCTCAGCAGCAGCTTGCGCGGGCGGCGCGGTTCGTGATTGAGCCGGTTTCCGTGCGAATATTCGGGTATGTTGGCGTTCACCAGCCATACCTGACCGTCACGCACTTCGGCGTAACTTTCCTTGATGCTCGCCTCGCCCGCACGCAGCGCCTTTACCTCGGTGCCCTGCAGCGCCAACCCGGCTTCGTACGTGTCTTCGACGAAGTAATCGAACCGTACGCGCCGATTGTCGGCGACGGTCTTCTGCTTGTCGAAAGTTGCGGGTTTGGGTCGAGCCATAAGCAGCGCGCATGTAGGAGCACACAGCGCAAAAGGAAAGTGGCGCTCAACCCGATTAAAGCAATCCTGCGTGAACAAGCGCCTCGTCGACTGCCCTTCGCGACGCATCGCTGGCGTTGACCAGCGGCAGGCGCACATCGCATTCGATCCAGTCGTGCACGCGGGTCAGCGCGTATTTGACAGGAGCGGGACTGGCGTCGGAAAACATGGCGTAATGCAGCGGGAACAGCCGGTCGTTCAGTTCACGCGCCTTGACCAGATCGTTTGCCGCGATGGCTTCGTGAAATTCGGCGCAGAGTGCGGGTGCGACGTTGGCCGTCACCGAAATGCACCCGGACCCGCCAGCGGCCGAGTGCGGCAACCAAAGCTCGTCATTTCCCGACAGCTGGCAAAAATCCGCGTCGAGACCCATGCGATGATCCGCCACCCGCGACAGATCGCCGCTGGCATCCTTGATGGCAACGATCCGATGCGGATATTTCTTGACCAGTTCGACAACCGTTTCGTCTTCGATATCGGTCACGGTGCGGCCGGGCACATTGTAAAGGACGATCGGCAGGTCGCTGTTTTCCGCAAGAAAGCTGAAGTGCGCGATCAGGCCCGCCTGACTTGGCCGATTATAATACGGAGCCACGCAAAGGCCCGCTGCCGCCCCGGCCTTCTTCGAAAAATTCATGTGCAGCAGGGCGTTGCGGGTGTCGTTGCTGCCGCAACCGGCAATCACGGGAACGCGGCCGGCGGCCTGTTCGATGCAGACCTCGATCACCCGATGATGCTCGGCATTCGACAGGGTCGATGCCTCGCCTGTGGTGCCGCAGGGGACCAGCGCCTTGCTGCCGTGGTCGATCTGCCAGTCGACCAGAAGGCGAAAAGCTGCCTCGTCAAACGACCCGTCGCGAAAAGGAGTCACCAGAGCCGGAATCGAACCTGAGAACATTTACGGAAGCCCTGCGTTTGTTGCATGAATGGCCGCATAAAATCGCCGACCAGGAATTTTCATTCAGCGCCTGATAAGGAGCCAAGGGGCATTATGTCCAGCATGGGACTTAAGACAGCATTTTCGATCGCACTTATGGCAGGGACCGCAATGGCTTTCCCCGCCCCCGTTCTGGCACAGGATGCCGCCGCCTGGGACAGGGCGCGCAACGATCTCGTGGCGCAATCGCCCGGCCGGATGGCGCAGGCAATCGGCCAGTGGGAGTATCTGGTCGGGCAGGACAAGCTTGCGTTCGATCAATACGCCAACTTCATTGCCGGACACCCGGGTTTTCCCCGCCAGGCGCTGCTCCAGTCCCGCGCCGAGCAGGCGCTCGATCGCGAGGCCGTGACGCCCGAAAAGCTGGTCGCGTTCTTCGACCGGAACCCACCCATCAGCAACGGGGCGAAGGCCCGTTACGCGCTTGCGCTGGCGTCGATGCGCCGCGACGAAGCCCTGCCTCTTGCCCGCGAAGCCTGGCGCGGCGGAAGCATGAGCGGACCTGCCGAAGCTTACCTTCAAAGCCTGTATGGCACCCAGTTCACGCCCGAAGATCACGCCGCGCGAATGGACGCGCTGCTGTGGCAGGGCGAGGCCGAGGCCGCTTCGCGCCAGATCGTAAAACTGGCTGTTGCCGATCGCACGATGGCAATGGCGCGCCTTTCGCTGCTGCAGGGGGAAACCCCGCAGCAAGCCGGCCTGGCGGTTCCCACGGGCGCCCAGAACGACGCAGGGTATATCTACAATCTGGTGCGCTATTATCGCACCAACAACCAGATCCCCATGGCGATCAATACGCTGGCCGATCGCCCCGCGTTTTCCGAACCCGCACACGATCCGGAAGATTTTGTCGGCGAGGCGTTGAAAGTCGCGCGTTCGGCTGGATCGGACCCCACCGCGCGGATCGCGGCGAAGGTGGACGATCTGTTCGTTCCCGGAGCCGATATCAGCACGATGTCGTATCGCCTGCGGGACGATTACACCTCGCTCATGTGGCTGGGCGGGACCAGCGCCTTGTGGAAGCTTGGCGACGGAATGCGCGCCGCGCCGCTGTTCTATCGTTACGGCGCTGCGGCGCAGACACCGCAGACACGCTCCAAGGGGTTCTACTGGGCTGGGCTTGCTGCAAAGCGCGCCGGCAACGCCTCGGAAGCCAATCGGTATTTCGAAATGGCGGCGGGCTACCCCGACCGCTTCTACGGCCGCCTTGCGCTCGAAGAATTGGGTCGCCCCTTCCCGAAGCTTCCCGCTGCCACAATCGCCGCCCCCACTGCGGAACAGCGTGATGCGTTCATGCGCAAGCCGCTGGTCGCCGCTGTGCGCGAAGTTGCGCGCGGTGCGCCCTGGCAGACCGGTATCTGGTTCTACCGCGAAGTCGCGAACCAGGCGCAAACCCCTGAAGATCATGCGTTGGTCGCGGAACTTGCCCGCGAAATCGGTCGCCGCGACCTGGCTGTCATTCTCACCGATGCCGCCGGCAGCGACGGGCACGACGAATTCGTAGTTCAGGGCTTCCCCACCTTGCAGTTGCCTGCCGGTGCGGATTTCACATTGACCCACGCCATCGCACGACAGGAAAGCCAGTTCGCGCAGAACGCGATCAGCCATGCCGGTGCACGCGGCCTGATGCAGTTGATGCCCGGAACCGCGCGCGAAGAAGCGGGTAAGGCCGGCATGACCTACATGTCCGCATCGCTGATCGATGACGCACAGTACAATATCCGCCTTGGCAGCAACCATATCCAGCGGCTCGTGTCGTATTACGGCGGCAGCTATCCGCTCGCCTTCGCCGCTTACAACGCCGGCCCCGGCAACGTGAACAAGTGGCTTCGCCAGAACGGCGATCCCCGCACGGGCTCGGTCGGCTGGCTGGAGTGGATCGAGAACATCCCGTTCTACGAGACGAAGAACTATGTTCAGCGCGTGATCGAAAACGCTGCGATGTACGAACATCTCTATCCTGAACGCACCGCCTATCGCCGTGCGCGAACGGTGAGTGACTTGCTGCGCTGATATCGGCTAACAGGCGGGCAATGTCCGCACCGTCCAATCCCATTTCGTCCGCCGGTTATGCCGCGATGAAGGCGCGTTACGATCATCTGCTTGGCAAGGAACGGCCCGAGATCGTGGAGATCGTAAGCTGGGCTGCGGGCAATGGGGACCGCAGCGAGAACGGCGATTACATCTACGGCCGCAAGCGGATGCGCGAGATCGACCGCGAGCTCGCCCATCTGGCGCGGCGCATGAAGTCCGCGCGGGTCATCGATCCGTCTGAACAGCCCGACAAGACCCGTGTCTTTTTCGGTGCCCGGATTACCGTGGCCGATGAAGACGACAACCGGAAGATCGTCATCTTGGTCGGCGACGACGAACAGGATGCAAGCGCGTGCCGGATCGGCTGGTCCAGCCCCCTCGCGCGGGCGCTCAAGGGTGCATCGGTGGGGGATTTGCGCAGCGTGCGCCTTCCCGGCGGCGACAAGGAATGGGAAGTGATGGCGATCGATTATGCGTAGTTTCGCCCTCCTCGCCTTCCCGCTCATCATTCTGGCAGCGGCACCCGCCGGGGCCAAGGACGATCTGGGCGTGTTTGGCCAATGGGCCGCATTCCGCGACCCTTCGGTACCGCGCTGCTACGCCATAGCGGCCCCCCAGCCGAGCACGCTTGGACGCGATTTCGAACCGTTTGCAACCGTGGCCAACTGGCCCCGGCGAAATCTGCGTGGCCAGGTGCATTTCCGCCTGTCGAGGCAACTTGCCGAGGGCGGCAGGATCAGCCTTGCGATCGGCGGCAAGACATTCACCCTTACCGGAGGGGGCGGCGACGCGTGGTCGCAGGACCGCACCAGCGACGCGGCCATTGTTGCAGCCATGCGTTCAGCCACACGCATGACAGTGCGCGCAACCGACCGGCGTGGACGCCGGTTTTCCAACACCTATTCCCTTTCGGGCGCTGCGACGGCGATGGATGCGGCAACTTTGGCCTGCGCCCGCGCAAGGTGAGCTACCTAAAAGATTGATGCGCAAACAGCGGGCGCATGGGCGGCCCTACGGGGCGCTTGGATTTGTCGCGGAGGAAGCCTATATGCGCGCCTCCCATGGCCGATACGAACCTCATGAGCATTCCCGGGCAGATAGACCCGGTCCCCGTCACGCGTGACATAACCCCGCGCGAAGACGGGCGCATTGACTTGATCGGCCTGCCCAAGGCGCGAATTCGCGAACTGTTCGAAGATGCCGGGCTGGACACCAAACAGGCAAAGCTGCGCGCCAAGCAGGTTTATCACTGGCTGTACCATCGCGGCGTCACGGATTTCGAAGCGATGACCGAAATCGCCAAGACGATGCGTCCATGGTTGACCGAACGATTCGTGATCGGGCGTCCCGATGTTGTCGAAGCGCAGCATTCGGTCGACGGCACCCGCAAATGGCTGCTCAAGACTGCCGATGGCCACGAATTCGAGATGGTTTTCATTCCCGATGCGGACCGCGGCACGCTGTGTGTCTCGAGCCAGGTGGGCTGCACGCTCAACTGTCGCTTTTGCCATACCGGCACGATGAAGCTGGTGCGCAATCTGACGCCGGGTGAAATCGTCGGTCAGGTCATGCTCGCTCGCGATTCCCTGGCGGAATGGCCCAAGGGCAAGATGGATTTCGCCGAAGAGGCCGATGAGGCAGAATACACTTCGGACGGACGGCTGCTCACCAATATCGTGATGATGGGGATGGGCGAGCCGCTCTACAATTTCGACAATGTTCGTGACGCGCTCAAACTGGTCATGGACGGCGAAGGGCTGGCCCTTTCGAAACGCCGGATCACCTTGTCGACCAGCGGTGTCGTGCCCGCAATGGCGCGGTGCGGTGACGAAATCGGCGTGAACCTCGCCGTATCGCTGCATGCCGTGAACAAGGAAGTGCGCGACGAAATCGTGCCGATCAACAAGAAGTACGGCATCGAGGAATTGCTTCAGGCCTGCGCCGATTATCCCGGTGCCAGCAACGCGCGGCGCATCACGTTCGAATATGTGATGCTCAAGGACAAGAACGACAGCGACGAAGACGCGTACGAACTCGTTCGCCTGATCAAGCAGTACAATTTGCCCGCCAAGGTCAATCTCATCCCGTTCAACCCGTGGCCAGGCGCTCCGTATGAATGTTCGACGCCCGATCGTGTCAGGGCCTTCTCGAATATCGTGTTCGAAAACGGCATTTCCGCGCCGATCCGCACCCCGCGCGGGCGCGATATCGATGCAGCCTGCGGCCAGTTGAAGACCTCGGCGGAGAAAAAAAGCCGTGCCCAGCGCGACCGTGAGGCTGCGGAAGCTGCCGAAGCGTGAAAGCCGACGCGGCGACATTGGCTTTTTATGAAGCGAATGCGCCGCGCTACACCCTGAGTTTTGGCCAAGGTCCAAGTCGGCATCTCGACCGCTTCCTCGACCGCCTTCGGCCTGCGGCGCGCATCCTTGAACTGGGGTGCGGAGGAGGCCGCGATTCCGCACGCATGATCGAACGCGGCTTCGATGCTGACCCGACCGACGGTTCACCCGCGATGGTCCGCAAGGCCCAGCAGCGCTTCGACCTGCCTGCCAGGCACCTGCGCTTCGAGGATATCGATGCGCTGGATTGCTACGATGCAGTCTGGGCGCACGCATGCCTGATCCATGTGGCCCGCGCCGATTTTGCCGACGTTCTGGCGCGCATTGCCGCGGCCTTGCATGACGGGGGCTGGCACTTCGCCAATTTCAAACTGGGCGATGGCGAAGGCCGCGACCCGCTTGGTCGCCTGCACAATTTTCCGGACGAAGGTTTTCTCGAAGACGCCTATCTCGCCGCAGGGTTCGCGATTGTCGATGCCGATCGCTACCGCGGCGAAGGTGCAGACGGCGTTGCCCGCGACTGGTATGCCCTGACCTTGCGAAAGGGGGATGCATGAAAACCGAAGCTCTCGCCGTGTGTGTTGGCCTGCCTCAACCCTTCAACGGCGCGGAAATGAGCGCCATCGACAAGCGGCCCGTACAGGGCAAGGCGACGATCCGCCGGTTCGGAATCGAAGGCGATATGGTCGCGGACACGGTGCACCACGGGGGCGCGGACATGGCCGTTCACCACTATGCGCGGGACCATTACGAAGGCTGGGACCAATGGCTCGGCGGTCACGAACTCCTGTCCAGTCCCGCAGCGTTCGGAGAGAATGTTTCAAGCCGGGGCATGACGGAAACTGATGTCCACATCGGCGATCGCTTCCGTTTCGGCGACGCTCTCCTCGAAGTCAGCCAGCCTCGCCAGCCATGCTGGAAAATCGAACACCGGTTCGGCGCAAAGGCGATGGTGAAGCGCATCGTTCAACACCACAATTGCGGCTGGTATTATCGGGTTATCGAAGAAGGCGAGGCGCAGGCCGGCGACGTGATAGAACGTGTCGAAATCGGGCATGAGATGTGGAGCGTCGGGCGCCTGTTTGCCAAGCTCTACGACCCCGCGCACAAGGCCGACATCGGGGAACTGCGCGAAATCGCTTCGCTCGAGCGGCTTTGCGATCTGTGGCGCGGGCGTGTCGCGCAGGCCGTGGAAGGCATGTAATTCGTCGCACAGAATGCGTCGGCTTATCGCTAATATCGGGTTAAGCCCGCTTGTTCATCTGGGGTTGTGAAGCATGGCGCAGGGTGGCGATCAACCAAGCGCACTTCGCAGATGAGGCTTACAAGATGAAGAAAATCGCACTCGCATTCGCTGCCGGAACCCTGGCTGTCACGGGCATCGGCACCGCTGCCCCGGCTGCCGCCGATCCCCCCAAGTGGGCGCCCGCGCACGGCAAGCGCGCCAAGGATCGCGCGCGCTATGATTCGCGCGGATACTATGTCGAACCGCGTCGTATTACCCGCGATAGCCGTATGTGGCGGGGTGACGACGGCCGGTATTACTGCCGCCGCGACAACGGCACGACCGGCCTTGTCATCGGTGCGGGCGTTGGCGCACTGGCTGGCCATGAACTGGCCGGGCGCGGCGACCGAACCCTGGGCGCGCTCCTCGGCGGCGCGGTCGGCGCGATCGTCGGTCGCGAGATAGACAGGGGCAGCCTCAATTGTCGCTGACCTGCGGTGGGTAAAAGCCCCGAATTGAAGATGGCGCGCCGCAACCGGTCAAATCGGTTGCGGCGCGCCTTTTCATTACTGGCAAGCCAGCTAATGTCCGAACCATGTCGGACAGACCCACGGTATTGGTAACAGGCGGCGCTAAACGCCTCGGCGCATCGATAGCGCGGGCGTTTGGCGATGCTGGGTGGCACGTCGTCATCCACTACCGAAGGTCACGCGATGCCGCGCAGGCGTTGGCCGATAAGCTTCCCTCTGCCGAAATTGTCGCCTGCGACCTCGCCGATAGCGACACCGCCGTGGCCATGATTGCGGATATCGCTGGCCGGCTCTCGGATTGGCGGATCCTGGTGAACTGCGCATCGCTGTTCGAACCGGACGATGTGACCGAACTGGATGGCGCCACATACGATCGCGCAATGAAGGTCAACGCGCGCACCCCGGCCATGATCTCGCAAGCCTTTCTGCGCCTGGCGCAGACTGGCCGCGGCCGCCGTGTGATCCAGGTCACGGACCAGAAAATTGCCAATCCGAACCCGGACTTCTTCAGCTACACCATGAGCAAGCACGCTCTGGCATCGACGGTCCCCATGCTGGCCATGGGTGCGGCAGCGCCGGATGACCGCATCTATGCGCTCGCTCCGGGCGCAATCCTCGCCAGCCATGACCAGAGCATCGAGGAAACCGAGGTCTCGCACCGTCTCAACCTGCTTGGCCGCAAGACCGGCGCTCAGGAAATTGCCGAGGCTGCCCTGTTTCTTGCCGAAGGCCGGCTGGCCTCGGGCCAGACGCTGTTCGTCGACAGCGGCCAGCATCTCTTGCAGCAGAACCGCGACGTCATCTATCTCGCTCGCGAAAGCGCAGACGCATGAAACGCCACGCGCTCTCCACGCGCCTGTGGCATTGGCTGAACCTGATCTGCGTGGTCGTGCTGTTCATGTCCGGCCTCACAATTTCCAACGCACACCGCCGCCTCTATTGGGGCGACTGGGGCTTCGCGGTGGAACAAGCGTGGTTGATCGTCCCACGGTTTCCCGACTGGATGACCATCCCGGGTTATTACAGCCTGTCCATCGCAAGGGACTGGCATATCCTCGTCGCGTGGCCGTTCGCTGTGGGCCTGTTGTTCATGTGGGTCGCCATGATAGCCAACCGCCACTTCCGCCGCGACATCGAGACCCGGCCCGAAGATTGGCGTGCTTCCGCGATCAAGCACGATATTGCCAAGCACCTCAGGTTCGATTTCGAACCGGAAACGGGCAAGTACAACTTCCTGCAGAAAGTGGCCTATGGCCTGGTTCTGGGTGTTTTCCTGCCGATGATGATCGCCACCGGCATCGCGATCAGCCCGGGTATGGAACCCACCTTTGGCTGGATGGTGGATCTGCTGGGTGGACGCCAGTCGGCCCGTTCCCTGCATTTCATATTCGCTTTCGCGATCGCGGCGTTCTTCGTCGTCCATCTCGTACTGGTCGTCCTTGCAGGGCCGATCCACCAGATCCGCGGCATGATCACCGGGGGACGCCATGAAGCGTAGGGGTTTCCTTGCCGCTGCAGGGGCAGCCTTCGTTGCGGGGTGCAACAAGATTGCCGATAGCGATGCCGGCGGCAGACTGCTGTCCGCAGCGGAAAAGTGGCACATGTCCGCACATCGTCTGCTGACAGACAGGACGGCCCTGGCTCCGGAATATCCGCGATCCGCTGTCTCTCCGGATTTTCGCGGCAACGGGTCCGTCGACCCGACGAACGGGGATTACCCTCGCCATCTGGAAGAAGGCTTTGCCAATTGGCGCCTCGAGGTGCGGGGACTGGTCGCTTCGCCTCTCTCCCTGACGCTCGACAACCTCAGGAAGCTTCCACAGCGCACCCAGATCACGCGGCACGACTGTGTGGAAGGGTGGAGCGCTATCGGGGAATGGACAGGCCCGCAGCTGTCGCTCCTGCTCGAAGCGGCCGGCGTGCTTCCCGAAGCGAAATTCATCGTGTTCCGCTGTGCAGACAATCTGAACGGACAGGACTATTATGAAAGCGTGGATTTGGTCGATGCCTACCACCCGCAAACCATCGTCGCGCACCTGCTGAACGGCAAGCCGCTGCCGGTAAAGAACGGCGCGCCACTGCGGATGCGTATCGAACGCCAGCTTGGCTACAAGCATGCAAAATACCTGACCGCCATCGAAGCGGTGGCCAGCCTCGATGGTGTGGGCGGTGGTCAGGGAGGCTATTGGGAAGACCGGGCAGGATACCAATGGTATGCGGGCATCTGAGCCTTAGCCAGATTTTCCCCCGCACCATCTCCCACTTTCGCCGTGCGCGGTACAGTGGGCCCGAATTTCCGGCATGCCTGTCTCCCTGACTGCCTGGATTACCGCGCCAACCGGGCGCTTGGGGTGCATCAAGCGCGATTTGTTTGCTCCGACGCGGGCTGCCTGCTAGCCGCGCGCCAAGACCAACAAGGGTGTTTTCCATGTCCGATATCAAACGCGTCGTCCTTGCCTACTCCGGTGGCCTCGACACATCCGTCATCGCCAAATGGCTCGAAGTGGAACGCGGGCTGGAGGTTGTGACCTTCACGGCAGATCTGGGCCAAGGCGAAGAAATCGAACCCGCGCGGGAAAAAGCGCGCGCCATGGGAATTCCCGACAAACATATATTCATCGAAGACCTGCGCGAGGAATTCGTGCGCGATTTCGTCTTTCCGATGATGCGGGCAAACGCGCGCTACGAAGGCGATTATCTGCTCGGCACCAGCATCGCGCGCCCCCTCATATCGAAGCGCCTGGTTGAAATTGCGCATGAAACGGGCGCCGATGCCATCGCCCACGGCGCAACCGGCAAGGGCAACGATCAGGTCCGCTTCGAACTTTCCGCCTATGCGCTGGACCCCGATATCCGCGTCATCGCTCCGTGGCGCGAATGGGATCTGGCAAGCCGGACTGCACTCATCGCGTGGGCCGAAGCGCATCAGATTGCCGTTCCCAAGGACAAGCGCGGGGAAAGCCCCTTTTCGACCGACGCCAACCTTCTTCACACCTCGTCCGAAGGCAAGGTCCTGGAGGACCCGTGGGAAGAAACGCCGGATTACGTGTATTCGCGGACAGACCACCCCGAAGACGCTCCCGACACCCCAGAATACATCACCATCGACTTTGAAAAAGGCGACGGCGTTGCCCTGAGCGGCCAAGCGATGAGCCCGGCAACCCTGCTGGCAGCGCTCAACGATCTGGGCCGCAAACACGGGATCGGTCGCCTCGACCTCGTTGAAAACCGTTTCGTGGGGATGAAAAGCCGCGGGATGTACGAAACACCTGGCGGCGAAATCTATGCGCGCGCCCACCGCGGCATCGAACAGATCACGCTCGATCGTGGCGCGGCACACCTCAAGGACGAGCTCATGCCCCGGTACGCCGAACTGGTGTATAATGGGCTGTGGTTCAGCCCCGAACGCGAGATGCTGCAGGCGGCTGTCGATCTGAGCCAGGAAAAGGTCGACGGCACGGTCCGTCTCAAGCTCTACAAGGGCAATGCGATGGTGGTCGGGCGGAAATCGCCCAATTCCCTCTATTCGGAAGCGCACGTTACGTTCGAGGACGACGCCGGCGCCTATGACCAGAAAGACGCAGAAGGCTTCATCAAGCTGAATGCGCTGCGTCTGCGTCTACTGGCCAAACGCGACCGCTAGTTGCCCGAGACCGCGTTGTTGCCGCGCAATATTGCGCCGGAGCCGCCATGCGCTTTCCGAATTTTTCGATGAGTTGTTGACTTATCCACCTCCCTCCACAGGGGAATCCGGGGAAAGTGGATAACTCGGCCCTTGCGCGCTTGAAGAATCGGTTCGCGAGGCGCAGCTTCAAGTCATCGGAACGGCTCGGAAGGCAACCGTTCTTGAAGGCCCAAAAGCCTGAAAGAACAGGGAAAATTCCAAACCGGAAAGACGTGGAAGAACCTGTCCACGCGGGTCTTGAGACCTCCATGTAGATGGCTTCGGCCGGACGCAAGGTGGGTCGATGACGGATCAGCGAAGTCGTTCTCCCATGAGCCGGGCCATCCCGGTCAGATGCCGAAGGAGGCGTCGAATGAAGGTCTTCGGACCGGAAAGCGATGCAACCGCTTGAGGGATCGGGCCAACAAGGGAAGACCAGGCTGCGGAGCCGCCCGTTGAAGGTCGGCCTGGGACAGAAGCGAGGGTTTTCGGACCTGGCGCACTCGACCGGGTAGAGCGGAGGGTGGAACCGGATGCCGGTGCGAGCGCCGGTGATGGACTGGAAGGAAAGTCTTCGGACGGACCGGAAGGAAAACCATCGGATGCCAAGTTCCTGACTTCTTCGGAAGCCAAGACCACGCATCGGTGAGAGTGGGGTCGGCAGCAATGCCGGCCCCATTTGCTTTGGGGCTTCCTAGTTTGCATTGCTCTCGACCAGGTTTGGTCCAAATGCCGCCGCGGACCCGATTCTTGCCCGCATCAACGGCTAGTGGATCGGATGCGCCGCACCCCCGAAATGCAGTGTCGCAGACGGCATTTGTTCCCGAAGCGCGATGAATCGTGGCAGGAATGGGGCGAGAACCCGCCGGGTTAACGACTCCCGGTCAGGCGGCTTGTATAGCCTCCCGAACGCAACGGGAGGTCCATTTCATGGCCAAACGCACGCTTCGTACCCTGGTTTTCATTGCTGCCCTGACGCTGCCGCTATCGGCTGGCCATTCGGAAGAGCGCGCCGACGACGCCACTTTCGAGGCTTCGTTCGAGCGTTACGAAGACCTGCCCGCCGCCCCTGAACCCGCCGCGCACGTGGTCGACCTCGACACGTTCGATGCGCCGGTGGAACAGCCGGCCGAGGCGAAGCCGCTGGGATCGGGCAACGCGTCCTTTTACGGCCGCAAGTTCAACGGCCGCCGCACCGCCAGCGGCGAACGGTTCGACATGAACCAGCTAACCGCCGCGCACCGCACCCTGCCCTTCGGCAGCCTGGTTCGCGTCACCAACCCGTCGAACGGCCGCGAAGTGGTGGTCCGCATCAACGATCGCGGCCCCTTCCACGGCAACCGCGTGATCGACGTCAGCCGCGCCGCGGCAACGCAGCTCGGCCTGATCCAGCGCGGCCACGGCCACGTCGAGCTGGCCCTGCTCGACAGCTAGGGCGCCCGCGCGCTCTCCCCTGCCTGCGCCGCAGTATCGATCGCGATGTCCAGCGCGTTTCCGGCGGTGAACAACCACCCTTCGTCCAGCGTCGCCTCGGCATGTGCCAGCGCCGCGAGCAACGCCGCATCCCACGGCTGAGCGAGCGCTGGAGAGGTCCGCCGCTGGCGACAGGCCGTCTGCGCCGAAACCCGCGCCGCCCGGTGTCCGAGGGCGTAGACAAAGACCTTCATGGTTCACCTCCTGGATTTGAGTGAACCGGCTCAGACATACCGATCTTTGAGGGTAGGACTGCAAGAGCCTTCGGGCGGGACCCGGAATGCGCGATGGCGCGTTTGGCTATGCGCGGCAGGGTATTGTCCCTCGCCCCGCAGGATCGCAAGCCCATGTTCACCCAACTCAACCCGCCACTGCCCGTGACCGTCATCGACCGAGGGAAAGGCCTCGCGCTCGCCGTGATCGACTACGGGCCGGAGCATAACCTCATCTGGGTCACCGCGCTCGACGCCAGTGGCGAAATCTGGTGCGCGCCCAACCCCAAGGTGCGGATGCAGGAGAACTGGACGATGGGCAGAGCGAAGCCGGAGGTCGAGGGGGCGGGTTAGGCCTGCCGGTGGGGCGAGAAAAGCGTGTGCCCTTGCCCGTGAAGACCCCCGGTGGGGGCGCCTTGAACGGTGACGATAGCATTCATGGTTCACCTCATTCTTTGAGTGAGCCGCATTATCAACTCATCCGCATTTACGCAGAAAATACAGCCAATCGTCGTGTCATAGGAAAGTTCGGAAATTTACCTAATCAATATAGGAAATTACTGATGCTTCACCTACGATAGTATAATGCAAAACATTCACACTTGGGCACGGGTCGTCCGATTGGACCTCCAACATCTTAGCGTCGCCCTAGGTAATGCGGCGTTGCAGGAG
The DNA here is from genome assembly GCF_035607565.1 of Qipengyuania zhejiangensis. NCBI lineage: Bacteria > Pseudomonadati > Pseudomonadota > Alphaproteobacteria > Sphingomonadales > Erythrobacteraceae > Qipengyuania > Qipengyuania zhejiangensis. Next base: position 756,731 of record NZ_JAYKGO010000001.1, on the reverse strand, counting down.
CGTAAGAACTGGCCTTCGAATGGAGACGGGCGCCTAGTCAAAGCAACAACTGAAAAAATCTTGCGATCGCTTGAGCGGGCATTCGAACGAGGTGATATCAATTTCGCTTTAGATATCATCGAAGAATCTATTATGATGCTGACAGAGTTATCAGACATTCCGTTCTATTCCGAGCTTATAGCAGACAAAAAACATAGGGACCGCACCTATAATCTTAAGACTTTCCGCGAAACGGTTTCGCTTAGACTTCCCATTTACTCTAAGTACATTGCGAGCAATCGACCCCCGAGAAAATTAGCACCAACTCCAATTGAGGCTCAGGAAGACCTACCCGACGTATCCAAGATTATCCCAGCACAAAAATCCGCGCCGTTGAAGTTTGCGGTTGCCAATGGGATGCTGCAGCTCAAGCGTCAAAGCGCGCGCATTTCTGCCGACGATCGACAAATGGTGTCACATGGAAGATCGGCGCTACAAGATGATGCTACTTCGATCATCCATAGCCTCGCCGGATCAAACGCTGACCCACGATTCCTAGTGGCGTTCGGAGAAATCCGCGATGTGCTAGCTGCAGATTCAGATGTAATCCGGCTCGGGATGCTCAGCGTGTCGTGTAATTCCTTAGTAAGTAGATTTCACGAACAATTACCAGATATAGTAAGTGCAAGATTAGATGCGTTTGATACTAATCTCAGCATGTTCGTTAGCCAATTTCCAGATTGGCGTAAATTCGTCGAAAACGCTTCTTCTACTGAGGAACTTAGCTCAGACGAGATTCAAGTTGTCTTTAATGTCGGGCAGGAGCTCGCAGAGAAGCTGCAAACCAACGAAGAATTAGTCGACCCTAGCGTCCCAAAATCCCTAAAGTTAATTTTAGAAGCGATCCGGGATCCCAGCAAGGCTAGTAAGAGAGCAGTATTTGGAGCTGTGCGAACCTTAGAGAACCTAATTGGAACAATCATCCTAGGCTTTGGCGGCTTTTTCGGAGCTGGTTTCGCAGGAGTGAAGGACGGCCTAAAAGCCTCCTCAAAGATTGCAGCTATTGCGCTAATTTTAGGATTGGCGGCGAATAGTGCGGAAGCTCTCTCACCATCGGCAGCGAAGATGGTGAAGTCCGATTGGATGGAGAAAGCTGCAAGCGCTATCAAGAAGGCTATGGAATCTTGAGACACGCGAAGTTTAGAGCAGCTCGGGTTTGAGAATCTCCCAACATGGCCTCAAACCCGCTCAGCCTCGGCGCCCCGCAACTTCGTCGTTCGAGCAAAGCCCCCTCGCGTCGGCTCAAATAAGCCCTTAACTTCAGTGTACAATGCCATATCGAACGGCGTGATAGGAACCCACCTCGCCCAATGGCGTTCATGAAGTAAGCGCTTGTCCAAGCGGTCTAACCACTTCTCAGGCTTATCGAACCGCTTGTGCAAGGCATTCCTATTACACGTAATGCACAGCCCGCCCCAGCCACTCAGACCATAGTAGTTCTCGCCGTGCTCGTCTCGCGCTTCACCGCCGTAAATGTCGCATGTTGTCAGTCGGTTGCACCATCGCGCTCTCGGTAGGGATCGCTCCTGCACGCGTTATCGGAATGCGCGCCCCTTCACAAACAGGCCGAACTTCGAAAATCGGCTTAGCCGCAAGTAGCTCGTCGGGGTCAAAACTCATTCCGCCGCACCCCGCTGACGTTCCGCGCTCTTGGCCAGCATCGGCTTGAGATACTGCCCCGTGTAACTTTCCGGCACCTCGGCCACGACTTCCGGCGTGCCCTGCGCCACGATCTCACCGCCGCGCACGCCGCCGCCGGGGCCGAGGTCGAGGATGTGGTCGGCGGTCTTGATGACGTCGAGGTTGTGTTCGATCACCACCACCGAATTGCCCTGGTCCACCAGCCGCTGGAGCACTTCGAGGAGTTTGCGGACGTCTTCGAAGTGCAGGCCCGTGGTCGGCTCGTCGAGGATATACAGCGTTTGGCCGGTGCTGCGCTTGCTGAGTTCCTTGGCGAGCTTCACCCGCTGCGCCTCGCCGCCTGACAGCGTGGTCGCCTGCTGGCCGACCTTGACGTAGCCCAGCCCCACTTCGTTCAGCATGTGCATCTTGTCGCGGATCGGGGGGACGGCCTTGAAGAAGGTTTCCGCGTCCTCGATCGTCATGTCGAGCACGTCGGCGATGGAGAAGCCCTTGAACTTCACTTCCAGCGTTTCGCGGTTGTAGCGTTTGCCGTGGCATTCCTCGCACGTCACGTAGACGTCGGGCAGGAAGTGCATCTCGATCTTGATAAGCCCGTCGCCCTGGCAGGCTTCGCAGCGGCCGCCCTTGACGTTGAAGCTGAAGCGGCCGGGTTTGTACCCGCGCGCCTTGCTTTCGGGCAGGCCGGCGAACCAGTCACGGATCTGGGTGAAGGCGCCGGTATACGTCGCCGGGTTGGAGCGCGGGGTGCGGCCGATGGGCGACTGGTCGATCTCGATCACCTTGTCGCAATATTCGAGGCCGGTGACCTTGTCGTGATGGCCCGCGACCACGCGCGCGCCGTTCAGCGTGCGGGCGGCCGAGGCGTAGAGCGTGTCGATGGTGAAGGACGATTTGCCCGACCCCGAAACGCCGGTGATGCAGGTGAACGTGCCAAGCGGAATGGAGGCGGTCACGTCCCTGAGGTTGTTCGCCCGCGCGCCATGGACGGTCAGCTTGTGGCCGTTCCCTTTGCGGCGGGTGGCGGGGATTTCGATGGCGCGCCGCCCGGTGAGGTAATCGGCGGTGAGCGAGTTCTTGGCCTTGAGCACCTGTTTCAGCGTGCCCTGCGCCACCACTTCGCCCCCGTGCACGCCAGCGCCCGGACCAAGGTCGACCACATGGTCGGCGGCGCGGATGGCGTCTTCGTCGTGTTCGACCACGATCACGGTGTTGCCCAGGTCGCGCAGGCGTTTGAGCGTTTCAAGCAGCCGGTCGTTGTCGCGCTGGTGCAGGCCGATGCTGGGTTCGTCGAGCACGTAGAGCACGCCCGACAGGCCCGAACCGATCTGCGAGGCAAGGCGAATACGCTGGCTCTCCCCGCCCGACAGCGTGCCGCTGGTCCGGTCGAGGTTGAGGTAGTCCAGCCCGACGTTGTCGAGGAAGCCCAGCCGTTCGTTGATTTCCTTCAGGATGGCCTTGGCGATCTGTTGCTGGGTGCCGTTGAGGTGTTGGGGCAGCGCGAGGAACCATTGCTTCGCGTCGGCCACGCTCATCTTGGTGGGGGTGGCGATATCGGTCGAGGCGATCTTCACGCTCAACGCCTTGTCGTTGAGGCGCTTGCCTTCGCACGCCTCGCACGGCTGCGCGGTCTGGAACTTGGCCAGCTCTTCGCGCATCCACGCGCTTTCGGTCTGGAGCAGGCGGCGGTTGAGGTTGCCGATCACGCCTTCGAACGGCTTGCGCACGGTGTAGGACTTGCGCCCGTCCTTGAAGGTGAGCGGGATGGCCCGGCCCTTGGTGCCGTGCAGGATGATGTCGCGGATCTCGCGATCGAAATCCTCCCACGGGGTCTCGAGGCTGAACTCGTATTCGGCAGCAAGGCTGGCGAGCACCTGCATGTAATAGGGCGACGGCGGGTTGGATTTGGCCCACGGCACCACCGCACCCTTCTTCAGGCTGAGCGCTTCGTTGGGCACGACCAACTGCGGATCGAACAGCTGCTTTTCGCCCAGGCCGTCGCACGTGGCACAGGCACCCTGCGGGGCGTTGAAGGAAAAAAGCCGCGGCTCGATCTCCTCGATGGTGAAGCCCGAAACGGGGCACGCGAATTTCTCGCTGAACACGATGCGATTGGCCGGCAGACCTGCGCCCTTCATGGCACCGCCGCCCTGCCCTTCATCTTCGCGGCCCGGCACCACGCCATCGGCCAGGTCGACATAGGCCAGGCCTTCGGCCAGCTTCAGCGCCTGTTCGAAACTGTCGGCCAAACGCGTTTCGAGGCCGCTTTTCACGGCAAGCCGGTCGACCACCACTTCGATGTCATGCTTGAATTTCTTGTCGAGTGCAGGCGCTTCTTCGATCGGGTACATTTCGCCATCGATCCGCACGCGGGTAAAGCCCGCCTTCTGCCATTCTGCCAGTTCGCGGCGGTATTCGCCCTTGCGTCCCCGCACGACGGGCGCGAGCAGGTAAAGCCGCGTGCCTTCGGGCAGTTCCATGACGCGGTCGACCATGTTGGACACGGTCTGCGCTTCGATCGGCAGGCCCGTGGCAGGCGAGTACGGCACGCCGACGCGCGCCCACAGAAGGCGCATGTAATCGTAGATTTCGGTCACTGTCGCCACGGTCGAGCGCGGGTTGCGGCTGGTGGTCTTCTGCTCGATCGAAATGGCAGGCGACAGGCCGTCGATATGCTCGACGTCGGGCTTCTGCATCATTTCGAGGAACTGACGCGCATAGGCCGAGAGGCTTTCGACATAACGCCGCTGCCCTTCTGCATAGATCGTGTCGAACGCGAGGCTCGACTTGCCCGATCCGGACAGGCCGGTGATGACGATCAGTGCATCGCGCGGCAGATCGATATCGACGCCCTTGAGGTTGTGTTCACGCGCGCCGCGGACAGAAATCTTGGTAAGTGCCATGGGGGTCCAAGTGGGGGTTAGAGTGGCATGAGTCCAGTGCGCCCGACGGCCCATTTTGGCGCCGTTCTGGGCAACGCCTAATGTTCACTACTTGTTCTCGTTCGTCAACGCCCTTGCCGAGCGGCGTCCACACGCAAACGGACCATGCCGACATGGCGTGCCCCCGAATGAAACTTACGGTTTACAAATCGTAAATTCAGGCCCAGCCTGCTGCATCTTCCGGGCGGTCGCGCCAAAGGTCCGGCAAGGTAAGGCTGTGTGGAACCGGCGCGCGCGACGCTTCCGGCAAGATCAACAAGACGCCCATCACGCCTCGGGATCGTATCAACCGCGCGCGATTTGCTTGGCGACCCTTGGAGCAAGCCCGCATCGATATCCTCAAGGGGCGGGAGACGACCGATGGGACAGGCTACACTTACCAACACGCAGCAAGGCGACATAGACCGGTCCATCGAGGTGACAGTCACCCCGACGCTGAATTACCCGGCGAGCGGCCAGTATGGCGCAACCGTTGAATACACCCAGACCGGGCAGGATCCGGACACCGGCAACATGAAGAACCGAGTCAAGAAAAACGGCGACCTGAAGCTCACCAATCTTCAGGATGCAGACGGATACACCGATAATGTCGACATCACCTTCACGCTCGATAGCAGCAAGATGGTCGACGAACATGGCAATGCGGTTACCGGACGCTGGGCCACCAAAACCGAGTATTCCGGCACGGGTCCGGTGACCGGTTTCCTCTGGTTCTGCACAGTCACCGACGCCGAGAAGCGCGAATACGATACGGCGCCAATCGATGTCCCCGGCATGACTGCCGTACGGCTGAGCGATCAACAGGTCCAGATCGACGATAATACGGACGATTCCGCGCCCGATTACGGGTATTGCCTCGGCCTCGTGCTATCCAGCAAGAACGGTTATTACATCACGCTCGACCCGATGCTCGGCAGCAAGGGCACCTCGGGCGTCAATGAATTCATGCTCAAGGCCTGATCTCCAATCATCTAGCGTACGGCGAGATAGGCGGGGTGACGATAGCCCCGCCTGTCGAGCACAGCTTTGATGGCTGCCGCTTCCTGCGACTTGCCGAGACGGCGGAGCAATAGAACGCGCTCCAGATCCTGCCCCTCGGCGGGAAGCATTCCGAGCGCGGTAATCCAGCTCTGTAATGCCTCCTCGCGTTGACCCGAGCGTTGGTGCAGGTCCCCGCGCAGGCGATGGGCCGTCACCGCCCGGATCGACCGCATGGTCTCGCTCAGCCGATCGAGCAGCGCGAATATTTCCCTGGAACGCTTTCCAGCCGCCGCCAGATCACCGCGCTCCAGCGCAAGCATCATGCCGACCTCGGCCAGGGTGAAGCGAAGCTCGCCTGACCAGGTGTCGTTCTCGGGATCGGACAGGACCAGGCGCGAAAGCAGCGCATCGGCGCGAGCGAGCACGTCTCCGCTCTGGTCGTTGCGGCCCGCATAGATCAACTGTTCGGCCTGCGACAGTTGCGCACGTACCGCCGTTTCCTGCCATTCGGTGTTTGCGCCTTCGAGTGCGCGCAATTCGCCGTTTATCGCGAGCGAACGATCATAGGCGGCGATGGCCTCTGGCAACCGGCCGAGGTCAAGTTGCTGTGCGCCGACGAACTGCAACGCAATGGCAAGTCGGTTCTTGGCGGACGCATTCGCAGGATCGCGCTCGAGCAGGCGGTCGTAGATCGCAACCTCGCGCTGGTGCAGCTCAAGCGCTTCGCGTTCCTTGCCGAGTTCTCCGGTGACGATGCCAAGCCAATCCATAATCTGGCCGATCTCGACCTGGCGACCGGGATCATAGGCCTCGCCTGCCGCCACCTTCTCGATCCGGGCGAGCGCCCGCGCAAAGGCCGGCTCGGCTTCTTCGAAGCGCCGCTGTTCCTTCAGCATCACTCCGAGATTGGTTTCTGCATAGGAGCTTTCCATCTGCCACTCGGCCCGATTGGGATCGAGCGCCAACAGCCGGTCTGCCAACCGCTTGTATTCGCGAAATTCGCGTTCGGCGGTCTCGATCTCCTTGCGTTCATAGGCAATCGCACCGACCCAGAACACGCTTTGCGCATGGTCGTAGATCCGCTGCCCGTTTCCGGGATCGCGCGCGAGCTGTTCTTTGGTGGTTCCTGCCGCCTGCTGGAAGGCCTTGAGCGCCTCGGCGCTATTGCCCCGAAGGTTACTGATTTCACCGACCAGCAGCAGGGCCTTGGCGCGGTGCCCAAGCTCGTCGGCGTCGAGGCTGGTCAGCTTCTGCCGCGCGTAATAGGCGAGCGCGCGCTTGCCCACCACGTCAAGGGCATCGAGCCGACCGACCGGCTCGAGCTTTTCGCGCAGGTCGGTCAGCATGAATTCGATGAGGCCATCGGCCTCGGCACGCTGGCGCTGGGCCTCGTCCCGCGCCTGGATGGCGACATAGGCAAGCCCGCTCATCACCAGCGCAAGGGCGAGCGAGGCCCCGACGACGATGCGCGTTCGCACCGTGCGGCGGCGTTCGTCACGGCGCACCAGACCGTCCAGCCCGACCCCCAGCATGGCCGCCGCCAGCTTGAGCCGCGCGCCTCGCTTTCCATCCCCGCTGTCGCGTGCATCCGCTGCCAGAGGTGCGTCGGCCTGTTCATCGGTAATGATGAGATCAGGTCCGACATGATGGGTGAGCGCCTTGGGGAAGCATTCCGCATCCGGGCTGCCCGGTTCGCCATCGACGATCAACGTCAGGATTTTGGCCGGATCGCGATGTGTCTTGAACCATGCGACCTCCTTGTTCACCCATTGGGACCGGGCCGACCGCGGTGAACAGATGACGATCAGGAATTCGGACGCAGCGAGCGCCTTCTCGACTGCATCGCTGATGCTCGATCCGGCCGCTTCTTCCTCGCGATCCTTGAACAGGGGATGCAACCGTGCGGGAACCGGACCGTGTGCGCCGTCCTGTCCGATCAAGCCCTTGGGCGTGCGGAATGTTTCGAGCGAATGGTGGAGCCATTTGCCCCACACAGCGTCCGACCAGCTGTAGCTGATGAACGCCTTGTATCGAAAGTCCGCCAAGCACCGCCCCCACACAGCAAGCGAACACCAAAGCCGCGACGCAGCTTGGCCCGCAGGGCGACCACGCGGGTACATTAGACGCTATCCACGCCGTCGCAACCCGCACCCTGCCCGGCCGTCCGGAACGTGGCTTTCGGACGACGAACGGGGGACCGATCGGGGGGGCTCAACCGTTGATTATACAAGAACCCCGCCGATCCGCCCGGAAGGAATACGCCGTCCGGATGACCAGGGTTGGCGCGCGTAGAAGCATATTTGCAGAAAGTAGCCCTCGCCTCATGGACGAGAAAAAACGAACTCATCCCGGCGCCAATTTGCGCGCCATCCTCGACGATCTGAATCGCCCGCTGGACGCGACCGACTGGGAAGGCGCGTCTCGATTCCCACCCGCTGGCGGCAAGCCCGAACGGCTGCTCCAGCGCCTTCGTCGCGAACGCGATCATCGGCGCGAATTGCGCCGCGCGCGGCAGGCCGCGGAACGCGCGCTCGGTGTGCGTTCGCGCCCGTCGACTCGCAAACGCGCCGCAATGATGTTGACGGCAGGTGCCGCCAGCCTCGGCGCATTCACCGGCCCTACCCTCGACGCAGACGACAGCGAATCCTCCCGTTCTGCTGCGTCCCGATCCGATCACGCGGGCATTCGCCTCCCCGCAGCGCTGTTGAGCGCAAGCGAGCACTTCCGGCAGGCGCTGATCGAAGAAGAAGGCGTGCGTTACACGGTGTACCGCGACTTGGCCGGTTACCCGACCGTCGGTGTCGGCCATCTTGTCGACCCATCGGATGGCTTGCGCGTAGGCGACCGGATCGATGAACGGCAGGTCTATGCGTTCCTGAAGGCTGACCTTGCCGAAGCCGAGCGCGGCGTCCGAACGCTGGTCGGGCGATTGCCATTGCACCAGCACGAATTCGATGCCTTGCTCGATCTTGTCTACAACGTCGGCCTCGGCAACGTTTCGGCGGACAAGAGCCCGCGCCTCAACCGGGCAATCGACCTTGGCGATTTCGAAGCTATCGCGGCAGAACTCGATTACACCTATGCTGGCGGGCGTTTTGCCAAGGGCCTGGAATACCGCTCCGTACGCAGGTCCGCGATCTTCCTTGAAGCTGCGTATGGTGACCCGCGCGAACCCGGCAGCACCACGTCATCCTGAACCGATCGGCGTTGAATACGAACCCAAATCGGCCGCGGAATCCCGCCTCGCAATTGATTAATGTTAAATTTGACATATGGGCCAATCTTCGAGGAGTTGATTGGGGGATGCCGCATTATGACGGCGCAGGGTTTTCGGGATTTTCCCGAACGGGATTCTGACTGGATAAGAGAAAGCCGGCGAGAAACCGTCCGATCGGTTCTTGTCACGGAGAAGCGCGCCTTCGCGACCAATGTTGTGGCGGTGGCCGCCTTCTCGGTCGCGGCGTTCTTCCTGCCGAACGCGCTGGCCTTCGCCTTGCCGATTGTCATGCGCTGCCTGGCGCTGCTTGGGGCCCATCTTTCCTACATCCATTTGCGCAATCTGATCGACACGCCTGCGCCGCTCGACGGTCCCCTGCGGTTGCTGGCCGTCATGCTGCTTTTCGGCGGGATGAGCTGGGCCTATCTCTTGCTGCCGGTGATCACCTTGCCGAACGATCACCCGCTTAGCCTGATATTCGCAGGCGGCGTGATGGTCGGTGTGGCGCTGATCGTGACGATGACAGCGTCGCTGCGTGTGCCGACCTTGGCCTTTATCGTCGGGTTCCTTGGGACCATGGCTTTCGGCCTGACCTACGGAACTGACGAGGCGGTGATGCCGTCCGTTATAGGAATGTCGGCGGTGGCAGCTTGCGTGGTAGCGTTCGCCTTCGCCACGGCAAAGCAACGGGAATTTTCGGCCGACATGCTGGTGGAAAATCGCCGCCTGAACGAAGATCTGGCCGAAGCGCTGGCCCAGGCCGAATTTCTTGCCGCTCACGATCCGTTGACGGGCCTGTATAACCGCCGCGCGCTGTTCGAAACCGATCTTGCGAAAGACGCTGTCAGCGACCGGATGCATATGCTGCTGATCGACCTCGATCACTTCAAGGCGATAAACGATACCTACGGCCACGATGTGGGGGACCGCACCCTCGTAGAAATCAGCAATCTCCTGCGCGAAGCGATCCGCGGGCATGGCAGCGGCAACCATTTCGCCGTCCGGCTGGGCGGCGAGGAATTTGCCGTTTTTCTTGACGATCAGGACGATCAGAACGCGCTCGTGTTCTCGGAAGATCTGCGGGGGGCGATCTCGACCCTGCACGAAGTGCTGGACCTGCCCGCGGGGGCAACGTCCGCCTCGATCGGGCTGACCTTCCACGTTTGCGGCGCCCCTCTCGACGAGACGATGCGCCGCGCCGATAAGGCCATGTACGGCGCCAAACAGGCTGGCCGCAACCAGGTCCGCCGCGTGGACCGATAGGGATCGGGTTTCCGGATGAGCCACCGCCTGTTCGTTGCCTTGCGTCCACCGGGTTTTCTGCGCGAAGCCTTGCTCGACCAGATGGAGGGCGTGGAAGGCGCGCGCTGGCAGGATGACGGCCAGTTGCACCTGACCCTTCGATATGTCGGGGATCTGGAGCGAAACGAAGCCAACGATCTTGCCGAAGCGCTGGCCACCATCCGGTTCGACCCGTTCGAGCTGACGATTGCGGGCACCGGCGCCTTCGAACGCAAAGGCATGGTCCACACGCTGTGGGCCGGCGTTGCGCCCAGCGAACCGCTGCGCGCCTTGCAGCGGCGCGTCGAACGGGTTTGCCAGTCGGCGGGGCTGGCGGGCGAAACGCGCAAGTTTGCGCCGCACATCACGCTTGCTCGCCTCAACGCATCGAGCGGACCTGTCACCGCGTTCCTGACGCGAACGGCGCGGCTTAACCTTGGCGGCTGGTTGGTGGATTTCTATACCCTTTACGAAAGCCATCTGCGTGCCGAAGGATCGTTGTATACGCCCGTCGTGCGTTACCCGTGCCAGTGAAGCCAATGACCCGACCCGCACTTCCCTTCTTCATCCTGCCACCGGCAGCCTTGCTGGCGCTGGGCGGTTGCGAACCGCAGGAACAGGCGCCTGCGATGGACGGTGACCGCAGCGAACAGCCGGCTGCCCCGGACGATTGCCTGCTGCTGGTATGGTCGAACCAGAACGCGCCCGAGGTGGAGTTCGACCGGTCGCACGACGTGGCCGAAGGGGGCGCAATTTCCTGTGCCACCGGAACCAGTCCAAGCCAGTTCGAAGCCGCCATCGCCGCGCTTCGCGATGCGGCCCGCAGCGGCAACAAGGCCCGCATGCTGGAAGAAATCGGGCTGCCGCTCATGTACATCGATGCAAGCGGAAACCGGCGCGAATTGAACGGACGCCGCGATGTCGATGCCGTGTTCGACGAGGTGTTCGATCCGCACACGCTGAATGCGCTTGGGCGGCTGGATTTGTCGGCCATGACCGTGGGCGGCGAACGCGGCGGGTTCTTCGAACTGGGCGCCTTGTGGCTGGTGGTCGACGAAGACGGTGGCCGCCCGCGGCTGGTCACGATCAATCGCCAGGCACTGGACGAAGCGGCACAGGCGGCCAAGGCACAGGCCGTTCGGAACCAGGGCGAGCCCATACCGTTCGATAAACAGTAGAAACGCGCCGACCGGCGACGTTCGCCCGCTTGCATGGCGGCGCGCCTTGCGGTCCAAGCACGTCAGTACCATGTCGCAATGGCGCGCGCCCACAGGCCGACGCCCACCACATTTCTTAGGGAGACACCATGAAGGCCCACATCCTGGCCACCGCTGCCGTAGCGGGACTGCTTGCCGGTTGCAGCACAACCCCCGGCGGAGAAATCGAAACCATGGCCGAAGCCACCGCCATCCCGCAGGGGACCGGGTATTTTGCTTCGGAGAGCACGTTGCCGTTCAAGGCACCGGATTTCACCAAGATCACCGAAGATGATTATGTCCCGGCCTTCGAACAGGGCATGGCGATCCACGCGGCGGAAATCGACGCGATCATTGCCAACCCCGAAGCGCCGACCTTTGCGAACACTATCGTCGCGCTGGAAAAATCGGGTCGCATGCTTGGCCGCGTCGCGACCGTGTTCTTTGCGCTGACCGGTTCCAACACGACGGACCGGCTGGACGAAATCAGCACGCAAATCAGCCCGAAGCTGACGGCTCACGGGGATTCGATCACACTGAACCCCGCGCTCTTCGCCCGCGTGAAGGCGGTGTATGACAACCGCGCCGCGATGGCGATGACGCCCGAAGACGCCAAGCTTCTGGAAGACACGTACGAAGGCATGGTCCACGCCGGTGCCATGCTGACCGACGCCCAGCGCGATCGGGTCAAGGCAATCAACACCGAATTGACCGAAATCACGACCGAATTCGGTCAGACCGTGCGTTCGGCCATGAGCGACCAGCCGCTGGTCGTCGACACCGCCGCCGAACTTGCGGGCCTGTCGGCTGCCGACATCAAGGCCGCGGCCGATCTGGCTGCCGAAAAGGGCCAGCCGGGCAAGTTCGCCATTGCCCTTCAGAACACCACGCAGCAGCCTGTTCTGCCGTCGCTGGAAAATCGTGCGACGCGTGAAAAGCTGTTCAAGCTTTCCTACCACCGCGCCGATGGCCAGCGCGGGTACGACACGCGCGAACTGGTGGCGAAGGTCGCCGAACTCCGCGCCGAAAAGGCGGCCCTGTTCGGACAGCCCGACTGGGCAACCTACGCCATGTGGGACCGGATGGCGGAAAAGCCGGAAACCGCGCTCAACTTCATGGAGCAGATGGTACCCGCCCTTGCCGCGACACAGCGGCGCGAATCGGCGATGCTCAACGAAGCGATCAAGGCCGATGGCGGCAATTACACGGTGCAGCCGTGGGATTGGTATCGTTATGCCAACAAGGTCAAGGCGGAACGCTACGACCTCGATGAAGACGCTGTGATGGAATATTTCCAGCTCGACAAGGTGTTGGAAGACGGTGTGTTTTACGCTGCTGGCAAGCTGTATGGCCTGCGCTTCGAAAAGCGCACCGACCTGCCGGTCTACCATCCGGACGTGACCACCTACACCGTGTTCGACCGTGACGGTTCGGAACTGGGCATCTTCTATTTCGATCCGTTCCAGCGCCCTTCCAAGCGCGGTGGCGCATGGATGAGCAACTTCGTCGACCAGAGCTACCTGTGGGGCAACAAGCCCGTGATCTACAACGTGCTCAACATTCCCAAGGCACCGGCGGGCGAAGTCCAGCTGGTCAGCTTCGACAATGTGAACACGCTGTTCCATGAATTCGGTCACGCGCTGCACGGCTTCTTCGCCGACCAGCGGTATGAAAGCCTTTCGGGCACCGCCACGGCACGCGATTTCGTGGAGTATCCGAGCCAGGTGAACGAGATCTGGGCAACCTATCCCGAAGTGCTGGCCAATTACGCCAAGCATTACGAGACCGGCGCCACGATCCCGACCGAGATGATCGAGAAGATCGAAGCTGCGTCCAAGTTCAACCAGGGATATGATTTCGGCGAAGTCGTCGAAGCGGCCCTGCTCGACATGAAGTGGAGCGCGCTGTCGAAGGCCGAAGCGGCCGCGATCGACACGCCTGAAAAGGTCGATGCGTTCGAACGTCAGTCACTGGAAGAACTGGGCCTGGAAATCGATCTGGTGCCGCCGCGCTATCGCAGCACCTATTTCAACCACATCTTCTCCGGCCCGGCCGGATATTCGGCTGGCTATTACAGCTATTTGTGGACCGAAATGCTCGATCGTGACAGCCGCAAGTGGTTCATGGAAAACGGCGGGCTGACGCGCGCCAACGGCGATCACTATCGCGCCACCGTGCTCAGCCGCGGCGGCACGATGGATTACTTCCAGATGTTCCAGAACTTTGCCGGCCGTGCGCCGGACGTCACCCCAATGCTCGAAGCGCGCGGCCTTGTCGCGGGCGACACGGGCGAGTGATCAGATAACGACAAGTGCCCGGGTGTTCGGTTCGCCGATCCACCGGGTGCTGACATTCCAGACGCGCTCGATCACATCGTGGTCGAGCGCGTCTTCGCATGGACCGTCGGCGGCGATTGACCCGCCATCCAGAACCACCACGCGGTCGGCATGGTTCATCGCATGGGCAAGGTCATGGAGCACGAGGACCACGCCTGTTCCCTTGTCCGCCTCGATCCGCAGATGTCTCAGCAGTGCCAGCTGGTGCGCCAGATCGAGCGCGGCGAGCGGCTCGTCGGCGAGAATCCAACGCGGCTCGCCGGCCAGTACGCGCGCCAGAAGCACACGTGCGGTTTCGCCGCCCGACAGCGATTGCGCCCGGCGATCCGCCAGGTGCCCGATGTCGAGCGCATCCAACGCCGCCTCGACCGGGCCTGACAGGGCATCGCGATGCGCCATCCGGCCCAGCGCAACGAGGCTTCTGACCGGCACATCCCACGCAATTTCATGCGCCTGCGGAAGATATCCGATGCACCGTGCCCGTTCGCGCGGGGGGAGCGAGCCGAGTTCCGCATCGCCAAGCGTCACCGTACCGCCATCAGGCCGCGAAAGGCCGGCCAAGGCTTCGATCAGGGTCGACTTGCCCGCGCCGTTCGGTCCGCAAATCGCGGTGATCGTCCCCGGTTCGAGCGATAGGGAGACGTCCTGCAATCTGCCACCAATGGACAGGCCGTGTGCCGCGATCCTCATGCCAGCCCCTTGCGCATCCGCAGCAGCAGCCACAGGAAGAACGGCGCGCCGAGCAGGCTGAGAGCGATGCCCAGCCGTAGTTCGGTCACGAACGGCAGCACGCGCACCGCGCTGTCCGCAACCAGCACCAGCAATCCGCCTGCAAGGGCGCTGGGAACGACGAGCTGCGATGGTCGGCCATCGGTCAGCGGGCGAACGAGGTGCGGCACGATAAGACCGACGAAACCGATAATGCCCGCCACCGCCACGCTTGCGCCCACCGTCAAACCGATCCCCGCGATCAGCAGCCACAGTAAAACCCGCGTATCGACCCCCAGCGAACGCGCGACCGGTTCGCCCAGCGTCAGCGCATCGAGCGCGGCTCCGCAGCGCCACAAGAGCAGCACACCCGGTATGACCAGCGGTGCGGCCAACCACACTTCGCGCCAGCTCCGATCGGTAAGCGCGCCGTTGAGCCACATGACGATCTCGCTCATCGCAAAGGCGTTCGGCGCCATGCTGATGGCCAACGCGGTCAGCGCCCCAGCCAGGCTTGCCACCATCAATCCGGCCAGCGTGAACAGCGCAATCCCGCCGGTCCGTCCCGCAATCGCAGCCAGTAGCGCCATCGCACCGCCCGCGCCGATCAGCGCGAACACCGGCAAAAGGAAAGGCGACGCCCCATATCCGAACCACAGCGCGGTGACCGCCCCCAGCGCCGCACCGGGCGCGATGCCGAACAGGCCGGGATCGGCCAGCGGGTTACGCAGATATCCCTGCATCGCCGCACCCGCCGCGCCCAGGCCGGCGCCCACGATCACGGCCAGCACGCTGCGTGGCAGCCGCAGTTCGGCAAGAATGATCGCCGCGTTGGGCGTGGCAGCCGGGTCGAGCCAGACACGCCCAGCCAGAAGCGAAAGGGGAAACGCGACCACCAGCAGCAGGGCAAGGATCGCTGCGGCGCGGTTCATGGCATCGCACCGCGAATGGCGGCCAGACGTTCAGCCGCGCGCGCGATCGTCGGCCCGCCGCAATAGATCAGCCGCGTGTCGAAGGGTTCGCGCCGCATGGCAGGCAGGTTTTCCAGCGCGGGATGGCGTTGACCGACATCGCTTCCCGCGACCAGCAGCACATCGGGCGGATCGGCCAGGACCTGCTCCAAGGCGAGGTAGTCGGCCTGCGCCAGGCCGCGCCGTGCGCCGTAACCGGCAAAGCCCGTGCGGCGCAGCAGATCGCTGACAAGCGCCGCTTCGCCGGGCACGATACCACCCGGTTGCCACACCGCCGCCTCGACCGTGCCTGCACCCTGTCCGGTTGCGCGCC
Source organism: Qipengyuania zhejiangensis (assembly GCF_035607565.1). Classification (NCBI taxonomy): domain Bacteria; kingdom Pseudomonadati; phylum Pseudomonadota; class Alphaproteobacteria; order Sphingomonadales; family Erythrobacteraceae; genus Qipengyuania; species Qipengyuania zhejiangensis. The sequence continues at coordinate 741,106 of NZ_JAYKGO010000001.1, read as the reverse complement.
GCAACGCGTCCCCGATCCGCCTGACCAATGCCTGCCCGGCCTCGGGATGCCCGGCCATGTCTGCGAGCGCCCTCACCTGGTCCAGGCTCTGCTCGACGCTGGTGGTGCCGCCGAAAGTCTCGACCCGAACGCCAAGGTCCGTGAACGCCGAGCGTGTGGCGGGTGCAAGGAAACTGGACGCGACGACGATATCGGGATCCAGCGCAAGGACTTCCTCGACCGTCCCGCCGGTCGCGGCAAATCTTGCTGCGTCCGCCGGATCTATCGAGCTTGCGTTCGGGTCCTTGCTGTAATGCGAAATCGCCAGAAGTTGCCCCGGCGCCGTGACTTCGGCGAGGATCGCATCGGTGCACGGATTGAGGCTGACGATGGTGGGGCGCGCTTCCTCGGGCGTGGCCGCCCGCTGCCCGCCCGCGCATCCGGCAAGCAGCAGGACAGCCGCGGGCAGCAGGCGCATCACATGCTTGCCCTCACCCCGACAAACGCCCCACGACCCGGCGACGCGTAACCGGCTGCATTGCGGTAATCGGCGTCGAACACGTTCTCGACCCGGCCATACACTTCGATCGCGTCGGAAACCGGTGCCGCGGCGCGAAGGTCGAACACTTCATACCCGTCCAGCCGGACGGTGTTGGCCGCGTTGTCGAAACTTGGCCCGACCAGCCGTAAATCGGCGCCTATCTTCAGGCCGAACGGCGCGTTGTAATCGGCATACAGAGTGCCGAAGTGCCGGGGTCGGCGGGCAAGGTCGAGTCCGCTCGTGCGGTCCTGCGTGTCGACATAGCTGTAGACACCGGACAGGCGCAGCCCATCGGCGATATCGACGCCCGCTTCGACCTCGATGCCTTGCGCGCGTGCGCGGGCGGTGTTGTCGTAAAAGCCGGACGGCCGGGCGGCGCTGAAGGCGAAGCTGATCAGGTCTTCGCTGTCACGCCGAAAACCCGTCAGCGCCAGGTGGGTGCCGCGACCGCGCTCGCCCTTCTCCACCCCCAGATCGAAGCTGGTGCTTTCTTCCGGACGCAACTCGGCGTTGCCGAAGAACGAATAGAGCTGAAACAGCGTGGGTGCCTTGAACCCTTCGCCAAGGCTGGCACGAACGCGCCAGTCCTGGCCAAGACCGTAGGACAGGTCTGCGCCATAGCTGGCGTTGGTGCCGAAGATCTCATGATCGTCGATCCGCGATCCGACATGCGCGGCAAACCCGCCCATCGCCGCACCCAACTGGACATAGGCACCGGTCGCGCTGACGCCGGCCGCCGTGTCGTAGGTGGTGGCGTAATCGCTCCATTCGTGTTCGGCCCCGAACGCCACCGTCACCGGACCGATGGCCCGGTATTCGCCGCGCATCTGGATGCGCTGCGACTGGCCGTCGCTGGCGAAAGTTTGCGCGCCGTCATCGTCGAAATTGTCCCTTTCGGTGTCCGCCAGGCTGTAGGCGGCGCGCAAGGTGAGGTCATTGCCGTAATAGGCAAAGCCGACATCGCCCCAATGACGGCGGGTTTCCTGCGTTTCGAAGGTATCGGCCAGCGTGTAGGCCGGCGGCGGGAAACCATCCGTGTCGAGTTCGCCCCTGCTCCAGTTGGCATGGGCAAAGACTTCGAGGTTGCTGGTCACATCGACAAACGCCGATCCGCCCAGCGCCACCTGTTCGAACCCGTCGGGCTCTTCACCCGATGCCGCGGCGGAAAAACCGTCCGTTCGGAAAAAGGAACCGGTCAGGCCGACGAAATAGCCCTCGTCGCTCAATCCGCCGGATGCGCTGGCAAAGATCGTGTCGCGCGAACCGGCCTCGAAATTGCCCTGAAACCCGATGTTGCCGCGGGTGGACACGTCCACCACGCCGCCGATCGCGTCCGACCCCCAGATCGTGCTGTTCGATCCGCGCAGGATATCGAATTTGCCCGCGGTACCGAGCAGGAGGTTGCCGAAGTCGAATCCGCCGCCTGGCGAAGCCTGATCGGCCACGCGCACGCCATCGACCAGCACCAGCAGCTGTTCCGAATTCGCACCGCGCAAGCTGACGCCGGTGAAGCCGCCCACACCGCCGTTGCGCGTGATCGACAGACCCGGTGTGCGCTGGAGCACGCGGGTGGCGTCGGGGCCCTGCACGCTCTCGATCTCGACGCGGTCCATGATCGTGACGGCCTGGCCGGTGTTGGCAATCGCGGTGCCCAGCCCGTTGGCGGTAACGGTGATCGTCGGCTCGCGGAGATCTCCGGTAACAATCGGTTCCGGCACCTCGTCATGCTCGGTCCGCGAACCATAATTGACCAGACGATCCTCCTGCTCTCGAAGTTCCTCTTCAGACAGAGGAACGTCCTGCGCGAACGCAGCACACGGAAGCATCGAAACACTTAGCAAAAACAGAAATTTGGACACAATATCTCCAATCATAAGCGAAACGCCGCTCATGACGGGAGAGAGCAGGATTGCCCGTCTCCACGTTTGCCTTCGGTACACCCCGCCCGCGGCTGAACGACACGCATTGGCAGGTCTCCTGACTCCCGGATCGTCGTTCACCCGCCGCCTTCCCGGTTTCCCAGTGGACTATGGCGGGATCGCTCCCCGGTCACAGTTGCGGGGGCAGCGGAGGTGTTGCACCTCCTTCCCTCTTAGGGCCTGCGCGAACAGGCCAACCGATGACGCGAAATGGCCCTAACCCGCGTTCTTACCGGACACAAGATGGTGGCAATATTAAGCTTTGGGGCAGTAAGGCGGGCACCGGCGCGCGTCCCGTCATGGGACCGGCGGCGCAAAACACTCTCGCACGGCCGCGGCGCGCGGTATGGCGGGCCTGAAGGACGAAGCGGGTTGGACGACACAGTGGCACTATCAGGCAGGTTTGCACCGGGCGCACGTCCGGGCGCCTCGCCGCGTGCGCAGCGGCGTCACCAGCGCCGTCACGGCCGCCGCCAGTTCGCCGTTCGCGCCGCCCTGCTGGTCGGGGCGATTGGGCTGCCGACCGTCGCTGCACAAGGCCAGTGGGCCACCAGCCTACGCAGCGCGATCGGATTTGGTGACGAACGCGTTGCGCTGACCCCTATGCCGTTTGAAACGCCCGGGGAAAGCTTTCCCGGTTCTGCGTTCTACTTCCTCGAGGATGCACCGCGCCTGGCCACCGATCTGTCGGACTTGCGCGAAGACGAAGGCGTGCTGGAAACGGTCGAATTCGCAGAGAGCCACGGTGCCGGCGCGGCCGCGCAGGCGTTCCGCCAGGCCGGCAACGGGCTGGACAAAGCGCGGGCGCTGCAATGCCTTTCCATGGCCGTCTATTACGAAGCGGCTAGCGAGAGCTACGAAGGCCAGCAGGCGGTGGCCCAGGTGGTCCTGAACCGCGTGGCGCATCCGGCCTATCCTGCCAGCGTGTGCGGCGTTGTGTTCCAGGGGTCGGAGCGCAAGACCGGCTGCCAGTTTTCCTTCACCTGCGACGGTTCCATGCGCCGCATCCCGTCGCGCCAGGGCTGGGCCCGGGCGCAATCCGTGGCGCTGGGCGCCTTGGCCGGCGGCGTCTTCCGGCCGATCGGCCTGGCCACGCATTACCACACGAATTACGTGAACCCGTACTGGGCCGCGAGCCTCGATCTCGTCGGGACGATTGGCGCGCACCGTTTTTATCGCTGGAAAGGTGGCGCAGGCCGTGCCGGCGCATTTAGCCAGGGTTACGCCGGAACCGAACCGCTGGCGGCTGCTGGCACGCGCCAGTCGGTTTCGGAAACTTCGCAATCCGCCGGCGCGGCCATGCCGCCGCCCAATTCCGCACTCGGCACCGATGGCAAGGCCGATGCACCCGTCGGTGCCGCGGCACCGGCAGTCCGCGGCGATATGCGTGGCGACACCCTGCCCCTGTCGGGACAGGTGAAAAAGGAATACGCCAACAGCGGCCGCTGGATTCGCGAACCGGGCAAAACCCAATAATTCGCCAATTTCCGTCGGTGTTTACGTCTTCACAACCATGCTGCGGAACCGAAGTTTAGCGGCCTTGCCCTATGGTGTTGCCAGTCGCACCCCAAACGGGGGCCCTTCCGTCGCAGGAGCACACGATGCCCGTTCATTTCGCCGCCGCACGATCCACCGCCCATTCGCCGATTGCGCGCGCCCTTGCGAAAAAGGCTTTGGGCCGTGCAGCCAACGACAATGGCGATGTGGCGCAAACGGCATCTGCATCGTTCGACACGACCATGCGGGGCGCGCTCAAGCATTTTGCAGAACATGGTCTCGGTGCAGCGCAGGCTGCCCGCCACCAGGCCGAGCAGGCGCATCGTGCCGGTGACGAACAGGGGTATGATTGGTGGTTGGGGGTCTGCCGGACGCTCGATCGCGGGCTGGCAGCAAGGCTCGAACGCAACTACGCCGGGGCCAGCGCGCTCATATCCTGACCCCGCAATGTCGGCGGGTAATGACGCCTTCTCCCTTCACTGTAATCGATCGCCGAAATCGCAGCACGGGCCACCGCGTCCGTTCGCGCTGGCGGACCTTTGACGTGCGACCGGCGTTGAGCAGGTGCAGGATGGGTGCAAACGCGTCTATCGCTAATGCGAACCAGTTGCAAAGATAGTTCCGCGAGGCTGCCGATTGGCGGTTGCAATCGCCCCTTTCGAGGCCTAGGCCGCTCAGGCAATCGACCGGGTGCCGTTCCGCCTTGCGGGACATTTACGGTACGGCCCACATCGGTCCGGGTATCATCGTTGTCCCGCACGACAAGGCAAGGACCCTTCCACAGATGGCACGCAAGAAGATCGCCCTTATTGGCGCCGGCATGATCGGCGGCACGCTCGCCCACCTCGCGGCGAAGAAGGAAATGGGCGACATCGTCCTGTTCGACATCGCCGAAGGCATGCCCCAGGGCAAGGCGCTCGACCTTTCGCAGTGCGGCCCCATCGAAGGGTTCGACGCCAGCATCACCGGCACCAACGACTACGCCGACATCGCCGGCGCAGACGTGGTCATCGTGACCGCGGGCGTCGCCCGCAAGCCCGGCATGAGCCGCGACGATCTCCTCGGCATCAACCTCAAGGTGATGAAGTCGGTCGGCGAAGGCATCAGGAACAACTGTCCCGACGCATTCGTGATCTGCATCACCAACCCGCTCGACGCGATGGTCTGGGCGCTGCGCGAATTTTCCGGCCTGCCGCACAGCAAGGTCGTCGGCATGGCCGGCGTGCTCGATTCTGCGCGCTTTGCCACTTTCCTCGCGTGGGAATTCGGCGTCTCGGTGAAGGATGTGAACGCGTTCGTTCTCGGCGGCCACGGCGACACGATGGTTCCGGTGCTTTCCTATTCGACCATCAGCGGCATTCCGGTCGGTGACCTCGCCAAGATCAAGGGTGTCGATGCGGGCCGCCTTGACGAAATCGTCCAGCGCACCCGTTCGGGCGGCGGCGAAATCGTCGGCCTGCTGAAGACCGGCTCGGCTTATTACGCACCCGCGACCAGCGCCATTTCGATGGCCGAAGCCTATCTCGGCGACCAGAAGCGTATCCTTCCCTGCGCCGCCTATGTCGAAGGCAAGTACGGCGTTGACGGCCTTTACGTGGGCGTTCCCGCCGTGATCGGTGCCGACGGCATCGAGGAAATCGTCGAGATCGAGCTGAACGACGAGGAAAAGAACAACCTCAAGGTATCGACCGACGCCGTCGAGGAACTGCTCGACGTGTGCCGCGGCATGGACGGCTCGCTCGGCTAAGGGCTGCTGCCATGCATCGCCTAACCGCACTGACTGCAACAGCAGCCCTGCTTTCCGCACCCGCGGCCGCGCAGGAAGCCCCCGCCGATTCCGCCCAGATCGCCGCGGCGATCGAGGCGTGCAGCGCCATCACCAGTCCCACCTGGATCGAACTCAAGCAATTGCCCGATCACGGCTGGGAACCGGTGAAGAAGCGCGGAGGCGGTCGCAGTGCGATGGTCGTGCGCGGCGCGTATGAAAAGCGCGGCAACGAAGCCCTGATCATCATCGGCAAGGATGAGCTCAAGGCCAAGTCGTGCGTCGTCTTCGCCCGCCTTCAGGCCACCGGCGATTATGGGCCGACCGCACAGGGCGTTTCGCAGCTTATCGGTATGCCGCTGCGCGCCGATGGGCCAACATACTTCTGGGTCCTTGGCGACAAGAACATCCGCCTCGATCCAGCCGGGGATCGCGACAAGCCGATCGCCCGTTTCGAAATAACCGCAATCCCCCAGGAGAGTGCCGAATGAGTATCCTCGTCGACAAGAACACCAAGGTCATCACGCAGGGAATGACCGGCGATACCGGCACGTTCCACACAGAGCAGGCGCTGGCCTACGGCACGCAGATGGTTGCAGGCGTAACCCCCGGCAAGGGCGGCACCGAACATATCGGCCTGCCTGTTTACAACACGGTTGCCGAAGCGAAATCCGCCACCGGAGCGACCGCATCGTGCATTTACGTGCCGCCGCCGTTCGCCGCCGATTCGATCCTCGAGGCGATCGATGCCGAGATCGAGCTGATCGTCGCCATCACCGAAGGTATTCCGGTTCTGGACATGGTCCGCGTGAAGCGGGCTCTCACCGGCTCCAAATCGCGCCTCATCGGCCCGAACTGCCCCGGCGTGCTGACGCCCGGCGAATGCAAGATCGGCATCATGCCGGGTTCGATTTTCCAGAAGGGCAGCGTGGGCGTGGTAAGCCGCTCGGGCACCCTGACCTACGAAGCCGTGCACCAGACCACCATGGTCGGCCTTGGCCAGACAACCGCTGTCGGCATTGGCGGCGACCCGGTCAACGGCACGAACTTCATCGACGTCCTCGACCTGTTTCTCAAGGACGATGAAACCAAGTCGATCATCATGATCGGCGAAATCGGCGGCAGCGCCGAAGAAGAAGCAGCCGAATTCATCGCCCACCAGGCGAAGAAGGGCGTGAGCAAGCCGATGGTCGGCTTCATCGCCGGTCGCACGGCGCCTCCGGGCCGCCGCATGGGCCATGCCGGTGCCATTGTGAGCGGCGGCCAGGGCGGTGCGGACGACAAGATCGCCGCGATGGAAAAGGCGGGCATCCGCGTTTCCCCCTCGCCCAGCGAACTCGGCACCACGCTCGACGCGCTGCTCAAGGAACTCGCCTGATCCGCGATGCGGAACGGCTTGTTCCTCCCCGGGAGCCTTCCGCACCGCCGACGCATTGGCATTGTGAGCCGACACTGATGTCGGTGCGAAAGGGACCCGATGGGTAACGAAAGCCAGACCTTCCTTCCCGAGTTTTCCGATCAGGAAGGCCCGCAACCCGGCCCCAGCTGGGCCAATCCGCGCTGGCTGTCCGAAGTGGTCGACAGCGAAACCGATCTTGTCGCTGCCCTCGATCCCACGCAGATGCGGTTCGCGGTGGCGCAGGCGGCCGCGAAGGCAGGAAAGCCACTCGATCAGAAGGCGCTGGAGCAGGCGGCGGACGATTCCATTCGCGCCATGTTGCTGGTGCGGCTCTACCGCGTCCGCGGGCATTTGGCCGCGGACCTCGATCCGCTGGGGCTGTCGCACCGCGAAGTTCCCGAAGACCTCACGCTGGAATGGCACGGATTTGACGGCCAGGAAGGCCGCGAAGTCTATGTCGGCGGCGTGTTCGGGTACCAGTGGGTTACCGTTCGCGATCTCTACAACTCTCTGCGCACGACCTATTGCGGCAATGTCGGCCTGGAATACATGCACATTGCGGACACGGAGGAACGCCGTTTCCTCCAGGACAAGTTCGAAACCCCGCAAGAGACGATCCATTTCAGCGACGAAGGCAAGCGTGCCATCCTGGCTGCCGTGATCCGCGGCGAGCAGTACGAAAAATTTCTCGGCAAGAAATACGTCGGCACCAAGCGTTTCGGCCTCGACGGCGGCGAATCCATGATCCCCGCCCTCGAAGCCGTCATCAAGTATGGCGGCCAGCTGGGCGTGCGCGAAATCATCTATGGCATGGCCCACCGCGGCCGCCTGAACGTTCTGGCGAACGTCATGGGCAAGCCGTACAAGGTGATCTTCCACGAATTTTCGGGCGGTTCGTCCAATCCCGACGATGTCGGCGGTTCGGGCGACGTGAAGTATCACCTCGGCACCAGCACCGATCGCACGTTCGACGGGATCGACGTGCACATGAGCCTCGTGCCCAACCCCAGCCACCTCGAAGCGGTGAACCCGGTCGTGCTCGGCAAGACCCGCGCGCAGCAGGCCATCCGGGACGACCTCAAGAAGCACGAGCAGGTCCTGCCCGTCCTGCTTCACGGCGATGCGGCCTTTGCCGGCCAGGGTATCGTGTGGGAATGCCTCGGCTTTTCGGGTGTGCGCGGGTACAACACCGGCGGCTGCCTGCATTTCGTGATCAACAACCAGATCGGTTTCACCACCAGCCCGCAATTCGCGCGGTCCAGCCCCTATCCCAGCGATGTGGCGAAGGGCGTTCAGGCGCCGATCCTGCACGTCAACGGCGACGATCCCGAAGCGGTTACCTTCGCCTGCAAGCTGGCGGTGGAATACCGCCAGGTGTTCGGCCGCGATATCGTTATCGACATGTGGTGTTACCGCCGGTTCGGCCACAACGAGGGTGACGAACCAAAATTCACCCAGCCGCTGATGTACGACCGTATCCGCGCGCATCCCAAGGTGAGCGAAATCTATTCCGCCCGCCTCCTCGAGGAAGGCGTGATCGACGCAGGATACGCCGACGGCCTGTGCGCCGAATTCAACGACCACCTGGAAGAAGAATTCGCCGCTGCGAAGGACTACAAGCCCAACGAAGCCGACTGGTTCGGTGGTCGCTGGGCCGGTATGAACAAGCCCGCCGATCCGGAAACTGCCCGCCGTAACGTGGACACCGCACTGCCCAAGAAGCTGTTCGACAGCCTTGGCCGCACGCTGACCACCGTTCCGGACGATCTCACGATCCACAAGACGCTGGGCCGCGTGATCGATGCCAAGCGGGAGATGTTCGAAACCGGCGAAGGGTTCGACTGGGCAACCGGCGAAGCGCTGGCTTTCGGCAGCCTCGTGACAGAAGGGTTCGGCGTGCGCCTGTCAGGCCAGGATTCCGGACGCGGCACGTTCAGCCAGCGTCACGCGGTCTGGACCGACCAGACGGATGAGCGCAAGTACATCCCGCTTTGCACCCTGCCCCACGGCAAGTTCGAAGTGTATGACAGTCCGCTGTCCGAATACGGTGTGCTCGGCTTCGAATATGGCTTTGCCATGGCCGATCCCAAGAGCCTGGTGATGTGGGAGGCGCAGTTCGGCGATTTCGTCAACGGCGCGCAGATCATGATCGACCAGTTCATCGCGGCGGGCGAAGCCAAGTGGCTGCGGGCCAACGGCCTCGTACTGTTGCTGCCCCACGGGTACGAAGGGCAGGGCCCCGAACACAGTTCCGCACGCCTCGAACGGTTCCTGCAACTGTGTGCGAACGACAACATCCAGGTGTGCAACATCACCACCCCGGCCAATTACTTCCATGTTCTTCGCCGTCAGATGTTGCGGCAGTTCCGCAAACCGCTGGTCATCATGACCCCGAAGAGCCTGCTTCGCCACCCGCTGGCCAAGTCCAGCGCCGAGGAGTTCATGGGCGATCACCACTTCATGCGGATCAAGTCCGACATGACGCAGATTGCCGATACGAAGGTCCGCCGCCTGGTCCTTTGCAGCGGCAAGGTTGCCTATGACCTGATGCAGCGCCGCGACGCCGAAGGGCTGGAGGATGTTTCGATCGTGCGGATCGAACAGATCTATCCGTTCCCGGGCCAGGCGCTGGCCGAACGTCTCAAGCGGATGACCAATCTCGAAGAGATCGTCTGGTGCCAGGAAGAACCCAAGAACAACGGTGCGTGGTTCTTCGTGGACCGGCTCATCGAAGAAGCCGCGCAAGCGGCGGGCAAGGACGGGATGCGCCCGGTCTATGCAGGCCGCGAAGTGGCCGCATCGCCGGCCACCGGTTTCGCCAGCCGTCACCAGGTCCAACAGGAAGCACTGGTTTCCATCGCCCTTGGCCTGGCCGATGGCGGCGAAGCGGCACGAAACGCAAAATCCCCGAAAAACAACGAGAAGGCCTGAGGAACTGTCATGGCTACTGAAGTCAAAGTCCCTACGCTGGGCGAATCGGTTACCGAAGCCACCATCGGCGAACTGCTGAAGAAGGTTGGCGATTCCGTGGCGGTCGACGAACCGATCGCCAGCCTGGAAACCGACAAGGTCGCGGTGGAAGCCCCCTCGCCCGTCGCCGGTGTGATCAAGGAATTCCGTGTCGCGGTCGGTGACACCGTCGAAGTCGACGCGGTAATCGCGGTGATCGAAGAAGGCGCTGCCGCGGCAAAGCCCGCACCGGCTGAAGCACCCAAGGCAGCCGCACCCGATGCCGGCGTCGAAAAGGCCGCCCCGGCGCAGGCCAAGGAAGCCACCGGCGGCGACGCGTCGCAGACACTTAGCCCGGCGGTTCGCCGCGCGGTACTCGAACACGGTGTGGACCCGTCGACGATCAAGGGTACCGGCCGGGATGGCCGCCTGACCAAGGAAGACGTGATCGCGGCGGCGCAGGCGAAGAAGACCGGCGGCGAAGCCCCCGCATCGTCAACGCCCGCACCCGCCAGCGCCGCCGGCGAACGCCGCGAAGAGCGCGTCAAGATGACCCGTATGCGCCAGACCATCGCCAAGCGGCTCAAGGGTGCGCAGGAAAACGCAGCGCTGCTGACCACCTTCAACGATGTCGACATGTCGGCGGTGATGGAGGCGCGTGCCCGATACAAGGACATGTTCGCCAAGAAGCACGACATCCGTCTGGGCTTCATGGGCTTCTTCGCCAAGGCGGCCTGCCTGGCGCTGAAGGACGTGCCGTCGGTCAACGCCTACATCGAAGGCGATGAAATCGTCTATCACGACTACGTCGATATCTCGGTGGCCGTATCGGCACCGAACGGCCTGGTCGTTCCCGTCATTCGCGATGCGCAGGACAAGGGTTTCGCGCAGATCGAGAAGGATATCGCCGATTTCGGCAAGCGCGCCAAGGACGGCACGCTGACGATGGACGACATGAAGGGCGGCACGTTCACGATCTCCAACGGCGGCGTGTTCGGATCGCTGATGAGCACCCCCATCATCAACCCGCCGCAAAGCGCGGTGTTGGGACTTCACCGGATCGACGACCGGCCCGTCGTCGTCGATGGCGAGATCGTTATCCGCCCGATGATGTACATCGCCCTGTCCTACGACCACCGCCTGATCGACGGCCGCGAAGCGGTCACCGCACTCAAGATCATCAAGGAAGCGATCGAAGATCCCACGCGGATGCTGATCGACCTCTGAGGAAGAAATCATGGCTGAATACGACTACGACGTCCTCGTCATCGGCGCTGGCCCCGGCGGCTATGTTGCCTCCATCCGCGCGGCCCAGCTCGGGCTGAAGACCGCGTGTGTGGAAAGCCGCGACACGCTGGGCGGAACCTGCCTCAACGTCGGCTGCATCCCGTCCAAGGCGATGCTGCACGCGTCCGAGTATTTCGACGCTGCCGCCAACGGTACGATGGCGCACATGGGCATCGACGTGACGCCCAAGCTCAATCTCGATGCGATGCACGCCCAGCGTATCGATGCGGTCAAGCAGCTTACCGGCGGGATCGAGTTCCTGTTCAAGAAGAACAAGGTCGACTGGAAGAAGGGCCACGCCACCTTCCAGGACGCCCACACGGTCAAGGTCGGCGACGAAACCGTCACCGCCAAGAACGTGATTATCGCGACAGGTTCGTCGGTGACGCCGCTGCCCGGCGTGGAGGTCGATAACGACAAGCAGGTGGTGGTCGATTCGACCGGCGCCCTCGAACTCAGGGCCGTGCCCAGGAAAATGGTCGTGATCGGCGGCGGCGTGATCGGGCTGGAGCTTGGTTCGGTCTGGCGGCGTCTCGGTGCCGAAGTGATCGTGGTCGAATATCTCGACGCGCTGCTCCCCGGAATGGACGGCGACGTGCGTAAGGAAGCGGCCAAGATCTTCAAGAAGCAGGGCATGGAACTGCGCCTGTCGACCAAGGTTACCGGCGTTACCGTGAAAGGCCAGAAGGCCACGCTTACGCTTGAACCCGCCGCCGGCGGCGAGAGCGAGACGCTGGAAGCCGATTGCGTCCTCGTGTCCATCGGTCGGCGTCCGAACACCGACGGCCTCGGCCTCGATGCTATCGGGCTGGAAACCAACAAGCGCGGGCAGATCGAGATCGACCACGATTTCCGCACCAAGGTGGACGGTGTGTGGGCCATCGGTGACGTGGTCCCCGGCCCCATGCTCGCCCACAAGGCCGAGGATGAAGGGATCGCCTGCGCCGAAAACGTGGCAGGGCAGACCGGCATCGTGAACCACGATCTCATTCCCGGTGTCGTCTACACCTGGCCCGAATTTGCCGGTGTCGGCCTGACGCAGGAAGAAGCCATCGAAAAGGCCGGCGGCGACAAGTCCAAGATCAAGGTCGGCAAGTTCCCGATGATGGCCAACAGCCGCGCCAAGACCAATCACGAGCCCGAAGGCTTCGTAAAGGTCATCGCCGATGCGGAATCCGATCGCGTGCTGGGCGTATGGGCGATTGCCTCGGTTGCCGGCACCATGATCGCGCAGGCCACGCAGGCCATGGAATTCGGCGCGACCAGCGAAGACATTGCCTACACCTGCCACGCCCACCCGACGCATTCGGAAGCGATCAAGGAAGCGGCCATGGGCGTCCAGGGCAAACCGATCCACATCTGATCCGGCTACCGGTCCAAAAAATGCCCGGCTCCTGCACATCGCGGGAGCCGGGTATTTTGCTGTTGGCTCACCGTCTTTCCTTCACGCGCCGGCGCTGGCGTGCGATCGGGGCATTTCACCCCATGGCCTTGACGCCCCAAGACGAATTGCTCCGCCAGCGCGTGTGACGTAGGATGCACCGCGAGGGGAGAAACGCGTGTCCTATCCAAAACTGACCGACCATGCCGGAGCGCTGGAGAGCGCAGCAGCCATTCGGCGCGGAGATATTACGCCGTTCGAAGCGGTCGAGACCGCCATCGCGCGGATCGAACATCACGACGCGCATATCAACGCGGTTGTCGTGTGCGATTTCGACCGCGCTCTCAGCACCGCGAAGTCGATGACCGGCGTATCGCCGCGTACAGACCAGCCGCTGTTCGGCGTTCCGATGACGATCAAGGAAAGTTTCGACATCGAAGGCCTGCCCACCACCTGGGGACACGAACGGTTCGCCGGCAACATCGCCCGGCGCGACGCGAAGTTAGTCAGCCAGCTCAAGGAAGCCGGTGTGATCTTCCTGGGCAAGACGAACGTCCCACCCGATCTTGCCGATTGGCAATCGAACAACCCGGTCTACGGCCGCACCAACAATCCCCACGACCATGAACGTTCGCCCGGCGGTTCTTCGGGCGGTTCGGCCGCGGCGGTTGCCAGTGGAATGGTGCCTTGCGAATACGGCACCGACATCGGCGGATCGGTGCGCGTTCCGGCACATTTCTGCGGGGTGTGGGGTCACAAGACGACCTGGGGGCTTATCTCCAAGCACGGCCACGATCACCCTGCGATGGCGGGGCGCGATGGCCATGACGGCGCTCTTTCCATAGCCGGCCCGCTGGCGCGTAACGCAGCGGACCTGCGCATCCTTCTCGAACTGACCGCAACCGTTCCGCTGCGCGCAGCCGCGAAGCCGATCAAGGACAGCCGGTTCCTGCTGCTGATCGACCATCCGGCCTGCCCCACCGACGATAGCGTGCGCGGGCCGATAGAAGCCGCCGCCGCCGAACTGGAAAATGCCGGTATCAAGGTCGACCGGGCCAGCGATCTTTTGCCTGACCTGACCGCGCAGCAGAACGATTACATGCGTCTGCTCAACGTGGCGATGGCCCGCGGCGCACCGGCACCCGACGGCCACCGCGCCAGCGCCACCGACTGGTTCGACATGCTCGACGTGCAGGCACGCAACGAACTGGCGTGGTCGCGGTTGTTCGAAGCCTACGATTTCGTCCTTGCCCCGCCCGCCCCTGTCCTTGCCGTCCCCCACCGCGAAGGCCGCGTGTTCGACGGCACGATAACGATCAACGGCGCGGAACATCCGGGCGCAGCAGGATTGTGCTGGGCCGGGCTGGCAACCTATCCCAACCTACCGGCCACTGTCCTTCCTGTGGGAGAAACCGGCGGCCTGCCTTGCGGAATGCAGGTCATGTCGCGCAAGTGGGCTGACCTGGATTGCATCGCCGCGGCGGAAGCGATCGGCCACATTCTCCACGGTTAGGGATCGCGACACCAGTATGGGAAATCAACGCGCCATGCGCCAATTTGCCCGTTGGCACATCTGGCTGGGCTGGCTGGTCGGGGTTCCCATCCTGATGTGGACCGTGACCGGCCTGGTCATGGTTGCCAAGCCGATCGAGGAAGTGCGCGGCACGACCCTGCACAAGGAAGCGCCCGAGCGCGCCCTGCCGACGGACACCAACATTGCCGTATCGCTGCCGGCCGAAAGCACGAAACCCGTGCGTTCCGTCTCCACCCGCGTCGAACGCGGCGAAACCGTGACGCGCATCGCCTACATGGACGGGACAACCGATCGTTTCCGGGCCGATGGCAGCAAAATGGGGTCGCTTTCCGAAGTCGAGGCACGTCTGCTGGTGGCCGAGACCATTGTTGGCGGAGACAAGGTAACCGGTTCGGCACGCTTCGAAGCGGACAAGGTGCCGTTCGATTTCCGCCGCCCGATGCCCGTGTGGCAGGTCGCGCTCGCCGACGGGACCAACGTCTATGTCGGCACCGAAACGGGCGAGATCGAGGCGGTGCGAACCCGCTGGTGGCGCATATTCGATTTCATGTGGGGCCTGCACATCATGGACCTGCAGACGCGGGAAGATACGCACCACCCCATCCTGATACTGTTCGCCGCGCTTTCGGTCCTGGGTGCCTTGCTGGGCTGCATCCTGATGTTCCGCCGCCGCAAGGCCCGCGTCACGGCAAAACGATGAACCCCGAAATCCTGACCCCTGTGCTCGATTGGCTGGATCTGGCCGGCGTGGCGATCTTCGCCCTGACCGGCGCGCTGGTCGCGGCGCGCGAAAAGCAGACGCTGGTGACCCTGTCCTTCTTCGCCCTCATCACCGGTGTCGGTGGGGGGTCGGTGCGCGATCTGCTGATCGGCGCGCCGGTTTTCTGGATCCATGATGCATGGGTTGCGGCCATTTGCCTTGGCATGGCGCTGTTCGCGTGGTTCACGCCCACCCGTTGGTGGGAAGGCCGGTTCCTGTCCATCGTCGACGGGCTCGGACTGGCGGCTTACGCGGTGCTCGGCACGGCCAAGGCGCTTGAATACGGGGTACCGCCGGTTCCCGCAGCGTTGATGGGAGTGATCACCGGCTGCGTGGGCGGCATCATTCGCGACGTCCTGGCCGGACGCCCGTCGATCCTCATGCGGCCCGAACTGTACGTAACCGCGGCGGCGCTATCCGCCAGCGTAACGGTGCTGGGCGATGTTGCGGGTATCGAGCGGACGATCGTCTGGATCGCGGCCACCGCAGCCGGTTTCGGGCTGCGGCTGGCGGCGATCCGCTGGTCGTTGTCGCTACCTGCCTACGGCAGGGATTAGCCTTCGACGCCCTGGTAACCGGTGCCGAATTCGATGTCGGGGGCATCCTCGACCTCACCGGCAACGGGGCCACCGGGGTAGGCGGGAGCTTGGTTGTCGATGCGGGCACGGGCCTGCGAATAGGTGGTCGCTTCATACTGGCGATCGGTCGCCGGTTCGGCTGACACATAGCCATCGTCATCTGTGCCATCGTCATCGGCGCCCTGACGGTCGTAGCTGCCCTGATCGTCGTATCCGCCCTGATCGCGGACTTCACCGGTCTCGTAAGCAGTTTCGCCGCCCCGGCCGTAATCGATGGCTTCGATCCGCCCGTCTTCCCCGATCGAGCAGGTGAACCCCGAGCCGTTGTAAAGCGATCCGGTGACCTGCCAGCCCTGCCCTGTGCGATTCACGGTATCGATGCTGGAGATGCGGACGTCACGCTCGACCTCGTCGGCGCACATCTGCACCGCGCGATCGAGGCCGCGCGGATCGTATTGCTGGCGATCGTCGCCGCGGCGCTGGTCGGGATAGCGGTAATCGCGGTCAGGATAGCTGCGGGGCTGGGAATTCTTGGCCGCGTTGGCCACGGCGGCAATGCCGCCGATAATCAGAATACCCGCCAGCACGTCACCTGCATCGACGCCGCGGTCCCTGCGATGGCGATAATGCCGATACTGGTCGGCTCTGTCATCGCCGGGCGTCCAGGCAGGCAGAACCGTTACCGCTGAATGCACCTGGGGTGCCGGCAGGTCTGCAGCAGCGGCCGGAGTGGCGGAGAGAGAAAGCGCCGCAAGGAGCGCAGGTGCAGCGGAAAGTTTGAAAATGGACGACATGGCCCGATACCCCACAAGGCGAGCCTCCACCTGGCGCGCGCATTGACATGATCGCAAAAAATTAGGCGGTTCAGGCTGCATGGAGCCTGAACCGCCTGCTGGTGGTTTATGGTTGGATCAACGCAGTCCGCGGATGCCGCTGAAGTCCACGTTGGTCACGCGTCCCCGCTGGATGTCGCAGGTGAACTTGCCGCTATCGCGGTCGTTCCAGCGCTGATAGCGGTTCTGGCTGTCGCGGTAGCCGTAGCGGTCATAACGACCATCGCGGTAGTTGCCGTCGACCACGATCCGGCCCTTGACCCTCCAGCCATACCGCGTGTCATCGACGTCGCGGATGTCGGTCACCTGGGCATAGCGATAGCCATAGCGACGAGCGTCCTGCCGGGCGGCGTTGACGCAGCGTTCCACGGCCGCGCGCGGGTTGCCGCGATTGGCGTAGCGGTCACCGCGATAGTCGCGGTAGTCGCGGTAGTTGCGGTCATAACGGCCGTCCCGGTCGTATCGACCGTCGCGGTAATCATAGCCGCGATCCTTGCTGGCTGCGCTGGCAACGGCAGCGATGCCGCCGATGATCACGGCGCCGGCGATCACGTCACCGACAGAAATGCCATCGTTGTTGCGATCGCTTGCCTGTGCGGGCGTCGCGCCGGCAAGGGCCATCGCGCTGACGGCTGCGGTTGCGATCCCACCCTTCGCAAAAGCCTTGGTTGTGAGTGTCATGTGAGGCTCTCCTCGTACTTACCGGGGCGGGATTGCCTCGGTTGAACCCTTTCTAGGTGACTCGTACTGAGATGAGGCTGAACCCCCGTGACAGCGAGTGTTAATGTAAAGCGGCACTTTTATGAATGTCTATTTCTCAAGCAATTCAAGGATATCGCGAGAAAACCCTGCGACATCGAAGCGGGTTCCGGTCGGATCCTCACCCCTCCGAACAATCACGACGTTCATGCTGGGAACGATTATTATGAACTGCCCGCGATTGCCCATCGCTGCGAACGTATCGGCCGGGACACCTTCGGATTTGTCGAGCAACCAGAAGCCCGCACCATAACCGAACGGGCCATCTGGCTGCGGGCCTGACGGGGTGGAAACATACCGCACCCACCCCTCGGGTAGAATGCGCGTGCCATCGGCCAACTTGCCATCATCAAGATAAAGCTGACCGAACCGGGCAAGGTCGCGCGCTGTCGACCAAACCTGCGATGAAAGGATATAGTCACCCTGCCAATCGGTTTCCGCGACGGTGTGCGCCATTCCCAACCGCGCGAACAGTTCTACCGGTGGATGTGCCGCGAACTGATCCTTTATGGCAGCAACGGCCGCCAACGTGTCGTTGTTGGCGTATCGGAACACCGAACCCGGCGAATGGATGACCGGCCAGTGCAGTGCCGTTTCCGACACTGTCGATCCCCCGAAATAAAGCGGGTCGGTGCGGTTTCCGGCGGTATCCGAATAACGGCCCGACGCCATGCGCAAGAGATGGTCGATGGTTATGGACCCGCGTGCATCGCCCATTCCCAGACCCGCCGACTGGTGAACGTCCGCGCTCCCGCGGTGTACCGCTGTCCCCACGATAGTTGCAGCGATGCTCTTGGCGACGGACCATGTCCGCTGCGCCGTGTAGACGCCGAAACCTTGCGCATAGGCTTCACCCACGATCGCGCCGTTCTTGAGGACGACGACCGCTGTTGTCCTTGTGCCGGTACCGTAGCGATCGGCAAAGCCGACCCGCCCCAGTTCGTTTTCCGCCACAGGCACTTCCGGAGGCATGATGCGGTACGGCGAGGCCATAGACGGAGCCGTGGTTGCGGGAACCGATGGTGCCTCGGTCATACCCGGAGGCAGGAGCGAGCAACCGGAGCCCCGTTTGTGAAAGGCCGCCCTTGGCGGCGCATCTTCAGCATAGTCGACGGATACGCTGCGGATGGTGTCGAGCGTTCCGAAATCACCCGCAGACGCTCGCTCGATCCGCGCGTCAGGAAGCGTGGGCAAAATCGTCGCAAGCGGTTCCTGAATTCCGGCGAGCTCCCACTCCTCGACGCTTTGCACCGTCCGAAGTCCCCCGCGATCCTCGCCATTGGCAATTGCACTGCACAGGAAAAGCGCCTTGTACCCCGCCGCAAGCGATCGGTCGTAACGGGCTTGCAAATCGTCCTGAGAGATCGATTGCGCGGCAGAAGGGACGGCGAGGAAAAGCGTGGCGGCTGCAAGAGATTGTCGGATCATACTGGCGTTCTTGCACGAGAATTCGCCTGCGCAAAACAAAAGGGCCGGAAGGTTTCCCCTCCGGCCCCATCTGTTGGTTATCGAGAGCGGCTTACGCTTCTTCGAAATCCAGTTCTTCGTTCATCACCGGACCCGAATCCTGGCCCTTGGCATCGACATCGCGCTCGACGAATTCGATGATCGCCATCGGGGCGGCGTCGCTGCCGCGATAGCCGGCCTTGATGATGCGGGTGTAGCCGCCTTCACGGTCGGAATAACGTTCTGCGAGGATGTCGAACAGCTTCTTCAGCTGGGTTTCGTCCTGCAGGCGGCTCATCGCCAGGCGACGGTTGGAAAGGCCGCCACGCTTTGCCAGCGTGATCAGCTTTTCGATGTAGGGGCGCAGTTCCTTCGCCTTGGGAAGCGTGGTCTTGATCTGCTCGTGCTTGATGAGCGCAGCCGACATGTTCCGGAACAGGGCGTTGCGGTGGCCGGTCTTGCGCTGAAGCTTACGGCCTGAAATCTTGTGACGCATTATTCAATCCTTCGTTCGAAATGGGGCCGTTTCAGGTACCCCAGTGCCGGTTCGGATCAGGGTTCCGAACCAATACCCGTGTCGTCGGCCCGCTGGCGGGCCAAGGAGGGTCGGAAACAACGTCCCGACCCCGCCCGCAGAAATTAACCGAGCAGCTCTTGTTCGAGCTTCTTGGCCATTTCTTCGATGTTTTCCGGCGGCCAGCCAGGGATGTCCATGCCAAGGCGCAGGCCCATCGACGACAGGACTTCCTTGATTTCGTTGAGCGACTTGCGGCCGAAGTTCGGCGTGCGCAGCATCTCGGCTTCGGTCTTCTGGACCAGGTCGCCGATGTAGATGATGTTGTCGTTCTTGAGGCAGTTGGCCGAACGCACCGACAGTTCAAGCTCGTCGACCTTCTTGAGAAGGTAACGGTTGAGCTGGTTGGTGTCGCTTTCCTGCGGTTCTGCAGCCTGGCCGATCATGGCCGAGCTGGGCTGCGGGATGCCGTCTTCGAAGTGGACGAACAGCGTCAGCTGGTCCTGAAGAATGCGCGCGGCGTAGGCCACGGCGTCTTCGGGGGCCACGGTGCCATCGGTTTCGATGTTCAGCGAAAGCTTGTCGTAGTCCAGTTCCTGGCCAACGCGAGCGTTCTCGACCTTGTAACTTACCTGGCGAACCGGCGAATAAAGGCTGTCGACGGGGATGAGACCGATCGGCGCGTCGGCCGGACGGTTCATCACTGCCGGGCGATAGCCCTTACCGGTGTCGGCGGTCAGCTCCATGTTGAGCGTAGCGCCTTCGTCGAGGTGGCAGATCACGAGATCCTTGTTCATCACCTCGATGTCGCCCGAAACGGCGATATCGCCAGCCTTGACTTCGGCCGGGCCGGTGGCGGAAAGCTGCAGGCGCTTCATGCCCTCGCCTTCCATACGCAGCGCGATCTGCTTCACGTTCAGGACGATGTCGGTGACGTCTTCACGCACGCCGGCGAGCGAGCTGAATTCGTGGAGCACGCCTTCGATCTTGATCGAGGTGATAGCTGCGCCCTGAAGCGAGCTGAGAAGCACGCGGCGCAGCGCGTTGCCGAGCGTGAGGCCGAAGCCACGCTCGAGCGGTTCTGCGACGAAAGTCGCCTTGCGGCTCTTGTCGCCGCCATCCTTGATTTCAAGGCTGTTGGGTTTCTTGAGTTCCTGCCAGTTCTTGATGTTGACGGACATGGATTTCCCCTGGTTCGGATGCGGGCGGGACCGGAGCCCTCATGTGAGAGCGTCCGGTCCGTGAGAGGGTGTCGGCGGCCTGAACGTCAGGCCACCAGGCAGGTACGGATCAGACGCGACGACGCTTGGAAGGACGGACCCCATTGTGCGGGATCGGCGTCACGTCACGGATCGAAGTGATGGTGAAGCCCACAGCCGCAAGACCGCGAAGCGCGCTCTCACGACCCGAGCCCGGGCCCTTCACTTCAACCTCGAGGGTGCGCACGCCGTGTTCAGCGGCCTTGCGGCCCGCGTCATCGGCAGCGACCTGCGCGGCATAGGGAGTCGACTTGCGGCTGCCCTTGAAGCCCATCGTGCCGGCGCTGGACCAGCTGATAGCGTTGCCCTGTGCGTCGGTGATGGTGATCATCGTGTTGTTGAAGCTGGCGTTGATGTGCGCCACGCCGCTCGAAATATTCTTTTTGTCGCGGCGCCTAACGCGGCCGGGTTCGCGTGCCATGTGGTTTCTTCCTTACATTCTATCAAGAAGGGAAAAGCGTTTCGGAGAGTCCGAAAGCTTACTTCTTCTTGCCGGCGATCGGCTTGGCCTTACCCTTGCGGGTGCGGGCGTTGGTGTGAGTGCGCTGGCCGCGAACGGGCAGGCCTGAACGGTGACGAAGGCCACGATAGGACTTGAGGTCCATCAACCGCTTGATGTTCATCGCGGTACCGCGGCGAAGGTCGCCTTCAACCGTGTGATCGGCGTCGATCGTTTCGCGGATGCGCAGAACTTCCTCGTCGGAAAGGTCCTGCACGCGGCGAGCGTGATCGATGCCAAGCTTGTTGGCGATCTCAACGGCCGTGGTACGGCCGATTCCGTGAATATAGGTGAGCGCGATAATCACGCGCTTGTTGGTGGGGATGTTTACCCCGGCAATACGAGCCACTTACTTCTCCATGCTCCACAGGGTGCAACCGATTGGCTGCGAGCCCCATCTCATCGCTCAAAACATCCGACAACAAAGCGGGCGCGATTAACGCAAAAAGCCCGGATGGCGCGCATGTGGCTGACGCCTGCCGGACTCACCGCAACTGTCGGATAACGGCGCGCTTAGGGGGATTCGCCCGAAGCGTCAACCGCCTTGCACATGCAACACGACCTGGCCGCCGATATGGGCAGCCAGTCGCGCAGTTCAACCCGCTTACAACACGCAGCTTCACGCGTCAAAGCCGGTCACATCACCCCGAAGGCCAGCATCGCATCGGCAACTTTCTTGAATCCCGCGATATTGGCCCCCTTCACGTAATCGACATGGCCCTTGTCGTCCTGGCCGAATTCCACGCATTTTTCGTGGATGCCTTCCATCAGTTCCGTCAGCATCTGTCCCAGGCGTTCGTGATTCCAGCTGATGCGTTCCGAATTCTGGCTCATTTCCAGGCCGGACACGGCAACGCCGCCTGCATTGGCTGCCTTGCCAGGTCCGTAAAGGATCTTCGCATCGTGGAAGACCTTAACCCCGTCGAGCGTGGTCGGCATGTTGGCGCCTTCCGACACCGCGATCACGCCGTTATCGACCAGTTCCCTGGCCTCTTCGGCGTTCAGCTCGTTCTGCGTCGCGCAAGGCAAGGCCACGTCGCATGTGACATCCCACGGGCGCTTTCCTTCATGGAAGGTCGATCCGGTGAAGTGGTCGGTGTATTCGCTGATCCGCCCGCGCCGCTCGTTCTTGAGGCGTTTGACCCAGTCGATCTTCTCCTGGTCGATTCCATCGGGATCGTGGATGAAGCCCCCACTGTCGGAAAGGGTCAGAACCTTGCCGCCCAGCTGGACGATCTTTTCCGCCGCATGGGTCGCGACATTGCCCGAGCCTGAAATCACGGCCGACTTTCCCTCGACGTCGTTGCCGGCGTGCTTCAGCATGTTCTGCAGGAAATAGACCGCGCCATAGCCCGTCGCCTCGGGACGCATTTTCGAGCCGCCATATTCGGTGCCCTTGCCGGTGAGCACGCCTTCCCAGCGGTTGGTAATCCGCTTGTACTGTCCGAACATATAGCCGATTTCGCGGGCACCCACGCCAATGTCACCGGCGGGCACATCCGTGTCCGGTCCGATGTGGCGATACAATTCGGTCATGAACGACTGGCAGAAGCGCATGACTTCGCTGTCGCTCTTGCCCTTGGGATTGAAGTTCGCACCGCCCTTCCCGCCGCCCATCGGCAGGCCGGTCAGCGAATTCTTGAAGGTCTGCTCGAAGGCGAGGAACTTGAGCACGCTCTCATTCACGCTGGGGTGGAACCGGATGCCACCCTTGTAGGGGCCGATCGCGTTGTTGTTCTGAACCCGCCATCCGCGCTGCACCCGGACGTTATGGTTGTCGTCTTCCCAGCATACGCGGAACGATACGATCCGGTCGGGTTCGGCAATGCGGCGCAATATCTGCGCTTCGTGGTATTTTTCCTTATCGTCGATGAACGAGAAAACGTCCTGTGCGACCTCCTGGACCGCCTGGATGAATTCGGTTTGTCCCTCGTTCCGCTTCTTGACGCCTTCCATGAACGTCGGAAAATCCACGTGCCTGTCGTATATCGATGCCATTGGCCTGAGCCCTCCCCCTGTTTGCCCGTTTGCGGGCCATTGCGTGGTCTGCGACCACTGCGCCCTCCCCGGCGCGTATTCCGCTGCTCGCTTAATCGTCAGTCGGTTGATCACCCTGTGCTTCCAGGGCGGCCTCGCTTTCGCTTCCAACGTCGTCCGAAGCACCATCCAGACCGCCCAGCTTGTCCCGCAGGGCGTCAAGCTGCTGGTCCATCACGCCATCGACCGCCTTGGAAATTTCCGCGATTTCGTACCGCATGGGGCCGCCGACATTGTATTCCCACAAGATCCGCGTGCCCCGGTCGATCTCTTTCAGGGTAATCGTAAGGACGCCAGTTGCCGGTTCCCCCTGCAACGGGCCAAGACCGCCCCGCATCCGCAAAACGCGCAGCGGGTAGGCCTGCACCACGTGCATGTGAACCACGCTGCCATCCAGGGAAAACCCGTCGGCCCGATCTTCACCGGGGACGCGTTCGCAAAAGCAACCGCCCGCCTGGGGCGTGAGCGTGAGGTTTGCGGAATCGCCTGACCACGTATGGGATGAATTCCACCACGTTCCCGGCCGCGTCAGCGCCAGCCAGGTTTCCATGGGAGTTGCGGCGACGTTGGCTGTCGCGCGGGTTACGAACCCGTCGTCACTCGTTTCCACCACCTCGGCCGAAAGAGGTGTCGCAGCAAAAAGTGCAAGCGCGGCGGCGGCGTAACGATGCATCTGGTTCTCCTCGGGACCTCAGGTCCTAGGGGAAGCCAGACGCATTTGGAAGTCAGCAGACAATCAGCGCGACAGGATCGTGTCGATCGCGTGGGTCACGTCTTCAATGGAGGCCATGCCGTCGATCCGGCTGACGATGCCGCGCGCTTCATAACCGGGCAGGATCGGTGCGGTTTCGGAACGGTAGACACCCATGCGGTTGCGCACGGTTTCTTCGTTGTCGTCCGGACGGCGCTTGAATTCGGTTGAACCGCAGCGGTCACAGACGCCTTCCTTGGCGGGCTGCTTGAAGGTTTCGTGATAGCCCTCACCGCACTCGCCGCAGGTGTAGCGACCGGTGATGCGCTCGACGAGCGCATCCTCGTTCACTTCGAGTTCGATCACATGATCGAGCTTGCGCCCGTGCTTCGACAGAATGCCATCAAGCGTCTCGGCCTGGGCCTCGGTACGCGGATAGCCATCGAAAATGGCGCCCGTTTCCGGGCCCATCGCGGTCAGTTCGGCATCGATCAGCTCGCTGACGATTTCGTCCGACACCAGGTCACCGCGGTCCATCACCGCCTTGGCCTTGAGACCAACCGGAGTGCCAGCCTTCACCGCCGCGCGCAGCATATCGCCAGTCGAAAGCTGGCGCATACCGTGGTGATCTTCGATCCGGTGGGCCTGGGTGCCCTTGCCAGCGCCCGGAGGGCCGAGAAGAATGATGTCCATTGCGTGAAAGTCCCCTTCGCCCCGTCGCTGCTTAACGCAGGCGGCCCTTCAACTTGGCCTTCTTGATAAGGTCGCCATACTGGTGTGCCAGCAGGTGAGACTGTATCTGGCTGATGGTGTCGACGGTGACATTGACGACGATCAGCAGGCTGGTTCCGCCCAGGAACAGCGGGACGCCGGTCTGGGCAATCATGTATTCCGGCACCACGCAGACCACCGTCAGGTAGATCGCGCCGATAACGGTAATGCGGGTCAGAACGTAGTCGAGGTAATCCTCGGTCCGCTTGCCGGGGCGGATGCCCGGAATGAAGCCACCGTTCTTCTTCAGATTGTCCGCTGTTTCTTCCGGATTGAAAACGATCGCGGTGTAGAAGAAGCAGAAGAAGATGATGCCGATGCCATAGAGCAGCATATACAGCGGCTGCCCGTGCTGCAGATACTGAAGCACCGTCTGCAGGACACCGCCGAAGCTGCTTTCGGTATCGACCGAATTGCCCGCAAACTGCGTGATGGTCAGCGGCAGAAGCAGCAGCGAGCTGGCGAAGATCGGCGGAATAACGCCGGCCGTGTTCAGCTTGAGCGGCAGATGCGAACGATCGGCCTGCATCATGCCGCGCTGCGTGGCGCGCTTGGGGTACTGGATCAGCAGGCGGCGCTGGGCGCGCTCGAAGAAGCAGATGCCCAGGATGAGAACAACCACCATCAGGATGAACCCGACGATGATGCCCGTGGCAATCGAACCTTCCGAATAGCCCGAACCCATGTTCGAAACGAAGGTCGGGAACTGGGCGACAATGCCGGCCATGATGATCAGCGATACACCGTTACCGATACCGCGGCTGGTGATCTGCTCGCCAAGCCACAGCAGGAACATCGTCCCACCCACAAGGCTGATCACCGCGCCGACGCGGAACATCATGCCGGGATCGACAACCGCCTGCATTCCGCTCTGCGCGCCGAAGCTTTCCAGGCCGGAGGCAAGGAACCAGCCCTGGATCGCGCACAGGAAGACCGTGCCGTAGCGGGTGTACTGGTTCAGCTTCTGGCGCCCGACGGTGCCTTCCTTCTTCAGCGCTGCCAGCGACGGGTGCAGAGCAGCCGCCAGCTGGATCACGATCGAAGCCGTAATATAGGGCATCACGCCGAGCGCGATGAGACTCATGCGCTCAAGGCTGCCGCCCGAAAATGTGTTGAACAGATCGAGGATGCCGCCACGCGTCTGGTCGTACAGGTCGCCAAGGATCAACGGATTGACGCCAGGCAGCGGTACGAAGCTGAGGAAGCGGAAAACGATCAGCGCACCGATCGTGAACCAGATACGGTTCTTGAGCTCGGTTGCTTTCGAGAAATTGGCGAGGCTGAGATTGCTCGCGATATTGTCGGCGCGTGATGCCATCGGTCAGGTTCGATCCTAAAGCCAGTTGGTCTGGGGCGCCGGCCCGTCCCGGCGCAGACCGGACAGATAGGGAGCGAGGCGACCAATGTCGAACCCCGCTCCCATTATTTTGCCGATTACTTGGCCTTGGCGGCCTTGTTCGCAGCGGCGCGGGCCGCCTTCTTTTCGTGCTCGGGCTGAGCCTTTTCGATCACTTCGACCGAACCGCCAGCCTTTTCGACGGCAGCAACAGCACCCTTCGACGCGCCGGCAACCTTAAAGGTAACCTTGGTCGTGAGTTCGCCTTTGCCCAGCAGACGGACGCCATCCTTGCCGCCACGTGCGAGGCCGGCGGCCTTCAGCGCTTCGTGGTCGATCAATTTCTTGGCGTCGAGCTTCTTGGCGTCGATGAATTTCTGGACCATGCCCAGGTTCACTTCGGCGAAATCCTTGGCGAAGGGGTTGTTGAAGCCGCGCTTCGGCAGGCGCATGTGAAGCGGCATCTGGCCGCCTTCAAAGCCCTTGATGGCGACACCCGAACGGGCCTTCTGGCCCTTCTGGCCACGGCCAGCGGTCTTGCCCTTGCCCGAACCGATACCACGGCCCACGCGGAGGCGGGATTTACGGGCACCGGGATTGTCGCGGATTTCATTCAGTTTCATGGTTCTGCACTCGCTTTCGCTTTATTCGCGCTAAATGGAAGCGGCCCGGTACGCGACCGGGCCACCTTGGTCAATCGATCAGGCGATCAATCGACGATTGTTACAAGATGCGGGATTTTGGCGATTGCGCCGCGCACCTCGGGGGTGTCCTGGCGTTCGACGATCTTGTGCATCTTGTTGAGGCCCAGGCCGACCAGGATCTTGCGCTGGCTTTCCGGACGACGGATCGGCGAACCGATCTGCTTGATCTTGACGGTCTTGTTCTTGGCCATTTGGCTTACTCCACCACAGCCGCGGCGTCGGCTTCTGCCTCGGCCTGGGATGCGCCACCGCGACCGAGAAGGTCTGCAACCTTCTTGCCCCGACGCTGTGCCACCGACTTCGGCGAAGTCTGGTTGGTCAGCGCGTCGAACGTGGCGCGGATCATGTTGTAGGGATTCGAGCTACCGACCGACTTGGTCACGACGTCTGCGACGCCAAGGCTCTCGAACACGGCGCGCATCGGGCCACCAGCGATAATGCCGGTACCTGCAGGCGCAGTGCGAACGGTTACCTTGCCGGCACCGAAGCGACCCTTGCCATCGTGATGGAGGGTACGGCCCTCCTTCAGCGATACGCGGATCATCTTCTTGCGTGCTGCCGCGGTTGCCTTCGAAATGGCTTCCGGCACTTCGCGAGCCTTACCGTGGCCGAAACCGACGCGGCCCGAGCCGTCACCCACGACGACCAGAGCAGCAAAACCGAAGCGCTTACCGCCCTTCACCGTCTTGCTGACGCGGTTGATGTGGACGAGCTTCTCGATGATGCCGTCGTCTTCTTCCTCGCGGCGACCACCACGACGATTGTTGTCACGGCCACCACGGCCACGACCACCGCCGTCACGGTTTCCGCCACCACCGCCCCGGCCGCCACGACCCTGACGCTCACGCGGCTGGCCTTCGGCGCCCTGGGCAGGGCTCTGGTTGTCGGCAGCTTCCGACGGAGTGTCGGCAATCGCCGGCTCTTCCTTGGTCACGGCGTGTTCGGTCTCGGCCGTCACTACCTTTTCCTCGGTCTGAGCTTCGGTGTTTTCGTTTTTGGTTTCGTCAGCCATCATCAGAACTCCAGCCCGCCTTCGCGCGCGGCGTCGGCCAGCGCTTTGACGCGGCCATGGAACAGGAAGCCACCGCGGTCGAACACGACGGTGGTCACGCCAGCCTTCTTGGCAGCGGCAGCGATGTCGCTACCGACCTGCTTGGCGGCATCGACATTGGCACCCGAAGCCTTCGCGCCGAGCGTCGAGGCTGCGGCGAGGGTCTTGCCCGCTGCATCATCGATGACCTGTGCGTAGATGTGCTTGCCGGTGCGGTGCACCGACAGGCGAGGCTTGCCACCAGCGTGGGCCTTGAGGGCCGTGCGCACGCGGCGACGGCGGCGTTCGAAAAGGGAGAGCTTGGCCATCTTACTTCTTCTTCCCTTCCTTGCGGAAGATGTACTCGCCGCGGTACTTGATACCCTTGCCCTTGTAGGGTTCGGGCTTGCGCCAGCGGCGGATTTCGGCGGCAAACTGGCCAACGGCCTGCTTGTCGATGCCCGAAATCTCGACAGTGGTCTGGTCCGGGGTTTTCACCTCGAGACCTTCCGGGATCTGGAGATCGACGTCATGGCTGTAGCCAAGCTGCAGCTTCAGCGTCTTGCCCTGCGAGTTGGCACGATAACCAACACCGGTGATCTCGAGGACCTTGGAAAAGCCGTCGGTGACGCCTTCGACCAGGTTGGAAACCAGCGTACGCTGCATACCCCAGTGGCTGCGAGCAGCCTTGGTGTCATTTGCCGGCGTGATCGAAATTTCCTCTCCTTCGAGCTTGTACTCGACGAGGTCCGACAGACCCATGGTGAGGGTGCCCTTGGGGCCCTTCACGCTGAGCATGCCGTTATCGATGTTGGCGGTGACCCCGCTAGGGATCGCCACCGGCTTTTTGCCGATGCGGCTCATCAGAACACCTCCGCCAGCACTTCGCCACCGACGTTGTGCGTGCGCGCTTCGTTGTCCGAAAGCACACCGCGCGGCGTCGAGACGATGGTGATGCCAAGACCGTTGCGTACGATCGGAAGTTCTTTCGAACCCGAATAGACGCGGCGGCCAGGCTTGGAGACGCGAGCGACATGCTTGATCGCAGGTTCGCCCTCGAAATACTTCAGTTCAATCCGCAGCGCGGGGTGCTTGCCCGAAGCGTCTTCGCTGAAGCCACGGATGTAGCCTTCACGCTGGAGAACTTCGAGCACGTTTGCACGCAGCTTGCTGGCGGGCGAAAGGACACTGTCCTTCTTCGCACGCTGGCCGTTGCGGATACGGGTGAGCATATCACCCAGGGGATCGGTCATTGCCATCTGTCAGTACCTCACCAGCTCGACTTGGTCAGGCCTGGAATCAGGCCCTTGTTGCCGAGGTCGCGCAGTTCGATACGGTTCAGGCCGAACTTGCGATAATAGCCGCGGGGGCGGCCGGTGGTGGCGCAGCGATTGCGCACGCGGGTCGGGTTCGCATTACGCGGCAATTCGGCCATCTTGAGGCGCGCCATAAGGCGATCCGTCTCGTCGGCGTTCTTGTCGTCCGCGATAGCCTTAAACTTCGCGTACTTTTCCGCATACTGCTTCACGAGCTTCTTACGACGCTCGTTCTTGTTGATCGAACTCAGTTTCGCCATTGGACTTAAGTTCCTCTTCTAGCGGCTCACGCCGCCTCCTTCTCTTCCGACACTTCGGCCGGGAACGGGAAACCGAAAAGACGGAGCAGTTCGCGCGCTTCGTCGTCGGTCTTCGCCGTCGTGGTTACAATGATGTCCATACCCCGGACCGTGTCGATCTGATCGTAGCTGATCTCGGGGAAGACGATCTGTTCCTTCATGCCCATCGCGTAGTTGCCACGGCCATCGAACGACTTGGGGTTAACCCCACGGAAGTCGCGGATACGCGGCATTGCGATGGTGACCAGGCGGTCGAGGAATTCGAACATGCGTTCGCGGCGCAGGGTGACCTTGCAACCGATCGGCATACCTTCGCGCAGCTTGAACTGTGCGATGGATTTCTTGGCCTTGGTGATAACCGGCTTCTGGCCGGCGATCAGTGCCATTTCCTCGGCAGCCGTCTGGACCTTTTTCTTGTCCTGGCTCGCCTCGCCCACGCCCATGTTGAGCGTGATCTTTTCCAGCTTCGGAACCTCGAGACGGTTCTTGTAGCCGAACTTCTCAGTCATCGCCTTGACGATTTCATCGTCATAGCGCTGCTTCATGCGGGGGGTATAATCAGCCATCGATAGTCTCCCCGGACTTGACGGCGACACGCACCTTCTTCCCGTCCTTCATTTCGAAACGGACGCGAGTGGGCTTGCCATCCTTGGGATCGGCCAGCGCAACCTTGGCGATGTGCATCGGCGCTTCGAAGCGATCGATGCCACCCTGCGGGTTCTGCTGGGTCGGCTTGCGGTGACGCGCAGCGATATTGACGCCTTCGACGACGACCTTGCCGTCTTTCGGCATGACCTTCGCGACGGTGCCGGTCTTGCCCTTGTCCTTGCCGGACAGGACGACGACGCTGTCACCCTTCTTGATCTTTGCGGAAGCCATTACAGCACCTCCGGAGCAAGCGAGATGATCTTCATGAAGCCGCGGCCGCGAAGTTCGCGAACCACCGGGCCGAAGATACGGGTACCGATCGGCTCTTCGTTCTTGTTCACGAGAACCGCGGCGTTGCTGTCGAAGCGGATGACGCTGCCATCGGGGCGGCGAACATCTTTCCTCGTACGCACGATGACAGCGCGATGGACATCGCCCTTCTTCACCTTGGTGCGTGGCTGGGCTTCCTTGACGGAAACCACGATCACGTCGCCCACGGAGGCAGTCCGGCGCTTCGACCCACCCAGTACCTTGATGCACTGGACGCGCTTTGCGCCGCTGTTGTCCGCGACGTCGAGATTGGATTGCATCTGGATCATTGATCCGTCTTCCTTCTCATTGGCTTGCCGGAACCAGTCCGGCAGTTCCTAACGTCTAACTGTTCAGTTACCTGCGGCTTCGACTTCGAGGTCGGCCTCAACGGCTTGTGTGCCGCCTGCGGTAACGCGATCCTTCACGATCCACGTCTTGGTCTTGGAGATCGGTTTGGTCTCTTCGATCCGGACGATGTCACCGAGCGTGTACTCGTTGGCTTCGTCGTGGGCGTGGTACTTCTTCGAACGGCGGATGATCTTCCCGTAGAGCGGGTGCTTCACCTTGCGCTCGACGAGCACGGTAACGGTCTTGTCGGTCTTGTCGGAGGTGACGGTCCCGATCAGAATACGCTTGGGCATGGTCTACTCCTTAAACCTTGGCTGCGGCGCTGGCGGCGCGTTCGGTCTGCAGCGTCTTGATCTTGGCGATCGTGCGACGCACTTCACGAATGCGGGCCGGAGCTTCGAGCTGGTTGGTCGCCGCCTGGAAGCGGAGATTGAACTGCTCACGCTTCAGCGAGGTCAGTTCTTCGGCCAGCTGGTCGTCCGACTTCTGGCGCAGGTCTTCAGTCTTGGCCATCATTCGCCTCCCAGGTGCGAGGTGTCGCCGAGGCGGGCAACGACCTTGGTCTTGATCGGCAGCTTCATGGCCGCACGCTCGAAT
Organism: Qipengyuania zhejiangensis; assembly: GCF_035607565.1. Taxonomy (NCBI): domain Bacteria; kingdom Pseudomonadati; phylum Pseudomonadota; class Alphaproteobacteria; order Sphingomonadales; family Erythrobacteraceae; genus Qipengyuania; species Qipengyuania zhejiangensis. Next base: position 710,118 of record NZ_JAYKGO010000001.1, on the reverse strand, counting down.
GCTTCAGCGGCCAGCGGGCCGGCAACGCCGTCGAGTTCGAACAGGATGCGGCCCGGCTTGACGCGTGCAGCCCAGTATTCGATCGAACCCTTGCCCTTACCCTGACGGACTTCGGCAGGCTTCTTCGATACCGGCACGTCCGGGAACACGCGGATCCACAAACGCCCCTGGCGCTTGATGTGACGCGTGATCGCACGACGAGCGGCTTCGATCTGACGAGCGGTGATCCGCTCGGGCTCAAGCGCCTTCAGGCCGTACGACCCGAAATTCAGCGTGGTGCCACCCTTGGCGTTGCCATGGATCTTGCCCTTGAACGCCTTGCGGTACTTGGTTTTCTTCGGTTGCAGCATGGTTCTTTCCTAATCCTGCAATCAGCGAGCCGGACGGACGCCGGAAGTCTGAGCTTCCATCATCAGTCGGTCCTGTGCGGTCGGATCGTGGGCAAGGATCTCGCCCTTGAAGATCCAGCACTTGATGCCGATGATGCCGTATGCGGTCAGCGCTTCGGCGGTCGCGTAGTCGACGTTACCGCGCAGCGTGTGCAACGGCACACGGCCTTCGCGATACCATTCCACACGGGCGATTTCCGCGCCGCCGAGACGGCCGCCGCAGGTGATCTTGATGCCTTCCGCGCCAAGGCGGAGGGCCGACTGCACGGCGCGCTTCATGGCACGACGGAAGGCAACGCGGCGGACCAGCTGGTCTGCGATGCCCTGGGCGACGAGCTTCGCGTCGATTTCCGGCTTGCGGATTTCAACGATGTTCAGCTTCACTTCGCTGGCGGTCATCTTGGCGAGCTGCAAACGCAGCTTCTCGATGTCCGCACCCTTCTTGCCGATGATGACACCGGGACGAGCCGCGTAGATCGAAATGCGGCAAAGCTTTGCCGGGCGCTCGATCACAACCTTCGAGATCGCGGCCTGGGGCAGCGTGTTCACGATGTGCTTGCGGATCTCGATGTCTTCCTTGAGCAGCTTGGCATAGTCGCGCCCTTCGGCGTACCAGCGGCTGTCCCAGGTGCGGTTGATCTGCAGGCGCAGACCGATCGGATTGCTCTTATGGCCCATCTTACGCCTCTTCCTGCTCGCGAACCACGATACGCAGCCGGCTGAACGGCTTGAGAATGCGCGTGGACTTGCCACGGCCGCGCGTGTGGAAGCGCTTCATGGTGATCGACTTGCCGACCGACGCTTCCGCAACGACGAGCGCATCGACGTCGAGGTTGTGGTTGTTTTCCGCGTTGGCAATCGCCGAAGCGAGAACCTTCGTGGCATCCTTCGCCATCGCCTTCTTGCTGAAGGAGAGGATGTTGAGGGCTTCTTCAGCCTTCTTGCCACGGATCAGTGCAGCAACGAGATTCAGCTTCTGCGCAGAACCACGGATCGTGGTGCCAACGGCCAGAGCCTCGTTGTCCGCTACGCGGCGGGGAGCTTTCTGCTTGCTCATCAGCGCTTACCCTTCTTGTCGGCAGCATGACCCGGGAACGTGCGCGTAGGCGCGAATTCACCGAGCTTGTGGCCGACCATCTCTTCCGAAACGGAGACCGGGATGAACTTGTGGCCGTTGTAGACGTTGAACGTCAAACCAACGAACTGCGGCAGTATCGTCGAGCGACGCGACCAGGTCTTGATCGGCGCGCGACCACCATTGTCCTGTGCGTCCTCCGCCTTCTTGAGCAGGCTGAGCTCGACGAACGGACCTTTCCAAACGGAACGAGCCATGTCGGATTACCTCTTCTTCTTGGCGTGGCGCGAACGGATGATCATCTTGTCCGTCTGCTTGTTCTTGCGGGTACGGGCACCCTTTGTCGGCTTGCCCCACGGAGTAACCGGATGACGGCCACCGCTGGTGCGGCCTTCACCACCACCGTGCGGGTGATCGACAGGGTTCTTAGCGACGCCACGCGTGAGGGGCTTCTTGCCCATCCAGCGACGACGACCGGCCTTACCCATGTTCTGGTTCTGGTTGTCGGGGTTCGACACGGCACCGACCGTCCCCATGCAGTCGGCGCGCAGGTAACGCTGCTCGCCGCTGTTGAGACGCACGATGACCATGCCGCGGTCACGACCGACCAGCTGGACATAGGAGCCAGCAGCACGGGCGATCTGCCCGCCCTTGCCGGGCTTCATTTCGACGTTGTGGCAGATCGTGCCAACCGGCATCTGACCCAGAAGCATGGCGTTACCAGGCTTCGTGTCGGTCTTTTCGCCGGCAACGACCTTGTCGCCCACTGCCAGGCGCTGCGGCGCCAGAATGTAGGCCAGTTCGCCATCGTCATACTTGACCAGGGCGATGAAAGCCGTGCGGTTGGGATCGTACTCGAGCCGTTCCACGGTGCCTTCGGAGTCCCACTTGCGACGCTTGAAGTCGACGTAGCGGTACTTCTGCTTGTGGCCACCAGCCATGCCGCGCGAGGTGACATGACCCTTGTTGTTGCGTCCACCGGTCTTGCGCTTGCCTTCGACCAGCGACTTGACCGGCTTGCCCTTGTAGAGGCCCGACTTGTCGACAAGAATAAGGCCGCGGCGACCGGGGCTCGTCGGTTTGTAATTCTTCAGTGCCATGGGATCAGCTCACACCTTCCGTGATGTCGATCGGGTCCTGGCCTTCAGCCAGTGTCACGATCGCCTTCTTCACGTCACTGCGCTTGTAGGGCTTGCCCTTCCAGCGCTTGGTTTTGCCCTTCACGACGAGCGTGTTCACGCCTGCAACCTTACGGCTGAAGATCGCTTCGACCGCTTCCTTGATCTGCGGCTTGGTCGCGTCGTTCGAAACCTTGAAGACGACTGCGTTGTGCTCTGCAGCCAACGTCGACTTCTCGGTGATGTGCGGGGCGAGGATCACGTCGTAATGACGCGCGTCGATTTCCTGCTTCTTAGCCATTGAACCGGGCCTCCAGCTTCTCGACTGCATCCTTGGTGAGGACCAGCGTGTCGTGCTTCAGGATGTCGTAGACGTTGGCACCCATCGCCGGCATCACGTTGACGCCGGGAATGTTGCCTGCAGCCTTCATGAAACCGTCGTTCACGGTATCACCGTCGATCACCAGAACCTTCTTGCCCCAGCCTGCCTTGGCCAGGTGCCCCACGAGCACCTTGGTCTTGGCGTCCTTGAGCTCGAGCGTGTCGACGACAACGAGGCCGTCCTTCGCCTTGCTCGACAGGGCCATCTTCAGGCCGAGTGCGCGGATCTTCTTGTTCAGCGACTGCTCGAAGTCACGCTTGCGCGCACCATGAGCCTTACCGCCGCCGATGAAGATCGGAGCTGCACGGTCACCGTGACGGGCGGTACCACCACCCTTCTGGTTGCCGTACTTCTTGCCGGTGCGGGCAACATCCGAACGCTCGCGCGTGGGACGTGCGGTGCCACGACGATTTTCGAGCTGCCATGTAACGACGCGATGCAGGATGTCGGCGCGCGGCTCGACCCCGAACACGGTGTCGTTGAGCTCGATATCGCCAGACGCCTTGCCGTCGATTTTCTGGACCTTCACCTTCACGGATCAGCCCTCCTTGTTCTCGTCCGAGCCGGAAGCGGCTGCGGACGTGTCGGTGGTGTTCTCGGTGTCGGCACCAGCTTCCTGTTCCTTCAGCAGCTTTGCCTGCTGTTCGGCGGAAACTTCGGTTACGACTTCGTGCTCGGCAGCGCTCTCGACGAGGCCGGGAGCCGCTTCTTCGCTCGCGAAATCGTCTTCGTTGCGGCGCATCACGCCCGGGAACGGAAGTTCGCCGTGCTTGATCTTCACCGCATCGCGAACGAGCAGCCAGCCATTCTTCGAGCCAGGGACCGAGCCCTTGACGAAGAGAAGGCCGCGATCTGCGTCCGTGCGAACGATTTCGAGGTTCTGCTGGGTGCGCTGACGGTCGCCCATGTGGCCGGCCATCTTCTTGCCCTTGAACACGCGGCCCGGATCCTGACGGTTACCCGTCGAACCGTGCGAACGGTGCGAGAGCGAAACGCCGTGCGTTGCGCGCAGACCACCGAAGCCCCAACGCTTCATGGCGCCGGCGAAGCCCTTGCCCTGCGTGTGTCCGGTGATGTCGACCTTCTGGCCGGCAATGAAATGTTCGGCAGAGATGCGAGCGCCGACGGGAAGCAGAGCTTCCTCGCTATCGACGCGAAATTCTGCGACCTTCATCTTGAGAGGAACTTCAGCCTTGGCGAAAGCTTCGCGCTGCGGCTTGTTGACGTTCTTCTGCTTGGCTTCACCGGCACCCACCTGGAGTGCGATGTAGCCGTCACGGTCGGCGGTACGATGCAGGGTAACCTGACAATCTTCCAGCGCGAGAACGGTGACCGGCACGTGCCGACCGTCCTCCTGGAAGAGGCGGGTCATCCCGACTTTCTTTGCGATCACGCCTGTGCGCATCGTCAAACTCCTAAACAGAGGCACCCCGGCCCATCCGAGGTGCGTGCCAGCCCTAGTTTGTGATGCGTCGCCCCGTCCGGGCTGAGTGCTCCGCCGGCCGGATGGCCTTTGGAGCTAGACGGGGGACGCAGACCCGGATGAAATCCGGCGGTATCCCGATGTCTTGCCACACCCTTCGGTGCGACGGGCCTTCGGGGGCCCTTTAACTTCCCTGCCTAGTTAAGGTCCGGCAGGAGGACCGAAATCAGGCGGATCAGGCCAGCTTGATTTCCACGTTCACGCCGGCAGCGAGATCGAGCTTCATCAGCGCATCGACCGTCTGGGCGTTGGGCTGCACGATATCGAGCAGCCGCTTGTAGGTACGCACCTCGAACTGCTCGCGCGACTTCTTGTCGATGTGCGGGCCGCGGTTCACGGTGAACTTCTCGATACGCGTCGGCATGGGAATGGGGCCGCGAATGAGTGCACCCGTACGACGTGCGGTTTCTGCGATTTCGCCAGTTGCCTGGTCGAGAACGCGGTGGTCGAACGCCTTGAGGCGAATGCGGATATTCTGAGCTTCCATTACCTACACCGATGCGAAAGAGCCAAACGAGCCGTTATCGACCCGCAAAAAAAGAAAGGCCCGCCCTGCTGATCCCGGTTTCCCGGAGTGGGCGACCTTCCCTGAATTCGTTTTCCGGGGGACGAATCCCCGGCTGTTGGCGCGCATATACGGGTGACACCCGAGTCTGGCAACCCCCGAAATCCACTCAAATGAGAGCGGGCCAAAGCGGCGGGGGAAAACCTAACCTGGGACTACTCCATGCGCCGCGGAAAATCCGAGGGCCCGCCCCTTCTTCCGAAGGAACGGGCCCCGAAATTTCAATCGCGATAAGCGATTACTTCGTGATCGAGCTCACAACGCCCGAGCCGACGGTACGACCGCCTTCACGGATTGCGAAGCGCAGACCTTCGTCCATAGCGATCGGTGCGATCAGCTTGACGTTGATCGTCACGTTGTCGCCCGGCATCACCATTTCGGTGCCCTCGGGAAGGATCACTTCGCCGGTGACGTCGGTGGTGCGGAAGTAGAACTGCGGACGATAGTTCGCGAAGAACGGCGTGTGACGGCCGCCTTCGTCCTTCGAAAGGACGTAAACTTCGGCGCTGAACTCGGTGTGCGGGTTGACCGAGCCGGGCTTGGCCAGAACCTGGCCACGCTCGACGTCTTCACGGGCGACGCCGCGGATCAGGGCACCGATGTTGTCGCCGGCTTCGCCGCGATCGAGCAGCTTGCGGAACATTTCAACGCCCGTAACGGTCGTCTTGGTGGTGTCCTTGATGCCAACGATTTCGCATTCGTCGCCGACGTTCACGATACCGGTTTCGACGCGGCCGGTGACAACCGTACCACGACCCGAGATCGAGAACACGTCTTCGATCGGCATCAGGAAGGGCTTGTCAACGGGACGTTCCGGCTGCGGAATGTGCTCATCGACGGCATCCATGAGAGCCAGGATCGAGTTCTTGCCGATTTCGTCGTCACGACCTTCGAGGGCGGCCAGAGCCGAACCCTTGACGATGGCGATGTTGTCGCCGTCGAAGTCGTACGAGCTGAGCAGTTCGCGAACTTCCAGTTCAACGAGTTCGAGGATTTCCTCGTCATCGACCTGGTCGACCTTGTTCATGTACACGACCAGTGCCGGAACGCCGACCTGACGGGCAAGCAGGATGTGCTCGCGGGTCTGGGGCATCGGGCCGTCGGCTGCGTTCACGACCAGGATCGCGCCGTCCATCTGGGCGGCACCGGTGATCATGTTCTTGACGTAGTCGGCGTGGCCCGGGCAGTCGACGTGCGCGTAGTGACGGGCACCGGTTTCGTACTCGACGTGTGCGGTCGAAATGGTGATGCCGCGCTCACGCTCTTCGGGGGCCTTGTCGATGTTTGCGAAATCGACTGCAGCACCGCCGTGCGCCTCAGCCATCACCTTGGTGATTGCCGCGGTCAGCGTGGTCTTGCCATGGTCGACGTGACCGATGGTGCCGATGTTGCAGTGCGGCTTGTTCCGCTGGAATTTTTCCTTCGCCATTTCTCAATTTACCTCTGTCTGAAGAATTCGTTTTCCGTGGTGCGGGCGGTGCCTGACGGAATCAGGCGCCGCCCCTAGACGCTGAAGCTCGCTTAAGCAAGCTTCTCCTTGACTTCGGCCGCGACGTTTGCCGGGACTTCGTCGTAGTGGCTGAACTGCATCGAGTACTGCGCACGGCCCTGGGTGAACGAACGAAGCTCGTTCACGTACCCGAACATGTTGGCCAGCGGCACATTGGCTTCGACGGCCTGCGCGTTGCCGCGGGTGTCGGTGCCCTGGATCTGACCACGACGGCTGTTGAGATCGCCGATGACGTCACCGAGATAATCCTCGGGGGTCACGACCTCGACCTTCATGATCGGCTCGAGCAGCTTGATGCCCGACCGTTCGGCCACTTCGCGCATCGCACCGCGACCGGCGATTTCGAACGCGATCGCGCTCGAGTCGACGTCATGGTACGCACCGTCATACAGGGTGACGGTGAAATCGATGATCGGGAAGCCGACGAGATAGCCGCTCTCGGCCTGCTCGCGGAAACCCTTCTCGATGGCCGGGATATATTCCTTGGGAATATTACCGCCCTTGATTTCGTCCGAGAAGACAAAACCCTGGCCACGTTCGCCGGGCTGCACCTTGACCTTGACGCGGCCGAACTGGCCCGAGCCACCCGACTGCTTCTTGTGGGTGTAGTCCACATCGACCGGCTTGCCGAGGTATTCGCGGTAAGCCACCTGCGGCGCACCGACGTTTGCCTCGACCTTGAACTCGCGCTTCATGCGATCGACGAGAATGTCGAGGTGAAGCTCGCCCATGCCCTTGATGATCGTCTGGCCCGATTCGTGATCGGTCGTGACGCGGAACGAGGGATCTTCGGCGGCCAGGCGGTTCAGGGCGACGCCCATCTTTTCCTGGTCGGCCTTGGTCTTGGGTTCCACCGACAGTTCGATAACCGGTTCGGGGAATTCCATGCGCTCGAGGATGATCGGCTTGGACGGATCACACAGCGTATCGCCGGTGGTCGTGTCCTTCATGCCGGCCAGCGCCACGATGTCGCCCGCATAGGCTTCTTCGATGTCTTCGCGGTTGTTGGAGTGCATCAGCAACATGCGGCCGATCTTTTCCTTCTTGTCCTTTACCGAGTTCAGGACCTGGCCCTTGGCCAGCTTGCCCGAATAGATGCGGGTGAAGGTGAGCGAGCCGACGAACGGATCGTTCATGATCTTGAACGCAAGCGCGCTGAAGGGGGCATCGTCGCTCGAAGGGCGCTCGGCCTCTTCGTCGCTGTCGGGCAGAACGCCCTTGATGGCCGGAACGTCGAGCGGGCTCGGCATGTAGTCGACAACAGCGTCGAGCAGGGGCTGGACGCCCTTGTTCTTGAACGCCGAACCGCAAACCACGGGAACGAACGCGCGGGCCATCGTGCCCTTGCGGATGAGCGACTTGAGCGTCGCCACATCGGGTTCGTTGCCTTCGAGGTACTGTTCCATGATGTCGTCGTCGAGTTCGACGGCGGCTTCGACCAGCTGTTCGCGATACTCGGCAGCCTTGTCGGCCAGATCCGCCGGGACTTCGACGTAGTTGAACGACGCGCCGAGGTTTTCGTCTTCCCAGACGATACCGCGCATGTTCACCAGGTCGACAACGCCCTTGAGATCGGATTCAGCGCCGATCGGGAGATATAGCACCAGCGGCTTCGCGCCGAGACGGTCGATGATCGACTGGACGCAGTAGTAGAAATCCGCCCCGGTACGGTCGAGCTTGTTGATGAAGCACATCCGCGGAACGCCGTACTTGTCGGCCTGGCGCCAGACGGTTTCGGACTGCGGTTCCACGCCGGCAACGCCGTCGAAAACTGCGACCGCGCCGTCGAGCACGCGAAGCGAACGTTCGACTTCGATGGTGAAGTCGACGTGTCCGGGCGTATCGATGATGTTGATGCGGTGCTTGGGACCTTCACCGTCTTCGGCCGACCAGAAAGTGGTCGTCGCGGCCGACGTGATGGTGATGCCGCGTTCCTGCTCCTGCTCCATCCAGTCCATGGTCGCGGCGCCGTCGTGGACTTCGCCGATCTTGTAGGACTTGCCGGTATAGTAAAGGATACGTTCGGTCGTGGTGGTCTTGCCGGCATCGATGTGGGCCATGATGCCGATATTGCGGTAACGCTCCAGCGGATACTCGCGGGCCATGTGGAATTCCTCGAACTCGGGGGTGACGATCGCTCGGCCCCCATATGGGTGTTTGTATGACCGGTTAAAGACGGTGGCTGCACGACCAGTCGCCGTGCAGCCCCGTTCCAACCGTTCCGCTTACCAGCGGTAGTGCGAGAAGGCGCGGTTCGCGTCCGCCATGCGGTGCGTGTCTTCGCGCTTCTTCACGGCGTTGCCGCGGTTGTTGGCCGCATCCATGAGCTCGCCCGAAAGACGCGCCGACATGGTGGTTTCCGGACGTCCGCGCGCGGCGGTGATCAGCCAGCGAATGGCCAGCGCCTGGGCACGCTCGGGACGAACCTCGACCGGCACCTGGTAGGTTGCACCACCAACGCGGCGGCTGCGAACTTCCACCTGCGGCTTGATGTTTTCAAGTGCGGTGTGGAACAGCTCCACCGGGTTCGCCTTGGCCTTGGCCTCGACCACGTCGAGCGCGGTGTAGACGATACCTTCAGCAACGGCCTTCTTGCCGTCATACATCAGGTTGTTCATGAACTTCGAAAGGACCTGATCACCAAACTTGGGATCGGGCAGGATTTCCCGCTTCTCGGGACGACGACGACGACTCATTGGACTATCTCCTTGTCCCGGATCTTACTTAGGACGCTTCGCGCCGTACTTCGAACGGCTCTTCTTGCGGTCCTTGACACCCTGCGTATCGAGCACGCCGCGCAGGACGTGGTAACGAACGCCGGGAAGGTCGCGCACACGGCCGCCACGGATCAGCACGACGCTGTGTTCCTGGAGGTTGTGGCCTTCGCCGGGGATGTAGGAGATGACTTCGCGCTGGTTGGTCAGGCGAACCTTGGCAACTTTACGCAGAGCCGAGTTCGGCTTCTTCGGGGTCGTCGTGTAGACGCGGGTGCAGACACCGCGCTTCTGCGGGTTCTGTTCCATCGCAGGGACCTTGGACTTGGCCTTCTGCGGAACGCGGCCCTTGCGGACCAGCTGGTTGATCGTCGGCATGATTTCTCACTTCACCGTTATGAAGGTGACACTGCTGGCCGAGTGAGTGGACTGTAAAAGGTCCGCGCAAAGCCCGCACGGCGCTGTGCAAGCGCCAAAAGCGGTAGATCGCGCGAGCCTGAAACGCTCCACCCATCGGCCATCCGGCCACCGGGTTACTTTGACGGCTGCCCCGAAGCGAACACCAGCGCCGCAAGGGCGAGGTCCGCTGCAATAGAAAAGAGCCCGAGTGCTTCGCACCAGGCCCCCGGGACAAAACCGGCAATGTTCAGCTCTATTTGGCCGGGCGGGACGAATCCTGCACCGGATGTGGGCGCGCTTAGTGAAGTTTGCACTGGCGGTCAAGAGCAGGCGGAGGCGTGCCCCCCCCCTCACCCCGCCCTCCGATCACGGCGCAAATGCGGGCCGCAACCGTGGCGATCAACCCGACCCGTCAGCGCCGCGCAAATAGCCCCGTCAAGGGCCATCGGCAGTCATATCGCGCGCACCTCATCCCCTCTTTCCGGCCCAATCCGCTTGAAAGCAATCACGAAACTTTTGCGCCTGTGGCTTCGGGCGGACTTTCTCGCCAATACCCTCGTGCCCGGCTATGCTTCAACGCGTGGTGCTTCGGATTTAGAAGGGGTTTTCGATGAATGACGGCGACAGGATCGATGCCCCGCTGCGCTGGCGCGGTACCTGCGGCGATGCCTCGATCACCACCATGCTGGAAGATGGGCGCACCGTTTGCCTGCGAACGGTTGCGCCCGCAGACGAAGGGCTGCTGCGCGAAGGGATCGCGCGCATGTCGCCGCATTCGCGCTACCTGCGGTTTTTCTCCGGCGCGGCCAGCCCGCCGGACTGGGTGATCGACCGCCTGCTCGATGCCGACGGCGTCCTGCATCTGGCATGGGGTGCGATCGATACCTCGATCCCGGAACACCCCGCAATCGGCGTGGTCCACGCCATGCGGCCCGATGCGGACGCACAGATCGCGGAATTCTCCATCGCGGTGATCGACGATTACCACGGGCTTGGCCTGGGCAGGTTGCTGTCGGCCACCTTGCTGCTCGATGCAGCGGGTGACGGGATGGATCTGCTGACGGCGCATGTCCTGGCGGAAAATCGCGCCGCGATCGATTTCGTGCGCAAGCTGGGCGCTCACGTGGTGGGGCAGGACGGGCCGACGATCGAATACCGGTTCGAAGTTGCCGATGCTCTCGAACGGCTACGCCGCGAAACGGACCCGCCGGGCCTGACCGATGTATTTTCCCACTTCGACGCGCTCAATCGCGCGTGAGAAAGCCAACCAGCGCCTTGACCTTCTTGGTCCGCCATTGCGGGGTCGGCGCAACCAGCCAATAGGCGCGCGTTCCGGGAACCGGCCCCTCGAGCACTTCGAGCCGACCCGCCGCAATCGCATCCTTGGCGAGCAATTCGGGCAGGATCGCCTTGCCCAGCCCAGCCAGCGCGCTCGACAGCGCCTGTCCGGCGTTTGAAACGGTAATGTGCGCGACCTGCCCTTCCTGAAGCGGCAATCCCCAGTCGATCCAGTGATCGGGCGCACCCGGAGCGGCCACGGTCACCCGCCGCGCTGCATCCAGTTCCACGCCCTGGAGATCGCCCGGGCCGTCGACCAGCCGGATCGCGCAGTCGAGGTTGGCCTCGGTGAAATCGGCGTTCTCGTCAGCCACGAAGGCAAAGCGGATGTCGGGATTGTCCTTGCCGAATTCGGCCAGCCGCGGGGCCAGCCACTGGGCGTAAAATTCCCGCGGGCAGGCCACCGTGTAACTGTCGGATGCCTGACCCGCCTGCATCGCGGACACGCTTTCCTCGAACTTGAGGAAGCCTTCGCGCAGCGCATCGAGCCCCGCCGAACCTTCCTGCGTCAGCTCCAGTCCCTTGCTCGTGCGCCGGAAAAGTACCGTTCCGAGGTGATCCTCGAGCGCGCGAATCTGCTGGCCCACGGCTGCGGGTGTAACCGCCAGTTCGTCCGCAGCGCGGGTGAACGAAAGGTGCCGTGCGGCGGCATCGTATACGCGCAGGGCGTTGAGAGGCAGGTGCGTTCGTTTCATTGGACACGCGACTTAGGCAATGCTGCGATGCGGCACAAGCCGTGAGCGTCATTCCCCCCACCCGATTTGCGGTTGTCACGCCCCCGTAACATGCGCCAGACAGGGCGGATGGCACGGATCCCACTGGCAATGAACGACGAGCCCTCCCTCGCCGAGGCACCCCGCCTCGATGCGCCCGAGACGCGGTACGTCAATCGGGAACTCAGCTGGCTGTCGTTCAACCGGCGTGTTCTGGCCGAAGCCGAGAACGAAGCCTACCCGCTGCTGGAGCGTCTGCGCTTCCTGTCGATTTCCGCGAGCAATCTCGACGAATTCACGATGATCCGTATCGCCGGCCTCGAAGGCCAGGCCAGCCGCGGGATCGAGACCACCGGTATCGACGGGCGCGATCCGCGCCAGCAGCTGACAGCCATTCGCGCCGAAGTGCTCGCCCTCGTTGCACGCCAGCAAAGCGTCCTCGACGATCTTCGTCACCTCCTCGCGATCGAGAACCTGTGGATCGCCACGACCGAAGATTTGGACAAGGTGCAGCTCGCCTGGCTGCAGACCTATTTCGAGAACGACATCCTGCCGATCATCACCCCGCAGGCGATCGATCCGAGCCACCCTTTCCCCTTTGTCGCCAACATGGGCACCGGCGTGATCTTCCGGCTCAAGCGGGGCAAGCGCAAGGCCGATCTGGTCGAAATGGTGCTCATCCCCAGCGGCGCGCCACGGTTCGTGCGGGTGCCGGGGGACAAGGCGATCTACATCTCCATCGAACAGCTGATCGTCCGGTTCGCCAGCCTGCTGTTCCCCGGTTTCAAGATCCTGGGCGATGGCCTGTTCCGCGTCCTGCGCGACAGCGATATCGAGGTGGAAGAAGAAGCCGAAGACCTGGTGCGCTTCTTCCGCACGGCAATCCAGCGTCGCCGGCGCGGCCGCGCCGTGTTGCTGGAACTGGATGACGAATGCGACGAGGCGGCCGAGGCCCTGCTGCGCGAACAGCTGGAGGTCGACGCCGCGATGATCGTCAAGACGCCCGGAATGCTGGGCCTTGCCGATCTGGCCGCGATCTGTGCCGAACCGCGCCCCGATCTGAAGTTCGAACCGTTTTCACCGCGCTATCCCGAACGCATTCTTGCCCATGACGGCGATTGCTTTTCCGCGATCCGCGAGAAGGACCTCGTCATCCACCACCCTTACGAAAGTTTCGAAGTGGTGGTCGATTACCTCCGACAGGCGGCCAGCGATCCTGCGGTCGTTTCGATCAAGCAGACGCTGTATCGCGCAGGGGACCAGTCGCCGGTGATCGCGGCGCTGATCGAAGCGGCCGAAAACGGCAAGGCGGTGACCGCCGTGGTGGAACTGAAGGCGCGCTTCGATGAAGAACGCAACATCCACTGGGCGAACGAACTGGAACGCGCCGGCGTGCAGGTGATCTACGGGTTCACCGAATGGAAGACCCACGCCAAGGTCAGCCTTGTGGTTCGGCGGGAGGAAGAAGGCTACCGCACCTACTGCCACTTCGGCACCGGCAATTACCATCCGGTCAACGCGCGGATCTATACCGATTTCAGCTATTTCACCGCCGATGCGGCGCTGGGCCGCGATGCGGCCAAGCTGTTCAATTTCGTAACCGGATATATCGAGCCAAGCGAACTGGAGAAGCTGTCCCTTTCGCCCCTCGACCTGCGCGAAAAGCTGTTTGCCCTGATCGACCGCGAAATCGCCAACGCGCAGGCTGGCAAACCGGCCGCGGTATGGACCAAGCTGAATTCGATTACCCATAAGGGCCTGATCGACAAGCTTTACGAAGCCAGCGCGGCGGGCGTCGAAATCGACATGGTCGTGCGCGGCATCTGTTCGCTGCGCGCGGGTGTCCCAGGCCTGTCCGAGAATATCCGGGTGAAATCCATCATTGGGCGGTTCCTCGAACATGGCCGGCTGTGGTGCTTTGCCAACGGCAAACCGATGCCCGGCAAGCAAACCGAAGTGTTCATCACCAGTGCCGATGCGATGAGCCGCAATCTCGATCACCGTGTCGAAGTGCTGGTCCCCGTCACCAACCGCACCGTGCACGACCAGCTGCTCGACCAGGTGATGCTGGCCAACATACTCGATACTGAACGCAGCTGGCGGCTGCGCCCCGATGGCGAATACGAACGGATGCGGGTTGGCCCGGGCGGGTTCAATTGCCACGAATATTTCATGGCCAACCCGTCGCTGTCCGGCCGCGGATCGGCCCTGTCCGAACACGAAGTTCCCCGCCTGACGCTCAAGGGTAAACACGCGTGACCCGCAGGACCGGTTCTGCCCGCCGGCAGCCCCGCCCCCCGCGCGCCGTGATCGACATCGGGTCCAACACGGTCCGCCTCGTCATTTACGAAGGCACGGCTCGCGCGCCCGAAGTGGTGTGGAACGAAAAGGTCGCCGCGCGGCTCGGGCGCGACCTTTCGGTGACCGGACGCATACCCCCCGAAGCGGAAGACGAAGCGCTGGCGGCCATCGCGCGTTACGCCCTGATTATCGCGGACCTCGGCATCGAGGACGTCCAGACGGTTGCCACGGCAGCCGCGCGCGACGCCGATAACGGGCCTGAATTCCTCGGCAAAGTGGCTGCACTGGGCCTGCCGCCCCGCCTGCTTTCGGGCGAGGAGGAAGCCTGCGCTTCGGCCATGGGCGCGTTGGGCGCCTTCCCCGGCGCGCACGGCGTGGTGGTGGATTTGGGCGGCGGCAGCATGGAGCTGGTGTCGATCGGGGACAACGCCTGCCACCACGCCCGTTCGCTGCCCTTCGGCACGCTGCGCCTGCCCGCGATGCGCGCCACCGCCGGTTTCGAAGGCCGTATCCACGAAGCGCTGAAAACCGTCGGTTGGGCAGCCGCGCATCCCGGCCCGCTTTACATGATCGGCGGCACCTGGCGGGCGCTGGCCGCCTATGCGATGCGCGAACTCGATTATCCGCTTACCGATCCGCACGGCTTTGTCCTCTCGGTTGAAGATGCCGACCGGATGGCGCGCGACCTGGTCGATGCCGATCCCGAAAAGCTCATGCAGATCGGCGGCATTTCGGAAATGCGCGCGGGCTATTTGCCCGACGCGGCCGCGCTGCTGCGCCCGCTGCTGGCGGAGTTCGAGCCAGAGGCCCTGGTGTTTTCCAGCTGGGGTATCCGCGAAGGGCTGCTCTATTCGCGGCTCGACGATCTCCAGCAGCGGCGTGATCCGCTGCTCGCGGGGATATCCGCCTTCGCCGCGCCGCGCGATGCGCATGTCACCGACGCGACACTGGTTTCCGCGTGGACCGCGGACCTCGTCGAAAACGCGCAGCCGGGCGATGAACGTGTCAGGATCGCCGCAGCGCAATTGGCCGCTGCACTGCGCCGGGTGGAACCGAACCTGCGGCTCAATCACGCCGTGGAATGGTCGCTCGACAAACGGTGGATCGGGCTCGATGCGCGCGGCCGCGCGATGCTGTGCGCCGCCATGGTTGGCACGCTGGGTCGGCTGGCCCTGCCCGATCGCCTGCGCGTGCTGGCCAGCGACGACGATCTTCGCGAAGGCACCACGTGGGGTCTTGGCCTGCGGCTTGCCCAAAGGCTGGGTGCAGGCACACGGGAATCGCTGGCAAACAGTTCGCTGCGGCGCGGGGCCGATACGCTGGTCCTGCACCTCGACCAAAGCCGCGCCGCGCTGGCCGCGGGTCCGGTGGAACGCGAACTGGCCATGCTGGCCGACTGGCTTGGCCTGAGGGCTGAGGTGATGATCGAACAGTAGTGTTTACGGCGGGGTTTGAGGCCTTCTCAACTGCCAATAAGCTGCCTTGACCAACGCCCGGCGATCTTTCTCACGAGCGCGACGATTGCGATCGACAAGGCCAGTCCCAGCACGAAGGTGAATACCGCCCCCGCCACCAGCGCCCAGGCAGGTTGGTCCGGCGGAATGGTGCCCCCAACAGCCTTCGCAATCGGGCGCAACAAGGGGCCGTGAACAAAGTATATACCGAAGGAATAGGTTGCGGCGAGCTTCAGGAAACGCGCACCTGCGACCGGGATTTTCCCGACGTGATCCTTGAGCGCCACCAGTATCAATCCTGCCGACGACAGCCGGAAGACATAGAAGGCACTTCCGACCAGCGATGTATGGCCGAGCGTGTCGAAATCGGCGATGTCCAGCAAACAGATTGTCAGGACAGAGGCAATCGCGGCCACCGCGAACCAGCGCCACTTGGATGCAATGGCGCAGACCCACCGATCCACATCGCGCCCAACCGCGAGGCCGACGATATAAACTCCCGCAAAATAGACGATCATCTGCGGGGTGATCGTTGTGCCCGTTCGCGACACGACAAGCGGCAGCAGCGCCAAAAGCACCGCAAGCCACGTCAGCGCGCGGGTGTTCACCAGGCGCAATAACAGTGGGCTGAGAACATAAAGGATGGCGATGACGGGGATATACCACAGGGTATTCCATGCCTTGCCCAGCAGGATATTGCGCCCGATCCGTTCCGGCAATTCGGCCACGACGGCTGGATCGAGACCCCCCCTGCCCGCCAACGCCAGCGTAAGGGCGATGGTCACGACCACATAAGGGACGATGACGGCGAAAAAACGCGATCGCAGGTATTCCGAATACGCTTTGCGATGCATCACGTGGGCAAAGGCGATCGCCGAGATCAGGGCGAAATAAACCGTTGCGCCGCGGCCAAGCAGATCGAACCCGGTCCGCACCGGGTCAAACCCGTCGTTCACGCGGACCACCCCGCGGTTCAAAATTGCATTGCTTGCATGGATCATCACCACGCACAGGATGGCGATTCCGCGAAAGTAATCGAGATAGTCGATGTGCCTCGATCCGCCTCGACGCCCAGGGGCTGGCGTATCGCCGGCGCGTGATGCCGACGTTGCCAAACGATCACCTGTCGAGGCGTTCCATGGCCGAGCCCGGATCAACCGCTCATTCTTCTGGGTGGAAATTTTCGCTGCAGGATGATCGGGTGGTTCCAAAATTTCGCCAACAGTTTCTCTGGCTCAGCGATAGTGTGGATCGCCGCTCCGGTGTGGGCGCAAAAGTATGAAGTCGGGAAAATCTGGATAGCATTACACAGATTTAGCTAGCACAGACCCGATGCAAGCCATCGGCCCCGTCACGAAGACGCGGGCAATATCACGGAGCCAAGTTCAAAACTACGGATCAGGCCGCGTGCGTCCGCGCCACACCGACCACCGGACCCTGGCGGTGCTTCAGTCCGCCGTCGCGGGCGCTGCCAGCGGGAAATACGGGATGCGGATTTCCATCGGCGATCCGTCTTCCGCGTGGAAAGTGTAGAAGCCTTCCATCGAACCATGCGGCGTTTCGAGCGGGCAACCGCTGACGTAATCGTGGCTTTTGCCGGGCATCAGCACGGGCTGTTCGCCGACCACGCCTTCGCCATCGACATGGGTTACGAACCCGCGCCCATCGGTGATGCGCCAGTGGCGGGTGATCAGCTTCACGCGTTCGTGCGAATGGTTCTCGATGCGGATGTGATAAACCCAGAACCATTTCCCCGCGTCGGGCTGCGACTGCTCGGGAAGGAAGTTCACCGCGACGCGGACGGTAATCCCGTCGGTCGTGGCCGCATGCTGGAAAAGCTCCTTTATCACACGTCACAAATTAGGTGACGCAAGCGCGGCCTGCAAGGCGGGGCCGGCACATTTCCCCCGCCACGAGATTGGCGCGGTTCTGACGAAATTGGTTAAGATCGATTTACCGATACCCATGACGAACCGCTAACCTCGTCAGCCTAGCTTTCCCTGACCATGGGCGAAAACCGCTTTCGGGGGGAACTGTCATGATTGGATCCATCGCACGAATGCTTCGTCGCCTGAGAGGCGATGACAGGGGCAACCTGCTGCTGATGGCCGGTGCCGCCCTGACCGGCCTGGTCGGTGCAGCGGGCATCGGTGTGGATACGGTCCAGTGGTACCTGTGGAAGCGCCAGATGCAGCAGGCGGTGGACACCGGCGCGGTGGCGGGGGCCATCGCCATGGCATACGGACGCGACCATTCGATATCCGTGAACAGCGAAGTGTCGCGCACGGCAAACACCGCCTATACCATCGAAGCGATCAACACGCCGCCGACAAGCGGCGCCTATCTCGGCGATGCGAGCGCGATCGAAGTGATCGCGACGACCAGCCAGACCCTGCCCTTTTCCAGCGTGTTTCTTCCCACCGCACCAACGATCCGTACCCGCGCGGTCGCGACCACCGTCGCGGTGGGTACGCCGTGCGTCCTCGCCGTGGCGACAAGCGGCACGGGCATCGAGGTGTTCGGCGGGGCGCAGGTGGGGCTCGATTGCCCCGTGGCCTCCAATTCGCCCGGAGGGGTTTCGGTGGATGTCGGCGGGTCGAGCTATCTCGATTCGGACCTTATCATGAGCGTCGGGGGCATCGATTACGGGTCTGAAAACATTCCGGGCGATGCGGCCATCGTCCCTTACGGCCTGCCGGTGGAAGACCCGTTGGCCAACCGGCCGCTGCCCTATTCCAGCACCGGCTGTGTAGCGAACAATTACAACGTCAATCCGAACAGCTACGCCGAACCGACACCGGGCACATACTGCAACGGGATGCGCATCCAGGGAACGGTGAAGCTGCACGGCGGCGTTTATGTGATCAAGGGTGGCACTCTGGCCATCACGTCGCAAGCCGATGTTTCCCTGTACGGCGATGGCGGCGTGACCTTCGTCCTTACCGGTACGAACGCGAACAACGTGGCGACGATTTCGATCAACGGCGGGGCCGAGATCGACTTGCGGGCGCCAACGAGCGAGGAAAACGCCACGTGGAGCGGCATCCTTTTCTATCAGGATCCGATGGGTGCAGCGACGCACACCGTGAACGGCGGGTCGGACATCAATCTGGAAGGCATCATCTACATGCCCACGGGCGACCTGACCTATAACGGCGATTCGACGCAGGAAGCACAATGCCTGCTGATCGTGACCGAGCGGATCCGTTTCGGCGGGACCAACAATATCGAGAACAACTGCAATCCCGATATCAACGGCTGGCAAGGCACGGCCCGCGTTATCCGGGTGGTGGAGTAGGACCGATGATATTTTCCTTCATCCGTCGCCTCGTCCGTGACCAGAGCGGGGTGGGTTTCGTGGAGCTGGCGCTGGTCGCGCCGATGCTTGCGCTGATGTTCCTGGGCATGATCGACATGAGCAAGGTCGTGGCGGCACGGGTCGATCTGGAACAGGCGGCCCAGCGCACCACCGACCTCGCGCTCGGCAGGAGGCCGCCGAACGGCAACACCGGGTATCTGGTGACCGAAGCGGTCGCCGCTTCGGGCGTCCCGTCCAGCGGCGTGACCGTGCTGCTGACGCTCGAATGCGATGGCACCGTGCAGAACCAGTACACAGGGTCGTGCGAAGTCGGCCAGGTGACCAAGCGGTTCGCCAGCGTTTCCATCCGCAAGCAGGTGTCGACCGGCTTCAACTGGAGGGTGTTTGGCGCCATGTTTACCGGTCAGAACGCGGCATACACCCCGATTACCGTGACGGGTGACAGCGTGGTGAGGCTGCAATGATACGCCGGTTCCTGCGCGATGCCCGCGGCTCGATGGGTCTGGAATTCGGCCTTGCGTTGCCGGTGCTGATCGCGCTCATCATCGGCGTGCTCCAGTTCGGGCTGATCCTGAACGCCAACGGCGCGATGCGCCATGCAATGGGTGAAGGGTTGCGGCTGGCCAAGGTCAATCCCGCAGCCACCGAAACCGCCGTTCTGACCCGTACGCGCGACACGCTGATCGGGGTCGACCACGCCGGTATCCAGGCGCTCACCTTTGCGCGCGGCACCACCAACAACGTCGGCACCGGCACCATGACGATGACCATCCAGATGACGCCGGTGATCCCGTTCGCGCCGATACCGCCGATCGTGCTGACGCAGTCAAAGACAGTCTACCTGCCCAGCTGATCGCCGGTCAGGGTTTTCCGCCGGTCAGATATTCCTCGAGCTGGCCGAGCCGTTCCTTGCCGAACCACATTTCGTCATCGACGAAAAAGGTCGGAATGCCGAAAGCTCCACGCTCCACCGCGTGTTCGGTGTTCGCCGCAAGTTTCTGTTTCACAGCATCATCCTGCGTGGCGGCCAGCAGGCGATCGGCATCCAGCCCGGCGGCGGCCAGTTCCGCGTGAACCGCCCGCGCGTCGGAACAATCGATGTTGCGCTCCCACACCGCCGGTTGCAGCGCATCGACGATAGCCTGTGTTTCCGCCTGGTCACGCGCGGCGACCAGCACCCGCTGAACCATTATGGAATTGAACGGCAAGGCCGGATGCATCCGGAATTTCGTCATCGAATGCCTATCGATGAAGCGCTGGAATTCACGCGCGGCGTAGGGGACCTTGCCCCTTACATCGGCATCGCGCATCATCGGAGGGGCGTTGCCCGTCAATTTGTGCATTCCGCCGAGAAACACCGGCGTCACGACCAGATTTGCGCCGGTTCGGGCGGCGATATCCTTCAACGGATACCAGGCGAGATACCCGTTGGGTGCCGCCAGATCGAGAATGAACTCGACGGTCTTGGTCATCAGAATTGCTCCTTCCACGGGCGCACATCGAGCTCCAGCGTCCACGCGTCGCGCGGTTGCTTCCACAGGCGGACATATTCCTCGGCGATATGCGCAGGCGTCAGCAATCGGTCGTCCTCGAGGCGCTCCTGCCAGTCGGGATAGATGCCGCGGATGAAATCGCCATCGACGGCCCCGTCGATCACGATATGGCCCACGTGAATCCCCTGCGGACCCAGTTCGCGGGCCATCGATTGCGCCAGGGCGCGCAGTGCGTGTTTCGCCCCTGCGAATGCCGAATATCCGTCACCGCCGCGCAGGCTTGCGGTTGCACCGGTGAACAGGATGGTGCCGGTGCCCCGCGGAACCATGTGGCGCGCGGCCTCCCGCCCCGCCAGGAAACCGGCGAACGCGGCCATTTCCCAGACCTTGCGGTAAACCTGCGCCGTCGTTTCGCGGACGCCGAAGCGTACGTTGGCCCCGATATTGAACACGACCACTTCCAGCGGACCGATTTCGCGTTCGATCCGTTCGAACAAGGCAACCGTCTCGTCCTCGTCGCGCGCGTCGACGCCGAAGGCATGGGCTGTTCCGCCAGCCTCCCCGATTTCGGCGACCAGCGTATCCAGCTTGTGTTCGTGGCGCGGACGGCGGGTAACGCACGCCGCCAGTCCTTCGCGTGCAAAGCTGCGCGCAATGGCGCCACCAAGACCGTCTCCGGCCCCGACTATCAAGGCCGCGCCACCGCTCACAAGCCGGCTGCCGACAAGGCCCGGTCCAGGTCTTCCTTCACGTCCTCGACATCCTCGAGCCCGACGTTGATCCTCAGCAAACCTTCGGTCACACCCATCGCATCGCGCGCTTCCTGCGTCATGCCGGCGTGCGTCGTGCTGGCCGGGTGGCACAGCAGGCTGCGCGAATCCCCGATGTTATTCGAGATATCGACCAGTTCGAGCGCATCGAGCAACGCGAAGGCGGTTGCCCTGTCGCCGACATCGAAGGCGAAAATCGGGCCGGTTGCGACCATCTGCCTCGTCGCCAGTTCATGGCGCGGGTGGCTCGGAAGTCCGGGGTGGAGTATCTTGGGCACACGCGCTTCGATGGCGTTGCCCAGTTCCACCGCATTTTCACTTTGGCGGCGAGCGCGCAGATCCAGCGTCTCCAGACCTTTCAGCACCACCCACGCGTTGAACGGCGCAAGATTGGGTCCGGTGTTGCGCTGGAACGGCAACAGATACTCGTCGATCCAGTCCTGCGAACCGCACACGGCGCCGGCCAGCACCCGGCCCTGCCCGTCCATCAGCTTGGTTGCGGAATAGGCCACCACTTCCGCGCCGAAATCCAGCGGACGCTGCAGCGCGCTGGTGGCAAAGGCGTTGTCGATGACCGTGGTAATCCCGTGCGCTCGCGCCACGGCGCACACATGCGCGAGGTCCACCACGTCGAGCGTGGGGTTCGCGGGGGTTTCGAAAAAGAAGACCTTGGTGTTCGGCCGGATCGCAGCTTCCCACGCATCGTCATCGGCGCTGTCGACGATGGTGGTTTCAATCCCGAAACGCGGCAGCAGCGAATCGAGCAGCCAGCGGCACGATCCGAACGCAGCGCGCGCGCCCACCACATGGTCGCCCGCCGACAATTGGCACAACAACGCCGCGGTCATCGCGGCCATCCCGCTTGCCTGCGCGCGGCAGGCCTCTGCCCCTTCCATCAACGCGATGCGTTCTTCGAGCATGGCGACGGTGGGGTTCTGCAGGCGCGAATAGGTCATGCCCTGCGCTTCGCCGGCAAAGCGATCGGCAACGGTCTGCGCGTTGTCGTAGGTGTAGCCCGATGTGAGGAACAGCGCCTCGCTCGTCTCTCCATGCTCGGATCGCCAGGTGCCGCCGCGCACGGCCTGCGTGGCGGGGCGCCATCTGGAAGTAATCGAGCGGTTGGTTCCGGTGGTCTTTTTCATCACCTGCGGAGATAGCACGGAGGGGACGCGCGGCAAGCAGCTTAGGATTCCAGCGCGGCAAGCCCCGCTTCACCGATTTCGCCGCGGCCTACCGCTCGCAGCATCTGCGCGCCTTCGATGGCGGTGAGAACGCGGCGCGCGCCATGCGCCGGATCGGGATCGGCTTCGGGGAGATGGTCTTCGACCCAGCCCAGCAGACGATCCATGATCGCGCCCGCCGCCGCGAGATAGGCCTCGTTTCCCTGCGCGCAGCCGGCCACGATGTCCCACCATAGCCGGAAGAAGGGCGCAAATTCCCCCCTATCGGTAATCGTAAGCACCGTTCGGGCGCATTCGTTGCGCGAAGTGGCCCGCCCGCTGGGAAACGCCGTGTCGAGCGCCCCTGCGAACATGGCCGCGATATGATCGAGCAACGCGGCGACAAGCGCATCCTTGTTGCCGAAATGGTAGATCAGCATGCGGTCGCTGGTCCCGGCAGCCCTGGCCAGCGGGCGAAGCGACAGATCGGCAAGCCCATGCTCCATCACATGCGCCGCAAGCTGCGGAAGCAGGATTTCACGCGAAAGGCGAGGTGGCGACATCGTTCTGTTGTAGCGAGTGCTACACTCCGCTACAAGTGTAGCACTCGCTACATAACGACTCGGGAACTTGCCATGTCAGCTTTTGAAATCCTCGCAATTGCCGGTGTGCTGGCCGCACTGGGTGTGCTTGTCCATGTCGCCACAGTGACCGAAAAGACCGGCAGCCATGCTCTTGCCGCCATGCTGGCCGGGGGTTTCGGCGGCTTCACGGCTATCACGGTCTTTCGCGAAGGCGTGATGCCCGTATGGCTCAATCACACGCAGAACCTGTGGGGCGTGCAAGTGTGGTGGGACCTGCTGATTTCTGTCGGCATTGCCCTGTTCTTCGTAGTGCCCAGGGCGCGCAGCGCGGGCATGAATGTCATTCCATGGATTATCTTCGTCGCGCTGACAGCCAGCATCGGGCTTTTGGCCATGGTCGCCCGCCTTTTCTGGCTGGAGAAGCACACAACCGCCTGAACGCGCTTGCCGGGCGCGCACGGCTTTCCTAAGCCCATCTGCGATGAGCCGCGCGCCCGAGCAACCCCGTGACCCACTCGGCTGGTGTGCAGCCCTTGCGCTGGCGTTCTGGATCGCCTGTCTGCCGTGGCTGTCCGTGGTCGCAGAACCTTACTTCGACGAAGTCCACTATCTGCCCGCCGCGCGCGAGCTGTTGGTGCTGGGGGAATTCACCAACCGCGAACACCCGCTGCTCGGCAAGGAATTGCTCGCGCTGGGCATGGCAATGTTCGGCGACAACCCCTGGGGCTGGCGTCTTTTGCCGACGATGTTCGGCGCTCTGGCGCTGTTTGCGTCGATGCGCGCGCTGTGGTTCGCCAGTCTCAGCCGCTTTGCGACGCTGGCCTACGGCGTGTTGCTTGCAACCGGCTTTCATCTGTTCGTCCAGTCGCGCATCGCGATGCTCGATATCTTCTACATCGCGTTCCTCGCCGTGGCCGGCTGGCAATTTGCGGCGGCGATCCGCCAACCGGAAGAAGGCCGTTTTCGGCTGGCGCTGACCGGCGCCGCGCTGGGCCTGGCGCTGGCATCCAAATGGAATGCGCTGGCGGTGGTGGCCCTGCCGGGTCTGGTGTTTCTCGTGGCACGGTGGATGGCCGGACGGCGCAGGCTGCTGCTCAGCCGCAGGGGCGCGCCGGTACCCGGCATGACCTTGCTCGAAGCGGCCTTCTGGCTCGGCCTGTTCCCGCTGGCCGTCTATGCCGCCACCTTCATCCCGGCGTATTTCTTTACCCTTCACCCCATCACCGAAGGGTTGGTGTTCCACCACCGCTTCATGATCGACATGCAGCAACAGGTGATCAAGGCGCATCCGTATCAATCGACCTGGCAGCAATGGGTGTTGAACGCCCGCGCGATCTGGTACCTTTACGAACCCGTCGGCGGTGTGCAGCGCGGCATCATGCTGGTTGGCAATCCGTTGACGATGATACTTGGCCTGCCCGCCCTCGCGTGGTGTGCGCTGCACGGCATCCTTCGCGCCAATCGCGCGGCTCTGGGTGCGGTGGTCCTTTACGCAAGCAGCCTGGGATTCTGGATCGTGGCGGCAAAGCCGGTCCAGTTCTATTACCATTATGCCCTGCCCAGCATGGCGTTGCTGGCGGCGCTGGCGCTGGCGTGTGATGCGCTGTGGCGCGGGGGATGGCGCATGATGGCGGTGGCGCCGATCATCGGTAGCGTCGCGCTGTTCGCGTGGTTTTACCCGATCCTCAGCGCGGCTCCGCTTGAAGGGCCCAACAGTTTCGCCGTGTGGACCTGGCTCGAAAGCTGGCGATAGCGGCGCACAGCCGTCAGAGGATGCGAAGCCCCACCGGCTGTTGTCCGATCAGTAACGGCCCCAGACGAACCGGCTCGACAGGGCGTAATTCCACACCGAGCCGATACCAATGCCGACCAGCGCCGCAAGCACTTCGTGCAGGCCGCGGTCGTGCAACGTCGTGGCAACCGCAACGTTGGCGAAGGCCCCGATGGAACAGGCCGCGATGAAGCTGGCCCAGCCCCAGAACACCTTGCTGGCTTCCTTGAGGCGGCGGTCGCGGTAGGTGAGGAAATTGTTGAGCCAGAAGTTGAAGGTCATCGCCCCGAAGGTCGCGACGGCCTGGCTCCAGCTGAAATTCGTGCCGGCCAGCAGCAGGAAGGCGTAAAGGATCGCCATGTGCACGCCCACGCCGATCACCCCGACCGTTCCGAACAGGGCGAACCGTGTCGGGATCACGCGGCCGAAGCTCTTGTCGTAAAGTCCCGCCAGAAAATCGAGGGCGATGGCCCGGTCGAGCTTGGATTCGCCGGAACGGCGCGCGGAAAAGTTCATCGGGAAATCCTTCACCTTGAGCGGCGTTTCCGAAGTGGCAAGCAGGTCGAGCAGGATCTTGAACCCGATGCCCGAAAGGTTCGGCACCAGCGATCGGGCGATCTCGGTGCGAAGCATGAAGAACCCGCTCATCGGGTCGGAAAGGTCCACACCCGTCAGCTTGCGGGCCAGCGCATTGGCGACGCTGGACAGCTTTTCGCGGTCGGGGCGGCCCCATTCTTCCATGCTCGCGCCATCGGCAAACCGGCTGGCGACGGCCACATCGGCCTCGCCCGATTTGACGCAGGCGAGCATGTCGACAAGCAATTTGGGATCGTGCTGGTGATCGGCGTCCATCACGGCTGCGTATGGCGCGGCGGTGGCGCAGAACCCCTCGATCGCGGCGCTGGACAGGCCGCGGCGGCCGATCCGCTGGATCACGCGAACGCGCGGATCCGATAGCGCAATGCGGCGCGCTTCGTCCGATGTGCCGTCCGACGAATTATCGTCGACGATAAGCACTTCCCAGCCAGACGTGCCCAGCGCACCCTCGATCCGCTCGACCAGCGGGGCAAGGTTGTCGCGCTCGTTGAGCGTCGGCAGGATGATAGCAAGGTCCAGAGGACGTGCGGTGGTGGCCGCTACGGGCTGCATCGAAGGGGTCATATCCATTGCTTGACCCGCTTACGGGCCAATTCTCAAGATATGGTTACCAGCTTCCTAACAATCGCATCGCCGATCTCGCCGGTCGAGGCGGTCCCGCCTAGGTCGCCGCCAAGCACTCCATCGGCCAGCACCAGCGACACGGCGCGTTCGATATGCCCCGCCTCCTCCTCGCGGCCCAACGAATGGCGCAGCAGCATGGCGAGGCTCAGGATTGCGGCGATCGGGTTGGCCTTGCCCTGCCCCGCGATATCGGGTGCGCTGCCGTGGATGGGTTCGTAGAGACCGAACGTGCCGTGCGCGGTCTGGCGTTCGCCAAGGCTTGCACTGGCCAGCAGCCCGATGGAGCCGACAACTGCGCTTGCCTGGTCGGACAGGATATCGCCGAACAGATTGCCGGTGACGATGGTGTCGAACTGGCCCGGGCTGCGGCACATCTGCATGGCCGCGTTGTCGACATACATGTGATCGAGCTCGACATCGGGATAGTCGCCAGCGACCTCGATCACGGTTTCGCGCCAGATGCGGCTGGTTTCCAGCACGTTGGCCTTGTCGACGCTGGTCAGTTTCTTGCGGCGCTTCTGGGCAGCACGAAAGGCACTGTGTGCGATACGCCGGACTTCGGCTTCGTTATAGGACATGGCGTCCCAGCCTTCGCGGCCGCCGGGACTTTGCCGTTCGCCCTTGTCGCCAAAATATACGTCGCCGTTCAATTCGCGCACGACCAGCAGATCGATCCCGCGGGCCAGCTCCGGCTTCAACGGCGAAAGGTGCTCCAGGCCCGGAAAGCCTGCGGCGGGCCGCAAGTTGGCAAACAGCCCCAGTTCGGCGCGCAAACCCAGGATCGCCTGTTCGGGCCGCAATTCGCGGGGCAAATCGTCGCACGAGAAATCCCCCACAGCGCCGAACAGGATTGCGTCCGATGCGCGCGCCATCTCCAGCGTTTCTTCAGGCAGCGGCCTGCCATGACGGCGATAGGCGACCGCCCCCACGTCGCCTTCGAACAGGGTCAGGCCGGGCAGCGACAGCGTGTCCAGCACACGCAGGGCCTGCGCCGTGACTTCTGGTCCGATCCCGTCACCGGGAAAAACTGCGATCTTCATTCCACCATCCGTGCCAGCCGCGCTCTCAAGAGCGTTCTTGCGGCTAGAACGTCGGCCCGCGTGTCGGCAAGCAGGTAGCGCGATATTTGCGGCTCCAGCCGGTCGAGAATTTCCAGCGCCTGCCCAAGGTCGGCTATCTCGGGTCGTTCTCCGCCATAGCCAAGTTCGCGCAACAACAGCGTTTCATAGCCCACCAGACCTTCCACCCACCCCCGTGCGGATGGCGCGTTGCAGATGGCATCGAGCAAACCCAGCAGTGCGGAATAGAGGCTGGGATAGGCGTTGCGTTCGGGAAGGACGGCGGCGGTAATCGCCGTTGCCCACGCAATTGCTGCGGCAGGCAGCGGTTCACCCAGCCACGGCCCGCGACTGGAGACGAGTTCGAGGCGCGCAAACGGCAGCTGGCTGTCGGACCTGGCGCGGATTTCGGCCTGAACCACATTGCCCGGGATCATCACGGGACGCAGTTGCCTGCCACGTCCACCGGCGACATAGGCAGCCACGAGGCCGCCTTGTTCGGTCAGCAACCGCGCGATCACCGCCGTTTCCCCATGCGGGCGCGCGGCAACGAGAATGGCGGGTGCGGAAAGGTGCATCGGTATCCCCTACCACACGGCAGGGGCGGCGATCACTTGATCCTGGCTTCGAGTGCGGCGATGCGATCGGCCAGCTTGTCGGCCTCTTCGCGGGCGCGGGCGGCCATCGTCTTCACCGCGTCGAATTCCTCGCGGGTGACGAAATCCATCCCGCCGAAACTTTCCCGGGCGCGTTCGCGCGCGGCGTCACGCGCTTCGCGGCCCATTCCGGCAAGCGTGCCGGCCGCCGAATTGGCGAGTTTGACGAAATCGGCGATGAGCGGGTTCTGGCTTTGCATGGCAGCTATTTAGGCGCGGCAGGCGGCAACATCAATTGCCGATACGCACCCGTTCGACCGCCCCGCTGTCCCCCATGCCGCCATCGGCATCCGGATTGAGTTGCAGGAACTGGAAATTGAGCGCCGTGGCGAACAACACCCATGCAAGATACGGCAACAGCAGCAACGCGGCCAGCCGCCGGATCTTCCAGAACATCGCGATCACCACGATCAGCGTGATGTCGATCATGCCGATCACCACCAGCGCGGCGGAGATGTTCTGGGCGGCAAAGAACACGGGCGACCATGCCAGGTTCAGCAGGAAATGGACCACGAAAGCCTCAAGCGCAGCCCCGCGCCCACGCGCGCCCCACGCCGATGCGACCAGCGCAACGGCAACGCCGATCATGATGTACAGTGTGGTCCACACGATGCCGAACCACTTGGGTTCAGGGTAGATCGCGGGTTTTTCCAGCGCCTGGAACCACGCTGAATCCGGCCCGGCAGCGGTCCCCGACAGGAAACCGAGCAAAACGATCAGGGGCACAGCAAACAGCGCCCAGCGAATGAAACTCGCGCGCAGTTGCCCGCGCGACGCCAGCATGTTCATGCAATCTCCCCGGTTTCCCGATTCGTTTCTCGATGTTGTGACGGGCGCGGCGCGCGGGCGCAACGTGCGCCGAGCAATAGTCCCGATCCGGTGCGCTTCAAACTTTCACAACGCCATGGGCGATCAGGCTTTTTGCGCAGTCGACGATGCTTTCCTCCTCGTTCCGCGTCTGCCAGCCGAGCCGCTGTTTCGCGTGGCTCGCATCGACGTTGCGGGTCTTGCCGAGTTCGGCCTTGATCGAGCGGACACCCTCGTTGAACAGCGCCAGCACCGACACCATCCAGTTCGGCATCGGGCGCCGGGGTACCTTGCGCGTGTGTTCGGCGGGTAGATCGCGGCGCAGGATCGTGGCGATTTCCATCATCTTGTAGAACTTGCCCGCGGCCAGGAACCGCTCGCCGGCGAGGCCCGGTTCTTCAAGGCAGCGCACATGCAGATCGGCCACGTCGCGCGTGTCGACGATGGCAAATCCCAGATCGGGTGCCATCGGTATCGACCCGTCGAGCAACTGCTTGATCGCTTCGACCGAAGGGCTGAAATCCGGATCGTCCACCGGGCCGAGCACCATCGCCGGATTGACCGAGACGAATTCCATGCCGTCGCCATGTTCGGCCACCCAGTCGCGCGCGGCACGTTCGGAAATGGTCTTCGACTTTACGTAGGGATAGACATCGGGGTGGGTGACATCGGTCCAGTTGCTTTCGTCGACGGTGTATTCCTTCTCGCTGCGGCCATAGGCGACGGCGGCCATGGAGCTGGTCTGGACGAACCTTCCGACCCCCGCTTCCTTGGCAAAACGCAGCGCACGCAACGTGCCTTCGCGCGCAGGCACGATCATCTCGTTCTCGTCCTTGGGGGTCGACGCCGCGATTGGCGATGCGACATGGGCCACATGGGTGCACCCCGCTGTCGCTTCGGCCCAGCCCTCGTCACTCATCAGTTCGGCTTCGAATATCATGAGCCGGTCTGGACCCGGATTGCCCAGCCGCGCGCGCAGCCGGTCTTCGCTTTTCGCCTTGCTGCGAACCGTGGCGTGGACGGTCCAGCCCTTGGCCAGCAACTGGCGGATCAGTTCGCCCGCGATATAGCCCGTGCCGCCGGTTACGAGTACAGTGCCTGCCATGTGTTTTCTCCCTGGACCTG
Organism: Qipengyuania zhejiangensis; assembly: GCF_035607565.1. Taxonomy (NCBI): domain Bacteria; kingdom Pseudomonadati; phylum Pseudomonadota; class Alphaproteobacteria; order Sphingomonadales; family Erythrobacteraceae; genus Qipengyuania; species Qipengyuania zhejiangensis. Next base: position 680,713 of record NZ_JAYKGO010000001.1, on the reverse strand, counting down.
CGAAACTACGGTGAACGCAGGCGCGCGGCAACGGAGTATCCATGCGCAAGGTCGATTACCTCATCGTCGGGGCAGGCATTGCCGGGCTATCGGCGGCGGCCCGGCTGGCCCGGCACGGATCAGTGGTGGTGTGCGAAGGCGAGGACGCGCCCGGCGTCCACGCATCGGGGCGCAGCGCGGCCTTCGCCCATTTCGACATGGACGCCGCGCTCGTCCGCGCGCTGACGGCGGCCAGCCTCCCGTTTCTCGAACAACCGGCCGCGAAGGTCCATCCCGCCTTGTTCATCGCGCTAGAGGGGCAGGAAGCCGCGCTCGAGCGGGTGCTTGCAGGCTATCGTGAATGGTCCCCCTCGGTCGAACATATTTCGGCCGGGGATGCGCGCGCGCTGGTCCCGGTGCTGAGGACCGGCGACAGCGGCGTTGTTGCGGCCCTGCTGGATCGAAACGGACGCCGGCTCGATGCCCACGCCTTGCTTGAACTCAGCCGCCGCGAACTGGTTGGCGCAGGCGGCGAAATTGCCGTCAAGGCGCCGGTGACAGCGGTGCGGCATGACGCCGGTCGATGGATCGTGGACACGCCCGGCGAAAGCTTTTCCGCGCGAACGATCGTCAACGCGGCCGGTGCATGGGTCGATGCGGTTGCGCGGATGGCCGGTGTCGCGCCCATCGGCATACGCCCGCTGCGGCGCACGGTAATCACATTCGATGTACCCGGCGGCATGGATGTGTCGCGCTGGCCCTTCACCAAGACCGTCGGCCCGGGTTTCTACATCGAACCCGAAGGGCGCGGACGGCTGCTCGCCTGCCCGATGGACGAAGGCCCCAGCCCACCGTGCGACGCACAACCCGAAGATGAGGACGTGGCGCTGGCCGCCTGGCGGGTCGAACAGGCGACCACCCTCGCCATTCCGCGCCTCGCCAGCAAATGGGCCGGACTGCGCAGCTTTACCCCGGACCGGTTGCCGGTCGCCGGGTACGACCGGAATGCGCCCGGTTTCTTCTGGCTGGCCGGACAAGGCGGCTTTGGCCTGCAGACATCGCCGGCCATGGCACGGGCGGCAGAATCGGCCGCGGCAGGGACGCCATGGCCCGATGCGTTGCGCGCGGTGGGCGTGACGGCGGACGACCTGTCGCCCGCGCGCCTTGCCTAACGCATCAGCACCAGTTCTTCGGCCATCGTCGGGTGGATCGCCGTGGTGGCGTCGAAATCTTCCTTGGTCAGACCGGCCTTAACGGCAATCGCCGCCGCCTGCATCATTTCGGCCGCTTCTGGCGCGATCATGTGGATGCCCACGATCTTTCCGGTTTCGCCGTCGCAGACCATCTTGAAAAGGCTGCGTTCGTTGCGGCCGGCAAGCACGTTCTTCATCGGCCGAAAATCGGATTGATAGACCTTGACCGAGCCGAGCTTGTTCTTCGCTTCGCCTTCCGTCATCCCGACGGCGGCAATCGGCGGATGGCTGAACACCGCGCTGGGAATGCAGCTGTGGTCCACGGCCACCGGCTCCATCCCACCAAACACGGCATCGGCAAAGGCTTGCCCTTCGCGGATCGCAATCGGGGTCAATTGGACCCGGTCGGTCACGTCGCCCACGGCGTAGATGTGATCGATGTTGGTCTTGCTGTAGGGGTCGACCACGATCTGTCCCTTGTCGCCAATCTCGACGCCGACATTGTCCAGGCCCAGCCCTTCGGTATTGGGCATGCGCCCGGTGGCGAACATGACCTTGTCGACGATTTCCTCGTCGCAATCGGACAGCTTGACCTTGAAACGGCCGTCATCGGTGGGTTCGATATACTCGAACACCGTGTTGAACTTGAATTCGATGCCCTTCATCAGGGATATCTGGAGCAGACGGTCGCGCAGAGCCTCGTCATAGCTGCGCAGCAACTGGTCGCCCCGATTGACGATCGTTACCTTGCTGCCGAATTCGTTGAAAATGCCTGCAAATTCGTTGGCGATATAGCCGCCGCCCGCGATGATGATGCGTTCGGGCACCTTGTCGAGATGGAACGCCTCGTTCGAAGTGATCGCATGCTCGCTCCCCTTCACCTCAGGGATCTGCGGGCGGGCGCCGGTGGCAACCAGAATGTATTTCGCGGTGACGGTCTTGCCGCTGGCCAGCGTGACCTGGTGCGCGCCGGTGATTTCGGCGCGTTCGCGAAAGACGATGACGTCGTGGTTTTCCAACGTGTCGGTATAGGCGCCTTCAAGCCGGTCGACATCCTTGAGCACATTGTCGCGCAGCTTGATCCAGTCGAACGTCGCGTTCTCGGTCGACCAGCCGAAGTTCTGCGCATCCTTGAGGTCTTCGGCAAAATGGGCGCCATAGACCAGCATCTTCTTGGGCACGCAGCCGCGGATGACGCAGGTTCCCCCAACGCGAAATTCTTCCGCGATGGCGACCTTCGCCCCGTGCGCGGCGGCAACGCGGCTGGCGCGAACGCCGCCCGATCCTGCACCGATGGTAAAGAGGTCGTAATCGTATTCTTCGGCGGCCATGCCCATGCTCCGTGTTGCGCGCGGGTGCGCTATCGCCGTGCGATGCGCTTTTGCCAAGGCACGAGTTGCAATGACCGGGCCGCGGTCAGTTGCGCGAAGGTTCGTCCACCGCAAGGCGCCGCGCGATCTGGAGCGTTTGGATGAGGAACAGGCCGATCAGGACCATGCCCACTCCGCCCACGAACAGGTCGAAGCCGTTGAGGTGCCACAGCACCGGGCTTTCGCGGCCGAAATAATACATCGACAGCGTCAGCGCGATCAGCACGAGCCGCAGTTCCGTCGGTCCTGCGTTCATGTAGGACAACCGCAGCTCGCCAAGCACACGCACCGAAAGGAACGCGTGGATGGACATCAACAGATATCCGGCGAGCGCGACCAGTGCCACTTCGAGCAGAACGAAGGGACTAAGGCCAATCCCCACCACCAGCAGCGTGGTGGCAAAGCCATCGCAGCTGTGATCGAGAAAATAGCCATAACGGGGACGTTCGATCTTGCGAAAACGCGCCAGACTTCCGTCCAGCGAATCCCCGAGCCAGTGGACGACATAGCCGCCCACGGCGAGCCACAGCCAATCGCGATCCAGATTGCTACCGATGTAACCGGCGAAAACCAGCAGCGCGCCGAACATGCCGAACGCTGTCAGCATGTCGGGCGAGATGCGCCGGGGCAGACGCGCACAGATCCAGTTCAAAATCCGCCGCTCGACCCGCGCAACCAAGTTTTCCTGGATGCGGTCGATCGGTGTGATCTTTGGCTTGAAAGCTGGTTCCATAGTGCTTGTCCGTCCCGGTTCGAAGACGCGATGGCTGTGCGCCTGGCTGGGCGTTGTGTCCAGCCAGGCAAGGATCAGCCGGGGCGACGCGCCCCGGACTGGCGACGACGGTTACCGCCGCCCGGACGCGGGCTGCGCGACGCTTCCTGTCCGGCTGCGCCTTCGCGGCGCGGCTGACCGGCGCGGGCCGTGTGCTTCTTCTTGGGCTTCGGCTTGCGTCCGGCGGAATCGCCCGTGGGGCGAACCTTGGGGCGTGCCAGCTTGGGCTTCTGCTCGCGCTTCGTCGGACCGACACCTTCCACCACCGACCGGAAATTGTCCGGCAGGGGCAGGCGTTCGAATTCCGCGTCGGTCTTCTTGCGGATGTCCTTCAGGTAATCGCGCTCGTCCTCGGCGCAGAAAGCGATCGCGATGCCGCCCTTGCCTGCGCGCGCGGTACGCCCGATGCGGTGAACATACTGTTCGGGCACGTTGGGCAATTCGTAATTGATCACGTGACTGACGCCGGGGATGTCGATCCCGCGTGCGGCAACATCGGTAGCAATCAGGATCGGGGTCTTGGCCCGCTTGAATTCATCCAGCGCACGTTCGCGCTGCGGCTGGCTCTTGTTGCCGTGAATGGCGTTGGCGGGAATGCCGCACTGGGCCAGCTTCTTCACGACACGGTCGCAGCCGTGCTTGGTGCGCGCAAAGATCAGGACACGCTCGAACTTGCCCGGCACCTGGTGGCGTTCGGACAGGAGCATTTCGAGCAGGGTCTGCTTTTCGTCCTGCTGCACCATGAAAAGATACTGGTCGATGCGTTCGGCGGTGGTGCTTTCCGGCGTCACCGAAACCTTTACCGGGTTGCGGCAATACTTGCCGACCAGTTCCTGGATCTGCTTCGGCATGGTGGCCGAGAAGAACAGCGTCTGACGGTTTTCCGGGACGAGCTGGCTGATCCGGCGCAACGCATGGATGAAGCCGAGGTCGAGCATCTGGTCCGCTTCGTCGAGGACGAGGATTTCGACCTTGTCGAGCGTGAACGCCTTCTGGTCGATCAGGTCGAGCAGGCGGCCCGGCGTGGCGACAAGGATGTCGGTGCCACGATGCAGCTTGTTGCGGTCCTTGTTGACCGAAGTGCCGCCGACGATGCTGTGCACCTTCAGACCGGCAAGTGCGCCATAATCCTTTGCGGCTTCGGCGATTTGTCCGGCCAGTTCGCGGGTCGGTGCAAGTACCAGCATGCGGCAGGATTTGAACGGTGTCTGGTTTTCGGCATCGCGCAACCGGTCGATGCTCGGGAGCATGAAGGCGGCGGTCTTGCCGGTACCGGTCTGGGCGATGCCCATCAGGTCGCGACCTTCCAGCACGGGCGGGATCGCCTGTGCCTGGATCGGCGTGGGTTCGGTGTAACCCTTCAGGTCAAGCGCCTGAAGGACGGGCTGCGAAAGCCCGAGGTCTTCGAAACGAAGGTTATCGGAATTCTGGGTTTCGGAATTCTGGATTTCGGAATTGGGTGTCATGTGTAACTCGCATTCAAAATGCGGCGCGCAAGCGGATTCCGTGCGGAATCCGGGCGCGGCGCGGGTGTCAAACGACCCGCGTGAAAAGGGTAGTCCTTGGGGAAATAGACCGAGGCACGGCCGGGGCGTTGGATGTCTCCCAATCGCCGCTTCACGCTGGCTAGCGCGCTTCGATGCGGCCCATGTGGATGCTGCAGTGCAAAAAGTCAATTTGTTTCGTCATCGGGCACGATCATTTCACTTGCGAGCGCGCAGCCGGCAGCGCATCTCATGCCCGTCGCGGAATTTGGGGGGATGCCGATGACGACTTCTGTTTTTCGCAAGCTTGCCGGTCCGGGCCTGTTGTTCACCGGCGCGGCAATCGGCACCTCGCACCTTGTCCAATCCACTCGCGCAGGGGCGCTTTTCGGCCTGGCGCTGGTGATCGTCATCGTGCTTGCGAACGTGCTGAAATACCCCGCCTATCGCTTCGGCATCGATTTCGCGCATTCGCGGGGCCGATCGCTTCTGGCCGGTTACCGCGAACTTGGCACCTGGGCGCTGGTCCTGTTCCTCGTGGCGGTGACCCCGCTCGTTCCGATCATCTGGGCGGCCCTCGCGGCGGCGACAGCGGGCATTGTCACGGTCATCATCGGGCCGGTCGCACCTGTTCCGGCGATTGCCGCGCTGATCCTCGTGCTGGCGATGCTGCTGCTCCTCGTCGGGGGCTACCGTATCCTCGACAAGGTCAACGCCGTCCTGCTCGCGTTTCTGGTTGTCGCCACCCTGATCACCACGGCGCTGGTCCTGCCGCGTGTCGAATGGGGCACGCTGGTGGATTTCAGCTGGACCCGCCAGACCGCGGCCCTGCTGTTCATCGTCGCGTTGGCGGGCTTCATGCCCAATCCGATGGATGTTTCTGTCGCGCTTTCGCTGTGGAAGGTGGAAGGGGACAACCTGTTGCCCGAAGGCGCCCATCCCGACATCGGTGCCGTGCGCCGCAGCTTTTTCTGGCCCTATGTCCTGACCGCTTTCATGGCGGTGTGTTTTTGCATCATGGGGGCCGGCGTGATGCACCCGCAGGGCATTGCGCCCTTGCCGGATGCACCTGGTTTCGCTGGACAGGTCGTGAACCTCTACCGCGAAGCGCTCGGTCCGGGCGCTGCGTTTCTCGCCGCTCTGGCCGCGCTGTCGGTGATGATCACGACGGTGATCGCGGGGATCGATGCCTATTCGCGCATTTTCGGGGCTTCACTCGCGATCTTCCAGGGCCGCGAGGATGTGAGCTATTCCCGCAAGGAATACGCCGGATTTTGCCTGATGTTCGTGGCGATCGCGCTGGTGGTGATTTTCACCCTGCTGTCCGATCTCACGACCTTCCTCGACTTCGTGACCTCGGCAAGTTTCGTGATTGCCCCGCTGGTGGCCCTGCTCAACCACCTCGTCGTCACCCGCTGCGAAATGGCGGACGAGGCGCGACCGTCCCGCGCCACGTTGATACACAACGGAATCGCCATCGTGGTCATGACGGCGCTGGCGGCGATGTATTTCGTCTACATCTGACTTGCCGGGAACCGGCTGAGCGTCACCCCAGGCCGGCAAGCTCCAGCAAGGCTTTCGTGCTCGCGTCGAATTCCTCGCCGCCCTTTTCGATCGCGTTTGCCATCTGCTTGCCCAGTTCCACACCGAACTGGTCGAACGGGTTGATCCCCATCAACACTGCGCTGGAGAATGTGCGGTGTTCGTGGAAAGCGATAAGCGCGCCAAGCACGGCTGCGTCCAGATCGTCGCACAGGATGGTCGCGCTGGGACGGTCGCCGGGATAATTGCGCGCCGGGTCCTCGCCCGCCTTGCCCGCCATCAGCGCGGCGCCTTGGGCAAAGCAGTTCATCAGCAGTATCCGGTGGTGCACCGGGTCCAGTTCATCGCCCGGCGCGATGCTGGCAATGAAGTCGACCGGGATCAGGTGCGTGCCCTGGTGAAGCAACTGGAACACCGCGTGCTGCGCGTCGGTCCCCACCCCGCCCCAGGTAACCGGTGCGGTCGGCCCGTCGACGGGGCGCATATCGGCGGTCACGCTCTTGCCGTTGCTCTCCATCTCCAGCTGCTGGAGATAGTCCGGAAACAGCGTCAGCCGTTCGTCATAGGCGAAAACCGCGCGCGTCTGGCAACCACGCACGCGGGTGTAATACAGGTCGGCAAAGGCCGCGCGCAGCACCAGGTTTGCCGATCCATCGGTGCCGCGGAAATGTTCGTCCACCGCCCGTGCACCCGCCAGCATGGCGCGAAAATCGTCCATGCCCACGGCCATCGCGATGGGAAAACCGATCGACGACCAGATCGAATACCGCCCCCCCACGCTTTCCTGGAACGGCAGGATGCGTGTTTCGTCTACCCCCCATTCGACCGCCTTGTCAGGTGCCGCGGTCAGCGCGATCACGCGGCCACCCGGATCGGACACCCCGTTTTCGCCAAGCCACTTGAGCGCCGATTCTGCGTTGGTCATGGTTTCGATGGTGGTGAAGGTCTTGCTGGCTACCGCAATCAGGGTCTTGGCCGGATCGCATTTGGCAAAGGCGGCTTCCAGCGCCACGCCATCGATGTTGGAAACCACATGGACATCGCAATAGCTGAGATCCCGGCTGAGCGCGTCCACACCCAGCGCCGGGCCCAGCGCGCTGCCGCCGATGCCGATGTGGATGAGATGCTCGATTTCGCCCAGCGCGCCCTGGTGGATCGCTTCGACCAGCATTCCCATCCGGTCGATCAGCGCGGCGGCCTCTTCGGTCTTGGCCGGATCGCCCGTGCCCCGCAGCGTCGCATGGTCGGCGGCGCGGCCTTCGGTCGGATTCACCACTTCGCCGGCAAACAGTTTTGCGCGCATTCCGGCAAAATCCATGGCCTCTGCCAGATCCTCGAACGCGGCGATTACAGCCCGGTCGAGATGGGTCTTGGACCAATCGAACAGGATGCCGCCGTCCTCCAGCTCGAGGCGTCCCGACAGCATCGCCACCCGGTCCGCGCCAGCTGGTTCGGCGCCGCCCTCGCCTCCGTCGCGCGCTGCGCTGAACAATTCGCCCAGAGTGGGGCGTGGCAAGCTGGCAAGCGTGTCCCAAATATCGGCAGGGCTGGTCATGGCGCAAAAATCCTTTCGTGTCCGGCTGCCCGCGACTAGGGAACCGGACCATGATTGCAAACCCCGAACAGCGCCGCGCAAACGTATGACCGACGACACCACCGTACCTACGGCAACGATGGACCGCACGGAAAAGCAGGAAAGCTGGGGCAGCTTCCTGTGGTTCTGCGTCAAGCTGGTCCTTGCGGTGTTGGTGTTCCGCGCTTTCGTGGGATCGTTTTTCACCATCCCGAGCGAAAGCATGCTGCCGCGCCTGCAAACAGGCGACTACCTGGTCGCGGCCAAATGGCCCTATGGCTATAATGAAAACTCTCTCCCGCTGGGCATTCCCGGTCCCGAAGAGCGCGTGTTCGCAAGCATTCCGGATCGCGGCGACGTGGTGGTGTTCAAGCATCCGGTCGACGGGACCGATTACGTCAAACGCGTGATCGGCCAGCCCGGCGACACTGTCGCCATGCGAAACGGCGTCCTCGTTCTCAATGGCGAAACGGTGCCCAAGAAACGCATCGACAGCTTCGATGTCACCCTTAGCCCCAACACCCGCTGCCATCCCCGCGGACAGGAAATCCGCGCTGATGGCACGGCTCCGGTTTGCCGCTACGACCAGTTCGAAGAAACGCTGCCCGGCGGAAAGACGTACAATGTCATCGATTTCGGGGCCAGCGTGCAGGACAGCTTCGGCCCCGTCGTGGTTCCCGATGGCAAGCTGTTCGTGATGGGCGATAACCGCGACAATTCGATGGACAGCCGGTTTCCCGCTGTGCCGGGTGGCGGCGTCGGACTGATCGACCAGCGCAGCCTGGTGGCACGGGCCAGCGTGGTCCTTTGGTCCACCGATGGCACGGCCGAATGGCTGCTGCCCTGGACATGGTTCAGCGCCGCGCGCTGGGACCGGATGGGCAAGGGCATATGAGCGGCGGCATGGTACCCGACACCCGCGCATGGCTCGAATCGACTGGCTTCACGGTCAAGGACGAAGCCCTCTGGCAGGTGGCCCTCACGCATGGAAGCATGGGCGAGAAACGCGATTACGAGCGCTTGGAATTCCTCGGCGACCGGGTTCTGGGGCTGGCCATCGCACAATGGCTGTATGACCAGAGCGAGGCGCCCGAAGGCAAGCTTGCCCAGCGCCTCAACGCCATCGTCAGCCGCGAAATGTGCGCCAAGGTGGCGCGCGGGATCGGCTTGGCGTCGCACATAAGGATCAGCAAGCAGGCCCATGCCGATGGCGGCCGCGATAGCGACAACATCCTTGGCGATGTGGTCGAATCCCTGCTCGGCGCCCAGTTCGTCGAAAATGGTTTCAAGGACGCGCGCGATCTGGTTCACGTCCTCTTCCGCCCCGCCCTCGAAAGCGGTGCAGGGATTTCCAAGCACCCCAAGAGCGCGCTTCAGGAATGGGCCGCCGGCAACCGCCGCAAACCGCCAGAATACGAAGTGGTCGAACGATCAGGCCCCGACCATTCGATGACCTTCACCGTCGAAGTCACAGTTCTAAACGTCGGCAGCGCGCAAGGCACCGCCAGTTCAAAATCAGAAGCCGAACGCGAGGCCGCGAGGGCATTCATGGAGAAGTTCGGATGAGCGACAATCGAGAAACACGCTGCGGCGTGGTTGCCGTGATCGGTGCGCCCAACGCGGGCAAATCCACACTGGTCAACCAGCTGGTCGGCCAGAAGGTCGCGATTACCAGCGCCAAGGCGCAGACCACCCGTGCGCGGATGATGGGCATCGCGCTCCACAAGACCGACGATGCCGATACGCAGATGATCCTGGTCGACACGCCCGGCATTTTCGAGCCGAAGCGGCGGCTCGACCGCGCCATGGTCAGCGCCGCATGGGAAGGCGCGGAGGCTGCCGATGCGGTGCTGTTGCTGGTCGATCCGATCAAGCAGCGTCGGCACGAGCTGGAACCGCTGTTGGAAAGCCTGGCCAATCGTCCCGAACGAAAGATTCTGGTTCTCAACAAGGTCGACCGCGCCAAGAAGGAACCTCTTCTCGCGCTGGCTCAGGAGCTTGGCGAAAAGGGCGATTTCGCGGAAATCTATTTCATCTCGGCCCTGACGGGGGATGGCGTGCCCGAACTGAAGGACGCGCTGGCCAAGCTGATGCCGCAGGGCGTCTGGCACTATCCCGAGGACCAGGTTTCCGATGCCAGCGAACGCTTGCTGGCCACCGAAATCACGCGCGAACAGCTGTACCAGCAACTCCACGAAGAACTGCCTTACGACAGCGCTGTGCGGCCGGAAAAGTACATCCAGCGCAAGGACGGCAGCGTCGAGATCCACCAGCAGATCGTGGTTGCACGCGACACCCAGCGCGCGATCGTGCTGGGCAAGGGCGGCAGCCGGATCAAGGCGATCGGTGAAGCCGCGCGCAAGGAATTGACCGAACTTCTGGGCCAGAAGGTCCACCTGTTCCTGCACGTCAAAACCGACGAACGCTGGACCGAGGACAAGGAAATGTTCGAGGAAATGGGGCTCGACTGGGTGCGCTAGCTGCCGGGCAGAGGCGATAGATGGATTTCACCGATCAGCTTCTGTCCCTGGGCGCGGCCATCGCGGTTGGCTTGCTGATCGGCATAGAACGCGGCTGGCGACTGCGCGGCGAGGTTGACGGGCAACGCGTTGCCGGTATCCGCACCTTCACTTTGCTTGGACTTGTCGCGGGCCTGGCGGGATTGCTCGGCGCGGCCCAGTACGCCCTTGTCGCCGGTGCGCTGGTGGCCGGGAGCGCCGCTGTCGTGGCGATCGGCTATTCCCGTTCGAGCGGGACGAGCGGCCGGCCCGACGCGACGTCGGCCATCGTGGCGATGGCGACCCTGGCGCTGGGTTTCATGGCAGGCAGCGGGCAAGCCGCGCTGGCTGTTGCCATTGCTGCGATCATCACGCTGTTTCTTGCGCTGAGGCAGGAGATGCACCGCTGGATCGGCCTGCTCGACACGGCCGATATCAAGGCGTTTGCGCGTTACGCCGTGATCGCTCTGGCGGTCCTGCCATTTCTTCCCGAGGGCCGGTATGGCCCCTACGACGCGTGGGAGCCACGCACCTTGTGGCTGGTGGTGGTGCTGGTCACCGGTTTTTCCTTCGTCGGTTATGTCGCCAACCGCCTGTTCGGGGCGAAGCGCGGCACCATTGCCACCGCCATCATCGGCGGAGCGTACAGCTCCACTGCCGTAACCCATTCGCTTGCCCAGAGGCTGGGCGCTAACCAGGGCGGCGGAGCGGAGAACGCAGGGATCGCCTTGGCCACGGCGGTCATGTACCTGCGTGTCATCGTGCTGGTGGCGGTGCTCGCGACGCGCCTGCTCGCCCCGTTCGCGCTGCTGGTCGCCCCGGCCCTCGTGGTGGGGGGCGTGGCCAGTTTTATCCTCTATCGCAACGCCCCACGCGGCACCGGATCGTCACCGCCCGGGAATCCGATCGCCCTGCTTCCCGCGCTCAGCTTCGTCGCCTTCGTGGCGGTTGCAGCGGTCGCGGCGCGCTGGGCCGAAGGGCGTTTCGGCGAAGAAGGCATTGCGGTGCTGCTGCTGCTGATGGGCAGCATGGATGTCGATGCGGCCATCGTCACGGCGGGCGGGCTTGGCAAGGAAGCGATCGGCTCGAACCTTGCTGCCCTCGCCATTGCCGGCACCATCATGGCGAACATGGGTGTGAAGCTGGGCATCACCCTTGTTTACGGCAGGGGCGCTGCACGGCCCGCTGCCCTGGCGCTGGCGGCAAGCATGGCCGCTCTGGCAGCAAGCCTGACCGTAGGGTATTTGCGCCTGTAGCGCGCCGCCATCACCGTTTTTTCTGGATTTCGATCTTGTTCTTCTTGGCGAAATCCTTGGTCGATTCCTCGCTCCGGTTGATCGCCTTGGCGATCTCTTTCAGGCCCTTGCCCTTGGCGGCCAGCATTCGCAGCTGGCCCGCCTCGTCCGCCTTCCACGCCTGCTTGTGGCGTTCGAAATGCTCTTTCGCCATCAGTCGGCCTCCGCCGTCTTTGCCGTCGCCTTCTTGGCCGGAGCCTTTTTCTTGGCAGCAGGCTTTTTCGCAGCGGGTTTTTTCTTCGGCGCGGCCTTCTTGTTGGCCGGGGCCTTGCGCTTCTTTTTCGCCGGACCCTTGGCCGCGCGGGCATCGATCAGTTCGATGGCCTGCGCCTCGGTGATGTCTTCAGGCTTCACGTCCTTGGGGATCGTGGCGTTTGTCGTGCCGTCGGTGACATAGGGGCCGTACCGCCCCGGCATGACCTTGATTTCGCCGCCGCTGGTCGGGTGTTCGCCCAGCGTCTTGATCGGTTCAGCCTTGCCGCGTGTGCCGCCCTTGCGATTGGCCGCTTCGGCCAGGAGCGTGACAGCCGCGTTCATGCCCACTTCGAACACTTCGCGCGTGTTCGACAGTTTCGCATATTTGCCATCATGGCGCAGATACGGCCCGTAACGTCCTATGGCCGCTTCGATTTCCTTGCCCGATTCCGGGTGAGTGCCGACGATGCGCGGCAGGTCGAGCAACTTCAGGGCCCATTCCAGATCGAAATCGTCGAGGTCCTTGGGAATGCTGGCCCGCTTGGCATCCTTGCCTTCGCCCAGCTGGATATACGGGCCGAACCGGCCAGTCTTGCGTTCAACCGGGAGGCCGGTTGCAGGGTCCTGGCCCATGACCGCATCTTCGCCCGCGCCGTCATCGCCATCGCTGCCTGGCTTGGCGAACTGGCGGGTGAACTTGCAGTCCGGGTAATTGGCGCACGCAACGAACGCACCGAACTTGCCGCCCCGAAGCGCAAGCCGGCCACCATCGCGGCCTTCGCTTTCGCAAAGCGGGCAATGGCGCGGATCCTTGCCGTCGGCGCGCGGCGGGAAAAGGAAATCGGACAGGAATTCGTCGAGCGCTTCGGTGACCTCGGAAGGCTTCTTTTCCATGACCTCTTCGGTCTTGGGTTTGAAATCGCGCCAGAACGCTTCGAGCAGCGTTTTCCACTTCTCGCGCCCGTCGGAAACCGTGTCGAGTTCGTCTTCCATGCCGGCCGTAAAATCATACGCGACATAGCGTTCGAAGAAGCGTTCGAGGAAGGCCGTCAGCAACCGGCCGCTTTCTTCGGCGAAGAAGCGGTTCTTCTCCATCCGGACATATTCGCGGTCACGCAGGGTCTGGATGGTGCTGGCATAGGTCGACGGACGACCGATGCCCAATTCTTCCAGTCGCTTGACCAGGCTGGCTTCGCTGAAACGCGGTGGCGGCTGGGTGAAGTGCTGGTTTGCCGCCACGTCCTTCTTCAGTGGGCTATCGCCCTTGGACATCTGCGGCAGCAGGCCGTCCTCATCGTCTTCCGCATCGTCGCGACCTTCCTGGTACACGGCAAGGAAGCCCGGGAACTTCACCACCTGTCCGGTTGCGCGCAATTCGTGCCGTCCGGTGGGATCACGCAGGGTGACGGTCGTGCGTTCGAGGCTTGCAGCAGCCATCTGACTGGCCATCGCGCGCTTGAAGATCAGCTCGTAAAGGCGGCCTTCGTCACCCGATGCCGCACGATCGCGACTGAAATCGGTGGGCCGGATCGCTTCGTGGGCTTCCTGCGCGTTCTTGGCCTTGGTCTGGTAGATGCGCGGCTTTTCGGGCAGCGAATGGCCGCCGTAACGATCGGCCACGGCCTTGCGGCAGGCGTTGATGGCGCTGCCATCCATCTGGACGCCATCGGTACGCATGTAGGTGATCGCACCGGCTTCATAGAGCGACTGGGCGCAGCGCATCGTGTGGCTGGCGGAAAAGCCCAGCTTGCGCGCGGCTTCCTGTTGCAGCGTCGATGTGGTGAACGGCGGTGACGGGTGGCGTTTGAGCGGCTTGGTCTCGATCTCTTCGATCGTGAACCGGCCTTCTTCGACCGCCTTTTTCGCTGCCTTGGCGCTGCCTTCATCGCCCAGCGTAAGCTTGTCGAGCTTCGTGCCATCGAACTTCACGAGACGCGCATCGAATTCGGTGCCGTCCTGTTCCAGCTTGGCCACGACCGACCAGTATTCCTGCGCGGTGAACGCTTCGATCTCGCGCTCGCGGTCGACGATGATACGCAGCGCGACCGATTGGACGCGGCCCGCACTTTTTGCACCGGGCAAGCGGCGCCACAGCACGGGCGAAAGGGTAAATCCGTAGAGATAATCCAGCGCGCGGCGGGCAAGATACGCGTCGATCAGATCGCCATCCAGTTCGCGCGGCGCCTTCATCGCATCGGTCACCGCCTGTTTGGTGATGGCGTTGAAGGTGACGCGATCGACTTCCTTGGGCAGCGCTTTGCGCTTGGCGAGCAGTTCCTTGACGTGCCAGGAAATCGCCTCGCCCTCGCGGTCAGGGTCGGTGGCGAGGACCAGGCGGTCGGCCTTCTTCGCCGCATCGGCGATTTCCTTGAAGCGGCTCTGCTTGTCGCGATACAGTTCCCAGTCCATCGCGAAGTCTTCGTCCGGGCGCACGCTACCGTCCTTGGGAGGAAGGTCGCGGACGTGGCCGTAGGAAGCCAGAACCTTGAAGTCCTTGCCGAGGTATTTCTCGATGGTCTTCGCCTTCGCGGGCGATTCGACGATAACTAATTGCATGGGTGTCTGGACAGTCCCTTACGTGTGCATGTGCGTATACGCGCGAAAATGGCGTTCGGGCTCTGGACCAGTCAATAGGGAACGGGCCGCCCGTACAGGAGGTACTGCGGCGGCCCGTCGCGAGGGCACGCAGTGGCGCTCCCGCTAGCTGTAAATTTCAATATGTGCGACCCTTGGTGCGGAAGGGGTGTTCCAGCACCTGGTTTGCGATGCCACGCGGCGGCGCGATTCGCATTGCACGAATGCGTCACGTCCGCGCAAAATTTCAGGCCGAAAGCGATACCTTTCCGCCGGCATGGCGATCCAACCTTCCGGCTATCTCCAGCTCCAGCAGGGCAAGCTGGACGGCCGCCGCGCCGGTGCCAGACTGGCGGATCAGTTCGTCGACCCCCACCGGAGCCGTGCTGAGCAGGTCGGCAAGCTGCGCCGGTTCGGCGGACGCGAGGTCGTCGGGCAAATAATCGAACGCGGCAACCGGTTCGCGAAAGGTGGATCGCGGGATGCCATCGAACGTGTTCAGCAGTTCAGCCACGTCTTCGGGCTGCTGGATCAACACGGCACCTTCGCGGATCAGCTTGTTGCAGCCCTGGCTGCGCGCATCGAGCGGGCTTCCCGGTATGGCCATCACTTCGCGTCCGGCCTCCCCCGCCAGCCGTGCGGTGATCAGGCTCCCGGATTTGGGCGCGGCTTCGACCACCAGCGTACCCAGCGTCAGACCGGCAATGATCCGGTTGCGGCTGGGAAAGTGGCTGCCGCGCGGTTCGGTGCCGGGCGGCTGTTCGGCCAGCAGCAGCCCTTCGTCCGCGATGCGATCCTGCAGATCGGCGTGCTGCGGCGGATACGCGATGTCGATCCCGCTCGCGATCACCCCGATCGTTGTCGGCAGCGCGCCTTCGTGCGCGGCACCGTCGATGCCCCGTGCCAGGCCGGAAACCACCGTGAAGCCCGCGTTCGCCAGCGCCGTGCCGAATTCGCGCGCCAGCTTAACTGCGGCGGCGCTGGCGTTGCGCGCGCCGACCATGGCAACACAAGGTTCCTGCGCCAGCGCCAGATTGCCGCGCCAGGTCAGGATGGGCGGCGCACTGTCGATTTCGGCAAGCAGCGGCGGATAGGCGGGCTGATCATGGAAGAGGTATCGTGCGCCCGATTTGCGCACCGCCTCGATCTCGCGTTCGATGCGGTCGACCGGCGCTGCGCGGTATTGCCGCCCGCCGCGTTTCCCCAGATCGGGCAAGGCATCGAGCGCGGCACAAGCCGTGCCGAACCGTTGCAGCAACATGGCATAGGACACCGGCCCGATATTGGGCGAGCGCAGCAACCGAATGCGCGCGAACGCCTCTGCCTGCGATAACGAAGCGCTCACCCTTTGGAGCCGACCTTCGGTTCGGTCCCGGCCATCAGGCGCTTGATGTTTTCACGGTGCAGCCACAGCACCAGCACGGCGATGATAGCCAGCACCTTGGCAAAGGTGGTCATCCCCATGAACGCCGCGACACCCGCCGCTACGACCACCGCGGTCATCCCGGCAAGCGAACTGATCCGCGTGATCGCCAGCATGGCAATCCACACCGCAGCGTACGCAACGCCCAGCGGCCACGCGAGGCCGAAGGCAACGCCTGCGTTGGTAGCTACCCCCTTGCCGCCCTTGAAACCTAGCCAGACCGGGAAGCAATGGCCGATCACCGCGAAGATCGCGGTCCAGCCCATATCCTGCCAGAACCACTGCGATGCCAGCCAGACGGGGACGAAACCCTTTGCCAGATCCAGCAGGAGCGTGGCCGCCGCCAGCCCCTTGGACCCTGTCCGCAGCACGTTGGTGGCCCCGATATTCCCGCTGCCGATGGAACGGATGTCACCCTTGCCCGCCAGTTTCGCCAGAATCAGGCCGAACGGGATCGACCCGAATCCATAGCCGAGCAAGGCAGCGTAGAGGACGGTGATGGTCAGTTCGGTCGGCACGCTGATTTCCCTTTTCGTTGCAGGGCGATCAATACCCCGCACTTGATAAACCCGACGTAACGGGAAATACCGCGCTTCGACAAGCGCGGCGCGCATGGGAATATCCGATTTGAACGCTTCTGCCCCAATCCTGTTGTTTGATTCCGGCGTCGGCGGGCTCACCGTTCTGCGCGAGGTGCGCACACTGCTGCCCGACGCGCCGATCATTTACGCCGCCGACATGGCTGGCCTGCCCTATGGCAACAAAAGCGAAGCGGAAATTGCCGCGCGGGTTGCCGGGCTGCTGGGGAGAATGGCCGAACGCTGGCAACCGCGGCTGATCTGCATCGCCTGCAACACCGCCAGCACCATTGCGCTGGGCATGGTCCGCGACGTTCTGGAAACGCCGATCGTGGGGACGGTGCCGGCGATCAAGCCTGCCGCCGCGATCACGAAATCCGGGGTGTTCGGCCTGCTCGGCACCGAAGCGACCATGCGCCAGTCCTATGTCGACCGGCTCGAACACGAATTTGCCGGGGGCAAACGCCTGCTGCGTCATGGCGCCAACGGGCTGGTGCCGCTGGCCGAAGCGAAGCTGCGCGGCGAAAAGGTCAGCATCGACGCCGTCGCCGAAGCGGCAAAGGGACTTGTCCTGCAACCCCACGGCGAGGAGATCGACACGGTCGTGCTCGCCTGCACTCATTTTCCGCTCCTCGAAGACGAACTGCGCGCCGCTTTTGGCGATCACGTGGTGTTCGTCCACGGGGCGCAAGGCATCGCGCGCCGGATCGCCCACCTCACGCTGGGCCAGGAATTTACTCGGACCGGTCCGGATCGCGCAGTCACCACAGGCGAACTTGCGGATTTCAACCTCCTGGCGCCGGCCTTTGCCGCCTATGGCATCGAACGGCTGGAGAAGTTTTGAGGGCAGCATGACCATGGACCGCGCCTCGCTTGCCCAGATCGGCCTTGAACGGCTGGCCGACGTGTACGGAGAAGCGACAGAACCGGTCCTCGCGCGGTTTTACGCCCGCCATCCCGATGCCCGCGCCTCGTTCGATCACCACGGACTTGGTAGGACGCGCGAACTGGAAGATCGGATGGTCGCGGAAAGCTTTTTCCTGCTGCTGCAATGGGTGGACAATCCCGCCACGGCCCGGATCGACCAGGGCACGGCCGTCATTCATCACAACGACACGCTGCTGGTCCCTGCCCGCTGGTATCTCGGCCTGGTCGATGCCGCGCTGGAAGTGCTGATGGCCACCCTGCCCCTCGACGCCGATGCCGAACGCGCGCTGTGGCTTTCGATCCGCGCAGAGTTTGCCGATTTCGTCCAGAGCCTGCGCCGGGACTTCTTTCGCAGCGACGGCGGCGAGCCCTTGCCCGCCTTCGAACCACCCCACCTCTCTTAAGAACGATTCGCAAAGATCGCGGTGGAATTCCGCGACTTTCCCGCTTATGTGCAGGGCCGTTTCCAGCCGCGGACGGGCGGCGTCAGAACGGTTGGGCCCCGGGTGAATTACGACCAGATATTCGACGAAGCGATCGACCGGCTCCATTCGGAGGGCCGCTATCGCGTCTTCATCGACATCCTCCGCAACAAGGGTGCGTTTCCCAACGCGCGCTGTTTTGCAGGCCACAACGGCCCCAAGCCGGTCACCGTGTGGTGTTCGAACGATTACCTCGCCATGGGCCAGCACCCCAAGGTCATCGCCGCGATGGAAGAAGCGCTGCACGATGTCGGCGCAGGCTCGGGCGGAACGCGCAACATCGGCGGCAACACGCATTACCACATCCAGCTGGAGGCCGAACTGGCCGACCTGCATGGCAAGGACGGCGCGCTGCTGTTCACCAGCGGCTATGTGTCCAACGATGCCACGCTGTCGACCATCGCTAAGCTGCTGCCGGGCTGCATCATCTTTTCCGACGAGCTGAACCACGCCAGCATGATCGCCGGCATCCGCAATTCCGGCTGCGAAAAGCGCGTCTTCCGCCACAACGATCTCGACCATCTGGAAGAATTGCTGGCTGCGGAAGATCCCGCCACGCCCAAGCTGATCGCGTTCGAAAGCGTGTATTCGATGGACGGCGACATCGCCCCGATCCACGCGATTTGCGACCTTGCCGAAAAATACAACGCACTGACCTATGTCGATGAAGTTCACGCCGTCGGCATGTACGGCAAGCGCGGCGGCGGCATTTCGGAACGTGACGAAGCGGCGCACCGGATCGACATCATCGAAGGCACGCTGGGCAAGGCGTTT
Source organism: Qipengyuania zhejiangensis (assembly GCF_035607565.1). Taxonomy (NCBI): domain Bacteria; kingdom Pseudomonadati; phylum Pseudomonadota; class Alphaproteobacteria; order Sphingomonadales; family Erythrobacteraceae; genus Qipengyuania; species Qipengyuania zhejiangensis. The sequence goes on along the minus strand of NZ_JAYKGO010000001.1, from coordinate 662,054 downwards.
GGCGTCATGGGCGGCTATGTGGCCGCCGACACGCGCATCATCGATTGCATTCGCAGCTACGCGCCCGGTTTCATCTTCACCACATCGCTCAGCCCCGTGCTGGTTGCGGGCGTTCTGGCCGCCGTGCGGCACCTCAAGGGTTCGAGCGAGGAACGCGACGGCCAGCAGGCCGCCGCTGCCCTGCTCAAGCAGAAGATGCGCGATGCCGGCTTGCCGGTGATGGACAGCGTAACCCACATCGTCCCGCTGATGGTGGGCGATCCGGTTCGCGCCAAGAAGATCAGCGACGTCCTGCTGGCCGAATACGGCGTCTATGTTCAGCCGATCAATTTCCCCACCGTACCGCGCGGGACGGAACGCCTGCGCTTCACCCCCGGTCCGGCGCACACGCCTGCGATGATGGACAACCTGGTCGGCGCTCTGGTGGAAATCTGGGGCCGTCTCGACTTGGAACTGCGCAAAGCCGCCTGACGCGCCCCCCTGTTCATCTCCGCTGTTATCTCTAGATAGCGGGAATGGACACGCCCAACCCCCGCCGGTTTCGCGACAACGCGCCGCTGTTTGGCGTGGTGGCCATCCTTGTCCTGACCTTCGTTGCTCTGGCGGCTTTCGCACGCCCCGATGCCGCGCGCATCGCCCGCACCGATACCGGGCGCGTGCCCGCCGCGCCGGTGGAAGCCTTGCCCGGCAGCGCGGAGGAAGACGGGACGATCGTTTCTTCGCTCGATCCCGACGATGCACGCGTGCGCAACGCCGCCGTGCCGATTGCCGATGGCCTGCTGGTCTCCGCCCCCCCGTTCATCTTCCGCGGTTCGACAGCCGACCGCAGCCGTGCACGCGATTGCCTGGCGCTGGCCGCCATCGCGGAAGCCGGTAGCGGCGACCGGGACCAGAGATCTGTCATGCAGGTCGTCCTCAACCGCGTGCGCCACCCCGCGTTCGCCAACACCGTTTGCGGTGTCGTCTACGAAGGGTCGCAGCGGCCAACCGGTTGCCAGTTCACCTTCACCTGCGATGGTTCGCTATCCCGCACCTATGGCGATTCCCTCTGGCGCGCAGCGCGCGAACGGGCGCAGGAAGCGTTGGGCGGCTATGTGCACGCCCCGGTCGGCACAGCCACGCATTACCACGCCGATTACGTCTATCCCTATTGGAGCAGCTCGCTCGACAAGGTTGCCGCTGTGGGGCCGCACCTGTTCTTTCGCTGGCGCGGATCGTGGGGCGGCACAAGGGCGCTTTCGGCGCGCTATGTCGGCGGCGAACCCGACCCCATGATCCTGCGTGCCAAGGCACAGGAAGTCGACCGGCCCGAAGATATCGTTCCCACTCTTGCCGAAGACGGTACACCCGTCCGCTCGATCACCGCACCGGGCGATGGCGCGGCCGATCCCGCAAACGCTGGCCAGGCGGGTTCGCCCGGCCCCGGCGTGCATTTCGTGCTCGTCTCCACCACCGACGATCCGCGCAAGCTGGTCGAAAGGGCCCGCGCGCTGTGTCCGGGGGACAAGTTCTGCCAAGTGTACGGCTGGAGCGAGGCGGCCGCCATTCCGGCCGCGCTGCCGGTTGAAGGCGAAGCGCGGGCGCAGTTGCGATTCAGCTTTCTCCCCGCGCGATCGGGTAACGCAGAAGCCATCTATTACGATTGCAGGCTCTACAAATGGCCGGGCTACGGCAGCTGCCTGCCCCGCGCGCGGCCCTGATGCCTTACCCTGCACGCCTGCCGTATGGATCGCGATAGCGCGGCATGATACCTGTCCTGCGGTCTGGAAAGGCGATGGGGAGAGACATGGCTACGCAAATCGACAAGAACAGGCTGGATACCGGCGCGCTTGATATTCACCCGATGACCCCGGCCATTGGCGCCGAGATTCTCGACATCGATCTGGCAGCGACCGATATCGCCAACAGCATTCCCGCAATTCGCGCGGCGTTGCTGAAATTCGGCGTCATCTTCTTTCGCGACCAGACGCTCACGCAGGACCAGCATATTGCCTTTGCGCGGCACTTCGGTGACCTCGAAATTCACCCGGCGACGCCGAAGGATCAGCCCAATCCGGAAGTTCTGCGGATCGAGCACGGGCCGCAAAGCCGCGGGCAGGAAAACAATTGGCATTCCGATGTGACCTGGCGGGAGCGCCCGTCGCTCGGTTCGATCCTGCTCGCGCGCGACGTGCCCGAATGCGGCGGCGATACGCTGTTCGCCAACATGCACCTCGCCTACGAACGTCTGTCGGTGCAGATGCAGCGTTTCTGCGAAGGGCTGACTGCGGTGCATGATATTGCGCGCGTCTTCGCCAAGCGGTTGGGCAAGGCGCCTGAGGAACTGCACGAAAAATACCCGCCGATGCGCCACCCTGTTATCCGCACCCACCCTGAAACCGGCCAGCGGGCAATCTACGTCAACACCGGCTTCACCAGCCATATCGAAGGCCTCAGCGACAAGGAAAGCCGCTGGCTGCTGGACCACCTTTACACCTCCGCGATGGATGTGGAGATCCAGTGCCGGTTCCGTTGGCGCGCCGGATCGATCGCTTTCTGGGATAATCGCGTGTGCCAGCACCTGGCCGTTTCCGACTATTTTCCTGCGCGCCGCGTGATGGAACGCGTAACCATAGCAGGCGACACGCCCTATTTCGACGCCTGAGGGCGCCCGTGACGTAGCGGATTTTGCGCTGGCTTCGCGGCAGGCTAAGCCTTCCGCAAAATCCCTGGGAGAGAGTGAATGAGCGGCAATCCGGAAATGACTTTCGACGAAGTGGTGCGCGGACGCCGATCGATCCGCGGCTATCTCGACAAGCCAGTGCCGCGCGACGTGATCGAGGAAGTGCTGCAGATCGCCATGCGCGCGCCGTCGTCGATGAACACGCAGCCCTGGCATTTCCATGTCATTACCGGCGAACCGCTCGACCGGATCCGGCGGGGCAACACCGAACGCATCCTTGCGGGTGAACCCGACAGCCGCGAATTTCGCCGGGGCCAGCCGTTCGCGGGCGTCCATCGCGAACGCCAGGTCGGCGTCGCCAAGCAGCTGTTTGGCGCAATGGGGATCGAACGCGACGACAAGGAACGGCGGCAGGACTGGGTTTTGCGCGGCTTTCGCCAGTTTGACGCGCCGGTTTGCGTCATCGTGACCTACGATCGGGAACTCTCCGAAAGCGACGATACCGCCTTCGACTGCGGCGCGGTGACCACCGCCCTCGTCAACGCGGCGTGGAGCCGCGGGCTTGGCTGTGTGATCAACTCCCAGGGTATCATGCAAAGCCCGGTCGTGCGCGAACACGCCGGAATTCCGGACGATCAGGTCATCCTGAAGGCGGTTGCGCTAGGCTATCCGGATGAATCGTTTCCCGCCAACGCGGTTGTCAGTACCCGCAAGGACGTGGACGAAGCCGCGCGTTTCGTGGGGTTTGCCGACTAGGCCAGCTGCGCGACTTTCTGGCGCACCAGGGGCAGTTGGTCGTTACCGAAATACATGTGTTCACCGGCCACGAAGATCGTGGGTGAACCGAACGCGCCGCGTTCGATCGCTTCCTCGGTGTTGGTGCGCAGGCGGTCCTTGACCGGCTGGCTGATGGCCAAGGCGCCAAGGGCCGCGCCATCGAGGCCGCACACATCCGCCACCGCCACAAGTTCAGCCGGATCGTCCAGATTGCGACCTTGCGTGAAATAGGCATCGAAGGCCGCCGAAGCGAACCGGTCCAGCGCTGGCTGGTCGTCCTCGAGCGCACAGCAAAAGCGCATGGCGTGAACCGATTTCAGCGGATGGTGTTCGGACGGGAAGTTCATTCCCACCCCGGCTAACTCGGCCCATTGCTTCAGCCAGCCGAAACTGCGCGCAAGTTTCGCGGCGTTTTCCGGCTTGCGGCTTTCATAGACCGAAGGGTTTACCGCGTTGAACACACCGCCAACGAGGAAGGGGCGCCAACGCAGGTCGTAATCCAGGCCCTCCAGCGCCGGGCGGATATTGGCAAATGCCAGGCGGGTCCACGGGCTGGAAAGGTCGAAGAAGAATTCTATCGCAACACTCATGATCGGGCCTCGCCGCCGCCAAACAGGTTCTTACGGGTCTGCGCATCCATCTCCCCGCTTCGCTGCAATTCGCTGCCGAGCGATACGCCCCGCCGCAAACCTTCGCGCTGCTTCAGGGCATCGTACCAGCGGCGGACATGGGGAAACTCCTCCAGCGGGATGCCTTGCGCTTTCCACGTGCGAACCCACGGAAAACAGGCCATGTCCGCGATGGTGTAATCGTCGCCGGTGATGAACTCCGCGCGGGCCAGTTGCCTGTCCATCACACCGTACACCCGCAGCGCTTCGCGGTGGAACCGGTCGATCGCGTAGGGCAGCTTTTCCTCGGCATAGAGGTGGAAGTGGCCGTGTTGCCCCAGCGTCGGGCCAAGATGACCGACCTGCCAGAACAGCCACTGGTGCACGGCCGACCGGCCGCGCAGGTCGGTCGGCATGAACTGGCCGGATTTCTCTGCCAGATAGATCAGCACGGCCCCGGATTCGAACACGGTCACCGGATCGCCGCCGTCGCCGGGCGCATGGTCCGTGATGGCGGGAATCCGGCCGTTGGGATTGATCTGGAGGAACGCTTCGGTGTGCTGGTCGCCCTGCGCCAGATTGACCCATCGCGGTTCGTATCGAAGGCCGCATTCTTCCAGCATGATCGCGACCTTCCAGCCGTTGGGCGCTGGCGCCGTGAAAAATTCGATCATGTGCAGTGGGCCTCCCTGACGTCGGGCTTGAACATCAGGCCGCGCTGCGGGGTATGCAAGAAAAAACCCCCGGCAAGCTGGGCTGGCCGGGGGTCTTGTCTGGATGTTTGCGGGCGATTGCCGATCAGCGCAGGCTGACCACATTGTCCGCTGCCGGACGCGCACGGCTGCCGTCATACAGGCTTGCCATCGGTTCGTCCGTCACGACGATCCGTTCGGCAGCACCAAAGCCGTTGAAATCGGTCTTCATCGCCGCGCCATACGCGCCGATCATCCCGATCTCGAAGTAATCGCCGGCCTGGATATCCTCGGGCAGCGGGAACGGTCCCGGCATGTAGTCCGCATCGTCGCAGGTCGGGCCATAGAACGCGAAATCCGCGTCCGGCTTGATCAGATCGTCCTCCAGCGCGCGAACGGGAAATTTCCAGTCCACATGCGCCGCATCGAACAGCGCACCATAGGCACCGTCGTTGATGTAAAGTTCATCGCCGCGGCGCTTTTCCACCTTCACGACAAGCGACGAATATTCGGCACACAGCGCACGGCCGGGTTCGCACCACAGTTCCGCGTTGTAGGCGATCGGCAGGGCGTAGAAGTGCTGGTGGATAATCTTGAAGTAATCTTCCAGCGGCGCCGGTTCCATCCCCGGATAGACGCTGGGGAAACCGCCGCCGACATCGATCATGTCGATGACGACCGACGCGTCCGCAATCGCGGCGCGGACACGGTCCAGCGCCTGCACATAGGCAAACGGGCTCATCGCCTGGCTGCCGACGTGGAAGCACACGCCCAACCAGTCACAATGCTGGCGGGTCTGCTGGAGCAGCAGCGGCGCTTCGGTGAGGTCGCAGCCGAACTTGGAAGCAAGGCTCAGCGCTGCATGCTCGCTCGACACGCGCAGGCGAATGCACAGGCGCAGGTCGCTGGCGGGTTCACCGGCATCGTCGCGGCAGGCGTCGACGATCTTTTCCAGTTCCTCGACCGAATCGAGGCTGAAGGTCCGTACGCCGTGCTGGTGGTAGGCTTCGCGGATTGCGCCGGGCGCCTTGACGGGGTGCATGAAGCACAGAGTCGCACCGGGCAGCGTCTGGCGCACCAGCCGCACTTCCGCGATCGAGGCGACGTCGTAATGCGTCACCCCGTTGTCCCACAGGATCTGCAGCAGATCCGGCGAAGGGTTTGCCTTTACGGCATAAAGGGACTTGCCCGGAAACTTCTCGACGAAGAAGCGGGCGGCGCGCGCCGCAGCATGCGGGCGGTTGAGAATGACGGGTTCGTCCGGCCGGAGAGCGCGGATTACAGCCTGAGCGTCGGGATAGGTGTGCAACTCAAGGGACCCCCTGAACGGTGAAGTTTCAGACAAGGGCTGCCTTGCGGTTTAGAGTCCCCTTGGGGCAGCGGAGCGGCGCATATAAAAGCTGGGTCATGAAACACAAGTGAATACGCGCAAAAAAGCGTCAAGCCCGCCACACGCCGTGGCGGGCCTCATCTGCGGCGGGTTGTTGATCAGAAGTCGATCTGCGGAACCTGATCGACCGTGCCCTTCTCGCTATCGTCAAGCCGGTGGAAATCCGCCTGCCGGAAACCCAGCAAACCGGCAAACAGCACGGCCGGGAAGCTTTCGCGTCCGGTGTTGTAGCGCGACACTGCCGCGTTCAGCGCGCGGCGCGCGGCGGCCAGCTTGTCCTCGACATGGGCCAGCTCGCGCTGGAGCTCCTGGAAATTGGCCGACGCCTTGAGGTCGGGATACGCTTCGCCAAGCGCCAGCAACCGGTCGAGGGCAACGCGCAATTGCTGTTCGTCGGACGAACTGATGGCACCTTGCGCTGCCTTGTTCCGCGCCGCCACAACCGCATCCAGCGTGTCCTGTTCGTGGCGGGCATAACCCTTCACCGTGCTGACCAGGTTGGGGATCAGATCGTGCCGCTGACGCAATTGTGCATCGATATCGGCCACGCCCTGGTTCACGTTCTGCCGCAAGCCGACCAGCCGGTTATAGATTGCAACCAGCATGACCACGAGGACAACCGCGATCACCAGGATCGCAGAGGTCCAGAACCAGCCAAGAATATCGACCATTACACACCCCCCTTTTACGTTTCGCCGCCTATGTTAGTCTGGAATTGTTAAGGGAGGAACACCGCTTATGGCGGCTCGGGCGGACGTCGACAGCCTGTTGTCGGGTGACTTGGGAAACTGGCTGCAAAGCCAGGTTGCCGTGCGTGCCGCCGCGAAGGACAAGGCGCACTGGCGCTGGACGATATCGTTTGCGGTGCTGTTCCCCTTGCTGGCGTTCATGTGGTTCGGACCCGACTGGGGTACGGAACCCAAGTTCTGGATTACCGCCATTCCAGCCGCCCTGCTGGGATACTGGGGATACCGGCCGATCGCCGCGGCGAAGAAGGACATCAAGGTCGGGATCAACGCGGCGATCGCGGCATCCATCGGCCTGGAATATTCGCACGACCTTGAACCGGGCGAGGAATGGGACCTGTCACGCAGCTTCGGCCTGGTCCCCTCGTTCGACCGCGTTACTTTCGAAGACGACTGGAATGGCGCGCTGGGCGGACATACCTTCCGCCTGTACGAGGCGCATTGCGAAGAACGGCGCGGGTCGGGCAAGAGCCGCCACTGGGTTACCGTGTTTCGCGGGGCTATCATCCGCATCGCTTCGCAGCGCCGTTTTCATGGTGTGACGCTGCTTCAACGGGCCAAGAAGCACCGGAGTTTCTTCGGGCTTGGGGGGCGCAAGGATTCGGTGACGCTGGGCGGCCAGGTCCTGGGCCTTGTCGATATGGTGAACCCGGAATTCCAGGACGTTTTCGCCCTGTGGTCGACCGATCAGGTCGAAGCGCGCTGGCTGGCCCATCCCGAATATATCGAACGCCTGGTGGATCTGGAACGTGCCTTCAACGGCAAGGACGTTCGCACTCTTTTCCATCGCGGCGAACTGGTGATCGCCATCGAAAGCGGGAACATGTTCGAAAGCGGATCGATGAACCCGCACGAGGACCACGCCAAGGTGCGCGAATGCAACGAACAGTTCGCCAGCCTTGCCAGCCTGGCCGACGAACTCAACCGCGATCGGGGCGCGGCCTAGCTCAACCTGTCGCGGAAGGTTTCGTAACCGAACTCCTTCACCAGTTCGAGCTGGTCGCTTTCGCTGTCCCACATGTAGATCGCGGGCAACTGGACCCCGTTGAACGTGTTGGTCTTCACCATCGAATAATGCGCCTGGTCGAGGAAGGCGATCCGCCTGCCCACTTCGGCGCCGCCCGGTATCCGGTAATCGCCAATCACATCCCCCGCGAGGCACGAAGGGCCACCGATCCTGACGACCGGAGAACCGTCGGCACCGTCTTCGCCCAGCATTGCGGGGCGATAGGGTGCCTCGATCACATCGGGCATGTGACAGGTGGCCGAAATGTCCGCCACCGCGACCGGAACGCCGTTGAACCCTGTGTCGAGGATCGTGCCCACCAGTATGCCGGCATCAAGCGCCACGGCCTCGCCCGGCTCGAGGTAAATTTCCGCCCCGGTGTCTTCCCTTGCGTCACGCAGGAATTCGGTCAGCTCCTCGCGCTGGTAATCGGCGCGGGTGATGTGATGCCCGCCGCCCATGTTGATCCACTTGAGCTGTCCGAACCACGGTTCGATCGCGTCGAAGACCTTGTCCCACGTGGCGTGGAGCGGTTCGAAATCCTGTTCGCACAGGTTATGAAAATGGATGCCGTCGACGCCTTCCATGATTTCCGGCGTCAGCTGGTCGATGGGAAACCCCAACCGGCTTCCGGGGCTGGAGGGATCGTAGCGTGGCACTTCACCGGTGGGGTGCATCGGGTTGATCCTGAGCCCGATATCGAAATCCTGCCCCGCAGCGCGCGCCGCTTCGATAATCAGCGCCGCCCGTTCCATCTGGCCGGGGGAATTGAAGATCACGTGGTCGGAGAGGCGGCACACCTCTTCCAGTTCTTCCGGTTTGTAAGCGGCCGAGTAGGTCGCGATTTCGCCATCGTAGAATTCGCTCGCAAGGCGTGCTTCCCACAGGCCGCTGGTGCACACGCCATCGAGATATTCGCCGATGATCGGCGCGGTGGACCACATCGAGAACGCCTTCAGCGCGGCGAGCACCTTGATACCCGCTTCGTCGCGAACATTGGCCAGCACCTGGCAGTTGGCACGCAGCTTCGCCGCATCGACGACGAACGCAGGGCTGCTGACCCGTTCGAGGTCGAAATGAGCGAAGGCGCCCGGATCTCCGGCTTTCGTTTCCATTATTCGCTGTCTTTCCCGCCCGTCAGTTCAAAGCGTATCACCCGGTCACCGTAGACATCGGTGACATAGGCCATGCCATCGGGCCCCACCGCGATATCATGGCCGAGGCTGGCGTCCTTGCCGGCCAGCCCGACGTCGAGCGAACGCTCGATCGTCCCGTCGGGCCGGTAGATGCGCACGATGGCACCGAAACGATCTGCCCCGTCCCGCCCTTCCACCGCAGCCAGCCAGCCGCCGCCCAGCGATGCCAGTCCGTAAGTGTGGCTGCCGTTGGGCGACTTGCGGGTTTCGACCTGGTTTCCATCGAGGTCGAAGACCTGGATCTGTGCATTCTCGCGGTCGGCGACGAAAATGCGCTGGTCGTCCACCGCAATACCGTGTGCAGTGCTGAAATTGCCCCAATCGCGCAGGAATGCGCCGGCCGGGTCGAATTCGGCGACCCGCGTGTTGACGTAACCGTCGGCCACCAGAACCCGGTCGTCGATGAATGCGACATCGGCCGGGCGCCCGAAATGGGCTGCGTCCTGCGCGGTCACACCGCGTTCGCCGATAACCAGCTGTTCCTCGCCGTCATGGCTGAAACGGAACACCTGCTCGCGTCCCACATCGGTGATCCAGATGGCATCGTCCGCATCGACGGAAAGGCCGTGCGGCATCACGAATTGCCCGGCGCCCCACCGGGCCAGCAACGTGCCGTCGGGTGCGAACATGAACACCGTGGGCTGCGCGATGGGATCGGCCGGAAACGGCTCCTCCCATACGCGCCCTGCCCGATGGAGGACAAAGATATGGCCGTGGCTGTCCACCTCGACCGCGCTGACCTGCCCGAAGACCGCGTCCTCGGGGATCGTCGGCCAGTCTGCATCGATCGTGGCGGACGGCACCTGCTCGCGCTGCGGCGCGTTGCAGGCCGCCAGCGCCAGCAGCATGGCCGAAGCGGTCAGCCTGCGGTGCATCAGAAGTCCACCGGCCCGTCGAGTTCCTTCACCTGCCACGGCAAACCGTGTGCGTTGAGCATGTCCATGAACGGATCGGGGTCCATTTCTTCCATATTGAAAACGCCATCGCCAGCCCATTTGCCGGTGACCATCATGGCCGAACCGATCATGGCGGGCACGCCGGTGGTGTAGGAAACCGCCTGGTTGCCGGTTTCCTCGTAAGCTGCCTCGTGGCTACAGATGTTGTTGATGTAGAAAGTCTTCTCGCCCGAACCGTCGAGGGCTTCGCCGGTCGCGATGACGCCGATATTGGTGTTGCCCTTAGTCGTTTCGCCGAGCGTTTCGGGTTTGGGGAGAACCGCGGCGAGGAACTGCAGCGGAATGATTTCCTTGCCCTTGTACTTGATCGGATCGATCCGGGTCATGCCGACATTCTGCAGCACGGTCAGGTGCTTGATGTATTCGTCACCGAAGGTCATCCAGAAACGCGCGCGCTCCATCTCCGGGTTGAACTTGGCGAGGCTTTCCAGTTCCTCGTGGTACATCATGTACATGTTCTTGGGGCCGACGGCCTCGAAGTCGAATTCGACCTTCTTGCCCATCGCCGGGGTCTCGACGAATTCGCCGTTTTCCCAGTGGCGTGCCGGTGCGGTCACTTCGCGAATATTGATTTCCGGGTTGAAGTTGGTGGCGAACGCCTGCCCGTGATCGCCGCCGTTGCAGTCCAGGATATCCAGCTGGCGAATGGTCTTCAGCTTGTGCTTCTTCAACCACATCGTGAACACGCTGGTCACGCCCGGATCGAAGCCGGAACCCAGCAGCGCCATCAGGCCCGCGTTCTTGAAACGATCATGATAGGCCCACTGCCAGTGATATTCGAACTTGGCTTCGTCCTTCGGTTCGTAATTGGCGGTGTCGAGGTAATCGACCCCCGCTTCGAGGCACGCGTCCATGATCGGCAAGTCCTGATACGGTAGCGCCAGATTGACGACGAGCGACGGGTTTACCTTGCGGATGAGGTTGACCATTGCGGGCACTTCTTCCGCATCGATCTCGTAGGTCTGGACGCTTTCGCCCGTGCGCTCCATCACGCTTTTCGCGATCGTGTCGCATTTCAACTTGGTCCGACTGGCGAGATGGATATCGCTGAAGATATCCTTGTTCATTGCCATCTTGTGGACGCAGACCGAGCTGACGCCGCCCGCACCGATTACCAGGACTGTCGACATTTTGTGGTTCTCCGAATTCGAATCTTGCCGGTCCCCTAGCGAAATGCGCTAGTGCCGCCAAATGATCCGAGACGATTTGAGAATGCCGACGCGCGAAGGCGTCCTCGACGCAGCCGCCAAGATCGCACTGATTTTGCCGCCGACACCGCTGCTGCCGGTGGAAATCGGGGGCGTCACCTGCTGGGCCAAGGCCGAAGTCCTCCAGCCGGTGGGCGCGTTCAAGATCAGGGGTGCCTGGCATCGGCTGACCGCGCTGACCGCCGAAGAATGCGAACGCGGCGTCGTTGCCGTATCGTCGGGAAATCACGCGCAAGGGGTGGCGTGGGCGGCAAGGCGTCTCGGAATACCCGCCACCATCGTGATGCCACGAAACGCGCCGCAGGTGAAACTGGATGCCACCCGTGCGCTGGGGGCACAGATCGTGCTTTACGAACGCCCCGGCGAAGACCGCGACGAAGTGGCCGCACGTCTGGTGGAAGAACGCGGCGCCGTTCTGGTGCACGCCTTCGGCGATCCCTGGGTGATCGAAGGCCAGGGCAGCGCCGGCATCGAAGCGCAGGCGCAATTGGGCCATAGCCCCTCGCGCATCCTTGCGTGCTGCGGCGGCGGCGGGCTTGCGGCGGGCCTTGCCCTCGCCTGCCCCGATGCCGCGATCCATGTGGTCGAACCACAGGGATGGGACATGGTGGGACAATCGCTCGCAAGGGGCGAAATCGTGCGCGTTGGATCGACACCGCCGGCAACGATATGCGACGCCCTGCAACCCGATGCGACAAAACCGATCAACCTCGCCGTGCTGCAAGGCCGCGCCGAACCGGGGGTCGAGGTTACCGACGAAGAGGTACGCGCTGCCCAGCGGTTCGCCTTTTCTAAGCTACGGCTGGTGGTCGAACCCGGCGGCGCAGCCGCGCTGGCTGCGGCGCTGGCCGGGAAAGTTCCGCTCGATGCCGATACGGTCATCATGCTCACCGGGGGAAACACGGACATGGCCAGTTTCGCCAGGACGCTGGCTGGCCGATAGGTTGCGTTTGACAATCGCCTGAACGCGCCGCAATTTCGCGGCCAAGGGTCGAAAATGGGGGAGAAATTTCAATGCAGGCTCAAATGCTCGCACCGGCGGCAGTCCTTGTCGCATGGTCGCTCGTCATGCTTTTCTGGATGGCCTTCACGCGGTTTCCCGCGATCAGCGCCAGCGGCGCAAACCTCAAGGACGCGAAACCCGGCGGGCGCGGCGTGGACCTTGAAGGCGTCATTCCCGACAAGGTGAACTGGAAAGCCCACAATTACGCCCACCTGATGGAGCAGCCGACGGTCTTCTACGCGGCTGTGATGATCATCGCGCTCATGGGCGCAAGCGCGATCGATCCGCTGGTTGCATGGGTCTATGTTGCGCTGCGGATCGTCCATTCGATCTGGCAGGCGACCGTCAACGTGGTGTCGGTGCGTTTCGCGCTGTTCCTGCTGTCGACCTTCGCGCTTGTCTATCTCGCCTATCGCGCTGTCGCGCTGACACTGTTCGCCGATCCGGGAGCCCTTTGATGATCCAGTCGCAGATTTTCCAGCCCGTCGTCGTCCTGCTTGCGTGGACGATGGTCATGTGGCTGTGGATGTACGCCACCCGCATTCCCGCCATGTCGAAAGCGGGGATCGATCCCAACGACGCGCGCCGAACAAAGTCGCTCGACGATGCGCTTCCCCAGGAAGTGCAATGGAAAGCCCATAATTACAATCATCTGCATGAACAGCCGACGGTGTTCTACGCCGTCGCCCTGTTGCTGGCGATGGTCGGATGGGGTGACGGGATGAACGCGTTGCTGGCGTGGATCTACGTCGGCCTGCGGATCATCCATTCGGTCGTGCAGGTGACGGCAAATGTCGTGATGGTGCGCTTTGTCCTGTTCGCACTGTCGAGCCTGGTCCTCATGGCGCTCATCTTCCACGCCGCGATCTTCGCGTTCGACATCCACCTGTAAGGTCGTGGCCCCGCTTCGGCGGGGCCACCCACATTTATTCGGCGGCTTCTTCCATCCGCTGCGCCGTTTCGAGCGTTGCGACGAAGCGTTCGGCATCGAGCGCGGCCATGCAGCCCATCCCCGCAGCCGTGACCGCCTGCCGATAGGTGTGATCGGTGACATCGCCAGCGGCAAAAACGCCCGGAATTTCGGTCTTGGGCGATCCCGCTTCGGTCAGCAGATAGCCGCCATCGTCCATCGGCAGCTTGCCCTTGAACAGTTCGGTCGACGGGGCGTGGCCGATAGCCACGAACGCACCATCGCAATCGAAGGTGCTGCCTTCACCGGTTTGCGTGTCCCGCAGATTGAGATGGCCCAGCGTCCCGTTTTCGCCCGCTTCGAAACTGTCGACCGTCTTGTTCCACAGGACGGAAATCTTGGGGTGGTTGAGCAGCCGTTCCTGAAGGATCTTTTCAGCGCGCAAATCGTCGCGGCGGTGGATCAGCGTTACGTCGTCGGAATGGTTGGTGAGGTAGAGCGCCTCTTCCACTGCGGTGTTGCCTCCGCCGATCACCGCGACCTTCTTGCCGCGATAGAAGAACCCGTCGCACGTCGCGCAGGCGGACACGCCCTTGCCGCCCAATTCCATTTCGCCCGGCACGCCGAGCCATTTCGCCTGCGCCCCGGTGGCAATGACCAGCACGTCGGCAATGTATTCATCGCCGCTGTCGCCGACCGCGCGGAACGGGCTTCCGCCTGCCAGATCGACATCGACGATCGTGTCCCACATCATCCGCGTGCCGACATGCTCGGCCTGCTTCTGCATCTGCTCCATCAGCCAGGGGCCCTGGATGACATCGGCAAAACCGGGATAATTTTCGACATCGGTGGTGATGGTCAGCTGACCTCCGGGCTGGAGGCCCTGCACCACGATCGGCTCCATCATGGCGCGCGCTGCGTAAATCGCGGCGGAATAGCCCGCCGGGCCGGAGCCGATGATGAGCATCTTGGTACGATGGGTAGCCATGTCGGGTATCTCTTGCAGTCTGGGTTCGGGTTGGCCGCGCTATATGGGAAGCCTGCGCGCCGGAGTCACGCCAGGAAGCGTTCCTTCAGGCGTTCTCGCTGGGGTTCATCCACACCTATCACGCGTGTGAGATAATCATCGAAGCTGCCGTAGTCGCGTTCGACTTCGGCGTGGAACGTGTCGAGATACTCCTCGCGCACGCCGAGCAGGTCGCGCACGGCGTCCACTTCCAGCTTGCGCCCGAGGCGTTCCTCTATCCCGGGCAAGGATTGCTGCACCAGCACGTCGAAAGTCGGGCTCTGGTTGGTGCGAAGGAATTCCTCGCGCTGGTCGTCCTTGTTCACGCCCAGGATGTGCAGAAGCATGGTGGCCGCGATGCCAGTGCGGTCCTTGCCGGCAAAACAGTGGACCAGACTGGCCCCCTCGCGCTGGTCGAGGACAGTGAGATAGCGGCCGAACATGTCGATCATCGCCGGATTGTGCGGCATACGCGTGTAAACCGCGATCATCCGCTGGCGGGCAAAATCACCTGCACTGGAGCCCGGTTCAACATCCATGTGCGGGGGGCTGGAGGTGGTTTCGCCGTCATAGAACACCACTTCCCCGTTCCAGCCTTCGACGCGGCGGCACGGGTGGCGTTCGCGTTCGCTTTCGCCGCGCAGGTCGATGACCGTGCGAATGTCGAGCGCGGCAATGGCGGCAAGGTCTTCCTCGGTCGCATCGACATGTTGGCCGGAACGGAACAGCAGGCCGGTTTGCACACGTCCGCCGCCCGCCACCGCCCAACCACCGTAATCGCGGAAATTGTGGATGCCCTGGGTCTTCAAGAATGGTTCGCGAATCATGGCGGGGACCGTGGCACTGTGCGTGCACACACACAATGACATGCGTCCGACGACCTTCGTAACCCTACGTAGTTGGATCGAGGGGTTGGATGCACCATCCTTCATTAAAGCCATCTGCAACAGGCACATAACAGAAGGGCGCACTCTATGGCTCATATCCTCATCGTGGACGATGACGAACTGATAGCGGAACTGGCCGCCAACCTCCTGATCGAGGCCGGTCACGCCTGCGGCTGGGTGACCGACGGGCACAAGGCGCTGGACCTGCTCAAATGGAGGCGGCCCGACCTGCTGTTGCTGGATCAGGACATGCCCGGCATTTCAGGCGGACAGGTGCTGCGCGAGCTGCGCAGTTCGGCGAAGAATTACGACCTGCCCGTGATCATGTTTACCGCGATGAGCGGGGCACAGGACGAAGCGTCGGCCCTTTATAACGGGGCGCAGGAATACATCCGCAAGCCGTTCGACGACCGGTTCCTGCTGCGCAAGGTCGACCTGGTCCTGCGTTCGCGGGCCGAGACGCCGCAACACCGCGATCTGCGCGAAGTGCTGGAGATGAACGCCGGGGTCCGCCGGGACGGACCGTCCCCGCGCCGCGCGGTCTAGCCCGCAGCAAGATCGCGCAGGAAATTGGCTGTCCAGTCCTGCACGTTGTCTTCGCGCACACTGACGACCAGTTTTTCGTAGCGGGCCTTGCGCTCTTCCAGAGGCATGTCGAGCGCGATGCGGATCGCATGGGCGAGGTCATCCGGGCTGTGCGGGTTGACCAGCACCGCATCCTGCATCTGCGCCGCCGCACCGGCGAAACGCGACAGGATCAGGACACCGGGATCTTCTGGGTCCTGCGCCGCGATGTATTCCTTGGCCACCAGGTTCATCCCGTCGCGCAGCGGGGTTACCAGCCCGATCTTGGACGCCCGGAAAAAGCCGAACAGTTCGGCGTGGCTGTAACCGCGATTGACGTAACGAACGGGCACCAGATCCACTTCGGACCGTGCGCCGTTGATCTGGCCAGCCTTCTGTTCCAGCAGGGCGCGGATGTTCTGATAGCTTTCCACGTCCTCGCGGCTGGGCGGGGCAATCTGCACGAACACGAGGTCGCGCACGCGTTCGGGATAGCGATCGAAAAAACGTGAAATCCCGTCGAGCCGTTCGGGAAGCCCCTTGGAATAATCGAGCCGGTCCACCCCGATCATCGCGGTGCGTCGGCGGGTCGAACTGATCAGCCGTTGCTGGGCCTGCCGCGCATCGCCTTCCTCGCCAAGCCGGCTGAAGTGCTCCCAATCGATGCCGATGGGATAGGCGCGCGCCAGGGTGGTCCGCCCTTCGAGGGTGACGCTGCCCGTCGCTTCGTCGACCTGGGCACCAAGTTCATGCTCGCAATAATGCAGGAAACTGGAAAGCCATTCCTCGGTCTGGAAGCCGAGCAGATCGTAATGCAGCATCGTGCGCACCAGCCGTTCGTGAAACGGCAGGGACACGAACAGCCGCGTGGGCGGCCAGGGGATGTGGAGGAAGAAGCCGATACGGTTCCTCAGCCCGCGTGCGCGCAGACGCTCGCCCAGCGGGATAAGGTGGTAATCGTGCACCCATACGATGTCGTCGGGTTCGATCAGCGGGGCCGCCGCCTCCGCGAAGCGTTCGTTGACCCGTTCGTAGCCCTTGCCCGTCTCGCGTTCGTATTCGGCCAGATCGAGACGGTAGTGGAACAGCGGCCACAGCGTCGAATTGGCGTAGCCGTTGTAATATTCGTCCACATCACGCTTGCTCAGGTCCATCGTGGCGGTGGTGACGCCATCGGTGGTCTGCGTGGCGATGTCGCCGCTGTGTTCCTCGCACGCTTCGCCCGACCAGCCGAACCAGATGCCCGCCCGCGCCTGCAGCGCCGCGTTCAGCGCGCCTGCCAATCCGCCTTGCGCACCCGCCGCACCCCGCGCCTTGGGAACGGCTACGCGGTTGGAGATGACAACAAGACGTTGGGGATCGCTCAGCGTACTTCACTCCACGGTTTGCTCAGCAGGCCGGCGCAATTGATTATGCCAACCAGCGAGTAGGTCTGGGGGAAATTCCCCCACAGTTCGCCCGTTTCGTAGTCGAGATCTTCGCTTAACATTCCGGACGCGGTCGTGTGGGTCAGCATCGCTTCGAAAATGTCGCGGGATTCGTCCTTGCGGCCAGCCAGCGCCAGCGCCTCGATCAGCCAGAAGGTGCATACGTTGAAAGCCGTTTCGGGCGAACCGAAATCGTCTTCCGCCGCATACCGCAGCATGTGATCGCCGCGCCGCAGGTCCCGTTCCACCGCGGCGAAGGTCTTGAGAAACCGGGCGTCGCCCGGCTTGAGATAGCGCAATTCCACCATCTGCAACAGGCTGGCATCGAGATATTCGCTTTCGAAGCTGGCGCCGTAATGGCCGCCTTCCTCGTTCCAGGCGTCGCGTTCGATCCGCGCACGGATCTGTTCGGCCCGATCGTTCCAGAAGGTGACGCGGTCGCCCTTCCCCAATTGCGCCGCGACATTGGCAAGCCGGTCACAGGCCGCCCAGCACATCACCGCGGAATAGGTGTGAACTTCCTGCCTCGTGCGGAATTCCCACAGACCGGCGTCGGGCTGGTCGTGCTTGGTCCAGGCCATTTCGCCAACTTCTTCAAGGTGCGCGAAGTCGGTCTCGTCGGCCATCCGCAGCAGGCGGGTGTCGAAGAAGGCCTGCGCGGTCGGCAGCACTATCTGGCCATAGCAATCGTGCTGCACCTGCTTGTACGCCGCGTTGCCCACGCGCACCGGACCCATCCCGCGATACCCGGCGAGATTGCCCGCTTCGAATTCATGAAGTTCCTGGGCGCCCATCACCGAATAGAGCGGCTGGATTTGTCCGCCGCGCGCCTGATCGATGATATTGCGCAGATAATGCAGGTATTTTTCCAGCACATCGAGCGCGCCGAGACGGTTCAATGCCTGCACCGTGTAATAGCTGTCGCGGATCCAGCAGTACCGGTAATCCCAGTTGCGCTGGCTGCCCGGCGCTTCGGGAATGGACGTGGTCAGCGCGGCAACGATCGCACCGGTTTCTTCATGCTGGCACAGCTTCAGCGCGATGGCGGCACGAATTACCTCGTCCTGCCATTCGAGCGGGATGTGCAGTCCACGGACCCAATGCTGCCAGTACCGTGCCGTGTTGGCTTCCATTCGGCGCAGTTCGCTCCGGATGTTGCCGACGAAGGGTTCGTCCGGGCCGAGGAAGAAGTGCTGATCGCTCTCGACCCGGTAGCTGCGCCCTTCGAGAATGTATCCGATCGGCGCATCGGTCGACAAGCGCAGCGCCTGCGGCCCGACAAGATAGCGTATGTGATTGGTGCCGTTGGTGGTGGCCGCCAGTTGCGAGCCGTATTCGTGCATGGGTGACAGGTTCACCTTCATGCGCGGCGCGCCCACCACCGGGCGCACGATGCGGGAATAGGCGACCGGGCGATACATCCGGCCCGATCGTTCGAAACGCGGCGCAAAATCGCTGATTTCGACAGCGCTTCCGTCTTCCGCCTCGAGGCGGGTGACGAGGATTGCGGTGTTGCGTTCGTAACGCTGGCTCGAACGGACCTGCCCCTCCAGTTCGAACCGCCATGTGCCGCGATCCTGCCGATCGCCGTTCAGCAGCGAACAGAACACCGGGTCGCCATCGACCCGCGGAACACAACCCCATACGAAACCGCCCTCCTCGTCTACCAGCGCGCTGACCTGGCAATTGCCGATCGGTGCAAGTTCGAGGTTGGGTTTCGTCATAGGTTCAGCCACTCATGTACTGCGGAAACGGTGTCGAGACGGTAACGCGCCTTGTCGCTCATGCGATCCCCCACGGCCAGCCCGAACCCTCCGAATTCGATTGCACCGGCAAATCCGTCCTCGTCGGTGACATCGTCTCCGACGAAGATGGCGGTGGATCCGCTAAAGGGGTTTTCGGCCATGAAGGTCTGTACCGCGCCGCGTTTGCTGGCGCCGGGGCGGACCAGTTCGGCCACGGCCTTGCCGCGTTTGATGCACAGCCCGTTGCTTGCCGCCAGTTCGTCCGCAAGCGCGTGAACCGCGTCAGCCATTTCGGGACGCGCCCGGTAATGAAGCGCGCCGCCATGGCTCTTGGCTTCGTAACGCAGGCCGCATTCCTGCGCGAACGCACGCATCCGGGCCACGATTTCGCCGGGCAAGGGCTCAGGCGGCGCACCGGCCAGCGATCCATCGGCACGAACACAGTGCGCGCCGTGCGATCCCGCCCGCGCCATGCCAATCGGACCGAGATGCCGCGTCAGGTCGTCGAGCGCACGGCCGCTGACGAGTGCAAGCCGCCCGTCGAGTTGGTCGTTCAAGGCAGCGAGCCGCCTCGCCAGCGTAGGCGGAACGACGATGGCATCGGGATCGGGCGCGATCTCCACCAGTGTGCCGTCGAAATCGAGAAACAGCGCCAGCGGGCCAGACGCGACGAGGTCGGCCAGGGGCGGCGGGGATGGGAGCGGGGGTTGGCTGGCCATCGGGCGCAGCCTTAACGGCTCGCGCATCGAGGTCAAACGGTCACTCAGGAATACGGTCAGCCGCTGAAGGGACCAGGATCAGCGTGCCTTCTTCGACCCGCCACGATCCCAGCCGCGCCAGCACATTCATGCCGATCACGTTGTAGTCCCCGAAATTCTCCGCGACAGCGGCGTCGATCCCGCTTGCTTGGACATTGCCGAAAGTGAGGCTGTCGATCGTGGAGACGTGCGCCTGAATGGTGCCGTTGGCTGTGCCGATCATGATCGGAATGCCGCCCCGTCGCGGCGTCAGCCCGGCCTTTTCCGCAAGGCCAAACGATACGGCAGTAAGCGTGGCCCCTGTATCGACAAGGAAGTTTCCGGGCACGCCATTCACTTCGGCCCGAAGCCAGTAATGTCCATCGGGTGACAGGGGAACGCGCGTCTCGCCGCCGGCAACCACCTGTTCGGGCAAACCGATCTGCGGCACGGCAACATCGAAGCGGGGATCGAAGCGCGACAATTGCAGCACCACGGTGACGAGGATCGCGCCCAGTACCACCGTGCTGATCCCGCGCATGATCCCACCAAGTGCGGACCGGCGGGCAACCAACGCACCGACCCATCCCAGCACCAGCGCGGCCACCGCCGCAATCAGCAATTCCGAGCGCGGAATGGAGCGCAGCAGGTCGGCAGCCGCGCTGAAGGCAGGTTCAATGTCCATTGCCGCGATATAGGGACGCGTGGGTGGCGCGTCCATGAATGCCCGCATGGATCAGGGTGCGTCGCGCTGTTCGGTGGCGCGGGCAAGGATCAGGGCGAACTGCCCATCGCTATCCAGCCAGCGCTCGACAGGCGTCCACCCGCCCGCGAGCAGCAGCGTGTTGCCGCTCCTGCGGGTGAACTTGTGGCTGTTTTCCGTGTGAATCGTTTCGCCCTTGGCCATGACGAACCGTTCCCCCGAAACCGTGAAGGCGATGTCGCACCGGGCGCGAAGGTGCATCTCGATCCGGGCAAATTCATCGTTCCAGAGCGCTACGTGCTCGAGCGCGTCGATCGGGATGGTGCCAGCGAGTTCGCGGTTGATCCGTGTTGCAAGGTTGAGGTTGAACGCCGCGGTAACCCCGCTGCCGTCGTCATACGCCGCCTCGAGGAGCGAGCGGTCCTTCACCAGGTCCATGCCGATCAACAGCAGCGGGCTTTCCCCGTCGTCGGCCCCCAAGGTGGCCCGCATGGACCGCAACAGATCGACCGCCGTACGAGGCACCATGTTCCCGATGGTCGATCCGGGGAAAAAACCCAGCTTCTTCAAAGGCAGGACGGCATCGGGCAAGGTGACGCGGCGCATGAAATCGGCTTCGACGGAGTGCACCGGAAGGCCGGGAAATTTCTCCGACAGCGCCGCCGCGGACTCGCGCAGGAAATCTCCTGAAATGTCGAGCGGCACATAAGCGGCAGGGCTTATGCAGCCGAGCAGCAACGGCGTCTTGACTGAACTGCCCGATCCGAACTCCACCACGGCGCGGTCCGGGCCGATCAAGCGGGCGAATTCCTCGCACCGGTCCTGCAAGATCTGCGTTTCGGCCCTTGTGGGATAATACTCCTCCAGCCGGGTGATATCCTCGAACAGCTGCGATCCGGCCTCGTCGTAGAACCAGCGCGCCGGCACCGCCTTGTCGCGTTGGCGAAGGCCGTTCAGCACATCGGCCCGAAAGGCACGGTCCACGCCGTCATCGTCACGGTCGACAAGGGCGATGCCCTTTTCAGTCTTCATCAAAGATCCTTTGCCAGGCGCAGCCCGGTGAATTGCCAGCGCTGGTGCGGGTAGAAGAAGTTGCGGTAGGATGCGCGCGAATGCCCACGCGCCGTTGCGCAGCTTGCGCCTTTCAGCACGAACTGCCCGCTCATGAACTTTCCGTTGTATTCGCCCACGGCCCCTTCGGCGGGGCGGAAACGCGGATATGGCAGATATGCGGAACGGGTGAATTGCCAGCAGTCCCCGAACAATCCGCCACCGCCCATCGGCAACGGCGGTGTCGGCCCGTCAAGCTGGTTGCCACCCGCCGGATCGTGGGCAGGGCTGTCCCCTTCCTGTCCGCGCGCGATGCCTTCCCATTCGAATTCGGTCGGCAGGCGCAACCCGGCCCAGCTGGCAAACGCATCCGCTTCGAAATACGAGATATGTGTCACGGGGGCATGGGGGTCGCGTGCCTGCCATCCTGCGTGGGTGAAATGTTCGTCCCCGCGCCAGTAAAGCGGTGCCGATATGCCCTCACCCTTCACCCAGGTCCAACCATCCGAAAGCCACAAGGCGGGATTGGTATAACCGCCGTCGGCGATGAACTGGGCCCATTCGCCATTGGTCACCAGCCGCGACGACAGGGCAAAGGGTTCCAGCAACGCACGGTGAACCGGGCCCTCGTTATCGAAGGCAAAGCCGCCATCCTGATGCCCGATCCGCGCAATGCCGCCGGGATGGGAATGCCACGATTGTTCGCCTGGCGCGGCGCGGGATGGGCTTTCGTCCCACATCGCAGGACCCAGCGGGTTCTGGAAAAGCGCGTGCTTGATATCCGTCAGCAGCAATTCCTGATGCTGCTGTTCGTGCGCGATACCCAGCGCAATCAGTCCGGCGCAATCGTCGCGTTCGAACAAGGGCGCCATCGCCGCGTCGACATGCGCGCGCCATTCGAGAATATCGGCCAGGGTGGGGCGCGACAGCATCCCGCGCGAAAACCGCGCGATACGCTCGCCCTCAGCTTCGTAATAGGAATTGAAGACGAACGGCCAGTCGTCGTTGAACAACCGGTAATCCGTATCATGATCGCGCAGCAGGAAGGTTTCCCAGAACCACGTGACGTGCGCCAGGTGCCACTTGGTCGGCGATGCGTCTTCCATCGACTGGATGGTGGCATCGGCGTCCGACAGTGGCTGAACCAGGGCTTCGCTGAGCGCGCGCGTGGCACGGTAACTCTCGCCAAGCCGCGATGGAGTGAGGGGCACTGATTGCTCTGGCTGGGGCATAGACCGTGTCCCCCTTGCATGGCGGCTGCCAGAATGCGGCAACCATGGTCCATCATGGCGCATGTCGGCGGCTGTTTAAAGACGCGGCGCCGATTTTTGTGACGAATCAAACATATGTTTATCGGGCCGACCCATCATGCGGCCAGCGCCACCCGATTGCGCCCCGCCCGCTTGGCGGCATACAGCGCCTCGTCGGCGCGGGCGAACAGCGTCAGGCTGGTATCCGCCGCCTCCATCATCGCGTGCCCCACGCTCACGGTCACGGGCGGAACAGGCGACAGGGCGGTACCCGCTTCGATCGCCAGACGCAGCCTTTCCGCCGCACCCGAAGCGCCCTGCGGTGTTGCGCCGGCGATCACCATCAGGAATTCCTCGCCGCCGATGCGGGCGACCAGTTGGCCTGCGCGCGCCTGGCGACCGGCAATCTCCCCGATCGTTGCGATGACCCTGTCACCGGTGCTGTGGCCGTGGGTGTCGTTGACCTGTTTGAAATGGTCGATATCGAAAACGATCAGGGCAATCGCAGTGCCCGCAGATCGCGCCTCGACAATCGCCCGGTCGAGCGCGGCCATCGCCGACCGGCGATTTGCCAATCCTGTCAATGCATCGGTGTTTGCCAGCTGCCGCGCTTCTTCCGCCTCGCGCAGGGCGCAGTCCTTCTCCTGTTCGATGCGGGCGACCTGCGTGTACTCATCGGTCACGTCGCGCACGACCATCAGAATCATTTCGAGACTGCCTTCGGGGGAAAAGCAGTTGCGCGCGCGGGCTCGCAAGATGCGCGGGCCTCGTTGCGGATTTTCGATTTCGAATTCCACCGCAAAGGCTTCGCGGTCGTCGCCATGGGAAGCAAAGGTCGCCTCCATTTGCGATCGCCCATCGGGAAGCAGACGGTCGATCAAACCCGCCTCGGGCGGTGTGCCCGCAGGAAGCCCGGCGATGTTGCAGAATTCCTCCGACCACCGGCTTTGCCCGGTGGCAAGATCGATGCTCCACCGCCCGAACCCGGCCAGTTCTTCCGCCAGTTCCAGTTGCGAAACGCGTGCTTCCAGCTTGCGACTGCGGCGATCGAGATAGCCGGAGAGCCGGTAATGCCGGATGAGCAGGCCCAGCAACGGCAACACGGTCGCCGCAATCAGCCAGCCTTCGATATAGTGCGTCTGGTCGCGCACCAGCATCACCGCCGGGACCGCAACGAGCGCCCAGCTTGTCAGAACCAGAACTGCATCGAACCCGCGTGCGCGCACAGCCACCACCCTTTCCGAACGGGTGTGTGGCCCATGCCCTGCGTAAACGGCGGCAACAGCCGCCTAGGTAGTGTCCCCTAGGCAGCGTCGGCGCGGCGGACCGTTTCTTCCTCGTTGAGCATTTCCGCGATCAGGAACGCCAGTTCCAGCGATTGCGCCGCGTTGAGGCGCGGATCGCAATGGGTGTGATAGCGATCGCCCAACGCAGCGTCGGTGATCGCAACGGCACCGCCCACGCATTCGGTCACGTCCTGCCCGGTCATCTCGACATGGATGCCGCCGGGGTGCGTGCCTTCGGCGCGGTGGACCGCGAAGAACCCCTTCACTTCGGTGAGGATGCGATCGAAGGGCCGCGTCTTGTAACCGCTGTCCGCCTTGACGACGTTGCCGTGCATCGGATCGCACGACCACACCACCGGATGGCCTTCGCGGCGCACGGCGCGGATCAGGCGCGGCAAGCCTTCTTCGACCTTGTCATGGCCGAACCGGCTGATCAGCACGATCCGCCCCGGCTCGCGCGCGGGGTTGAGCGTGTCTAGAAGCTTGAGCAGCGCATCGGGTTCGAGGCTGGGTCCGCACTTCATGCCGAGGGGATTGCCGATGCCGCGCGCATATTCGATGTGGGCGCTGCCTTCGAAACGCGTGCGGTCCCCGATCCAGACCATGTGGGCGCTGGTATCGTACCAGTCGCCCGTCAGGCTGTCGCGGCGGGTCAGCGCCTGTTCGTAGGGCAGCAACAGGGCCTCGTGACTGGTGTAGAAGCTGGTGCCCTGCAATTGCGGCACGGTGGCCGGGTCGATCCCGCAAGCCTCCATGAAATCCAGCGCTTCACCAATACGGTCGGCCACGTCCTTGAACTTGTCCGCCCAGGGGCTGCGGCCCATGAAATCGAGGGTCCACTGGTGGACCTGCCGCAGGTTGGCATAGCCGCCGTTGGCAAAGGCCCGCAGCAGGTTGAGCGTCGCAGCGGCCTGCGAATAGGCGCGCACCATGCGCTGCGGATCGTTCACGCGGGCGACCGGATCGAACTCGATTCCGTTGATATTGTCACCCAGGTAGCTGGGCAGCGTGACGTCGCCCTGCGTTTCGGTGGCCGAACTGCGCGGTTTGGCGAACTGGCCCGCCATCCGGCCGACCTTCACCACCGGCTTCTTGCTGGCAAACGTCATCACCACGGCCATCTGCAGCAGCACCCGGAAGGTGTCGCGGATGTTGTTGGGATGGAATTCGGCGAAGCTTTCGGCGCAATCGCCGCCCTGTAACAGGAACGCCTTGCCTTCCGCCACTTCGGCCAGATCGGCCTTCAGCGCGCGCGCTTCACCGGCAAACACCAGCGGGGGGTGCGTTTCCAGCGTCGTGCGTGCGGCGATCAGCGCGTCCTTGTCGGCATAATCGGGCAGGTGCCGTGCTTCGAAATCCTGCCAGCTGTCGGGTGCCCAGTTCGTAGCCATTGTCATTTCCAGTTGCGGCGCACCGAATGGCGCCTGAATGCTCGTCTACCGCAGACGAGCGGTCATGATGGAGCAAGCAGCTTTTGCTTGGCCAGCACAAAAACCCGATTGCAGTCTCCGGGTCAGCGGCCCGCTTCTGCCGGGGCGGCTGACGATGCGCGCGTTGCCAGTGGCTGCCCTTCGGGGATGATCGCAAGACGCCAGCCCGGTGTGCCGTCGAAGTATTTCTGCGCCAGGCCAAGCATGTTTTCCGGCGTGGTCTGGGTGAAATCGATCAGCAACGAACGAAGCAGTTCGATCCGGCGCGGGTCCTGGGTGGCCCCTTCCAGCTGGAACAGCCAGAACAGGTTCCCGGTGGACGCCCGGTTTATGTATTGCAGCAACGGCTCGGTTACCCGCTGCAACTCGTCTTCGCCCGGCGGGGTGGTGGCCAGATCACGGGCAATCGTGTCGGCGGCCTGGAAGAAGGCCGGTACGTCCTGCGGGCGCAGCTGTGCGAAGGCGCTGATGCGGCCTCCGCTTTCCACATCCGTCGGCCACTGCGTGCTGACCACCGGGGCATAGCTGGCACCGGCGCGTTCGCGCATCGCATCCATCAGGCGGTTGTTGAACACCTGCGTGAGGATTTCGAGCTGGCGGGATTCGCGCAATCCGGCAACTCCTGCACCGGTTGGCCAGGCAATGACCGCCGCGGCCTGGTTCGCATCGCCGCGGTGGTTTTCGACCACCGTTTCGCCAGCGTCCGGGAAATCGAACCCGCGGGTGGCAACGCTGGCCGGAAGCGGCGCACGCGGTTCAAGCGCGCCAAACGTGCGCCCCAGCGCCTCGATCGCTTCGGCCCTGTCGAAATCGCCAAACACCAGCACTTCCACCGGACCCTGCTTGAGCAGCGGCTCCCACACCTTGCGGAACCCGTCCGCGGTGACCTGTTCCAGCATGGCCTGGTCCGGGGTGCGGAAACGCGGATCACTGTCGCGCAGCAGGAATTCGAGGTCGCGGTTGACAACCCCGACGGGGCTGGAGGAATAGCTTTCGTACGCCAGCCGTGCTGCGGCCTTGGCCCGCAGCACGGGATTGGGGTCCCATCCCGGCATCGCGAGCTTGGCGGCAAACAGGTAGAGCTGGTCTTCCAGATCCTGCCTGCGCGTCTGGGCGAAGAAGGTGAACGCCCCGTCGCCGATGTCGAAATCAAAGCCCATGCGGCGTCCGGTCGAAATACGGTCGAGCTCTTCCTGGCCCAATTCACCGACACCCGAACCAATCAGCGCCATCTGGCCCAGGGTGGCATAGGCCGCCTCGCCTTCGCCGATCGAACGCCAGCCACCACCAAAGCGAACCTTGACCGCCACGCGGCCGGGTTCGGCATCGTTGGCCCACAGGATTGTTTTCACGCCGTTGGCGAAATCCACCCGCTCGATGTCGAGAACGCCGATCGGGCCCTGCTGCGCAATTGCACCCGGTGCGCCCACGCGCGGCAGATCGGCAAAGGAAATGTCCTGCGCTGCGATGCGCGCGTCATCGGCGGCAACGACCTTCGCGCTCAGCGCGGATCGGATGTCGGCCGCGTTCGCCTCGCCGGTCTGCGGCGTGACATAGGCGGCACGGATCACCGCCCCGTCGAACAGTTTGCGCGTATGGTCGAGCAATTGTGCAGGCGTAACCTTGTCCTTCATCGAATTGAAGACGTTGAGCACGGTTTCGGGAGCGGCCACCGTTTCGCGGATATCGACCGCGTTGACGATGTCGTCCGCCAATCGTGCGCCCGCCATCACGCGGCGCTGTTCGACCGAACTGGCGAAGATCGATTCAAACTCGGCCACCTCGCGGTCGATTTCCTCCTGCGTGGGAGGGTTCGCGAGAGCATCTGCAATCACGCCGCGAACATCGGACAGCGCGGCCTTCCAGTCCGCCGTCAGCGGAGCGAATGCGACAAAGGTGGCATCCGTGGACCGGCTGACATCTTCCTGCTGGACCTGTGCATACAGGTAACTGCCGCCGGCGCGCGCACGGGCTTCCAGGCGCCGGTTGATCAGCGCCTGGGCCAGGCTGTCGCGCAGCAGCCCCTCGTTATAGATGATCGTGTCCTGCACCGGGCGCCACGGGCGCATGATCGCGTAGGAAAAGCTGCGCTGGAGCGAAGGTTCGACGATCGCCGTCACTTCGCCCACAGGATTTGCCGGATCGGCCCCCGCCGGTGCGACCGGATCGCCGAAATCGGGCGCAGGCGTGGCCGGACCAACGCCCTTCCAGTCACCGAACCAGCGTTCGACTTCGGCCGCCAATTGCATCGGATCGATATCGCCGACCGCGACGATCACGGTGTTTTCGGGCCGGTACCAGCGCTTGTAGAAGGTTTCGACCGACGCGCCGGTTGCCGCCTGCAAGGTTTCGTCGGTCCCGATCGGAACACGCGTGGCAAGCCTTTGCCCGGCAAACAGGGTGGCGCGGGTTTCCTCGCCCGAACGCTGCTGCGGGCCACCACGCTCGCGCTTTTCAGCCAGAACGATCGGCACTTCTGCATCGATATTCGCGTCGTTCAGCACCGGTTCGCGGACCATCCCCGACAGGATCTTCATGCTTTCGGTCAGCTTGCCTGCGTTGATGTTGGGCAGGTCGAGCTTGTACACCGTGTGCGTGGGGCTGGTTTCCGCGTTGGTATCGCTGCCGAAAGTCGCCCCGAGGCGCTGCCACGTGGGAATCGCCTGGGCACGCCCGACATATTTGCTTTCGCGGAACAGCAGGTGTTCGAGCAGGTGGGCGTAACCGCGTTCGCTCTCTTCTTCATGAAGCGATCCGGCGTCGATGCGAACCCGGATCGAAACCTGGTCCGGCGGCACGCCGTTCTTGCGCACCGCGTAGCGAAGGCCGTTCGGTAGCTTGCCGAACGTCCATTCCTCGTCACGCGGAACGTCGCTGCCTTCGTAGATCCACGGCGTTTCGCCCTGCGGCGTCAGATGCGACGGGGCCGGCGCAGCAGGTTCCTGCGCGTGCATCGCCTGCGGGGCGAGCAAAGCAAGGGGAAGGACAAGCGCGAGACGCCCTACGGCGCGCGGTAGAATAGCCATGAGGCGGGATATAGGGGTGATCGAAGTGAAGGGACAGTGAACATGCGACAAATGCTTCTTTGCTTGTCGGTACTGTCCCGCATCCCTACATCGCGGTTCATGTTCATAGAGACCGAAACCACGCCCAACCCGGCGAGCCTCAAGTTCCTTCCCGGCCGCGAGGTCATGGCGTCGGGTACCCGCGAATTCGCCACGCCCGAAGCCGCCGACGCCAGTCCGCTGGCGCAAGCCGTGTTCGATACCGGCGAAGTGGTGAACGTGTTTTTCGGGGCCGATTTCATCAGCGTCACCGCTGCGCCCGGCGCAAGCTGGACGGATCTGAAACCGCAGGTTCTTGCCATTCTTCTGGACCATTTCGTGTCCGAAGCCCCGCTGTTCACTCCCGGAACCGCTGGCGGCATTGCCGTACCGCCCGAAGATGCGGACATGCTGGTGGAAGAACGCGACGAAGATGCCGACATCGTGGCGCAGATCAACGAATTGCTCGAAACCCGCGTCCGGCCCGCCGTGGCGGGCGATGGCGGGGACATCCAGTATCGCGGCTTTCGCGACGGGATCGTGTACCTCCAGATGCAGGGCGCGTGTTCAGGCTGCCCGTCATCTACCGCGACATTGAAGCACGGCATCGAAGGCTTGCTGAAACATTATGTCCCGGAGGTCGTTGAAGTCCGCGCAGCCTGAATTCAATCCCGCAACCAGAGGACTTCATGACACAGCCTTCAAACGACCAGACGCTCGACGATGCAGCGCTCGACCTGATTTTTCGCGACGCGCGCACCTATAACGGCTGGCACGACAAGGACGTGAGTGTCGAACAGGTCCACGCCATTTACGAATTGCTGAAGATGGGGCCGACGTCGGCCAACATGCAGCCCGCCCGGCTGGTGTGGTGCAAATCGCAGGAATCGCGTGACAAGCTGGCGCAGTTCGCGTCGGAAGGAAACGTCGAGAAGATCAAGACCGCTCCGGTCGTGGTGATCATCGGTTACGATATCGATTTCCACGAAGAACTGCCGTGGCTGTTCCCGCACACCGATGCGAAAAGCTGGTTCGAAGGTGACGAGGAAGGCCGCAAGGAAGGCGCCAAGCGCAATTCCGCCCTTCAGGGTGCCTATCTGATGATTGCCGCACGCGCGCTCGGCCTCGATTGCGGTCCGATGTCGGGCGTCGATCTGGACAAGGTCACGGAAGCGTTCTTCGCCGATGAACCGCGCCACCGGGCCGACTGGATTTGTGCCATCGGTTATGGCGACCGTTCGACCATCTTCGAACGCAGCCCTCGCCCCGATTTCGAGACGTTCAACCGCATCGACTGACTTGATGCGCGCGCCGCGCTGAGGCAGGGCGCGCCCATGCGTATTCTTGCGATAGAAACGGCTACCGAGGCATGTTCGGTCGCGTTGTTCGACGAGGACGTGTGTGTCGACGCGCGCCACGTCACCATCGGGCGCGGCCATGCCGAACGTCTCGTACCGCTTATCAGCGAACTGCCCGGGCGGGGCCGCGCGGACCGCATTCTGGTATCGCTTGGCCCCGGCAGTTTCACCGGCGTGCGCATCGGCCTTGCCGCGGCGCGCGCTCTTGGGATTGCATGGGGCGCGCAGGTTTTGGGTTACCCGACGCTGGCGCTGGTCGCTGCCTGCGCGCGCGACGTGACCGGCACCCATCCGGTCGATGTCGCCATGTCCGGTGGGCACGGCGAATTTTTCGTGCAGCCATTCGACGAACGCGGCCTGCCGGTGGCAGACCACGCCGCCCTGCCCCCTGCCCGCGCCGCCGAATTCCTGAAACAGGACATCGTTGCCGGGAACCGGGCGCAGGAAATTGCCGATTTGCGGGGCCGCGGATCGACGATTTCCATTTTGCCGGACGCGCGCCACGCGCTCGCCATCCCGCACACTCTTCTCACTCCCGCACTGGCGCCCATTTACGGCCGTCCGCCAGATGCCAAATTGCCCGGCCAATGAGCGCAATCGATCAATTGATGGCGGTGATGGAGGCCGCCTTCGATCCGCACTGGCGCGAAGCCTGGACCCGCGCGCAGGTCGAAGGTTCGCTGGCCATGCCCCACACCTTTGCCGTTCTGCTCGACGAGGACGGCAAGCCTCCGCCCGAAGGTTCGCCCGCTGCAGGATTTGTTCTGGCACGGCGTGCGCCCGGAGAAGTCGAACTCCTGTTGATTGCCGTTCACCCCGATTCGCGCGGGCAAGGCCTTGGCCGCAAGCTGATCGATTGCTTCTGCCAGGTGGCGCTGGAATCCGAGGCGGAGCAGGTTTTCCTCGAAATGCGCGCGAACAATTCGGCCGCAAGTCTTTACGAGTCTTGCGGTTTTAAGCCGATCGGGCGGAGAAAAGGCTATTATCGCACCACCGACGGCGAGCCTGTCGATGCGATAACGTACGGGAAAAAGTTGTAAGTACGCGCCACACAAGTCCCCAAATCAAGGGAGTGGACGAACTCTTGTCGATTTTATACAATGGCGGTCGAAAAAAGGGTTCGCGCCACTAATAAAATTACCGAGAGAAGGCTGCTGATGGATAATTTCGAATCCGATATGGCTGAAACCCTGATCACTTTGACGTCCGACATCGTAGCCGCGCACGTCAGCAACAATACCGTCTCAGTGGACGAGGTCGCTTCGTTGATTTCGAATGTCTATGCCGCACTGGCTGGTGTTGGCGGAGCAGCGATTGCTTCCGTCGAAATACCGGAACCTGCGGTTTCTGTTCGGTCTTCTGTAAAGAAAGATCATCTTGTCTGCCTCGACTGCGGCAAGAAGATGAAGATGCTCAAACGGCACCTGTCGACCGAACATGGTTTGACGACAGACGAGTATCGTGCACGCTGGAACCTTGCTTCCGACTATCCGATGGTTGCACCCGACTACGCGGCGACCCGCCGCGACCTCGCGGTGAAGATCGGACTGGGTCGCAAGCCCGGGCAAAAGCGTGGCCGTAAGAAAAAGGCCGGTTAAGGCTCTTCGGTTCGCCTTGAGGAAGACGCCCCGGCCCGATAAGGGTACGGGGCGTTTTTCATTCGGGAAACAGACTTGCACCAGAAAATCGATCTCGAACAACTTTGTGCCGACAAGGGCCTGCGCATCACCGAACAGCGCAGGGTCATCGCGCGCGTGCTGTCGGAGAGCGACGATCACCCGGATGTGGAATTGTTGCACGAACGTGCAAACAAGATCGATCCGGGCATCTCGATCGCCACGGTCTATCGCACCGTCCGCCTGTTCGAAGAGGCGGGCATTCTCGACCGGCACGATTTCGGTGACGGGCGCGCCCGCTACGAAGCGGCGCCCGAAGCCCATCACGATCATCTGATCGACGTCGAAACCGGCAAGGTGATCGAATTCGTCGATCCCGAAGTCGAAGCCCTTCAGAAACAGATCGCCGAAAAACTCGGATATCGCCTCGTCGATCACCGGCTGGAACTGTATGGCGTCCGCCTCGACCGCGAAGGCTGAACGCCGTCTCGCGCGGTATAGCGAGCAGCGCCTTGCTGCCGCGCGCGGGGAAAAAACCGCGCTGAGCGCTGGTGGCTGGGTGCGGTTTGGCCTCCGCATGGCCGCTATCGTCGTGCTGCTGCTGGTGCTGGTGCCTCTGCATTATCTCTACCGCGTTTTCGCGTATGGTTCGCCCTTCCCCATGCTGTTCCTCCGCTACAGCGCGCGGGTGGTCGGCGCACAGGTAGAAACGTCGGGCACTCCGCTGCGGCGTGACGTGTTCTTCATCTCGAACCACATTTCATGGATCGATATCCTCGCCCTTGCGGGGGCCAGCGGCACCGCGTTCGTGGCCAAGTACGAATTGTCGCAAGTGCCGGTGATCGGCTGGCTGTGCCGGCTCAATCGCACCGTTTTCGTCAAGCGCGAGAACCGCATGGGCGTTGCAGAGCAGATCAACGCCCTGAAGGAAGCGCTCCAGGACAACTGGTCGGTCACCGTCTTCCCTGAAGGCACGGTAACAGACGGGCATTCCCTGTTGCCTTTCAAATCGTCCATGCTGTCGGTTCTGGAACCGCCGCCGCCAGGTGTCCTCGTGCAACCCGTGATGCTGGATTACGGAGAAACGTCGGAAGAAATCGGCTGGGTCGGCGAAGAGACCGGGGTCAACAACGCCATGCGGATCATGGCCCGATCCGGCACCTTCAAGCTGCGGATTACCTTCCTCGAACCGTTCAGTCCCGAAGACCATCACGGACGCAAGGCGATTGCCGCAAAGGCTCGCATCGAAATCGAGGAAGCGCTCGTGG
The DNA here is from genome assembly GCF_035607565.1 of Qipengyuania zhejiangensis. Lineage (NCBI taxonomy): Bacteria > Pseudomonadati > Pseudomonadota > Alphaproteobacteria > Sphingomonadales > Erythrobacteraceae > Qipengyuania > Qipengyuania zhejiangensis. The sequence continues at coordinate 629,529 of NZ_JAYKGO010000001.1, read as the reverse complement.
TCGCGCTGGGCAAGCCCCTGCGCGATTTCCAGCATGTCGTCGATGCCGTCCGCTATCGCCCGAAGGCCGCATCGCCCGGCGATTAAGGGTCAGAGCCCGGCGCTCACCAACCAGTCGTGGAACAGGCGCACGGGCCGTTCTTCGAGCGCCGTCGGTTTGCATACAAACCAGTAGCTGTACGGGCTCTCCACCTCGATATCGAAGACATGCGCCAGCCGGTTGTCGGCCGCACGGCGGAGGTGATCGTCGTGCATGATCGCGATACCAAGGCCCTGCGCGGCCGCTTCGAGCATGATCTGGCCGGAATCGAAATGATCGATCGCCGCCGGCTCCAGCTCGGGCATGCCCAGTTCCGCCTTCCACGCGGAAAAGCTTTCCGAGAGTTCGTTGTGGATCAGGAAGGTCTGGCGCGAAAGCAGGTCCTGGCTCGGAGCGTCGCCCAGTCTGGTTTTTAGTTCACGGCTGCAGATCGCGTGGACCTTGTTGTAATCCAGGCGAACCGCATGGAGCCCCTTCTGCGGGCCGCGTGACAGGATGATCGCGGCGTCCAGCAGATCGCCGACGCGGTCTTCCAGATGGGCGCCGGTATCGATGTCGATGTGTAGCAGGGGATGGCGCTGGCGCAGTTCCCCCAGCCTGGGGAACAGGCGCTGGGTCCCGAACAGCGGCAACACGCCAAGGTGGAGGCGCAGAAGCGATGCGTTTTCCGATTGGCTTTCCACGGCGCGTGCCAGCGCCTCGAGCTGCGGATTGACCGCTTCGTAGAAAGCATGGCCATCATCGGTCAGCTGCATCGACTGGCGCGCGCGGGTGAACAGCTTCTTGCCGACGAATTCTTCCAGATTGCCAATCCGCCGCGAAAGCGCAGACGGGCTAAGGCCAAGTTCGTCCGCAGCAGCGCGTGCAGAGCCCAACCGTACGGTGCGTACGAAGGCCTCGAGCGCGCGCAAAGGGGGAAGCCGCCGGGTTGCCATGATTGGTCGGCCTATGGATCAAATCGAACACTGTCGAGGGACAATGTGCAAAAAATTGCAACCCGCCAGGGTCATTCCTGCTCGTCTGGTTCCTCGGGTGCATGAAGGCGCAGGCGCGTGACGTGCGTTTCGTCCCCGCCCGTCACTTCGATCCGCCAACCGCTGTCGTGTTCGAGCATTGCGCCCACCTGGGGGACCTGTTCGGCCAGCACGAAGGCAAGGCCGCCGAGCGTGTCCACCGATTCGGCAACTTCTGCGAGTTTCGGATCAACCTTTTCGGCCACGTCATCCAGTTCGGCCCGCGCGTCGCAATCCCACATGCCGGCACCGATGGGAACGATCCATTCCTCCGGCGCGTCGTCGTGCTCGTCCTCGATATTGCCGACGATTTCCTCGACCAGGTCTTCGATGGTGATGAGCCCGTCTGTCCCCGAAAATTCGTCCACCACGATGGCAAGGTGCATACGCTGCTGGCGCATGTCGGCCAGAACATCGAGCGCGTTGCGGGTTTGCGGCACATAGAGCGGCTGGCGCATAAGCACCGTCCAGTCCGCAGGGGGAGTGTCGCCCTTCGCCAGAAACGGGAACACATCCTTGATGTGGATCATCCCGATCACGTCATCCAGCTGATCACGATAGACCGGCATTCGCGAATGGCCATGGTCGGCAAAGGTGGCGACCAGTTCGTCCCAGCTTGCATCGGCGTTCATCGCGATGATTTCGCCGCGCGGCACGGCCACGTCGTCGGCATCGTGCTCGCTGAAATGCAGCAGGTTTCGCAGCATCTGCCGCTCCACCGGCGACAGGTCGCCGCTGCCGGTCGGGGAAAGCGCGGCGTCGCCGTTCTCCCCCTCGTGCTCGTCGATCGCGTCTTCGAGCTGCGCACGAAGCGAACGCTCTCCGAGGTCGGGATCGAAAAATTTCCGGATTGCGAGCCAGAGCCCGCTTCTACTGTCCGCTTCTCCAGCGGGTGATGGCGAATCGGGCATGGCCCTAACAATGCGCTCCAGTCAGTTGCGATCCCCATATGGGTTCGCGACACCCAGTTTTGCAAGCGTTGCGATCTCTAGGTTTTCCATAGCTTCGGCCTGTGTGTCGCTATCGACATGGTCGTGGCCGGCCAAGTGAAGCAATCCGTGAACCAGGAGATGCGCCGCGTGGTCTTCCAGCGGCACGCCTTTTTCTTCCGCCTCACGCGCGCACGTCTCGAACGCCAGCGCCAGATCGCCCAGCATTTCCGGCGGGCCTGAGGGCGCGAGCGCAAGCAATTCGTCGCGCGAAAGCATCGGGAATGACAGAACGTTCGTGGGCTTGTCCTTCGCACGCCATTCGCGGTTCAGCGCATGGACTTCCTTGTCCACGGTGAACAGGACACTGGCGGTGAGGCGCGGATTACCCAGCGCCGGTTCGACGGTTTTCACCGCCCCATGCGCGCGTTCGGCAAGATTGGCCCAGTCGGTCCCCTGCGGCCAGCCGTCTATCTCGATATCGAAATCCACGTCAGACTGTCGGACCTTCGTAAGCTTCGACGATACGGCCCACGATGGGATGGCGGACCACATCCGCTGCGGTGAAGCGGATCGTGCCGAAACCATCGACGCCTTCCAGCTTGTCGACCGCGTCGGCAAGGCCGCTCATCCGGTCGCCGCCAGGAATGTCGACCTGCCGCGGATCGCCGCAGATAACCATGCGGCTGTTCTGGCCGAAACGGGTGAGGAACATCTTCATCTGTTCGCGCGTGGTGTTCTGCGCTTCGTCCAGGATAACGAAGGCGTCGGCCAGCGTGCGCCCGCGCATGAAGGCAATCGGTGCAATTTCGATCTCGCCCGATGCCAGCCGCCGTTCAACCTGTTCGGGCGGCATGCAATCGTACAAGGCATCGTAGAGCGGGCGCAGATAGGGATCGACCTTCTCCTTCATGTCGCCGGGAAGGAAGCCGAGCTTTTCGCCCGCTTCAACCGCCGGGCGGCTGAGAATCAGGCGCTGCACACTGCCGGTGATCAGCTGCGCGACGGCCTGCGCCACCGCGAGATAGGTCTTGCCGGTACCCGCCGGGCCGAGCGCGAATATGATGTCGTCACGCACCAGGCTGCGCATGTAGGTCGCCTGCATGGCACTGCGCGGCACGATGGTCTTGCGCCGAGTGCGGATCATGATCGGCGGGCCCTTGGGCTCGGCGTCCATGATCCCGTCCAGCGTGGGTTCGTTGGACATGGCGATCATCGATTCGATGGCGCCGGCGTCCAGTTCCTGCCCCATGGCCAGCTTGTCATACATGGTCGCCAGCACGTCGCGCGCGCGCGCGACGCTGTCTTCGGGACCTTCTATGTGAAGCTGGTTTCCGCGGGCGGAGATGAACACCCCGAGGCGGTTTTCGACCTGCACCAGATTGGCGTCGAACTGGCCGAACAAGGCGCCCAGCAAACTCTGGTTGTCGAAACTTACATCGACCTGCGCGCGGCGGATTTCACGCTGCGGACTGGGCGGCGGCGAGAAGGCCCGATCGGCCTTCGGTGCGGGTTTGCGAGCCATGCGCTCCTTTCGGTTACGAATCGGAATTTAGGGTGTGATGGTGGCCGCGCAAGTCATCGTGCGACGAGGCGGTGGATAGTCACCGCCTTGTAACAGGCCGCGCGGTCCGGCATTCTTGCATGGCCCCTGGCTCGAGAAGGTTCGCAATGCTTCGTTTCGCCCATGCCGCACCGCTCGCCGTTCTGGCCCTTGCCGCGTGTACACAGCAGGCCGCGCCCGCTGCAGATGCCGCAAGCGAAGACACATCGCCTGCCCCTGCCAATGCGGAAGAGGACATTCGCCGCTTCCTGCTTCAGGAATACCCCGATGCAGCTCCGATGCGGTACGCCCTCGCCTGGTCCGATCTCAACGGCGACGGAGCGGACGAGGCAATCGTCCACCTCATCACCCCCTATTTCTGCGGCACTGGCGGATGCAACACGCTCGTCCTGACCCCGGCAGGCCCGATGTGGAGCAAAGTTGGCGAAATCTCGGTCTCGCGCACACCGATCTCGGTCCTCGACAGCGAGACCATCGGCTGGAAGGACCTTGCCATCAGCGTGTCGGGGGGCGGTGGTCCTTCAGGCGTGATGCGCCTTGCCTTCGACGGGCAAAGCTATCCCTCCAATCCGACGGTCGCCCCGGCCGAACCTACGGAAGAAACAGGGACCGTCCTGCTATCCGAAGAGCCTGAGCTGAAGACGCTGGAAGCCGCAGCCAAGTCAGGCGAGTGACAGCGCGCCTTCACGCACGGATGCCCTGAGCGAGTTGGGGCCGGCCTCGAGGAGGTCGACCTCGACAAGATCGCCGATGGCGACGTCGCCTTCGAACCACACCGATTGGAGCCAAGGCGATTTGCCAAGCCACTGGCCCGGATGCTTGCCCTTGCGTTCGACCAGCACCTCGCAGGTGCGGCCAACGCTTGCTTCGTTGAAGGCGTGCTGGTCGCGGTTCAGCGCCGCCTGCAACCGCTGGAGGCGCACATCCATGACTTCGCGGGCAACCTGGTCATCCATGGTTGCAGCCGGCGTACCGGGGCGCGGCGAATATTTGAAGCTGAACGCCTGGGCATAGGCCACTTCGCCCACCAGGCTCAGCGTCTCTTCGAACTCGGCATCGGTTTCGCCGGGGAAACCGACGATGAAATCCCCCGACAACGCCAGATCGGGACGTGCGGCGCGAAACCGTTCGAGCAGCCGCAGGTAGCTTTCGACGGTATGGCTGCGGTTCATGGCGCGCAGCACGCGGTCGCTGCCTGCCTGGACCGGCAGGTGGAGGAACGGCATCAGCTTGTCGACCTCGCCGTGGGCGGCGATCAGCGCATCATCCATGTCGGCGGGGTGGCTGGTGGTATACCGGATCCGCGCCAGGCCATCGACCTTGGCAAGATCGCGGATCAGGCCCGCAAGGCCGACGGCATGGCCCTTATCGTTTTCACCCGACCACGCGCTGACATTCTGGCCGAGCAAGGTGATTTCCTTGGCACCGGCTTCCACCAGCTTGCGCGCTTCGGCCACCAAATCGCTGTAAGGACGCGAAATTTCGGCGCCGCGGGTGTATGGAACAACGCAATAGGTGCAGAACTTGTCGCACCCTTCCTGCACGGTGAGGAAGGCTGCGGGCCCGATCTTGCGGCGTTCGGGCAACGCGGCGAACTTCGCGATCGCGGGCATGTCGGTGTCGGTCGATCGCTCGCCCGCTACCGCCCGGTCCAGCATTTCAGGAAGCCGGTGATAGGCCTGTGGGCCGACGACCATCGAAACCGCTGGCGCGCGCGCCATGATCTCTTCACCTTCGGCCTGCGCGACACAGCCGGCAACCGCGATCATCGGGGCCTTCTTCTGGGTCTTGCCCTTTGTCAGCCGCCCGATGTCGGAATAGATCTTCTCCGCCGCCTTCTCGCGGATATGGCATGTGTTGAGAACGACCAGATCGGCATCCTCCCCATCGGCAGCGGGCGTGATGCCCTTCTGCGCCAGCATCTCGGCCATGCGCTCGCCGTCATAGACGTTCATCTGGCAGCCGAAGCTTTTGACCCTGAAGGTCCTGGGGGGCGTTGTGGGTTTCATGAACCGGGCGCCAATACCCAACTTGGCTGCGCTATTCAACGAAAAGGGCGGCCAGTGGCCGCCCTTCCCAACCCGTGGTTTCGCAAATGCGATCAGGAAACCGTCGCCTTGACGATCTTGCCCGGTTCGCGCGGCGGTTCGCCCTTGGGCAGCGCGTCTATGTGTTCCATGCCGCTCTCGACCTGGCCCCAGACGGTGTACTGGCCGTCAAGGAAGTGGGCATCGTCGAAGCAGATGAAGAACTGGCTGTTGGCGCTGTCGGGCACCTGGGTGCGGGCCATCGAACACGTGCCGCGGGTGTGCGGTTCGGCGTTGAATTCGGCCTTCAGGTCGGGCTTGTCGCTGCCGCCCATGCCCGTGCCGGTCGGATCGCCGCCCTGCGCCATGAAGCCGGGGATCACGCGGTGGAACACCACGCCGTCATAGAACCCTTCGCCCACCAGTTCGGAAATGCGCGCAACGTGGCCGGGGGCCAGATCGGGGCGCAACTTGATGACAACGTCGCCGCCGGCGCCATTGCCTGTGTCGAGGGTGAAGGTCAGTTTATCGGCCATGGGTCGTGTCTCCTGTGAATGTTGGGGCCGATATAGGGATTGCAGCCGCGCTGTCGACACCTGGTGCCCGCAGGCGGCTTGCTTTTCGTTTCCCGCCCCCTAGAGCGAGGCCATGGCCGAGGAAAAACGCCCCCTCGAAGACGACGACGTGATGCTGGCAAATTCGCCGGTCGAGGAGGCGCGCCCCGACGATCGCATCGACGACGAGCGGATGGACGAGGAAAACACCCTCAAGCCCGCCTTCGTCCGATCCGTCGAAGAAGCGCTGGACGCTGGCGACACGCAGGTCGTCTACGAGCTGGTCGAACCGCTTCACCCGGCCGACATTGCCGATCTTATCGAACTGCTGGACCGCGAGGACCGTTACCAGCTTGTCGGCGCGATTACCGACCTGATGAGTTCCGAAGTCGTTGCCGAACTCAACGACTATGTCCGCGAAGACATGATGGAAGCGCTGCCCGCCGGGGCAGTGGCGCAGATCGCCGAACAGCTGGAAACCGATGACGCGGTCCAGCTGATCGAAGATCTGAACGAGGACGACCAGCGTGCCGTTCTCGCCGAACTGGACGCGGAAAACCGGATCGCGATCCAGTCCGCGCTGGCTTATCCGGAAGAAACCGCCGGGCGCCTGATGAGCCGCGATCTGGTGGCCGTGCCCGAGCATCTGACGGTGGGCGACCTGATCGACTTCCTGCGCGACGGGCGCGAGTTGCCGGACGAATTCTACGAAATCTTCGTGGTCGACGAAAAGCATCATCCGGTTGGCACCTGCGCGCTGTCGTGGGTGCTGCGGGCACCGCGAAACATCGCCCTGTCCGATGTGATGAAGCGCGACCAGACGCTGATCCCCGTCACGCTCGACCAGGAAGAGGTCGGGCTGATGTTCCAGAAGTACAATCTGATCAGCGCCGCCGTGGTCGACGAGAACGACCGGCTGGTGGGCCAGATGACCGTGGACGACGTGGTCCACATCATTTCCGAAGAAGCGGGCGAGGATGCCCTGCTGATGTCAGGCGCGGGCGAAGGCGACATCAACGAACCGATCCGCGATGCCTATTCCGCGCGTGTGCGGTGGCTGGTCGCAAACCTTGGCACCGCGCTTCTGGCCTCGCTGATCATCGCCGCGTTCGGCGCCGCTATCGAACAGCTTGTAGCTCTGGCCGTGCTGATGCCGATCGTTGCCAGCATCGGCGGGAACGCGGGCACGCAGACCATGGCCGTCACCGTTCGCGCCATTGCGACCAACCAGCTGACCCGATCCAACACCAAGCGTATCCTGATGCGCGAGCTGCGCGTTGCCATCCTCAACGGCGCAACCATCGCCGTGCTGGTCGGGCTGGCCACCGCCGCCATATTCACCCCCATGCTGGGCGGCGTGATCGCGTTGGCGATGATCCTCAACGTCATAACCGCCGGCCTTGCAGGCGTGCTGGTGCCCGTAGCTTTCGAACGGCTGGACCAGGACCCGGCAGTGGCCAGCAGCGTGTTCGTGACGATGATCACCGATTCCATGGGCTTTTTCGCCTTCCTGGGTCTCGCCGTGGCGAGCGGGATCGTCGGCTGAGGGGTTGAGCGCCCCGCCCGATCCCCTACATCAGGATCATGCCGCTCAACCTGACCAAGATCGCTTTCGGTGCGCAAAGCTATGGCGATATCGAAAATTGGTATGCCGCGCGGCGCAGCCCCAACCTGACCACTCGCTATCGCCCCACGAAGTGGGAACAGTGCATCGGCGGATCGCTTTACTGGATCCACCAGCACATCATCGTCGCCCGCAGCGAAATCCTGAGTTTCAGCGAAACCTCGGACGGGCGCTGGTCGATCGACCTCAAGCCCGAACTCGTCCGCGTCCACCCGCGCCCCAAGCGCGCGCACCAAGGCTGGCGCTATCTGAAGGGCGACCCACCGAAAGACCTGGCCGAAGGCGAGGATATCGGTGACGCGCTACCGGGCAAACTGGCGGGCAAGCTCGAGCGGCTGGGCCTGATCTAGGCCCCTTTCAAGCGGGCGATAACGTCGCGCACATCCATGTCGTCATCCACGCCAAATTGCGCGTAGCTTTCGCGAAGCTCGCCCATTCTCTCGTCGATCCTCTTCACATTGCTGCGGTGGCTGACCACGAACCGGCGCCGCGCAAGAAGTTGCGGAAACACCGCATCGGCATATTCGCCCACATCCATCCCGTGTCGCATCACGCGAGGATCACCCAGCGGAGTAAAGACCCAGCCGGGGATGATGAGGCCGACGTGAACAGTGTCGGGCAGGTCTTCACGCAGGCTCTCAGTCATGCCGACCAACGCATGCTTTGCCGCGATGTACGCCGCCGCGTGAGGCATCGCGCAGAAAAGGCTGTTTTCACTACCGGTATTGTAGAGCGCACTCGGCAAATTCTGTGCAATCATCCGCGGGGCAAAGGCACGGCAACCATGCCAGGCGCCCCAGAAATTGATGTCGAAATGGCGACGCGCTTCGTCGAGGTCGATTTCCCAGAGCTTTCCGCGTGGCCCGCCGACACCGGCATTGTTGAGCAGCAGCTCAACAGTCCCGAGCCGGTCGAACGCCGCTTCGGCCAGTGCATCGACCTGCGCCGGAACCGACACGTCACACGGTTGCGCCAACGCCCCCTGTATCGTGGCCGCAGCCGCCTCCAGTTTTGCACCGGGCAAGTCGGCCAGCATGACCCGCGTTCCAAGGGCAGCGAGGCGCTGCGCAATGGCAAGACCGATCCCCGAAGCGCCGCCGGTGATGACGGCAGTCGCGGGGACCCATTCGCTCACGCGGGCACTTTCTCGGCCACCCGCCGAAGCGCATCGGCATAGGTTTGGGGCGGCTGCGCGCCGGGGATCATGAACTTGTTCTCGACCACCATGGCCGGCACGCCGGAGATGTTCATATCCCACGCGGCACGTTCTTCGGCGCGGACCTTGTGGCCAAGTTCATCGCTGGAGAGTGCGGCGGCGGCGGCTTCCCGATCAAGGCCGGCTTCCGCCGCAATGTCCAGCAACACGTCATGCTGGCCAATCGGACGGCGGGCGTTGAAATGGGCTTCGAACAGCGCGAGTTTAAGCTCGGTCTGCTTTTGAGGTCCAAACTCCTCACCCACCCAGGTCAGCAGCTTGTGGGCGGAAAACGTGTTCCACATCATCGCGTCTGGCGCAGGATCGCTGCCTTCGTAATCGAGCGAGACGCCGGCAATGGTCGCCGCTTCGCGCATCCGGCCCTGTACCGCCTTCGACTGTTCGACGGTGGAGCCGTACTTGCGGGCGATATGCGCTGTGCGTTCCTCGCCTTCGGCCGGCATGTCGGGGTTCAATTCGAACGCATGCCAGCGAACGTCGGCCTCGATTTCGCCGTGGAGCTGTTCGAGTCCCTTTTGCAGATTGCCCCACCCGACCAGGCACCAGGGGCACATGACATCGGACCAGATATCGATTCTCAGCCTGCGCGGTTCGCTCATCGGTTCATCCACCAGTTCATCAGGTGATGGGCAATAGCATGGGGCGGCGGGGCAACGAAAGGTCCCGAACCGACCAAGGCAGCGCCGACATCGTCGCGGCTGAAGAAGACGACTTCGGCCATTTCGGTTTGATCGATGGTCAGCTCGTCGTTGTCGGCATGGCTATGGCAGCCGATCATCAGCTGGCTGGGAAAGGGCCACGGCTGGCTGGCGACATAGGTGACGTCGCGCACCGTTACACCGGCTTCTTCCAGAACTTCACGCGCAACCGCTTCTTCGATGCTTTCGCCCGGTTCGACAAAGCCCGCCAGAGCGGAAAAACGCCCCTCGGGCCAGCCCAACCCCCGGCCGAGCATGAGGCGGCCCTCGTGTTCGACCAGCATGATCGTGACCGGGTCGGTACGCGGAAAATGCTGCGCGGCGCAGCGCGTGCAATTGCGCTGCCAGCCGCCCTTGGCGATTGCGGTCGGCCCGCCGCATTGCGCGCAGAACCGGTGGCGTGCGTGCCAATCGGTGAGGCTTCTTGCCCCGCCGTAGAGCGCGAGATCATCAGGACGCAACGTGGCCATCAGCTGCCACAGCTGGGGGTTGGCCATACGCGGCGCGGCATCGCCCTTCGGCGGCACCGCGGCGAAGCAGGCCTTCCCGTCATCCAGGCCGAGGAAGCACAGCTCGGCATCTTCGGAAGCGTCGGCCAGGCTCGTCCATGCCAGCCCCCCGTCGTCCGCCATTGCGGGCATCAGCCCGTCCAGCACGAGCAGACGCGCCTTCCAGTTCATGTACCCGGCCAGCCGCTCGGGATCGGCGCGGACATGATCGGCGCGGTCGAGCCGTGATCCGGTGAACGACAGCACGTCCTGCCTCACGCCCCCTGCATGGCGGCAAGATCGTCCACCACCGCCTTGGGAAAGGCGGCATGGATCGGATAGGCTTCGGACGGCATGTACTGGGTCATCAAATTGGCGCGCAGGCCCGCCTGGAAATTCACGAACGCCACGGTGCCCGCCGCGCCGCCCCAGCCGAAGGACCCGTCCGAAACGCGCCCGCCAGCGCCGAAGCCCTGGCCTTCGACCCATGTCCCCTTGGTGGTGGCCGTTTCAGGCATAAGGTTGGATGTACCCACCCGCACGGCCAGTTCGCCCATGACCCGCTTGCCGTCGATCACGCCGTAGCCCAGCAGCATCCGCAGGAAACGGTCGTAATCGCGTGGGCTGGAAACCAGTCCGGCCCCGCCGAACGGGAATGCCGGATTGTCGAGATAGATCGAGGCGCGGGCCGGATCGATCGGAAGGGGCGTTCCGTTGAGAATGCCGTAATTGGTCGTGAAACGGCCCACTTCGCTTGCCGGAACACGGAAATAAGTGCTGGTCATGCCAGCGGGTTCGAAAATCTGCGTCCGTAGGAATTCGTCGAATCGCATCCCACCGGCTACTTCGATAACGCGTCCCAGCAGGTCGAGACCGACCGAATAGCTCCACTTCGTGCCCGGCTGGAGAACCAGCGGCACCTTGGCCAGCCGATCCGCGAATTCGGCAAGGCCCGAGACCGCCTGTGCGCGGCCAAGGCCGGGGATCGGCAGGCGGCTGACTTGTCCCGGAACAAGGCCCCGTTCTTCATAAACCGCCTTGATCGGACCGTTCTGCACAATCCCGTACCCCAGGCCCGCGGTGTGGGTGAGCAGCTGGCGGATGGTGATCGGCCGCACGGTAGGCACGACATCGGCCACCGACCCGTCATAGGTTTTTTGCACCATCATGTTGGCATAGGCCGGGAGAATTTCTGCCAAGGGCTGGTCGAGACCGATCTTCCCATCGTCGATCAGCATCATCGCCGCCATGCCGGTAATCGGCTTGGTCATCGAATAGATGCGATAGAGGCTGTCCGCATCGGCCACCACGCCGCTGCCCAGCGTCAGGTCGCCTTGCGCGATGGTCAACGCATCGCGCTGGCCCCAGCCCAGCGTGGCGACCATATTGGCGACCTTGCGTTCACCGACATATTTTTCGACCATCGCGGCGACGTTGCGCCATTCGGTAGAGCCACCCTTCGCCATGGCGGCACGACCCATCGGAACCCCTGCAAGCGCGGCGCCGGCAGTGAGCCAGGCGCCTCCGCGCAGAATGCCGCGGCGGGACATCTGCGGGGTTTCGAACGTGCGATAAGCCATGCAATCTCTCTCCGATTTGTGTGCGCGCATCTGTGCGGGAGCAGAAATGAACGGTCAATTGCGAAGTGAAACTCTTGCCAAACCGCGCTGTCCTATCCATATAAGACACATGCTGAATATACTCTCCATCCTGTTCGGACTCGTGTCCCTCGTCATCGTCATCCCGGCGACCATCCCCTTGCTTGGCTGGGCCAACTGGCTCGCCCTGCCGCTGATCGCGATCGGCGTCGTGCTGGGCCAGCTTTCGTCAAGCCGGTCGGGTCGAAATTTCTGCCTTGTGGTCGCAGCGATCGCAGTCGTGCGGCTGAGCCTTGGCGGCGGGATTATCTAACCCGCCAGGGCCAATCGCGCGGCCTTCGCGAACAAGGTCGGCAAACCGGCCTCGTCCAGCGTTTCGAGCGGCCACCATTCGCCGCCGTCCGGTTCGAAACCGGCGGATTCAAGCCGCACGACCGCCAGTTCGAGCGAAAAGTGGCTGAAGGTATGGCGCACCAGTCCCAGCGACTGGATATTCCCGTCGGCAGGCGGGATGCCGTGGCCATCGCCGGCCGCATTCCAGCCGTCATCGGGAAGCGCGCGCATGCCGCCCAGCATTCCCGTTCCTTCGCGCCGCACCAGCCAGACGTCCGTGTCCCGCTGGATCCAGAAAGCCTGTCCTTGCCGCACAGGCTTCGCCTTTTTCGGTACTTTTTTCGGCAGGCGTGCAGGGTCGCCCGAACGGCGGGCCGCGCACGCGCCCGACAGCGGACAGAGCAGGCATTTTGGTTCGCGGCCGGTGCAGATCGTGGCGCCCAGATCCATCATCGCCTGGGCGAAATCGCCTGCCCGCTGGGCAGGCGTGATCGAGGCGGTTGCTTCACGAATGGCCTTGCGGACAGCGGGCAGCGGTTCCTCGATCGCGAACAGCCGCGCAACCACCCGCTCCACATTGGCGTCGACCACCACGGCTTTGCGCCCAAAAGCGATCGCGGCAACAGCGGCAGACGTATAGGCGCCCAGTCCCGGCAGTTCGCGCAAAGCCTCCTCCGTATCGGGAAACCCGCCCCTATCGGCGACGGCGCGCGCGCATTTCACCAAATTTCGGGCGCGGGAATAATACCCCAGCCCCGCCCATGCCGCCATGATGTCCGCTTCATCGGCGGCGGCCAGCGCATCGACCGTTGGCCAGCGCTGCGTAAAGGCCGTGAAATACGGTTTTACCGCGGTAACCGTGGTCTGTTGCAGCATCACTTCGGACAGCCACACGCGATAAGGATCGGGCGGTGATGCACCGGGCCGCGCGCGCCATGGCAATTCGCGCGCGTGATCATCGTACCAGTCGAGTAATATGTCGGAGACGGTGGCGGCCACGCCCAGCCTATGGCATGGCCTGCCGCATCATGGGAAGCGACAAGACCGACGGCAAGCCGAAAGCCGCACGCAAGTGGGAGCGCGCGCGCGGCGGCGCGGCCAAACCGATATCGGACCTTATGCCCCAGATCGGGCGCAGCGCCTTCCGCCGGTTCGGTTTCGTGCAGAGTTCGATCGTGTCACGCTGGCCCGAAATCGTGGGCGACACCCACGCCAAGGTGTGCGCGCCCGAAATGATCCGTTTCCCCCCGGGCGAAAAGTCGGACGGGATCATGCACCTGGTGGTCAAGCCCGCTCATGCACCGCTGATCCAGCAGGTCATCCCCGACATCATGGAGCGGGTGAACCGTTTCTTTGGCTACCGTGCCGTGGCACGGATCAAATTGCGGCAAGGCGAGGTTAAGCCGCCCCCGGGCAGGGATCGTCCCAAGGCGCCGCCGTCGCTCAAGCCGATTCCTATGGAATTGGGCGACAGTCTGCGCGATATCGGCGACCCTGAATTGCGCGCAGTGCTCGAATCGCTGGCTCGCAGCATGGGTTCGCAGGAAAAAGGTGACGACCAATCGTGATGAAAAAGTCTGGTTTGCTCAAAACGTTGCTCATTGCCACCGCCGGTACATTGGCCCTTGGCGCCAGCGCACAGGAACGTTCTGTGCTGAAGGGCGGAAACTGGGCCGCGATGGTTACCGCCACGCCCGGCGGACACCTGCTCGGCAATCCCGAAGCAAAGACCAAGCTGGTCGAATTCATGAGCTACACCTGTTCGCACTGCGCGACTTTCGCGCGCGAAGGCGATGGGGCGATCAAGCTGCTGTATGTGCCGACCGGCAAGGTCAGCTACGAAATCCGCCACCTGGTTCGCGATCCGGTCGACCTGACCGCCGTGCTGCTCACCCATTGCGGCGATGCCAAGAAATTCCCCGGAAACCATGAAGCCTTCATGGTCAGCCATGGCGAATGGATGGAAAAGGCGCACCACGCCACGCAGGCCCAGCGTTCACGCTGGCAGTTCGGTTCGATCCGCGCCCGCTTCCAGGCCATCGCCAGCGACCTCGATTTCTACGATATCATGGAAAGCCGCGGATATTCGCGCGTCCAGACGGACCTGTGCCTCTCGGACGAAGCGAAAGCGAACGAATTGGCCAATTCGTCGCGCAGCAATATCGAAACCTACAAGCTTCAGGGCACGCCCAGCTTCGTGCTCGACGGTACCTTGCTCGAAGGCACACACGCCTGGAACGCGCTTCAACCGTTGCTCGATGGGGCGCTCTGACACCTGAATGTCCGCTTTTCGGGGGAAAGCCCTGTGGATACCCTGCGCTGCGCCTTCCCATGCCCGCGCGCCCTGCCCTAGCCTTGCCAGTTCAAAGACGAGGAATCCCATGATCAAGACGCTCCGTTTCGCACTTGCCGCCCCGCTCGCCCTCGCGCTCGCCGCGTGTGGTTCCGGGACCGAGGAAGCTGGCAGCCTGGAAGGCGAAGCGGTTGCCGCCGTGCCTGCACCGGAGGGCACACAGTGGTCCGATCAGGTGACCGAAACCGCCGATGGCGGAACGCTCGTCGGCAATCCCAATGCGCCGCTCAAGCTGATCGAATACGGATCGCTCACGTGCCCGACCTGCGCCCGCTTCGCGCAGGAAGGATCCGAACCCTTGATCCAGGACTATGTGAACAAGGGCACGGTCAGCTTCGAACTGCGCCAGTTCGCAATCCACGGTCCGGTCGACCTCATGCTGGGCCGTTTGACCAAGTGCGGTCCCAAGGAAGCCACGCTTCCCTTGTCCGACCAGGTATGGCTGAACCTCGAGGCCATCATGCAGCCGGTGCAGACCAACGGCCAGGCCCTCGAAGCGGCCATGCAACTCCCGCTTGAACAACGCTTCATCGTGGCTGCCGAGCAGATGGGATATCTCGATTTCTTCGCCGAGCGTGGGATCAGCGTCGACCAGGGCCGCCAGTGTCTTGCCGATGTTGCCGCGATCGAACAGGCCGCCGCCCACACCCAGCGCTATTCGCAGGAATTCAACATCGCGGGCACGCCGACCTTCGTGCTCAACGGCCAGAATGTCGACGCCAATACCTGGGCCGCGCTCGAACCCATCCTGCAACGCGCCGGCGCCCGGTAAGGCGCCGGGCCGGACGGGGGGATAGACACCGGCAATGCTCATTTCGAAGCTCAGACTGAGTGGATTCAAGAGCTTCGTCGAACCCGCCACCCTGCATATCGAACCGGGCCTGACCGGCGTTGTCGGCCCGAACGGCTGCGGCAAATCCAACCTGCTCGAAGCCATCCGCTGGGTTATGGGCGAAAATTCGCCCAAATCCATGCGTTCGGGCGGGATGGAAGACGTTATTTTCGCCGGTACGCAGACCCGGCCCGCGCGCGATTTTGCCGAAGTCGTGCTGCAGGGCGAAACCGACGATGACAATGACCTGGAAGTCGTCCGCCGGATCGAACGCGGGGCCGGTTCCGCCTATCGCCTGAACGGGCGGGACGTGCGCGCCAAGGATGTCGCGCTGATCTTCGCCGATGCGGCCACCGGCGCCCACAGCCCGGCGCTGGTCAGCCAGGGAAAGATTGCCCAGGTCATCGCCGCCAAGCCCCAGGAACGGCGCATGATGCTGGAAGAAGCGGCCGGGATCGCCGGCCTGCACGTCCGGCGCCGCGATGCGGAAAGCAAACTGCGGCAGACCGAGGCGAACCTCGAACGGCTCGAGGATATAATGGCCGGGCTCGACAGCCAGATTGCCTCGCTGCGCCGCCAGGCCAAGCAGGCCGAACGGTACAAGAAGCTGTCTGACGAAATCCGCACGGCCGAAGCCCGCCTGGTATTTGCACGTTGGCGCGATGCGGCCGCCGCTGCGGACGAAGCAAAGAAGGCTGCCCAATCCGCCGAACACCGTGTTGCAGAAGCCCAGAAAGCCGCTGAAGCAGCGCAAAAGGCCCAGCGGCAGGCCGCAGAGGCGCTGGCGGAGGCGCGCGACGAACAGGCCGACCGGCGCGACGATGCCACCGCGCACGGGCACCGCATGGCATCGCTCACCAGCCAGCTGGAAGCCGCGGAGGAGCGTCTCGCCGATCTTGACCGCCAGAAGGCACGGCTGGAGGCAGACCGCGGTGAAGCGGACCGACTGACCAAGGACGCAGCCGAAGCCCTGTCGCGTCTGGAACGCGATCTTGCTGCGAGCGAGCGGGCACTGACCGCAGACGAGGAAAAGCGCCCCGCACTCGAACGCGCATCGCACGATGCCGAACGCGCCAGCCGGACCGCAGAACTCACGCTCGCCAAGGCAACGGCCGACAACGCCGGGGTCGAAGCGGAATGGCGCGTGGCCGAAGCCGAAATCGCGCAAGCCCGCAACCGCCTGGACCGGATCGAGGCCGAGGCGCGGCGTATGGCCGACCAGCGCAGCGTGCTTGCCGCCGAAAACCCCGAAGCGGCGTTTGACGCGGCGAAGATCGCCCTGGCGCAGGCGGAAAAGTCGCTTGCCGCACAGCATTCCGCCATCGAGGCCATGCAGGCGCGCAAGAGCCACCTGCAAACCGCGCGCGATGAAGCATCGACCGCGCTGGCCGAGGCGAAGGCCGAGCTGTCGGGAGTGCAACGCGAACACGATGCCCTGAAGCGTGACCGCGATGCCCGCGTTCGCGCGGCGGAAAAACGCAGCGGCCGCCAGCAGGCGATCGACGGTGTCAGGGCAGCCAAGGGATACGAACGCGCCGTAGCAGCGGCGTTGGGGCGTGACGGCAAGGCCTTGCTTGGCACGCCCGACGGCGATGCCGAAGGCCGGTACTGGATCGGGGCCAGCCCCCCCGCACCGGTGGACGACAGTCTTTCGGACCATGTCGAAACCTGCCCGTCCGAACTGCGCGCGCTGCTCGCGCTGGTGCATGTGGCCAGCGACGATGACGGGCGCACGCTGGCACCGGGTCACTCGCTGGTCACCATGGCGGGCCAACTGCGCCGCTGGGATGGACTGGTGGTGCGCGGCGAAGGGTCCGCCGAAGCCGCACGTCTGGAAGCTGAGAACCGCTTTGCCGACCTGGAGGAACGCCTGCCTGCCCTGCGCAAGGCTGCCGATGCGGCGCAATCCGCCCTCGACAATGCGACAACCGAACTGTCCGGGTTGCAGCGCGATCTGGTGGGCGCAGAACGCGAACTTGCCCAGGCCGCGGATGCGGAAAGGCAGGCCCTGCGCGCCCTCGACCAGGCCGAAGCGGCGCGCGAGCGGCTGGCGGCGCGACTCGAGGAACTGGCTCGCGCTCAGCGCGAACACGGCGACCTTATCGACACCGCCAAGACCGACCTGGCTCAGGCGCAAGCGAAACGCGATGCCCTGCCCGATCCGGCTGCGGGCCGCGCCACGCTGGAAACCGCAAGAGCCAACAACGAAGCGTCGCGCACGATGCTTCAGGCACGCGCTGCCGAGCTTGCCGCACACGATCAGGGACTTGCCGTCGCGCGCGAGCGGGCATCGGCGCAGCGCGGCGACATGGCCAATTGGCAGGCCCGTTCGGGCGATGCCGCGCGGCGCCTGTCGGACATGGAAATTCGCGGCGAAGAGATCGAACAGGAACGCGCGGTCGTTGCCGCCAAGCCCGCAGGCCTGATCCGCGAGATCGAACAGGGCGATCAGGTGCGCGCGCGTCTGGGCAAGGAACTGGCCGCCGCCGAAGCGGCCGTATCGGCGGCATCGGCAGCCGCACAGGAAGCGGAACGGGCCTTCGCCGCAGCCAACGAAGCGTTGGCCGGAACGCGCGAGGATCGCGCCGGTCTTGCTGCGCGGGCCGAGAATCAGGACGCACGGCGGATCGAAATGGCCCGTATTTCAGGCGAACGGTTCCAATCGCCTCCCCCGCTGTTGCCCGAAAAATTCGCCTTCGATGAAGCGGTTATCGCCAATGCCGAGGCCGAGAGCGAGGAAATGGACCGGCTGACCGCCAGCCGCGAGCGAATCGGCCCCGTCAATCTGGTCGCTGCCGAAGAACTCGACCGGATCGAGAGCGAGCACGGTTCCAATTCTGCCGAGCAGGAAGAACTGCGGGAAGCGGTCAACCGGCTGCGCGGTTCGATCGGCAACCTGAACCGCGAAGGTCGCGAGCGATTGCGCGCCGCCTTCGAGCAGGTGAACACGCATTTCAAACGCCTGTTCACCCGGCTTTTCGAGGGCGGCGAAGCCTACCTCGCGTTGATCGACAGCGACGATCCCCTCGAAGCTGGCCTCGAGATTTTTGCCCAGCCGCCGGGCAAGCGACTTCAGTCGCTCACCCTCCTGTCGGGCGGCGAACAGGCGCTCACCGCGACCGCGCTTATCTTTGCGCTGTTCTTGACGAATCCCGCCCCGATCTGCGTGCTTGACGAAGTCGACGCGCCGCTGGACGATGCCAATATCGACCGGTTCTGCGATCTGCTCGATGCAATGGTGAAGGAAACGAACACCCGTTACCTCATCGTCACCCATAACGCCGTGACCATGAGCCGGATGCACCGCCTGTTCGGCGTGACTATGATCGAGAAGGGCGTGAGCCGCCTCGTCAGTGTGGACTTGGGCGCGGCGGAGGAACTGCTCGCAGCCGAATAGGGGCTGCAAAGCCCGCCGGTCTAGCCTTCCAGAATATTGAGGAGCCGGGCCAGCCGGTTTTCGCTGTATTCGGCATGGCGCGCGAACTGCTGTCGCAAAGGCCCATCGTCCGACCAGTTCTGAAGTTGCAGCAGCGCACCCCGTTCCGCCCGGTTCAAATGGTGCCAGCCCGACATCATTTGCGCCAACGGCGCCGCGACGATTTCCTGGCCGGAGAGCGCCCGGCGAATAGCGTCGGCCAGGACGCTGCGCGAATCCGTGATCTTTTGCATGCCAGGCTCAATCGCATCGAGCAGCGCACCAAGCGAATCGCTTCACCTTCGTGTCATGCGCGTGACGTATTGGAAACCGGGAGCGGACGCCCCCAGATGGCAGGCCTCAGGCGTCGAGCGCAGCCTGCAGATCGGCGCGGATTGCCTTGAGGCGCGGCAGGATATCCCCGCCCGCGTCTGCTGCGGTGGCCCCATCCATCACGGTCGGCGGCGCAACGGACGCGCCCTTCAACGCCGCCTTGGCGCCCTTCAGCGTATATCCTTCGTGGTTCACGAGGCGGTCAATGGTTTCCACCAGAGACACGTCCTCTGCACGGTAATACCGCCGACCGCCGCTTCGCTTTACAGGTTTGAGCATCGGGAACTGCTGTTCCCAATACCGCAGGACATGCGGCTTCACGCCGGTTGCCTTGGCGGTTTCGCCGATGGTGCGCAGCGCGCCTTCTTCCTTGCCGTCGTCGAATACCGCCATGACCTGTTCCCTGTCCTCCGGCGATTAGCCGTCGGCAATCCGTTCCTTGAGCAACTGGCTTGCACGGAATGTCATCACCCGGC
This sequence comes from Qipengyuania zhejiangensis, assembly GCF_035607565.1. Classification (NCBI taxonomy): domain Bacteria; kingdom Pseudomonadati; phylum Pseudomonadota; class Alphaproteobacteria; order Sphingomonadales; family Erythrobacteraceae; genus Qipengyuania; species Qipengyuania zhejiangensis. The sequence goes on along the minus strand of NZ_JAYKGO010000001.1, from coordinate 610,037 downwards.
GCGGGGTGATCGGCACTTCGATGCCGGTTTTCGGATTGCGTCCTACGCGTTCCTTCTTGTCCCGCAGCACGAAACTGCCGAATCCGGAGATCTTCACGTTTTCACCAGCCGCCAACGCATCCGACATTTTGCCGAGGATAGCCTCGACCATGTCGAGGGATTCGGCACGCGAAAGCCCCATCTTGCGATTGATCGTTTCTGCCAGATCGGCGCGTGTGAGCGTTCCCACTGAGCGCATCATGTCCATGTATTCCCTTCCCCAGACGCGACCCTGAGCGAAGCGACTCTATCAAGCTACTGTATTTTGGCCATTATCGCAATGTCGGCGGAAAATCATTCCCGTTCACATGCGCGCCAGCGATGCACCCCATGTAAATCCGCCGCCCATTGCCTCGAACATGACGAGATCGCCGGCCTTAATCCGACCGTCGCGAACGGCGGTATCGAGCGCCAATGGCACCGATGCGGCCGACGTATTCGCGTGCTGATCCACCGTCACCACGACCTTTTCCGGCGGGAGGCCGAGTTTGCGGGCGGTGGCGTCGAGGATGCGGGCGTTGGCCTGATGCGGCACGACCCAATCGATATCGTCCGCGGTCATACCGGTTTCCACCAGCACTTCACCCAGCACATCGGCCAGATTGACGACCGCGTGACGGAACACCTCGCGGCCCTTCATGCGCAGCTTGCCCACCGTTCCGGTGGTCGAGGGGCCGCCGTCGACGAAAAGCATGTCCTTGTGGGCGCCCTCGGCATGAAGACGGCTGGCCAGGATGCCCGGCCCGTCTTCGTCCACATCCTGCGCTTCGAGGACCACCGCGCCGGCGCCATCGCCGAACAGCACGCACGTTGTCCGGTCTTCCCAGTCGAGGATGCGGCTGAAGGTTTCCGCGCCGATAACCAGCGCTTTTTTCGCCATGCCGGTCCGCAGCAGCGAATCGGCAGTAGCAAGGGCATAGAGAAAACCCGAACACACGGCCTGGACATCAAAGGCCACGCCGCCGCCGCACCCCAGCGCGGCCTGCACCTGCGTGGCGGAGGCCGGAAACGTATGGTCCGGCGTTGCCGTGGCAAGGATGATGAGACCGATTTCGGAAGGATCGACGCCCGCCGCTGCCAGGGCCGCGCGGGCCGCCGCGGTTGCCAGGGTGGACGTGGTTTCGCTTTCGTCGGCGATATAGCGTTGGCGGATGCCCGTGCGTTCGACAATCCAGTCATCGGACGTGTCGACGCGCTCGGCCAGTTCGGCGTTGGACACGCAATGCGCGGGAAGTGCGGAACCCGTCCCGCGGATGACCGAACGAATCATCTCGAGGCCAGCCCGTCGGTGCCGACTTCGCCCAGATCGTGGCGGATGCGGTTCAGGATATCGTCCTCCAGCAGGCGCGCGGCGACTTCCACCGCGTTGGCCACGCCCTTGGCGTTGGCGCTGCCGTGGCTTTTGACCACCACACCGTTGAGGCCAAGGAAGACGGCGCCGTTATGATTGTTGGGATCGAGGTGGTGCTTGAGCAGCTCGGTCGCGGGCCGCGAAACGAGGAAACCGACCTTGGAACGGATCGACGAGCTGAACGCGGTGCGCAGCAGATCGGTAACGAACCGGGCCGTTCCCTCGATCGCCTTGAGCGCAATATTTCCCGAAAAACCATCGCACACGACGACATCGCAATCGCCGCGGTTGATCTTGTCGGCCTCGACGTACCCTTCGAATTCCATCGCAAGGCCGGTGGCCGCGCGCAGCCGGTCGGCCGCTTCCTGGATATCTTCGGTGCCCTTGGTTTCTTCGGTGCCGATGTTGAGAAGGCGCGTGCGCGGGCGTTCGCGGCCCGTCACGATGCGCGAATAGGCCGCACCCATGATGGCGAACTGCACGAGGTTGCGCGCATCGCATTCACGATTGGCACCAAGGTCCAGCATGATGACATCGTTTTCGCCCAGCGTCGGCAGCAAGGCCGCAAGCGCGGGCCTGTCGAGGCCGGGCATGGTGCGCAGGGCAAGTTTGCTCATCGCCATGAGCGCGCCGGTGTTTCCGGCGGATACGGCAGCGCCGGCCTCGCCGCGCTTCACCGCGTCGACCGCAAGGCCCATGCTGGTGGTCTTGGCGCGGCGCAGCGCTTTCGAAGGCTTTTCGTCGCCTCCGATTACATCGTCACAGTGCAGGATTTCGGACGCACCGGCCATGCCGGGATGCGTTTCGAGCGCGGCCTTGATCCGCGTCTCGTCACCAACCAGCAGGAACTTAAAACGGTCATGGCGACGGCGCGCAAGGGCGGCACCGTCGACCATTACGCGCACGCCTTCATCACCGCCCATCGCATCGACAGCGATACGCGGCAGGCTCATGTGCGTCTCCGAATTCAGCTTACGGTCTTAGAGACCGACGGCGATGATTTCGCGACCGTTATAGTGGCCGCAATGCGGGCACAGGTTATGCGGACGCTTGAGTTCGCCGCAGTTCGAGCACTCGTGATGAGCTTCGACCTTCAGCGAATCGTGTGCACGGCGGTTGCCGCGACGGTGGGGCGATACTTTCCTCTTGGGGACGGCCATGGCGGCACCTGTTCCTCAAATAAATCTGTCGTTTCGGTTGGCCGCCCTAGGGGACAGTCAGGCATCGCACAAGAGTGCGCGAACCCGATTATTCCCCACGGTTGCGGTGAAGGCGCGCGCTATACCGATTTTTCGCATGCTTGCAAGCGCTGCGAACAATCGCCTGGCGGCCCATTGCCCATGGCTCCGCTCCGATATAGCCAGAAGTGGGGTCGCATCCGAAGAGGAACAAGGGGAGGGATCGCATGGACATTATTCTGCCGGTTACGCTTACCGCTGCTGCGGCGGCGGCCATCATCAACCTGTGGCTTGCCACGCGCGTCGGTCAGATGCGCGAAGCGACCAAGACAATCCACGGTGACGACGGAGGCGGCCCGCTAACGCGCCGCATGCGCGCCCAGCTGAATTTCGTGGAAAACACGCCGTTCGTCCTGGTGTTGATAGCCGGCATCGAACTGGCCGGACGCGGCGATCCCTGGCTGCCCTTCGTGGCCGGCCTCTACATGCTCGGCCGATTGGCGCATGGCATGGGTATGGACGCGGAAACCGGAACGAAGCCGCGCATGATCGGCACGGTAATCACGATGCTCACACTGCTTGGCCTGGCGGTTGTCGCCACGCTGATCGCAATGGGCGTGATGTAGGGAAAAACAAGTGGGCCGGGACGCAGAGTTCCGGCCCTGCCCTTCAGGTTCAGGACAACGCGTAATCGCTTACAAAGGCGTTGGTCTTGCGTTCCTGCCCGAACGTGCTGGTCGGCCCGTGCCCCGGAATGAAGGTAACGTCGTTGCCCAGCGGCCAGAGCTTTTGGGTGATCGCGTCGATCAGGTCCTGATGATTGCCCATCGGGAAATCGGTGCGCCCGATGCTGCCCTGGAACAGCACGTCGCCGACCACCGCAAACCTGCTCGGCCGATGGAAGAACACGACGTGGCCGGGTGTGTGGCCGGGGCAATGGATAACCTCCAGCTCAAGCTCACCCACGGTTACCGTATCGCCATCGTCCAGCCAGCGGTCCGGTTCGAACACCTGGCCGTTGACGCCGTATTTGGCACCGTCTTCGCCAAGGCGGCTGATCCAGAAGCGATCGGCTTCGTGCGGGCCCTCGATGGGAAGCCCCAATTCCTTTGCCAGCACGCCCGCTTCGCCGCAGTGGTCGATGTGGCCGTGCGTAATGAGAATCTTCTCCAGTTCCACACCCGTCTGCATTACCGCCGCCTTGAGCTTGTCGAGATCGCCGCCCGGATCGATCAGCGCGCCCTTGTTGGTCTTGGTGCACCAGATCAACGAGCAGTTCTGCTGGAGGGGGGTTACCGGAACGATGCCGGCTTTCATCGGAGGCTGGGTGGGCGTGCTGTTCATGGCCTAGGAATGGCCCGCCCGGCACCGCTATGCAAGATGCACGGCATCAAAAGGGCAGCTCGCTCACGTCGGGTTCGACCCATTCACGCCGCGCGTGTGCACTGAATAGCCGGGCTGGCGACCAATAGGCGAATATCCAGTCCGGGCGGGCATAAGGCCCGGCCAGCAATTCCGCCAGAATAGGCACCAATGGCGTCGTTGGAGGATGCTGCGCCAGCAAAGCCCTTGTCGCCCGAAGCGATGCAACGGTGATGGTGTGATGATAGCCCGAATCCTCGGTATTCGGCGTGCCGTGGGCATCGTTCAGGCGCACGATCAATTCCCGAAAACGCCCTGGATCGCCCAGATCGGGTCGGTGGCGCAGGATCCATAAAGCCAGCGCAAAATGGGCCGTATGGGTCCATGCATCGCGCGGCAGGGTGGTGTCGATCACCCGCATGGCAAGGGCTTCGAAGTCGGGTTCAGTCGTGAATTCGGTCATCGATGCAATCCTTTGGGTGGAATGCGCCCGAGCGGCACGAAAAACCCCGCCGGCCGGGCGGGGTCTGGAAGCATGCTATGGCTGACGCGGGAAACGATCAGCACACGGGCGCGCCACGGGCCACCGCCCAATCGGGTGGTATCCTTGTCGTCTGGCGCTGGCGTGCGTCCGGTCCATGGGCGAAGGCTGTTCCCGAGGCCGGGTCCTGTCAAGGCAGAGCTATATCCGCCCGCCCTTCCACACGACCCGGCCGATAATCTCGACCTCGTTGCGCGCAAGTTCGATCGGGGCATAGCCATCGTTCGCGCTGATCAGGGCAATGCGCCCGGGCGCGCTGGCCTGGACCTGCTTGACGTGCAGCGCGTCGCCAATGCGGACCACGTGAATGCCCTCCCCCGCGCGTTTGTGGCGATCCACGAAGATTTCGTCACCGCTTCGCAGCAGCGGCTCCATGCTGTCACCTTCCACCCGAATCGCCGTTAGATCGGCGCCTTCCAAGCCCATTTCGCGCAGCCAGCGGCGGCTGAAACGGAATGCATCGAAGGAAATTTCCTCTGCCGATATCGCCCCCGGTCCTGCCGAAGCATCCAGCGGAAGACGCGGCACTTCGACCCAGTCGCCCGCATCGCCGTTGGCGCCGGGCCGGCTCCGTGACGGTGCCTCGTATCCGGCGTCGTCGAATTGGCGGGTTTCGATTACGCGCGGTGAAACACCAAGAAATTCAGCGATCTTGCGCAAATCGGGTTCATCGAGATGGCGCGGGCTGCCCCGCGTGACATACTGCTGCAAATAGGCCGGATTGCGCCCAAGCAGACGCGAAAGCGCGGCCAGGCTGGAGCCACTGTCGCGGACAAGGCCCTGCAACCGGCCCCTTGCGTGACGCTCGTCTTTAGAAACGTTATCCATGAAAATTCCTATACCATAGGATTTTTCCTAGACAAGTAGGATTTGGACTGGAACGAATAAGGAACATAAGGGGCGATTCGCCCTTCCATCACAACGCTTTGGGGAGCACCGCATGCTAATCCGGTCCGTCGAGACATTCCTGCGTCGCCACGACATGCCGCCTACGAAATTCGGGCGTCTGGCCGCCCACGATCCACGATTCGTTCTGGACCTTCGCATGGGCCGCGAGCCGCGCGACCGCACGGAGCAACGCATCCTGGGGTTCATGGCCGGTTTCGAAGCCGCGCGTGATACCGTCAGCCCGGAGGCCGCCCATGTCGGTTGAGGTAAAGCCCCCGCGCCAGACGCGCCGTCGCCGCACCACCGGGGACCGGTTGAGGGAAGCGCTGGTCGTGCTGGGTCAGCATCGCGGGCAGGTGATCACCCACAGCGAAAAGGCATGGGCCAGCATCACTTTTGCGGGCACCAGGCACAGTCTTGCCATCCTGTTTGCAGGCGACAGTGCGGTTGAAGCGGGCGAACGGTTCGTGGCCACCCTGCCCGATCACGAGTTTACCCTGCCCGGCCAGATCGTCGCCGATGCCAACATCATCGAAGTGGACCAGCGCATGTTGCCCTGCCCCCGGCTGGTCGTGCGTTGCGAACTTCTCTTGCTCGAGGACGCCTAGGTCCGGCGGATGACAAGGTTCCGGATCTCGGTCATGTCTTCCATGGCAAACCGGATCCCTTCGCGGCCGAGGCCGGAATCCTTCACACCGCCATAGGGCATGTTGTCGACCCGATAACTCGGCACGTCGTTGATGACGACCCCGCCGACCTCAAGCCGGTCCCACGCGTCGAACATCTTGAACAGGTCGCGCGTGAAAATGCCCGCCTGCAGCCCGAATGTCGACCGGTTCACTTCGGCCAACGCCTCGTCGAAGGTCGAGAATTTCTGCAGGATGGCGAGCGGGCCGAAAGCCTCTTCGTTGATCGCCTTCGCATCGCGGTGGACGTTTTCGAGCAGGGTGGCTTCCAGCATGTTGCCATCGCGCGTGCCGCCGCACAGCAGCGTTGCGCCGCCTTCGACCGCCTCGTCGATCCAGTCTTTCAGACGCTTGGCCTCGCCTTCGGAAATCATCGGACCGATGAAGGTTTCGCGTTTCTTGGGATCGCCTGCGACAAGCCCTTTCGTCCTGGCGACCAGCATGGCCTTGAACCGATCGTAGACGTCTTCGTGAATGATGATCCGCTGCACGCCGATGCAGCTTTGCCCGGACTGGTAGAAGGCGCCGAAGATGATCCGTTCGAGCGCATCGTCGAGATCGGCATCGCTGTCGACGATCACCGCCGCATTGCCCCCCAGTTCGAGCACGATCTTCTTTTTCCCGCTCTTGGCCTTCAGCGCCCAGCCCACCCCCGGCGACCCGGTGAAGCTCAACAATTTGAGCCGCTCGTCCTCGGTAAACAGGTCCGCGCCGTCGCGGCTGGCGGGCAGGATGCTGAACGCGCCTTCCGGCAGATCGGTTTCAGCCAGGATTTCCCCCATGATGATCGCGCCGAGCGGCGTCTTGGATGCCGGCTTCATCACGAAGGGGCAGCCGACTGCGATGGCAGGGGCAATCTTATGCGCGGCAAGGTTGAGCGGGAAGTTGAACGGACTGATGAAACTGCACGGCCCGATCGGATACCGTTTCCAGATCGCTTCATAGCCCTTCGCCCGCTCGGAAATGTCGAGCGGCATGACCTCGCCATACATCCGGACCGATTCTTCGGCCGCGATACGGAAGGTATCGATCAGGCGGGTGACTTCGCCTTCGCTGTCCTTGATCGGCTTGCCCGCTTCGACACACAGCGAATAGGCCAGCTCGTCGAACCGTTCCTGAAATCGCCTTACGCAATGGTCGAGGACGGCCTTGCGTTCGTAGCTGGCCATGCGCGCCATCGGTTCGGCGGCGTGCACCGCACCGGCAATCGCCTTGTCGATGGTCGCGGCATCGGCCTGCGCCACACGAAACGCGACTTCGCCGGTGAACTTGTCGGTCACTTCGAGATCGCTGTTCGGCTGCTCTGCCTTGTTGTTGAGATAGAGCGGGTATGTGTCTTTCAGATAGGGCACGACGTCCTCCTTTACCTGGCCAACCTCAGAGCTGCCTGGACAGTTCCTTGATATCCTTGTTCAGGATGCGGTCGTTCTCCGTGTAATCGACCGGGCAATCGATCAGGTGGACACCGGGTGTATCCCGGCAATGCGCCAGCGTTTCGCGCAGGTGTTCGCTCGATTCGATCCTGTGGCCATGCGCGCCGAACGCCTCGGCGAACTTGACGAAATCGGGATTGCCGTATGTCAGGCCGAAGTCCTCGAAGCCCATGTTCGCCTGTTTCCAGCGGATCATGCCATAGGCATCGTCGCGCAGGATAAGGACCGTGAGATCGAGGCCGAGGCGCACCGCGGTTTCCATCTCCTGATCGTTCATCATGAACCCGCCATCGCCGCAGATCGCCATGACCTTGCGATCGGGATACAGCATCGCGCTCATCATGGCCGAAGGCAGGCCGGCGCCCATCGTCGCCAGCGCGTTATCGAGCAGCACGGTGTTCGGCAGGTACGCCGTGTATCCCCGGGCGAACCAGATCTTGTACACCCCGTTGTCGAGGCAGATGATCCCGTCCTGCGGCTGGCAATCGCGCACCTGCTGGACCAGATGCGGCGGAAAGATCGGGAAACGGGTATCTTCGGCAAGCGTGGCCGTGTGATCGAGTTCCGCCTGGTGATAGCGTTTCAATTGTCCGCTGGCCCAGTGGCCCTGCTTCACGATGTCTTCCTTGATCTGCCAGATCGCGTTGGCAATGTCGCCGATCACCTCGATCTGCGGGAAATAGACCGGGTCCACTTCCGCGGTCTTGGTGCTGACGTGGATCACCGTCACCCCTTCGGGCTTCATGAAGAAGGGCGGCTTTTCGATGACGTCATGGCCGATGTTCACGATGACGTCGGCTTCCTCGATGGCGCGGTGGCAAAAATCGCCCGCAGACAGTGCGGCACAGCCAAGGAACAGCGGGTGGCGTTCGTCGATCACGCCCTTGCCCATCTGCGTCGTGACAAAGGGGATGCCGGTTTTCTCGATGAACTGGTTGAGCATCCGCCCGGTCATCTTGCGGTTGGCGCCCGCGCCGATGACCAGGATCGGTTTCTTCGCCTTTTCCAGCGTATCGACCGCCTGCCGCACGGCCTTGGGTTCCGCGCTCGGGCGGCGCGCGACGCTGCGCGGGATCGGCACGGCATCGGTCGGCTCTTCGGCGATATCCTCGGGCAGTTCGAGATGCACCGCGCCGGGCTTTTCCTCCTCGGCCAGACGATAGGCTTCGCGGACCCGGCTGGGAATGTTGTCGCCCGCGTGCAGTTGGCGGGTGTATTTCGTGATCGGGTCCATCATCGCGACTACGTCGAGAATCTGGAACTGTCCCTGCTTCGATTTCTTGATCGGCTTTTGCCCGGTGATCATCATCATCGGCATTCCGCCCAGCTGGGCATAGGCGGCGGCGGTGACGAAATTCGTTGCGCCAGGCCCCAATGTCGCAATGCACACGCCGGTCTTGCCGGTATGGCGGCCATAGGTTGCGGCCATGAAGCCTGCGCCCTGTTCGTGGCGGGTGAGGATCAGGCGAATGGTCTTCGAACGGCTCAGGCTGTCGAGAAAATCCAGGTTTTCTTCACCCGGGACGCCGAAGATGTACTCACACCCCTCCGCTTCGAGGCATTCGATGAACAGATCGGACGCTTTGCGGCTTTTTGTCATGATTATCCCCCCCAGGGACGCGCGCGCAGCCCGTCCCGTGTTCGCGACCCGATCCCCCAGGTTTTGACCGTGGCCCATCCGAGCCGCCCGGTCCAGTCAGTAGCCGAGCGCGAGGTCCAGCCGCGGTTCGACCTGCTGCCCCTGGCTCCACCGGTCGAGGTTCTCGACGAACCGGTCCGCGGATCGTTGGAACATTTTGGTTTGCGCCCGACCTGAAAGGTGCATCGTGACCTGCGCGTTCTCCAGATCCCACAGCGGGTGGTTTTCCGGCAGAGGTTCGGGATCGGTCACGTCGAGCAGGGCGCCCTCGATCTTGTTGTGTTTCAACGCGTCGACCAGCGCGTCCTGATCCACCACGTCGCCGCGCGCGATGTTCACCAGCACGGCGTTGGGCCGCATGGATGCAAGCTCGCTTGCGCCGATCATGTGGCGGGTTTCGGCGGTAGACGGCACGGCCAGCACCACCCAGTCGAATTCGCCCAACTGGCTGCGCCATTCGCCCGGACGCAGCGTGCCCTCGCCGCCTGAACGGCGCACCGGCACAACAGTCATGTCGAAGGCTTCCAGCCGCGTTTTCACCAGCTTGCCGATCGCACCAAGACCCAGCAGCAGAACGCGTTCGCCCGAAAGTTCGCGCTTGCCGGGGCTTTCCAGCAACCATTCGTGGCGTTCCTGCGCGCGCACGACGTTGCGATAGCCCTTGGCATGGGTCAGCATCAGCATGACCGTGTATTCGGCAATCGTTATCGCGTTGATGCCGACCCCGTTGGTCACCACCACCCCGCGTTCGGCCAGCAAATCAAGCGGCATGAAATCGAGGCCCGCGTAAATCGAATTCAGCCATTTCAGATTGGTCGCCGCCTTCGCGATTTCGATCATCGGCTGTTTTTCGTTGAGATCGAACCACCCGATTTCCGCTTCGGGCGCCATTTCCAGGGCCTGATCTGTCGATGCGAACCACAACGGCTCCACCCATTCGGGCAGGCGCGGTTCGACCAGGGGGCGGATCAGGGCGGAAAGCAGGGCTTTGGTCATGGACTTCTCCTCGTCGCCCTTCCTTGCCGGTTCAGGCCTGTTTCGCAAACCGTTCCTTGCGTGGGCCAGCGATGGACAGGATTGCGTCGGCCACTTCGGACGCGTTGCGCAGAACATGCGACGAGGGGATCTGCATCACATCGACCCGGTGTTCTTCAAGCCAGGCTTCGCGCGCGGCATCCTTGGCGTTCCTGAAGGGGTCATCCTCGATCTCGACCGCCAGATGCGCGTCGGAGCAAAAGAAGGGCAGTTCGAAACCGCCGGCATCGAAACCGCGGATGAATTCCAGACCCCGCGGCGAATCTTTGAGATGTTGCCATAACAAGGTCTGCGGGTCGGCCATATCAGAGCTTCCATTCCCATCCGAGCGGATCGCCATCCATAACTTCCACGCCCCGCGCCGCAAGGCTTTCCCGGATCGCGTCGGATGCGGCGAAATCCTTGGCCACGCGCGCTTCCTTGCGGCGGAGCAAATCGGCCTCGATCTCGGCTTCGGTGATCGCGGCATCCTTGGGGCGGATACGCAAGGCCGCGCGCGTCAGATCGAACAGGCCAAGGCCCAGGACACGGTCCATATCCTCGATCACGGACCGTTTGACGCCGTCGTCCACCTTCTTGACCGCCAGGGCTTCTTCAAGCGCCACCAGGGCGGCAGCGGTGTTGAGATCGTCCGACATGGCCGCATCGAACTTGTCGCGCATCGGGGCGAACTTGGGATGCGCGGGATCGGCGGGGCTGGCGTCCCGGAGGCGTTCGACCACCATCACGATACGTTTGAGCCGGGTCAGCGCAGCGCCCAGACCGTCCCACGAAAATTCTAGTTCGCTGCGATAATGCGCCTGAAGGCACATCATCCGGTAGGCAAGCGGGTGGTATCCCTTGTCGATCAGCAGCTGCAGGCGCAGGAATTCGCCTGCGCTCTTGCTCATCTTGCCGCTGCGTTCGACCAGGAAGTTGTTGTGCATCCAGATGCGGGCGCCCGAATTCGCCGCGACGTCCAGGCCGCCGCAACCGCAGAAGGCCTGGTTCTGGGCGATTTCGTTGGGATGGTGGATTTCGCGGTGGTCGATACCGCCCGTATGAATATCGAACGGAAAGCCGAGCAGCTTTTCCCCCATGACCGAACATTCCAGGTGCCAACCGGGCGCGCCCCGGCCCCACGGGCTGTCCCATTCCATCTGGCGGCTTTCGCCAGCGGGTGTCTTCCGCCAGATCGCGAAATCGGCGGCGTTGCGCTTGCCTTCGACAGTCTCGATGCGGCCTTCGCCGTCCTCGGTCACCGCGCGGGCGAGGCGGCCGTAATCCTTCACGGTCGAGACATCGAAATACAGGCCGCTGTCCAGTTCGTAGCAATGCTCGGGCGCGATCTTCTCGGCCCAGGCGATCATGTCGTCGATGTAATCGGTCGCAATCGACCATTTGGCCGGCTGGCGGATATTCAGCGCTTCGACATCGGCCCAGTACGCCTGGGTGTAATGCCTTGCGATATCCCAGATGGACTGCGCCCTGGCGGCCGCCATCTTTTCCATCTTGTCTTCGCCTGCATCGCCATCGTCGGTCAGGTGTCCGACATCGGTGATGTTGATGATGTGGGTGAGAGAGTACCCCTTCCAGCTCAGCGTCCGGCCCAGAACATCCGCAAAGACATAGGCGCGCATGTTGCCGATGTGGGGATAGTTATAGACGGTCGGCCCGCAGGTGTAGACCCGCGCCTCGCCCTCGTGGACGGGGGTGAAGGTTTCCAGCGTGCGGGTCAGCGAATTGAACAGCTTGAGCGGCGTCTGTGTCATCGGTTTGCGGCAATAGGCACACCCGCGCGCCGGTCAAGACTGCAGGCGTGCATTGCGTGTCCTATTGCTCGGGCACCGGGCAGTCCGGGCCGCTGTACTGGGGATCGTCGCAGTCGGGTTCGACGGTCCACAGATCCTCGTTGCCGGCGCCGGTAACTGGTTCATCGATAAGCGGGTCGTTCAGGTATTCCTCCTGCTCCACCTTGTCGATCACCATGGATGACGAAAGGCTGCCCGCGCCATTCGCCGGGTCACCGAGGATTTCCTTTTCGACCAGCGACTGGACTTCTTCCGGAATGACCCGGGTGGGGTTGCCCAATGCGCAGCCCGCCGGGTTGGCGATCAGGCACCCGTTGATCGTCGAACCCGGGGCGAACGTGGAATCGATCTGCGTCGCGGCAATCGCGTCCACACCCAGGGCCTGGCCGACAACGCCGTTGATCACGATAGGCTGCTGGGTACCGGCGCTGTCGGTGAGCACCAGCGACCCTACGACAAGGCCGCGGCGCTGGTCGAAATCCGTGCCCGGTGCAGTGTTCTGGATGAAGACCCGGCTGGCAATCGTGTCGATCAGCAGGCCACCCGCCTGGATGACCCCGTCCGGCCGGTCGACACCGTCGTTCTGGGCGAGGCGCTGGTTGATCTGCGTCAGGGTCATGCCGTCGATATCAGCCAAAGCCTCGTCGGTCATCGCGAACAGATCGGTCGCGGTGATGAAGACCGAACCCGTCGCCTGTTCGCTGGCGTCGGCGATCAGGATGTTGCCCGTCCGGCTATCGATCCGCAGCGCCCCGGCCGCCTCGATGACAAGGCTGGTGGCATCGTCCGCCCCTAGCACGGAAAGCGCGCCCCTGACGGCTGCATCCCCTGCGGACAGCAGGGAAAGCGTTGCGCCCAAGCCGATCTGGCCGGGTGTCTGCCCACCGCTTGTGGCGATGACCATATCTTCCACCACCAGCGCCGGGCCGGTGCCGCTGGCAGGCGCAGCCGCGTCAAAGGTGAGGTTTCCATTGCCGAAAACGCGCAAAATCTCGTCGGCAGACAGGGCAAATCCCGCAGCGTTGCCGGTTCCGCCCAACGTCATCGGACCTGCACCGTTGCTGGCAATCACGATGTCGAGCGTCTGTCCGGCGTCGCCAAGGCTGCCGGAGGCACCGATCGCCATGTCCGCGCTCGTCGTCTGGATCGCGATGCCCGTCGCCGCCGCGTCGAGCGCTATGAGCCCGCCTGCTGTCATCGCCAGCGCATCGTCGGCGGCAACCGCGCCGCCAACCGCAATGTCCTGGCCCGCCGTCAGGGCGATGTTGGTGCCGGTAACCACCGGGCCTGCGGCAGAGGTGGGCGCGATTATGGACAGCGTTCCGGTGTCGCTCGCCAGCAGCACGTCGCCGCCGCCATTGGCCCCAAGAACGGCGAGATCGCCGACCGCAGCGACATCGATCGCACCCAGTGAAGTCGCCTGCAGGGTGAGCGTTCCGGGTGCGCGGATGAAGATATCGTCGGCATTGGCCTGAAGCAGACTGGAAACGCTGGCCGCGTTCACGCTGATGGCCCCGCCCGTTGCCAGCAGCGAAGCGGTTGCCGCATCGAGCACGGCGAGAGTCACGCCCCCCTGCCCTGCCGCAAAGGCCGCGTTTGCCCCTGCTGCCGCACCGCCGGTGCCGACGATGGCGTTTGCGGCCGTGAAATCGATATTTCCGCTGGCACTGGCAGATACGAAGGCAATCGAACCGCCCGCCTGCACCAGGAAATTGCCCCCCTGCGCGGCAAGGGTGCCGAAGCCCACATCGCCTGTCGCGGAAAGGGTGATCCCGCCGCCGACATTGACGGTTTCGGCCGCGTCGATGTCCCCGGCGGTGGCGGTCAGCACCAGATCGCCGCCGACCGCAGCGTTGCCGAACACCACTGCCGCCCCGGTGACCGAGGTATCTCCGCCGCTGATCGCGTTGGCGATCGCTGGCGTGCCTGCTGCGGAAATCGTGATGTCGCCTGCTGCATCGAGCGTCCCGCTGGCGGTGATGTCGGTCCCGCTGTCGAGCAATATGTTCGCACCGGCCAGGCCTGCCTGCTCCGCAGCGAAGCCGATCGACGATGGGGTGCCTGCATTGGCGGGATCGAACGCGGCGGAGAACAGGTCGATCCCGGTGCCGGTGGCTGTTGCCGAAACAAGGGTGATGGCGCCGTCTGCCTGCACCACCACATCATCGCCCGCCACCACGTTCGCCAGCGTTACATCGCCCAGCGCGCGCAACGCCGTGTCCTCGCCCGAGAAAAGGTCGCCGTTCGCCGTGATGTCGCGTCCCGCGAGCAGCGCTATCGTGCCCGATGCCGGTGCACCCGTTCCGGTGGCCGCCGAACCAAGCGCAATATCGCGGCCTGCGGAGACGAGGATATCGCCGCCGCTGGTCAACAGATCGCCCGCCGCGACATCGCTCGTCCCGCCCGATGCGTAGAGGTTGATTGCTGCGCCCGGTGCACCCGTCGTCACGGAACCGACGGTCAACGATCCGCCGGTGGTGACGCCTGCAAATCCATTGCCGATCACCAAATTGCCCAGCGTCGCCGGACCGGTGATCGCCAATATGGTGCTGCCGGGCGATGCAAGGCTTGCGGCCGTCACGTCGCCAAGCACCAGCGATGACGCGGTCTGTACGGATACGGCGGACAGGTCCGCTGCCGTGCCGCCGAGCAAGGTCGATCCCGCAAGGCTGATGGTTCCAGTATCCGAAACGAGCGACATTTCCTCTGCGCCGGACCCATCGCTGTTCGACTGGACCACGAGGCCGGCAGCCCCCGTGATATCGCCGGCATTTGCCAGCATATCGAGGGCGCCAGCCGCGGCGTGCGTGCCGCCGCCCAGCGCAATCGAAGCGCCCGAAACGCTGTAATCACCGGCCGAAATCACATTCCCCGTCACATTGACCGGACCCGTCGCAGCCACGTGGAAGGCACTGCCAGCCAGAACTTCGGCGGCGAAGGAGATTACACCGGACCCGAAGCTGACCGAGAACAGGTCGATCCCGGTGCCCAGCGTGGTCGCATCGCCCAGCGTCACGCTGGCGGCCGCAATGTCGATATCGTCACCGGCAATCAGCGTGCCGACATTGGCTGCACCACTGGCGGACAAGGCAATATCCTCGCCAGCGGTCAGGCTGCTGCCCGCCGCGGTGGCGGCCGCGATATCGCCGCCGGCCAGCAGGGCAATCGTGCCCGCGACAGGCGCATTCGCCGGATCGTTGATACCCGTGGTCGCGCTGCCGAGAATAATTCCGCCGCCCGACGCGATGAGAATGTCGCCCCGATTGGTGCCCAGCGCACCGGCGCTGAACCCTGTCCCCGCATCGGCCGAAATCGACGATCCGAGCAACGCGGTGTTGCCATTGCCAAGCGTCATGGCACCGGCTGAAGAGAATGCGGCCGACCCATTTCCGGCAACGAAATTGCCAACCGAGAGGTCGCCCGCGCTGGCGCTTGCATCGATCGTCGTACCAGCCGCGAGATCGCCAACCGCGATGCTGGCGCCCGCAAGGTCGATTGCCCCACCAGCGGTCAGCGTGTTGCCGATCAGCGCACCGGTAGTGGCCAGGATCGTGATATCGCCCGCCGCCGCAAGATCTGTAAAATCAACGGTTTGCCCGGTGATGTCGATGGAACCCGCACCGGCCTGCGTGGTCGTTCCGAGGAACACCGAACCGTTGTTGGCCACCAGCACGATGGCCTGTCCGGGCGTCATGATGGAACCGAAGGAAATGTCGCCGCCCGCGGTGAAACTGGCGGCAACCGGCGCCGCCTGCACCAGGGAACCGACATTGATCGAGCCGGGAACGGAATAAACCGCGCCGGGCAATTCACCGTCGATCAGAACATTGGAGAGCTGGCCCGCACTGTCGATCAGCGCCGCGTTGAGGTCCTGCCCCACGTCGATTTCAATGGTGTTCGAAGATATGAGCGAACCGTTGCCCAGCAGGCTTCCCGCCGCGCTGATCACGATCTGGTCCGAAGTGATCGTCGTATCGGACAGGCTGATGTCGCCGGTCAGGCTTTCGGCCCGGAACGCCGTGGCCGCGCCCAGGCTCGACGGGACCCCGCCGGTCCCGAAGGCGATATCCTCGCGGGTGGTGATGAACACGAAATCGGCTGCAACGTCGCCGCCTTCGATAATCAGCGCGATCACGTCGTTATTGCTTTGCTGACCGATTTCCACGCGGTTCGTCGCGCTGATCGTGCCAAGGCAGACAACGCCTTCGAGGCACGGCCCCGCCAGCACGCCCGCATCGTCGCCCTGGATAGCGGCCAGGGGTGGTGCATCGTTGATGTCGGCGCGGATCGACCCTGCATCGATCGTGCCGCCGCGCCCGTCGATGGCGTTGCCGGTTATCACCAGCCCGTGGCCGTTGGTCGCAAGCGTACCAGCCGTCACCACCGACGACAGCGGCGTAAGCGGTGCCGCCGACAGCGCGGTAATCGCCCCTGCCAACAGGCGCATGTTGTTGAGTTCGTTGAACGGGTCGAGCGTGTTGGGCGGATCGACGGGATTGATCCCGCTTTCGAGCACCGCTCCCGAAGCGATAACGATATCGTCGCCGGTCTGCACGAACAGGCCGTTGTCCGACCGTGTGTTGCTGCCGCCGGCGAACGTGACGTTTCCGCCTGCCGTGACGAAAACCTGGCCCGAGGATGTGACCGTGCCGTTGATTGCGGCGTTGGCCGAAGGATCGTAAATCGGGGTTGCGCCCCCGTCGCTGCCTGCGGTGATGAACACGCCGGAAGTGACGAAGCCCAGCCCGTCGGACAGGATTATGGACGTTGGACTACCGGACGCGGCGGCATTGTTGACTGTCACATCGCCGCCTGCCGAAAGCGCCACGACGGGCACCCCGCGGATGTCGTCCACATCGATCAGCCCTTCGGCGCGCACGATGGCGTTTCCACCGCTGTTGACGATGGCACCCGTTCCGATCGTAAAATCGCCGCCAGCAGCGGCGATGAAATCCCCTGCGGTATCGATCGAGAGTGTCGGCACTGCGTTGGCTTCGTGGCTGATCCCGATGGACCCGCCTGCCGCCAGTGTTGTGGTGCCACCGGCCACCAATTGCCCGGTGTTCCCGAAGATGAACCGGATATCGCCCGCCACATCGATGTCGACCGCGCCCGCAACGCTGATCGATCCGCTGTCACCCGACATGGTGAAATCGCCCGGAATGCCTGTGCCGCCGCTGGAAACCGCGGTCAGCGATGCCATCGAGATCAGTCCGGCCACGTCGGTCGAAGCATCGGTGATCGTGATCGACCCACCCGACGTCGGCACGGTAATATCCCCGCCCCCGGCAAAGCCGCTGGCGTCGATAGTCACGTTGTCGAGAGAAATTACCCCCGGGCTGCCTTCCAGCGCGGAGATCGAGACCGTGCCGCCGTTGCCGCCACCGTTTATCCCGCTCGGTCCGAAGGTACCCGCCCCCGAATATGCGCCGTAATACCCGCCCGATCCACCGGCGCCGCCGGTGCCCGTTGCGGTCAGGTCGATATCGCCGCCCGATATCGTGCCACCCTGGGCAAGCAGGCTGAGCGATCCGCCATTGCCCGTTCCCCCATCGCCGCCAGCCGATCCCGGCGAAGCGTAGGAATATCCCCCGGCGCCGCCACTTCCGCCCACGCCATCGGCATAAAGACCATACACACCAACCGGCAGTTCGATGAGCGATCCGGCAAGCGCTTCGAGCGCAAGCGAACCGCCGGTTCCGTCGCCGCCGGCAAAACCATCCGAAGCACCACTGAAACCGTAGATCCCCGCCGCACCGTCCCCGCCGGTTCCGGTAACGTCGAGGGTGAGGAGGCTGAGGCCCTGCAAGGTAGTGCCAGCGTTGCTGGTGACCACGCGGACCGATCCGCCCACGCCGTCGCCGCCCGCATTGCCATCGTAAACACCCGAACCGTTATAGCCCGCGCCGCCCGGCGCCCCGGTCCCGGTTGCGGTCAGCACCAGCGTTGCAAGGTTCTGGATGGTGGTGCCTGCCCGCAGTTCGGCGCTGCCGCCGCTGCCCAGCCCGCCGATGCCCGCCGAGGTCCCGAAATCGGCATCGATGCCTGCACCGCCTATGCCGTCGGCCACGAGCGTGAGGTCGGTCACATCGAGAACCGCATCCTGTTCGACAACCACCTCGAGCGCACCGCCACGGCCTTCGCCGCCCGACGCACCCGAACCGCTGGTGCCGCCCGTTCCACTGCCGTCGACATCCAGCGCCGTAAGGGTAAGCGACGCGCCGCTGCGCACGGTGAGCGAAAAATTCCCGCCCTGTCCGGTCCCACCGGTTTCGCCCGCAGCCCCGCTGCCGCCCGTCGCAGCGCCATTCACTGTCAGCGCACCCCAGCTGTGCGAGCCCGAAGCGATATCGATCGTGGTTTGCTGCGCCGTTGCGTCGAGCGGGGCCCCGGGGCTGAACTGACTGCCGCTGGCCGCGGCGCCTGCGTCGATCAGGACCGAACCGAAACTGGATTGCCCGTTCATCGCCAGCGCAACCGTGCCCGAAGTGCCCAGGCCGCCGATATCGATGAAGCCGGTCGCGGCATTGGCGTTGCTCAGGATGGTCAGCGAACCTGCGGAAAAGCTGCCCTCGCTGGCAATCGATACGTTCCCGCCGATCGAACCGGCAGCCGAAGATTCAAGCAGACCCGCGGTGGCCGATGCGTCGAACACCAGATCGCCCGTGACTGAGAAAATGGCCCCCGACCCGATCGAAATCGAGATGTCGCCAGCTTGCGCGATGCCGTCGGTGTCGAATTCGCTGTAGGTGCCGCCGACCGTGTCCGCGCCAGCGGAATTGTCGACCGTGAGATTGCCGCCGACCGAAAAACTGCCGCCTGCCGCCGTGGCGGTTGCGCCTTCGACCGTGATCGAAATCGTCTTGTCGTCTTCGCGGCTGGGCGCGATCTGAACCAGATCGAGATCGCCTGCGATGGCAAACGCGCCGCCTGCCGCGACTTCGATCGAACCGAGCAATGTTGAAAGGGTGAGATCATAGGCACCGCGCCCGTCGCTTCCGACGGAAAACGCATCGCCGGCCGCCAGAACGATGTTGGCGTTCGCGGCGTTGACCAGCAGGTCGGACGTGATCGAGGTGTCACCGAACGTGGCGGTTCCGCCGAAAGCGGCTTCGAGGACGATGGCTCCATTGTCGCCGGTGGAAACAGCGGTTGCCGCATCGTATCCGATCGAACCCGACAGTCCGAGCGAAAGCGGGCTGTTGGGGGCGAAGAATTCGATCACATGGGGATCGGCATTCAACACCGTCCCGTTCACGTCCTGAACCTGTATCGAGGCAGCACCGCCGGTCGATCCGGTGTGGACCAGGTAATTGCCCTCGGCTGCGAAACCTTCGCGGGTGTCAGGGTTGAAATCGGTGTCGAGCACCTGCGCGACAAGCCCCCCGATCCCGTCCAGCAGGATCGAACCGGCATCGGTCAGGAAATAGGTCGTGCTGCCGTTGACCCGAACAGTGCCGTGCTGCTCGATCGTGGGGGCAACCACGGCGAAATAGCTGTTATCCTGGGGCAGGTCGATGATCGCCCCGGCATCGATATAGACCGACGAGAAATCGTCGCTCGCGCCTTCGAAGTCGATGCGTCCCGCCGTGATGCCCGTGACATCGCTGCTGGTCAGCATCAGGCCGCCCACGCTGAAGCGGGCGTTGTTACCGATCAGCAGACCGCCCGGGCTGTAGAACCATATGTTCCCGCCGATCGATCCATCGGCGAGAAAGCTTTCCACCCGGCCATCCAACGCCACACCGCGATACTGGCCCGATGCGTTTGCGGTTGGGAAAATGCGGTTCAGAACGGTGAATTCGAAGTCCGGACCGTTGAACGTCAGCGTGGTGCCCGATGGCAGGAAATTCACGTAATCGCTGGTCTGGTCGATCGTTCGCGTGTCGAGCGTCGTCCAGTTTATGACGGCGCTGCCGGCATCGATGTTGATGACATCCGTATCGGCCGTTCGCGGGCCGAAAGTCGCGCTGCCGGGCAAGGTTGGGGTGCCCTGCACCGCCTGTGTCGCACTTTCGCGCGGCGCGATGGTGGGCGGCGGCGATGCGGCGCGCACCGCGCCCGTCGGCACGGCTGTGGCCGAAGCGCGCGGAGCGGTGCCTGTGCGCTGCACTCCGCGAACCGCCATGTCCTCCATCGCGGGCATACGGGTCGTGACGCTTCCCGCACCGCCCGGCATGGTCTGCGCGGCGGCATCGGCCCCGCCGCCCAGCGCAAGGCCAAGCGCCAGCGCCACCCCGGAACCCTGCGAAAGCCATCGGCCCCGACGCGTATGATGTGCGGCGGGTGTGGCGGCGGATGCGGCGGGACAGGCGTTCATTTTCATGATCCCAGATTGACCGACAGATTGACGAGCAGACGCACATCGTCACGCCGGAGTTCGAGCGGCGCGCGTTCCAGCGGGACGGCACCGGCGACTTCGAGGAAGGCGCGGCGCGCAATATTGAACCGTACCCCGCCACCGACAGAATTGATCGTGAAGGGATCGCCGCCGGCGTTGTTCACCCAGGCCGCTGCGGTGTCCCAGAAGCCGAAACCCTGCCAGGCAACGCCGCCCGGCGTTTGCGGCTGGAGCGAGCCATAAGCCAGTTCCGTGCGTGCGCCGACGCCGCTGTCGCCGATCATTTCTCCCGGATCGTAACCGCGTCCCACCGTGAAGTTGCCGCCGGAATACTGCTCGTAAGGCAGCAGGGCATCGGGCGAATACTGGACCCGCGGGGCAAACGAAACCATCCACAAGGGCGAAGGACGAAAATCGATCCGCCCCTCGGCCCGCAACACCAGCCCCGAAGGATCGGCGTCGAGGCGCGAAAGCGGGATGATCCCCGGCGCGGCGCAATCGAGGAGCGCTGGCCCGCAATCGTCGCTTGCGCCGAACCCACCAACCCCGTGGCGCATTTCCAATGCGCCCCATGTGGCCAGCCGTGGCTCGGCAATGGTGTAGCCGCCGCGCCCTTCGGCGCTCGGCCGGTCGATGGAGGATGTTTCCACCCGCACGAAAGGCACGCGAAGGCTGTCTTCCGACAGGTCCAGGCCAGTGAAATCGATCTGCTGGTCGATCCAGTCGAAACCCAGCGTCACGAACAGGTTTTCCGTCTGGCGGCGGACAATCGGATAGGCGGCGTACAGCGTACCGATGAACGTCGTGGATTCGAACACGTTCGGTCCCGGCACATCGGGCCGCGTCCAGGCGTGAACGGCGTTGACGCCAAGGCGCAGGCCATCGCTGCCGATGCCGAATTCGTGCCGCCCCTGGAGCACCACCTGTTCGTCCGGGTCCTGGCTGGAATAGATCGACAGTTCGGTCAGATCGGCAAGACCGGTAATCCCGTTCACCTGCGCGCGCAGCAATCCGCCGAACGGGCCGCTTTCGCTCGAACTGTAATTCTGGATCGACATGTCGGCCTGAAACCGGTCGGCAATGACATCGACAATGCCGATCAGATCGCCCGGCCGTGCCTGCGGACCGACATCGCGGGCCAGCGACAGGCGCACGTCCATCCCCGGAATGTCGCGCGCCAGCATCAGTGTGCGTTCCGCATCGTCGCGGCGGAAGGCAGGCGCCGCGCGCAAACCTTCGAAATACCGCTGCAACATGGTGCCCGAAGGTCCGGGATCGCCCCGCACCACCAGGCCCGTCATCCGCGCAACGATCACATCGAGGCGGACGATCCCGTCTTCGATCCTTTGCGGCGGCACCTGAACCGAGGCGATATACCCTGCATCGCGCAGCAAATCGCTCGCCCGGTCACGAATGTCGCACACGCTGGCAATCGCCAGTTCCTGCCCCACGAGCCCGCGCCAGCTGTTTTCGAGCAGGCCCGGCTCGATCAGCTCGGCCCCGGCGAAAGTTGCACCCGACAGGGTGAAGCGGACATCGGCGTATCGCGGATCGGCCAGCGGGCACGGCGCGCGGGCAAGATCGGCTTCGATGTTCACGCCTTCGCCCGCCGTGGTCAGGCGGTCGTCCAGTCGCTCGCGCAGCACTTCCTCGCGCGTGGGAGGCGCCACGTTCTGCGCCAGAGCGGAAGCCGGAACCATGCCGCCCATCAGGGCGGCAATCACGAACATCTTACTGGCCAAGACTTGGTCCTTCCTTGCGTGCGTCGCGCGCGCTGCCGTCGGTCAGGAGGGGGCGGGCCGCATCCCCGACGATGGCGAATCCGCCCCAGTAATAGGGATGCGAAGTGTCCGCTTCGTCCATCAGCTTCGCCTGCGATCCGCGCAGCGCGACGCCGATGTCCTGTGTGCGGCCCAGGCGGAACATTTCGTTGATCAGGCGGGTGGTGGCGTTGAAATCGTCCGGCACGGGCCAATGGCTCGCCAGCACGGCACGTCCACCAGCCCCGATGAAACTGCGAACCAGCCCGTCGAGCGCGGTTCCCCCACCGCTGCCCACCCCGGCGGCGCGGGTGGCTTCGATGCTGGCTTCGCCCGCCGTGTCGCAGGCGGAAAGGATGATGATATCGGCGTCGAGGTCGAGGTCGAAAATCTCGTCAAACGAAAGCAGCCCGTCCGAACCTTCGTCCCCGAAGGATGTAAGCAGCGCGGGCTTCGCCGGGCAGGCGGGATCGGGCGGCGTGACGAGGCCGTGGGTGGCAAAGTGCAGCACGCGGAACTGGTCCAGATCCGTCTTTGCCATCAACGCGTCGTCGGTGAAGGCGGCACCGGTGATGACCTGCGACTGCCCTTCCCCGATCAACGCGCTGGCGGCCAGCAATTCGGCATCGTCGATCGGCCTGTTCCACTGCGCGGTCGACCAGCCGCAGCGGTCGTTGCCGCTCGCCAGGATCGCACGCGGCTGTGCCGGGCGTTGATCGCCGACCGGCTGGTTCTGCCCCATCCCCAGATATTCGCGCGCTGCGGCCGAACGCGGCGTTGTCCGCGCATCGACGAAAGCCTGCGCCGAAACCGCGGTGCTGACGCGGGTTGCGCGGCCAAGCCAGGCAACGCCGGTGAAATCGTAGGGATCGCCGCCGGCTTCCACCCGCGTCGTGTAATCCGCCACCGATCGGTCGTCCGCCACGAGGATATCGACCGGAAGGCGCAGCATGGCGGAATCGGGTTCGAACACCAGGTGGTCGGTCGCGGCCATCCGGTCGGCCACCGGTTCGAACAGGGCGCGGTACAGATCGCGGGCAATGCCGATTTCGTAGGGGTAGGTTACCAGCTGCCCGCCTTCGTCGATCGAAATCGATGCGCGCAGCATATCGACCTGGAAGTCGAGGTCGTCCTCCCGCATGTCGAGCCGCCAGGCCTTGGCGCTGTCGCGGTCGGTCCAGAACATGAACAGGTCCCGCCCGACCAGCGCGATGCGGGCATAGGCCTCGCCCGGCTTCAGGCTTTGCCGGAAATCGGCCAGCGAGAGCGATCGCGGCGCGACCACGCGGTATTGGGGATAGTCGTTGAGCTGCGCCTGTGTCCGCAGCTGCGCTTGCTCAAGCTGATCGATCGTAGCCGACAATTCGACCCGGCGCGGATCGCCCGGCGCCACATCGGCGGCGAGCAGCGATTGCAGGCGGAACCGGCTGCGTTCGATATCGCGCGCAAGGTCGGTCGACTGGCGGAACAGCCGCGCTGCCTCGTCGTCTCCTGCTGAAAGCTCGCGCGAGAGGATCGCCTGCGTTTCGGCCACGCCCGGTCGTACCAGAACCTGCATCGCCTTGAAGATATCCTCCGCAATCGCGGGGTCCTGTTCCACGCTGCCGGCCAGCTCGCGAAAATAAGGGGACAGCTGGTTTGCGAACCCGGTGACCGGGTTGGACTGCCCCACCGCGGAATCGATAACCTCGCGATACAGTCCCAATGCCTCGTCGCGGCGGTCTTGGCGCAGCAGAAAGGCCGCCAGCCGGGCCCGCGTCGCGCTGACGGCGCGGCGCTGGGGATAGCGCAGTTCCAATAAGGTCAGCGCGTTGCGCAGATACCCTTCGGCGTCCCCCATCTTGCCCTGTGCTTCGGCAATCACCGCAAGCTCCGCCAGCGTCTGTGCCCGCAGCCGCGTGATCGAGGTTACGCGCCCGTCGCGGACCGCGATGGCGCGCGCATAGGAATCGAGCAGGGCGCCGCGTGCTTCATCGTACCGTCCTTCGAGGCGGAGCGCGGTCCCGCGCAGCTGGAGCGCCTGCGCGTCGATGATTTCGGCCCGTTCGCGCGCGCTCAGGGTCAGATCGTCGACAAAACCGAACAGGCCGTCACCGCTGCCGTTCATCCGTTCCGCGAGCGGCAGGCTGATCTCCAGCTGCATGGCCTCTTCGCTGAAATCCATCGCGCCTGCGCTGAGCGGCTGGTCCAGCCGCTCCACCGCGCGCAGCGGCATCGCCTGGTTGAGCAGATTGATCGCCTCGAAATTGCGCTGCAGCCGTTCAGCCACCGGTTCGCCGCTGGTCTGCGGCGCGCCCTCGGCAAACAGGCGGGAGGCGGCCGCAAATTCGCCCAGATTGCTCAGCTGGAGGGCGCGGTTGATCGCGAATTCTCCGGGATTGATGCCTTGTGCCCCGCTGCCCTGCAACCGATCCTGCAACGCTTCGAAGTAGGCGGCCGCTTCCGCGTAGTCGCCGCCCAGATTGCGGCGGTAACCTTCGGCCAGCGCCTGCTTGGGTTCCAGTGTCTGGGCCTGCACGCGGGCAAAGGCGAAGGGATCGCTGGCCTGCGTACTGGCGACATCTATCCGCCCGCTGGCAATCGCGTTGTCCAGGACCGAGCGCAGCGCGAGAACGGTGGCATCGTCATAGGCGGAAAATCCCTCCGCAACGTAGCGCATGGATCCGCTGCGGATGTCGATCAGCGACCAGCCCAGCGACGTTCCGGTCACGCGGCACGCAGTCCGTACGCCTTCAACCGATGCAAGGGCGCTGCTGCCTGCCCCTTCGCAATCGACGTCTTCGCGGCGCAGGGGCGCGATCCGCGCAAGCGCATCGCCGGAATCGGAATGGAACGCGTAGATTGTCGCAACCGGCAGCGCCGAATCCCGGCAGACGACGGCCCAGCTGCGGTCGAAGATCGATTGCCGCGCGGGATTGGAAATGCTGCGATCCTGCACCTGGCACAGCAGGCCGCCATCCTCTCCAATGGGAAAGGAATCGCGCAGCAGCACGGGCGCGCTCTGCGCAGCGGCACCCTGCGGCACCGCCATGGCCAGCGCAGCAGCGCCGGCCAGCAACTTCAACTCAAGGCGCACTTGTGTCCTCCTCCCCACAGGACCCCCCGGCCCATGTGACAGCAAGCGACTCCACGGATATTGTCTTCAGGCGGCTAGCCTAGGCCCCACGCAAGCTCTTGTGCAACCGCGTTTACCCCCTTCTTGGGGATGACCCCGGCGCGTGAGCGTTACCAGCCTTCCCAGCGGACCACTTCATCCAGGGGCGCGCGCGCAACGTCGAACGCGTTGACCGGCGCGTCGGCATCGCGCCAGCCGATTGCCATGCCGCAAAAGAAGGTATGATCTTCGGGAATATCGACCATTTCGCGCACTTGCGGCGAATAGGCGGCCCAGGCTTCCTGAGCGCACGAATCCAGTCCCTCTTCACGCAGCAACAGCATGATTGTCTGCAACCACATGCCGATGTCCGACCATTGCGGCGGCCCCATGTATTTCGGCGTGTGCACGAGCATCAGGACCGGCGCCCCGAAAGCACGGAAATTGTTGGCGAACCACATCAGGCGCTTGGCCTTGTCCTCGCGGGTGATCCCCAGCGCGGCGTACATATCCTCGCCGATGCCGAACCGTCGTTCTTCGTAGAGACCATCGAGGCCGGGGGGATAGATGTGATATTCGGGCTGCATGGCGGCGCGGCCCTTGGGAAATTCCTGCGCCACCCGGTCGAACAGGGCGTGCATCGGATCGCCCGTGAGCATGATCGCGTTCCACGGCTGGACATTGCCGCCGGATGGGGATCGTTGCGCCTTTTCCAGCACACGGATCAGGGCGTCGCGGTCGACCGGCTGGTCGGTGAATGCGCGGACGGATCGGCGCGACTGGACGGCTTCGCTGACGGACATGTTCATGCCCCGAACGCTAGCGCGCCGGGGAAGAAGTGCAAGCACTCCCGCCCCGACGCGCCGGATTAGATAGATTCGGCAGTGATCAGATCATTCGGAATCGCCGGTCGTTTCGATCACGACCTCTTCCTCGACCACGATTTCGGCAGTCGTCATGTCCGCTTCGCGCAGCGCACCCGGTCCGGGGCCCATGTCGTCGGCGTCGACCAGCTTGAACTTGCCCTTGCGGAAATCGGCTTCCTTGGCGGGTGCAAGGTCGGGCCGGCCCACGAGGATGCCCATCTTGATCTTGCACGCGGCAAACTGCGTTTCGCCTTCTTCCACTTCGAGGGCGAGCACGTCCTTGGCTTCGCTCTTGACGGTGAATTCATGGCGGCCCGGCGTCGTGCGCATCACGAAGTAACGGCCCGCGCCAAGCGAGCTGACCTTCTCGCCGTTTTCATTGACCGAACAGCCGATGGCGAAGCCCGATCCGCCGGGGCGGAAGAACACGATGTGGCCGGTGCCTTCGGCCGGGGTCGGCAGGACGATGGGTTCGGCCTGGGCCTTGTCCTTCGCCATGGCCGGTGCGGCGATGCCGGTGATCAGCAGCGACGCTGCAAGAATACGGGTGAGCTTCATTCGATGATTCCTTCAACGATCACGTCCGTTCCCCCCTCGGGATCGGCCACGGATTCTTCAACAGGAGCAGCTTCCACCGCGGTCACCGGTGCCGCACCGCGCGGAAGGTCGACAACAAACTCGGCAGCGATCTTGGCCGAAGCCAGCGCGCCTGCCGGAATGTCGATATTTCCGCCCGTGATAAAATAGCCGATCAGGCCGATCGGTATGGGTGACGCGGCAGATGCCGCGTTGAGTGCGTTCACGGAATTCGTGCGGCTTTTGCCTTCGGCAGTCTCAAGCAGTTCCATGCTGCGCAGGCGCAATTGGCGACCACCGAAATCCAGATACCGGGCCGCAAGCACCAGTTCGCCTGCCGCACCCATGCCGCCCGCCTTCTTGGCATGGACAACCTCGCCCATACCCGTCGTGCCGGCAGGGATAATTTCGACACCGTCCACCATGATCGGCTCGACAAGCGAAATGCGATAGTGATCGAGCGACGCGCTCGTCTTGCTGCCGAGAGGGTCGAGAATTTCGATCGTCACGGGCGTCAGTTTCGCGATTGTCGCGCTGCTGGAAACAGCCGGCTTGTCTGGCGCAGCGGCCATTTCCCGCGTCTCCGCGACAGGACCCTGCAAGGCTGGCTCAACCGTCTGATCTGCTGCCTGCGCCAAGGCCGCAGCCCCGATGGCGCACACGGCAAGAACGCTCACGGCCCCACTGCCGAAAACACCTGACTTCATTTGGAAATGGACCCCTCAACCCCCTGTATTTCGCGCACATAACACAGACGACTTGGCGCGCAAGCGGGAAACTAGTCAGGGGTAACTATTCGTCCTCGAACAGACTGGCCAATTGTTCGATAATAGTTCCGCCCAACTGCTCGGCGTCCATGATCGTGACTGCACGCTTGTAGTAACGCGTCACGTCGTGACCGATGCCGATGGCGACGAGCTGGACGGGTGACTGCTTCTCGATCCAGTCGATCACCTTGCGAAGATGGCTTTCCAGATACCCCGCCTGGTTCACGCTCAGCGTGCTGTCATCCACCGGTGCGCCGTCCGAAATCACCATGAGGATGCGGCGGTCTTCGGGACGGGCGAGCAGGCGGGTGTGCGCCCACAGCAGGGCTTCGCCGTCGATGTTTTCCTTGAGCAGGCCTTCGCGCATCATCAGGCCAAGGTTGCGGCGCGCGCGGCGCCACGGTTCGTCGGCCTTCTTGTAGATGATGTGGCGCAAATCGTTGAGACGTCCGGGATTGGCCGGCCGGCCATCGGACAGCCACGCTTCGCGGCTCTGCCCGCCCTTCCACGCACGGGTGGTGAAGCCGAGAATTTCGGTCTTCACGCCGCACCGCTCCAGCGTGCGGGCGAGGATATCGGCGCTGATCGCGGCAATGCTTATCGGACGGCCACGCATCGATCCGGAATTGTCGATCAGCAAGGTCACGACCGTATCCTTGAATTCGGTATCGCGTTCGATCTTGTAGGACAGCGCGTGGCCCGGCGACACGACCACGCGGGTCAGCCGCGCGGCGTCCAGCAGGCCTTCTTCCTGATCGAAATCCCAGCTGCGGTTCTGCTGCGCCATCAGACGCCGCTGAAGCCTGTTGGCAAGCCGCGTCACCACACCCTGCAAGCCGGCCAGCTGGCTGTCGAGATACGCGCGCAGCCGTTCCAGTTCCTCGAGATCGCACAGCTCAGGCGCTTCGACGACCTCGTCGAACTTGTCGGTGTAGGCGGTGTAGTTGAAATTATCGGGCAGTTCGGTCCACGGCCGGTTCGGGCGGACCGGCTGCATGCCTTCCTCGCCTTCGTCCGACGGGTCGCCGTCGGCCATTTCCTGCTCGCCTTCCACCTCCTGGTCGGCGTCGCCATCGGCTTCGCCCTCGGTGGTTTCGGACCGCATGTCGGCGGCTTGGGGTTCGGCCCCGCCTTGGTCTTCCTCGTCGGCGGAATCCTCTTCCTCGGGCGTCTCGCCTTCTTCGTCGTCGCCTTCCTCATTGTCCGAACCGTCGGGGTTCTCGGGCAAGGTGAGGTCGAGGTGGCGCAACATGTCCAGCGTCAGATCCTGGAAGGCGCGCTGATCGTCCAGCGCATCGGCCAGGCCGTCCATATCGGTGCCGATCCTGGCGAGGATATCCTCGCGCACCAGGTCGACCGCGGTCTTCGCCCGGTCGGGCACGGCCTCTCCCGTCAACGCCTCGCGCAGGATAAGCGAAAGCGCGGTGGGCAAGGGAACTTCGTCCGCATCGTCAGCGCGCACGATGGGGTCCGAATTGGTTCGCATTTCGACAGCCGAACCAAGATTGTCGCGCATCCCGGCGTAGCGCGTTGCGCCAATCGATTCGTAACGGACCTGCTCAATCGCATCGTAACAGGCGCGCGCGATCGGTTCGGGCGGCGCGGCGGACGCGTGCAGCTTCTCGTTATGGTGGCGCAAACGCAGCGCGAAACTGTCGGCAAAGCCGCGGGCCTCCCGCGCCTGGTCGACCGGCAGGGTGCGGCCCGGCAGGGGAACGCGGAAGTTCTTGCCCGATTGCGCCGGGCTGTCCGCGCTCCACGCGACCTCGATTTCAGGTTCGCGCGCGATGGCACGCGCTGCGCCGGTCAACGTTTGCTTGAAACGATCGAGGGGGGTCTGCTCGGCCACTTAGTCGGTCGGGATGGATTGCCCGGTCTTCGCCCAGTCGGCGAGAAACCCTTCGATGCCCTTGTCGGTCAGGACATGCTTGAACAGGCCCTTGATCACGGCCGGCGGCATTGTGGCGACATCGGCGCCGATCCGCGCGCTTTGCAGCACGTGAACGGGGTTGCGGATCGAAGCGACAAGGATTTCGGTGCCAAAATCGTAATTGTCGTAGATGCGGCGGATATCGGCAATCAGTTCCATCCCGTCAAAACCGTTATCGTCATGCCGCCCGACGAAGGGCGATACGAAGGTCGCGCCCGCCTTGGCGGCCAGAAGCGCCTGGTTGGCCGAGAAACACAGCGTGACGTTGACCTGCGTCCCGTCGCTGGTGAGCTTGCGACAGGTCTTGAGCCCGTCGATCGTCAGCGGCACCTTGATGCAGACGTTGTCCGCGATTTTCCGCAGCGTTTCGGCTTCGCGCATCATGGTTTCATGGTCGAGAGCGACGACTTCGGCGCTGACGGGCCCATCGACCAGAGCGCAGATTTCCTTCGTCACTTCCATGAAATCCCGCCCCGATTTCGCAATCAGGGAAGGGTTGGTCGTGACGCCATCGAGCAGGCCGGTGTCGGCCATTTCCTTGATGTCGGCGATGTCGGCAGTGTCGACGAAGAATTTCATGTGTGCTGGCTCCGGGGATTTCGCGATTCCCCGGAAGCCTTAGCGATGCAGGAACGGCGCGGCTAGTACCCCGATCCGGCCCCGAACACGCCGATGATCAGCGGATCGCGGGTTTCGCCCGGATTGGCGCGGATTGCGGCCTCCTCGACGCCGATCTCGCGCCAGATCGTGTTGTCGAGCGTGGTCGCAAAGCGGTTCGTCGCACCCGACAGGTCAACCCCGGTCAGGCTGCTGAGCAATTGGCCCACCAGCGGATCCTGCGCCACGCGCATGGCCTGGCCAAGTTCGGGCACCATGGCTTCGACCAGCGTTGTACCCATCGAGCCACGCAGGAAACCGGTCGCTGCGGTCGGACCGCCGCGCACCAGGTCGATTGCGTTCTGGATGCCGACGGTACGAACCGCCTCGGTCACCAGCGGGGCGGCGCGTTCCGCCCCTTCGAAAGCGATATCGGCAAAGGCATCTTCCAACCGGTTCTTGAACAGGGCGGACGTCAGAATGCGGCTGAGCACATCGCCGCGCGTGCCGAGCAAGTTGTTCAGACCAAGCTGCGCCACCTGTGCATCCCAGAAACCGTCTGCCTGAAGCATCCTGCCAAAGGCGCGCTCGCTCGACAGGAAGAGGATACGCTGGACGGCGTCCACGAGGCTGAAGCCGGGCAGTCCGGTGCAGCCCGGCAGCGCCAGCGCCGCTGTGCCGAGCGAAAGCCCGCCCAGAAAGGCCCTGCGGCCGGTGGGTTTAACGAGAATGTCGGTCATATTTGCAGTCCCTTTGCTTCCCACCCTTGTGTGTCACCGCGCGCGCCGTCCATATGGGCCACCGATGAAACGCGTGCGCTGCCTCGTTCTTAATGCCGCCCTTGGCCCGCTCGATTACCGGGTGCCGGACGGCATGGACGTTGAACCCGGATCGGTTGTCGAATGCCCGTTGGGGCCACGCACCGTTACCGGGATCGTCTGGGAGGCTGAACGGCTACCGGGCACGGACGTTCCAGCCGAAAAACTGCGCCCCTTGCGCGATGCGCTTCCCGTCCCGCCCCTTGGCGCCCCCTTGCGCCGCCTGATCGAATGGACAGCCGACTATTACGTCGCGTCGATGGCCGGCGTGGCGCGCATGGCGCTGTCATCGGGCGGAGCGTTGAAGGGACCGGCGACCATGACCGAATACCGTCTGACCGGCGGTATGCCGGAACGCCTGACTCCTCAGCGGCTCGCCGCGATGGAGGCGCTGGAGGGCGAACAGGCGAATATCCGCGAACTCGCGGGCATTGCCGGTGTCTCCGAAGGCGTGCTGCGCGGGCTCGTGAATCACGGCGTCCTCGAACCGGTCGAAGTCGATTGTGACCGGCCTTACGATCCGGCGCGGCCCGATTTCGCCAAGGTCGATCTCAGCCCGCAGCAGGCAGAAGCGTCGGCGGTCTTCAGTGCCGCCGTGCGGGCGGGGAAATTCGCCCCGTTCCTGCTCGATGGGGTTACCGGATCGGGCAAGACCGAAACCTATTTCGAACCGGTGGCCGACGCGTTGAAAATGGGCCGCCAGGTCCTCGTCCTGCTTCCCGAAATCGCGCTGACGGAAAACTTCCTTTCGCGCTTCGAGGACCGTTTCGGAACCGCTCCAGTGTTGTGGCATTCCTCGCTTAAGTCGACCGAGCGACGGCGCGCCTGGCGGGCCGTGGCGAACGGCAGTGCGCAGGTCGTCGTCGGCGCACGCTCTGCCCTGTTCCTGCCCTTCGCCAGGCTGGGCCTGATCGTCGTGGACGAAGCGCACGAGGTCAGTTTCAAGCAGGAAGACGGTGTACGGTACAATGCGCGCGACGTGGCCGTTATGCGCGCGAACTTCGAGAAAGTGCCGGTCATCCTCGCCAGCGCGACACCGGCGCTGGAAAGCCTGCAGATGGCCGAAAGCGGCATCTATCGCAAAATCGATCTTCCCAGCCGGTTTGGCGGGGCCACCCTTCCCAGCATCGAAACGATCGACCTGACCGAAGAAAAGCCGGGCGCTGGACAATGGCTGGCCACGCGGTTGGTCGAAGGCATCGAGGAACGGCTGGCGCGGGGCGAACAATCGCTGCTTTTCCTCAATCGTCGTGGCTATGCCCCGCTGACGTTGTGCCGCAATTGCGGGTTCCGTTTCCAGTGTCCCAATTGCAGCGCCTGGCTGGTCGAACACCGGTTTACCCGGCGCCTTGCCTGCCACCATTGCGGGCATGAAACCGCCCAGCCGGAAACCTGCCCCGACTGCGGCGAACCCGACTGTCTTGTCGCTTGCGGGCCCGGTGTGGAACGCATTGCCGACGAGGTCGCCGAACGCCTGCCGCAGGCGCGCGTTTTCGTGGCGACATCCGACACGCTCAATTCCCCCGTCAAGGCAGCCGAATTCATTGCAGCGGTCGAAACCGGCCAGATCGACGTTATCGTCGGCACGCAGCTGGTGACCAAGGGTTTCCACTTTCCCGATCTGACGCTGGTCGGTGTGGTCGATGCCGATCTGGGGCTGGAAGGCGGGGATTTGCGCGCGGGCGAAAGAACGTACCAGCAGGTCGCGCAGGTTGCCGGGCGCGCCGGGCGCGGGTCGAAACCGGGTGAAGTGCTGATCCAGACGCGCCATCCCGAAGCCACGGTGATCGCCGCCCTGGCTGCGGGTGACCGCGACGCGTTTTACGATGCCGAAACCGAAGCGCGGCGCCACGCCGGCGCGCCCCCCTTCGGGCGCTGGGCCGCCATCATCATTTCTTCCGAAGACGATGGCGAAGCGCGCGAGGCCGCCAACCGCATCGGCGGGTTCCGCCCGCATGTGGACAATTGCGTCATCCTCGGCCCGGCCCCCGCGCCGATGGCCTTGCTGCGCGGTCGCTATCGCTATCGGTTCCTCGTCAACGCGCGGCGTTCGGTGCAGTTGCAGGACGTCATTCGCCATTGGCTGGGCCAGGTGGACCACCCGGCTGGCGTGCGTGTTGCGGTGGATATCGATCCGTACAGCTTCGTGTAATCGCACGAAGTATACCACCGCCATCTTGCACGATCGGGAAGTCTTCCCTTAGCATTGCCGTGGGACGATTAGTTGACGCCGCGTCATCTGTTCGATCAAGTAGGGTACTTGCGGCCAGCTTGTGCGCGGAGGTTTTTTGAGCCCCCGCCACGATCGCGCCGCGGGACTTAGGGGCTAACAGGAATTCAAGAGGGTCTGCGAATGTTGAAAAAATTGCTCATGGCGGGCGCGGCTTTGGCTGCGACGCCGGCTTTTGCCGCCGAAGACTGGTGGGTTGCCGAAAGCGATCATTTCCGCGTGATATCGGAAGGGGGCAAGGACACCGCGCGCGACGTTGCGGAAAACCTTGAACGGCTCGACCAGTCCATGCGCCTGTTCCGCGGCCTCCCGCTCGATGCGGGCGAGGTGGAAGACAGCGCGAAGGTCACGATTTACCAGACCGGCACCACGAGCGACATCGGCCGGCTGGCCAATTCGTCCAACGTGGCGGGCTTCTTCAGCCCGCGGGCCGGCAATTCGGTGGCCTTCGTTCCGGCAGAGGAAGGGCGTCGCTCGCGCGGCCGGCTGGGCACGCGGGACAGCAACCAGTCGCGTTACGCGCTGCAGTCGGAACAGGTCCTGTTCCACGAATACGCGCACTATTTCTCGCGTCAGCACGCGCCGGCGGCCTACCCGTTCTGGTACAGCGAAGGCTTTGCCGAACTGTTCGCGACGATCAACTTCCGCGAAGACGGTTTCAACCTCGGCGAACCGCCGAAGTACCGCGATTTCATCCTCAGTGAACTCAGCTTCGATGTGGAAGATGTCCTCGACCTCGATGGCGAAAACGGCCGTTTCAGCGGGATCGATATCGCCCGGCAATATGCCTATGGCTGGATGTTCACGAGCTATCTGAGCTTCGAGCCGTCGCGCACCGGGCAGCTGGCCCAGTATCTGCGGCTGGTCACGGCGGGCAAACCCAATCTCGATGCCGCCCGCGAAGCCTTTGGCGACCTGGGCGAATTGCAGAAGGATCTGGAGAAGTACCACCGCGGCCGCGCCCGCGCGATCGCCGTAACCTTCCCGGTCGGCAGCGAACCGGAAATCAAGCTGACCCAGCTTGACGAAGCGCAGGCCGCCGCGATGCCGTTGCACATCCGTTCCACGGCGGGCGTCACACCCAGCATTGCCGAAGGTCTGGTCCCCGATGCGCGGGCGCTGCTCGCCCGGTTCCCCAATTCACCGGCGGTGATCGACGCCGCCATGGAGGCGGAATTCGACGCGAAGAATTTCAGCCGGGCCGAAGCGATGGCACAAAAGCTGATCACGGTGGATCCCGATTCCATTCGCGCCCGCCTCTACCTGGCGCGGGTGGCCCTGGAAGCGGCAAAGGAAGATCCCGCCGCGATCCAGACTGCGCGCGATTACTTCGTCAAGGCCAACCAGATCGATCCCGAGCGGCCGGACATCCTGCTCGGATATTTCAACAGCTTCGTGCTGGCCAATGAAACGATCCCCGAAGCGGCCAAGATCGGTCTGGAACGGGCCTTCCGGATCGCCCCCTTCGATGGCGGCATCCGCGAATCCCTCGCCTATCTCCTGCTGCTCGAAAACCGCGACAAGGAAGCGATGATCATCCTTGGGCCGGTGATCAATCTTCCGCACGCATCGGGCGAGGAAATCGAGGAAATCCGCGAACTGGTGAAGAAGGCCGAAGCGGGCGACCGCCAGCCGCTGATGGACAAGCTGCGTCCTTCTCTGGACGAAGAAGAGGACGAGGAAGACGATATCTCCTGATTTTCCTTGCCGGCAATCGGGCACCTAACGCGGGGTCGGGCATTTCCAGACGGATGCCCGGCCCCGTTCTCGTTCCCGTCCTCGGCGATCAGCTGACCCGCGACCTTGCCAGCCTGCGCGGGCGGGCGAAGGACGACAGCGTAATTCTCATGATGGAGGTGTGGGACGAGGCTACCTATGTTCGCCATCACAAACAGAAGATCGCGCTGGTGTTTTCCGCCATGCGGCATTTCGCGGCCGAGTTGCGCGATGCCGGTTGGTGCGTCGATTACGTCAAGCTCGACGATGCGGAGAATTCCGGCAGCTTCACCGGCGAAGTCGTCCGCGCCATCGAACGGCACGATTCGCGGCTGGTCCGGGTTGTGGAAGCGGGTGAATGGCGGGTGCGCCAGGCGATGGACCAATGGGCCGACAAGTTCGCATGCGAGGTGGAAATTCTTCGCGATGACCGGTTCATCTGCACCCAGGCCGAATTCGATGAATGGGCGAAAGACCGCAAGGAATTGCGGATGGAATTTTTCTATCGCGAGATGCGCCGCAAGACCGGCCTGTTGATGGACGGTGACAAACCCGAAGGCGGCGACTGGAACTACGACAGCGAAAATCGCAAGCCTCCCAAGGAAGGCCTGTCCGCCCCTGCACGCCCGACCTTCGAACCCGATGGCATCACGGCTGACGTGATTGCCCTCGTCAACCGCCAGTTCGCGGACCATTTCGGCAACCTCGACCGGTTCGGCTGGCCGGTGACGCGCGACGAGGCCGAGGAAGCCGCCGACGCGTTTTTTGCCGAACGGATCGAGAATTTCGGGCCCTATCAGGACGCGATGGTGGCGGGCGAGGACGACCTGTTCCATTCCATGCTGTCCACCAGCATCAACCTGGGTCTGCTGGACCCCCTCGACCTGTGCCGAAGGGCGGAAAAAGCCTACCGCGAAGGGAAGGCCCCGCTCAATTCGGTCGAAGGTTTCATCCGCCAGATCATCGGCTGGCGCGAATATGTGCGCGGGTTCTATTTCAACCGGATGCCGGGCCTTGCCGAAGCAAACGAACTTGGCGCCAGCCGCCCGCTGCCCGAATTCTACTGGACGGGCGAAACGGATATGGCCTGCCTCGCCGATTGCATCCGGTCCACGCGCGACAACGCCCATGCCCACCATATCCAGCGGTTGATGGTGCTGGGCAATTTTGCGCTGATCGCAGGGCTCGATCCCCGCGCGGTGGAGGACTGGTTTCTGGTCGTCTACGCCGACGCTTACGAATGGGTCGAATTGCCCAATGTGGCCGCAATGATCCTGTATGCCGATGGCGGGAAACTGGCTTCGAAGCCCTATGCCGCCAGCGGCAATTACATCAACAAGATGAGCAATTATTGCGCCGGATGCGCATACTCGCCCAACAAGAAAACGGGTGACGGCGCCTGCCCCTTCAACCCGTTGTACTGGCATTTCATGGAACGGCACCGCGACCGGCTGGAACGCAACCCGCGCATCGGTCGCATCTACGCTACGTGGGACCGGATGGGCGAAGACAAGCAGCGCGACTATCTGGAAAGTGCCGAGGCGTTTCTGGATACGCTTCGGCCCGCAGGCAAAGGCTGGGCGCGTTCCTGAGGCCGTTCGTGGCCCTCATTCAGCGTCATCGTCCTTTATCCCGCGGCCCAAACCCAGCGGGATATGCCAATTTGGCGCCGACTTCTCTCCCCGCGTATAGCGCAGGATAAGCCCCAGGATCGTCCCGACACCGATCGCGATGGCAAGGTCGGCCAGAATTGTCAGCAACGCGGTCACCACGAGCAGAAGCAGATCGGGCCTGGGCAGTTCCATACGCTCGCCCCAGCGATGCGGCTCGCTCATCGTCCATGCTGTCACGATGAGCAGGCCCGCGAGCGCCGGTAGCGCAAGCTTCCCCGCAAGCGGAGCGACGACCACCAACGCCAGCAGGATCGCAAGCGCATGGACAATGCCCGCCACCGGCGTGCGCCCGCCTGCGTTCACATTGGTGGCGGTGCGCGCAATCGCGCCCGTCGCGGGCAAGCCGCCAAACAGCGGCGAGGCGATGTTGGCCGCGCCCTGGGCAATCAGTTCGGCGTTGGGGCGATGCGCACCGCCGATCATGCGGTCGGCCACGATCGCGGACAGGAGCGATTCGACGCCTGCAAGAAACGCGATGGTGAGTGCCGGCAGGAGCAGCTCGCCGAGCAGCTCCTGCGAAATCTCTGGCAAGGCAGGAAAAGGCAAACCGTGGGGCAAGGCACCATAGCGCTGCGAAACTGTCTCGACCGATGGCAAGCCAAGGGCGCCAATAACGCTGGCAAGCACCACGACGGCAACCAGCCAGGGGAAACGCGGGGCAATCCGGCGAAGGGCAAGGATGGCCGCGATGCAAACGGCACCCAGCGCAAGGCTGCTGGCATCTGCCGATTGGCGCATGGCCCACAGCCCCTCCAGCTTGGGAAGGAAATCTGCGGGCAGATTTGTCCCGGTCATCCCGGCGAGATCCTTGATCTGGCTCACCGCGATCACGACCGCGATGCCGATCGTGAACCCTTCGATAACGGGTTCGGGCACGTGCCGGATCAACCGGCCAGCGCGAAGGAGGCCGGCAACAAGCAAGATCACACCTGCCATCAGGGTGGCGACCAGAAGCCCGTTGTATCCGTGATCGTGGATCACACCGTAGACAACCACGATGAAGGCACCGGTCGGGCCGCCGATCTGAACCCGGCTTCCACCGAGCGCCGATATCAGGAAACCGGCCACGACCGCGGTAACAAGACCTGCTGCCGGCGGCGCGCCGGAAGCAATCGCAATCGCAACGCTGAGCGGTAGCGCGACCAGCGCCACGGTGATGCCTGCAAAACTGTCCGCGCCGAACTGGCGCCAGCTATAGGTGTGTAGCGTGGTGAGGATCTTTGGCTTCACCCGTGTTCGATACACGATCGATTTACGCTCTGCATCCACGAAAACTGTCGTTCCCGTCGCGTCTTCGGCCACCCGGTGCCGCTGGAGATTTGCCCAGGCGCGACGATCGATCGCGCGCCCTGGCCTACGCCGCCTACTCTGCCTGCTCTCGCCGCAGCAATTCCGCCTTGATTTGCGTACCATAGGCATATCCCCCCAGCCCGCCGTCATGCGCAATGACGCGGTGGCAGGGGATCAGCACCGCAATATTGTTCGCCCCATTGGCGCCGCCGACTGCGCGGCTGGCCTTGGGATTACCCAGCGCTGCGGCCAATTGCCCGTAGCTGCGGGTTTCGCCCGCAGGAATGCGGCGCAGTTCGTCCCACACACGCTGCTGAAAGGCGGTGCCTTTCACGTCCAGCGGGATATCGACCGCAGTCGCCATCACCGGCTGTTCGACCGTAGCCGTGACGGTTTCGAAAAGGTCGCGAAAGCCCTCGCCGCCCGCGACCAGCTCGGCCTTGGGAAACCGGGCGCGCAGATCGTCGACGCCTTCGTTGAAGGAAAGGCAGCACACGCCCTTGTCCGTCGCCGCAACCAGCATCGCACCCAGGGTCGTTTCGATCACGCTCCAGTGAATTACGCGGCCCTTGCCCCCGTCACGCCAATCGCTCGCACTCATGCCCAATCGCCCCTTTGTACCCTCGTAAAACCGCGAGGCGGAGGAATATCCCGCCTCGTAGATCGCGCCCGTCACGCTTGTCCCGCCCGTCAACGCATCGCGCGCCCGTTCTTCCCGCAACGCGCGCGCATAGGCAGCGGGGGAAAGGCCGATGGCGCGTTTGAACACGCGCTGGAAATGCGTGGGCGAATAACCGGTAAGCTGCGCCAGTGCGGTCAGCGACGGCGCGTCCTCGGCACCGCGGATTTCGTCAATCGCGGCCATGACCGCCGCTTCGTCGCGCGATACCTCGTCAGGCAGGCACCGCTTGCAGGCACGAAGGCCGGCGGCACGCGCGTCGGCCCCGTTGGCAAAAAACCGCACATTGGTCCGATTAGGGTGCCGCGCGGCACATGACGGGCGGCAATAGATCCCGGTGGTCAGCACACCGGTGACAAATTGCCCGTCAAAGGCGCGGTCACGGCGCATCACCGCGGACCATGCTGTATCGCTGTCGATCATCTTGCTGCCTTCCATAGCCGAACTGCCAGCCTTGTGCGGAAGAATTCATGCGCGCGCATCCCGCGCCTTGCGGTCAAAGCGATTGCCCGCCAAAAGCAGGGCCGAATGGGACGCATTCTATCCTTCACCCTTGCGATTTGCGCCTTTCTGGTTCCCGCGCTGGCGCAGGCCGAACCGGCTGACATCGATGCCGCCGCCCGCGGCGTCGTGCGGGTGATCATCATCTCCAGCGACGGGGACGAGCTTTACCCCGTTAGCCACGGGACCGGCTTTGCCGTGTCGTCGGACAAGGTGGTGACGAACGCGCATGTCATTCGCGATGCCATGCGCGACCGTGACTTGCGGATCGGCATAATCCCGAGCGGCGGCGGCGAAGCCGTTTATGGCCAGCCGATCGCGATATCTCCGACCAACGATCTCGCGCTCGTCCGCATCACCGGCTCGCTGCGCCTCCCCCCTCTTGCGCTATCCGGCGGGATGCCGCCCGATAATGGCGATGTGACCAGCGTCGGTTATCCGATGAACGTCGATCGGGCGCAGGGGCTTGGCATGGGGGATATCTTCCGCAGCCAGCCACCAGTCAAAAGCCGGGGTTTCATTTCGGGC
The DNA here is from genome assembly GCF_035607565.1 of Qipengyuania zhejiangensis. Classification (NCBI taxonomy): domain Bacteria; kingdom Pseudomonadati; phylum Pseudomonadota; class Alphaproteobacteria; order Sphingomonadales; family Erythrobacteraceae; genus Qipengyuania; species Qipengyuania zhejiangensis. The sequence goes on along the minus strand of NZ_JAYKGO010000001.1, from coordinate 570,729 downwards.
ACACGTCCCAGCCGCCAGTTCGACACCATCCTGCACACCGCCCCCATCGCGCGCGGCAATTCGGGCGGGCCGCTGCTGGACAATTGCGGACGCGTGCTGGGGGTGAACAGCTTCGGGGCCGACAACGACGGCGGCGATGCGGAATTCTTCTTCGCCGTGTCCAATCGCGAACTGATCCCGTTCCTGCGCGCCAACGGCGTTACCCCGCGTGTCAACGAGATGCCGTGCCGTTCCATGGCCGACCTCGATGCCGCCGAGCGCGAACGTGCGGATCGCGAACAAACGGCGGCGCGCCAGGAAATGTCGTCGCGTGCGGAAAAGACGCGCGCCAAACGTGACCGCGCGCAAGTCGAGGCGGAACAAGGTGTCATCACCGACCGCGAAGACCGCGTGTTCCTCTCTTTCGTACTGCTGCTCGCGGCGTTCGGGCTGGGACAGTGGACTTTGGCAATCCACAATTCCGATCCGCGTGACGAGAAACGCCTGCGGATTGTGGCGGCGGCCACCATCGTCTGCGTCCTGGCGGCTTTGGCGGCCTATCTCACGCGCCCCGGCCTCGATGAAATCGACCGCCGTGTCGCCGCAGCCATGCAGGACGGTGTCCCGTCTTCCCCGGACGAGCCTGCAACCGGCGATCTTGCCCTGACCTGCACGCTGCTGCCCGAACGCAGCCGCATCACCAGCGCACAGGCAGAAGACATCGACTTCGATTGGCAGGAAGGCGGCTGCGTGAACGGACGCACACAATACGGGTTTGCAGGCGGCACATGGTCGCGCCTGTTCGTCCCCAATTCGGAAGACGCGGTTTCGGTAAACAGCTTCGATCCGGATCGCCGGACCTATCGCGTCGAACGGTATCTCCTCTCGCGCAGCGCCATGGAAGAGGCCCGTATCGCGCGCGGCAAGTACGATGCCCCCAAATGCGGCGATGAAGGCGCAGCGGGACAATTGGGCGATCTGCAAGGCGAAGTACTCGGCCTGCTGCCGCAGCAGCCGAACGAACGCCTGGTATACGAGTGCAGAACCCGGCCCTAGGCCGCCAGTGGCTCGCCGCTCAACGTGATGCGGTGCATCTCGCGGGCATACCCCTGATAATCGTTGAGCGCGTTGTGCCAGGTGGTGCGGTTATCCCAGATCGCCACCGATCCCGGCTCCCACGCCACCCGGCAGGTGTTATCCGCAGCCGTGGCCGCATCGTAAAGCCGGTGGAGTAGCGGCAGGCTTTCCGCGCGGGTCTTGCCCACAAAATGGATCGTGAAAGCGCTGTTCACGTAAAGGAGCTTACGCCCTGTCACCGGATGGCGGATGACGACGGGGTGGACCGCGCCGGTCTTCAGCCCCTGGCCGCGCAGATCGCCGGCCATGTCGGTCTGGGCGTAGATACCGTCTTCCTTGTATACGTGGTCGGCGGTGTGGAAGGCCTGCAACCCGTCGATCTCGTCCTTCAGACCCTGGGGAAGCGCATCGTACGCTTCGCCCATGTGGGCAAACATGGTGTCCCCGCCGGAAGGGGGGAGAAGGCGTGCCACAAGGATCGATCCCATCGCCGGCACCTGGTCATAGGAATGATCGGTATGCCACGCGCCGCCGATGTTGGTTTCCTGATCGGCCTTCTTGCGGACCACGGCAATTTCCGGGTGTTCGTCGGTCAGCGGGAAATAATTGTTGATGTCGATCCCGCCCCACCGCTTGGCAAAGGCAATATGCGCGTCTGGGGTGAAATCGTCCTGCCCCCGCACGAGCGCGACGCCATGCGTATAGATCGCCGAACGAATCGCATCGAGCGTTTCCCCTTCGGCCTGGGCCAAACGCACTCCCTTGATTTCTACCCCGCATTTGGGGGCCAGCGGCACCAATTCCATGTTCTCTCTCCCGTGCGACCGGTTTCTCTCCGCCACCTATTCTAGGTAAAGCGGGGTGCGAGTCCAGATTTCCCGTCCGGACTCGGCTTGCCATCGCAAGGGGGCTTTGCTAGGCGCGCGCCGACCCTGCCGGGGCGACTCTGCTTCGCCCATTCATCGGCATGGCCGCACAGACTTTTTTTCCGGACCCGAGAGGACCTCAAGCGCGTGGATATTTCCGCCGGTATTCAGGCTAGCCTGGCAGGCCGTTACGCATCGGCCCTGTTCGACCTTGCGAGCGAGAACGGGACCGTCACGGCTGTCGAATCGGATCTCGACAAGATCGAGGCCGGTTTGGCACAATCGGACGAGCTCAAATTGCTCACCACCAACCCCAAGGTCTCGCGCGGTGCCGCGCAGAAGGCGTTGTGGGGCGTGGCTGCGATCATGGGTCTCACCGAACTGACCCAGAATTTTCTCGGCACGCTGGCGCAGAACCGCCGGCTGGCGCAGCTGCCTGCCGTGATCCGCGCCTTCCGCGCTATCGCCGCCGCCCAGCGCGGCGAAGTGACCGCCGAAGTGACCAGCGCCCACGCGCTGACCGACGCGCAGCTCGAACAGCTTCGCACCAAGCTGACCGCGCGCGAAGGCCGCACCGTGAAGCTTTCCACGAAGGTTGATCCCGATCTGCTCGGCGGCCTCGTAGTTACCATCGGATCGAAGCGTATCGACGCCTCTATCCGCACCCGTCTCAATTCCCTCGCCCAGGCGATGAAGGCCTGATCAAAGGACATACTCATGGATATCCGCGCCGCAGAAATCTCCAAGGTCATCAAGGACCAGATCGCCAATTTCGGCACCGAAGCCGAAGTCAGCGAAGTCGGTTCCGTGCTGTCGGTGGGTGACGGCATCGCCCGCATCCACGGCCTCGACAATGTCCAGGCAGGCGAGATGATCGAATTCGCCAACGGCATCCAGGGCATGGCCCTGAACCTCGAAGCCGACAACGTCGGTGCCGTGATTTTCGGTTCGGACACGGACATTGCCGAAGGTGACAGCGTCAAGCGCACCGGCACCATCGTGGACGTTCCCGTCGGCAAGGGCCTGCTCGGCCGCGTCGTCGACGCCCTCGGCAACCCGATCGACGGCAAGGGTCCGATCGTCTCCTCCGAACGCCGCCGCGTCGAAGTGAAGGCTCCGGGCATCATCCCGCGCGAATCGGTTTCCGAACCCGTGCAGTCGGGTCTCAAGGCCATCGACGCACTCGTTCCCGTCGGCCGCGGCCAGCGCGAACTTATCATCGGTGACCGCCAGACCGGGAAATCCGCCGTCGCGATCGATACCTTCATCAACCAGAAGGACGCGCACCAGGGCGACGACGAAGGCAAGAAGCTCTACTGCATCTATGTCGCCGTCGGCCAGAAGCGTTCGACCGTTGCCCAGATCGTGCGCCAGCTCGAAGAAAACGGCGCGATGGAATACACCATCGTTGTCGCCGCGACCGCTTCGGAGCCCGCTCCGCTGCAGTACCTGGCACCCTACACCGGCTGCACGATGGGTGAATTCTTCCGCGACAACGGCATGCACGCCGTGATCGTGTACGATGACCTTTCCAAGCAGGCCGTCGCCTATCGCCAGATGTCGCTGCTGCTGCGCCGTCCTCCGGGCCGCGAAGCGTATCCGGGCGACGTGTTCTATCTCCACAGCCGCCTGCTCGAGCGTGCGGCCAAGATGAACGCGGCAAACGGCCACGGATCGCTCACCGCCCTGCCGATCATCGAAACGCAGGCAGGCGACGTGTCGGCCTACATTCCGACCAACGTGATTTCGATCACCGACGGCCAGATCTTCCTCGAAACCGACCTGTTCTTCCAGGGCATCCGCCCGGCGATCAACGTCGGCCTGTCGGTCAGCCGCGTTGGCGGTGCCGCACAGACCAAGGCGATGAAGAAGGTTGCCGGCTCAATGAAGCTGGACCTTGCACAGTACCGCGAAATGGCTGCCTTCGCGCAGTTCGGTTCCGATCTCGATGCGGCAACGCAGAAGCTGCTCAACCGCGGCGCGCGCCTGACCGAGCTGCTCAAGCAGCCGCAGTTCACGCCGATGCCGGTGGAAGAGCAGGTCGTTTCGATCTTCGCAGGTACCAACGGCTACCTCGATGCCATCCCGACCGACCGCGTAACCGAATACGAAGCGCAGATGCTCAGCTACATGCGTGCCGAACACGCCGCTGTGCTCGGGGAAATCCGCGACACCGGCAAGTTCGAGGACGACACGAAGACCAAGGTCGTCGACGCGCTGAAAACCTTCGCCAAGCAGTTCGCGTAAGTCCCAAGAGAACACGAGATAGGGAGCCGAAATGGCTAGCCTCAAGGAACTCAAGGGCCGGATCAACTCGGTCAAATCGACCCAGAAGATCACCAAGGCCAAGCAGATGGTCGCAGCTGCGAAGCTGCGCCGTGCGCAGGCGGCTGCCGAAGCCGCACGCCCGTATGCCGACCGGCTTTCGGGCGTGATGGCCAGCCTGGCCTCCAAGGTCAGCGGCGACAGCGCACCCAAGCTGCTGCGCGGCACCGGATCGGACAAGCGCCACCTGCTGGTGGTCGTGAACACCGACAAGGGACTGTGCGGCGGTCTGAATGCCAATCTGGTCAAGGAAGCCAAGCTGCGCGCCCGCGCCCTGATCGCCGAAGGCAAGGACGTTTCGTTCTACCTCGTCGGCAAGAAGGGCCGTGCACCGATCAAGCGCGATTTCGCCAATCTGATCGAAAAGCATTTCGACACCTCGACCGTGCGTCAGCCCGGTTTCGTGGAAGCCGAAGCCATCGCCGATGAACTGATTGCCATGTTCGAAGACGGCAAGTTCGATGTCGCGCACCTCGTCTACCCGACTTTCCAGTCGGCGCTGGCGCAGGAACCGACCACGGTTCAGCTGATCCCCGTACCGTCGCCCGAAGGCGAAACGGCTGGCGGCGATGCGGTGGTCGAATACGAACCGGGCGAGGAAGAAATCCTCGAAGAACTGCTGCCACGCTACGTCAAGACGCAGATCTTCGGTGCCCTGCTGGAACGCGAGGCATCCGAACAGGGCGCTTCGATGACCGCGATGGACAACGCCACGCGCAACGCCGGCGACCTGATCCAGAAGCTGACCATCCAGTACAACCGCAGCCGCCAGGCCGCGATCACCACCGAACTCATCGAAATCATTGCTGGCGCCGAAGCGCTTTAAGGACTCGCACCGTGAAGAAAACCGCCCTTCTTATCTCCGTGCTGGCGCTTGCCGCCTGCGGCCAGGAACCGGCACCCGAGCCGGTTGCGACCGAAACCGCCGCTCCCGAGCCGGTTGCATCGCTGCCCGCGCCCGACCAGGCGCTGTTCACCGAAGTGTTCGGTTCGACCTGCGAAGGTGCGGAACCGGTCAACACGGCCGTGTGCAAGCGCGCTGGCATGGGTTCGCCCGATGTCGTATGCGAATTCGGCCTCGGTGAAGACAGTTACCTGCGCCACAAGGCAACGCTTACCGCCAACGAAGACAGCACTGCATGGGTCCTGACCGATCCCGCAGCCATCTGCGCCGAACACGGCGCCCACCACTCCGCCTCCTGATCCAGTAGGACTTACGTATCATGGCCACCGCACCCAAGCTTAACCAGAGCCCCAATGGCACCATCAGCCAGGTCATCGGCGCTGTCGTCGACGTGCATTTCGAAAGCGAACTGCCCGCGATCCTGACCGCGCTCGAAACCAAGAACGGCGAGAACACGCTGGTTCTCGAAGTCGCGCAGCACCTCGGTGAAAACACCGTGCGTACCATCGCGATGGACGCGACCGAAGGTCTCGTCCGTGGGCAGGAAGTCATCAGCACCGGCTCGCAGATTTCCGTACCCGTCGGTCCCAAGACGCTCGGCCGGATCATGAACGTCGTCGGTGCGCCGATTGACGAGCGCGGCCCGATCGGTGCCGAACAGACCGCTCCGATCCACGCGGAAGCGCCGCTTTTCATCGACCAGTCGACCGAGTCGGCCATTCTGGTTACCGGCATCAAGGTCATCGACCTTCTCGCGCCCTACGCAAAGGGCGGCAAGATCGGCCTGTTCGGCGGCGCCGGCGTGGGCAAGACCGTGCTTATCCAGGAACTGATCAACAACATCGCAAAGGGCCACGGCGGCGTGTCCGTGTTCGCCGGTGTTGGTGAACGTACCCGCGAAGGTAACGATCTCTACCACGAATTCCTCGACGCCGGCGTTATCGCCAAGGATGCCGACGGGAACGCCACTTCGGAAGGTTCCAAGGTTGCGCTGGTCTTCGGCCAGATGAACGAACCTCCCGGTGCGCGCGCCCGTGTTGCGCTTTCGGGCCTCACCATGGCGGAATATTTCCGCGACCAGGAAGGTCAGGACGTCCTGTTCTTCGTCGACAACATCTTCCGCTTCACGCAGGCGGGTTCGGAAGTGTCGGCCCTGCTCGGCCGTATTCCTTCGGCCGTCGGTTATCAGCCAACCCTGTCGACCGACATGGGTAACCTGCAGGAACGCATCACCTCGACCACCAAGGGTTCGATTACCTCGGTCCAGGCCATCTACGTTCCCGCCGATGACCTTACCGACCCTGCCCCGGCAACCTCGTTCGCCCACTTGGACGCAACGACGACCCTGTCGCGCGCGATTTCCGAACTTGGCATCTATCCCGCGGTCGATCCGCTCGATTCGACCAGCCGCGTTCTCGAACCGCGTGTCGTCGGCCAGGAGCACTACGAAACTGCCCGCCGCGTCCAGGAAACCCTGCAGAAGTACAAGAGCCTGCAGGACATCATCGCCATTCTCGGCATGGACGAACTGTCGGAAGAAGATAAGCTGACCGTGCAGCGCGCCCGCAAGATCCAGCGCTTCCTGTCGCAGCCGTTCCACGTGGCTGAAGTGTTCACCAACATTCCGGGCGTGTTCGTCCAGCTGGAAGACACCGTGAAGTCGTTCAAGGCCGTCGTCGATGGCGAATACGACCACCTGCCGGAAAGCGCCTTCTACATGGTTGGCGGCATCGACCAGGCGGTCGAAAAGGCCAAGAAACTGGCCGAGGACGCTTAAGAACATGGCCCTTCACTTCGAACTCGTCACGCCGGCGAAGCTGGTCCGCAGCGAGGACGTCCACATGGTGGTCGTTCCTGGTGCGGAAGGCGAATTCGGCGTGCTGGAGGGCCACGCGCCCTTCATGTCCACGATCCGCGACGGTGCGGTGCAGGTCTACAAGACCGAAGGCGCTGCCCCGGAACTGATCGAAGTCCGCGGCGGCTTCGCCGAAGTCGGCGAAAACGGCCTCACCGTGCTTGCGGAACATGTCGAAGGCTAAGCCCGGACGACCACTGCGAAAACGAATTGAGGGCGGCCTGCGGGTCGCCCTTTTTCGTGATGCTCCGGAGATCCGGTCAGGCGGTGGCTGCTCCGCGAACCTGCAGGACCCGGCTGGCCATCCATCTGCGAATGTCGCCGCTGCGGTATTCGGTAAATTGTGCAGCGAGCGCGCAAACACCGATAATGCCGCCCAGCAGCGCCGCAAACGCCAGGGGGCTGTCGCCAGCGCCAATGCCGAGCGCCGACAGCGCCGACAGCATCGGCCAGTGCAGGATATAGAGCGAGAACGAAAAGCCCGCGAACCACGCAATGGGCGGCTTTGCAAGGACCAGCGCGCCGTGGAACCGTTCGGCCCAGGGCTTCGAAGCCACGAACAGCATCGCGATCCCCAGGCCCATCACGAAATCGGTCACGAAGAATTCGGAAAAGCCCAGTCGGACGCCGAACGGCGCATGGAGCTGATGCATCAGATAGGCCGCCGGATTGGCAAATTGCGCCCCGGCCACCAGGCAAACGGTGGCTGCCAGCGCGAGCGGGACAGACCGGGTGGCATCGGGCTGCCAGGCACCACCATACCGCGCCAGGCCCGCACCCAGCAGCCAGATCGGCAGCATCAGCAGGATCTTCCAGCCCGCGACCCAGCACAGCACCGCGATCCACAGTATCCGGCTGGGGCCACGCAGAAAGAATCCCGCCGCGAAAATCGCGTAGAACCAGACCTCGTATGTCAGCGACCAGTACGGCGGGTTCCACACCGGCCCCACACCGCCGGTGCTCTCGCTCAGGAACAAGGCGGGCATGACCAGCGCGGCCAGCGAGAATTCGTCATAGGGTGACGGCGCCAGGGCCGGAACCAAACCGCGCGCCGTGACAGCGAGATAGATTACCGCGGCAAATCCGATGGCGAACAGCGAAACCGGCACGATCCGCGCCGCGCGGGCGATGGCGTATTCGCCCAGCGTGTAGCCCCCCTTTTGAACGGAGTGCGCGATCACCAGGCCGGAAAGGACGAAAAAGACGATTACGGCGTTGTGCTGCATCGTCGGTCCGAAGGGGTACGGGCCTGTATAGAGGCCCATCTGAACCGCATGACCGCCCAGCACGAGCAGGGCCGCCCCTGCCCGAACAGCGTCGAGCAGGATCGACATCGCCGGAGTGATGAAGTGCGGCCGGTCCATATGCCCTGTCTAGGCGATACCGATTAGAGACCGGTTAACCCGGCTCTCACCGCCCGTCAGGGAAGGCTAGCCGGTCGGCATAATCCTGCGAAACCGGCTGGGTGAAGTGGACGCCGTCATAGGTGAACCCGGGGCGGAGCGTTGGCACGTCGATGCGGCGCGCGCCGACTTCGGCGGCCAGTTCTTCGAGAAACGCATCGAGCGAGGCAATGGCCAGCGGGTCGTAATCGTCCCCTGCCGGTTCCACCCCTGCTTCGGCCGGCCAGATCCCCGCGATCCACAAGCCTTCGCGCTCGCAGCTTTGCGCGATACGGGTGAAAGCCCGGCGGCTCTCGCCGACATTCACTTCGGCAGGTTTGGTATCGTTTATTCCCAACGCAACCGTCACCGGCGCGCGCGAAAACGTGCACATGAGGGCTGCGAAACGATCGAGATCGCGCGATGTCGCGCCGCCGAACCCGGCAAACAGCGCATCGGGCGGCTGGGTTGCGAACTGGACGCGGCTGTCGCCGATCACAACGCGGCTCGCAAACGGCGCCCTCGCCAGTCGATCCGCCGCCTGCAGAACATCGGCGGGTGCGCTTGAAAACGGTGCCATGGCCCATGCCGAAAGCACCAGCAGTCCGGCCACTCCAGCCAGAAAGGCCCAGGAAATTATCCCGGCAAGGGCGCGAATGCGAAGTGCCATGGGCGCTGCCTATCCCGATCCTTTCAAGAAATCGTGAAAGCCGGTGCTGGAACCTTGGCGGTTAAGCGGATAATTAACCATCCGGGCGGCATGGCAGGGGCCGAGCGGGGATCATTGAGCGTGGCATCGACAGCAACCAAGCATGGAGCGGCGGTGCCCGCGGATGGCCTCGGCCGCCGCGACGCACTCGTGCTCGCGTTGCTGGCGATGATCGCATTCTTCGTGCGCTCGCCCTGGTTCGGCGATGCCAACGCCGACATTGACGAACAACTGTATTCGCTGATCGGCAACGCAATGACGCAGGGCCACCTGCCGTTCGTGGACCTGTGGGATCGCAAACCCTTCGGGCTGTTTGCGCTGTACGCGCTGGCGCACTCCGTCGGCGGGCCCGATCCCGCCGCCTACCAGGTTCTCGCCGCGCTGTTCACGGTTGCTGGTGCATGGATGACCTATGTGCTCGCCCGCGATCTCGTCGACCGGGTGACGGCAGGTGGGGCAGCAGTCCTGTATGTCTTGCTCGTGTCGACCTACGGCAGCCATTCCGGTCAATCGGAAGCGTTCCATGTCCCGATGATGCTGGGCATGGCGCTGCTGGTGCGGGATCCCGCGCATTCGCAGGCGGTGCCGCGCGCGCTTGCCGCCATGCTGCTTGGCGGAATTGCCCTGCAGGTGAAGTACACCGTTTTGCCGCAGTGCATCTTCTTCGGAATGTGGGCCTTGTGGGGCCGATACCGTGCCGGCGATGCGCCGATCCGCCTGGTCTGGCTGGGCGCGGCATTCTGCGCCCTGGGCCTGTTGCCGACGGCACTGGTTGCCGGTGGCTATGCGGCGGCAGGGTACTGGGATGAATTCCTCTTTGCCAATTTCCTGTCGTTCTTCGATCGCCTGCCATCCTCGACCGGGCGATACAGTTCGGACAGCTTTCTCTATCTCCTGCCGCTCGGCGCCCTAGTGATGGCCGGTGCCTACGCCGCGCTTCGCCTCGCACCGCCCAGCAACCGGCGTGCGTATCTGTTCCTATCGCTGTGGTTGCTGGCGGCGCTCGCCACCGTTCACATGCCCGCGACGGTTTACCGTTACTATTACGCCGCGCTTGCCCCTTCGGTCGCGCTCTTCGCGCTCCCCCTGATCGATCGCAGCGGGGCGGCCCGTCTTCTTCCGATGCTGCTGGTGCTTGCGGGCTTTTCCTACCTTCTGTTCCTGCCAACCCAATTCGAGCAATCGCGCATGCACCGCGCGGCATTGGACAGGCTTTCGGCCGCCATTTCGCCGAGGGTGGACAGCACCGCGCGCTGCCTCTGGGTGTTCGATGGGCCGACATCGCTTTACCGGCTGTCGGGTAGCTGCCTGCCCACGCGGTTCATCTATCCCGATCACCTGAACAATGCCCTCGAGCAGGACGCGCTCGGGCTATCGCAGGAAGCCGAAGTCGCGCGCATTCTTGCAACGCGCCCTTCGGTCATCGTCACTGCCGACAGCGCGTTCACGCCGCAGAACGAAGCCGCCACGTCGCTGGTGGAGAGCGCCCTCGCCAGCCGGTATTCCGAAATCGGCCACGAGACACTTCACGAACGCACCATCCGGGTCTGGGCGTTGAACCGCTAACCCTTCGACCGGCAAGGTTTCCTATCCGTCGATAGGGGCTGGCTGCGAGCCGCCTTCACGCTAGCGCTCTCAATGCGTTACACGCTTAGGGAGACTGCACTTGAAACTCGTATCCATGCTGGCCATGGCGGCAGCCATGACGCTTGCCACCCCCAATTCCGCTGCCGCACAAGACGGTATCCCCGGTCCCGACGAGGATCCCCACATCTGGCTGGAAGAGGCGCGTAGCGACGAAGCGCTGGCCTGGGTCCGCGCCGAGAACGCGCGCACCATGGCCGCGCTGGTCAACGATCCCCGGTTCGAGGCTCTCAAGGCGGAAGCGCTGGCGATCTACGACAGCGAAGACCGCATTCCCGACGTTTCCATCCGCCCCGACGGCCTGTACAATTTCTGGCAGGACAAGCAGAACCCCCGCGGCCTCGTGCGCAAGACCACGCTGGAAAGCTACCGCACCGACAGCCCGGTTTGGGAAACCGTGCTCGATGTGGATGCGCTTGCCGCCGCCGAGGGCAAGGAATGGGTCTACAAGGGGTCCAGCTGCCTGCCGCCCGCGCAAAAATACTGCATGATCGCGCTGTCGGACGGGGGCAAGGATGCCACCATCCTGCGCGAATTCGACATGGAGACACAGAGCTTCGTCGAAGGCGGTTTCGTCCTCGACAACGAAAGCCAGGGCAGCGTCGAGTGGCTCGACCGCGACACCTTGCTGGTCAGCCGCGATTTTGGCGACGGCACGCTTACCGACAGCGCGTACCCCTTCACAACGCGCCTGTGGAAACGCGGAACGGATATCGGCGACGCGCAGGAAATCTTCCGCGGCGAATCGGGCGATGTGTGGTCGGGTGCCAGCCTGCTGCGCGACGGGCGCGGAACGGTTCACGGATACAGCGCCTTTCGGGCGGTGAGCTTCCACGAAACCGAACACTTCTTCCTCAAGGACGGCGAATGGTTGCGCCTGGACATCCCGCTCAAGGCTTCGCCCTATGGGATCGTTGATGGCCAGTTGCTGTTCTCGACCGATGTCGAATGGGAAGCCAACGGGCAGACCTTTGCGCCGGACTCGCTGATTTCGGTCAACCTCGAAGCGTTCAAGGCCGATCCCAATGGCGCGGCCAAAACGCTGGTGTGGGCTCCGGGCGACCGTCAGACCAAGCAAGGCGCAACGATCACATCCGACAGTCTCTATGTGAGCCTGCTCGACAATGTGCGCGGCAAGGTGGTCAAGTTCGACTATGCCGATGGGCAATGGGCGCAAAGCGCCATCGACCTGCCGGAAAATTCCACCATCGGCATCGGATCGTCTTCGGACGAACGCGACGAGGTGATGTTTACGGTCACCGATTTCCTCAACCCTTCGCGCCTTTATTATCGCGATGGCGCCGCCGGCACGCTCGAGGTCCTCAAGACTTCGCCGGCCTTTTTCGAACCGGAAGGCATGGAGGTCGTCCAGTTCGAGGCGACCAGCGCCGACGGGGCCAAAATCCCGTATTTCGTGGTCAAGCCCAAGGGCATGGAACTCGACGGGACCAATCCGACGCTGCTGACCGGCTACGGCGGCTTTCAGGTCCCGCGCCTTCCGGCCTATCTCGCCAGCACGGGCAAGATGTGGCTCGAACGCGGCGGCGTCTATGTCCTAGCCAATTTGCGGGGCGGCGGTGAGTTCGGACCGATGTGGCATCAGACCGCGATCCGCGAAAACAAGCAGCGCACGTGGGACGATTTCATCGCGGTCGCCGAAGACCTCGTGGCGCGCAAGGTAACGGCCCCGGATCATCTGGGCATTCAGGGCGGGTCGCAGGGCGGGTTGCTGGTAGGCACGGCCTTCACCCAGCGGCCGGATCTTTTCGATGCGGCTATCGTGCAGATCCCGCTGTTCGACATGCTGCGCTATCACCTGATCGGCCGCGGCGCATCGTGGATCGGCGAATACGGCGACCCGCGCATTCCAGAGCAGAGGGAATGGATCGAAGGCTATTCGCCCTACCAGAAGATCGTGGCCGGGGTGGATTACCCGTCGCCCTTCCTGTGGGCATCGACCGCCGACGATCGCACGCACCCTGCCCATGCGCGCAAGGGCGCGGCCAAGCTGAAGGCGCTCGGCCAGCCCTATTACTATTACGAAGAAATGACCGGCGGCCATTCCGGCGGCGTGGACAACGAACAGCGTGCGCAATTGCAGGCGCTGCAGTATGTCTACCTGCTGCAGCGACTGGCGGATTGACGGGTTGGCATCGGGGGGAATGTGCGTCCCCCCGATGCACGACTTAACCGTTGGGAAAGCCTTCCCGCCTAGGATAGCCCCAAGAACAAAAAGGTCGCAGCTCCAACAACTTGTTCAGGAGATGCGCGAGTGCCAGCACAGGCCCACAAGCCCCGTATTGCCGTCAGCCAGGCAGCTATCCTTCGTTCGGATGGCGGGCCGGATGTTCCCTGCACGATCGTCGACGTTTCCGCCGATGGGTTCCGCCTGAAGGTTCCCGGCGCCGTGCGCGTGGGCTGCGATTACACGCTCCAGATTTCCGACCGCGAACACAGTGTGGCAATCCGCTGGGCCTCGCTCGGGGAGGTCGGCGGCCAGTTTCTCGACTGAAGCGGGTCGATAGTGTGCGGGCTGCTCTTGTCCGCCTGATCGTACTGGGTCGGCAGGAGACTTCAGCCCGCTCCCGGTCTCACCGCCTGCCGAAGGCGGAATTCAGCGCCAGAACGCTCACTTGCGTTCGGCGGCTTTCTTCTTTTTCATCGCGTCATGGAAGCGGTCGGCCCAGCCGGGTTTCACGATCTGCTCTCCGCGGACCATCCGCAGGTCGCCCGCGCCGACATCCCGGCTGACCGCGCTTCCGGCTGCCACGATTGCATCCGCGCCGATTGTCACAGGCGCGATCAGCGCGCTGTTGGACCCGATGAAGGCGCGTTCGCCGATCACGGTCTTGTATTTGAAATAGCCATCGTAATTGCAGGTGATGGTACCGGCGCCGATATTGGCCCCCGCGCCCACTTCCGCATCGCCGAGATATGTCAGATGGCTGGCTTTGGCCCCTTCGCCCAGAGTGGCCTTCTTCATTTCGACGAAATTGCCGACGAAGCTGCCCTTTTCCATGACCGCACCCGGGCGCAGGCGGGCGTAGGGACCGACCGAACAGCCCTCGCCTACCGTCGCGCCCTCGAGGTGGCTGAAGGCACGGATAGTGGCGCCGCTGGCAACGGTAACGCCCGGCCCGAAAACCACGTTCGGCTCGACCGTGACGTCGTTCGCCAGCACGGTGTCCCAGCTGAAGAAAACCGTTTCGGGCGCGCGCAGGGTCACACCGGCGGCCATCGCTTCTTCGCGCTTGAGGGCCTGCCACTGGGCTTCGGCCTGAGCCAGTTCGGCACGGCTGTTGATACCGGCCACTTCGTCCGGGTTTTCGGTGGTGACCGCGGCGCAGGTCCGCCCGTCCTTCACTGCAATGTTGACGATATCGGGCAGGTAGAATTCGCCTTGCGCGTTGTCGTTATCCAGCCGGTCGAGAAGGTCGAACAGGTCTTCCGCCCGTGCCGACATCAAGCCGGAATTGCACAGCCGGCAGGCCCGTTCGGCCTCGTTCGCGTCCTTGAATTCGACCATTTTCTCGATCGTGTGATCGGCGTGGGTGATGACGCGGCCGTATTGCAGCGGATCGGCCGGTTCGAAGCCAAGGACAACGACGGCCGGTGCGTCAGGCGCGTGAAGACGTGCCAGCATGTCCTGCATCGTCTGGCTCTTGATGAAAGGCGCATCGCCCAGCAGCATCAGGACGTCGCCGGTAAAGCCCTTCAGGGCATCCTTCGCCTGGGCGACCGCATGACCGGTGCCAAGCTGGGGTTCCTGCACCACGCATTCTGCCCGTGCGCCCACCCTGTCGATGACCTGCTGACGCTCGTCGCCCACGACCACGATGGTGCGGGCCGGAGAAAGCGCCTCCACCGAAGCCATCAGGTGGTCGATGATCGACCGGCCCGCGACCGGGTGAAGAACCTTGTGCAGCCCGCTCTTGAGGCGGCTGCCTTTTCCGGCGGCGAGGATGACGGCGGCGAATTCGCGTGTTGTGTTCATGGGTGCGGGCCATGCCACCAATCTCTTGCGGTTTGAAGAACCATCCGCCACCCATGCGGCGTATGACTGATTTTCGCTTCGACATTGTCGGCTTCGACCTGGACGGCACCCTCCTGGAAACGCATCGCGATCTTGGGGCGGCCGTGAACCACGCGCTCGAACTTGGCGGATTTTCCCCGGTTCCGGCCGACCACGCCAGCGACCTGATCGGCGGGGGCGCGAAGATCATGCTGAAAAAGGCCGTCGACGAACAGGGCGGCCTCCCGGACGAGCGTTTCCATCAGCTCTACAAAGCCATGCTCGCCTATTATTCGCAGCACAACGCCGTGCACACCCGGCCCTATCCCCACGCGGAAGACATGCTGGCGGACCTTGCGGCGCGGGGTGTTGCCATGGCCGTGGTAACCAACAAGTTCGAAAGCTTTGCCGGGCAGATCCTTCAGACGCTCGGCCTTTCGCGGCACTTCTTCACGATCATCGGCGGGGACACCATGGGCAAGGGACGCGCAAAGCCCGCGCCCGATCCCATCATCGAGGCCCGCGCGCGCGGCGGTGGCGGCAGCATCGCTTTTGTCGGCGACAGCTCGTATGACGTCATGGCGGCGCGGGCGGCGAATGTGCCCGTGATCGCGGCGGGCTATGGCTATTGCGACAAGCCGGCAGCCGAATTGGGCGCAGATTCGCACATCGATTCGCTCGACCAGCTGATTCCAGCGCTCGAGCGTTTGTAGGCTGCAATCGACCGATCGCCCTGCCCCTACGGCATGGCGGATCGCCGCGCCTACAGTTGCAAGCGGGGGCGGAAAGTGCCACTCCGCCCGCCGCAATTGACCTTTACGTAAACGAGATACGAGGAGCACGCCCATGAGCATCGACTTCAAGGACAAGGTAGCCATCGTGACCGGCGCCGGCGGCGGTCTGGGCCGCGAATACGCGCTCGAACTCGCCCGCCGCGGCGCCAAGGTGGTAGTTAACGACCTGGGCGGTTCGCGCGATGGCACCGGCCATTCCGACATGGCCCTGCAGGTCGTCGAGGAAATCGAGAAGATGGGCGGCGAAGCCGTTTCCAACGGCGGCAGCGTTACTGAATTCGACCAGATGGAAAAGATGGTCGCCGACGCCAAGCAGAAATGGGGCGGCGTCCACGTCCTCATCAACAACGCGGGCGTGCTGCGCGACAAGACGTTTGCCAAGATGAGCCCCGAAGACTTCGAATTCGTCGTCAAGGTTCACCTGACCGGCTCGGCCATGGTCACCAAGGCGTGCTGGGAAACCATGCGCGAACAGGCCTATGGCCGCATCCTTATGACCGCCAGCAGCACCGGCCTGTTCGGCAACTTCGGCCAGGCGAACTATGGCGCGGCCAAGCTGGGCCTTGCCGGTCTAACCAAGACGCTTCAGCTCGAAGGGGCAAAGTACAACATCAAGGTCAACACGCTCAGTCCGGTTGCCGGCACGCGCATGACCGAAGACCTGTTCCCCGAAGAAGCCTTCAAGCTGTTCGATCCGGTAAACGTTGTTCCGGCCGCGCTCTTCCTCGTCAGCGAAGATTCGCCGACCAACGCCATCGTCGGCGCCGGTGCGGGTGGATACCACTCGGCCTGGACCGTCATGAACGACGCGGTGTGGTTGAAGGAAGAAGATCGCACGGTTGAAGGCTTTGCCGCCAACTGGGACAAGATCAGCGAATTTTCCAACCTCAAGGCCCCGCAGTCGGGCAGCGAGCAGTCGGGTGCCATCCTGACCGCGATGCAGAAGGTGCTGGGCGCCGGCGCGGGACCCTCGTCCACACGCGGATGACAGTTACCGTATTGACTGACTAATACACTTAAGCCTATCCTCCCCTTTCTTCAATTGGGGAGGATAGGCTTTTGTATAGTCAGGAAGACCTGAATTCCGCCGTCGCAGCAGGTGCGTTGAGCGCCGAAGCGGCAGACGCACTTCGTGCGCATGTCGCCGCAGAACGCGATGCGGTCCCGGCCGATGCCGAACATTTTCGCCTGATCACCGGTTTCAACGACATTTTCGTGTCGATCGGCGTGGTCATCATGCTTCTGGCGGTGGGCGCAATCGGTCAGGCCGTTGCGGGCGCTATATACCCGGCACCGGTCTTCACCGGCACCGAGTGGGATGCCGAATGGTGGAACGAAACGCGTAGCCAACGCTCCCTCGCCCAGGGAATTTCCATGGGGCTTGCGGCCTTCTTCGTCGCCGGCACAGCCTGGTTGCTTGCCGAATTCTTCACCCTGAAGCGCCGCATGGCCCTGCCCAGCATCCTGTTGCTGCTGGCGTTCGTGGGCGGCGTGATGGTGACCCAGGCCGGCTTCATCATCGGGTGGGCCGAAGGGGCGCAGGATCGCAACGAAACCTTCGGCATCGTTCTGTTGGCCGGTGCGGCGCTGATCACCGCAGGTGCGGCGTGGCTGCACTGGAAACGGTTCATGGTGCCGATCACTATTGCGGCGGGTACCGCGGCAATCGCGGGAATGGCGGTGCTTTTGCTGGTGGCCGCAATCGGCCCCAACGCCCAGAACATCGAAACCATCGTCCTCACCCTCGTGTTTCTCGCTGGCCTGGTAGTCTTCGGCTTCGCGATGCGGTGGGATGTCAGCGACACAAGCCGGTCTACACGGCGAAGCGATGTCGCATTCTGGCTGCACCTTCTGGCAGCCCCGATGATCGCACACCCCGTCTTTGCGCTGATTGGCGTGACCGACGGCGACAACATCGGCGCGGGCGCGGCCTTGGCCGTGGTTGCGGTCTATGTCGCCTTCGGGCTGGTTGCGCTCGCGGTGGACCGGCGGGCCTTGCTGGTTTCGGCCTTGGCCTATGTGCTGATCGCGTTGACCTATCTGTTCCGCGAATTCGGTGCGGTCGAACTCAACTTCGCGCTCACCGCGCTGGTGATCGGGTCGGCGTTACTGACGCTCAGCGCGCTGTGGACGCCGATCCGCCGCGCGGTGGTCAACACCCTGCCAGGAGAGTTGCGGGGCCGCCTGCCCGCCACAGCCTGATCTGGGGCGGCCAAACGATAGCGGGTCCGTGCTTCGGCGCGGGCCCGCATTCGTTTGGTCGGTTATTACGTTGATTGGCGATGCGCAGTAGCGTGATGGCGGCCCTTCAACCGGCGCCGCTGCGCGCTCCGCCGGTCAGATCCACGAGGTTGAGCTTCAGTCGTCGACGGCTTTCATCAGCCGCCGCTCGACCGGGGCGATTACCCCGGCAAGTTCATGCCCACGTTTGAGCACCTGGCCATGTTCCCCGAACAGCGTCCACATGCCTTGTTTGTTGCGCAGTGCAGGCCGCTTCTCGATACGCGCCTGGGGCCGTTCGGCCGTGCGGCGAAATGCCGCAAAACTTGCCGCCTCCCGTGCAAAATCCATGGCGTAATCGCGCCATTGGCCCGCCGCCACCATGCGTCCGTAGAGATCGAGAATGCGGGTCAGTTCTTCACGGGAAAACCCGACCTGCAGGGGTTTGCGGCCAGGGAAGGCGACGATGGTGTCACCAAATGCGTTCATCAATCGTCGGTCCCGCTCCGCATCACCGGTTCACGTTCGGCGCGCAGGGCGGCAACTTCCGCACGCAGGGACTTGAGTTCCGCTTCGAGCTTTTCGAGGCAGTCCCGGCTCGGCTCGCACGGGTCGTCGCATGGCGTGCCATAAGGAATGAATTCCTTGAGCCATTGTTCGGCCGGCACCAGCGTGCTGCGCGCTTTCAACCCGATCATGGTGGCACCTTCGGGCACTTCGTCGGTGACAACGGCATTGGCACCGATACGCGCCCTGCGGCCTACGGTGATGGGGCCGATAACCTGCGCGCCTGAACCGATGATCACTTCGTCTTCAATCGTCGGATGGCGCTTGCCGCCCTGCCCGCTGGTCGGATTGGTCCCGCCCAGAGTGACGCATTGGTAGATCGTGACGTTGTCGCCGATTTCGGCGGTTTCGCCGATCACCGAGAAACCGTGGTCGATGAAGAAGTTCTTCCCGATCTTGGCGCCGGGGTGAATATCGATTGCGGTCAGCCAGCGGCTCCAGTGATTGACCAGCCGTGCCAGGAAATAGAGTTCCGCTTCGAACAGCCAATGCGCCAGCCGATGGTAACCCACCGCCCAGACACCAGGATACAGCAGGACCTCCCAACGGCTTCGGGGGGCCGGATCGCGCGCTTTGACGCTGTCGAGATAGGCGACAAGACGTTCCAACATCGCAAATATTCTCCCACCAACCGGGCGTTAAAGCAAGCGGCCCTGCTCGGGCCCCTGTACCGCGTCCAGCGCGTCTCTCCAGACAGATAAGGTCGCGGGCACCTTGCGTTCAAGGCTCAGCCGGTCGATTTCGCCCACCACCCGCTCGATCGCGGTATAGCTTCGCTCCATCCGCGGCACGAGATAGGCGGGCGCACCTTCGCCCAGCGCGAGGCGCCGCTGCGCCGCATGCGCCAGCATCAGGTCGGCCGCCATCGCATCGTCCGGGGCAGCAATTTCAAGCTGCATCGCGGCGCCCATCCGGCTTTTCAGATCGGGAAGGGAGATATCCCAGCGTTCGCCATCCACCACCAGCAACAGCGGCGTGCCGCTTTCCTGCGCGCGGTTCCAGCAATGGAAGATGGAAGTTTCGTCGGCCCGGTTCGCGCCATCGATCGTTTCGCCCGAACCTTGCGCTTCGAACCAGCGCGCCAGCAAGGATTTCCCCGAACGCGGCGGCCCCATCAAAATTGCCGTGCGAAAGGGCCAGGAATCCGGCGACGCCAGGGCTTCGGCTACCGACCGGTTGCCGTGTCCCACGACGATGGTGCGTGCGGTGTCCGAATCGGACAGCGAGAGCGGAAGCGCGAGTTGCGACACGGCCAACCGCGCCTCAGCGGCTGATGGCGAGCGCGTTGCTGCCCTGCCGGACGGTAAAGCCGCGGGCCCGCAACGCGTCGGCCAGTTCCCCGATGGAACCCCCGTAGCTGACCGTCATCACCGACGTGCCGCCGATGGCCGTGCTGCGAACGCCCGTGCTGCGAACGCCTGTCGTACCCCTCACGGCGGCAACCGCGCTGTCGAAGGCGGCCGCGTCGGGGGTTGCCACCTGCACTGTGTAAAGCGCCACCGAACCTTCGGGCGGAGGTGTGCGGATCGGAGCAGCGGTAATCGCGTCGCCGCTTTCCGATGTAGCTTCGGGCGGAGGGGCCTCGCGCGCCGCACGGTCCTGCGCCAACAGCGCGCGGCCCAGTTCGACCAGACGCTGAATCGCCGGATCGAGTTCGAG
This sequence comes from Qipengyuania zhejiangensis, assembly GCF_035607565.1. Lineage (NCBI taxonomy): Bacteria > Pseudomonadati > Pseudomonadota > Alphaproteobacteria > Sphingomonadales > Erythrobacteraceae > Qipengyuania > Qipengyuania zhejiangensis. The sequence continues at coordinate 550,736 of NZ_JAYKGO010000001.1, read as the reverse complement.
CGCGCCGAGATTGAGCGTCGGATCAGGCCGCAGCTTGCCGTCGGCCAGCGCCTTGGCGAAGATGCCGTCGAAGCGCCTGACGGCCTGCGTCAGCATCTGGGGCAGCTTGTCGGGCGATTCGGCGCTCATGGTGAAACTGTCGAGATAGGTGTTGTCCGGGCCGAACCGTGCGGTGAACGTCCCTTCCACCGGCCCGCCGGGATAGGTGTAGCGAAGCCTTGCGATCGGGATGAGCACGTCCGCCGCGCCGAACTGATCGAGGACATTGCGCCACCATACGCGGCTGCGACGCCCCACCTGCCCATATGTGACCAGGAGCGAATCGCCGCCCGACCCGACCGGGCGCACATAATCGATGGTGCTCGATCCGGCCTGATATTCCGCCCAGGCGCGCTGCCAGGGATTGCGCTGTTCGAAAACGAGTTCGGTACCGGCCGATACGGTCACCGGGATCAGCATCATCGGTGCCGACCGCGAGGCCAGCCCTGCCGAGCCGAGATAGCCTGATGCGCGCTGGCGATCGAAGATGACGCCAAGGGTGGCGATATAGCGATTCGAGCTCAGCTGTTCGCGTTCGATCACGATTGCGGAAACAAGGCCCGCGATCTGCGAATCGGACACCTGTGGACCATCGATCTTGGCCCAGGCCTTCTTCGCCGCTTCCTGCCATGCCTGTTCGCGTGCTTCCGCGCCGGTCTTGGCGGTCACGTCGACTTCGATCCCCGCAACCTCGATATCGGTGGACGCAGCGATCGGCGCGATGCCCCGTTCCCCGCCGACTTGCGCCCAAACCACAGCGCCCAGCGCGCACAGCAACGCCAGACCTGCGAAAAGCAGGCCGGGGCGGCGAAGGGCGCTGGGAAGAGTGATTGCCTGGTGCATGGGGAAAACCGCGGGCCTTTTGCCCAAAGGATTCTGGAAATCCAAGCGCGAATGCGTAAGGCGGGTTGGATGAGCGATCAAAACCGCAGCAATCCGTCGTCCTACACCTACGAACAGGCGGGCGTATCCATCGAAGCGGGCAACGCCCTGGTCAAGGCGATCGGCCCCTTGGTGAAGGCCACCATGCGTCCCGGTACCGACAGCGAGATCGGGGGCTTCGGCGGCTTTTTCGATCCGAAAGCGGCTGGGTACAAGGACCCGTTGCTGGTGGCGGGCAACGATGGCGTCGGCACCAAACTGAAGTTGGCGATCGACACCGACCGGCACGACACCGTCGGCATCGATCTGGTGGCAATGTGCGTGAACGATCTGATCGTGCAAGGCGCCGAACCGTTGTTTTTCCTCGATTACTTTGCCACCGGCAAGCTTGAGAACGGCGTTGCCGAACGCGTGATCGCGGGCATCGCGCATGGCTGCAAGACCGCCGGCTGCGCCCTGATCGGCGGCGAGACCGCGGAAATGCCGGGCATGTACGCGAGCGGGGATTACGATCTTGCCGGTTTTTGTGTCGGGGCGGTGGAACGCGGCGAACAGATCACCGGTGAACGCGTGGCACCTGGCCATATCCTTCTCGGCCTGACCAGCTCGGGCGTGCATTCGAACGGATATTCGCTGGTTCGAAGGTTGGCTGCGGATAAAAACTGGAAACTCGACCGACCTGCCCTGTTCGACCGGGACCGCCTGTTGATCGACGCGCTGATCGAACCGACGCGAATCTATGTGAAAAGCTTGCTTCCGGTCGTCCGTGACGGGCTGATCGACGCCTTGGCGCACATCACCGGCGGCGGGTTGCTGGAAAATATCCCCCGCGTGCTGCCCGAGGGCGCCCATGCCGAGGTGGATGCAGGTTGCTGGGAACAGCCTGCGCTGATGGCGTTCCTGCAGGCGCAGGGAAATATCGAGCCCGCGGAAATGGCGCGCACGTTCAACTGCGGTGTCGGCATGGTGCTCGCGGTCGATCCTGCCAACGCGGAAGTTGTCCGCACCCGGCTCGAGGAAGCGGGCGAAACGGTGTTGCCCGTCGGGCGTATCGTCGATGGACCCAAGGGCTGCACGGTCCGCGGGGCGGCGGGCACGTGGTCTTCCCGCGAGGATTGGTCGGCGACCCATAATGCCTGACACGGCGCCTGAAAGGGCCAAGGTCGCAGTTTTCGTGTCCGGCAAGGGCACGAACATGGCCGCCCTTCTTTACGCCAGTCAGCACCCTTCGTGCCCCTATGAAATCGTGTTGGTGGCAGCAAACGATCCGGACGCAGAAGCGCTGGTCCTGGCTGCGGCAGAAGGCGTCGCCACCTTCGCGCTGGCACACAAGGGCACGGCGCGGGCCGATCACGATGCGGCAATGGAAGCTGCGGCGCGCAAGGCTGGCGCCCAATATATCGCCCTGGCCGGCTACATGCGGATCCTGACCCCCGAATTCGTGACACGCTGGGCAGGCCGGATGGTGAATATCCATCCCTCGTTGCTGCCCAAGTATCCGGGGCTCGATACCCATGCCCGCGCACTTGCCGCGCATGACAGCCATGCCGGTGCCACCGTGCATCTGGTAACCGAGGATCTGGACGCCGGAGAGGCGCTGGGACAGATCAGAGTGGCCATCTGGCCCGGAGATTCACCCGAAAAGCTCGCCAACCGCGTACGGGTTGCCGAACACCAGCTCTATCCGCGCGTGCTGGCCGATTATGTATCGCGCGAAAGCGATCCGGCCTGGTTGCTGGACCGGGTGCGTCAGCGTGCCCTCGCCCTTCCCGAAACGCACGAGCGCGAAAGCCATGGCTCGCCCGGTTTTCGGGTGGGGAGCGAGAAATCGGGCAAGTTCTTCGCTTATTTTTCCGATCAGCATCACGGAACGCCGCATGTTTCGCTGCTGGTCAAATGCGGCACGATGGACGAACTGGAAAACCTCGTCGAAGCGCAGCCGCATGCCTACCACAAGCCCGCCTATTACGGGGCCGCCGGCTGGATCGGGGTGATCCTCAATCGGCCCGGCGTGGATTGGGACGATGTTGCCGCCTGGCTCGAACGCAGCTGGCGATCTGTCGCACCAAAACGGTTAACCGGGCTTCTCGACGCGGCAGATGCGTTCTAGGGAAGAAGTAATGGGTCGCTCTATTCTCTTCTATGCCATCGCCGCCGCAGGGCTGCTGATCGTCGCCGTCAACGCCGACGACATCGAAGGCCGCAACAGCGAAGCGAGCATGGCCGAAACGCTGATCGTCATTGGCGGTGCGCTGGCGGTTGCGCTGGTCGTGCGGCTGCTGCTGGCGCGGTTCGCCCCGCAAGGCGGGGGCCGGGAGTGACCGCTCCGCCCCGGTCGCATCCCTTCGCACGCTCGAGGGCTGCTGAACTGGCGGGCCGGACGGTGGAATCGATGTGGGCCCGCGGGTGGACGGAAAAGCCGCCGCTGGAACCCGATTTTCTGTGGCAGATCGGGGCACGCGGTTTCACCGAAGCGGACGAGCGATCGATCCGGTCCGATACCGACATTGCCGATTTCCGCGAACGGCTGGCACACCTTTGCGCATCTCTGCGCGACGAGGCGTCCCTGAATTCGCTCGGCCACACCATGGCGTATGGTCAGTTGACCTCCGCCATCCGCAAACGCCATGCGCTTGGCCGGATATGGCTGGCCAATCCGGAAATGGCCGACACACCGATTGCGCCCCCGATCATCGTCGTGGGCCAGATGCGGGCCGGGACGACCCGTGTTCACCGGCTGCTTGCGTCCGATCCCCGTCACGCGGGAACGCTGTTCTGCAACAGCCATGATCCGGTGCCCCGACGCCCCGACTGGCGGCCGCTGAAAAGCGTTGTCGGCCTTGCCATCGCGCGGCGGATCAATCCCTGGCTGGATACGCTGCACCCGTTCGGGGCGACGCGGGTGGATGAAGAAATCGGCTGGCTTGCCGGCGCGCTCGATGCCTGCGCCTACGAGGCGCAGTGGCGCATTCCGTCCTATGTGGCGTTGAACGAGGCGCGCGACGCGGGTGCCGTGTATCGCGAATTTTCCCGTATCTTGCGCACCGACGCCGCAGCGATGGGCGATGCGGAGCGGCCCCGGGTGCTGAAATGCCCCCAGTTCGCAGAAGACCTGCCAGCCTTGCTGGACCAGTTTCCCGATGCACGCGTCGTCGTCACCCGCCGTGACCATGCGGAGGTTCTGGACAGTACGCTTTCGATGGTTGCCAGCCAGATGGCCTTCCAGTCGAACGAGGCGGACATCGGCCCTCTGGAAATCGAATGGCGCCGCAAGCTGGCCTTGCGCGAAGCGCGTATGGATGCGGCGCTCGACGCGTTCGACGGCCCGCTGGCGCGCGTCGATTTCACCCGTCTCGGGGCCGATTGGCACGCCGAGATCGCAAGCATCTACGAGGCGATCGGCCTTACGCTGACAAGTGAAGCTATCGCGGCGATGGAACGCGAAATGGGCCGCGCCGCCAGCGATCCGCACCACGCACATCGCGGGCAGATCGCCAGCTTTGCAGAAGCCTAGGCTTTCCTGCCCAAGCCGGGAATGAACGCGCCGACCTTCTGGCGGTAAGCGGCGTAATCCTCACCGAAAATGCCCAGCAGGTCGCGTTCTTCATGCGCGATGCCGATGCTGATGTAGATCGTCATCCCGACTGCAAACAACAGATGGCCGTAGGTCATCGTGGGCGTCGCCCAGAACGCGATGAAGAAGCCGGTATAGATCGGATGGCGGACCAGCTTGTAGAACAGCGGGGTCCGCATGACTGGCGGCTTTTCCTGCTCGCCGCGGAAGTTCAGCCACGCCTGCTGAAGTCCGAACAGCTCGAAATGGTTGATCAGCCAGGTCGAGATGAAAACCATGCCGAAACCGGCCCAGAAAAGACCGCGCAGGATCGTTTGCCCCGTTTCGCTTTCGACCGCCCAGAATGTGCCTTCGATCGGATGCCAGAATACAAACATCACGACGAGCGCAACGACGGACGCAAGGCAATAGAGGCTTCGTTCGAGCGCGGCGGGGATGATCTGCGTCCAGCCGGCCTTGAAGCCGGGCCGCGCCATGACGGAATGCTGGATGCCGAACAGGGCGATCAACGCAAGATCGACGATGGCCGCAGTCGCGACCGGCGCGGAAAGGCCCTTGTCGATATGCGTCGGCATGAAATCGAACCCGCCGACAAACCCGACAAGGTACAGAAACGCACCGAAAAATGCGAAGTAGATGACGATTGAAAGCGCCAAGACCAGTGATCGTGTCATACGTCCTCCCCCCAAAGGAGACGCGACCCGGTTCCTTGCAATGACGGGAACACTACTCCCTTTTTCGGCAGGATGCCAATTTTCGGCCCGGACGCAAAAGCGGGCGCGCCCACGATGGAGCACGCCCGCTTCAGAAATCCTGGCGGATGATTAGCCGACGATCTCGTCATCGTTGAAGAAGAACGCGATTTCGATCGCTGCGTTCTCTTCGCTGTCCGAACCATGGACCGAATTGGCTTCGATGCTTTCGGCATAGGTCTTGCGGATCGTGCCTTCTTCGGCATCGGCCGGGTTGGTTGCGCCCATGACGTCGCGGTTGCGCTTCACGGCGTCTTCACCTTCGAGAACCTGGACCACGACCGGGCCGGAAATCATGAAGTCGACCAGTTCACCGAAGAAGGGGCGTTCCTTGTGGACCGCGTAGAAGCCTTCGGCCTGTTCGCGGGTCATGTGGATGCGCTTGGAGGCAACGACGCTGAGGCCGGCTTCTTCCAGCATCTTGGTAACCGCACCGGTCAGGTTGCGGCGGGTGGCATCGGGCTTGATGATCGAAAAGGTGCGGGTAACCGCCATGGGATGTTCCTTGCGAAATATTTTGGGAGAGAGTTCTCGCGCGCGCCCCTAGCGCCGCGTGCGCGCGCGGGCAAGCGTATGTGTCGCCCGCTAGGGTAGCCCGACCCCGACCGAAAGCTGCCCCTGGGTCAGATCCGTCTTGCGCGTAGCGGTGAAGGAAAAGCTGCTGCCGTCGCGTGCCTTGCCCGCAACCATCATCATCGCCCCGCTGCTCATTTCGATATCGACGGCATACCCCGCAGCCTGCGCCTGCTCGCGGTAGAAGCTTACGACGTCCTCCGGTGAATCGTCGGTTTCCATGTCGACCAGGACCAGGCTGCCATCGGCCCGTTCGACCCGCGTGTTGTGCGTTACCCGCGCACCGGGGAACAGGGTGAAACCAGCGGGCAGCCGCAACGGAACCTTGTCGCCTGCCACCATGGTCGTGATTTTGCCGTCATCGTCTTCGAAGCGCGCCCGCGTCTCGCCCGTCGAAGGGTCGATATCGTAGCTGCCGCGCGCCGTTTGCGCGTGCTCGCTTTCCGGGACTGCAGCGGGATCTTCCGCACCCGTGCCGCATGCCCCCAAAATCAGGGCCAACGGGGCGGCGGTGGCAAACGGGCGGTTCATAACCCTTTGACGGGTGAAGCGCCTGCGGGTTCCATCAACGCCCTTCGCGCCAACCGCCGTTTTCGCTTTGCTTGAATATCCGGTTGTCGATCGCTTCGTCGGCATCGAAGCGGCGCCAGAGGTCCACCGCACCAGCGCGGCCTGCCGGATCGAACAGCAGCATCACGCGGTCGAAACCGCGCGCCTCGTCCCGCCAGACGCCATCGGCGATGATCGCCATGCGCGCATCGTTGGGCGCATCGCACACAGGCGACACGAGGATGGGTTGCCGCGCATCGTGTGGCCCACCGGCTGCACCGTTGGCAAGAAAGGCTGCACCGCCCTGCGACCAGAGCGCCTTCGACAGCAAGGCGCGCTGCGCATCGTCACCGCTGACGACCACCAGCCGTTCACCAGCCTGCATGACCTTGCGCGCCAGCCTGGCGACCGTCTCGTCGACGGGGTCGCGGCTGAGCTGGTAGAAGTCGATCCTCATGTCCGGCCTTGCGGCTCCCATTGCGGGGGCATCGCGGTCATGCCCCCTTGCCTGATTTGTTGCGCCTGCACCGCTCGGAACAATAGCGCACTTCGTCCCAGTCCTTCGCCCATTTCTTGCGCCAGGCGAAGTCCAGACCGCACGATGCGCAAACCTTGGTGGGCAGGTCCCCCTTGCGGCGCATCCTGGGCAATTCAGGGGGACCCGACCGTTCAGGCTTCCAGGGTGTCGGCGACGAACCGGTCGATCAGGCGCACGCCGTAACCGGTTGCGCCCTTGCCCCAGGTCTGACCCGGCTTGTCCGACCACACCATCCCGGCGATGTCGCAATGCGCCCAGGGCGTGCCATTGGCGATGAACCGCTTGAGGAATTGCGCCGCCGTGATCGAACCCGCGCCCTTGCCGCCAATGTTCTTCATGTCGGCAATCGGCGAATCGATCAGCTTGTCGTAAGCCGGGCTGATCGGCAGACGCCACAGCTTGTCCCCGCTGGCAATCCCGGCATCGAGCAGGTCCTTGGAAAGCGTGTCGTCGTTGGAGAACAGGCCGCCATGCTCGTTCCCGAGCGAAACGATGATCGCCCCGGTCAGCGTGGCGAAATCGATCACCCTCGCGGGCTGGAATTCTTCCTGTGTCCAGTGCAGCGCATCGGCCAGCACCAGCCGCCCTTCGGCATCGGTGTTGAGCACTTCGATCGTCTGTCCCGACATCGAGGTGACCACATCGCCCGGGCGCTGCGCCTTGCCGTCCGGCATATTCTCGACCAGCCCCATGACGCCGACGATGTTGGCTTTCGCGTTGCGACCGACCAGCGCGAGCATGGCCCCGGCCACCGCGCCGGCACCGCCCATGTCCCATTTCATGTCTTCCATGCCGGGTCCCGGCTTGATGCTGATCCCGCCGGTGTCGAACGTTACACCCTTGCCGACAAACGCCGTGGGGGCATCGCCGGCGTTGCCGCCGTTCCAGCGGATGGCCAGCAGGCGCGATTCGCGCTCCGAACCCAGTCCGACGCCCAGCAGCGAACCCATGCCGAGCTTTTCCATCTCGGCATCGTCCAGCACGATGATTTCAGCGCCGGTCCCTTCGAAACGTTCACGGCAACGCGCCACGAAGCTTTCAGGGTAGATGATGTTTGCCGGTTCGGTGACCAGTTCACGGGTGAATTCCACGCCTTCGGCGACATGGCTCGCCTGTTCCCACGCAGCTACGCACCCATCGGGGCCGCCAATCACGGTTACCTTGTCGAGCGTGACCTTCTGGTCGTCCTTCATCCGCGTACGATAGATATCGTAACGCCAGTTGCGCAGGCGCAGGCCCATGATGACGCTGGCCGCTTCATCGGCGGACAGGCCGCTTCCGGCGAGGTCGAGCACCAGTTCGGTTTCGCCCGAACACTGGTATTTCGCGGCGATCGCAGCGCCTGCCTTTTCGAGATTGGCCGAGCGCGCTTCATCGTTGCGGTCGCCCGCCCCCGCCAGAGCAAGGCGCAGGACGGCGCCGTCGCGTTCGACAAACGCTTCGAACATCTGGCCGGCGGTTCCCTTGAAGCGCGCGGCACTCGCGCCTTCGACGACGGATTTTTCAAGTCCCTCTGGCAGCTTGCCCTTGCCGACGACTTGGGCAAGAAGGCGCGCCGATTGCGGACGGGACTGGCTGAACTGGATGTGCATGGGATCTCCCGAAGTGTCTGCTGTGGGTAGCGAGCCGAATGTTGGCACGCCCCGTAGGATGGCGATTGCGATTAGGCGTGGCGGGTGCGATAGGCAAGGCATGGTCCCGCCCGCCGAGACAGCTTTCGAGGCCAGCCGGCTGGCGGCACGCTCCCTTGCGTTTGCAGGCGCGCTGGCCCTTGCCGCGCCGCTGGCCGCGCAGGACGCAGCCGACGATGTCGGGACCGTTGCCGACCCGCAAGGCGAACCCGGCGATACGGGCACTGGCGCTCCTGACGCATCGATCAATACCGAGGCGAGCGCCGACGAGCAGGTCGGCGCCCCTGTCCTCACGGCGCAAGACACCGTCGGCCCCCCTGCCCCCGACGCCGCCGGGCCCGATGCCCCCCGCGAAATTGCCTTCGAATCCGACATTCTCAGTTACGATTCGGATGCCGATGTGGTGACCGCCACCGGAAATGTCGTGCTTCGCAGCGAAGACCGCTCGTTGCGCGCCGATTCGGTCAGCTGGAACCGCAAGAGCGGCGTCATTCTCGCCGAAGGACGGGTTCGCTTCGTCGACGAAAATGGCAACCAGCTGTTTTCCGAGCGAATCGAGCTGACGGACGAATTCGAAGCGGGCGCCATGGAAAACCTGCTCCTTGCCTTGAGGCAGGGTGGCCGACTGGCCGCGAACACCGGCATGCGCGAGGCAGACGGGACGATTACCCTGACGCAGGCTGCCTACAGCGGATGCGCCGTGATCGACCCCGAAGGCTGCCCCAAGGAACCCAGCTGGCGGATCACCGCCGAGCGCGTCAGTTACGATCCAGCCAGTTCACGGGTCCGGTTCCGAGGCGCCTATCTGGAATTGTTCGGAATGCGATTGCTGCCGCTTCCGGGGCTCGCCGTGCGAACCGATGGCGGCGCGGTTTCCGGCTTTCTGGTCCCCGACCTGCGCTTTTCGGAAAGCAACGGCGTGGAGGTCAGCGGCAGCTATTACGTGCGCCTGGGCGACAACAAGGACCTCACGCTCACGGGACACGTCTACACTGATGCCCCGCCGATGGTCGCGGGGCAGTGGCGTCACCTGACCGAAAAGGGCGCGTACCAGATCACCGGCTACGCCACGAATAGCCGGCGGATATCGAACTTCACGGGGCTCGAAACAGCCAGCGAAAGCGATTTTCGCGGCTATGTCTTTGCCAACGGCACCTTCCAGTTTTCACCCGAATGGAGCCTGACCACCTCGATCCGCCGCGCCACCGACCGCACGTTCCTGCGTCGGTACGATATCAGCCGCGATGACCGCTTGCGGTCCACAATCAACCTCGAACGGATCGACGACAGCAGCTATTTCTCGCTGGCCGGCTGGGCGACGCAGACGCTCAGGCTGAATCAGCCGCAGGGCGAGGTTCCGGTTGCCCTGCCCGTGATGGATTACCGTCGACGGTTGGCTGATCCGGTGCTGGGCGGCATGATCGAGGTGCAGGCCAACACGCTCGCGATCACGCGCGATATCGGCCAGGATACCCAGCGCGCCTTTGCCCGCGCGCAATGGGATCTGAGCCGTGTCACGGCAATGGGCCAGGTCGTTACCTTGACGGGCATGGTGCGCGGCGATGTCTACCATTCGGACGAGAACGCGCTGACATCCACCGTATCGTACCGCGGCAACCCCGGCTGGCAGACCCGCGGCGTCGCGCTGGCCGCGCTGGATGCCAAGTGGCCGCTCGTGGGCACATTGTTCGGCGGCGAACAGGTGCTGACACCGCGCGTCCAGTTCGTGGCCACCCCCCCCATTCGCAATCTGACCATTCCGAACGAAGATGCCCGCGCGATCGACCTGGAAGATTCCAATCTCTTCGCGCTCAACCGTTTTCCCGGTTACGACCGGATCGAGGACGGCGCGCGCGTCACCTATGGTTTCGACTGGCAGCTTCGTGTGCCGGACTGGAACCTGAAAACCAGTTTCGGGCAATCCTATCGCCTCGATACCGACCGGGATATTCTGCCCGACGGCACTGGCCTGTCCGAACAGTTCTCCGATTTCGTCGGACGCACCGAGGTGCGCTACCGCGACTTCGTCAAGCTCACGCACCGGTTCCGACTGGACAAGGATAATTTCGCCGTTCGGCGTAACGAAATCGATGCGACCGTGGGATCGAGCAAGACCTACGCGGAAATCGGTTATCTGCGCCTCAACAGGGACATCACGCAGGTCGAGGATTTGCAGGACCGCGAGGAATTGCGCGGCGCGGTACGGGTTTCCTTTGCGAACTACTGGTCCCTTTTCGGGTCCGGCGTGTTCAACCTCACCGACCGCGAAGAAGACCCGACCCTGCAGGCTGACGGGTTCGAAGCGATACGAACGCGCCTTGGCGTGGCCTATTCCGACGATTGCCTTGAAATGGGCCTGACATGGAAGCGCGATTACGTGACTTCGGGCGATGCCGAGCGCGGCGACACCATCCAGCTCTTTTTCAGTTTGCGAAATCTGGGCTTTCGGTAGACCGCGCGTGTTGGCACGTCCCGACAAACGCGCTATCCGCCGCGGCGCAATCAGCTAAGGTTAAGCCGCGGGGCGGCAATGGCCGGGATTAATCCGGGCACGCAGGCCGTGCCGCAACTGGGTAGCACACGTGAGCGCACACTCGATTTCCAAGTTTCTTTCCGTCGCCGCAGTCGCCAGCCTGGCGCTGTCGCCGATTGGCGTGGCTGCCCAGGAGGCCGAAGTTCCGGCCGCACAGGCGCAGAACCCGCTGGGCCTGCCATCCGATTTCAGCATGCTGGGCAATTCCAACCCGAATGTCCGCAAGGCGACCGCGGTTGTGAACGGGTATGTCATCACCGGAACCGATGTGGACCAGCGCACAGCACTCCTCGTGGCCGCGAACCAACAGGAAATGAGCGCCGAAGAGATCGAGCGGGTGAAGACGCAGGTCCTGCGCAACCTGATCGACGAAACCTTGCAGATCCAGGCCGCCGAAGCACAGGAAATCTCGATCGAGCAGGCTGAAATCGACCAGACCTACGCCCGGATCGCCGCGCAGAACTTCGAACAGCGCCCCCAGGCGATGGACGAATATCTTTCCAATCTCGGCTCGTCGGCCAATTCGCTCAAGCGCCAGATTCATGGCGAACTGGCATGGCAGCGCCTCCTGCGCCGCAACATCGCGCCGTTCGTGAACGTCTCCTCGGACGAGGTGAACGAACTGATCGAACGGCTCGAAGCCAGCCGTGGCACGGACGAATACCGGCTGGGCGAAATCTTCCTTTCGGCCACGCCGGAAACCGCCGCGCAGGTCGAAAGCAATGGCCAGCAGATCGTCGAACAGCTTCGCCAGGGCGGCAGCTTCGTTGCGTATGCCCGCCAGTTTTCCGAAGCATCGACAGCAGCGGTCGGCGGCGATCTCGGCTGGATCCAGCTTGCTCAGCTGAAGAATGCCGCGCTCGAATCGGTCGCCCGCGAAATGAGCCCCGGCCAGCTGGTCGGCCCGATCCAGATACCCGGTGGTTACTGGATCGGCCTGTTGATCGACAAGCGCCAGGTGCTGATGGCGGACCCCCGCGATGCGGTCCTTTCGCTCAAGCAGATCCAGATCGCGTTCGACCAGTCGACCCCGCAGAACCAGCGCAACGCGAAACTCGAAGCGTTTCTGCAGGGCATCCAGCAATTGCGCGGTTGCGGCGATGCCGAATCCGGTGCCGCAGCGCTTGGCGCAACGGTGGTGACCAACGATCAGATCGCCGCGCGCGCCCTGCCCGAACAGCTCCAGCCAATCATTCTCAACCTGCAACTTGGCCAGACCACCCCGCCCTTCGGTTCGTTCGAAGAAGGTGTGCGCGTTCTGATGCTGTGCGGCCGTGATGATCCGAAAGCTGCTGGCGGCCCGGATTTCGACACGTTGATGGGCCAGCTCGAAGAAGAGCGTATCCAGCGCCGTGCACAGCGTTACCTGCGTGATCTGCGCAACGATGCCTATATCGAGTACAATTGACGGCTGACATGGCCCCCCTCGCCGTATCCATCGGCGATCCGGCCGGAATCGGACCTGAAATCATCGCCGAATGCTGGGCGCGCAGGGCAGGCAATTCCCTCGCGCCCTTCTTCGTGGTCGGCGGTGCAGGCGTCCTCGCGGCCGCGGCCCACGCGCGCGGACTTTCGCTGCGGGTAGAACGGATCACCGCCCCCGAGCACGCGGCCAATGTCTTTGCCCGCGCCCTGCCGGTGTTGGGTATGGACGATTGCAACGCGGTGCCCGGCCAACCGGACGCCGATGGGGCAAGACTGGCTCTGCGCTCGCTCGAACATGCGACCGGGCTGGTCCGCGAAGGAAGGGCGTCTGCCCTGGTCACCGCGCCCATCGCCAAGGCGCAGCTGGCCAAGGCGGGCTTCACCTATCCCGGACAAACCGAATTTCTCGCCGCGGCGTGCGGTGTGGACGAAAGCGATGCGGTCATGATGCTGGCTGGCCCTTCGCTGCGCGCCGTGCCGCTGACGGTCCATTGCGCCTTGGCCGAGGTGCCGTCGCGCCTGTCGCGCCAGCTTATCGAGCGCCGCGCCAGAATCCTGGCCAGGGCGCTGGAGCGTGATTTCGGTATCGACAACCCGCGCATCGCGGTCTGCGGCCTGAACCCCCATGCCGGAGAAGGCGGCAAGTTCGGCGACGAGGAAGTGCGGATCATCGCCCCGGCCATCGCGGCCTTGCAGGAAGCCGGCGTCGACGTGACCGGTCCCCATCCGGCCGACGCCATGTTCACCCCGCGGGCCCGTGCACGGTACGATGCGGCCTTGGCGATGTACCACGATCAGGCGCTCGTGCCGTTGAAAGCGCTGGATTTCGATGAAGGGGTAAACGTGACGCTTGGCCTGCCCATAGTACGCACAAGCCCCGACCACGGGACCGCCTTCGACATCGCAGGTACTGGTATCGCCAACCCCGGCGCGATGATGGCCGCCATCCTGATGGCTGGCGACATGGCCACGAGGCGCGCGGCGCATGGCTGAACTTCCGCCGCTTCGCGAAGTGATCGCCCGGCATGGGCTCAGCGCGAGCAAGGCGTTGGGGCAGAATTTCCTGTTCGACGAACAGTTGCTCGGCCGTATTGCCGCGATCCCCGGCGATCTCGACGGTAAGGCCGTGCTCGAAATCGGACCGGGACCGGGCGGTTTGACGCGCGCGCTGCTGCGCGCAGGTGCGCGCGTGACGGCAATCGAAATGGACCGGCGGTGCCTGCCTGCGCTTGCCGAACTGGCCGATGCCTTTCCCGCACAGCTCACCGTTATCGAAGGCGATGCGCTGAAGCTGGACCATGCCGAAGTGATGGGCGGCGAACCCTTCGCCGTCCTTTCGAACCTGCCCTACAACGTCGGCACCGCCTTGTTCGTGCGCTGGCTGGGCGGGGAGGAATGGCCCCCGCTGTGGACTTCGCTCACCCTGATGTTCCAGCAGGAAGTGGCGCAGCGCATCGTGGCCGAACCCGGTGGGTCGGCGTACGGGCGGCTGGCGGTTCTGGCCCAGTGGCGTGCGCAGGCAAAGCTGGCGATGAAAGTCCATCGCAGCGCCTTCACGCCCCCGCCCAAGGTGATGAGCGCGATCGTCCATGTGACGCCCGGCACAATGCCCGAAGGCGTAACCGCGCGGATGGTCGAACGGCTGAGCGAAGCGGCCTTTGGCCAGCGCCGCAAGATGCTGCGCCAGAGCCTGAAAGGCGTACCGGGCGCGGTTGAAGCGCTCGATGAACTGGGAATAGACCCGCAGCGTCGGGCCGAAACGCTGGCGATTACCGATTTCGTGGCCCTCGCACGGATTCTGTGCCGTTAGACGCTACGCCGGGTCGACGATCCTGCGATAAAGATGCCACGTCGCATGGCCGAGCACGGGCAGCGCGACCAGCAGGCCAAGGAACATTGGCACCATTGCCAAAGCCAGCACGACAGCGATTACCCCCGCCCATAACAGCAACACGCCCCGGTTGGATCGGAACGCTGCCAGGCTGACGATGATTGCCGTCAGAAAATCGACTTCGCGGTCGACCAGCATCGGCAGGCTGACCACCGTGATCGCGTAGAAGGCCAGCGCCATCAACCCGCCGGCGACGCTGCCCACCCCAAGCATCGCCATGCCCGATGGCGTGGCAAGAAAGGCGAGCGATTCCGATCCAGCCCCCGATTCCACCACGAAAACGGCGAAAATTCCGTGGGCCACCATCAGCCAGAAACCGAAGGCGACAAACACGATCCCGCCCATCATCACGACCTGCTGATCCCCGCGCCCGCCCAGCGCGCCGAGCACGCCCGACCAGGACAGCGCCAGCCCGGCTTCACGCCGACGGCTCACTTCGTACAGGCCGACCGCCGTAAACGGCGCGATCAGGGGGAATCCCGCGGCGGCCGGTATCAGCCAAACCGCTTCACCCCAGCGGAACAGGGCCAGCATGAGGAACAGGCCCGCCGCGACATAGATCGATGCAAAGAACAGACCATAGACCGGATGGGCGAGGAAATCCGACCAACCGGCGGACAAGGCCCGCCGCAAGTCTGCCGCCGACAAGTCCCTGGCGACGGTTGCCGGAGCAAGCGGTGCCTGCGCGGCCGCGTTCATGGCCCTCTCCTTACTGTTCCTCGCCTGTAAAGTGATACAAAGCGGGCTTCACATCAAGCGTGGCTTACCCGCCCTTCTTGCGTCGCCGCCATGCGTGCAGAAGCGGCTCGGTATATCCGCTGGGTTGTTCCATACCCTTGAAGATCAGGTCCTTCGCCGCACTGAAGGCGGGTCCGCCCTCGTTTGTGACAAGCGGTTCGTAAGACGGATCGGCTGCGTTCTGTTCGTCCACCTTGGCGGCCATGCGGCGCAGGCTGTCCAGAACCTGATCTTCGCTGACGATCCCGTGAAGCAGCCAATTGGCGATATGCTGGCTGGAGATGCGGAGCGTGGCGCGGTCTTCCATCAGTCCGACATCGTTGATGTCCGGCACCTTGGAACACCCGACACCGCTATCGATCCAGCGGACGACATAGCCCAGCAAGCCCTGGCAATTGTTGTCGAGTTCCGTGCGGATATGCTCTGCCGACCAGTTGATCCCATCGGCCAGGGGAATGGTCAGCAGATCGCCGAGCGGCGGCACATCGCCCAACCCCTGCTGGATCGCGAACACATCCTCGCGGTGATAATGGATCGCGTGAAGCGTCGCGGCGGTCGGGCTTGGCACCCAGGCGGTGTTGGCACCTGCGCGCAGGTGACCGATTTTCTCGATCATCATCTGGCCCATCAGATCGGGTGCCGCCCACATGCCCTTGCCGATCTGGGCACGGCCCGACAGACCGTGGCGCAGGCCGATGCCGACATTTCGCGCTTCATAGGCCTTGAGCCAGGCGGAATTCTTCATCTCGCCCTTGCGCTGCATCGGTCCGGCACGCATCGACGTGTGAATTTCGTCGCCGGTCCGGTCGAGGAAGCCGGTGTTGATGAAGACGATCCGGTCCTTCACGGCGTGGATACAGGCGGCAAGGTTGGCGCTGGTGCGACGTTCCTCGTCCATCACCCCCACCTTGATCGTGTTGCGCGCCAGGCCGAGCAGGTCTTCCACAGCATCGAACAAATCGTTGGTGAAGGCGCATTCTTCCGGCCCGTGCATCTTGGGCTTCACGATGTAGATGCTGCCGCAGCGCGAATTGCCGAACTTGCCGAGGCCCGACACATCGTGGGCACCGATGGCGGACGTCACCACGGCATCCATGATCCCCTCGGGAATTTCCACCCCGTCCCAGCGCATCGCCGGGTTGGTCATCAGATGGCCGACATTGCGCACGAACATCAGGCTGCGACCCGGCAGCGTATGGGCGCTGCCGTCGGGCGCGGTGTAGTGGACATCGCCGTTCAGCGTGCGGGTCTGGGTTCGCCCGCCTTTCTCGAAACTTTCGGACAGATCGCCCCTGATCACCCCCAACCAGTTCGAATAGGCGAGCAGCTTGTCCTCGGCGTCCACCGCGGCGACCGAATCCTCGCAATCGGCGATCGTGGTCAACGCGGCTTCCAAGGCGATGTCGGCAATGCCAAGCCGGTCGGTCCGGCCCACCTGGCTTTCGGGATCGACCACGACTTCGATATGCAGGCCGTTGTTGTGAAACAACATGCCGCGCCCGGTTCGGCCACTGAATTGGTCCGGAACGGCGAGCTGAAGGAATTCCAGGTCGGACAGATCCGCCCAGCTCCCATCCTTCAGCGGTACAGCTTCGTCCAGAAACGCACGGCCCGCGGCGATGACCGCAGCGCCGCGTTCCTCGTCATACCCACCCGGCTTCGCGGGTGCCGCGTCGAGCGCGTCGGTCCCGTAAAACGCATCGTAAAGGCTGCCCCAGCGCGCGTTCGCCGCGTTGAGAAGGAAGCGTGCGTTGAGGATCGGCACAACCAGCTGGGGACCCGCCATGATTGCGATCTCGGCATCGACATTCTCTGTTTCGATGGTGAATTCGCCCGGTTCGGGCACGAGATAGCCGATTTCGCTGAGGAAGGCGTGATAGGCCGATGCGTCATGCGGCTGGCCCGCGCGCTCCATGTGCCAGGCGTCGATTTTCGCCTGGAGATCGTCGCGCTTAGCCAGAAGGGCGGCGTTGCGCGGCGCGAAGCGGCCGAGCAGTTCGGCGAAACCGGTCCAGAAATCCGCAGTGTCGCGGCCCAGCGGGGCCACCACCTTGGTTTCGATGAAACTGGCAAGGGCGGGATCGACTTCGATTCCGGCGCGCGTCACGTATTCGGTCATGGAGTTCCTCTGCGGGTGTGCGAATGGCAATGTCGGTCCGGGGAGGAGGGCTTTCCCATACCAAGCATCCACCGCTTTGCAACCTCGCGTCCTGCCGCAGGGCTGGACTTGAGGGCCGTGGGAGGTAGAGACCGTTGCTGATGAAACCGGATAAGACACCCGCAGCCCTGCTCGACATGGTGGATGCCGATACGATGCTGCGCGATGTGCAGGATTGGGCGGCAATAAACACCGGCACCGCGAATATCGACGGACTGGACCGCATGGCCGGGGTGCTGGCAGACGCGTTTTCGGTCCTGCCGGGCGATGTCGAACTGGTCGAACCGGCTCCGGTGACCGCCATTGCAGCCGACGGCCGCGAATTCGAAAAGCCCCACGGCCGCCACATGGTGCTTCGCGTACGCCCGCAGGCCGAACGTCGTTTCGTGCTTACCGGTCACATGGACACCGTGTTTCCGGTCGATCATTCCTTCCAGCAGGTGTCATGGCTTGATGATGACACGATCAACGGACCCGGCACCGCGGACATGAAGGGCGGACTGTGCGTGATCCTGAACGCTCTCAAGCTCTTCGAGACGTGTGACGACGCGGGCCGTGTCGGCTACGATGTCATGATCAATTCGGACGAGGAAACCGGCAGCCTTGCTAGCCGCGACCTGATCGAACGGCTGGCGCGCGGCAAATACGCGGCGCTCACCTATGAACCGTCCGCCCTGCCCGACGGCACCTTGGCCCATGCGCGCGGCGGAACCGGCAATTATTCGATTACCTTCACCGGCCGATCGGCCCACGCGGGGCGCAACCCCCACGAAGGCCGGAACGCGATCGTGGCCGCATCCGACCTGGTGCTCCGCATCAAGGCGCTGGAAGCGGAAGACATCACCGTGAACCCCGCCAAGATTGAAGGCGGCGCGGCAAACAATGTCGTGCCCGACCACGCAGTCCTGCGGTTCAACATCCGGCCGAAATCGACCGACGCGATGAACCGTTTCGATGGCCAGCTCGACGCGGTGCTGCGCGCTATCGAAGCCGAACACGAAGTCGGCATCCATCGTCATGGCGGCGTCACCCGCCCTCCCAAGCCGGTCGACGAGCGCGCCCAGCGCCTGTTCGACCTGGTTCGCGATTGCGGTGCCGAACTCGGCCAGACCATCGGCTGGAAATCGACCGGCGGCGTGTGCGACGGCAACAACATTGCCGCCTGCGGCGTGCCCGTGGTCGACACCATGGGCGTGCGCGGCGGCGCGATCCATTCACCGGACGAATTCATGATCGTTCCTTCCCTGCGCGAACGGGCGGCCCTGTCCGCGCTCGTGCTGGCGAAGCTATCCACCGGAGACCATCTGTGACCTTCCGCTTGCGCGCCGCGAAAGCCGGCGATCTCGAACATCTTTACGAAATGGCCAAGCTGACCGGTGGCGGGTTCACCAATTTGCCGCCCGACCGCAACGCGCTGACCAGGAAGCTTGAGCGCGCCGAAACCGCGTTTTCACGCGACGATCAGCAGCTAGGCGACGACCAGTTCGTGCTGGTTCTGGAAAACACCGAGAGCGGCCAGGTCCGGGGCACCTGCCAATTGTTCACGCAGGTCGGCCAGCAATGGCCTTTCTATTCCTATCGTCTCAACACGCTGACGCAGCATAGCCAGGAACTCGACCGCACCGTGCGCGCCGAACTGCTCAGCCTCGTCACCGATCTTGAAGGCGCATCGGAAGTGGGCGGGCTGTTCTTGCACCCCGGCGAACGGGCGGGCGGGCTTGGCCTGCTGCTGGCACGCAGCCGGTATCTGTTCATTGCCATGCACCGGGCACGGTTTGCCGACCGCATTCTGGCCGAATTGCGCGGCGTGATCGACGATCGCGGCGGTTCGCCCTTCTGGGACGGGGTTGCCGGGCGCTTCTTCGGCATGACGTTCCAGGAAGCCGATTACTTCAACGCCATCAACGGCAACCAGTTCATTGCGGACCTCATGCCCAAGCACCCGGTGTACGTCGCCATGCTCAACGGTGAAGCGCGCAAGGTCATTGGCGTTCCTCATCCCACGGGGCGTGCCGCGATGCAGATGCTGGAGAAGGAAGGGTTCCGCTTCGAAGGCTATCTGGACATCTTCGACGGCGGGCCGACCATGACCGCACGGACCGACAACGTCGTGTCCATCCGCGACAGCGTTGCCGCAACGCTCAGCGCCACCGATCTGGAAGGCGGCGATCGCGCCCTGGTCGCCACCGGCAGGCTCGGCGATTTTCGCTGCGCCTATGGCCAGCGTGCCCTGGCAGACGATGGCACGATTGCAATCGATGCCACCTGCGCCGCGGCCCTTGGCGTGACAGAAGGCGACGAAGTGTGGAGCGTGGCCCGGTGAACAAGCTGGTCGAGATCAATTTCGACGGTATCGTCGGCCCGTCGCACAATTACGCAGGCCTCAGCCTCGGCAATATTGCAAGTGCCAGCCACAAGGGCGATCCTTCGTATCCACGTGCCGCGGCCTTGCAGGGGATCGCCAAGATGCGCGGCAACATGGGCCGCGGGCTCGAACAGGGGTTTCTGCTGCCCTTGCCGCGTCCGAATTTCCGCCTGTTGAACGACCTTGCGCTGGGCGATGATGCGGAACCGGCGCTGCGCGCTGCGGCGTGGTCCGCCTCGAGCATGTGGACGGCCAATGCCGCCACCGTCAGCCCCGCGCCCGACACTGCCGACGGGCGTTGCCATCTGACCCCGGCCAACCTGGTGACCATGCTCCACCGGGCGCAGGAATGGCAGGATACTCAGGCGCAGCTCAGGATCGCTTTCGGTGACCCGCGGCACTTTACCATCCACGATGCCGTTCCCGCCAGCTTTGGCGATGAAGGGGCGGCCAACCACATGCGCTTTTGCGAAGGGCATGGCGCAGCCGGGGTGGAAGTGTTCGTCTATGGCAAGCAAGGCGGGCGATTCCCGGCGCGCCAGCACGAACAGGCAAGCCGCGCGGTGGCCCGCCTCCACGGGCTGGACCCCGCCCGTTGCGTGTTCGTCGAACAAAACCCCGAAGCGATTGCCGCAGGCGCGTTCCACAACGATGTCGTCGCGGTTGCCAACGAACGGGTGCTCTTCACCCATGCCCGCGCTTTTGCCGATCAGGCAGGTGCGTATGAGGCTATCCGCGCCGCCTTCCCGGCGCTGGAAGTGGTCGAAGTGGCGGAAGAGGACGTCAGCCTGGCCGAAGCGATCCGCACCTATCTGTTCAACGCCCAGCTCCTGACCTTGCCCGATGGCACCATGGCCCTCGTCGTTCCCGGGGAGTGCCAGGAAAGCGCCAGCGTCTGGGCGTGGTGCGAAAAGATGCTTGCGGGCAACGGACCCATTCGCAAGGTCATCCCCGTCGACGTGCGCCAGTCCATGGCGAACGGCGGCGGACCGGCCTGCCTGCGCCTTCGCGTCGTGGCCGACCCCGCAACGGTCGACGCGCGCTTCATGCTCGACGAAGCCAAGGCCGAACGGATCGAATCGGTCATCGCGCAGATGTGGCCGGAACAGATCGATCCGCGCGATATCGGCACCGATGCACTGGCGAAGACCGTTCTCGAGGCCCGCGAAGCCTTGCTTGGCGTCCTATCCTTGGACGAACTTGCCTAAGCTGGTTAACGCGCTGGACACGCTTTGTCGGCGCGCCTTACACTCCGGACCGAATTAACCACTGGAACGCGCAGGCCAGCGTTGATGGCACGGTGTTTGCAGGTCGAATGGTTAAGAGATGGAGATACCGGCTTCGTGCTAAAAAAGGTGAAACGGCTTTTTGTAATCAAGACTCGCTTCGAAGCGTTTCTGATTATCTATGGCCTTGCCCTTGGTGCGATGACCCGCGGGGCGCACTACACCCAGGAATATCCCGGTGTCGGCGGCTATCTCCTGTTCGCCGCCACAGCCGGCGCGGTCTTTCTGGGCGGCGCCAAGATCCTCGACGCGATCCGTTACGAGCAGGAAGCGAAAGCATCCGCCAAGTCCGAAGCCGACTGACCGCCGTATCGTGATGGGAAGAAGGTGGGGGTTTCTGTTGCTAGCTACCCCCGGAGCCCCGGAATCCGCTTCTGTTGCCCGGTGGGTCCAACCGCGCTTTAGCTTTGTAAGATCAGGCCGTTAGGCCGTCAGATTACGCTGCGATTGCGAGTGCTTCGTTATCGTTGGCACTTGTGTGTTGTGAGCCTTAGACGGGTTACTCAGCCCGGGTAAAAACGAAGTCTTTCAGCACACGTCGATCCTAGTTCGGCCCCGTCAAGACACCCGGAAATCCGGGGATTTTGGTGGAGCCGCCGGGTACTGCCCCCGGGTCCGTTGTACCTATTGCACAGCGCAATTTATCACCATAGCCGGTCGAAACCGGCAAACCCCATATAGGCGTTTCCTGATTAATGGGAAGTGTCCGGCCCTCCTCGCGGCGCAAAAAAGGGCCGCGAGGAGGGCCAGCGTCACGTCAGCCCATGGGGCCGTTCTGCGGTGCACCGGGGCGCGAGGAACGCAGTTCGTCGCGGATTTCCTTGAGCAGGTCGATTTCGGTAGGGCCGGCAGGTTCTGCAACCTTTTCCTCTTCGAACTCCGCCATCACCTTCTTGGTGTAGCGAACCAGAATGAAGATGATGAAGGCGAGAATCACGAAATTGATGATTGCCGTAATGAAGCTTCCGTAACCGATCATGGCCGC
This sequence comes from Qipengyuania zhejiangensis, assembly GCF_035607565.1. Lineage (NCBI taxonomy): Bacteria > Pseudomonadati > Pseudomonadota > Alphaproteobacteria > Sphingomonadales > Erythrobacteraceae > Qipengyuania > Qipengyuania zhejiangensis. The sequence continues at coordinate 528,817 of NZ_JAYKGO010000001.1, read as the reverse complement.
TCCGGCTTCCTTGAGGGCCGCGTAGTCGGTCAGGGCACCGTCATACCCTTCGGGCACGTCGAGCAGCAGGAAATAGCGTGAAAAATCCGCCCCCCCGAACAGCGCGCCGACCACCGGCATGATGATTTCGTCGGTAAGGGACGTCACGATCTTGCCGAACGCCGCGCCGATTATCACGGCCACGGCCAGATCCATCACGTTGCCCTTGGCAATGAATTCCCTGAAATCCTTCAACATTCAAAATCCCCCTTAACCATCGATTGGGCGCCCTGATTGCCACGGCCACAAACCGGTCACAAGCGCGCGTTAATCTTGAACGCCAGAAAAGGTGTGCTATCTAACCAAGACAGTTTCCCCCCGACTCCCCACGAGAGGACCATCCGATGAACCGTTTCGCCGCTTTTCGCGCTTCAATAGTGGCCGCTGCCGCCCTGGCCTTGTCGGCTTGCGGGATAAATTCCGTCCCCGCGGCTGAAGAAAACGCCAAGGCCAAGTGGGCCGACGTGGAAGCGGCGTTTCAGGAACGCGCCAACCTGATCCCCAACCTCGAACAGATCGTCATGTCCTCCGCCGAACAGGAACGCGCAACGCTCGATGCGGTGGTGCAGGCCCGCGCTTCGGCAACCCGTCCCGAAATCAAGCTGGACGGCGACGATCTCAACGATCCGGCCAAGATGGCCCAATATCAGCAGGCCCAGAATTCGCTCGGCAGCGCGATCAGCCGACTGCTCGTGACGGTCGAACAGTATCCCGAGCTTCGCAGCCAGGAAAACTTCGGCCGTTTCATGACCCAGATCGAAGGGCAGGAAAACCGCATCCGCGTCGCCATCCGCGACTACAACGAAGCGGTGCGCCAGTATAACACCACGATCCGCACCTTCCCCGACACGATCGGCGCGAACATCATTCACGGTGCAGAACCGATGGTTCCGTACGAAGCCGTGAGCGAAGGTGCCGAAACCGCACCCGAACTGAACATGCGTACGGGCGGCGCGGCGGCGGGCACTGCGGCAACGGGTGCCAACGACAACACGGGCACCGAGGCTGCTGCAGCCGCGACCAACTGAGCGAAGCGTGGGACGCCTCGCCCCTATCTCGCTGAACGTGCTCGACTTGGGTTGCGATCAGGCCGCATCGGCCCCCTCCGTTCGCCATTTTGACGAGGGGGTCGGCCAGATGCGCCGCCACCCGACCGCCCCCGCCAACGACAACCCGATACCAGCGCGCGAGAAGGCTGCATGATGCGCTACATACTGGCCCTTTTCGCGATGCTGGTGGCGTCTCCGCTCATGGCGCAGACCTTTCCCGAACGTGGGAACGCGCCGGTGGTCGACGCCGCGGACATCATCGACGCAGCGACCGAAGCCGAACTGACCCAGAAACTCGAAGAGTTCGAGAAGGCGAACCAGCGCCAATTCGTCATCGTCACGCTATCCACTCTCGATGGCTACGACATTGCCGATTACGGCTATCGTCTGGGCCGCGAATGGGGATTGGGAGACAGCGAAAACGATGACGGCATCATCCTCATCGTTGCGCCGAACGAACGCAAGATGCGGGTCGAGGTCGGCTATGGCCTGGAAGGGGTAATCCCCGACGGCCTGGCATTCGAATACATCGAGGGCATGAAGCCCTATTTCCGCGACGGTGACTATTCCAAAGGGATCACCTGGGGCGCGGACGAGATCATCAAACAGCTCGAACTACCACCCGAAGAAGCCGCACTGGTTGCCCAGCAATCTTCGCAGAAGCGCGAAAGCGATGGCGGGCGACCGATCGGCGTATTAATCTGGATTGCCTTCTTCTTCTTCTTCTTCATCCTGCCCATGATGCGCGGTGGACGCCGCAGGCATTATCGCGGCGGCGTGGGCGGCGCTGTGGGCGACATCATCCTGTGGGAAGCCGGCAAGGCGATTGCCCGCGGGATCACGGATTCCGACGATTGGGGCGGTGGCGGCGGCTGGGGCGGCGGTGGCGGCTTCGGTGGAGGCGGCGGATTTTCCGGCGGCGGCGGCAGTTTCGGGGGCGGTGGCGCCTCCGGGGGGTGGTAATGGCGTATCTGAACAACGCGCAGCACGATATCGTATCAAACGCCGTCGCGGCTGCCGAACGCGGCACATCGGGTGAAATCGTCACCGTGCTGGCCGACCGGTCGGACGGATATAGCGACGTGGTGCTGGTCTACGCTGCTGCCTTTGCCTTTACCGCGATGAGCCTGTTTGCCGCCCTGCCCAAGCCGTTCCTCGACCTGTGGGACAGGCTGGTCGGCGGGTGGAGCCATGAATGGACCACCGGCGAACTCGCCAGCATGACCATCGCCCTTGGCCTGACCGCTTTTGCCGCGACCTGGCTGGCCGCCAGCTGGAACCCGCTGCGCTTTGCCTTGACCCCTGCCCCGGTCAAGCGCGCGCGCGTCCGCGCCGCCGCGGTCAAGCACTTCAAGGTCGGGGCCGAGCGCCGCACGCACGGACGCACCGGCGTGTTGCTGTACCTGTCGATGCGCGAACACCGTGCCGAAATCGTGGCCGACGAACCCATTGCCGAAATCGTCCCCGCCGAAGTGTGGGGCGAAGCGATGGCCGACATGCTTGTCGAAATCCGTCAGCATCACCTCGCCGAAGGGCTTGCTGCTGGCGTACGCGATGTCGGCAAGGTGCTGTCCGAGCATTTCCCGCGCGGTCGGGAAGATACCAACGAACTGCCCGATCGGCTGATCGAGGTCTGACCTTGAGCGTTCCCGACCACGACGCGGACGAGGAGATCGTCTGGGAAGGCCGCTACGTCGTCGCCAAGAAACGCGGCCGGTGGGAATATGTCGGCCGAAGCCGCAACATCCGCGCCGCCGTTATCCTGGCCGTCGAAAGCGGTCATGTCCTCCTCGTCGAACAGTACCGCGTGCCCCTGGGGCGCAACTGCCTCGAATTGCCGGCCGGACTGATCGGTGACGATGACTGCGCTCCCGAAGAAGACCCGCTCGTCGCTGCCGGAAGAGAGCTGGAGGAGGAGACGGGCTATCGCGCCGCGCGGCTGGACGACCTCGGCATGTATTTCTCGTCGCCCGGCATGGTCAGCGAAAGCTTCACACTGGTCCGCGCGCGCGGGTTGACCAAGGTCGGTCCAGGTGGCGGCGTCGGAGGGGAAAACATCACCGTGCACCGCGTCGCGCTCGACGACTTGCCCGACTTTATCGCCGCCAAGCGCAACGACGGTTGCGGGATCGACGTGCGCATGCTCATGCTGCTGGGACAAGGATTTCTGGCAGGAGAGTGAAAATGGCCAAGACAGGTGGCGGACGGTGTGCGGGCAAGCTCGCGCTGGTTACAGGTGCAGCACAGGGCCTCGGCCGGGCGCACGCAAAATTGCTCGCTCGGCAGGGCGCACGGGTGCTGTGCACGGATATCAACAGCGATGGCGCCGAAGCGACCGCCGCCGAAATCGTGGAAGAAATGGGCGCAGGCCACGCCTTCGGTATCGGCCATGATGTAACCAGCCCTGACGATTGGGAACGCGCGGTGGACGCCGCTCGCGAAGAAATCGGCGGGTTGAACGTGCTGGTGAACAACGCCGGCATCGGTGTTGGCGGCAATATTGAAACCTGCACCTTCGAAGACTGGAAGCGGTGCTTTTCGGTCAATGTCGATTCCATCTTTCACGGCTGCCAGAAGGCCCTGCCGCTGATGCGCGAACACGCGCCGGGTTCGATCATCAATATTTCGAGCATTGCCGGACTGATCGCCAGCGACACGATGCCGGCCTACAATTCGTCCAAGGCTGCGGTGTGGATGCTGTCGAAATCCATCGCGCTCCATTGCGCGAAGAAGAACATGGATATCCGCTGCAATTCGATCCACCCGACGTTCGTGGATACGCCGATCCTGGACGGGACCGCGCGCAACCACAACATCGACAAGGACGTGCTGCTGGAGAAGCTGGCGCGTCAGATCCCGTTGCGCAAGGTGGGCGAACCGGACGATATTGCGAATGCGGTGGTGTACCTCGCCAGTGACGAGAGCAAGTTCATGACCGGTGCGGAGCTCAAGCTCGACGGCGGTATATCGGCCATGTGATTGTGAAAAGGGACGCGGGTGCCCCGCGTCCCCTTCAATCCGCGATCAGTGCGATCGCGAGGTAGATCAGGATAAAGCTGCCAAAACCGAGCAGTGTTCCCAAAACGAAGCCGATCCGAACCAGCGTCGTGTCGATGCCGAAGTAGCGGGCGATACCGGCGCAAACGCCCAGCATCTTGCCATTGGCCCGGTCGAGGCGAAATGCCTTTGCGGGGCGGACCGCGTTATCGTCTTCGGTGCGGAATTTCAGGTCGTTCATGCGAGCACTCCATTGGGCGATGCAGGGATGATGGCCGTGGCGAAGAAAATTGCCGAAAGGGCCAGCGAAAAGGCAGCTGCGTAGAGTTTGCTGCTGTTTTCCGAAGTGAACATGGGTGTGGTTCCTATTGCTTGAAAATGGTTGGTCAGGCGGTCAGGCGATGAGGCCAGCCGGGCTTGCGGGGACGATGGCTGCGGCCATGCAAACGGCCGAAACGGCAATTGCGAAGACGGCGGCGAGAGCGCGGTTGCTGGCGTAGTCGAATGCGGACATGGTGTGTTTCCCTTTGAAATCTGTTGTGTCCCTCCGGCCAATCCGGAGATGTTCAATACATTGCATGGGGCGTGCCAAACTCGATAAACGCCGGAATTCAGCCATTCTTAACTGAACGGTCGGATGAATTGCCGTTCATCGATCCGAAAGGTTGGTGAATTTTCCCAACATTTGGAATCGCGCCTTTAAAGTGGCGGGACGAGCCGGGTCACGCTATCGCCTGGGCCATTCATGGCGCTCGACCGCATCTCTCTTTCCGACTTCCGCAACCACGCCGCGACCGAGCTTTCGGCCACGGCCGGATTCAACCTGCTCGTGGGAGAGAACGGGGCGGGCAAGACCAACATTCTCGAGGCTCTGTCGCTGTTTGCGCCGGGGCGCGGATTGCGCCGTGCGGCCTTGCCGGACATGGCCCGCCACGCCGTCAGCGGCGGCTTTGCGATCGGCGCCGATTTGCGCCAGCCCGGGGAACCGGTCCGTCTGGGCACCTACAGCGAAGCTGCCAGCCCCGGCCGCCGGCGCGTCCGCGTCAACGGTGCGGAAACCAGCGCGGTGGCGCTGGGCGAATGGTTGGCTGTGACCTGGCTGACGCCGGCCATGGACGGCCTATTTACCGGCCCCGCCGCCGACCGGCGCCGTTTCATGGACCGCATGGCGCTGGCGCTCGACCCTGCGCACGCCAGCCACGCATCGCGCTACGAAGCGGCGCTGCGCGAACGCAACCGCCTGCTTGCCGACCAGCGCGAACCGGAAAGCGGATGGCTGGACGCGATAGAGGCGCAGATGGTGGTGCATGGCGGCGCGCTGATGGCCGGGCGGGCCCGCCTGGTCGAAACACTTGCCGCGCGGCTGGCTGTCATGCCGGCGGAACCGTTTGCGCGGCCCGCCCTGACCTATGCGCCCGGTGCCCCCGACCATCCCGACGGGCTTTCGCAGGCGCTTTACGAAGGTCGCCGCCGCGATCGCGCGGCGCAGCGCACACTGTCAGGCCCCCACCGTGACGAACTGGAGGTAATCCACGCGGCAAAGCGCGTCGTCGCCGCACAAAGCTCCACTGGCGAACAGAAAGCCATGCTCGTGGCGATCACCCTCGCCCATGCGGGAATGGCCGCACAGGGCCGCGCGGGACTGTTGTTGCTCGACGAAGTGGCCGCTCATCTCGACCCTGTGCGCCGCGCGGCCCTGTTCGATCAACTGCGCGGCAGCGGGGCGCAGGTCTGGATGACCGGCACCGAACTGGCACCGTTCGACACCATAGCGGGCGAAGCCGTGACCTGGCGGGTCGACGGCGGGAATGTGGAGCGGCTTTAGCCTTCCGCAGGCAAAGCCGCGGCCACCTCGTCCACCGTATCGTTCACCAGGATTTCGATCCCGTCGACCGTGGGATGGATACGGTCGGCCTGGAACTTGGAGGTGTCCTGATAGATCGCCTCCAGCCAGAACGGTATCAACCCGGTGCCGTATTCCTTTGCCAACGCACCATAGAGCGCATCGAATTCTGCCTGGTATTCCGGACCGTAGTTCGGCGGTGCCCGCATACCCATGAGGAGAACGGGGATGTCGCGCCGCTTCAGTTCGGTCAGCATCGTTTCGAAATGGGTCCGCGTTTCGGCGGGCGAAAGGCCGCGCAGCATATCGTTTCCGCCCAGTTCGAGGATCACCAGATCGGGCGCGGGGTCCTGTGCGTCGAGCGTATAAGCCAACCGCTGCGCCCCGGCGCCGCTCGTTTCACCCGAGATACCGGCGTTGGTTATGCGGGCGTTGATGCCTTTTGCGCGCAGGGCGTCTTCGAGCAAAGCAGGATAGCTGCTCTCACGCCCGATGCCGTAGCCGGCGAACAGACTGTCACCGAACGCCAGAATATGACGCTCGGGCCCCTCGACCGCGATATCGGGACGGGCGCTGGCCTCTGCCGAAGGGCGTTCGACGGTGGCTGTCTCGTCCGCTTCGCCCCCGCACGAGGCAAGCGCGAAAACGAGTGTGGCAATCGACAAATGGTATAGCCGCATCGGCAAGTATCCTTGTGCAAGCTGTGCCCCTATGCCATCGCAGCGCTGTGACGACTTCTCAAGCCGCGATTTCAGCCCGCAACCTCACCCTCACCCTTGGCTCCGATGCGGCGCCGGTTGAGATCCTGCGAGGTATCGACCTCGAAATCGCCCAAGGCGAAACGGTTGCCCTGTTGGGGCCATCGGGTTCGGGCAAAAGTTCGCTGATGGCGGTTCTCTCCGGCCTGGAACGGGCAAGCGGCGGCAAGCTGACCGTTGCGGGGCAGGACTTTGCCGCGATGGACGAAGACGCGCTGGCGCATGCGCGGCGCGGGCATATCGGCATTGTGTTGCAGGCGTTCCACTTGCTGCCGACGATGACCGCGCTGGAAAACGTGGCCACCCCGATGGAGCTTTCCGGCGAGACGGACGCGCAGGAGCGCGCGCGTGCCGAACTTGAGGCCGTCGGCCTTGGCCACCGCCTCGATCATTATCCCCAGCAGCTGTCCGGCGGCGAGCAACAACGTGTGGCCATCGCGCGGGCCATCGCCTCGCGGCCCGAACTTATCTTTGCGGACGAGCCCACCGGCAACCTCGACGCCGCCACCGGCCACGAAATCGTCGAACTGCTGTTCGCGCGCCGCGCCGAAACAGGCGCCACCTTGCTGGTCATCACCCACGACCCCGAGCTTGCCGAACATTGCGAGCGCGTCCTGACGCTGGGCGATGGCCGCATAGCAACCGATACCCGCGCATGACACGGCCCGGCATGAGCTGGGCAACCGCCTGGCGGATTGCCCGGCGTGACCTCCACGCCCGTTTCCGTGGCCTTCGCCTGCTGCTGGTATGCCTGTTCCTCGGCACCGGTGCGCTGGCCGCCATCGGCACGCTAACGTCCGCGATCGAGCGCGAGCTGGAATCCAACGGGCGCCAGTTCCTCGGCGGGGACTTGCAGATAGAACTGTGGCAACGCGGACTGACGGCGGAAGAACGCACCGCGCTCGAGCAATATGGCGTCGTATCGTCGGGCACCCGGATGCAGGCGATGGCGCGGGTCGATGCAAAAGCCGCCCCGATCGAACTGAAAGCCGTCGACGCGGCTTACCCCCTCTATGGCGACCTCGTCCTGTCCGATGGCCGAACAGTCGGTCCCCCGGCCCAGGGTGAGGCGTGGCTGGCGCCCGGCGCTGCCGACCGGCTGGGCGTCGCGCCCGGCGATACGATCCTGATCGGCACCGAAACCGTGCGCGTGGGCGGGCTGATAGCGGACGAGCCCGATCGGCTTGGCGAAGGCTTCCAGCTGGGTCCGACGATCATCGTCGACGAAGACCTGCCCCGGCGTGCCGGGCTGATCGCACCGGGATCGATGTACCAGTCCAAGACCAGGGTCCGGTTCGCCGGAACGCCCGACCCCGCCGACGTGGCGGACGAGCTGAAGGACCGTTACCCCGACGCAGGTTTCGATATCGACACGGCCGAACGCGCGGCGCCCGGCACCGACCGGTTTGTTGACCGCATGGGCGAGTTCCTGACCCTCGTGGGGCTGGCAGCGCTGGTCATCGCGGGCATCGGCATCGGCGGGGGCGTCACATCCTATCTCGATGCGCGCAGGCAGGGCATCGCAACGCTCAAGATCCTGGGCGCGACCAGCCGCGATATCGCGCGTATCTATGCCTTGCAGATTACCGCGGCCACATTGGCAGGCAGTTTTGCCGGAATGGCCGCGGGTGTTGCCCTCGTGCCCCTGCTGGCGCGTGCGTTGGACGGTTTGCTGCCGGTATCGGCCGGCCTGGTCATCGCGCCCGGTCCGCTGTTGCTGGCGCTGGCCTATGGCCTGCTGGTGGCGCTGGTGTTTGCCGCGCCTCCGCTGCTGCGGGCGCGCCATTACCCCGCGATGGCCCTGATGCGGGCGCGTGTCGCCCCGCTCGCCCGCGACCGCGCGGCGTTGGTCGTGGTGGGCGGCGGTCTGTCCGCGATCGTGGCGCTGGCGCTCCTGACGGCGGAACAGCCGATGCTGTCTGGCGGATTTCTTGCCGGCGCGGCTGTCCTTTTGGGCCTGCTCGCCCTTCTCGGCCTGGGAATCCGCAATCTTGCCGCAAGCCTGCCCCGGCCCAGAAACCCGATTGCCCGCAACGCCCTGGCCAACCTGCACCGTCCCGGCAGTTCGACGGGCGCCCTGGTAACCGCCCTGGGCTTCGGATTATCCGCGTTCGTCCTGCTTGCCGCCGTACAATCCGCGATCGATGGCAATATCGAGAAGCGTGTCCCCGCGCAGGCACCGGATTATTTCGTCCTCGACATACCGCGGGACCGCGTCACCGATTTCGAGGCCATAATCCGCGATGCCGATCCGCAGGCCAACTGGCGCACGGTGCCGGCCATGCGGGGTTCGGTGCTGGCATTCGGCCCCCAGAACGCCATGACGCGCACGTCCGATCTTGAAGAAATCCCCGACGGCGCGTGGCCGCTGCGCGGCGAACGCGGCCTGACCTATGCCGATCAGGTTCCCGAAGGAAACACGGTGACGAAGGGGCAATGGTGGGGTCCGGCCTATGCGGGCGAACCGCTGGTCTCCATCGACGAGGAATTTGCCGAGGCTGCGGGGCTCGAAATCGGTGACATGCTGACCTTCGGCGTGCTGGGCGTGGAAAAGGAAGCCCGCATCGCAAGCTATCGCCGGATCGACTGGGAAAGCATGGGCTTCAACTACGTCTTCGTCCTCAGCCCCAACGCCCTGGCCGATGTGCCGCATAATCTTGCCGGCACGATCGAATTGTCGGACGGTACGCCGACCGCGCCGTTGTTGCAGGCGCTGGTGGGTGCATTCCCTTCGGCGTCGGTTATCGAAGTCGGCGGCGTCCTGGGCCAGGCCCGCATAATACTCGAACAGGTGGGCCTTGCCACACTGGCCGCTGCGAGCGTTGCGGTGCTGGCTGGCCTCGCGGTCCTGCTGGGCGCAATCGCCGCCGCACGGGCGGCGCGCACCTACGATACCGTCGTGCTTCGCGTGCTGGGCGCCGACCGGCGCCAGATCCTGACGATGCAATTGATCGAATACGCCGTGCTGGCCGCGGCGTTGGCGATTGTTGCGCTGGCCGTGGGCAGCTTCACCGGCTGGCTGGTTATCACCCAGCTGTTCGAATTCGACTGGCTGCCCGATTGGGGCGTCGTGCTGGCCGTCCTTGGCATAGGGTTGGCGGTTGTGCTCGCCTTCGCCATCGGCGCTTCGCTGCCGCTGTTGCGGGCAAAGCCGGCACAGGCGCTGCGGGCCCTCTAGCGAACCTCCCCCTGTCCCAGAGACAAGAAACCCCGCAACCATCACTGGTGCGGGGCCTTAAGGCTGCGCGGGGCCGAAGATAAAAGACCCCGCAGACCGCCTGCCTATACCATCCTGGGGCGCTGGTTACCGCGATGATTAACCGTGTCGCGAAGTGGGACAGATCGCCTGCCCGTCGGCTTCAGGCAAAGAAAAGGGGGCCCGAAAGCCCCCTTCCCCAAAATCAGATCGGATCGGCTGGCGATCAGAACTTGAACTTCGCAGCGACACCGTAGGTGCGCGGCTGGTTCGGGGAACCCGAGATCGAACCCGACTGAGCCACCGAATCGAAGATCGTGGTGATGTAGCGATCGTCGAGCAGGTTGCGGCCCCACACGGTCAGGTCGAGACCCATGGCCAGCGCGTAGGTGAAGCTGGCCGAAAGTTCGTCCACCTGGCGGCGGAACGGGCGGGCAGCGTCGAACGCAGCCTGCTGGCCACCGCTGATGAAGCCGGGCAGGCCGTCAGCGATCTGCACCGGTGCTTCGTGGTAGAAGTTGGTGTTCACTATGATGCGGTCGCCAGCGGAGTTGATCTCCTTGTCGTACTGGGCACCCAGCGCCATCGTGAATTCGGAAATGCCCGCAACTTCGCGGCCCGACAGATCGCCGATCGAGCTGTTCGGGAACGTCACGTATTCCGGTTCGAGGTAGGTGAAGGCTGCCATCACGCTGAAGGAATCGGACACGCGCACGACGCTGTCGAATTCGATGCCGAAGGTTTCCTGTTCACCTGCATTGGCCAGGGCAAAGCCCGTGCCGGTGAAGATGTTGGACTGGAAGCCTTTGATCTTCTGGTTGAAGAACGTGAGGTTGGCCGAGAGAACATCCCAGTTACCCTTGAAGCCCAGTTCCGCAACTTCGGTCTGTTCCGGACCCGCGAAGCGCGAACCGGTGGTCAGGTTGACGGGGTTGAGCCCACCGGCAACGATCGCCGGAAGGTCGCTCGCCAGCGGACGGCTGTCACGCGAAAGGTTGAACGAGCTCGCCTTGAAGCCGGTTGCGTAGGACACGTAGACATTGAGCGACGGCGCAATGTCGTACGCCAGACGCGCGGTCCAGCTCCAGTCGTTGTCGCTGGTCTTGCCGTCTTCCACGCTGTTCGGAACGTTGAGGAAGGGCGGCAGGAACTGAAGCGGCTGCAGGTCCAGAAGCGGATCGGCAGCGGCAGCGGAACCCGCGGCAATCTGCGCGAAACCGGCTGGGTTAGCCTGGGCGAACGCCTGGATCGTCGCCGCGTCGGCAAGGCCGCCCGGTACGTTCAGGATGCCGCCGATTGTGGACGCGAGACCGAAGTTGAAGGCCGTGTCGCGAACCTGCTGGAGGTCGATATTCGAGAACACGTCGGTGGAAAGGACGTTGGTGGCAACTTCCTTGCTGTCGTCGGTGTAGTTCGCACCCAGCGTCAGCACGAGGCCATCGAGGATTTCGAAATCGACCTGGCCGAAGATCGACAGCGCTTCGTTCGAGAGCGTGTAGGCTTCGACGAGGCCCTGGCCCGGAGCGAAGAACTGGCCCGCGTAATTCTGGCCAGACAGCGCGCCGATGGTGGCTTCGATGCTCTGCACCGCAAAATCGTTCGGCGGGCTGGTGACCGGGCCGCCGATCAGCAGGTTGGCGTATTCGCGGAAGTCCTGACCGAAGAAGATCTCGTTCTTCTGGTCGATGTCTTCGTTGAAGTAGAAACCGCCGAGCAGGAAGTTGATACGGTCGCCGATTTCACCGGAAAGGCGCACTTCCTGCGTGAAGGTTTCGAGGCCCACGTCCGCAAAGTTGCGGCCGATCAGGTCGGCACTGGTGAAATCCGAATCCTGGTCGGTCAGCGCGCGCGATTCGCGATAGGCGGTGATCGAGGTCAGCGTGAAATCGCCGATGTCGTAATCGGCCTGTGCCGAAACGCCCCAGTTTTCGATGTCGTTGGCCGAATCGAAGTTGTTGTAGATCACGTCCGCGAACGGATCGTTCGGGTTCGGGATCTGGCCGCCGATGGCGAAGACCGCGCCACTGGCTGCGCTCTGGCGCAGGTTGACCACGCCACAGCAGACTTCGTCGATCTTGTCGTAATCGCCGATGATCCGCAGGCTGAGCGGGCCACCGTTGTCGAACAGCAGCTGGCCACGGGTGAACCAGCGGTCACGGCCGTTGCTGTCGTTGCCGGTGCCGAGGTCATCGAGGTAGCCGTCGCGCTTGTTGACGCCGCCTGCCAGGCTGAATGCGATGCTATCGGTGATCGGGCCGGTTACCAGGCCCTTGCCGACGATGGCGTCATAGTTGCCATAGGCGAGCTCGACCGAGCCGCCGAAGTCGAACTGCGGGTCCTTGGTGACGATCGAGATCACGCCGGCGCTGGCGTTCTTGCCGAACAGGGTCGACTGCGGGCCGCGCAGCACTTCGACGCGCTGAACGTCGGGAAGATCGGTGATCTGCGAAGCCGTGCGGCTGCGGTACACGCCATCGACGAACACGCCGACCGACGGTTCGATACCGGCGTTGTTGGCACCGTTGCCGAAGCCGCGGATGAGGAAGTTGGTGTTGGCCGAGCTTTGCAGCTGGTTGACGCGAAGCGAAGGAACCTGGGTCTGCAGATCCTTGAGATCGCGGATCTGGGCGCGCTCGATCGTTTCGGCAGTGGTGACGCTGACTGCAACGGGGATTTCCTGCAGCGTCTGTTCGCGCTTGGTAGCGGTCACGATGATGACGTTGCCCATTTCAGGCTCGGCCTGCTCTTCGAGCACGCCTTCGTCGTCCGCGCCTGCATCCTGAGCAACTGCGGCAGTCGGCAAGGCAAGCGCAGCGGCGCCAGCCATGAGGGTAGTACGAACGGTCGCGGTGCGGCCGATTGACTTGAAATTCATGAATTTTCCTCTTCTCACAAGACGTCTTTTCGTCTGCTGCGCAGTCCCCAAATTGCGCAGGCGTACGCCCGATAGGTGCAGAACCCCGCCCCCTCAAGCACTTAGGGGCATCGGCACCAAGCCATTCGTCGTGTGTGCCTTTCGCGTTACACCGCAACGTCTTGCCGCATTGCAGCATCTGCGCTAGGGGCGCGGCAAATACGCGACCCGCCGATATACGGCTGTCGCTTGGCCTACATTACGAAAGAAAAACCCCATGTCCCGCGACCTTCGCAACGTGGCGATCATCGCCCACGTCGACCACGGCAAGACCACCCTTGTCGACCAGCTCTTCCGCCAGTCCGGCACCTTCCGCGAAAACCAGCGCGTTGAAGAACGCGCCATGGATTCCAACGACCTGGAAAAAGAACGCGGGATCACCATTCTCGCCAAGTGCACCAGCGTCGAATGGAACGGCACGCGCATCAACATCGTCGACACTCCGGGCCACGCCGACTTCGGTGCCGAAGTCGAACGTATCCTGAGCATGGTCGATGGCGTCATCCTGCTGGTCGATTCGGCTGAAGGCCCGATGCCGCAGACCAAGTTCGTCACCGGCAAGGCGCTGGCCCTGGGCCTGCGCCCCATCGTCGTCGTCAACAAGATCGACCGTTCCGACGCGCGTCCGCAGGAAGTGCTCGACGAAGTGTTCGATCTGTTCGCCAGCCTCGACGCCAACGACGACCAGCTTGAATTCCCGTCGCTTTGGGCTTCGGGCCGCGATGGCTATGCCAGCGATGACGAATCCGCCCGCGAAGGCGATCTCAATCCGCTGTTCCAGCTCATCGTCGACCACGTGCCTTCGCCGGGTCTCGACCCCGATGGTCCGTTCAGCTTCCTTGCGACGCTGCTCGATCGTGACAACTTCATGGGCCGTGTCCTCACGGGCCGCGTCCAGTCGGGCACGGTCAACATCAACGATCCGATCCACGCGCTCGATGGCGACGGCAACGTCGTGGAAGTCGGCCGCGCGACGAAGCTGCTGAGCTTTGACGGGCTCGAGCGCGTTCCCGTAGAACGCGCCGAAGCGGGCGACATCATCGCGCTTGCCGGTCTGGAAAAGGCGACCGTGTCGAACACCATCGCCGATCCGGCGGTCAAGGAGCCGATCCGGGCGCAGCCGATCGACCCGCCGACGCTCGCCATGCGCTTTGCCGTCAACGACAGCCCCCTCGCGGGCCGCGAAGGCACCAAGGTGACCAGCCGCATGATCCGCGATCGCCTGTACCGCGAAGCCGAAACCAACGTCGCCATCCGCATCACGGAAAGCGAAGACAAGGACAGCTTCGAAGTGGCCGGCCGCGGCGAACTGCAGCTCGGCGTGCTTATCGAAACCATGCGCCGCGAAGGCTTCGAACTTGGCATCAGCCGCCCGCGCGTGCTGTTCCGCGAAGAAAATGGCAAGCGCATGGAGCCGTTCGAAACCGTCGTGATCGACGTGGATGACGAACACTCCGGCACGGTTGTCGAGAAGATGCAGCGCCGCAAGGCCGAGCTGACGGAAATGCGTCCGTCGGGCCAGGGCAAGACCCGCATCACCTTCTCCGCACCAAGCCGCGGCCTTATCGGCTACCACGGCGAATTCCTGTCCGACACGCGCGGCACGGGGATCATGAACCGCATCTACGAAAAGTACGATGTTCACAAAGGCCCCATCGAAGGCCGCCAGAACGGCGTGCTGATCTCGATGGTTCCGGGTGAAGCGGCTGCCTACGCCCTGAACATGCTGGAAGATCGCGGCGAACTGTTCATCGGCGCCAACGCCAAGATTTACGAAGGCATGGTCATCGGTGAAAACGCCAAGCCGGACGATCTCGAAGTGAACCCGATGAAGTCCAAGCAGCTCACGAACTTCCGTTCGACCGGCAAGGACGATGCGATCCGCCTCACCCCTCCGCGCGTCATGACGCTGGAGCAGGCCATCGCCTATATCGACGACGACGAGATGGTCGAGGTCACGCCGTCGAGCATCCGTCTTCGCAAGGCCCTGCTCGATCCGCATGAGCGCAAGCGCGCCAAGCGTTCGGGCGGCATGTAACCGGTTCGAACGACAGACAAAAAAAGGGCCACCGCAATGCGGTGGCCCTTTTCTTTTGCGTTGTCGCCGTTCGCTTAGAAGCGGAAGCTCAGCGAGGTGCGGATCGAGTGGATGTCGAAGTTCGAATCCGCCGATGCAAGGTTGGTCTGGCCAGCGTCGAGAAGGAACGGATTGGTCGCCCCTGCCGTGCCAGGTCCAACGAGGACCGATGCCTTGTCGTCGTCGTAGCGCGAGTACAGGTACTCGAGGCCCCACGAGATGTTGTCGGTGAGCATCAGTTCCGCGCCGCCGCCAATCTGGCCGCCAAGACGCCACTTGTCGTCGCCAACCACGTCGAACGAATTCGCGGTGTTGGTGGTGGTGAACTCGTGCTCGATATCGCCATAGGCGACACCGCCGGTCACGTAGAACAGGCCTTGGCCGTTACCCGGCGAGAAGCCGAGGCGGCCACGCACAGCGACCGACTTGTCGAGCTTGCTCGCAAGGGTGTAGCTGGCAGGGGTGGTGCTGAAGCCCGAGGTGTATTCGACGGAATCGGACATCGCACCTTCGACGAGGAGGCCGGCCACGATGGGTCCGTCACCAAGACGCTTGTCGAAACCGATGCGGACGGCATATCCGAAGTCGGACTTGTCGTCACGGCAACCGGCCGTCCTGGTCGCGCCATTTGCCTGGCCGTTACAGAAACCGGGGCTGAAGGCGTCGATATTGGTCACGGTGCGGACATTATCGTCAAAGTCACCATCGCCGTCGGTGTCGAATACCAGGCGATCGTTTGCATTGTCGTCCATTGCGTCTAGGCCGAACGTACCACCGACATAAACGCCGTCAAAGTATGTCTTGCCCGAATCCTGCGCCATTACTGGTGACGCGAGGCTTGCTGCCGCGATAGACGCGGCGAACAGAATTGTCTTTTTCATGATTTGCTACCCTCTGTGAAACAGATACTGCCCTAATCCCTGCCGGATCGAATAGTTCCATCATTTTCTGAAGGTTTTTCACGGCGGATCGCAGGATTTACACAAGCCATCCCGGCGATCGGGCGGCCCCGCGGCACACATCGAAGGCCGAAAGACGATTCTGCACGGACCGTCACTCCCCCATCCGCGCCAGATTGGCCAAGGGCTGCCGTTTTTGTTACCTGCCCGCATATGCAAACAGGTACACTGATTTCACTCGCCCTTTATTTCATCCTCATGCTCTCGATCGGTCTGTGGGCGTGGAAGCGCTCTACCGATACCAGCGAAGGGTATCTTCTGGCCGGACGAAACCTGCCGCCGGCGGTTGCGGCCCTGTCGGCCGGTGCCTCGGACATGAGCGGTTGGCTGCTGCTCGGCCTGCCCGGCGCCCTTTACGCAAGCGGCCTGGTTGAAGCCTGGATCGGGATCGGCCTTTTCCTTGGCGCACTGGTGAACTGGATCGTGGTGGCACCGCGCCTGCGCAAACAGACGGAAGATCTTGGCAACTCCCTGACCATTCCCGAATTTCTGGCCAACCGGTTCCCCAGCCATGCCATCGCCCTGCGGATCGTGTCCGCTCTGATCGTGGTGGTGTTCTTTTCCGTATACACGGCCGCCGGGCTTGTCGGCGGCGGCAAGCTGTTCGAAACCAGTTTTGCCGGCCTGATGCCCGGTCTGGGAATGAGCGATTACACGCTGGGCTTGTGGATCACGGCACTGGTCGTCCTGGCCTATACGATGGTCGGGGGTTTCCTGGCGGTAAGCCTGACCGATTTCGTGCAAGGCCTGATCATGGTCATCGCACTGATTCTCATGCCGCTCGTCGTGATGTTCGGCCCCGGCGGCAGCGCCGGCGGATCGCTGGCGGACGTTCCGGTGCCCGGGTTTCTCAGTCTGACACAGGGGCTGACTGTGCTCGGCTTCATCAGCGCGGTCACATGGGGCCTGGGATACTTCGGGCAGCCGCATATCATCGTGCGGTTCATGGCCATCGATACCCTTGCGAACGTCAGGAAAGCGCGCACCATCGGCATGAGCTGGATGGGCGTGGCGTTGCTCGGTTCGATCGGTATCGGCATTGCCGGGCGCGCCTATGTCGAACGCAACGGCCTGGTGGTGGACGATCCGGAGACGATCTTCATCGTTCTGGCGAACCTTCTTTTCCACCCGCTGATAACGGGCTTCCTCCTGGCTGCGTTGCTGGCGGCGATCATGTCCACGATCAGCTCGCAGCTGCTGGTTGCGTCGTCTTCGCTCACCGAGGATTTCTACAAGCTGTTCTTCCGCAAGAACGCGGGCGAACGGGAGAGCGTGAACGTGGGACGGATATGCGTTGCGCTGGTGGCGCTGGCGGCAATCGTGATTGCCAACGATCCGGAAAGTGAAGTGCTGGGACTGGTGTCTAACGCGTGGGCGGGTTTTGGTGCCGCGTTCGGCCCGTTGATCGTCCTGTCGCTGACATGGGACCGGATGACCGGCGCGGGCGCGCTGGCCGGGCTGGTGACCGGCGCCGGGGTGGTGATGGTGTGGATCGCGCTGGGGTGGAATGCCGCGCTTCCGGGAATGGATGGCGGGCTCTACGAAATCGTCCCCGGCTTCCTTGCAGCCTGGCTTGCCATCGTGGTGGTCAGCCGCGTCACCCGGAGCGAACCTCAAGCGCAAGGAGCCTGAACCATGGCGAAGATTACTGGACTTGGCGGTGTATTTTATGTCGTGAAGGATCCTGCGGCGACGCGCGCCTGGTATGAGGATGTGCTGGGTATCGGGGGCGAATACGGGCCGCAGCTTAACTGGTCCGAGGAACAGGGAAAACAACCCTACTCCCTCATCAGCCACTTCGCCGACGACACCTATATCAAGCCCGGCCAGGGCAGTTTCATGATCAACCTTCGGGTCGACGATCTGGATACCTTCGTCGCCCAGTTGAAAGACAAGGGCGTCGAGGTGCTCGACAGTGTCGATGAAGGCTACGGCAAATTCGCGTGGTTGCTCGATCCCGATGGTGTGAAGATCGAACTGTGGCAGCAGGTCGACGCACCCGACTGACCCGCCGATGCCTGCAATTTCACCGTGTTAGGGAAAAATTAACCATAAAGTCGGGATAATCCGCTCATGCGACCGTATCCTGCCATTCTCCTTCCAATCCTCCTGTTGATGGCAGGGTGCGGCGCTGTACCCGACAGCCGCGAACCCAAGCGCGTTCGCAACGAAGCCGCCGCTGCCACCATCGCACAGACGCGGCCCCAAACACGCCAGTGCCACGCCGAACTCGGCCAGACCGGCTCGCGCTTTGCTCCGCTACCAGACAAATATTACGGCGCAGGCTGTTCATCGCTAAACTCGGTCCGGCTTGACGGGATCGGCGGCGACGAAAGCGAATTCCTGGTCACGAACCTGGGACCGCTCGCCTGTCCGGCTGCAAGCACCCTGGCCGGGTGGGCGCGTTTTGGCGTGGACCGCGCCGCGCGCCAGATCATGGGCAGCCCGCTTGCGCGGATTGAAACGATGGGCAGCTATTCCTGCCGCAATGTCGCGGGAAGCGGACGCCTCTCGGCCCACGCACGCGCGGAGGCGATCGATGTCGCAGCCTTCGTGCTGGCCGATGGTCGCAGGATTTCGGTTATCGGCGGTTGGAACGCATCGAAAAAGGAACGCGAGTTCCTGAGAACGGTCCACGAAAGCGCGTGCAAACGGTTCGGCACGGTCCTCGGACCCGACTACAACGTTGCCCACCGCGATCATTTTCATCTCGAAGCGGGCAACGGTTCCTACTGCCGCTGATCCGCCGCAAGACCACCGCACCCCTATCCCGCAACGAACCTCGTGCCGCCTTCCAGATGCGCCTCGAGGCGCAGGCGGACGGCCTGGCTCGGGTGTTCGGCGCCCAGCTTGGACATCATGTTCGCGCGATGGATCTCGACCGTACGCGGGCTGATCGCCAGTTCGCGCGCGATCATCTTGTTGCTGCACCCTTCGGCCAGCCAGTCGAGCACTTCGCGTTCGCGCGGCGACAGCGCCGCGATACGGTTTCGCGCTTCCATCATCTTGCGCCGCGCCTGCGCATAGGCATCGGCCTCCCCGCCGATCCGCCCGATCATGTCCGCCAGACGATCCTGCCGCAGCGGTAGGCGGAGGTAATCCAGTGCACCTGCCTTGATCGCTTCCACGACACGGGTCGGGCGGGGATCGAAGGCGGTGCCGACGATCGGCAGCCACAGCCCCTTGGCCGACAGGGCCTGCAACACCTTGGCGACCCCGCCCCTGCTCTCATCGTCAAACACAAGGACAATGCCGTTTTGGGGCGGATGAGCCATCAGTTCGTCGGCGTCCGCGTAGATTTCGCAATGGTGGCCAAGGTCGAACCCCATGTGCGCCTGTTCGGCCCTGGACCGGCTTGTCCCGCCGACGATGTGCAGTGTTTGTCGCTGTTCCATAAGGCAAATCATGCCGCACTACGGACTATTACGGTATGCGGGACACCACCTATATGGAGGTTAAGGCAAGGCTCGTCCCGTCAACCCGGCAGCGAACCTTGGGAAACAAACATCCAGTTCGGATCTACTTTTCGTCGTCGCGATAGAAACTGTAGTCGGGAAGCGAATGGAACGCGTTTTTCAGCGCATCGCCCCAGCTTGACGAAATCGCCTGGAAATAGGGATCGTCGGCGTTGATCCGGTGCTGATGCGATGGTTCGAACGCGTCACGATTGATGACCTGCAAATCCAGCGGAAGGCCGACCGACAGATTGGCCTTCAGCGTCGAATCGAAACTGACCATCAGCAGTTTTGCGGCATCTTCCAGGCTCATTTCGCGATCATAACCGCGGATGATGATCGGGCGGCCATACTTGGTTTCGCCGATCTGGAAGAAGGGCGTGTCGTGGCTTGCTTCGATGAAATTGCCTTCAGGATAAACCATGAACAATCGCGGTTCCATGCCCGCGATCTGACCGGCGACGATGACCGATGCGGTGAATTTGCCCTGCCCGCGCTGACCGTTGGCGTTCTGGCGTTCGGCTATGGTGGTCCGCAGCAGCCGCCCGACTTCTGTGGCGACCTGAAACATCGTCGGGCTTTCGAGCAGGATGTTGTCCCGTTCGCCGGGGTGTTTCATCCGTTCTTCGAGTTGCCCGATAACGGCCTGGGTCGATGCCAGATTGCCGGCCGTCATCACCGTGATGATCCGTTGGCCCGGAACGCTCCAGGTGAACATCTTGCGGAAGACAGAGATGTTGTCGACGCCGGAGTTCGTCCGCGTGTCGCTCATCAGGACGAGGCCCTTCTCAAGGACCATTCCAACACAATACGTCATGAATTCTTTTCCTTTGGGGCAGCTATTGCTGCTGCACCTGCTGTTGTTCGACCGCAACATCCACTTCGAGCACAGCCGATGACGAGCCGAAACTGATCCCGGTGATCGGTGCTGCATCGCGGTAATCGCGGCCCGTCGCCACACGCACATAGCGGGCATCGGGACTAATTCCGTTCGAAACGTCGAACCCGACCCAGCCCAGTCCCTCGACATAGGCTTCGGTCCAGGCATGGCCGGCTTCCTGTTCGATCCGGTCGTCCATCATCAGGTATCCGCTTACGTACCGTGCGGGCACTCCCAACGCGCGGGCCGCCCCGATGAAGATGTGGGCGTGATCCTGGCAAACGCCGTTCGCGGCGGCATACGCCTCTTCGGCGGTCGTCGTGGAATTGGTGGTTCCGGTGATGTAGGACACCTTGTCGAGGACGGCCGATGACAGGTTGTGCAGCATATCGAGCCGTTCCCCGCCGCGCCGATCGAGTTCGGCAACCAGTTTCCTGATCCCGGGCCCCGGACGCGTCAGCTTGGTCTGCCCGCGAAAGCTCCACAAGGGCAGATGGCCGGCGTGCAGCCCGATCACACCGGCGTGGTCGCTGGTATCGACGTGGCCGTGACAACTGACTGTCACATTCTGCGCGCCTTGCTCCACCGCCACCAGGGTCACGGTGTTGTGGTGCTGGTCTTCGTACGTCAGTTCGGGATTCGCGCCTTCGTATTCCATCGCCCAGTCGATGATCTTCTGCCCTTGCGTTTCCTTGGGCGTCAGACGCAGGCGCTGAAGCGCATGAACCACGGGCGTCTCGAAACGGTAACGGGTGGTGTGGCGGATGGAGAGGCGCATCAGGCAAGGAACCTGTAATCTTGGGCGATCGCACGGCCGATCGCGGCGTTGGCAGCGGTGAATTCAACCACGAATTCATGCAGTCCCTTGTCGAAAACCTCTTCGATCGTGAGATCGGAAAGACGGGTGTCGGCTTCGCGCATGAGTTCGTTACTCTCCCCTTCGGAGCCGTGCATTCGTGCCAGTGCCGCCAGTTCGTCGCGCAAGGTGGAATGGCAAAACGCCAGGCTGCGCGGGAAGCGGTTGTCGAGGATCAGGAATTCGCAGATCCCGCGCGCATCGATCTGCCCCGCGTTGAGCCAGCGGTAGGCCCGGTCACCCGAAACCGAGCGCAAGACCTGGTCCCATTGGCCCGTGTCGAGGCTTGAGCCCACATAGGACAGCGACGGCAACAGCAGATAATACTTGATGTCGAGGATGCGGGCGATGCTGTCGGCACGTTCGACGAAGGTACCGGCGCGGGCGAAGTGATACCCCTCGTCGCGCAACATCGACCCGGCCAGCGCGCCATGCGCCAGCGTGCCGGCCCGGCGGATGGTGGCCACCGTGTCCAGCACCCTGTTTTCGCCCACGGGCTTGGACAGCTGGTCCTGCATCTCCAGCCAGTTTTCGTTGATCGCTTCCCACAGTTCGCTGCTGATGGCGTTGCGCGCCAGCCGCGCGTTCTGGCGGACCTGCCCGAACATGGCGAGGATCGACGATCCGTTATCCTTGTCGCGCAGGATGTAATTCCACGCCTGCACACCGGTATAGCTGGCGTGCTTCGTTTCGTAGCCGACCCGCTGGCCCGCGGTGGACATGACCGATCGCCATTCCTCCTCCGCCGTCACCAGATCGCGGGTCAGCGCCATGCGCAGGCCCGCATCCAGCAGGCGCGCGGTGTTTTCGGCCCGCTCGAGATAGCGGAACATCCAGAACAGTCCGTTTGCAGTGCGTCCCAGCATATCAGTCCTTAAGCACCCAAGTGTCCTTGGTGCCCCCGCCCTGGCTTGAATTCACGACCAGCGATCCTTCCTTCAGCGCAACGCGGGTCAGGCCGCCCGGCGTGATGTCCACCTTGTTCGGCGACACCAGAACGTAGGGCCGCAGATCGACATGGCGCGGGGCCAGTCCCTTCTTGGTGAAGATCGGACAGGTCGAAAGCGCCAGTGTCGGCTGGGCGATGTAATTGGCCGGTTTCGCCACCAGTTTGCGGCGAAACTCCTCGATTTCCTTCTTGGAGGATGTCGGGCCGATCAACATTCCGTATCCGCCGGACCCGTGGACTTCCTTGACCACCAGCTCCTCGAGATTGTCGAGCACATATTTTAGGCTCTCTTCCTCGGCACAGCGGTGCGTCTCGACATTGTTCAGCAGCGGCTTTTCGCCGGTGTAGAATTCGACGATGTCGGGCATGAAGGAATAGATCGCCTTGTCGTCGGCGACGCCGGTGCCCGGGGCGTTGGCGATGGTGACACCGCCAGAACGATACACATCCATGATGCCTGGCACGCCAAGCATGCTGTCCGGGTTGAAGCTGAGCGGATCGAGGAATTCGTCGTCGACACGGCGGTAGATCACGTCGACCGGCGTGTAGCCATGCGTGGTCCGCATCGCGACCCGGCCGTTCACCACGCGAAGATCGCTGCCTTCGACCAGTTCCGCACCCATCTGATCGGCAAGGAAGGCGTGTTCGAAATAAGCCGAATTGTAGATACCCGGCGTCAGCACCGCGACCACGGGCTTGCCTTCGGTGCACTTGGGCGCACAGGCGGCGAGGCTCTTGGCGAGGCGGCGCGGATAATCCGAGACGCTTTCCACTGGAACGCGCATGAACAGTTCGGGGAACATCGCCATCATCGTTTCGCGGTTTTCCAGCATGTAGCTGACACCCGATGGCGTGCGGGCGTTGTCTTCCAGCACGAGGAATTCGTCGGGACCCGTGCGAACCAGATCGATGCCGACGATATGGGTGTAGATACCGCCGGGCGGGGTGAAGCCCACCATGTCGGGCAACCACGCCTCGTTGTCGCGAAAGAGATGTTCGGGAATGCGTCCGGCGCGGATGATCTCCTGCCGGTGATAAAGATCGTGCATGAACGCGTTGAGGGCAGACACGCGCTGTTCGATCCCGCGCGTCAGCTTCCGCCATTCGGCCGCCGTGATAACACGGGGCACCATGTCGAACGGGATCAGCCGTTCTTCGGCTTCATCTTCGCCATAGACGTTGAAGGTGATGCCGGTTTTGCGGAAATTCGTTTCCGCTTCCCCGTGCTTGCGGCGAAGGAGAGCCGTTTCCTGATCGTTGAACCAGCTGCAGTAATCGGAATAAGCGGGTCGCACGTTGCCATCAGCATCGCGCATCTCGTCGAACTTATCGGTACTGCCGGTCATGGTCCTCCTAGATCTTGGATAGGAGTCTTAAGACCACCTGCTCCACACGAACACAAGCCCTCATCATCCGTCCAGTTCCCCCAATACCGCGATCACGGCCTCATTGGTCAGAACGAACCCCATGTGCGAACAGCGCAGCGCCACTGCGCGATCGCGTTCCCCCGGTCGCCCGCAGGCCGATCGGGGGTGCACGATGCCATCGCGCGGGCTCCATAGCGCCACGGTTTCCACCGGCGGTTTTTGGGCCGGTACGGTGTCGATTTCGGGTTCGTCCACGCGATGACCGGCAATCGCCTGATAGGCCCGCCAGCCGTTGTTCGCGCGCGGGCTGCCCGAAAAGGGCGAACCCATGGTTACGACCTTGGCAACCTTGCAGGGGTGCTTCTTGGCCAGTTCGCGGGCCATTACGCCCCCCAGGCTCCACCCCACCAGCACGATCGGTTCGCCTGCACGCTCGAATACCGACAGCAGGCGTTTTTCCACCCTGGCAAACCGTTCGGCGGTGGCGCCCAGATTATATCCCAGCCCCCACCGCTTGGTGGTGTGTCCGGCCTGTTCCAGCTTTCGCGCCATCCAGCGCATCCGGATCGGATGCGCGCCGAAGCCGGGCAGCAGCATCACTGTCTTGGGGCGGCTTGCGGGGGTGATGTCCAACGGCTTGGAGAACGCGCGGCGAAGCGGTTCGACCGGCCACAGGAATTCGCGCAGCAACAG
The DNA here is from genome assembly GCF_035607565.1 of Qipengyuania zhejiangensis. Classification (NCBI taxonomy): domain Bacteria; kingdom Pseudomonadati; phylum Pseudomonadota; class Alphaproteobacteria; order Sphingomonadales; family Erythrobacteraceae; genus Qipengyuania; species Qipengyuania zhejiangensis. The sequence continues at coordinate 504,785 of NZ_JAYKGO010000001.1, read as the reverse complement.
CGGCAAGCGCGGACCGCGCGAATCGTCGGGGCTTGGCTCGTTTGCCAACGCCCAGCGTCGCGCGATTTCCGCGCGATCGAGTGCAGCGCTGACTTTGAACGGTAATGTTGTCATTGCTTCGTCATAACGCACGAAGCGCCGGTTGCGGTCCCGCGAATTAGTTTGTCACGCTGGCGTCGCAGTCACCGATGCGTTCGTGTTTGGTGTTCATGACCATCTTGCCTTCGCCCTGACCGGGTATCGTGCCCTGCATGGTCATGGTCATGTCGGATCCAGTCGGTGTGCCGTTTCCTTGCATGGTCATCCGCATCTCCTCACCGCTTCCGCCCGAACACGCCATGACGGCATCGATCGATCCGCCGTCGACGTCGAATTTTTCGAACTTGCAGCTGTCGTCCTGCGATTCGCGGGCCATTTCCTCGAACCCCTTGTCGGCGTCTTCCTGGCTCATGCAATATTCGAAGCTGCGGCTCATCGCGCCGCGCATCATCTCAACCGCTTCGGGCGGTGCGCCGGGTGCCTCGAACGAAACCAGTTCGGTGGTTGCGCGGTACTGGCCCGCCAGTGGCTTGACCATGTCACGCGCAGCCTCGGCCACTTCCTCGTTCGAAATGGTGCCGTCGCCGTCGGCATCCGCGCCGTCCGAACCGCAGGCCGAAAGCGACAGTGCAGCGGCGCCTGCCAGGAAAATCATGCGCATAGATCTTGCTCCCTTGGATAGGCCCGAAGGCTAGCAGCCCCGGTGGCAACCGCAAGACGCCGTTGCAGGCTGCCGCCGCGTTCCCCATATGTGCGCACATGAGCGAACTCGTCATCCGCCGCGGTCTGGAAGAACCCGATACAACCGGGGATTTCGTGCCCCACAAGCCGGCAAGGCCGGAAAAATCGATGGGCGGCAGGCCGTTCAAGCTGGTCAGCGACTATGAACCGGCTGGCGACCAGCCCACCGCGATTGCCGAACTGGTCGGCGCAGCCGAACAAGGTGACCAGACGCAGGTTCTGCTGGGCGTCACTGGCTCGGGCAAAACCTTCACCATGGCCAAGGTCATCGAATCGATGCAACGTCCGGCGCTGATCCTTGCGCCGAACAAGATCCTCGCCGCCCAGCTCTATGGCGAATTCAAGAGCTTCTTCCCCGAAAACGCGGTGGAGTATTTCGTCAGCTACTACGATTACTACCAGCCCGAAGCATACGTCCCGCGGTCCGATACCTATATCGAGAAAGAAAGCTCCGTAAACGAGGCGATCGACCGGATGCGCCACTCGGCCACCCGCGCCTTGCTGGAGCGCGACGACGTAATCATCGTGGCATCGGTGTCCTGCCTCTATGGTATTGGCTCGGTCGAAACCTATTCGGCCATGATCTTCGATATCAAGAAGGACGAAACGGTCGATCAGCGAGAGTTGATCCGCAAGCTGGTTGCCCTGCAATACAAGCGCAACGACGCCGGATTTTCCCGCGGCAATTTCCGCGTGCGCGGCGACAGCCTGGAAATCTTCCCTTCGCATTACGAGGACATGGCGTGGCGCATCAGCTTCTTCGGTGACGATATCGAGGAAATCAGCGAATTCGATCCGTTGACCGGCAAGAAGGGCGCCAGTCTCGACAAGGTGCGCGTTTACGCCAATTCGCACTACGTCACGCCCGGCCCGACGATGAAACAGGCGAGCGAGGCCATCAAGTTCGAGCTGACCGAACGCCTGAAGGAACTGCACGAAGAAGGCCGCCTGCTCGAAGCCCAGCGGCTGGAGCAGCGTACGAATTTCGACCTTGAGATGATTGCTGCCACCGGATCGTGCGCGGGCATCGAGAATTACAGCCGCTTCCTGACCGGCCGCCTGCCCGGCGAACCGCCGCCGACCTTGTTCGAATATCTGCCCGAAAACGCCCTGCTGTTTGTCGATGAAAGCCACCAGACCGTGCCGCAGATCGGCGCGATGGCCAAGGGCGACCACCGGCGCAAGATCACGCTGGCGGAATACGGCTTTCGCCTGCCGTCCTGTATCGACAACAGGCCGCTGCGGTTCAACGAATGGGACGCCATGCGTCCGCAGACATTCGCCGTTTCGGCCACACCGGGCAATTGGGAGATGGAGCAGACCGGGGGTGTGTTTGCCGAACAGGTCATTCGCCCGACCGGGCTGATCGACCCGCCGGTCCAGATCAAGCCGGTCGAGGACCAGGTTCAGGACTGCATCGAGGAATGCAAGAAGGTTGCGGCGCAGGGTTATCGCACCCTTGTCACCACGCTGACCAAGCGTATGGCCGAAGACCTGACCGAATTCATGCACGAAGCCGGCGTGCGCGTGCGGTACATGCACTCCGACGTCGAGACGCTGGAACGTATCGAGTTGATCCGCGATTTGCGGCTGGGCGTCTATGACGTGCTGGTGGGTATCAACCTGCTGCGCGAAGGCCTCGACATCCCCGAATGCGGGCTGGTGGCGATCCTCGATGCTGACAAGGAAGGGTTCCTGCGGTCCGAAACCAGCCTTATCCAGACCATCGGGCGCGCCGCGCGCAACGTCGACGGGCGGGTAATCCTGTATGCGGACCGGGTAACCGGAAGCATGGAACGCGCCATGGCGGAAACCGACCGTCGCCGCGAAAAGCAGCGCGCCTACAACGAAGAACACGGCATCACGCCGACCACGATCAAGCGCCAGATCGCGGACATCGTCGCCCACACCGCATCGCAGGACGGTGTCACGGTGGGCACCGGCGACGATGAACGCAACAACCTCGTGGGTCACAACCTGCGCGTCTATATCGAGGATCTGGAAAAGCGCATGCGCAACGCAGCCGCCGATCTGGAATTCGAAGAAGCGGGCCGTCTGCGTGACGAGATACGGCGGTTGGAAAATGACGAGCTTGGTCTTGCAGATAGCGACAAGAAGGCCCCGCTTGTCGGTCGCAGCAACGAAGGAAAGCCGGGCACGCGCAAGACACGCTACGGCAAGTCCCAGCGGAAATGGGGCGGCTAGCCGCGTTTCTCCTGGCGTTGGCATCCGCCCTTGCGGCGATGCCGGCGTTTGCCGCGCCCGAACTGGAGCGGTTTGAGCGGGCCGGTCGCGCATACTATTTCCAGCCCGCGCCCCAAGATGGCCCCAACCCTGCGCGATTGCTGGTCTATTTTCACGCGATGCAACGCGGCGATCCGATCGGGATAGAGCGCCAGACCGGGTATCTGGACGCGCTTTCGCGCTGGGCCGCTGCCCACCGCATGGCGTTGCTGGTTCCGCTTGCCCGCGAAGACCGGTGCGAAGGGCTGGAGGACCGGAACCGCGACTGGTTTTGCTGGCCTGTGCGCGATGCGGCCAGGCAGATGCGTTCGCTCGATCGCTGGATCGATACCCTGCAGCAGCCACACGGACCTTTTGCAGGACGGCAGGCGGCGGGCCTGTCGCGCGGCGCCTATTTCCTGTCCGTCGCCTGGGCCGAAGGATCGCTCAACGGCTGGGCCGGCGTGGGGTTGTTATCCGGCGCGCAGAGCCCGCGTGTCTGGCGCATCCGCAACGCGCCCCCGATCGCCATTGAGTATGGCCGGCACGACCCGGGCAACGCGGCATACGTGGGGCAATTCATGGACCGGCTGGGCCGCGAAAGCGCCGACACGAATCCATGCCTGCGCGAAATGCAAAACGGGCACTTGCCCACGCCGGATGGATTTACCGATTTCCTCGACTTCGTTGAAAACTGCCGCATCGCCGCCTCCAGCGCCCGTTTGCGTTAACGCGTGGCTTTGCCATAGAGGGAATCATGACACTTCGCCTTCTTGCCGCCACAGCCGCACTCGCCCTTTCCGCACCGCTTTTCGCGCAGGACAAAGGGCAAGCCACCGAAACGAAATCCGCAATCACGATCGATCCGCAGGTGCGCGTGCGCGACCTTGTCGGCACGTTTGGCGGCCAGCGCATCTCCTACCGGGCAACGATCGGCGAAACGGTCCTGACCTCCGGCGACGACAAGCCCGAAGCGGTCATCGTCACCACCAGTTATGTGAAGCAGCCCCTCGACAAGTCACGCCCGGTTTTCTTTATTTTCAACGGTGGGCCGGGTTCGGGGTCGGTGTGGCTACAGATGGGCGCTTTCGGACCCAAGCGCGTGGCCATCCCGTCGGACGCGCGGGACGATGGCGCCCCGCCCTACCCGCTGGTCGACAATCCTGACAGCCTGCTCGATGTTGCCGATCTGGTCTTCATCGACCCTCCGGGCACCGGTTTCAGTTACCTGACGCCCGGGACCGATCCGGCCAGCTATTACGGCATAAACGCCGATGCCCGCGCAGTCGGGCAGGTCATTCGCCGGTGGATCAACGAAAACGGGCGCTGGAACAGCCCGAAGTATGTCGGCGGGGAAAGCTATGGGACGACCCGCACGGCCGCTCTGGCAAACGAACTGGAAGGCGGCACCTACAACGATGTCGCCCTGAACGGATTTGTCCTGATTTCCACGATCCTGGACTTCGCAGCCCGCGAACCCACGCCGGGCAACGAAATGGCTTACGTGATGACCTTGCCGAACATGGCCACGGCTGCGTGGTTCCACGGGAAAGCCGAAGCCCCTTCGGTGGAAGCGATTGCCCAGCAGGCACGCGAATTCGCCATCGGTCCATACGCCGCGGCGTTGATGAAGGGGCAGGATCTGCCCGCCGCCGAACGCGCCACCGTGCGGGCGGAACTTTCGCGATTGACCGGTCTTTCGGAAGAGTATCTCGACCGGGCGGAACTGCGCGTTACCGACCAGCGGTTCTACAAGGAATTGTTGCGCGACCGCGGGCAAACCATCGGCCGCCTCGATTCCCGATACACCGGGCGCGATTACGATGCGGCCGGCGAAACGCCCGACAACGACCCCAGTTTTTACGGCATCGACGCAGGATATACCGCTGCGATCAACGCCTGGGCGCGCGATACGCTGGGCTTCGAAACCAAGCGCGAATACCAGTCCATCGGGCGCGAGCCGGGGCGCAGCTGGGAATGGTCGCTGGAAGGCCAATTCCGCGGCGCCTATCTCAATGTCGCGCCCTATATCGGCACCGCCATGCGCGAAAATTCGGGCCTGCGAACGTTCGTCGGCCAAGGATATTACGATTTTGCCACACCGTTCTTCGGGGCGGAATATTCCCTCAATCGCATCGGCATTCCGCAGGACCGGGTCGAGTTCCATTATTATGGTGCGGGCCACATGATGTATATCCGCGACGAGGATCGGGCCAAGCTTTCCAGCGATATTCGCACCTTCATTCGATCCCGCTGAGGACAGTCGATGCGGGTAGCTTGAATGGCGGCGCGGCTGTGCCATAGCGCACGGATGGCTCGCGCATCCGTTTTCACCCTGTTACCCTTCGTTGCATTGGCGGCCTGCCAGCCGCCTGCATCGGATGAATATGTCGAACGTTCGCGCATCGCCCAGTCCGGCGAAGGCGCATCGCAGCCCATCACGTCCCCCGATACCACCGGGGCGATCTGGGCACCGGGGGGCAAGGACACGCGCCTGCTCTACGGCAAACCGGGGGAACGCCCGCTGTTCGCGATCGAGTGCGTTGACGACGCAGCCGGGCCGCGCATCGCCTACACCCGGTTTGCGGCGGCCGATCCGCACGCCAAGGCCTTGCTGGCATTGATCGGCAACGGCCACGTGGCCCGGTTCAAGATCGACGCCGTGCAGGTCAACGATGCGTGGCTGTGGCAGGGATCTGTCGAAGCCGATATTCAGGGCCTCGACGCATTGACGGGCACGCGCGATGTCGAAGCCACGGTTCCCGGTGCGGGCAGCATCATCCTGAACGCTAGCGCGCTTCCGGGGGAACTGGTGGAGAACTGCCGGGCGCAGCCGAACGTCGAGCCGACGCCAGGGCCTTCTGCACCAGAAGATCCGGCGTAAGGACCTGCGGAAGCTGTTCGGCGTCCGCGCCGGGTTCATACCACAGGTATAACGGCACCCCTGCTGCCCCCTGACGGGTCAACGCGCGCGAAATCTCCTCATCACGCAACGTCCAGTCGGCGCGCAAGGCAACCACCCCGGCGTCCCCGAATGCGGCCTTGGTCGCTTCGCGTTCGATCGCGACGCTTTCGTTGACCTTGCAGGTTACGCACCAATCGGCGGTAAACCACACGAACACCGGCTTGCCCGATGCGCGCGCACGGGACAGCGCCGCCTCGCTATAGGGAACAGGCGCGAGCAGACTTGCCGATGCGCGGGCCTGTTCCTGCGGCTGGGGCAGGAAAACCAGCGCGGCGGCCACGGCCAGCCCGAGGGCGACGAGAACCGGCCCCGCACGACCCTTGCGCTGGAGTTTGCCCGCCAGGAACAGCCACATCACCAGCACCGCCCCGAGAAGGCCGACGATGAACAGGAAATTCACGCCCCCGATGCGCCAGACCAGCCACAGCAACGCAAGGGCCGTCAGCCCCATCGGCACGGCCATCCACCGCCGGAACCGCTCCATCCACGGACCGGGGCGGGGGAGCCGATTGCGGATCGACGGCACGAACCCCACGGCCAGGAACGGCAAGGCAAGGCCGATCCCCAACGCGACGAACACCATCAGGCCATAAAGCGGAGGAATTACCAGCGCCGCACCCAGCGCGAGCGCCATGAACGGGCCTGTGCACGGGGTGGCGACGAAGGCGGCCAGCAACCCGGTCGTGAACGATCCGCCGCGCGACGGGCCGCGCCCGGAAATCGCCATTCCGGGAACCTCGTAAAGGCCAAGGAAATTGGCGGTAATCGCCAAAGCCACCAGGAACAGGCCGACGACGACCGTTGGGCTTTGCAACTGGAACGCCCATCCCACCTGTTCGCCTGCCGACCGAAGCAGGAGGATCGCGATGCCAAGCCCCGAGCACGCGATCACGATCCCCGCGGTATACGCCAACGCATCGGCGCGGGCCGCGTGCTGATCCCCCCCCGCCTTCGCCAGCGCAATCGCCTTCAGGCTGAGGATCGGAAAAACGCACGGCATGATATTCAGCAGCAATCCGCCGACCAGTGCCCCCAGCAGCAACGGCAGAAGATCGGGCACCGCTCCGCCCCGGATTGGCTTCACCCCTTCAAGCGGCACGTCCGCGGGGTAGGCTGTGAACCGGACCCCGCGTCCATCGCCAAGGTCGATCAGCCCTTCGACCGCTTCGGGACGCGGCATGGCCTTCATCGGCCCCGTGGCCGGCACATCGAAATCGCGGATCGGAATTTCGGCAACCAGCAGATCGCCTTCGCGAAGGAAAGTCTGCACGCCCGAATACACCACCTGCTGACCCGCACCGATTTCACTGGTGGCAATGAAAACATGCGGTTGCCCCAGATCGCTGGCCGCAGGCAAGGGGATGCCGATCCGCAGCCTGTCACCCTTGAATTCGAAACCCGCCCGACTGTCGAGCGGGGGCACGATGCGTGCGCGCCAACTGTCGAACTGCGGGGCTGCGTATCGGTCGGCGGTCAGGCTCAACTCGGCACGCTGGGGCACACAGATCGTGTCTGTGCAGGCAAGGTATTCGGCCGTCCCGCGAAGGGGGCCAAGATCGTTCCTGTCCACGCCTGCGGGAATCGTGACCGGCACCAGCACGGCATATTCGCCTTCGAACACATGGTTCATCAGGTCGCCGATCACCAGCGTGCGGGGCATCGGATACAAAGCCTGGCCGAACCATTCCTGCGGCCAGGACCATTCGACCTCCATGCCCAGCCCGGCATCGCCCGGATTCGACCAATAGCCGTGCCATTCGTCCGAAACCGGGGTGAAGTGGAGAGCGAGTGTCAGTGTTTCGCTGCCGTCATCGGCGATGCGCGGTGTATCGGCAAAAATCTCGGCGCGGATGTTCGTATCGCCGACGCCGCCGGGTTGGGCGGTTACCGCCGCAGCCCACAACGCCGCGCACGCCAGCGCCAGCATCGCGAACGCAAGCGACCAGCCGCGCACCATTGTCCTTGCCTCGCTCATGCCCGTGCATCTAGAGACACGGCCTATGGACGACAAGCGAGACCTGCTGATCCTGGGCGGTGGCCTGGTGGGAATGACCCTAGCGCTTGCCGCCGCCAAAAAGGGTATCTCCAGCCATCTGGTCGACCGGGCCGACCCCGCCGACCTGACGTCCGAAAACTTCGATGGGCGCGCTTCGGCCATATCGACGGCAAGCTGGCGCCTGTTTCGCAACATCGGCGTTGAAGAAACGCTCGAACCGCATGGCTGCGATATCGCGGCAATCGCCGTACTCGACCAGATGAAACCGGGCCGCCTTGATTTTCGTCCCGAACCGCACGAAGGCACGCTGGGCCGGATGTTCGCGAACCGGCAGTTGCGCCTGGCGCTGCACGAAGCCGCCGCGAAGGAACCGCTGATCGCGTGGCACGCCCCTGTCGAAGTCGTTTCGCGTGAGCGGGGCGAATTCGGCGTATCGGCCACTCTGGCAGACGGCACCGTTCTGAAAGCGGCGCTGATGGTGGGGGCCGAAGGCCGCCGGTCGCCCACGCGCGAGGAAGCGGGTCTCAAGATGGCCAGCTGGGATTACAGCCACCGCGCGATGATCGCCGGTCTGGACCACTCCAAATCGCATGAAAACGTCGCCTGGGAAATCTTCTACCCTGACGGGCCCTTTGCCTTGCTGCCAATGATCGACGGGCCGCAGGGCCAGCATCGCAGCGCTCTGGTATGGACCGTCGATGAAAAGGACGCCGCCGGCGTGCTCAAGCTTTCGGATCGTGCGTTTCTTGCCGAAGTGCACAAGCGCATGGGCGATATTCTCGGCGAACTAACGCTCAACAGCCCGCGCTCGTCATGGCCGCTCAGCTTCCAGCACACTGCCCGTATCGTGGGTGACCGGCTGGCGCTGGTCGGGGACAGCGCGCACGGGATGCACCCGATTGCGGGTCAGGGCCTGAACCTGGGCCTGCGCGATGTGGGTGCGCTGGTGGAAGTGCTGGACGAAGCCATGCGGCTCGGCCTCGATTTGGGCGATGCGCAGGTGCTCAGGAAATACGAAGAGTGGCGCGCGCTGGATGCGATCATGGTGATGGGCGCGACGGATGGCCTGACCCGCCTGTTCGGGGTGCCCGGCAAGGCCGCGAGCGCAATCCGCCGCTTTGGCATGGCCGGGGTCCAGCGATCGGGCTGGCTCAAGCGGTTCTTCATGGACGAAGCGCGCGGCGTATCGGGCAAGCTGCCCGAAATGCTCAAGGCCTGACGCTTATTCTTCCGCCGGGCTAGGCTGCTCGATCCGGTTGCCCAGCCCGTCACGCAGGCGGCGCGGTTCGAGAACTGCGGACGTTTCAATCAGATCGAGCGCACGCTGCGCCGCTGCATAGCGTTCGGCATCGCGGATCCAGCCTTCGGCGTTCGTGGCACCCGGCAGGTTCTTCACTTCGGCAATGGCCGCTTCGGTCCGGCCGCTTTCGAGGAACAGGCGCGCGCGTTCAAGGCGGCGCTGGGGCTGCGGCGATGGCGCGCTTTCGCGGCGGATCACGAACAATTGGGACAATTCTTCGCGAAACCGTTCGAAACCCGCCTGTTCGGTGGGTTCGGAAAGGCGCGGCGACAGACCTTCGAGGCGGGCGATCAACTGGTCGAGCGTAATCGGGTCGCGGCTGGTGCGGATGATGGTATCCACGGCATTGGGCATGGCATCACCGAACCGCAACCGCAGCTGGTCTGCGAGAAACCCCAGTTCTGCGCCCTTTTCCAGCGCCCGCCGGGTGGCGAAAGCGATCAGCAGGCCTTCGGCGCGCGCGGCGTTGCCGGCGGCAGCCTGGGCCTGGAGGTCCAGGCGCGAAAGACGTTGCTCGGCAGCGGCGAGGCGCTGGTCGATGCCGCCCTGCGTTTCTTCGACCCGCTGGACCGCCTTTTGCGCCGCTTCGCTTGCGGTCGCGCTTGGCGTGGGGCGCGGGGATGCGGACGGGCTGGCGGCAATCGCCTGCGGTTCGCCGGTCGCGGTCGATGCGGCATCGCCGTCATCCGTCATCCGGTAGACAAGATAGCCCGCGACGGCACTGCCGAGCAGGAAAGACGCAAGCACAGCAACGAGTACGGGCCGCATCGACGGACCTTTGCGTCTGGTGCTGGTATATTCGTTCATCGAGTTCCGTTCTGCGACCACGGGCACCGGTTTGCCCGATGCATCCTTTTCTCGTTCACAAGTTTTGGCACAAAGATTTCGCCAAGGCCAGTAGCTCGCTGTCGCCCGTCCCGTCTGCAATGTGAACGGAACGCCACCCTTCACCGGCCATCTCGGCGACCCGGGGACCAATCGCGGCAATATCGACGAGCGACCGGTCGATCCTGTTCAGATCGCATTCGGCAGCCAGGCGCACCGCCGCCGCGCCCGAATGCAGCGCAGCAACCCCGCCAATTCGCAGTTTTTCCACGCCCTCGCCCGCCAGCGGCCTGGGGATGGCGCGATAGACAACCCGTGTTTCGATTGCGATGCCATCAGGGGCGGACAAGGCGACACGGTCTTCGCCCGCAAGCCGAAGCAGCCGTATTTCGCGCCCGTCCAGTGCATCGACAACACGCTGCAACCCGCCTGAACCGGTTTGCCCGACGATGAAGCCCGCGCCTCGTGCCGCATCGGCGGTCGCCTGTCCGACGGCATGGACGGGGAGGCGCTGCAAAGTCTTCAGCCCAGCCCCGCCGTGACGAAACACATTTGCGCTGCCGACCAGAATCCCGCCGAAATCCGCCGGATCGGGCGCGTCCCAAGGGACCGGTTCGACGGAAAACAGCGGTGCACCGTGCACATCCAGTCCCATCGCCCGGGCAGTCTGGGCCGACAGGGTCCATCCCGGTTCGGGCCGGAACAGAAACAGCGGTTTCATGGGACTGATCCGAAATGCGCGGTAATTTCAGGCGGAGACTCGTTCAGCAAGGCGCGCGCCAGATCAAGCGGTGCCTGCGTATCGCCAGCCTCGAAGCGGGCTTCGTCACCAATCCGCACCTTCCCGTCAGGGCTGAAGATCGCGGCGCGCAGATGGATGCTTCCGCCAGCCGTGTCGCTCAGTGCGGCGATCGGACTGCTGCACCCGCCCCCCAGCCCTTCCAGCAGGCGGCGTTCTGCCATCACTTCGGCATGGCTGGGTGGATGGTTGATTGCGGAGAGGTAATCACGGGTCCGGTCATCCCCCGTGCGGCATTCGATGCCGATCGCAGCCTGTGCGGGCGCGGGTAACCAGTCTTCGGGGGCGAGGCGAACGCCGACCGCGTCTTCGCCCAACCGGTCCAGACCGGCGGCTGCCAGGAAGGTGGCATCGGCTTCCCCGGCAGCCAGCTTGGCCATCCGCGTCGCCACATTGCCGCGAATGCCCACCACGGCGAGATCGGGCCTCAGGTGTAGCAATTGTGCGGCGCGGCGCGGCGCGCTTGTGCCGACACGCGCGCCGTGCGGTATCTCGGCGATGGACGCTGCGCCCAGCAGCCTGTCGGCCTTGTCGGCGCGCGGCAGGATCGCGGCAATGGCGATCGCTTGGGGCCGCAGGGTTTCCACGTCCTTCATCGAATGCACAGCGGCATCGATGCGGCCTTCGACCAACCAGAAATCCAGTTCGCGCGTCCACAGCGCCTTGCCCCCGATTTCGGCCAGGGGGCGATCCTGTATCTTGTCGCCGCTGGCCACCACGGGGACCAGTTCGACCGCCGCTTCGTCCCATCCGTGAGCGGCGCACAAGCGTGCGCGCGTCTCGTGCGCCTGCGCCATGGCAAGCGGTGACTGGCGGGTTCCGAGGCGAATGAGTGGGGAGGCCGGCATAGCGTTTCCTTGCTCTAGCGGCCCAGCGCGTTAAGGGAAAGCGCCATGGCCCTTGTGCTCGGCATCGAAAGTTCCTGCGATGAAACCGCAGCGGCGCTGGTGGACAGCGACCGCCGTATTGTCGCGCAGCGCATCGCGTCGCAGGACGCGGATCACGCGCCCTATGGCGGCGTCGTCCCCGAAATCGCCGCACGCGCCCACGCCGAACGGCTCGCCCCGATGATCGAAGGCGTTCTGTCCGATGCAGGCGTGACACTGGCCGAATGCGACGCGATCGCAGCGACGGCCGGGCCGGGCCTGATCGGCGGCGTCATGGTTGGACTGGTGACGGCAAAAGCGCTGGCCATGGCAAGCGATACGCCGCTTATCGCGATCAACCATCTTGAAGGCCACGCGTTGAGCCCGCGCCTTGCGGACCCGCGAATCGCTTTTCCCTATGCCCTGCTGCTGGTTTCCGGCGGCCATTGCCAGATCCTGCGGGTCGACGGCGTGGGGCAATACCGCCGCTTTGCCACGACCATCGACGATGCGCTGGGCGAAGCGTTCGACAAGACGGCAAAGATACTGGGGCTGGGCTTCCCCGGCGGACCCGCGGTCGAACAGGCGGCGAAGGAAGGCGATCCCAAGGCTGTGCCCCTGCCCCGCCCGATGGTGGGCAGCGGGGAACCGCATTTCTCGTTTGCCGGTTTGAAAAGCGCGGTCCTGCGCGCCCATGACAGCGGCAAATATGGTGCCGCCGATATCGCGGCCAGCTTTCAACAGGCAGCCGTCGATTGCGTAACCGACCGGTTGCATATCGCGCTTTCCCGGATGGACGACGTCGACACGCTGGTTGTCGCAGGCGGGGTTGCGGCGAACGCAACCGTACGCGCCGCGCTCGAAACGCTGGCGCAGGACCATTCCATGCTTTTCGCTGCGCCCCCGCCGAAACTGTGCACCGACAACGCGGCGATGATCGCGTGGGCGGGCATCGAACGCCTGGCGATGCCCACGTTCGCGCCCGACCCGCTGGACATTTCGGCACGTCCGCGCTGGCCCCTCGATCCCGGGGCTGAACCCGTGCGCGGCGCAGGGGTCAAGGCATGAGCCGCGTCGGTGTTCTTGGTGCAGGCGCGTGGGGAACGGCCCTTGCCCAGATGCTCGCCAGCGACGGCCGCGATGTGCTGATCTGGGCGCGCGAGGACGAACTGGTGGCGGAAATCAACGCCAGCCACACGAACACGCTGTTCCTGCCATCGGCCAGTCTGGCACCCAGCATCCATGCAACCGGCGACCTGACCGAAATGGCGGCGCTCGATACCCTTCTGGTGGTTACCCCGGCCCAGCACATGGGCCGTGTTCTCGAGTCCATGCCTTCGCATCCGCGCGATCTGGTTCTGTGTTCCAAGGGCATAGAGGCAGGCAGCGGTCGGTTGATGAACCATGTGGCCCGCGATGCGGCCCCCGGCAGCGCCATCGCCGTCCTTTCCGGCCCCACGTTCGCCCATGAAGTCGCGGCCGGTCTGCCCACCGCGGTAACCCTGGCCTGCGGCGGCGGCGAGGAGCAATGGGAGCGGATTTCCCCCGTCGTCGCGCGCCCGACTTTCCGACCGTATTTCTCCGACGATGTGACCGGCGCGGAAATCGGCGGAGCGGTGAAGAACGTGCTCGCCATCGCGTGCGGCGTGGTCGAGGGGCTGGGCCTTGGCCAGAACGCCCGCGCCGCGCTCATTGCGCGCGGATATGCCGAAATGCTGCGGTTCGGCGAAGTGCTGGGCGCCCGCACGGAAACGCTCGCCGGCCTGTGCGGCCTTGGCGATCTCGTGCTGACCTGTTCGTCCACATCGAGCCGCAATTTTTCGCTCGGCAAGGCCCTTGGCGAAGGGCAGAGCGCGGCGGAGCTGATGGCCGACCGGCGCACTGTTGCCGAAGGCGCGCACACCGCTCCGGTACTGGTCGAACTGGCGGCGCGCCACGGTGTCGCAATGCCCATCGTGACTGCCGTTTACGGCCTCATCAAGGGCGACGATCCGCACACGACCGTGTCGGGCCTGTTGTCGCGCCCCCTGCGCGCCGAACAGGAGAGCGCTGCGTGACAGCAGCCCAATCCGACGAAGACATGACCGCACTGGCCAAGGGTGGCAGGCAGAATTTCATCGGTTTCCTGCTGCGCCTGCTGGCGCGCCTGCCCTTCCTGTTCATTGCCGGGCGCCTTTACGGACCAGAAGCGCTGGGGCGGTTTGCATCCGCGCTGGTCGTGGTGGAACTGGTCGCACTGGTTTGCGCAATGGGCGAAAAACGCGGTCTGGCGCAGCGGCTTGCCGACGGAGAGGAAGCGCATCCGGCAAACCTCGTCTATGACGGGATGCTGCTGGCGCTATTGTTTTCAGGACTTGCCGCCGCGTTCTTCTGGTTCGTACCGGCACCGCTGTTTCCCAGCGGCGAGTTTACCGAATTCGATCGGCTGATCGTTTTCGCGATCCCCGGTTACGCGCTGACCGAGATCGTGCTGGCTGCCCAGGCATATCGGTATGACATTGCCACCACCGTGCGCGCGCGCGCCGTGGTGGAACCCTGGACGATTTCGATCATGGCCGGGGTTTTCTGGTTCCTGCCGCAAACCAGCCAGTCCGGCCTCGCGCTGGCCTACCTCGTGTCGATCTATGCCGGTCTGGCCGTAGGGCTGTGGGCGTTCTTCCGCAGCTATGGCCGCCCGCGCGGCTGGCGTCCGCACCCCGTTTACATGGCCCGGATGACCGCGCGTGCATTGCCGCTGGCAACCGCCGATGCGATCGAATGGGGCACGCGCCGACTGGATATCTTCATCCTCGGCCTGTTTGCCGCGCCGACGGCTGTTGGCGTGTATTACATCGCCCAACAGGTCGCCAGCTTGCCGCAAAAGCTCAAGACCAGTTTCGAGCCGATCCTGGGTCCGGTCATCACGAAGAACCTCAAGACCAGGAACTACGACGCGATTGCCAAACAGGTTTGCCAGGTGGGGTTCTGGATCGTCGCCATGCAGGCCGGCATCGCTCTGGCGCTGGGCGTGCCGGGCGAAGCGGTGATGGGACTGGTTGGGCCGGAATTTGTCGGCGGCACCGGGGCCCTTGCCTTTCTTCTTATCGCCGAAGTGGTGGCCGCCACCGCGGTCGTATCCGAAGCGGTCCTTATTTACGTGGCGCGGGTCAAGAACCTGTGGATCTCCATCGGTACCATCGCGCTGCAGGGTGTACTCACGGTAATCTTCATCCAGGCCATGGTCGCAGGCGGTTACGGCGAACCGTACAAGGCCGCCGCCGCTGCAATTGCATTGGCCCTTGCGCTGGGGACCGCCAGCCTTGTGAAGGCCTTCGTCCTGTCCCGTTTCCTGGGCCAGACGATCAACAACTTCCGCTGGGCGCTGGTCTATGCAACCGCGCCAGCGGTGCTGGTGGGCTGGCTGGCGACGCGCCTGCCGGAATGGGCCGAACTTGCCTTCGGTGTCCCCGCCATTCTCCTCGTCTATGGTTTCGTGATCTGGCACCGCGGATTCGGACCCGAGGACAGGGTCCTGTTCCGCCGCAATGTCGACAAGGATCCGTCGGACCAAGACTGATCGGTTTGTCCCTGTCACGGCACGTTCAGTCGGCGTTCACGCCCTGATGATGTAACTGTGTATCACAGACATGTTGGGGAGGTTTGCCGATGAGAATGACCAAGATCGCCACCGCCTGCGCGTTGGCCGCATTGATTGCAGGATGCGCTTCGAGCCAGGGCGAGGAAATCGTCCTGACAAGTGGAAAGGCCACGTCGCAGGACGGGAATGCACCCCCGCCACCGCCGCCGCCACCGCCACCGCCCCCTCCGACCCTGTCAACGCAGGCCGTCGTGGTGACCGGATCCAGGGTCAAGGCACCGATGTATGAATCGGTTGCGCCAATGATCGTGGCCGCGCCGGAAAGGGTCGTCGACGAGGCGACCGGCCAGACCGTCATCGACACCAGTTACCGGTATTTCCCCCCGGTGTTCGTGCCCACGCAGCCCAGCCGGGACCAGTATCACGGAGAGGAAGTCTCCCCGGTCAAGATGGTGGCCAACGAACCGGTTTCCACCTTCTCGGTCGATGTCGATACGGGTGCCTATACGAACGCGCGGCGGTTCATTTCCGAAGGGCAGCTTCCGCCCAAGGGCGCGGTGCGAACCGAAGAATTCATCAATTACTTCCGCTACGATTACGATCGTCCGGCCGATCGCGAACAGCCCTTTACCGTCAACACCGATGTCGCGGTTTCGCCGTGGAATTCCGATACTCGGATCGTCCGCATCGGGTTGGCCGGGTACGAACTGCCCAAGCAGGATCGCCCCCCGGCAAACCTGGTGTTCCTGCTCGATGTGTCGGGTTCGATGTCGAGCCCCGACAAGCTCCCCCTGGTCAAGACCGCCATGCGCCAGCTGGCGGGCCAACTGACCGACAAGGATCGCATCTCGATCGTCGTTTACGCCGGTGCAGCGGGCCTCGTGCTCGAGCCGACGAACGACGAGCGCAAGATCAGGGACGTGCTCGACCAGTTGGAATCCGGCGGCTCCACGGCGGGCGGAGCGGGCATCGAACTCGCCTACCGCGTGGCCGAAGCCAACCGGATCAAGGGCGGCGTAAACCGCGTGATTCTGGCAACCGACGGTGATTTCAACGTCGGTACATCCGACCGGGACGCCCTGATCGAACTGATCGAGGCCAAACGGGACAGCGGCACAACGCTCACCGTGCTGGGCTTTGGGCGTGGGAACCTCAACGATGCGATGATGGAACAGGTCGCCGATCACGGTAACGGCAATTACGCGTATATCGACAGCGCTCTCGAGGCCCGCAAAGTGTTGGGCGACGAGATGGGCGCAACCCTTTTCACGATCGCCAAGGATGTGAAGATCCAGGTCGAATTCAACCCCGCAGTGGTCAGCCAGTACCGGCTCGTCGGGTACGAAAACCGGTTCCTGCGTGAAGAGGATTTCGACAACGATGCCGTCGATGCGGGCGATATCGGTGCCGGCCACCAGGTAACCGCGATCTACGAAGTGGTGCCCGCAGGCGCCAGGGGATGGATCAGCGAACGCCGCTACGAAACACGTCCCGACGAACGCGCCTTGCAGCTTGCGGCCGAAGCCGCGCACATCAAGCTGCGTTACAAGAAGCCCGGCGGCGATGTGTCGAAATTGCTGACCTACACGCTTCCCGCCAGCGCGCTGCGCACCGCGCGCGCACCGGTCGGCGATTTCGCCTTCGCCAGCGCTGTGGCGGCTTTCGGCCAGAAACTGCGCGGCGACCCGCTGCTGGCCGGTTTCGATTACGACCGCATCACGGCGCTCGCCGGCAGCCCGCGCGACTTCTGGCGGCAGGAATTCATCCAGCTGGTGAAGACGGCGGACAGCCTCGACTAGGGCGCTTGGCAGGCGGGTCGGCTGGCGGCTAAGAGGCGGCCATGCCGATCCGTCCGGGCCTTGCCATATTCGCTGGAGCCATGCTCGTCGCCGTTGCCGGTTACGGCGTTGCTGGGCCAACCGCGACCGATTTCGTCGCCCCGCTGGGCTCCATGGCGTCCAAGGCGATTGCCGAGGCCGGTGGCACAGGCGTGACCGCGCGCTTTGCCGGGCCGGCTGGCTCGCCATCGCGCCATCCCGTTCTGACCGGCGGCGAAAATCTGGACGAAACGAGCCGGGCCAGGGTTGCCCGCGCTGTCGCCGCCGTCCCGGGCGTGGGCGGGGTGGTATGGAGCGACGGGACATTGCGCGCCGAAAGCGATGCGCCAGCCTACGAACCGCTGCATTGCCAGGAAGATGTCGACGGCCTGCTTCGCACACGATCCGTTCGCTTCGAAGAAGGGTCCAGCGCGATGTTGCCCGCCAGCCGGGTGTTGCTCGATGAAGTTGCTGCCGCGCTTCGGCCCTGCCTTGGCTCGATCATCTCCATAACCGGCCATACCGATGCTTCGGGGACCGAACCGGGCAATATCGAATTGAGCATGGAGCGCGCGCGCGCCGTTCGCGAGGCGCTGGTCAGCCGCGGAATACCGCGCGACGGGCTCCGCGCCCGCGGCGTGGGTTCGTCCGAACCGGTCGAAGGGCTGGCACCCGGCGATCCGGCCAACCGAAGGATCGAATTTGCAGTGGTCCGCACCGAACCGCTGACCCCGACCCCCATCGATACCCCGGGAGCGCGCTGACATGGCTGTGTGGTTCGAATTGGTGGCCATGATGCTCGCCGCCTATGGCTTCGGGCTGGGTCTTGGCTGGGTCGTCTGGGGCCGCAGCGATACAATCGATACGCAAGGGGATAGCGAATGACCGAATTGCTCACCGCCTATTGGCCAGCCATCGTGGCTGCGCTGGTCGTCGGCCTGCTGGTTGCCTGGTACGTCTTCAACGCATCGCGGCGTACGCGCGTTACCGGCACTGGCGGAGACGTGCTCGACGAAGGCGCATCGCGTGCCGAACGCAACAAGGCGCTGATCGATACCGCGCCAGCGGCGCCCGCCGCCACGCCCGTCGCACCCGAAATTCCAGCCACCAGCCCGATCCCCGCGCCCGTTGGCGCAGCGAACATCGCGCCCGCCGCTGGGGGCGATGACCTGACGCGGATCAAGGGTCTCGGCCCGAAACTGGCAAGCCTCCTCAACGAAAACGGGGTGACGACCTTTGCCCAGATGGCAGCATGGGACGATTCCGAAATCGACCGGATCGACGCGAAGCTGGGCCGGTTCGAAGGCCGCATCCGGCGTGACGACTGGGTCGGCCAGGCCAGGCTTCTGGCGGCTGGAGACGATGCCGGTTTCGCCGGGAAATACGGCCGCCTTTCCTGACTGCGGAACGAATCCCTCTTCCTCCGGTTGAATCTCTCGGGTCGACTGTCGGTGGAGAGGTACCATGCAGCAGAAAATGCGCGTCCTTGTGGCGGAAGATGAACTGATAATCGGTTTCGATTTGTGCAACACGGTCAAAGAGGCCGGCTATGTCGTCGAAGGCCCTTACGACGATTTGTCGTCGGCCACGCTCGCCTACGAAACGAACAAGCCGGACCTCGCGATCCTCGACGTCACTCTGGGCGATGGGACCGTGTACCCGCTTGCCGAACAGATGATGGCCGAAAATGTCCCCGTCATCTTCCATTCGGGTGGCGTGATTTCGGAAGACTTCGCAAGCCGGTATCCTCAGGCCCAGTCGCTTACCAAGCCCTGCCCGCCGACCGAAGTGATCGCCGCGCTCCAGCAGGCGCTTGCCGTCCACTGACGTTTTGGATGCCGAGGCCGCGCCCCTAATCGATGTTCCGATTGGCACGGGCGTGATCCATGGTAGCCTGTGTACCGTGCCCAAGTTACGCACCTTTCTCGCTCTCGACAGCGTCGAACGTCTCGCGAGTTTCGAGGCCCTGGCCGCGCTCGCGGTGGCGCAGGCGCTCGTCCGGCTCGTTCCCCCGCGCCGTTGGCGGGCGCGTTTCGGGGCGGTGGCGGGCAACGACCAGCCCGATCGGATCGATGCGGCAAACCTCACCACCATACGCATCGTTCGCCTCGCCATAGCGCGTGCCGCGCGCAATCTTCCGACCGACCCCAACTGCCTGCCCCAGGCGCTTGCCGCGCGGCGAATGCTGGACCGGCGCGGCATCCGGTCGTCCCTGTTTCTCGGCACATCGCGCTCCGCTGACGCGGGGCCGCGTTTTCACGCCTGGCTCAAGGTCGGCGGCGAATGGGTGACAGGCATGTGCGACGAAAGCCGATACGCGTTGTTGGTCCCCGCAGACGCGGGAACTGCCTGACGGCCCCTTGCGGAGTGTCCGCAAGCCTGCCATCGGCAGATCAATATCAAAGGAGAGCACATGGCCGGTATGGTGCCTTTCGCGTGGGACGATCCCTTCAATCTCGACGATCAGCTGACGGAAGAAGAGCGGATGATCCGCGACGCCGCGCACAGTTTCGCGCAGGGCGAACTCCAGCCGCGGGTAATCGAAGGTTTCGCCAAGGAAATCGACGATCCCGAACTGTTTCCGATGATGGGCGAAGCGGGTCTTCTGGGCGCGACGGTCCCCGAAGAATACGGCGGCGCCGGCGCTTCCTATGTCGCCTATGGCCTGATCGCGCGCGAAATCGAACGGGTCGATTCCGGCTATCGTTCGATGGCCAGCGTGCAATCCAGCCTCGTGATGTATCCGATCCTCGCCTACGGTTCGGAAGAACAGAAGCGCAAGTATCTGCCCGGCCTCGCCAGCGGCAAGCTGATCGGCTGCTTCGGCCTGACCGAGCCTGATGCCGGATCCGATCCGGCAGGCATGAAGACCGTGGCGAAAAAGGATGGCGACGGCTACATCATTTCCGGATCGAAGACCTGGATCTCCAACGCCCCCTTTGCCGATGTTTTCGTCGTCTGGGCGAAAAGCGAAGCCCATGGCGGCGGTATCCGCGGCTTCGTTCTCGACAAGGGCATGAAGGGG
Source organism: Qipengyuania zhejiangensis (assembly GCF_035607565.1). Classification (NCBI taxonomy): domain Bacteria; kingdom Pseudomonadati; phylum Pseudomonadota; class Alphaproteobacteria; order Sphingomonadales; family Erythrobacteraceae; genus Qipengyuania; species Qipengyuania zhejiangensis. The sequence goes on along the minus strand of NZ_JAYKGO010000001.1, from coordinate 484,612 downwards.
CTGTCCGCCCCCAAGATCGAAGGCAAGCTGTCCTTGCGCGCCAGCACCACCGGCATGATCGTCATGGACGAAGTGAAGCTGCCCGCGGACGCCCTTCTGCCGGAAGTCCAGGGCCTCAAGGGTCCGTTCGGATGCCTCAACCGCGCCCGTTACGGGATCAGTTGGGGCGCAATGGGCGCTGCGGAATTCTGTATGCACGCTGCGCGCCAGTATGGTCTCGACCGGTTCCAGTTCGGTGTGCCGCTGGCGTCCAAGCAGCTGTACCAGTTGAAGCTGGCCGACATGATGACCGAAATCTCGCTCGGCCTGCAAAGCTCGCTGCGCGTCGGCCGCCTGATGGACGAAGGCAAGTTCGCGCCCGAGATGATCAGCATCGTCAAGCGCAACAATGTCGGCAAGGCGCTCGATATTGCCCGCAAGAGCCGCGACATGCACGGCGGCAACGGGATATCGGGCGAATACCAGGTGATCCGCCACATGGTGAACCTGGAAACCGTCAACACCTACGAAGGCACGCATGACGTACATGCCCTGATCCTTGGTCGCGCGGTCACCGGGATCGCCGCGTTCTGATGAAGCTCTTCGCCTATTTCCGCAGTTCGACCAGCTATCGCCTGCGCATCGCGCTCAACCTCAAGCGGCTCGACTATGATGTCGTGCCGGTCGATCTGAGGACAGCCGAACAGAAGGGCGAAGCCTTCACCACGCGCAACCCTTTCGGCAGCGTCCCGATGCTCGAAGCCGACGGGCGTGACCGGGTGCAGTCGATGGCGCTGATCGAATGGCTGGAAGAAGCCTACCCGCTACCGCCGCTTCTGCCGCGCGACATCGAGGACCGGTATACGGCCCGCGAACTCGCCTATGCCGTCGCGACGGAAATTCACGCCGTGAACAACCTGCCGGTGCTGCGCTATCTTGCCGATCCGCTGGGCCATTCGCAGGACGAGATCGACGTCTGGTACCGCCACTGGCTGGCCCGCACGCTCGACCCGCTGGAGGCACGCCTTGCCCAGCTGCAAGCGGGCGATTTCCTGTTCGATACACCGGGTCTGTTCGAGGTGGTCCTGCTTCCGCAAGTGTATAACGCGCGCAAGTTCGCGTTCGATTTTTCCGCGCATCCGCACATCACGCGGATCGAGGCGGCGTGTCTCGCGCTGCCCGAATTCCAGCGCGCGCACCCTGACAACCAGCCCGATTCTCCTGAAAGGACCTGACCACCATGAAACTAGCCACGCTCAAGGACGGAACCCGCGACGGCAAACTGGTGGTCGTGTCGAAAGACCTCACCCGGTATTGCGCCGCAGATAACATTGCCCCCACGCTGCAGGCCGCGCTCGACGACTGGGACACTGTCGCGCCCCGGCTCGACGCGCTTTACCGCGATGTCGAACACCAGGCGGTGCCGTGCGAGCGGTTCCACGAACGCGAAGCCCATTCGCCCCTGCCGCGTGCCTACCAGTGGGCCGACGGATCGGCGTATATCAACCACGTGGAACTGGTGCGCAAAGCGCGCGGTGCCGAAGTGCCCGAAAGCTTCTATCACGACCCCCTGATGTATCAGGGTGGAAGCGACACATTCCTCGCCCCGCGTGACGACATTCCCCTGAAGGACACCGCATGGGGCTGCGACATGGAGGGGGAAATCGCGGTCATCACCGATGACGTGCCGATGGGCGTGACAGCAGAGACGGCGGCCGGCCACATCAAGCTGGTCATGCTGGTCAACGATGTTTCCTTGCGCGGGTTGATCCCGGGCGAACTTGCCAAGGGCTTCGGGTTTTTCCAGTCCAAACCGGCAAGCGCGTTCAGCCCCGTGGCCGTGACGCCCGACGAGCTGGGCGATGCCTGGCAGGGCAATGTCATCCACCTGCCGCTGATGGTCGATTATAATGGCGAGGCGTTCGGCCGGGCCAACGCGGGCGTCGATGCCACGTTCAACCTTGCCCAACTGGTTGCCCATGCCGCCAAGACACGCGATCTCGGTGCGGGGACGATTATCGGATCGGGTACGGTCTCCAATCAGGATGAAAACGGCGGCGCTGGAAAGCCGGTCAGCGAAGGCGGTCTGGGATATTCCTGCATCGCGGAAATCCGCATGATCGAAACCATCGACAAGGGCGAAGCCAGCACGCGCTTCATGCAGCCGGGCGATACCGTGCGGGTCGAAATGAAGGATGCGGACGGGCATTCGATCTTCGGCGCCATCGAACAGAAAGTGGTTCAGGCCTGACTTCGCATTCCCCCCTCGCCGGACAGCGGATCGGTTTGCTGTCGGCCTGGGCCAGCCGGGCGAACGGGGGGGTTTTCGAAGCCGTCGCCGCTCAGGCTGCGCTGCTGCGCGATCTGGGCGCTACGCCGGTCATCATCGCGATAGACGACCCGGCCCATGCCGACGACCGCTGGCGGTTGGGTGAAGCAGAAATCCTGCTGGCTCAGGGTAAAGGCCCTGCCCAGCTTGGCTATGCGCCGCAACTTGGCGCCACGCTCGATCGTGCGAAGCTCGACCTGCTGCACCTTCATGGCATCTGGCAATTTCCCAGTCACGCCGCCGATGGCTGGGCACGGCGTACGGGCCGGCCGCTCGTTATCAGTCCGCATGGGATGCTGGACCCCTGGATCACCGGACGCAACGCGTGGAAGAAGACCCTCGCCCGCACGATCTGGGAACGCCGCAGCTGGCGCTCGGCCACTGCCTTTCATGCCCTTACCGAGGCGGAGGCACACGATATCGTGCATGAAACGGGCGGTGCGCACATTGCGACAATTGCGAACCCGGCGCCAAACCCCAGCGCAGCGCCCGATGCAATGCCACCGGCAAACGCGCTCTACCTCGGGCGCATTCACGCGAAGAAAAACATCGCGGCACTCGTTTCCGCATGGGCCAAGGCGCGGCCCAACCTCCCCCACGATGCGACCTTGACCATCGCGGGATGGGGCGATGATGCCGGGATCGAAATGCTGGAACACGCCATGGGCGGCGCGGACACCTCTATCCAGTTCGTCGGCACGGCCTTCGGCTCGCAAAAGGCGGCACTTTTCGATGTGTCGCGGTTCCTGATCCTGCCATCGCTGAGCGAGGGATTGCCCATGGCGGTGCTGGACGCGTGGGCCGCCGGAAGGCCCACGATCATGTCCGATCACTGCCACGTCCCGATCGGTTTTGAAGCCGGGGCCGCGATACGATGCCGCACCAGCGCGGACGAGATTGCCACGGCGCTGGAGCAGGGTTTTTCGCTTGGGGAAAACGAATGGATGGCGATGGCTGTCGCGGCGCGCGCACTTGCCGCCGGGCCGTTCGGTCGCCCGGCAATCGCCGGAAAATGGGAAGCGTTCTATTCCGCCCTGCTCAGCGGGTGACAGGTTCCAGGTCGATGCGATCGACCACGACCCGCCCAGCCCCCGGCCTGAGCCACAGGCTCAGGATGGCGTCCGAACACGTCGGCGCGTCAAGCGCCTGCCCGCCCTGGTCGATCCGCTCTCGTAACGCCTGCGGACGCGACGGCGTAGTGCAATTGAGGGCGGCAATCAATCGCTGCCCCCCCGGCCCGTCAACCTTGGCGGCAACCCGATAACGGCCCGTTTCAAGCGCGACCGGCTGGGACAGGACCAGCTTCGTCACGCTGGAACGGTTCTCCAGCTCGATCCGGGCTTCGTCACCGGAAAGCCGGGTAACCCGCACGTCGCCCGTGCGATAACGGCGCCATCCGATCGATACCGACCCGTCATCACCGAACTGTTCGAATTCGTTATCGGCGATAACACCGGACGGAACCGCTTGGGGGCAATGGCGACGCGCGACCCCGTCCGCCTCCGCGCGGAAATTGCCGCGCGCCAGCTCCAGGATCATGGGCATGGTCGCCTCGCACCCCAGCACCCCAATATCGGCATCGTCGCGGGCCAGAAAATCAGCGCGCGTGCGAAGCTGGGCGGCATCCGCACCCGCGGCCGACAGATAGGCGTTCGCCCATTGCGGACTGCTGCCGAGCCGCGAAGCAAGTGCGCGCCGTCCTTCGGGGCTGGCTTCCAGCATGGCCAAATAGGTTTGCGTGACGCCCGCTGCATCGCCAGCGCGCAGCAGGGCGTCGACACGCGATGCCGCGGCATCGAAATTGCCCCGCGCCAGATCCTCGGAAAACAGATAGATCTGGGTCAGCGGGTTGCGGTGTCCAAGCTGCGACGACACTCCGAACGCCCGCGCTGCCTGCGCGCGATCGCCCGACAATTCTGCCGCGGCCCCTAGAAAGGCGAGCCCGCGGGCGTCCATCGGATCGCGGGCAACCGCCACGCGCGATAGCGCGATCGCTTCCTCCAGATCGCCTTCGCCCAACGCGCGCGCGGCGTGCCGCTTGGCTGCGCCGACCTGGAAAGCGGAAGGAACGAACCGTTCGAACGCCTGGCGTGTCTCGGTCATCCGGTCGAAGCCGGAAATCATCGCCAGGATTGCGAACAGGATTATGGCGGTCGTGGCGCCAATCCGCGCGCCCGTCACGCTCATGCCTCGTGACGCACGTCGCCAGTGGCGTACTGGTAGTAATCGTACCCGTAATACGCCGAATATCGATTGCCCGACCGGGTGGGATCGAACTTCGCCAGCACGGCACCCAGCAGCACCGGCTTCATCGAACGCAGCCGTCGCAGCGCTGCCTTGAGCGATCCGCTACGGCCCCGCTCGGCTTCGACGACGAACACCGTACCATCGGCAATGGCTGCAAGCATCGGCGCGTCGGCTAGGCCGAGGACCGGAGGGCTGTCGACGATCACGACATCGTGGCTTTCCGCGAACATTTCCAGCAACTGCGCCATTCGCGGCGAGCTGAGCAATTCGGATGGGCTCGGCGGAAGGGGGCCGGTAGGCAGCAGATCGAAGCCGTGATCCTTGATCGTCAGGATGGAACTGGCCGGATCCGCTTGCGATACCAGAAGGTCGGTCAGGCCGCGTTCCGCCCGGATGCCGAGAAGCTTGTCCAGCGCCGGCCGCCGCAGATCGGCGTCGATCAGCAGCGGCTTCATCCCGATCCGCGCAAATCCCGACGCAATGGCAAAGCTGGTGGTGCTCTTGCCTTCGTGGGCCTGCGCGCTGGTGACCACGATGACCTTGGGCAGGCCCTGCGGTGTGGAATACAAAAGCGCGCCGCGCATCGAATTGTAGGCTTCGGCGATGGGCGATTTCGGGTTGTCCAGTGCCTCCAGGGGGGTGCCCTCTTCGGCCCTTGGCACCACGCCCAGCAACGCAAGATCGAGCTTGTCTTCGACGTCTTCCGGCGTGTGGATCACATCGTCCAACTGGTCGCGCATGAACACCGCAACGCCCGCAAGCCCGAGGCCCAGTAGGAGGCCGAGCGCAAGGTTGCGCGGCACATTGGGCGACGATGGCGTGGTCGGCGCTTCGGCCCGGTCGATGATCGCGATGTTGCTCGAGGAGATGCCGGCGGACGCGTTCAGTTCGCGATACCGCTGGAGCAACCCGTCATAGATCGATCGCGCCGTATCGGCCTGCCGCGCAAGCACGTTGTAACGCACCGACTGGTCTTGTTCGGCAAGCGAATTGCCGCGTGCCTGTGAAACCTGCCCGTCGAGCTGGGTTTCCGCCGATTGGGCCGCACGGTATTCGGCGCGAATGGATTCGCGGACCTGCGATGCGGTGGTCTGCAACTGGCGGCTTACCGCGGCCAGATCGCCCTCCAGCCGGTCGATCGCCGGATGCTTGCCGAGATAGCGTTCGCGCGCGACCTGTAATTCACTGTCGATTTCGGCACGGCGCGTCATCAGGGCCTGCACGGTCGGATTGGCCAGAACGGCCTGCGACGACAGCAGCGGCGTTGCCTGGATCGCCTGCCAGCGCGATTGCGCGGCGATGCGGTTGGCACGCGCCTGAATGGCCGCATCGTTCAACTGGATGAGGCTGGAGGTTGTCACCGTACCGGCCAGCGTGTCGCGCCCGTCCGGCGAAAGCACGTCGCGGGTGCGGATCAGGCCAACGCTCTTCGCGTAATCGTTGAGGTCGCGTTCGGACTGTTCGAGGTCGACACGCGCCTCTTCCAGCTGTTCTTCCACGAAATCGCGCGCGTAGGATGTGCTGTCGAACCGCCGTTGCAGATTGGCCTGAATGAACTCCTCGGCAAAGGCGTTCACGACATTTGCCGCCATCCCGGGATCGGTGCCGGTAAAGCTGACTTCGGCAATGCGAGTCGAACGGGGCAGTTCGATCTGGAGGTTGTCACGCAGCAGTTCGACCGCGAGGGCGCGATCCTTGGCCTGATCGCCGCTCAGCGCCGAAGTCGGCACTTCCATGGCGGAGAAGAAGCGTTCGCTGCCGGACAGGTCGAGCCGGTCGGCCACGCGCTCGGCGAGCCCGCGGCTGCGCAGGATATCGAGCTGGGTGTTGAGAAACCGGTCGATGTCCCAATCGGATGGCGGCGAAACATTGCCCGTCTCGAACTCGCTGCCGAGCACCTCGTCGCTCTGATCGTTGATCTGGACGCTGGTCTTGGCGGTGTAGCGCGGCGTGTCGAGCAACGTCGAAATGAGCGCCAGCACCAACACCGCGCCCACAATGGCAATCGCCATCCAGAAATGGCGCCGAATGGCGGCGATGGCATGGCGCACGTTGGCGCTGATCGGGTTTTCGCCCGCGGCAAGATAGGCCGCCTGATAACGGCTGCCCTGCGGCGCCGGTTGCGGCGCGGAAAGGTGGGTTTCTGCGTTCATGGCCACGGCCGGAAAATGCCGATCACGGGCAAGGCGCGAACGGCGTCGAGGAAGATGCCCCGCGCACTGGAGAAGCCGACGACAACCGTGTCACCCGGCAGCAATGCGACATCGGGCATACGCCCGCCGCGAATGGCCTGCGCATCGAAGCGCCCGGCCATGCGCTCGTCCCCGACCGTGCGGAAAATCATCACCTCGTCCAGCTTCGCCTTTTCCGTCGGGCTTCGCGCAAGGGCCAGCGCGGTGAGCAGGGTCTGCCCATCGGTATAGGGGTACACACCGGGCAGTTCGACTTCGCCTTCGACCGCGATGGTCCGCACTTGCGTTTTCTTGACCAGCACCGACACCCGCGGATCGCGAACGTAATCGGCCGCGTAGGCCGCTTCGATCGTTTGCGCGAGTTCGGTTGCGGTGCGCCCTGCCGCGCGCACGTCGCCGATCAGCGGCAGACTGACGACGCCCGCGTTGTCGAGCGCGATTTCATCGACGCTCAGTTCAGCTTCGTCGTAAACGCGAACGGATACTATGTCCCCGGGAGCGAGCGCGTAACGCTGCGGTGCGGCGGCTGACCTGTCGACCGCGATGGCGGCGTAACCGGCATCGCCGGACGGTACGATCGGATCCGCACCTGATTCGCATCCCCCGAGCGCAAGCGCTGCCGCGGCAGCAAAAGCTGCAATCATGCGTCGTGGCATGGACCGGCGATCCGTCATTCTAGCGCGTCCATTTCCTGGCGACCCGAAGCGTTCAGCGCGATTGCGCCAAGTAGGCCGGCCGCGACCCCTGCGAGGCTTGCTATTGCCATGTTCCGGAGCGGGTAATCAACGAAGGAATGCAGGCCTATCACCATGAATGTTCCAAGCGCGAAGAGCACGGCGGGACGGTCTGCCCGATGCGCGTTCCACGCGCGCCGCGCCAGCCACGCAAGGCACCCCAGCCCCGCCAGCAAAATAAGCGGCGCCAGAGCCCCCGCTTCGAGCAGGAATTCCAGGTAATCGTTGTGCGCGCGGTTCGGGAAAAGATCGTCGAGTGTCTCGACGCGTTCCACTGGAAGGAATGTACGCGTGAAGGTGCCGACACCGCTACCCCACGGCCAGTACTGGCCGATCGCCGTCAGCGTATCCTGCCACAGGTCAACGCGCGAATCGCGGCTGGCGTCGAACCGCGCCAACACGCTGTCGAGCCGCGAATTGCCCGAGAACATCACCGCGGCACCGGCCACAAGCGCTGCAAGTGCCCCAGCCGCAGCAAGACCGTTGGAAAGCTGACGGGCAACCCCCGTGCTGCGAAGCATCGCGTACTGCACCAGCAGCACGAGCGGAAGCAGCGCGATGCCAGCGCGCGACCCGGTAAGCGCAAGGGCGACGATCAGGAAGATTTGCAGCACGGCGACAATGCCGACATCGCTTCGCAACACCGGGCGCCTGCCCGCCGTCGATGCGAACCAGGCGGTCAACGCCAGCGACCCAATCAGCAAGGCATCGGCGGCCGAATTGCGGCTGGCATGAAAGGCGGTAAGCCAGACATCGTGGCTGACCTCGTAGAGCCGGAATTCGCCGGGTCCGCTGGCCATCTGTAGCACGCCCAGCGCCGCGCCAGCGATGCCGACCATTGCCACGAGCAACAGGACGAAACGCCTGTCGCGGCCCGTAAGCGTTGCCGCGGCCAGCATCGCGCCGACCGCAGGGACGATCGCGAGGATCGCAGCAAGGGTCATGTAAGGCGCGACGGACATGGGCCGCCACCCGTCCCGGTCACCGATAACCGCCAGCGCATCGCTGGCGAGGCCGCGCCCTGGCAGCGCCTGCCACAAACCAGGGGGAAGCGGGATGACCTGCACGATCGGGAGAACGATGATCATCGCCCCCAACCACACCAGCGGCTTGGCGATTTTTGGCGGATGGTCATCGGCGGTGCGTGCCCACCAAAGCCAGGCAATCGCGCACAGGGCAAACACCAGCTGGACGATGATTTCGGCCGCTGCGCTGGGCGAACCGCCCCCGCCGAATACCAGCGCGGCGGCAAGGTAGGTGCCGACCACCATGCCCCGGCGTGTTTCCGGCAAACGCTTGCGCAGACCCGTCATCGATTTCCTCGAATTATTCCACGCAAGTGTAAGGCCGCGCGGCGCGCCCGCAAGCGCCCGCGCGGCCTATCCACCGGACTCTCGCCTTACATCGAGCGCGCGATCACCATTTTCATGACTTCATTCGAGCCGCCGAAGATACGGGTGATACGGCTGTCGCGGTACATCCGCGCGATGGGATAATCGTTGATGAAGCCTGCCCCGCCGTGGAATTGCAGGCATTTGTCGACCACTTCACCCTGCAGTTCGGTGACCCAGAACTTGGCCATGCAGGCAGTGGCGACATCGAGTTCGCCCTTCAGGTGCCGGGCGATGCAATCGTTGACGAACACCCGAGCCGCGGTTCCCCGTGCGTTAAGATCGGCAAGAACGAACTGGGTGTTCTGGAAATCCCAGATCGTCTGACCGAACGCCTTGCGATTCTTGACAAAATCGAGGGTCGTCTCGAGCGCCTTCTCGATCCCCGTCATGGCGCCCATGGCGATGATCAGGCGTTCCTGCGGCAGTTCGCCCATCAGCTGGTAGAACCCCTTGCCTTCCACGCCGCCGAGGACATTTTCCGCCGGGACGAAGACATCGTCGAAGAACAGTTCCGAGGTGTCAGCCGCATCCAGCCCGATCTTGTCCAGCTTCTTGCCGCGCTGGAACCCTTCGGCACCTTCGGTTTCGAGCAGCATCAGCGAGATGCCCTTGGCGCGCTCGTTCGGGTCGGTCTTGGCGACGATGATGATGAAATCGGCCGTCTGACCGTTCGAAATGTAGGTCTTGGCACCGTTGATGCGGTAGCCATTGCCATCCTTGAGCGCCGTCGTGGTGATGCTCTGCAGATCCGAGCCGACGCCCGGTTCGGTCATGGCAATCGCGCTAACCAGTTCGCCGGTTACCAGCTTGGGCAGGTACTTCTTCTTCTGTTCTTCCGTGCCGTGGCGCACCAGGTACGGAAGGATAACGGTGTTGTGCAGCGACGCTGCAAAGCCTTCGACGCTGTGCTTGGCCTGCTGGTCGATCACCACCATATCGTGCCGGAAATCGCCGCCGTGGCCGCCATATTCTTCCGGTACCGATACGCCCAGAAGACCAGCCTGGCCCGCCTCGTTCCAGAACTCGCGTTCGACCTGCCCGTCCTCGCGCCATTTCAACACGCGCTTTTCGGGCGCGTGCTGTTGATAGAACTTGCCCACGGCATCGGCGAAAATCGAAATTTCCTCGTCGTTCATGAACTCGGGCTGGGGTACGTTGATTGCGGGCATTTCTGGGGTCCTCTCCGGATATCTGGTTCTAGGTCGCCGTGACGCTGAGGGTTACTTGCCCTTCCAGTTCGGCTTGCGCTTTTCGGCAAAGGCGGCCGCGCCTTCCCGCGCGTCTTCGCTGACGAAGACCGGGGCGATCAGCTGGCCCTGACGGGTATAGCGTTCGTCCATCGGCCAGCCGCGCGATTCCTTCACGATCTGCTTGGACACCCGCACCGCGAACGGGCCGTTGGCCACGATGCTGGCGGCCAGTTCCTTTGCCCCGTCAAGCGCCGACCCTTCGGTCACGCGATTGATAAGGCCGAGCTGATATGCCCGGGCCGCATCGATGAATTCGCCGGTCAGCGCCAGTTCCATGGCGACACGTTCGGGAATCTGGTCGGGCAGCATCATCACCCCGCCAGCGGCAGCCACCAGGCCGCGCTTCACTTCGGGAATGCCGAATTTCGCGCTGTCCTTGGCCACGACCAGGTCGCAGGCGATCATCAGTTCCAGCCCGCCGGCCAGCGCATACCCTTCGACTGCGGCAATCAGCGGCTTCTTGGGCGGCGCCTGCACGATCCCGCCGAAACCGCGGCCTTCGATGCTGGGGGATTCGCCGCGCAGGAAGCCCTTGAGGTCCATGCCCGAACAGAACGTGCCGCCGGCCCCGGTCAGGATGCCGACGCGCAGATTGTCGTCGCTGTCGAGGCGATCCATGGCCGCAGCGATCCCTTCCGCCGCCGCCTTGGTCATCGCGTTCTTGGCTTCGGGGCGGTTGATCGTGACGACAAGGATGCCGTCTTCTTCGCTCGTCAGGACTTCTTCGGACATCCGGCTCTCTCCCATTTCATTTCGAAACTTGTCTTGCGCCCTTGCTGCGTCACGTTTACGCAAACGTCAACCGGCAACTGCCGCAAGAATCGACAAGTTGAGAGGAGTTCACGCCATGGCCGAAGCATATATCATCGATGCAGTCCGCACCCCGCGCGGGATTGGGAAGCAGGGCAAGGGCGCGCTGGCGCACATGCACCCCCAGCATCTCGCCGCGACCGTCCTCAAGGCGATCAAGGACCGCAACCATCTCGATACCAAGACGGTCGACGATGTGATCTGGTCGGTCAGCACGCAGGACGGAATGCAGGCCGGTGACATGGGCCGCATGGCTTCGCTCGACGCTGGCTATGACATCACCTCATCCGGCACCACGCTCGACCGTTTCTGCGGCGGCGGCATCACCTCCGTTGCGCTTGCCGCGGCACAGGTGATGAGCGGCATGGAAGACTGCGTCGTGGCCGGCGGCACCGAAATGATGAGCCTGACCGCACAGATGAGCCGCGACAAGATGGCCGCCGGACTGAAGCCGCCGATGATGGGCAGCTACAACGAGCGTTTGCAGCAGGTGCATCCGCAGAGCCACCAGGGCATCTGCGGCGATGCCATTGCCAGCATGGACGGTTTCACCCGCGAAGAACTGGACGAGGTCGGCTACCGCAGCCAGCAGCGCGCAGCCGAAGCGATCAAGGAAGGCCGCTTTGAAAAGTCTGTCGTTCCGGTCACCGATGACGAGGGCAACGTCGTCCTCGATCACGATGAATATCCCCGCCCGCAAACCACGCGTGAAGGCCTGGCCGAACTGGAACCGGCCTTCACCAAGATCGCCGACATGCCGCTGGACGCTTCGGGAACGACTTTCCGCAAGCTCGTGAACAAGAAGTACCCGGACCTGGAAATCAAGAATTTCCACCACGCCGGAAACAGCTCGGGCGTGGTCGATGGTGCCGCGGCGGTGTTGGTCACCAGCAAGGAATACGCCCAGAAGCACGGCCTCAAGCCGCGGGCGCGCATCGTTGCAACCGCGAACATGGGCGATGACCCCACCTTGATGCTGAACGCGCCTGTCCCCGCGGCCAGGAAGGTCCTGGAAAAGGCCGGTATGACCAAGGACGATATCGACCTTTACGAAATCAACGAGGCGTTCGCCGTGGTCGCCGCCAAGTTCGTCAAGGATCTCGATCTCGATTGGGACAAGGTCAACGTCAACGGCGGTTCGATCGCGCTCGGTCACCCGATCGGCGCGACCGGATCGATCCTGATCGGCACGATCGTCGATGAACTGGAACGGCAGAACAAGCGCTATGGTCTTGTCACCATGTGCGCCGCCGGCGGCATGGCTCCGGCGATCATCGTCGAGCGGGTCGACGACTTCGTCGACTGATCACGGATTTGCGGTCGCCATCAGGCGGTAGCCCCAGGGAGCCAGCGTCACGCTGTCACCCTTGCTCGGGGCTACCGCACTTGCGCCGCGAAACGGCGACGAGGCTGGGCGCCTGCTCACGCAATTTGCCTGACTACACCCCAGCCTGACTGGCGCACGCTCAATCCGCACGCTACGCCTTGCCCGATGAGGGAGAGCGACGCGCCGCGCGCGGGCAATCAGGCCGACAACGATACACCGAAAGTCGGCATCGACTTTTCGGCCGGGTTCGCCGCATTTCTGAAAGCTGCCAACACCTCGTTCGCCTTCACCTCGTACCAATCGGGACGCCTTTACCTTGCCGGCCATTCGCCGGACGGAAAGCTGGCCCTGCACGAAGCGTTCTACCCGCAAGCGATGGGCGTGGTCGGCGATGCGAACCGCATCTATCTGGGCACGCTGACCCAATTGGTCCGGCTGGAGAATGTTCTGAGCCCGGGTCAAATGGCGAATGAACGGCATGATCGCCTGTTCGTCCCACGCAACATGCAGACGTTCGGGAACATCGACTTTCACGAGCTTGGTATCCGTGACGGGGGCGGCGTGGTCGTAGTCAACACGCGCTATTCCTGCCTTTGCGAACCCAGCCTGACGCACAGTTTCCGGCCTATCTGGAAGCCCGATTTCATATCCGGTCTGGCACCGGAGGACCGGTGCCATCTAAACGGCCTCGCGATGGTCGACGGTCGGCCGAAATACGTGACGGCAGTGGGCCGATCCGACACCGCCGAAGGTTGGCGTGCGATGCGCCAGGACGGCGGACTGGTGATCGATGTCGAATCCGATCGGATCGTTGCCGATGGGCTGTCGATGCCGCATTCGCCCCGCTGGCACAGGGGGGAACTGTGGGTGCTGAATTCCGGCACGGGCGAACTTGGCCGGATTGATCGTTCGAGCGGCGATTTCCGGCCGCTGGCGTTTCTGCCCGGTTTCCTGCGCGGACTCGCCTTCATCGGCGATTACGCGGTGGTCGGGCTGTCGAAACCGCGCAACGGGCGGTTCGAAGGATTGACTCTCGATCAGGCGCTGGCCGACAGGGGCGCAGACGCGTGGTGCGGCATACAGGTGATCTCGCTCGAAACCGGCGAGGTGGCCGAGTGGCTGCGCTTCGATGGCGCGATTTCCGAACTGTTTTCGATTGCAGCCCTGCCGCGCGTGGCCAATCCCATTACGATCGGCCCCCAATCGAAAGAAATCGCGGAGCTTGTCACGTGGGAGCGACCCGCATGGGAAGGTTAGAGCGTTTTGGCCGGATCGATGATGTCGCAAGTTGAAACTTGCGTTCAAATCCGCTTTCTCTGCAATCCAACAACCAAACGCACCGGGAGCAGGCGATGACGAATACCGCGCACGATCAGGAATGGGTCCGCCGCCCGGCGTCTGCCGAACAGGGCACCAATTGCACGGCCGCCCAGTATGACGCGAAGTACGCCCGCAGCCTGGAAGACCCGGACGGCTTCTGGGCCGAACAGGCGCGGCGGCTGGACTGGTTCGAACAGCCGACGCGCGTTTCCGACTGGAGTTTCGATCCGGTCAGCATCCGCTGGTTCGAAGATGGCACGCTCAACATCTGCCACAATGTCGTCGACCGGCATGTCGCAGCCGGAAAGGGGGACCGCGTGGCCCTCATTTTCGAACCAGACGATCCTGACGGGGACGTGCGGCACATCACCTACGCCGAACTCCAGCGTGAAGTCGTTCGGATGGCCAACACGCTGGTCAAGATGGGCGTGCAGAAGGGCGACCGGGTCACGATATACATGCCGATGGTTCCCGAAGGCGCCTACGCGATGCTTGCCTGCGCGCGCATTGGCGCAATCCACTCGGTGATTTTCGGCGGCTTCAGCCCCGATGCGATCGCCGGCCGGGTGGAAGACTGCGCGAGCGACTGGATCGTGACTGCCGACGAAGGACTGCGCGGCGGCAAACGGATCGCGCTCAAGGCCAATGTCGACGCCGCCCTGGAAAAGGTCACCGCGAAGGCGGTCCTGGTGCTGCGCCATACGGGTGGCGATGTCGCCATGAAACAGGGCCGCGATCACTGGTACCACGACCTGTCGCAAGGCGTTGCTGCCGATTGCCCCTGCGAGCCGATGAACGCCGAAGATCCGCTATTCATCCTCTACACCAGCGGATCGACCGGCAAGCCCAAGGGCGTGCTCCACACGACGGGCGGTTATGCCGTGTGGACCGAAACGACCTTCCGCCACATTTTCGACTATCGCGAGGGCGAGGTTTTCTGGTGCACCGCGGACATCGGCTGGGTCACGGGCCACAGCTATATCGTTTACGGCCCGCTGCTGAACGGTGCGACGGCGCTGATGTTCGAAGGCGTGCCCAATTACCCCGACCATGACCGTTTCTGGTCGGTATGCGAAAAGCACAAGGTCAACATCTTCTACACCGCACCCACCGCAATTCGCGCCCTGATGCGCGAAGGCGAAAGCCATGTGACCAAGCACGATCTGTCAACCCTTCGCCTGCTGGGCAGCGTGGGCGAGCCGATCAATCCCGAAGCCTGGCGCTGGTATCACGACACGGTTGGCAAGGGCGCGGTCCCCGTGATCGACACCTGGTGGCAGACCGAAACGGGCGGTTGCATGATTACCACACTGCCCGGCGCGCACGACATGAAACCGGGCAGCGCAGGCCGCCCGTTCTTTGGCGTTTGCCCGCAACTGGTGGACAATGACGGCGCCGTTCTGGATGGCGCAGCGGAGGGCAATCTGTGCGTCACCCGCAGCTGGCCCGGCCAGGCACGCACCGTTTACGGTGACCATGACCGGTTCGTGCAAACCTATTTCACCACCTACAAAGGCAAGTATTTCACCGGCGATGGCTGCCGCCGTGACGCCGATGGCTATTACTGGATCACCGGACGGGTCGACGATGTCATCAACGTATCCGGGCACCGCATGGGAACCGCAGAGGTCGAAAGCGCGCTGGTGCTGCACCCCAAGGTTTCCGAGGCCGCGGTGGTGGGCTATCCGCACGACATCAAGGGCCAGGGCATCTACTGCTACGTCACGCTCAACTCGGGCGAGGAACCGAGCGATGAACTGACATCGGAATTGCGGCAATGGGTGCGCAAGGAAATCGGCCCCATCGCCACGCCCGACCACCTGCACTTCACCCCTGCCCTGCCCAAGACACGCAGCGGCAAGATCATGCGCCGCATCCTGCGCAAGATTGCGGAAAACGAATTCGGTGCGCTGGGCGACACGTCGACGCTGGCCGATCCCAGTGTCGTGGACAGCCTGATCGAGGGGCGGAAGGGCCGCTAGGCGCCGCGCGCCGCCACCCGTCAGTGCCGCTGGGCGGAACCTGCCCCGCGCGGGACGCGGATCTTTTCGACCAGCGCGTCTATTTCGCCAGGCGGCGGCGCGGTTGCCCGCGCCACGGCAATCGCCACCGCGAAATTGACCAGCATGCCGATCACGCCGATCCCTTCGGGCGAAATACCCATCAACCAGTTGGCTTCCACGTTCGCATCCGGGTTCCACAGCTTGAAATAGGCAATGTAGACGAATGTGAACGCGAGACCCGAAACCATTCCGGCAATCGCCCCTTCGCGGTTCATACGTTTGGAAAAAATGCCCATGAAGATCGCCGGAAACAGCGATGCCGCCGCCAGCCCGAAGGCGAAGGCCACAACCTGTGCCACCCATCCCGGCGGGTAGATCCCGAGTATCCCCGCCACGACGATGGCAGCCGTTGCCGCCAGGCGGGCAGCCAGCAATTCACCCTTCTCGCTGATTTGCGGCCGGAAGGTGGATTTCAGAAGATCGTGGCTTACCGATGACGAAATCACCAACAGCAACCCCGCGGCTGTCGACAGCGCCGCCGCCAGCCCGCCTGCGGCAACCAGCGCGATCACCCATCCCGGCAGGGCGGCGATTTCCGGGTTGGCCAGCACCATGATGTCGCGATCGACATAAACTTCGTTCGCGTTGTCGGTGCCTGCGTTGTCGAGCAGCCGTTCGCCCGAATTTCCCGTCCCTCCCGGTGTGTATTCCGGTGCTCCGACGAAAGCATCGCCGGGGCCGTATTGCATCTGTCCGTCGCCGTTCTTGTCCCGCCATGCGATCAGGCCGTTGGTTTCCCAGTTTTTGAACCAGGCAGGTGCCTGGGCGTAGGATGTGTCGGTGACGCTTTCGTTGAAATTGATGCGGGCGAAGGCGGCAACCGCCGGCGCCGTCGTGTAAAGCAGCGCGATGAACACCAGCGCCCAACCAGCCGATTTGCGCGCGTCGGACGCCTTGGGAACCGTGAAGAACCGGACGATCACGTGCGGCAGGCCGGCGGTTCCGATCATCAGCGCCGCCGTGATGCAGAACACGTCGATCATCGACTTGGTGCCACTAGTATAGGCCGTAAAGCCCATGTCGACGAGCGAACTGTCGAGCTTCTGAAGAACGCTCAGACCCGAACCGTCGACCATCTGTGAACCAAGCCCGATCTGGGGGACCGGATTGCCGGTCGCCAGCAGGGACAGGAAGATCGCCGGGACCAGATAGGCGAAGATGAGCACGCAATATTGCGCCACCTGCGTGTAGGTAATGCCCTTCATCCCGCCCAGCACGGCATAGAAGAACACGATCCCCATGCCGATTATGACGCCCAGGGAAACGTCCACTTCCAGAAAGCGGCTGAACACGATGCCCACGCCGCGCATCTGGCCCGCGATATAGGTGAAACTGATGAAGATCAGGCACACCACCGCCACGGTGCGCGCAACGTTGGAATAATACCGGGTTCCGATGAAATCCGGCACCGTGAACTGGCCGAACTTTCGCAAATAGGGCGCTAGCAACAGCGCCAGCATCACATATCCGCCGGTCCAGCCCATGAGGTAGACCGATCCGTCATAGCCCATGAAGGCGATGAGGCCCGCCATCGACAGGAAGCTGGCCGCACTCATCCAGTCGGCGGCGGTTGCCATGCCGTTGACCACGGGGTTCACCCCGCCGCCCGCCACGTAGAATTCGGATGTCGATCCCGCCCGGCTCCAGATCGCAATGCCGATATAAAGGGCAAAGCTCAGCCCGACGAACAGGTAGATCAGCGTCTGCGTTTCCATCGTCCGTCAGCCTTCACCGTCTGCGGCATCGTCGTCATCCAGTTCGAAGGATCGTTCGATGCGGTGCATTTTCCACGCGTAAAAGGCGATCAGGCCGATGAAGACATAGATCGACCCTTGCTGCGCGAACCAGAAACCGAGCGGGAAGCCGCCGATCATGTACTGGTCGAGGAACGGGCGGAACACTATTCCCGCGCCGAAGCTGGCCAGAAACCAGATGGACATCAACGCAATCAGTAACCGGATGTTTGCGCGCCAATAGGCGCGGGCCGCAGCCACTTTCGGATCGTCCTGGGACATGTGCACGCCCTCCCCTCGTGCAGGACTATAGCCGCGGTTTGCGGTTGGTCCACGCCCAAGCGTCTGGGATGCGCGTCTATAGCCCCAGCTTCACCCCGGCCCACACGGTACGCGGCACGCCAAGGTCGATCGAACCGCCCTGGTTGCGGGTAAAAACCCTCTCGTCGGTCAGGTTCTCGCCGCGCAGCACCAGGGCAAGCGACCCTGTCACCGGAAACTGGGCATAGGCGTCGAACGTCGTCGCGGCAGGCAGGATATCGGTTTCCAGATCGTCTTCGAACTGCGCGCCGACATGGCGCAACGTCGCCGCAAGCAGCCAGCGAGCCGCCGGGCGATAACTTACCGTCGCGCTGCCAACCCACCGGGGCGTTTGCGAAGGGCGGTTGCCGTCCAGCGCGGCGGCAAAGCCCGTCCCCCGCGCTTCGGCATCGGTGAAGGCAAGCGACCCGTCGAACGCGACCTTGCCGAGCGTCATCGCGGCGTTGGCTTCGATACCGCGCGCGCGGATTTCGTCGATATTCTGCCGTTCGCGCAAATTGGCGGCAATCGTGACGTTCGCGATGGCGTTCTTCACGCGGTTGTCGAAAGCGGTCAGCGAAAGGGCGATGGTTTCAGCCGGTTTGAAATCGATGCCCGCTTCAAACCCTTCCAGCTGTTCGTTTTCCAGCGCGGCGTTGGCCTGCGTGGTTACCGGAAAGACAACAAAGGGCCGATACAGTTCGTTCAGGGTGGGAAGCCGCAGGCCGCTGTATGCGGCCCCGCGCAGGCTGAGCCCCCCGCCCAGCCGGACAAGCGCGCCCCCGCGGAAGGAGGCATCCCAACCGGCCCGGTTGGTATATCGGTCGTCGATTACCGGCGAACCGGTACCGTCGGCTTCGGTGTAGAACCCGTCCCGGATCGTGTACCGATCGAGCCGCGCACCGGCAGTCAGCGTCAGTGCGCCAAGGGTGAAATCGTCTTCCACGAACAGCCCGAGATCGGTGTTCGTCCCGCCCGCGTTGCGGCGGGCCGTCACCGCACCGCTGAACGCGCTGATTGCGGTTTCAAACAATTCGCCTTCCGATTTGCGATAGTCGAGGCCGATCCGAAGCACGTGCGTATCGCCCACGGGGGGACGAAGTTCGATCTTGCCGCCGACACCGGTGGCCGGGGTGTTGCGCTGGTCGAGCACCGGGACAAAGCGGGTGGAACTGATGACGCGGTTGGTGAAATTGCGGGCCTGAACATAGCCCAGCACATCGAACTGCCATTCGCCCCGTCCGACGAGGCGAAGGCTTGCATCCTGCCCTTCCATGCTGCTGTCCGCGCCGTCGAAACGAAGCGTGCGTTCGTCGCGATAGGCAAGCCCGCGAGCCTGCAACTCGATCGAATCAGTCAGGGGCGCAACACCGCGAACCTGGACGGAATAACTGTCGAACGCGGCGCGGGCACTGGCGGGCACACGGTCGGCCAGCGGGGTTGTCCAGAAACCCTGGCCCCGATCCCATCGGCCGGAAATCACGCCGAACCCGTCACCCAGCCGCGATGCCGCAGTCGCACTCGCTTCGGTTTCGCCGCGGTCGTTGACAAGCAGCTGCCCGCCGAACGCGCCGAGCGTTTCCGCGTCCGCGCTGGTCAGTTCGATCGTACCGGCAAGCGCGCCGGCACCAAACGGGCCCGATCCGCCGCCGCGCGTGACCCGTGCCGATGAAAGACGTTCCGGCGCGATGGCGCTGAAGGGAATATAGCCGAAGAACGGATCGGACATCGGCACACCGTCGAGCAGCACGATGGCGCGGCTGGTTGCGTTCCCGCCCAGCGCGCGCAGCGTGGCGCCTTGCGCGGACGGATTGGCCGAACGGCTGTCCGATCGGCGGAATTGCTGGAAACCTGCCACGCTTGCCAAGGCATCCTCGATCCGGCCCGAAGGCGCTGCGACCAGACGTTCGCGGCGAATTTCCTGCGTCGCATAGGCTGGCGCTGCCGGTGTTTCCTCCAGCCCTTCGCCGGTAACGACAATTACGGCCGGAGTGTCCTCAGCATCCTGCGCCCATGCCGGGGTCGCAGACATGGCGATCCCCGCGAAAAGCGGGGCGAGGACCGGTTTGCGGCCAGAAAAAACTGTCAAATGATCGACCCCGAAAGTTGCATTGCCGCCATTCAGACGATTGGTTGGCGGGGGTCAAGCAAAGCGACCCCCGAACGCAGGGCGCCCGGGGGTCGTGCACTATCCGGAATGCGCGGTCAGAACCGGTAGGAAACCCCTGCGCTCAGAACCCATGGGTCGAGCTTGTGTTCGGTTTCGATCGCCAGCGTATCGCCTGCATACCAGCGCGCGGTGGTGTCCACGAAATAGCGCTTGGCATCGAAGGTCAGGCCGTAGCCGCTATCACCCAAGGGGACATCCATCCCAGCCTGGAGGACGAAACCGAATTCGTCCGAAAGGTCGGTGTCGGTCACGGCCAGCGGAATGGTCGCCGCGCCGGGTTTGTCGCTGATCCACCAGAAATAGGTCGCCCCGGCACCGACATATGGCTTCACGCCAGCGACGGGGAAATGGAATTTCGCGGTCAATGTGGCGGGGATCAGGCGGGCGTTGGACACCAGTTCCGCGCCGGGAAGGCCCGCCACGGCATCGACATCGTGCTGCGTCACGCAGCAGATCGTTTCGAGCGAGAAGTTTTCGCTGATGAAATATTCGATCGCCACTGTCGGCACGAAATTGTCGTTGGCGGTCGTCTGGGTGCCGACCGGGAGATTGACCAGATCGATGTTCACGTCGGTAATCTTGCCGTCGGGCAGGACCGCGGTTCCGAGCACCTTTACCTGGAGCGGTCCGTCCTGGGCCGATGCGGGGGCGGCAATGAATGCGATGCCGGCCAGTGCGGCAGCGATGCAGGTCTTCATGAATCGTATCCTTGCACCGCAGTGGCTACCCGGTGCAGCCAAGGATTTTGCAGTGCGTGCGCATCCAGATGGCGAAGGACCCCCGGTGCCGCATTGATCCACGTCAATGATTGCACGACCCGCTGCCCCCATTGGTCAGCCATGCTGGCAAAATCCAACATCAACGAACGATTCGCCGCCCGCATTGCGCCCGATGGAATGGACGCCGCGCTGCGTATGCAGCTTGCCGCGGCATCGCGCAGGATCGCGGTCGAGCGTGAGGAACCCGTTCGTCTCGATGAAAGCTGCGACCAGCTGGTCTACATTGCCCAAGGCGCGACCAAGCTGGTCGCCTATGCCTCCCAGGGGCGCGAGCAGATCGTGGCTTTTCATTTTTCCGACGATCTGGTGTGCGTCCCAGCAAGGGCCACGCACGCCTACAGCCTCGTTGCCCTGACCCCGGCGACCTTGCTGGCCATGTCGCTCGACAAGGTCCTGGAACTGGCCGCCGGCGATGCTGAAATCATGCGCAACCTGCTAGTCACAACCAATGTATCGCTGGCGCGATGCCGCGAAAAGTCGATCACCTTGGGCCGCAAGACAGCGCCCGAAAGGGTCGCCAGCTTTCTTGTCACGATGGCAGATCGTGCGGGTACGCGCGAAGGAACCTCGGTCCTGGTGCCGCTGCCGATGTCCCGCCGCGATATCGCCGACAGTCTGGGCATTACGATCGAGACGGTCAGCCGGCAGATAACCCGCCTTCGCGACACCAACGTCATCGAAACCATCGGACGATCGCAGATACGGATCCTCGATCCGGGACGATTGTGGGCGGGCGCCGGCTTCCTGACCGAAGCGAAATGAAAGTTTTTCAAATTTGCGCTGGATCAATGTCGGGACCTGCGCGGCACCCTAGGCATGGCGCAAACGGACGGAGATTCACATGAAAGCGGAAACAGCCCTGGGAAGGGTCGGCCTGTGGTTTGCGATAATGCTTCTTGCGCTTGCCGCCTCGGTGGCGGCGCACGATGCGGGATTTGCAGCCCACGCCACCATCATCGCCCTGGTCGGCTTCGTCATGATCTGGGTATCGGCATCGCAGTTCGATCCGACCGCCAGATTTCCGATCCTCGCCCCGCCAGAAGGGGAATCGCGATACGATGACGACCCCATCCGCTGGGGGGCGCTGGCGACGCTTTTCTGGGGCCTCGCGGGCTTTCTTGCGGGGCTGTACATCGCCCTTCAACTCGCCTTTCCGGCCCTCAACATCGAACCCTGGTTCAACTTCGGGCGCCTGCGCCCGCTGCACACCAGCGCGGTCATCTTCGCATTCGGCGGCAACGCGCTGATCGCGACCAGCTTCTATGTCGTGCAGCGCACCTGCCGCGCACGGCTGGCGTTCCCGGGCCTCGCCCGTTTCGTGTTCTGGGGATACCAGCTGTTCATCGTCCTGGCGGCTACCGGCTATCTGCTCGGCGTTACCCAGTCCAAGGAATACGCCGAACCCGAATGGTACGTCGACCTGTGGCTGACCATCGTGTGGGTTTCCTACCTCGTGGTTTTCGTCGGCACGATCGTCAAACGCCGCGAACCGCATATCTATGTCGCGAACTGGTTCTACCTGGCGTTCATCGTCACCGTCGCGATGCTGCATGTCGTCAACAACCTGGCGATGCCGGTCAGCCTGCTGGGCTCGCGCAGCTACAGCGCGTTTGCCGGGGTGCAGGATGCGCTTACCCAGTGGTGGTACGGGCATAACGCGGTCGGTTTCTTCCTGACCGCGGGCTTTCTCGCGATGATGTATTACTTCGTGCCGAAGCAGGCCGAACGCCCAGTTTACAGCTACCGGCTGTCGATCATCCACTTCTGGTCGCTGATCTTCCTGTACATCTGGGCAGGTCCGCACCACCTTCACTACACCGCCCTGCCCGACTGGGCGCAGACGCTCGGCATGGTGTTTTCGGTGATCCTGTGGATGCCCAGCTGGGGCGGCATGATCAACGGCCTGATGACGCTGAACGGCGCCTGGGACAAGATCCGCACCGATCCCATCATTCGCATGATGGTGATGGCGCTGGCCTTTTACGGGATGAGCACGTTCGAAGGCCCGATGATGAGCATCAAGGCCGTCAACAGCCTGTCGCACTACACCGACTGGACCATTGGCCACGTGCATTCGGGTGCGCTGGGATGGAACGGAATGATTACCTTTGCCTGCCTCTATTACCTGATCCCGCGCCTGTGGAAGCGCAAGCGGATGTATTCGCTCCGCATGATCAACTGGCACTTCTGGCTCTCGACACTGGGGATCGTGTTCTACGCCGCCAGCATGTGGGTCGCGGGCGTGACCCAGGGCCTAATGTGGCGCGAATACGGCGCGGACGGATATCTGGTGAACAGCTTTGTCGACACCGTCGCGGCGCTGCACCCGATGTACCTGATGCGCGCATTCGGCGGGCTGCTGTACCTGTCCGGCTTCGTGATCATGCTCTTCAACGTCTGGCAGACCCTTGCCGGCCGCCTGCGCGACGAAGCCCCGATGACCGAGACGCCTTACGACGAGAGCGCCGACCGTCCCCTTCCCCCAGTCGCCGTACCGGCAGAGTGAGTGCGAACATGACCGATCCTGTCGTAAAGGAAACCGTGAAGGGCCACGCGCGGCTCGAGCGCAATGTCACACTGATGGCGGTGGCCACGTTCCTCACCGTCACCGTGGGGGGCATCGTGGAAATCGCGCCGCTGTTCTGGATCGATAACACGATCGAGAAAGTGGATGGGATGCGCCCCTACACCCCGCTGGAACTGGCCGGGCGCGACATTTACATTCGCGAAGGGTGCTACGTCTGCCACAGCCAGATGATCCGCCCGTTCCGCGATGAAGTGGAACGGTACGGGCACTACAGCCTTGCCGCCGAAAGCATGTACGACCGGCCCTTCCAGTGGGGTTCGAAACGTACTGGGCCCGATCTCGCGCGCGTCGGCGGCCGTTATTCGGACGAATGGCATGTGCAGCATCTCAAGAACCCGCAGGCGGTCGTCCCCGAAAGCGTGATGCCGCAATACGGTTTCCTCGCCGAAAACGATCTCGCGGTGCACGATGTCAGCGCGAATTTGACCGCGCTGCGGCGGCTGGGCGTCCCCTACACCGACGACGATATCGCCAAGGCGAATGCGGACCTCGTGGCGCAAGGCAACCCGGATGCCGACGCCGGTGATCTGGAGACCCGCTATCCCAAGGCGCAGATCCGCGATTACGATGGCAATCCGGGCCGCCTGACGGAAATGGATGCCCTTGTCGCGTATCTGCAGATGTTGGGCACGCTGGTCGACGTGAACAGCGCCGCGGCGCAGGAAGACCTGGCAACGGAGAAGGGCCGGTGACGACTTACGAAACCCTGCGCCATTTCGCCGACAGCTACGGGCTGGCGATCATGGTCGCGGTCTTCCTGCTGCTGTGTCTGTGGCCCTTCCGGCCGGGAGCACGCGAGGCCAACCGCAAAGCCGCCAACATGATTTTCGAAGGACAAGACGATGGCGAATAAGCGCATCGACCAGCCGACAGGCACCGAAACCGTCGGCCATGAATGGGACGGTATCGAGGAGCTCAACACGCCCTTGCCGCGCTGGTGGCTGTGGACGCTCTACGCCACGATCCTATGGGGCATCGGGTATGTCATCGCCTATCCGGCGCTGCCGATGATTACCAAGGGCACCGAAGGGCTTCTGGGCTGGTCCAGCCGCGGACAGCTTGCCGAGGAAATGACCGCGGCCGATCTGGCCAAGGTGTCGGTGGGCGAACGGATCGCGGCGGTGGACGTGACGAAGCTGTCAGCCAATCCCGAACTCATGCAGCTGGCCCGTGCAGGCGGCGCCGCTGCCTTCAAGGTCAATTGCGTTCAATGCCACGGTTCGGGTGCGGCGGGTAACCAGGAACTGGGCTATCCGAACCTGAACGACGATGACTGGCTGTGGGGCGGCACGATGGAGGATATCGAATATTCGATCCGCCACGGCATTCGCCAGGCCTCCGCCGAAGAACGCCAGGGCGCGATGCCCGCGTTCGAGGGCATGTTCGCCAGCGCCCAGCTTACCGCCCTGGTCAGCCATGTCCGCTCGCTCAGCGGGATGGACAAGGCCAATGCCGCAGGCGCCGTCATCTTCCAGGAAAACTGTGCTGTCTGCCACGGTGCCGGGGGTGAAGGTAACCGCGATCTGGGCGCACCGCGTCTCAACGATGCGATCTGGCTTCGCGGCAAGAGCGCGGAAGCGATCCGCGCGCAGATACTTAACCCCAAGATGGGTGCCATGCCTGCGTGGGGCGAACGTCTCGACCCGGTCACCGTCAAGATGCTGACCGCTTATGTCCACTCGCTCGGGGGAGGCGAAAACTTCGCGGAGGCACCGGTTCAGCAACCGGCAGCCGAAGTCGATGAACAGCCCTGACGGCGAAAAACCCGGTGCTGGCCGCGATTGGTCGGCTGTCATCGGGGATGGCACTGCCAGGACAGGCAAGCCCGCTTCGGGCGCGGTGGCTGACCCCGCCGATGCGACCAGGCGGCACGAGCCGCACGAACCGCCGCGCGTCCACCTGCCCGAAAAGCTCTACGAAAAACGCAAACAAGTCCACAACAAGCGTATCGACGGGCCGTTTCGCCGGTTCAAATGGCTGGTCATGCTGGTCACGCTGGCGATCTATTACGCCACCCCGTGGATACGCTGGGACCGCGGCCCCTATGCCCCGGACCAGGCCGTCCTGATCGATCTGGCGAACCGCCGGTTCTATATGTTCGGTATCGAGATCTGGCCGCACGAATTCTATTTCGTCGCCGGCCTGCTGATCATGGCGGGCATCGGCCTGTTCGTGGTCACCAGCGCGGTTGGACGCGCATGGTGCGGCTATGCCTGTCCGCAAACCGTGTGGACCGACGTGTTCCAGCACGTCGACAGGCTGGTTGACGGTGACCGTAACGCACGCCTTCGGCTGGACAAGGCGCCGTGGGGTCCGGGCAAGATCGCCCGGCGGGCGTTCAAGTGGACGATTTACCTGATCATCGGGTTCGTCACGGGCGGTGCGTGGATATTGTATTTCGCTGACGCGCCAACGCTGATCCGCGATTTCTTTACGTTGCAGGCTGCGCCGGTCGCCTATGTCACGGTGGCAATCCTGACCGCGACTACCTTTACGCTGGGCGGCTTCATGCGCGAACAGGTGTGCATCTACATGTGCCCCTGGCCACGGATCCAGACTGCGATGATGGACGAAAAATCGCTGCTGGTGACTTACAAGGACTGGCGCGGCGAACCGCGTGGCAGCGTCAAGAAGGCAGAGAAAAGCCCCGGGGAATTCGGCGATTGCATCGACTGCATGCAATGCGTCCAGGTGTGCCCGACGGGTATCGATATCCGCGAAGGTCCGCAGATTGGCTGCATCACCTGCGCCCTGTGCATCGATGCGTGCGACCGGGTGATGAAGGATATCGGGCGGCCCCGCGGCCTGATCGACTACGCCACGCTGGAAGATTGCGAGCGTGAGGCGGCCGGCGGCACGCCGCGTCCGGCATTCAAGGCCCTGCTTCGCCCCCGCACGCTCGTTTACCTCGGCATCTGGTCTTCCATCGGTTTCGCCCTGCTGTTTGCCCTTGGCGCGCGAACCCATGTCGACCTGACCGTATCTGCGGACCGCAATCCGCCCTTCATGCTGATGAGCGACGGATCGGTACGTAACGCCTACACACTCAAACTGCGCAACATGACCAGCGCGCCCAGGCCGATGACAATTGCACTGGACGGGCTTCCGGGTGGTCTAGTGTGGACCGATAGCATCGCCCGCAGCGCTGCCGCTCGCAGCCAGGCGTTTACTGTTCCGGCCGATGCGACCCAGACGGTCCGCGCCTATGTTGTCGCGCCCCGGGGCAGCGGCCAACAGGAATTTGCATTCGTGCTGACGACGCAGGACGAACAGCCCGAAACCGATACCAGCACGACGCGCTTCAGCGCACCGGAGGAATGAGTATGACCAAACGCTTCACCGGCTGGCACATGACCGCGATCCTCGTGGGCGGGTTTTCTGTCGTGCTGGCGGTCAACCTGTTCATGGCCAGCCGCGCCATCGGCAGTTTTGGCGGGGTGGTGGTCGAAAACTCCTACGTCGCCAGCCAGCAGTTCAACACTTGGCTGGATCAAGCGGAAAAGCAGAACGCCCTTGGCTGGAGCGCACGGGTAACGCGCGCGGGCGACGGGCGGCTGGACGTGGCCACCAGCGGGACGCCTCAGGGAACCTTCGCCCAGGCGGAGCTTCGCCATCCGCTCGGCAAGCGTGACGTTCTGGAATGGACCTTGATCGATGCCGGAAACGGACGTTTCACCAGCGTCGAAGCAGTGCCCGAAGGACGCTGGCTGGTCCGCGTGACGCTCGAACACGCAGGCCGCACCATGCGGCTCGAACGGCCGCTGGGATGAACCAGTTTTCGGCCCTTTCCGCGGATACGCATGACGCGGCGTTCGACAGCCGGTTTACCGTGCCTGGGATGCGCTGCGCCGGCTGCATCGCCAAGATCGAACGCGGCCTGGGTGGTCTGAAGGGCGTCGAAGCGGCGCGGGTCAATTTTTCGGCCAAGCGTGTCGCGGTCCGGCATGATGCCACGCTGGATGAAGACGCGCTGGTCGAAGCGCTGCTCCAGCTCGGGTTCGAAGCCCAACCGGCATCGGAAAACCCGTTGGCCGATGATGACAAGGACACCCGGCGCCTGCTGCGCGCGCTTGCCGTGGCCGGTTTCGGCATGATGAACATCATGCTGCTTTCGGTCAGCGTCTGGTCGGGCGCCGGCGGCGTGACGCGCGAAATGTTTCACTGGTTGTCGGCGCTGATCGCCTTGCCCGTCGTCGCCTATGCCGGTCAGCCGTTCTTCGCGAGCGCCGCGATGGCGTTGCGCTACCGGCGCACGAACATGGACGTGCCGATTTCGATCGGCGTGCTGCTGGCGACAGGGATGAGTTTCTACGAAACGCTGACCGGCGGGGAACACGCGTATTTCGACGGCGCGGTCATGCTGTTGTTCTTCCTCCTCGCAGGACGTGCGCTCGATGCGATGATGCGTGGGCGGACGCGGGCCGGAATCGGCGCGCTGCTGGGCCGCATGGGCAAAAGCGCAAGTGTGCTGCAAGCGGACGGATCGACCCGGCGCGTCGACGCCGCCGGACTTGCCCCCGGAATGGTGATGCTGGTGGCGGCAGGCGAAGCCCTGGCAGCCGACGGCGAAATTATCGAAGGTGCCGGCGCCGTAGACAACGCCATGCTCACCGGGGAAAGTGCGCCGGAACCGGTGGCGGTGGGGGATATGGTCCATGCCGGTGCGGTCAATCTGACCGCCCCCTTGCGCATTCGTATCACCGCCACGCAGTGCGATACCGCCCTTGCCGAAATTGCCCGTCTGATGGACGAAGCGGGTCAGTCGCGCAGTCGTTATGTCCGTATCGCCGATCGTGCAGCGCGGCTCTACGCACCAGCGGTGCACAGCCTTGCGCTGCTCGCCTTTGCGGGATGGATGATGGCTGGCGCGGGGTGGCACCATTCGCTGGTGATCGCCATCAGCGTCCTCATCATTACCTGCCCGTGCGCCATGGGTCTGGCCGTTCCCGCCGCGCAAGTCGTGGCATCGGGCGCCTTGGTCAGGAAAGGCGTCCTGGTAAAGGATGGCAGCGCGCTGGAACGGCTCGCCGAAGTCGACACGGCGGTGTTCGACAAGACCGGCACGCTGACCTTGGGCGAAGCGCGCGCGGATATCTCGCTGCTCGACGCGGATGCCCGCCGGATCGCCCTTGGTCTGGCACAGACCAGCCGCCATCCGCTTAGCCGCGGCCTTGCCGCCAGCTTGCAGGGGGCCGGGATCGTCCCTGCCGCGGTTACCGGCCTACACGAGGAAAGCGGCCACGGACTGGTCGGGCAATTCGGCGGCAAAATCGTCGCGCTGGAGCGGCCCGGCGATGCAGGTAGCAACCTTGCCACGGTCCTGAGGATCGGAGATCGCACACAGCTCATCGAATTCGGCGATCCCCTGCGCGTCGATGCCAGGGAAACGGTCGAACAGCTGAACGCCATCGGCCTTGAAAGCCGCATCGTGTCGGGCGACCGGGCGGATTCCGTTGCGGCAGTCGCGCACACGCTCGGCATCGCGGGGCAAGGCGGCGTTTCTCCTACCCGCAAGCTGGAGGCGCTGGAACAGTTGAAGGCCCAGGGCCACCTTCCCCTGATGGTTGGCGATGGACTGAACGACGGGCCGGCCCTTGCCGCCGCTCACGCTTCGCTCGCGCCCGGAACGGCAAGCGATGCGAGCCAGCAGGCCGCCGATGCCGTGTTCCTGGGGGAACGGTTGATGCCCGTCGCGCTCGCCATCCGCGTTGCCAGGGCGACGATGCGCGTCGTGCGCCAGAACATCGGATTTTCCATCGTCTACAATGTGCTGGCCGTGCCGTTGGCGCTGGCTGGAATGGTCACTCCGCTGGTCGCTGCGATTGCCATGTCGCTCAGTTCGCTTGTGGTGGTTGCCAATTCCCTTCGGCTTGCGCGGGCGGCGCGATGACCGGGCTGACCATCCTGATTCCCATTGCGCTCGGCATGGGCGCCTTCGGACTGGCGGTGTTCTTCTGGGCCATGAAAGCCGGTCAGTTCGAAGACCTCGATGGCGCGGCGCAGCGCATCCTGATCGATGACGAGGACGATGACGCCGCGTGAAACAGGTAGCGCTTCTTGCCCTTGCAGCCTTACTGCCTCTGGCCATCGGACCGCTGCCCGCAGCGGCGCGGACCATCACCGCCCGGTTGTGCAGCGGCAATGCCGTTACAACTACGATCGAAATACCGATCGGTGGGCAGCGGCGCGATGCACCGCCGCCGTGTGGCGCGAAAGGGTGCCACGCAGGATCATGCCGCAAACGGTTTGATCTGTCTCAATGACGGGCGCGCGTTCAGCGCCCATCCGGTCCGCATGTGGCCATATTATCCAGATCTGCTCGCAACGCCTGTTCCGCGCTATACGAGCTTTCCGACCGCCGCCGATTTCGGTGACATTCCCAAAGGTGCTCACGAGCGCGAACTGGAGCGGGTCGAAGGCGATATCTCGCTCTATGTGCATATCCCGTTCTGCGAGAAGATCTGCTTCTACTGTGGGTGCAACACGGGCAATGCGGGTCGTCGCCAGCGGCTCGATTCCTATCTCGATGCGCTTCATGCCGAAATAGAGGCGGTTGCCGTCTGCCTTCCGCGCGGGTCCAAGGTGAGCCGCGTGTCGTTCGGCGGCGGCAGCCCCAACGCGCTGGCCCCCGTCGATTTCGTGCGACTGGTCGATGAACTGACCTTGCAGTTCGGGCTGACCAATCCGGAATTTTCCATCGAGCTCGACCCGCGCACCATGTCGGCCGAATGGAGCGCGGTCATCAAGGCGATCGGCATCACGCGCGCCAGTCTGGGCGTGCAGACCTTCGCCGCGCACTGCCAACAGGCCATCGGCCGTGTGCAGGATGAAGAGGTGATTGCTCGTACGGTCGACTGGCTGCGGGACGCAGGCGTGACATCGCTCAATTTCGACCTGATGTATGGCCTGCCCGCTCAGACGCGCGAGGACCTGCTGGACACGCTGCATCGCACCAGTGTCCTGGGTGCGGACCGGATTGCCCTGTTCGGTTACGCCCATGTGCCCCACATCGTGCCACGCCAGCGCGTGATCGAAGCCGAAGCGCTGCCCGGTCAGGCCGAACGCTTTGAAATGGCCGCACTCGGCTTTTCCTACCTTTCGGCCCAAGGATACACACCGGTCGGTTTCGACCATTTCGCCAAGCCCGGCGACCCCCTCGCCCATGCCGCAAAGGCGGGCACGTTGCGGCGCAACTTCCAGGGGTTCACCGACGACCCTGACGACGTTCTTGTTGGCCTCGGGGCGTCGGCGATCAGCAGTTTCCCGGGCCTGCTTTCGCAGAACGAGAAGAACACCGGCCGGTATCGAATGCAGGCTTCGCAGGGGCAACTCACCGCCAATCGCGGCAAGGTCCGTACCGCCGATGACCGGTATCGAGGCGCGGTGATCGAGCAATTGCTTTGTTCGGGTCGCGCGCAGATTGGCGCAAAACTGTATGCCGAGATCAACGCAAGCCTCGCCCCGTTCCGCGAACGCGGCCTTGCCCGCTTCGATGGCGGCTGGCTGGTTATCGAAGATGATGGATTGCCGTATGCCCGCACCATCGCCGCGCTGTGCGATCCGTATCGGCGCAAGGCGCAGCGCCAGTTCAGTTCGGCGGTCTGACCCGCGAAGTTTCTCCAGCGCGATCGAAAGAAAGATCGAGCCATGGTTTCGATGTGAGCCGGTGTCTGCCGGTCGGAAGGCCCGTTACAGCCCGAGGTCCTTCATGCTCCGCTCCATCACTTCGCGCGCCACTGTGTTGGCAAACGGAAATGCGCGAAAGAACGTGTCCGCGCTCAGTGCCGGATCAGCCGACCTTGCCTTGGCGAGCCATCGTTGGGCCCCGGCCTGATCCCCGACCAAGTGGGCGGTGAAGGCCGCGATCAGTTCGATGTGCTTATGCGCGCCGGGCATGCGAGCAGCACGGGCCCCCAGTTCGGCAGCCTGCCCCAAGTCGCCGTTCTGGAGCGCCGCCAGGGCGCGGCTCGACACCATCGCATAGGCAAGCGGGTCGAGCGGGCTTAAGTCAAGGGCCAGCGAAAGGTCGGCGTCGGCCTGATCGGTCCTGCCCACCATGACCCCCACCAGCCCGCGATTGTAGACGCCTTGCGCGAAGTTCGGGCTCAGGCTGGTGGCCTGATCGAACCAGACGAGCGAATCCTGAAGGTTGCCGTCGATCCAGAAGCTGCGCCCGACATTGAAGTGGGCAAAGGGGTCCAGCCGGTCCGCTTCGACCGCGCGATGGGCGAATGTGCGCGCCACTTCCATTTCGGCCTTGGGATCGTCGGCATAAAGCAGGAAGGCGTTCTGGAAATGGGTGAAGGACAAACCGCCCAACGCTCGCGAAAAATAGGGATCACGCTCGAGCGATTGTTCGAAAAGCTGCGCGGCGCGGGCGTTATCGTCACGGGTGAAGCGATACATGTGATCGAGCCCAAGGTGGAAACAGGCCCACGCATCCAGCCCACTCGCCGGGCGCATCCGGGCCAGGCGAACCTCGTTGCGGGGGATCTGAAGCTCGAGCGCCGCAACCACGTGCGCCTCGATATCGGGGCGCATCTGCTGCAGTTCGGATAGATCGCCGCGGTACTGGTCGGCCCAGATCGCCTCCCCGTCGCGCGTGTCCACCAATGTGACCCCGACCGTGACCGTCTGGCCGGAGATTTCGATCGAACCTGTCAGACAATAGCGCACCGCCAGCTCGCGCCCGACCGCCAGGGGGTCCGTGTCCGGTTCGCGGAAACGGAAACTCGAACCGCGCGCGATGACGAACAGCCAGTGCATCCGCGAAAGGTCCATGATGATATCGGCCGGCAGGGCATCGACCAGGATGTCGTGCGGGCCGGGTTCCCCGACGAGCGTAAAGGGCAACACCGCGATCGAGGGCCGGCCGTTGCGCGATGTTCGCAATGCGGAATCGATCGCGTCGGCTGCAACCAGTTCGGGCTGAGGGGTAGTTATGGTGACTGTCTGCACCGCGCCGCGTTCGACCACGTCACCAACGAAACGGAAGCCCTTACCGTGAATGGTGCGGATCAGGCGCTGGCCCTTGCCATCGTCCCCGACCGATTTGCGAGCCGCCTTGATACGGGCGGCCACCGCGGATTCGGACACGGCCCGCCCATCCCAGATACGTTCGATGATCTCGTCCTTGCCGACCATGCGTTCGCGGTTGGCCGCCAGGAGGATCAGCAGCGAGAGAACCTGCGGTTCGACATGAAGGCGCGAGCCATTCCGCCGCAGTTCGAACCGGGCGCTGTCCAGTTCGAATTCCTCGAAACAGTAAGTTCGTGCGCCGGAATCCGGCAATCGGGTTCTCCTTTCCTGAAAACCCCCGAAATCTTCACGAAAAGGTCATGCATATTCACGCCCGCGTCAAGCATCGCGGCATTCGCACAGCTATCACACTGGCATCGGAAACAACCGACACACACAACGGAACAAGGAGATTTGAAATGCCGCTGGTTACCATCGACGTGATCAAGAACGTATTCACCGAAGAACAGAAGCACGCCCTGATCGACAATGTCACCGAAGCGATGATCGCCGTGGAAGGCGAAGCGATGCGTCCGGTCACATGGGTCCGGGTCATGGAGGTCGAGCAAGGCGATTGGGCCATCGGCGGCCAGCGGCTCGGCGCTGCGGATGTTCATGCCATGTCAGGTCAGAAAGCCGCCTGAGCATCGATTTGATCGCGAAAAAGGCCGCCCCACCGTAACGGTGGAGCGGCCTTTGTTCGTTCGTGGTCCACGTGGCCCCGTTCCCGCCTTCGGCAATTGCAGTGCCCCATGGGCACCGGCCCCCCCTGCTTACGCCAAAGGGATGAGGCAGCGCGCGTTCGGATGCCCCCTTGCCGAAATGCTGGTCTGTCAGGCCAGCGCGATATGACGCTTCATATGGTGATCGACATTCCCGAATTCGGAATCGAAGATCGTCAGGCGCTTGAAATAGCTGCCGATCGCCATCTCGTCGGTCATGCCCATGCCGCCATGGATCTGGATCGCTTCCTGCCCGACGAACCGGGCAGCCTGCCCGATCCGCACCTTGGCGGCAGAAACCGCCCGCTTGCGCTCCTTTTCAGGCGCGTCGAGCTTCAAGGTGGCGAAATAGGTCATCGATACCGCCTGCTCATACTCGGTGAACATGTCGACCATGCGGTGCTGAAGCACCTGGAACGAGCCGATCGGCACGCCGAACTGCTTGCGCTGGCGCGAATATTCGACCGTCATCTGGTGTGCCACCTTCATGACGCCGCAGGCTTCGGCGCACAGGGCGGCAACCGCTTCGTCGGTGACCCGCTCGATCAGGGGAAGTCCCGCGCCTTCCGACCCGATCAACGCTTCGGCCGGAACGGACACGTTCTCCAGATACACTTCCGAGGCGCGACGTCCGTCGACCGTGGGGTAATTGCGCGTCACCACACCATCGGCACCCTTCTCGATCACGAAGACCGAAATGCCGTCGCGGTCGCGCTGGTCGCCCGACGTACGTGCCGTCACGATCAGGTGTGTCGCCCAGGGTGCGCCCACCACCACGGCCTTGTGCCCGTTCAGAATGTAGCCGCTGCCATCTTTCTTGGCGGTGGTCTGAAGATCGGCGTAATCAAAGCGGCCGCGCGGTTCGGCATAGGCGAAGGCAAAAATACGGCTGCCATCGATGATCCCGCCAAGGTGTTCGGCCTTCTGCTGTTCGCTGCCGGCGTGCTTCAGAAATCCGCCCGCGCATACGACGGTCGGCACGAACGGCTCGACCACCAGGCCTTTGCCGAATTCTTCCATGGCGATCATGGCATCGACAGCGCCGCCGCCGAAACCACCGTCTTCTTCCGAAAACGGCATCCCGAGCAGGCCCAGTTCCGCCAGCTGCGCCCAGATTTCCGGACGCCAGCCCGCTTCGCTCTGGATCACACCGTGACGTGTGTCCCAATCATACTGTTCGCGCACCAGCCGTGTCAGGCCGTCGCGCACCATCTCTTGTTCTTCGGTGAAATTGAAATCCACAAGTTCTCTCCGAGATAGCCGGCGGCCTTAAAGGCCGAGGATCATTTTGGTGATGATGTTGCGCTGAATCTCGTTCGATCCGCCATAGATCGATGTCTTGCGCATGTTGAAATAGGTCGACGCAGCGTGCTGCGCGTAATCCGGACCGATCGGGTACTGGTTCGATCCTTCATCGTCGATGCTGCTGAAAAGCGGCGCGCCGTAATTGCCGACGGCTTCGAGCGTCAGTTCCGTCAATCTTTGTTGAATCTCGGTCCCCTTGATCTTGAGGATCGAGCTTTCGGCGCCCGGGCCCTTGCCGGCCTGTTCCCCAGCGAGCGTGCGCAATTCGGTGAACTCGAGCGCTGCCAGGTCGATTTCCAGCTGGCTGACCTTGCGGGCGAAATCGAAATCCTTGATCAACGGCTGACCGTCGAGCAGTTCCGATCCGGCGATTTCCCGCAGCTTTTCCACCCCCCGCTTGGAGCGGGCGACACCCGCAATTCCGCTGCGTTCATGGGCCAGCAGGAACTTGGCATAGGTCCAGCCCTTGTTCTCTTCGCCCACCAGGTTTTCGACGGGAACGCGAACGTCGGTCAGCCAGGTTTCGTTGACCTCGTACCCACCATCGATGAGCTTGATCGGACGCACTTCAACACCCGGCGTATTCATGTCGAGGAGGATGAAGCTGATGCCTTCCTGCGGTTTTGCCGCATCGGGATCGGTACGGCAGAGGAAGAAGCCCCAATCCGCATGCTGGGCAAGCGTGGTCCACGTCTTCTGGCCGTTGATGACGTAGTGATCGCCATCGCGCACCGCAGTCGTCTTGAGCGATGCGAGGTCCGATCCTGCGCCCGGTTCGCTATACCCCTGGCACCACCACACATCGCCGCTGCGGATGCCGGGAAGGTGCTGCGCCTTCTGTTCTTCGTTGCCGAAGGTGTAGATCACCGGGCCGACCATCGAAACACCGAACGGCAGCGGCATGAACGTGTTGGCCCGCGCGTTTTCTTCCTGCCAGATGTATCGCTGCGTGGGGGTCCAGCCGGTACCGCCGTATTGCTGGGGCCATGCGGGCACCGACCACCCCTTCTTGCCGAGGATCTTGTGCCAGGCGAGCATGTCTTCCGGCGACATGTCTTCGCGCATGCCGAAATCGGCGAGATGAGACGGGTAGTTCTCGCTGATAAAGGCGCGAACCTCATCGCGAAACGCCAGTTCTTCGGCGGTGAACTCTAAATTCATGGAAACGGTCTCCTGCGGAACGGTGTTGGCGTTGCTTACTTTCATGAGTTTGCCCACGCTCAAAGCCGAAAAGTTCGAGCTGGCACCGACAGTCAGCGGGGCAAGCTGCCCCGCTTCGTCGGTTGCAGGTGCCAGTCTAACCGCAACTCGTCCGCGATCAATACAGCTATCCTATACCCCGGCCACGATCAGGCCATCAGGGTTCGGCAGGTCGCCCCCTAAAGGGAGACAAGAGCACGCAGCGCGTACCCCGCTCCGTAGGCCAGGGCGGCCGCTGCCCCGCCAATTGCCAGGGTTCTCAGGCCCGAACCGAGTAAGGGCGTACCCAGCACGCGCCCCTTCCCGATCCCGAGCACGAAGAAGGTCCCGAACCCCAGCAGCGAACTGGCAAGGAACATCGTGTGGAAATCGCCCAGTCCGATCAGGAACGGCATCAAGGGGACCAGCCCACACAGGGTGAAGGCAATGTACGTCGTGATGGCCGCCCGCATCGGACGCGCGGTCACATCGGTCAGATGGAGTTCCTCTGCCATCATCGTATCCACCCAGATATCCTCGTCGGCGGTGACGACTTCGACGACCTTTTCCAGAACATTGCCCGACAGCCCTTTTCTGGCAAAGATTTCCCGGATCTCTCGCCGTTCGCCTTCGGGATAGACACGGATCTGCCGTTCTTCCTCACGTCGGCCCTGCCTGATTTCCTCCTGTCGCGCGCGGGTGCCAAGATAGTTGCTCACCGACATGCTGAACCCGTCGGCAATCAGGTTGGCGATACCCAGTATGATCACGGTCGTCGAAGGAAGCTGCCCCCCTGCGCTCCCCGCGATCACGGCGAATGTCGTGACGACCCCGTCCACGCCGCCCAGCATGAAATCGCCCAGCGGGCTGAGACCGCGCGGGTCGTCCAACCGGGTGCGAATGCGCGGGGGAGAATGATCCCTGACATGGTCGCCGAATTCCTGAACCATGGCCGTTAATCGCGAACGATCAGGACCGAACACTGTGCATGACGCGCGACACGCTCGGCGTTGGCACCCAGCAGCCAGTCCTTCATTTGCGGCCTGTGCGACGACAGGACGATGAGGTCTGCACCGATCTTGTCGGCGATGGACAGGATGCCGCCCGCGATACTGCCCGATCCGACCTCTTTCCCGATATCCTCGTCGTCGAATTCGCGGGCAATCGCGTGCAACCGGGTCGAAGCCTTGTCCAGCAACGCTTCGTAGGCAACGCTCGTCCAGGGTGCCTGGAACATCGCAACCCTGTCGGGCACGACCGTGCAGATCGTCACGCCTGCGTCGAAAGACCGGGCGATGGCCTGGGCCACCGGCACCGCCTTTGACCAGGAACTGGGCTCATCCGGATCGACGGGCACTAGAATGCGTGAATACACTGCTAAACTCCGCTGTGGCGAACCGCGGATGCTTCAGCACTTGGCCAGACCGGACTATACGTAAACTCCCTCGGCTGCGGCGTGGCCGACAGGCGGCCCGCCGATGCCGGAACGTCAACGCTGGAGCCAGAAACGCTTTCTGAGGGTCAGCGATACCCTTTGGACATCGCGATCGTAATCGGGATCGTTCGAACTGCGCCAGATCAGCGTGCCGGATGCCTGAATGTACCAGCGGCGTGCAAACTCGTACGTCGCGCCGACTTCGGGTGCGAAGGAATTGGCCGTGCGGCTTTCGGTTCCGACAAGGCGGTACTTGTTTTCCCAGTCGCGCCAGCGCACCCCGATATCCACGTCGACATCTTTGTTCACCCGAATGCCTGCCGCCGCGCGCAGCGTGTACCGTTCGTAGGTCAGGCGGGGAACGACCGCCGATATCTCGTCATAGACGGCTTCGGCAAGGATATAGGTGCCCGGGCCCAGACGGTGCCGATATTCGATTTCGGCCATCGCCCCGTCACCATGCACCAGGCCGGCACCGTTGTAATCCCGCCAGCGCCAGCCGCCCGTCAGACGCACCCGGTGCGGGCCATCTTCGAAGGCAACACGCCCCAGGACGCGCGCTTCGTCAGCCGAGTCGCTTTCCAGCGTGGAAAGTTCGGTTGCCCCACGGGCCATCACGCTGATGCGGACCTTGTCCGAAACGTCGCGCCCGTAACCCAGCTCCAGCCGGTTACTGTTCCGATCGGATCGGGTATCGTCGGTGTAGACGTAATAGGACGTGGATGCCCGCAGATCGAAATGATCGGCCCCACTGTCGCGGTCCCAGCCCAGGGCAGCACGAACGATGCCGCCGGACCGGTCTTCGTCTTCGTTGGCATCGAAGGAATCGCCCGATGCCGCCACGCCTGTCGCGGATAGATCGAGATAGGTGCGTTCGCGAACATCCGGGGGGAGATCTTCGTCCTGCGCCCACAGCGGGGCGGGAGCCGCAAGCGGAAGCGTTGCCATTGCCATGCCAAGAACGAGCCTTCGGCCGGCCCCTCCGGCGCGCGCACCTTGTATTGGTGAAGCGAGGATTTTGCCGGGGCAATCTGACGGGATCCTGCTGGTCGGCGAGATGTCTTGCATTGATGGTTCCTACGTCGTGAGGTCAGGCTACGGATGCCAGGCGCAAGAACGCCGGCATGCCCGGATTGCAGGCCAGCAGATATTCTTCCGCCGACTGCACATTGGCGAGACGGCCGTTCTCGAGCGTCCACACGCAATCGGCGATTGCGATGTCGTCCGGATCGCTTGTCACGCTGAGGATGGTGCCCGCATATCGGGCAATCACGCTGCGCAGAACGATGCGCTTCGGCTCGTCGAGGTTGGTCATCGCATTATCGAGCAGCAAGACCGGCGGCCCGCCCAAAAGCGCCCGCGCGAACCGGATATGTTGTGCCGCTCCGACCGGGAGGTTGGCCCCGCCCTCCGTCAACCAGAAGTCGAGCCCGCCATCGAGGGAAGCGATCAGCTCACCAAGGTGGCTCGTTTCGATCAGTGCCTGGATTTCCTCGTCGGTCGCGTCCGGCTTGCGATAGATCAGGTTGCGCTTCAGCGTGCCGCGCATCAGCGGCAGATGCGGGCTGACCATGCCCACGCGTTTGAAGACGCTGGCCAACTGGCATTCGGCCAATTCCTGATCGCCAATGAATACCGCGCCGGTTTGCGGTTCGGCAAGTCGCGCGACCAGGTTCAGGACCGTGGATTTGCCGCTGCCGCTATGGCCCGTGATCGCGATGTGACGACCGGCATCGACGCGCGCGGTGAACTGGTCGAGCGCTCCTTCGATGGACACGTCTTCGAAACTGACGGGCGCACGGCGATGGCGAAGGACCTGTTCATCCGGGTTGGCGAGCTGCCTCGACGAGCTGTTCAGGAAATCTTCCAGCTTCGCTCGGGAAATGGCGGCCCTGCGCCAATATTCGTGGCAATTGCCGAGCGTGCGGACATTCCCCTGAATGAGGCGCACCGCGAGAAGCACAACAAACATCGAAGCCAGATCGATGCCGCCATCGAGCATGAGGATCGCGCCCACCCACAGGGCGAAGACGACAGCAAGCCAGCCGGCAAAGTTGGAGATACCGCGCAGGGAGCCACGAAACCGGGCCTCGTTGATCAGGGCATCGGTCAGCCCCTCGCTCTGGCGGCGCACGCGAAAGGTTTCGCCCTTCGAACGTCCGAAGACCTGAACGACGGCCAGCGCGTTCACCTGCTCGTCGACATTGCTCGTCAGCTGCGAACGACGACGACGGACAGCGCGCGTCCAGCGCTGCATGAACCGCCCGAGGATCGCCGATACAAGCGCCCCGGCAACGAATGTCACGACGACAACGGCCGCCATTGCGACATTGAAATACGCGATTACTGCCAGACTTCCGAAAGCCGCGAACAGCGCAACCAGTCCACGGGCAAAGCCACGCGAAAGCCACGTGCGCAGCATGGTCAGGTCACCCGTCAATCTCAGGATCAGGCTGCCTCGCGAACGATGCTGGATCTGGTGCGGCGCCATGCCCGACATGTGCTGGTAGATTTCCATGCGCAGGCGGTGGGTCGCGCGGAAACTTATTGCCTCGGCAATGGAGAATTCCAGCGCATTGATCATCGCATGTACGAACGCAATGCCGGCAAACAGGAGCAAGGGCGTGGTCAGCGGCGCCAGCGTCTGCTCGATCGCAACCGTTTCCAGCAGCTGGAGGATATCGCGAACGGAAAGAATGAGGGCAGCGGTGATGATCGCCGCCACAAGTGCCAGCAAGACGATGATCGCGATTTCGCCCCTGCTGAGACAGTCCCGGAAGCGCAGCTTCCGCGTCTCGGTGGTGCTCATCGTTCGGCCCACTTGAACACGCTGGGACCGTCACCGCCCACGCCCGACAGACCATCCGTTGGCGGGGTCTGGATTTCTGCCTCCAGCACCTGCGTGGTGGCGAAGAAGGGCGATTCCAGTTCCCGCCGCGACAAGATCGGCAGATCGCACACGCCGGATGTCTCACGCACGGAAAGTTCGGACATGGTCAGGCGGCCCGAGACCGCCACGACCGGAAGGCTGGCTTCCTGAAGATACCGCAGCCCCTGGGCCGCACCCAGCGAATCGCCAGCGGCAAAAACCACGCGGTCGATAGCTTCCTGGAACGTGGGAGATGCCATGAGCGCCATGTTTTGCGCCTGATATATTCCATCGGCGATCTCGATAACCGCAACATCGACCTGGTGCCTCGTGGCAAGGGCAAGCAGTTCCAGAAGGATCTGCTCGAGTTCCTGCAACGCCACCTTGTAGGTCGATGGGTAACCGGCGTCGGTGAAATCGGCCACCACCTGCGCGCCGGCATCGACCATCGCCCAGTAATCGCCGCCCGAACCGGTGCCGGTGATCTTGAGCCCGGCCACGCGCTTGCCAGCCGCACGCAAGCCGCGGATCAGCGATTTGCACACCGTCGTCTTGCCCGAATTCATCGACGTGCCGAGGATCGCAATCGTCTGCGGCCGCGGCGTCGTGGGGAAATCGCCCCTTTCCACCAGGTCCCGCAGGTTGATGGGATCACCCCGTTCGTTGCCGAGCAGTCCGATCGGGGTGATGTCAGTGGCCGAACGCATCGCGGAATTGCGGCCCAGCATGGTTGCCGCCACGCCGCCTGTTGCGATCAGATTGGTCTTCGCAAGGTCGAACGGCACCACGCCTTCGTACTGATCCGTGGCGTAACGATTTCCATAGGCCACGATAATCTCGTCGCCCGTGTGAAGGTTCGCCTTGCGGCCGTTGGGAAGTTCGATCCTGCGATGATAGCGCAGCCGATCGACCCGCGCGAGGACCACATCGCCGGGCCGCGGTCGGATCGGTCCGTCAATCAGGCTGGATACCGCCGCGAGGTCGAGCCGGCGGGTAGCAAATCCCTGCCGTGCGGCCATGAGCCTTTCCTGATCGACCGGTGTGATCTTGAGCCGTCGGGACAGCGTTTTGCGCTTTTCGGAACGGGCAAAAAGCTGTTCCGCGCGGGTATCGCGTGCATCGAACGTGACGCCCGGATTTTCTTCCAGCGCCTTGGCGACCAATAGCATCTCTGCGTGTTCCTGTTCGCCCAATTTCTGCCTGTCGCCTTCTGTTTTCTCGAACCGCATCTATAATTCCAATCCCGCCAACACCGATGCGACTCGGACTTTATGGTTGTTTTTTAGTATCGTATTACGCAACCCTCTGGTTGCATAGTGTATTGCCTTATATGCAACCGCCTCCACGGCAATCGCCACAAAGCGGCTGTTCCAAATTCTGACACACGATTTGGCCCGATCAGAATACCGGTAATACACCGGAGCGAGGCTTGCGCGGCCGGAAACCGCGGTAGCGGTCATGCAGCGAACGCGTTTGACAGCTCTGCGCGTTTGGCCATAATTTGATTTTTTGCACCTTCGCGAACAAGGCTTTCAGTCGATTTCGTACCAGTCATGAAAGGTGGGGTAGTTGGCCTTCTGTCGCGTCGACGCTTCGGTGCGGGTGCCATGAGCCTCTTCAGCGGCGCTTTTCTGGGGGGCATGGCCCCGAGGCCGCGGCAACCGCAGAGCGAAGTCGAGTATCTCGATGTCGCGGGCTGGGGCGGCGCGCCCTTGCGAACCTACTATTACAGACCTGAAACCTGGACACCCAATTGGCCCGCCATCGTGGTTATTCACGGGGCGAACCGGAACCTCCAGTTCACCCTCGATACGTGGTTGCCATTAGCGCAATCGATCGGCTTCATGCCGGTCATCCCGCATTTTACGCATCGCAGTTTCGGGGGCGACAAGTTCGCGCTCGGCGGTGTGCGCCGGGGCTTTCCGGCCGAAAGGTCGGCCTTTCGCGCGATCGAACCGATGTTCGATGCCCTGAGGGCCGAAACGGGCCTGCGGCGCACGCGATACTCCCTGTTCGGCCATTCGGCGGGGGCCCAATTCGTCGAGCGGTTCCTGCTGTTCAATCGCGAGGCCCGCGCCGCTCGCACGGTGCTGTCGATGGCGGGATGGTACACTCTGCCGAACGAACGGCTGCCCTGGCCCTATGGCACACACGATGTCGCCATCGACGAAGGCGACTTCGCGTCCCTGTTCGAGCGGGAATGCAGCCTGGTTCTCGGCGAAAACGATGACGATCCCTACGCCGACCAGTTGCGGCGCAGCTCGCTCGCCAAGTCGCAGGGGCGGCATCGGCTCGAGCGGGGCCAGCATTTTTTCTCGGTCGCAAGAGAATTCGCCCGCGAGCGGAGCCTCCCGTTCAACTGGGCTATGCGAATTCTGCCCGACGCCAAACATGACAGCCGGGCCGCGGCCAGGGCATACGCAGCCTGGCTCGCCCACCGTCAATAAGCCCACCTTCAATGAAGAAGAACGGGTTCAGCGCGGTTCGAAATACGCGCCCAGTTCAGTTTCGCCGAACACACCGGACAAGCCGTTGGAACCCTCGCGCGCCTGGACCGCACTGATCACCCGCCTGGCGTCTGCGAGGTTCACGAGGTGCGGCTTGAAGCCCGTTTGCCGGTTGTCGGACAGGAGCGGGAAAAGGCGCAAACGCGGCGGAGCGCCGGCC
Organism: Qipengyuania zhejiangensis; assembly: GCF_035607565.1. Lineage (NCBI taxonomy): Bacteria > Pseudomonadati > Pseudomonadota > Alphaproteobacteria > Sphingomonadales > Erythrobacteraceae > Qipengyuania > Qipengyuania zhejiangensis. The sequence goes on along the minus strand of NZ_JAYKGO010000001.1, from coordinate 442,203 downwards.
TCCCCCTCGAACCGCAATTGCGCGACGAAGCTGTAGGGCTGAACCTTGGTGAACTGCCGGTAACGTCCGGGTGCGAGGAAGTTGAAGTTCCCCAGCCCATAAACAATCCACCGTCCCTTGTACTTTTCGATTTCCTGGATGGTGTGGGCGTGGTGACCCAGCACCATGTCGGCCCCGGCATCGATAAGGCGTCGGCCCAGATCGACCTGATCCTTGTAGACCCAGGAATAGTTGCGGCCCCAGTGCGGGTAAGCGATCACGAAGATGTTCGGATTTTGCTGGCGCAGGCGTGCAACCTCCTCGCGCAGATACTCGGGATCGACAGGCGCGAGCCCTGCCCGGTCCCGCGCTGCAAGGGGGTCGAAACCGTCCGCGGATGGCGTACTATCGGCGAAACCGGGAAACACCGCCAAAACGGTCGATGGTCCGCCGCCGCGCTCGATCGTATAGAGAAAAGGCCGCCGCGCCGCGTCGAGATTGATACCGGCGCCGAAATGCGACGTTCCGTCCCTGCCCAGTTGATCGAGCGTTAACGTCAGCCCAGCTTCCCCTTGGTCCATGGTGTGATTGTTTGACAAATTGACCACATCGACGCCCGCGTTGCGGATCGCATCGCCGGTTTCGCGGGGTCGAGACCAATGGAGATACTGGCGCGTCGCCGCCAACGGGTTGCCTTCCTGCATCGGTGCCAGAGGCCCCTCCAGATTGGCGATTGTCAGATCGGCAGAGGCGATCAGCGGCAGAAGGCCGTCGAAACTGTCACGATAGCGCCCCTCCATGGTGCGGGGGCCAGCTTTCCATCGGCCGCTCTTCGTGCGCTCGTAACTTTCCGCGAAGTGGAGATCCCCGCCGAGAAGGACCGTTGCCGCTGGGGTTTTCGCGCCTTCCTCAATTTTGTCGTCGCAAGCGGACAGGGCGCAAGCGGCAACCACCGCCAACACGATTGCCCTGGTGCATTCCCCAATGCGGGTCGGGACGCCTGAAAGCTTTATCGACACGAAATACCTCTCCCCAACGATGCGGACATTATCGCAAATGCCCGATCTAAGAAGCATCAAATCGGGTGCTGGCGCGATTATCGCCATTCCAATGCCAGCGGCAAAGGTTGCTTGCGCTTGCCAATGGCCGAGCCACGCCGTTGCGGCGGCAGCTGGCTGTCGCCTTGGAACCCGGCATCGCCATGTCACAGCCGCGACGCACGTTGCGAAGCCCTTGCCGACAAGCTTGAATGCCATCGCCGCGATGTGTCAGTTTACACTTTTGCAGCCGAGGCTGTACAACCGGGCAACGGGTCGCGGCCTGTTGGAACCACGCACTGGGATCGAGTTCGATGAAAAGTGAGTTTCCGATCATTGGAATCGGTGCCTCCGCCGGAGGGCTCATTGCGCTCAAGACGTTTTTCGACAGCACTCCGGAAGATCTGGATGCTGCGTTCGTAGTCATTCAGCACCTCGATCCGTCGCACCCGAGCATGACCGCCGAGATTCTGGCCAGACACACCAGTATGCCGACCAAACAGGTCGAAGACGGCACCGTTGCCGAACCCAACAATGTCTACGTTATCCCGCCGAACGCCACCCTGACGATGGATGGCGACACCTTTAGGTTGGGCGATACCGCCGCGCTCCACAGCTCGCGCTTGCCGATCAACACGTTCCTGGAATCCCTGGCCGTGAACCGGGAGCGGGGCGCCATCGGGATCATCCTGTCGGGCACGGGCAGCGACGGGAGCGTCGGCATTCGCGAAATCAAGGGAGTAGGCGGCAGAACCCTGGCCCAGAAACCGGAAACGGCTCAATTCGACGGTATGCCGCGCGCCGCGATCGCGACTGGGCTGATCGACGTGGTATGCCCGGTCGAAGAAATGCCGGCCCGGATCAAAGACTTTCTGAGCCGCCCGAACGGCAAGCTGGACGCCGGCGAAGACGGCCAGGCAGTGCCGGAAACCGACGAAGCAAGTCTCAAGGCGGTTATCGCCCTGCTTCAGGCACGGCTGGGTCATGATTTCAGGAATTACAAGTCAGGCACACTGGGCCGGCGGGTCGCGCGGAGGATGGCCCTGCGCGACATCGATTGCATGTCCGACTATCTCGCGTTCCTGAAAGAAAACGACAAGGAACTCCAGGAACTTTACAGCGATCTGCTTATCAACGTCACGTCCTTCTTCCGAGATGCAGAAGCGTTCGAGGCGCTCGAAAGCCATGTGATCGCACCCATCGTCGAGAGTAAGGCCAGACGCGATCAAATCCGCGTCTGGGTCCCCGGATGCGCGACCGGCGAAGAAGCCTATTCGATTGCCATGCTTCTGATCGAGCATTGCGAGGCGGCGCACAAGGACTGCGCCATACGCGTGTTCGCTTCGGACATCGACGAGGAGGCGCTCGCTGTCGCGAGGGTCGGAACCTATGCAGCCGACGTGGTGGAAAACATGGCGGAGGAGCGGATCAATCGCTTCTTCGTCAAGCAGGACAGCACCTACACCGTCACCAAGGAACTGCGCGAAACGGTCACCTTCGCTGTGCAGAATGTCATCAGCGACCCCACGTTTTCCAAGCTCGATCTCGTCAGCTGCCGCAATTTGCTGATCTATCTCGAAAGCAACCTGCAAGAGAAGATCATCGGGTATTTTCATTTTTCCCTGAACGATGGCGGCATTCTTTTCCTCGGCCGTTCGGAAGGGACAAGTCAGCTCAACGGACTTTTCGAGGTGGTCGACAAGAAGTGGCGGATATTCCGCAAACTGGCCAATTCTCCGCCGGCCGGGCTCAGTTTCCCGTTGAACAACCTGCGCGCACGCGGCCCGGCGGACACCATGATCCCGGCTACTCGGCCCAAGGATTCCGTCCGTTTCCGCGAACTGATGCAGCACCAGTTGCTGCGCAGCTACGCGCCGGCCGCGGTGCTGACGAACGCCAGGCACCAGGTGCTGTATTTCATGGGCCCGACAGCGGATTACCTGGAACAGCCCAGTGGCTTGCCGACCCAGGACCTTCTGACGCTAGCCCATGCCGAACTGCGAAGAGAGCTTCGCGCCGGTCTTAAGCGTGCGATCGAGACAACCAAATCGGTGGTGGCCAACGATGTCGTGTTCCAGCGTGGCACGGCGAGCAGGCACATCCGGATTTCGATCAAGCCGCTGGCGACGTCCGGGGGCGCCGAACAGCTTTATCTGGTGACGTTCGAAGACATGCCGACCCTGCAGGCCGCGACGACCGTTCCGGCAAAGGCCTTGGCGACGGATCAATCGACGGTCGACGATCTGGAAGCGAAGCTGCGCGACGCGCAGGAAGATCTCCAGATAAGCCTGGAGGAACTGGAATCCATCAACGAGGAATTGCAGGCCTCAAACGAGGAAATGATGTCGCTGAACGAGGAGCTGCAATCCTCGAACGAAGAGCTCGAAACCTCCAAGGAAGAGCTCCAGGCGATGAACGAGGAGCTGTCGACGGTCAACAACCAGCTCAAGGACAAGGTGGAGGAGCTGGCGGAGGTCAATGCCGATCTGAAGAACTTCGTCGCGAGCACGGGCATTGCCACGCTGTTGCTCGACGCCAAGCACAAGATCGGCCGGTTCACCCCGGCATCGAAGCAGCTGTTCAACCTGATCGACGCCGACGTCGGTCGCCCTCTTATCGATATCCGACAGAAATTCGATGACGAGAATTTCTCGCGCGATGTGGATGCCGTGTTTCGCGATCACACCGCCATCGAACGCGAGATCACCGATCTGCAAGGCGCGCGATACCTGATGCGGATTGCGCCCTATCGGGACAGCGAACTGCGCGCCGGTGGCGTGATCATCACCTTCATCGACATCACGCAGAGGGTCGAGAACGAGCGCAAGCTGCGCGATTCCGAAGCGCGCTTCCGGAACCTGTTCGAGAACGCGCCCGACCCGCTGCTGCTGGTGGACGAACACGGCGCGATCACGCTGGCCAACACCCAGGCCCAGCATTTCTTCGACTACGATCAGGACCGGCTGCTGGCGATGGGCATCGAAGAGCTCATGCCGAAACGGTTTCGCAAGCGTCACGCGTTGCTGCGACACGGCTACATGAATGAGGTGCAGGTCCGGGCGATGGGTTCGGGACTGGAACTTTGGGCTTTGCGTAAGGACGGCGAGGAATTGCCCATCGAGGTTGGCCTCAGCCCTGTCGAAACCGAAGCCGGGACCATGGTATGCGTGGCCATCCGGGACATCAGCGAACATCAGAAAGCGGTGCGCGATGTTCGCCATGCCAAGGCGGAAACCGAAGCGGCCTTGGCCGCAAAATCGCGGTTCCTGGCAACGGCCAGCCATGACCTGCGTCAGCCGCTCCAGGCGCTCGCCATGCTCACCGAAGGCTTGAAAACGAAGGCCATCGATCCCGAGGTGCTGCAGATCGTGGATCAACAGAGCGAATCCGTGTCGAACCTGCGGGACCTGCTGAATTCACTGCTGGATATTTCGAAGCTGGATGCCGACTCGGTGAAGGTCGAATTTCAGGACGTAGATATCCACGCGGTTATCGAAAAAATCTGCGCCAGCCTGACCCCGGAAGCGGTCAAGAAGGGCAATGAACTGGTGGTCGATGTCCATGACCGGATCGTCTGGTCGGACATCCACCTGGTCCAGCAAATCCTTCAGAACCTGATCGGCAATGCAATCAAGTTCACCGACAGGGGCCGCATCGATATCGTTTCATCAATTGTCGGCAACGAGGTGGAAATCGAGGTCAGGGATACAGGGCCTGGTATCCCCGCCGATCAATTGTCCCACATCTTCGATGAATTCTATCAGATCGGCAGAGATCCGCAGCAAGCGGGCACCGGCCTTGGGCTGGGTCTGGCAATTGCCAGCCGTTCTGCCCACATGATCGGCGGCCAGATCGATGTCCGCTCGGAGGTGGGTAAAGGATCCACCTTCTCGATCAAATTGCCGCTGAGCAACGTCTTGCTGCCCAAGGTCGCGCTGGAGAAGATCGAAAGGCCTTCCTCCGTCACCAGAAGCTGCACGGTGCTGCTGGTCGATGATGACGCATCGGTCCTGAATTCGACGAAGTTCCTGTTATCGACGCGGCCCAACCTTAAAGTCCTGGCGGCAAGTTCACCCAAGGAAGTCGACGGCATTCTTGCCGAAATGGGACCGGAACCACTCGATATCATCGTGACCGATTACCATCTCGGGGCGGCCAAGAATGGCCTCGACGTGATCGAGGATGCGAGGAAACATGCCGGTCAGAAAGTCCCCGCCATTCTCGTGTCGGGCGATTCCGGGCTGGATGCCGAAGACCTGAAGCGCAACGGTGTGCAGGTCATATTCAAGCCAACCGGCGGCAACGAGCTATTGGACACGATGACCCGGCTGCTCGCGAACTGATACGTTGGCGGCGGCGCTTGAGGTTCGCTGGACCGAACGCGATTGCTGTTTTCTACCGTGCGACCCAAATGGTGGCGTGCCGGATCGATTTTTGGCACCCACCACCTCCACCTTTAGGGATTGCCATCATGCGTAAGAATGCGCTCAACCTTGCCAACAGATCTCTGCTGATCCCCGCTTTTCTGGGTATTCTGGCCGGATGCAACGATGCATCCGCTCCGGCTGCGGACGAAACGCCTAGTGTCGACAGTGCGGTCGACGCTTCCGTTCCCGCCGAACTCGAAGCGGGACCTGCCCAAGTGGCGACCGATCAGGAACCACCGGTTGCCGCGTCAGCTTCCGCTCCGGCGCCGACGCGAACTGCGCCGACACCGGCACCCGCAGCCCGCAATATCGCACCACCCGTGCCGGCCGCGGCATCCACACCGACCGTCGACCCGCATGCCGGGCACGACATGTCGAAAATGTCCGGCGAAGACATGAAGAAAATGGAGAACAACTGATGACGCGACCGACCATTTCAGCAAGGCGCCCGCTGCTCCCGCTTCTCGGCACGATCCTTCTCGCTGCCTGCACCGGCGCGGCCCAGGCGGCCAGCTTCACCATGTATCGCGACCCCAGTTGCGGATGCTGCGAGGCCTGGGCTGCCCACATGGAGCAAGACGAGAAGCACGAGGTGACGACTGTCGATCATCCGGACATGGGAGCAGTGAAAACGCAGCATGGGGTGCCGGATGATCTGTGGTCGTGCCACACGATGATTGCCGGGCGTTACGTGATCGAAGGCCATGTCCCTGCTGCCGATGTCGAGCGGCTGCTGGCGCAAAGCCCTGAATGGGTTGACGGTCTGGCGGTTGCCGGGATGCCGCTCGGTTCGCCGGGCATGGAAGCGGGAGGACGCATCCAGCCTTACCAGGTGATCGCTTTCGGCAACGGACGCCGCGAGGTTTTTGCATCCTATCCGTGAACTGGAACACGCCCTTCCCGCCTGTCGAAAGAGGCACATGATGACCGGCTGCGACACGCACCAATCGCATGAACCGAAGCCCGAAGGCACAGCGATCGATCCCGTCTGCGGCATGAACGTGAAGATCGAGGGCGCGGCGCATGTCGCCGAGCACGACGGGGCGAACCATTTTTTCTGTTCGGCCCGATGCAGGGACAAGTTCGCTGCCGATCCGGGGCATTACCTGTCCGGCGCGCATCTGGAGGCGGTCGAAGACCTGCCCGAAGGCACGATCTATACCTGCCCGATGCACCCCGAAATCCGCCAGGCGGGACCGGGAAGCTGCCCGATCTGCGGGATGGCGCTGGAACCGGAAACGGTCAGCCTCGATGACGGACCCGATCCCGAACTTGTCGACATGACCCACCGGCTCCAGGTCAGCGCGATCTTCACCCTGCCGCTGTTCATTTACGCGATGGGCGACATGATCGCCGGGTTCAGCTTCGACCGGCTGATCGAGCCGGCGCTTTCGCAGTGGGTGCAGCTGGCACTCGCAGCGCCGGTGGTGGTGTGGGGTGGATGGCCGTTCTTCGTGCGCGCCTGGCAGTCGCTCAGGACGCGCAATCTCAACATGTTCACGCTCATCGGGTTTGGCGTGGCGATAGCCTTCCTGTTCAGCCTCGCGGCGACCCTCACGCCCGATATCTTTCCGCCTGCCTTCCGCAACCATTCGGGACGGGTGGGTGTGTATTACGAAGCGGCCGCGGTCATCACCACACTTGTCCTGCTAGGGCAGGTGCTCGAACTCAGGGCACGCGGCTCGACCTCGAGCGCGCTGCGTGCGCTGCTCGAACTGGCGCCGCCGACGGCGCTCAAGATCTTCGGCGCCGGCGACGAGCGCGAGGTATCTATCGACCAGCTGATGACCGGTGACCTTCTCCGCGTTCGTCCCGGTGACAAGGTCCCGGTCGACGGCGAAATCACCGAAGGCGCGAGCACGATCGACGAATCGATGTACAGCGGCGAACCGTTGCCCGTGACAAAGCGCACAAGCGACCGTGTCATCGGCGGCACGGTCAACCAGACCGGCGGCTTCGTGATGCGCGCCAGCGCGGTCGGCAAGGACACGATGCTGTCCAAGATCGTCCAGATGGTCGCCGAGGCGCAACGCAGCCGTGCGCCGATCCAGCGCCTGGCCGATCGGATCGCAACCTGGTTCGTGCCATCGGTGGTCCTGGTTGCCGTGCTCACCTTCATCGTCTGGGCGATCTGGGGGCCGGACCCTGCGCTTGGCTTTGCCCTCGTCAACGCGATCGCAGTCCTGATCATCGCGTGCCCGTGCGCGCTCGGGCTTGCCACGCCGATGTCGGTCATGACCGGAATGGGAAAGGGCGCACAGAACGGCATACTGATCCGCAACGCCGAAGCGCTCGAAACGCTCGAGAAAATCGATACGCTGGTGGTCGACAAGACAGGCACCTTGACCATGGGCAAACCCGATCTCGTGGCGATAACGCCGCGTGACGGGTTCGATGAAACGGGACTTCTTTCCGCCGTGGCCGCGGTGGAGGCCGGCAGTGAGCACCCCCTCGCCCATGCCATCGTCGAAGGCGCGAAGGCGCGCGGCGTAACCTTTCAGCCTGCCTCCGATCTGGCATCGATTACCGGACTGGGAATTGAGGCGCGTGTGGGCGAAACACAGATCACCATCGGCAACGAAAAACTGATGCGGCGCACCGGCATCGAGGACGCGGCCTGGTTCGGCACCGCGGAAGACGGGCGATCGAAGGGCCAGACAGTGATGTTCGTTGCGATCGACGGCATTCCGGCCGGGCTGATTGCCGTGGCGGACCCGATCAAGCCGACCAGCGCAGCGGCGATCAGGGCGTTGCATGAGCAAGGGATAGACGTGGTCATGCTGACGGGGGACAGCCGCGCCACAGCGGATGCCGTGGCGCGCCAGCTGGGCATCCAAGAAGTCGAGGCCAATGTCTCGCCGCAAGACAAGCACCGCACGGTGGAGGCGCTCAAGGCGGCAGGCAAACGGGTGGCCATGGCAGGGGACGGAATCAACGATGCACCCGCGCTGGCAGCCGCGGATGTCGGGATCGCGATGGGCACGGGCACCGACGTGGCAATCGAGAGCGCCGGAGTAACGCTGGTTCGCGGGGATCTCACCGGCGTGCTGCAGGCCATCGTCCTGTCGCGCGCAGCCATGCGCAATATCCGTCAGAACCTGGTGTTTGCGTTCGGCTATAACGCGCTCGGCATTCCGGTTGCGGCAGGGGTTCTTTTCCCCGCCATCGGCTTGCTTCTCAACCCGATGATTGCAGCTGCCGCGATGAGCCTGTCGTCGGTTTCGGTGATCGCCAACGCCTTGCGCCTGCGCGGTCTGAAGTTGCCAACACTGGCCAGCGAGTAGGAGCGAACGGGAAACCTGGAGGTTGCCTGAGAGTTGATAGTCCCAGCCCTTTGCGGACTTGACGAAACAGGAGGATCGGAATGGCCGAAACACGCGGGCCGAGCCACCGGCAAGATCATGGCGGCGGAAATTACTGGCGTTTCATGGCGATGGTCGCGACGTCGACCGCGGTCATGTTCGGGCTGATGTATCTAAACACTTATGAACGCCAGCATGTCTTCTGGAGCGAAACGCGCTTGTGGATGACCTTCATGATGGGCGGAGCGATGATGATCGTGATGCTCCTCTTCATGTGGGGCATGTACAAGGACAAGGCGAAGAACGTCATCATTCTGGTCGTGGGAGCGGCGGTGTTCGCGATAGCGTTGTGGCTGGTGCGCAGCCAGGCAACCGTCGATGACGAGGAGTGGATGTCAGCGATGATCCCGCACCATTCGATTGCCGTGATGACAAGCGAGAGGGCCAGGATCACCGACCCGCGCGTGCGCGAACTCGCCGATTCCATCATTGCGGCACAGGTCAGGGAAATCGCCGAAATGAAGTTGCTGCTCGAAGACATCGAGAAGAACGGCGCGATGGGCGACGGTACCGTACTGCCCGCGCGGACGACAAAGCTGACCCCCCAATTGCTGCAAGAGGCCGAACGCGCCGCGCAACGCGCCAAAAACCCCGACACAGGCGACTGACGCAGCGGCACCCTTCCAGCGCGGGATCTACGAGCCCTCGATACGTAGGTGACCGACGTTGGGATGTAATCGGGCTAGCGCGCTTGGCTTTTCCTGGCATGCAACCGCGCGGCCCATACCAAAAGTGGTTCATTTACTCTGGCAAGGCCGCGACTATGCATCCGCGAGGCGGCTCCGTGCGATTTTCGCGATGATGGCCGCGATCTCGGCGTAAAGATCGGCAAAGGCGGCGGACGAGCGCCAGGCAGCTCCGATGGTGCGATGTTCGGCCCACCCCTCCGGATCAACGATTTTCACGACATCGAGGCCGCCTGCGTCTGAGCGGATATAGAGTTCGGGAAGGACTGCCAGTCCTACTCCCGATCCGACCATTTGCTGCAACGCGTCGAGACTGGTTCCTTCGTAATCTTCCTGGATATTGGCCTCCAGAGTGGCGCAAATGTGCTTCACTTGCCGATGGTAATGGTGGCGATGGTCGAGGGTGAGGAAGGTCCGCGAGGCGAAATCTGAAGCTCTCGGCATGGCGGAAGAGACGAGCGGATCGTCCGGCGGCGCAACGATGCGAAGCGATTCGCGGAAAAGCGGTTCGACATGCAGACCGCGCCCCGCGATCGGCATCGGGGAAAGAACCATGTCGAGTTCTCCTGAAGCGAGTTCGGCCTGCTGGAGCGCGGGAATTCCTTCGCGCATGTAGAGCCGCAGATCCGGGTAACGCTGGTGCAGGTCCCGGATGACCGCTGGAAGGAGATAGGGTCCGATCGTGGGCGTGACCCCGAACCGGATCGATCCTGCCGACCGTTGCGCCACATGGTCAGCCATATCGCGAAATTCGCGGCGGGTGTTGAGGATCTGCTTGGCGCTGGCCACCAAGTCGCGTCCGCTGGGCGTAAGCTGCATTCCCTTGGGGACACGCTCGAACAGCTTGAGGCCAAGTCGATCCTCAAGGTTGCGCAACTGCTGACTTATCGCAGGTTGCGTCAGCCCCAGCGCTGCGGCCGCATCGCCCATGTTTCCCGTATCGGCAAGGCGGACAAATATCTCGATCTGGCGAATGGTCGGCATGTGATCCCATTAGCTTTTCTTATCGATAAGGCGCAATACTTCTGATTGGGTTCTCGGACACACCTCCCCCATATCGCCGCCATCGAAAGGTGGAGTGTGTCATATGAAGTATCTTGCAATCACAGCAGCCCTATCAATGGGCGTATCGGGTGCTGCAATCGCGCAGGACAAGGACTGGAAGTTTGGTGATGGAAAAACGCCCGAACGCTGGGGCCAGCTCAATGCCGATTATGCCACTTGCGATATCGGCACGATGCAATCGCCAATCGATCTTACCAATCCCGATGCGATCGGCTCCGTCCGCCTCGCCACCAACTACGGTCAGGCGACGGGCAAGCTTTCCCTGAGCAAGGAGAAGGTCCAGATCGATTTCGATCAGGGTCAGAACAAGGGCATGGTCAGCGGCAACAAGACCTTCAATCTATTGCAGCTTCATTTCCACACGCCAGCCGAGCATGCCGTGAACGGAATGCGCTATCCGCTGGTCGGGCACTTTGTCCATGCGACGAGCAAGGGCGAACTCGGAGTGCTCGGAATATTCTTTACCGAGGGTCGTGCGAACCCGGCGCTGGATTCGCTGCTGCGTGCGCACACGCAAGGTAACGGCACGGCTCTTGCGATCGATCTCGACGAATTCATGCCCGAGACAGTCGAAGTTTACCGCTACATGGGGTCTCTGACCACACCGCCGTGTAGCGAAGGGGTGAACTGGCACGTCGCCAATGTGCCGGTCGAGGCCAGCAAAGATCAGATCGCCAGACTGGCTGGCGCGCTCGGCCCGACGGCTCGTACGATCCAGGATCGTAATGGCCGCCTGCTGGTCGCTCCGCGATAAGGATCAGGTCGCTTTCAGTTTAATTGATACGCGTATCCGGTGGACGCAGTCCTACCTCCCCCTGCGTTGGGCCCGGATCACGCGGCCCGCCACTCAGCCAAGGCGGCTGAGTGGCGGGCCGTGAAGGCCCCTTCGTCAATAAGGCGGCGTTCGGAGTTGAAGTAGGGCACCGGGCTAGTGGCTTATTCTTGCGCGCCATCTCACCGCCCTGCCTGCCCCCTACCAACCGGAGCATTTTCTCTGACAGAAGCGGTGACGCTTTCGGCAATTCCAATTTACGCGAATAAGCAAAAAATTTGTATCTATTAATTCATGACGAAAATATACTATCATCTAAATATTCATGGTTATACCTATTTACTGCCGATATTATTCGGTATTTTGAGGGTTTGACTTCATGAAAAGATCGATAGCCGCTGCACTACTGTGTAGCATTTCAGCTCCTGCCGTGGCTCAGGAAACCTTGACGTTCGATGGCTTCTATTTGGGCGCTGTGGGCGGGTATGACGACGTCACTCTTGAGGCCGGTGGTCTCGAAGGCAGTTCGGATGGCGCCGTGTTCGGTGCGGTCGGTGGTTACGACTTCTCCGTGGGCAGTATGTTGTTCGGTGCGGAAGTAGAGCTAACGGAAAGCACAGCGGGTTACACTGAATACGACGTCCTCGACGCTGACGACAGCGTTTCGCTCGACGCGGGTTTGGACTTCTACATTGGCGCACGAGCAGGCTTGGTCGCGAGCAACACGGTCCTGATTTACGGTAAGGTCGGTTTCACCAGTGCCTCTGTCGAAGGAACTTACAATGACGGCGCAGGGTTCTCTGACAGCGAGGGCGAAAATATGGGCGGCTACCGTGTAGGTGGGGGGATCGAGTTCGCCGCCACCAGCAGTCTGCGTCTTCGCGCCGAATATCGTTATTCGGACTACGGCGAGTTCAAATACAACGATGGTGTGGATGTATACCCGACGGGTATCGATGCATCGCGCAGTCAAATTATGGCTGGGTTGCTGCTAGGGTTTTGATGGGGTGCAGGCCGGCATCGAGACTCGATATCGCCCTGTGGGCCGCGCCACAGCCTGCGGACACATCGCTGCCAACAGAGACTAGTGCTGGGGGTGACTGGCGGAGAGGGTGGGATTCGAACCCACGGTACTGTTGCCAGTACACCGCATTTCGAGTGCGGCGCATTCGACCTCTCTGCCACCTCTCCGCATGTCGGGTGTGCTTTCGGGCCCAGGGCCCCGGTCGAAGCAAGGCGCGCCGATTAGCCGAGCGGCCTGCCCTTGCCAAGCCCCTTTCCACGCGAAAACGGGGGATCAGCTTCGGCGCAGCCTTGTTTCGACTCCACGGGGCACCATATCCTGCCGGATCATGGAACGCGCCCAGTTTTTCTCCGCCCAGGCAGGCCGCACTATCGATGCACCGCGCCGCGTAAAAACCCGCTTCGCCATTGGCGATGTGGTGCGTCACAAGGTGTTCGATTTCCGCGGCGTGATCTTCGATATCGATCCGGTGTTTGCCAATTCCGACGAATGGTACGCCTCCATTCCGGAAGACATACGCCCCGATCGCGACCAGCCGTTCTATCACCTTTTGGCCGAAAGCGACGAGAACACCTACGTTGCCTACGTCAGCCAGCAGAACCTGCTCAACGATTCGCGTTCTGGTCCGGTGGAGCACCCCGAGGTTCACGAGTATTTTCAGCAGTTCGAGAACGGGCGCTACCGTATGCGCCGCAGCCTTACGCACTGACAGCGGCGCCTCTCAGACGCCGGTCGAGCCAATCGATAATCAGGATTTCGGGCTTGGTCAGGCATTCCTGACCGACGGTCATCGCCCGAGCGTCAGCTCTTGATCTTCCAGCCCGATTTCAACAACCGATACGTCAGCACGGCCAAAGCCGCGTTCACCGCAAGCAATCCCAGCGCGGCCCAGGCGACATGGCCGGCGCCGCCGATATCGCTTTCCCCAAGGAAGCCATAGCGGAAGCCGGAAATCACGTAGAAGAACGGGTTCGCCCGGCTGATCGTCTGGAACACGCCGTGCAGATTGTCGATCACGTAGAACGTGCCGGACAGCATCGAAAGCGGTGCGATGACGAAATTGGTCACCGCCGCGTTGTGATCGAACTTCTCTGCCCAGATTGATGCGATCAGGCCCATCTGCGCCAGCATGGCGGCCCCCATCAGGCCGAACCACACCACCGCCCAGGGATGCGCCATCGCAAGGCTCACTCCGGGATAAAGCAGCATCGCCAGGCCCACGGTGCAGCCGACCGCGAGCGCGCGGGTAATGGCCGCACCGACGATGCCGGTCATCAATTCGCCTTCGGAAAGCGGCGGCATCAACAGATCGATGATCGTGCCCTGGATCTTGCCGGACAGCAGCGAAAAGCTGGAATTGGCGAACGCATTCTGCATCATTGCCATTGCGATCAGGCCCGGCGCGACGAAGCTCGGGAAGTTCACGCCCAGCACTTCGCGGCCCCCGCGACCCAGCGCAACCGAGAAAATGACAAGAAACAGCAGAGTCGTGACCGCCGGAGCCCAGATTGTCTGCGTCTGGACCTTGAGAAAACGGCGGACCTCCTTAATATAGAGGCTCCACAGGCCGATCCGATTGATCCCAGTGATCACCGGGCGTCCTCGCGGCGGGAAACGGCCTGCCCCTCCGGCATTCTCCTCCACCATAGAGGCGTCCGGGTGTTCGCTTGACGGCGGCAGGGTGCGGACTTGATCGGCCATGAGGGGGCGACTACGGCCAACCGCTGCGGCTTGCAAGCCGTGGCGACATGACACGAGATACAGGACTGCGCGAATGAGCTGGACCGACGAACGGATCGCAACGCTGAAGAAGATGTGGGAAGGCGGCTCGACCGCCAGCCAGATCGCCGAAGAACTGGGCGGGGTGAGCCGTAACGCCGTGATCGGCAAGGCCCACCGCCTCGGACTGAAATCGCGCCCTTCGCCCGTAAAGGCGAACGACAAGAAAGCTGCCAAGCCCAAGCCCGCTGCAAAGCCTGTGGCCAAGGCACCGGCAGCAAAGCCCGCACCAAAGGTAGCCGCTCCCGCGGCGGCACCGGCCAGGCCCGTGGAACGTCCCGCGGCACCCGCCACCGACGCTTCCACGCCCACGCAGCCCTTGCCGAACAAGTCGGCGGACCTGCCCAAGATCGTGTCTGTCGGCCCAGGCGGATTCCTGCGCCAGGGACCAGGCGACCAGCAGCCGCCCATCCCGCCGGCCCCGCCGCGCCGTCTGGTGCCGGCCAAGCCGGACGCGTCAATCGCGAACAAGACCAGCCTGCTCGACCTGTCGGACAAGGTTTGCCGCTGGCCGATGGGCCATCCGGGCGAACCGGATTTCCATTTCTGCGGCACCGCCGTGAACCCCGGCTTCCCTTATTGCGTCGAGCATTGCGGCCGGGCCTACCAGGCACAGCTTCCGCGCGGCGCCCGCCGCCCCCCTCCGCCGCTGCCTTTCGGCGGCCCGCGGGTGCGCTGACACGACGACATAACGAGGCCCGGCGGTCATGCGACTGCCGGGCCTTTTCTTTTTCTGACAGGAGAGACCGATGCCGCTTTCGCTTCACGCAGCCTACGTACCCAGCGCGCTCCAGATGCTAGGCACGGCGCGCCATCTGATCGACACGGCCGAAAAATGGTGCGGCGAAAAAAACGTCGATCATGGCGACGTCATCGGCGCGCGTATCTATGACGATATGCTGCCCTTCACCTACCAGGTGAAATGCGTGGCAGAACATACGCAAGGGTCGATCGAGGGCGTAAAGGCCGGGCTCTATTCCCCCGACCTCAACCCGCCGCCCGCCGATTTCGAATCGTTGCGGGCCAAGATTTCAGGGGCCGTCGACGCGATGGAGGCTCTGACCGAAGACGAGATGGAAGGCTTTATCGGCCAGCCAATGCGTTTCGAGTTCAAGGGCAATGGCATGGACTTCACCGCCGAAGACTTCCTCCTCAGCTTCAGCCAGCCCAATTTCTATTTTCACTGCGCGACCGCTTACGACATCCTGCGAATGAAGGGCGTTGCGGTGGGCAAACGCGACTTCATGGGACGGCTGCGGATCAAGGCCGCCTAACGCTTCCTGGCAAACCAGATTGTGTGGCGCGGCCCCTTGTTGTTGGGCCGCGCGCGCACTTCGCGGGCTTCAACGTCAAATCCGGATTCCTTGAGCCGCAGAGTGAACTTGTGGTCCGGCGCTGCCGACCACACGGCCAGGATACCGCCCGGCTTCAACGCATCGCGCGCCTTGCCGAGACCGGTCTTGCTGTAGATCCGGAAGTTCGCGTCGCGCACGATCCCGTCCGGCCCGTTGTCCACATCGAGCAGGATGGCATCGTATTTCATGGTGGTGCCGTCGTTCGCATCGTCGATGAGCGCGGCAACATCGCACAGGATGATTTCCCCGCGCGGGTCCTTCAGGCTGTCTTGCGTCAAATGGGCCAGCGGACCTTCCGCCCATTCCAGGATTTCGGGCACGATTTCCGCCACAACGACCTTGCCGCCTTCGGGAAGCCTGGACAGCGCAGCGCGGTAGGTAAAGCCCATCCCGTAGCCGCCGATCAACATACGCGGGCGCGGCACATCGAGTTCTTCCAGCGTCAACAGGGCAAGCTGTTCTTCCGAGAACTGCATCCGCGTTCCCATCAACTCGTCACGGCCGAGCATGATGATGAAATCGCTGCCGTGGCTGACGAGGGTCAGTGTGCCGCCATCGGGCACTTCGGCAGTTGCGATGGTTTCGCGCGGCAACATCGTGTTTCTCCATTGACCCTCGGGCCAGCCATTGTGCGCGTCTGCCTAGACGTCCCGCCGGTGACTTCAAGCACCGAGTAGGCGTGGATCGCACCGCCTGCGACGAAAGTTGCGCTCAGATGATCTCGTCTTCGTCGAAGAGAGCGTCGTTCATGGCCGCCTCCTCGATCGCGTCAAGCCGGGCTGGCGCGGTGCCCGGCACCTCCACCTCGGCGATATGGATCAGCGCATCGCCCTGGTTTACCACCGGCAAATTGCTGATGCCGATGACGATCCCGGCAATCGGTGTGCGCACCGCGATGTTCCGATCGCCGAAGGGGTCGGATATCTCGCCCACGATTTCCTCGGTGATCGCGAACGAGCCGGGTCGCTTGTGCGCGCGGAAAATGCCGCCCTCAGGCGCGCGCAGCCACAGCGTGCGCATGCTCTGGATGGAACGGGCGGGCGGCTTGGCGGGCGGGCGCACGCCCATCTCCAGCGCATGCATCACCCGCAGGATGCCGCTCACCCCGATGCGAATACCCAGCTCGTGAAAACGTAACGCCTCCCCCGCTTCGAGCAGCAGGACATCGCAATCGTTGTCGGCCGCCGCCTGACGTAGCGAACCTTCCCGCAATTTCGATACGATCACGGCAGGCGCTCCGAACAGCTGGGCCAGGGCCTCTGCCTTGGGACGGTCGGCGCTGATGCGGATTTGCGGCAGGTTCTCACGGTGGAGTCCGGCAGTGTGAAGGTCGACGCCGTAATCGCTTCGGACCAGGATTTCCTGGGTGAACTGATGGGCAAGCTGCGCGGCAAGCGACCCTTTGGCCGAACCGGGGAATACGCGGTTCAGGTCCCGCCTGTCGGGCAGATAGCGCGAATGGGACACGAAGCCGTATGCGTTGACGATCGGGATGCATAGCAGCGTACCCGCCATCCGCTTGGCCGACACGGAGCGCAGCAGGCGGCGGATGATTTCGACGCCGATGATCTCGTCGCCATGGACGCTGCCGCTCACAAACAGCACCGGACCGGGTTTCTTGCCGTGCAGGACGCGGACCCGAAGCGAGACTTCCGTATCGGTCGACATCCGGCTGACCGGAATATCGACTATCGCGCTCGTGCCGGCTGCGACGGATTGACCACCGATCTGGAACGGGGGTCTTTTTACGGCCTTGGCCACTATGCGCTCGTCTCCCACCCATGGCCGCATCCCGGGCCAGCCGGGTTTGTGCGCGAGCAACGGACAAAAAGAAAGGGCCGCGAGTGAAAACCCGCGGCCCTTCCTTGTCAGATCGGGATGGACTTAGTCCTTCAGGAAATCCGGAACGTGGGCTTCGCCGCCCCCGTCCCGGTTTCCGCCACCTTCACGACGGGGGCCACGGCCACCACGGTCGCCGCCACGGCCACCACCGCCCGAACGCGGACCACGGCGGTCGCCGCCACGATCGTTGCGCGGTTCGCGGGCAGGACGGGTGTCCTCCAGCTCTTCACCGGTTTCCTGATCGACGACACGCATCGACAGGCGAACCTTGCCGCGCTGGTCGATCTCGAGGACCTTGACCTTAACTTCCTGGCCTTCGGACACGACATCGGTCGGCTTTTCGACACGCTCGTTCTTCATTTCTGACACGTGGACGAGACCGTCCTTGCCGCCCATGAAGTTCACGAATGCGCCGAAGTCGACGATGTTGACGACCTTGCCGTCGTAGATCTTGCCGACTTCCGCTTCTTCCACGATCCCGGCGATCCACTTGCGGGCCGCTTCGATCTGGCTGATGTCGGACGAACTGATCTTGATCAGGCCTTCGTCGTCGATGTCTACCTTCGCGCCGGTTTCGGCCACGATTTCGCGGATCACCTTGCCGCCGGTGCCGATAACGTCGCGGATCTTCGACTTGTCGATCTGCATCGTTTCGATGCGCGGTGCGTGGGCCGAAAGTTCGGTCCGTGCGCCGCTCAGCGCCTTGGCCATTTCGCCGAGGATGTGCGCGCGGCCTTCCTTGGCCTGGTTCAGTGCGGCTTCGAAGATTTCACGGGTAATCCCGGCAACCTTGATGTCCATCTGCATCGTGGTGATGCCTTCGGACGTACCGGCAACCTTGAAGTCCATGTCGCCAAGGTGATCTTCATCACCCAGGATGTCGGACAGGACGGTGAAATCGTCGCCTTCAAGGATGAGGCCCATGGCGATGCCCGAAACCGGACGGGTCACCGGAACACCGGCGTCCATCATGGAAAGGCAGCCGCCGCACACCGTCGCCATCGAGGACGAACCGTTGGACTCGGTAATGTCCGAGAGAACGCGGATGGTGTAAGGGAAATCTTCCTTCGAAGGCAGCACGGCGCGCAGCGCACGCCATGCCAGCTTGCCGTGGCCGATGTCGCGACGGCTCGGCGCCCCGAAACGGCCCACTTCACCGACCGAATAGGGCGGGAAGTTATAGTGCAGCATGAAGTTCGTGTACGTCAGGCCTTCCAGCCCGTCGATCATCTGTTCGCTGTCCTTGGTGCCCAGCGTGGTGGTGCAGATTGCCTGCGTTTCACCGCGTGTGAACAGCGAAGAACCATGCGCGCGGGGCAGGAAGCCCACGATGGCTTCGATCGGACGAACCTGATCCGTCTTGCGCCCGTCGATACGCTGGCCGTCCTTGAGGATGGCACCGCGAACGATTTCGGCTTCGAGCTTCTTGACCACCTTGCCGGCGGCCATCTGCGTCTGGCCGTCTTCGCCAGCGAAGGCTTCCTTGGCCTTGGCACGGACGGCGTTCAGCGCATCCGAACGAGCCGACTTGTCGGTCAGCTTGTAGGCGGCAGCGATATCACCGCCGACGATGCCCTTGAGCTTGTCCTTGATCGCCGAATTGTCGGTGATCGCGATGTCCCACGGGTCCTTGGCAGCCTGTTCGGCCAGATCGACGATCGCGTTGACGACCTTGCGGCATTCGTCATGCGCGAACAGAACGGCACCGAGCATGATTTCTTCGGAAAGCTCCTTGGCTTCCGATTCCACCATCATCACGGCATCGCCGGTTGCGGCAACGATCAGGTCCAGCGCGCCGTCGGCGGCAACCGACTGGGCCGGGTTGAGCGTGTATTCGCCGTCTACGAAGCCAACGCGGCAAGCGCCGATCGGGCCCATGAAGGGTACGCCCGAAATCGTCAGGGCAGCCGACGCCGCGATCATCGCAACGATATCTGGCTCGGTCTCGCCATCATAGCTGAGAACCTGTGCGATTACGTTGATTTCGTTGTAGAAACCTTCGGGGAACAGTGGGCGGACCGGACGGTCGATCAGGCGGCTGGTCAGCGTTTCCTTTTCGGTCGCGCCGCGTTCACGCTTGAAGAAGCCACCGGGAATGCGGCCTGCTGCGGAGAATTTTTCCTGGTAGTGAACGGTCAGCGGGAAGAAATCCTGCCCTTCCTTCACACCCTTGGCGGCGGTCACGGCGCAAAGCACCACGGTTTCGCCATAGGTGGCCAGAACGGCACCGTCGGCTTGACGGGCGATGCGGCCTGTTTCGAGGGTGAGGGTTTTTCCGCCCCACTCCAGCGATACGGTTTTCGTGTCGAACATGTATTTTCCTTCATCGAACCCACGGGCCTTATTGCGCCGCGGGGCCTACGTTTTTCCGGGTAAGCCGTCCCGGTCCGGTGCGGGGCTCTTGTACGCCCCCGGGCTGTCGACCGGATGTCATCCAGCCCAAATGCGAGAAAGGCGGCCCCTTGGAGCCGCCTTCCTGCGAAACTCTTACTTGCGAAGACCCAGCTTCTGGATCAGCGCGTTGTACCGCTCGACGTCTTTCTTCTTGAGATAGGCGAGCAAGGTACGGCGCTTGTTGACCATCATCAGGAGGCCACGGCGCGAATGGTTGTCCTTGTGGTGACCCTTGAAGTGATCCGTCAGGTTACGGATACGTTCGGTCAGGATCGCGACCTGGACTTCCGGCGAACCGGTGTCGCCCTGTGCCTGGGCGTTGTCCTTGATGATTTCAGCTTTCTTTTCGGTAGTTACCGACATTCATTTTACTCCGCGACATCTGGAAGATTGAAGCCCCTGACCACTTTGGCCATACCGCCGCTGAGTTCCATCAACGCCACCGGAGTTTCCTCCAGCCTCGCGAAATAGAGCCCGTCGGTTTGGGGCAGCCCCGACAATACCCGGCCCTGGCGGACCGCCTGCGCGCTGTCGGGATCGAGTTGCATGGCCGGGATGTCGTCCAGCCCTGCTTCGAGCGGCAGGAGGAGGTATTCAAGTGGCGCGCCCTTAGCTGTTTCGCCAAGTTTGTCCAGCGAAATCGCCTGTTCCTCGAGGAACGGGCCAGCCTTCAGACGCCGCAGATAGGTCACATGACCGACCGTACCAAGGGCCCGTGCGATATCCCGTGCCAGAGACCGGATGTAGGTCCCCTTCGAAACATGGGCGACCAGCGTGACGGTGTTGGCGGTGACGAGCGGCGCGGTGGGGTTGAACGGATCGGGCTGTGCGAAGGATGTGGCAAGCTGCGAGGGTTCGTGGTCGCATTCGTAGCCCCCTTCGATTTCGAGCGAGTGGATGGTCACGCTGCGCGTCTTCATCTCCACGTCCTCGCCCGCCCTGGCGAGGTCATAGGCGCGCTTGCCGCCAACCTTGATTGCCGAATAAACCGGCGGTGCCTGTTCGATCGGGCCTGTGAAAAGCGGCAGGATCGCCGCGACCGCTTCCATGGGCGGTCGGCGATCGGAACGATGCACCACTTCGCCTTCGGTATCGAGCGTGTCGGTTTCTTCCCCGAACTGGATCGTGAAGGCGTAAATCTTGCTGGCATCGAGCATGCGCCCGGCCAGCTTGGTCGCTTCGCCGAGCGCGATCGGCAGCACCCCTTCGGCAAGCGGATCGAGCGTTCCGCCGTGCCCGACCTTGGTCTTGGAATAGCCCCCCTCGCGCAACGCCCGCTTGACCGCGCCGACAGCCTGCGTCGAACCGAGGCCGCGCGGTTTGTCGAGTATGAGCCACCCCGAAAGCGGGTGCCCGGACGCCGGTTTCCGCTCGCTCATCCGACGATGCCGCGCGCGATCCCGTCAGCAAGCGCGAAATATTGCTCCTGAAGCCAAAGCACCGGCGGCAGAACGGTCTTTTCGATCAGGCCGCTGTCGGGAAAGGCCCAGGTCGCCGCGATCAGGATGACGAACAGCAACATGCCGAGCGATTGCAGCTTCTGCCACTGGATGCCGAGGCGCGGGGGCAGGAGGCCGCCGACAATGTGCGACCCGTCGAACGGCGGAATGGGCAGCAGGTTGAACAGCGCAAGAAACACATTGATCAGTATGAAGGTGCCCAGCCCGGTCAGCACCCATTGGCTCACCTCGCCGCCGCCGCTGACGGTAACGCCAGCAATCGTGCCGAGGATGAGGGCACCCGCCAGCGCAAGAACGAGGTTGGTCAACGGCCCGGCCGCTGCCACCGCGATCATGCCGTAGCGCGGGTTGTCCAGCCGGTCCTGGCGCACAGGGACGGGTTTGGCCCAGCCGAACACCGGCCCACCCATCAACGCCAGCGCACCCGGCACCAGCAGCGTGCCGACCGGATCGACATGGCGCAGCGGGTTGAGAGACAGGCGTCGCTGCTCCTTGGCGGTCGGATCGCCCAGCATCAACGCCGTCCAGCCGTGGGCGACTTCGTGGAAAACGATCGCGATGATGAGGCACGGCACAAGAATGGCCGCGAGGATGAGGGTTTCTGTCATGGCGGGTAGATAGGGTGTGCGGGGTCAGCCCGCCAGCGCTTCAGAAAAATGCCTGCGGCACAGCGCGACATAGCGATCGTTTCCGCCGATCTCCGTCTGCGCACCAGCCCTGACCGCAGCTCCGCTTTCATCGACCCGAAGGTTCATCGTCGACTTGCGCCCGCAATGGCAGATTGCCTTGAGTTCAACCAAGGCATCGGCGATCCCGAGCAAGGCCGCCGAACCCGGAAAAAGTTCGCCCTGGAAATCTGTTCGCAGGCCATAGCACAGCACCGGTATATTGGCCGTGTCGGCCAGCTTCGCGCATTGCCATGCCTGGTCCTTGGTCAGGAACTGGGCCTCGTCCACCAACATGCAGCCGATCGGTTCCACCTTATGGGCGGCAGTGACCGTGTTCCAGAGATCGGTTTGAGGGGTGAAGCGGTGTGCATCCGCACCAAGGCCGATACGGCTCTCGATGGCCTGGTGGTCGCTGCGATCGTCCAGCGCGGCGGTCCACAGCATGGTTGTCATGCCGCGTTCGCGATAGTTGAAGTCGGCCTGCAGCAGCGTGGTCGACTTCCCGGCGTTCATGCTGGCGTAGTAGAAATAGAGCTTGGCCATGAAAGGCAGCTAGGCCGGACAGGACGGCCTGCCAATCCACGCCCGGCAGTTCCTCACAACTGGAGCGCAGAGGCCCGGCCAGATCAGGTCGCGCCGGATACCCGGGCCGCGATCATTCTTCCTCGTCGAGATCCCGCGAAACCTTGGGATCGGAGAGCAGCCGTTCGATCCGCTCGGCTTCGTCAAAGCTTTCGTCCGGCTGGAAATTGAGCTTGGGCGCGAACTTGAGGCCAAGCCGCTTTGCCACCTCGCGCTGGAAGAACGCCGTGTTTGTCCGCAAGGCTTTCAGCACAATGGCTTCATCCTTGCCCAGCAGCGGCTTCACATAGGCCTTGGCGTTGCGAAGGTCGGGCGTCAGCCGAACCTCGGTGACGGAAATATTGCCGGCACGCAGGACGTCGTCATGCGCTTCGCCGCGCGCCAGCAGCTCCGACAGGATGTGACGAACCCGTTCGCCCACCTTCAGGACGCGGACAGATTGCTGTTCGGGAGTGGATTGGGTGCGGGCCATCAGGGTAACCTGTCCAGAATTCGCTTGAGTGACGTCATGTTGCGGGCGGTCCCGCGGCAGCCCAGGCGGCGGTAGAGAAACGGTCCGGTCAGGCTCGATACTCCAACGCCGTGGACATAGTCGAGATAGAGAACCCGGTCCCCCAGCGCCAGCCTTTCAGACCCCTTTTCGCGGTGTTCGGCCAGCAGGGCATCGAACCGGGTCTCATCGGGCTGTCCATCGAGAAAGATCGTATGGACGAAACGGTCCTCGCCGCGGCCATGGAAAGGGTTGTCTTCAATCGCCGAAACCAGCTGCTCGGGATCGCAGAGCACGACAAGGCTTTCAAAGCCGAAGACTTCGCGCAGGACGCCCGCGATTTCGCTGCGACGATCCTTGCCCGCGCCGTGGTTCCCGTCGAACAGGATGTTGCCACTTGCCGCGACCGTTTCCACCTTGGCAAAGCCGCGGCTTTCAAGCTCTCGGCGCAAATCGGCCATCTTGATGCGATTGCCCCCGACATTGACCGAACCCAGCAGGGCAAGCGTGCGCTGCATCAGTCCTTCACGGGCCTTGGGGTCGGAATGGCGGTGCTGGTCGAACGCGCGAGCAGATTGCCCGCCGCGTCGAACAGTTCGCCCTCGAGGAAAATCACCTTGCGGCCGCGCCGAAGAACACGGCCCTTCCCGACCAGCGGTCCGGCCAGCACGGGTTTCAGCAAGCTCATGCTGATTTCCAGGTTGAGCGGCGCTTCGGCCTGATCTGTCGCCCAGACATGCGCCCAGCCCATCACCTCGTCGAGAAAGCCTGCAACGAGGCCCCCCTGCACGCTGCCGCGCGGGGTGATGAAACTGTCAGGCGCGTGGAAGCGCAAGGTAATCTCCTCGCGCTCCCGATCGAAGCTGTCGAACTGCACGCCCATCAATTCGGCATGGGCGTGCCCAAGGGCGTGTTCGGTATCGCTCACAGCGTGCGTTCACGCTCCTCGACCTCGAAGACTTCAAGCTGGTCGCCCGCCTTGATGTCGTTCGTGTCGGCCAGCACGACGCCGCATTCGAGGCCGGTGCGGACTTCGTCCACGTCGTCCTTGAAGCGTCGCAGCGAAGCGATGGTCGTGGCGCTGACGATAACGTCTTCGCGCGTGAGACGTGCATGCAGCCCCTTGCGAATGACGCCTTCTTCGACAAGCAGACCTGCGGCCTTGTCCTTCTTGCCCGAACGGAACACTTCCTTGACCAGCGCGCGGCCGACCACGTGTTCGATCCGCTCAGGACCAAGTTCGCCTGCCATCTCCTTCGCGATTTCCTCGGTCAGGTGATAGATGACGTCGTAATACTTCATCTCCACCTTGTCCCGGGCAACCAGCTGGCGGGCCTTGGGATTGGGCCGGACGTTGAAGCCGATGATCGGCGCCTTGCTGGCTGCTGCCAGCGATACGTCGCTTTCCGTAATCGCACCGACGCCTGCGTGCAGGACGCGGACCTTGATGAGATCGTTCGAAAGGTTGTGCAGCGCGGTGACGATCGCCTCGACCGAACCCTGCACGTCCGCCTTAACCAGGACGGGGAATTCGACCACGTCGCTCTGCAGGTTGTTGAACATCGTGTCGAAATTGGTCGGCGCAAGCGCTGTGCGCTTCTCAGTGGCCTTTTCCTGACGATACTGCGCCACTTCTCGTGCGCGCTGTTCGTTTTCGACAACCGTCAGGACATCGCCTGCCGACGGTACGCCGCCAAGGCCCAGGACCTCGACCGGCATGGCCGGGCCAGCTTCCTTGATCTGCTTGCCCTGGTCGTTGACGATGGCGCGCACACGGCCGCTCTGGGTCCCGACCACGAAGGTGTCGCCCTTCTTCAGCGTACCGCGCGTGATCAGCACCGTGGCAACCGGGCCACGGCCCTTGTCCAGCTGTGCTTCGATCACCGTCGCCTCGGCAAGGCGATCCGGACGGGCCTTGAGCTCCATCAGTTCCGCCTGAAGCGCGATTTTCTCCAGCAGTTCGTCAAGACCGATGCCCTTGGTTGCGGACACTTCCACATCCTGCACATCGCCCGACATGGCTTCCACGACCACTTCCTGCTCCAGCAAGCGCTCGCGGATTTTCTGGGCGTTGGCACCGGGCTTGTCGATCTTGTTGATCGCCACGATCATCGGAACACCGGCTGCCTTGGTGTGATTGATGGCCTCGATCGTCTGCGGCATGATGCCGTCATCCGCCGCAACCACCAGCACCACGATATCGGTGACGTTCGCGCCGCGCTGGCGCATTTCGGTGAAGGCGGCGTGACCGGGCGTATCGAGGAAGGTGACGGTGTTCCCGTCCTTCGTCTTCACCTGGTAGCTGCCGATATGCTGGGTGATGCCGCCGGCTTCGCCCTTGGTCACATTCGTGCCGCGCAGCGCATCGAGCAGGCTGGTCTTGCCGTGATCGACGTGACCCATGATCGTGACCACGGGCGGACGCGGTTTCAACGTTTCTTCCGGATCCCGGTCTTCATCGTTGACGATGTCGACATCGGCTTCGGACACGCGCTGGATGTTGTGGCCGAACTGATCGACCAGCAGCTCTGCCGTGTCCTGGTCGATGGTCTGGTTGACCGTGACCATCATGTCCAGATTGAACAGTTCCTTGACCAGATCGGCGCCCTTTTCGCCCATGCGCTTGGCCAGTTCGCCGACCGTGATCGCCTCGGGGACGATCACGTCGCGGACCTGCTTTTCGCGCGGCTTGGACGGGCCGCCCTGCATCCGGCGTTCCTTCTCGCGGGCGCGCTTGAGCGCGGCGAGACTGCGGGCACGACGACCTTCGTCTTCGTTGAGAGCCCGGTTGACCGTCAGTTTGCCTGCACGGCGCTTGTCCGGACGTTCCGGGGCAACCGCGTCGGGGCGCTTGTCGGTCTTCTTCTTTTTTTCCGGCTTCTTGGTTTCCGGACGGGCCACGGGCGTGAAACGACGCGGCGCAGGCGCAGGACCACCACCGGCATCTTCGGCCGGGGCCTCGACCTGCTCTTCAGGCGCTGCGACAGGCGCTTCTTCTTCGGTCTTTGCTTCTACTTCCGCCTGCTTTTCGGCTTCGGCTTCGGCCTTGCGGTTCTCTTCAGCGCGCTTCTTTTCGTCTTCTTCACGCTGGCGCGCTTCCTCGTCTTCGCGCTTGCGGCTTTCCTCGCCCATGCGCAGGCGCGCTTCCTCGGCTTCGCGAGCCATGCGGGCCACGCGTTCCTGAGGGGTTTCGCCAGCTGGCGCTGCCTTCTTGGGCGCAGCCTTCTTGGCGACAGGTGCCGGAGCCGGCGCCGGTTCGGGCGCAGGCGCGGGAGCCGGAGGCGGCGGCGGCGGAGCAGCCTCGCCCGGCTTGACGAGCTTGCGGCGGCGCTTCACCTCGACCGCGACCTTGTTGGTACGGCCGTGGCTGAAGGTCTGCTTAACCTCGCCGGCATCCACCGACCTCTTGAGGCCGAGGGGCTTGCGGGCAGGTTTGTTTTCGTCGTCGCTCATTATTGCTCGTTTCTCTTCTTCGTATCGTTCAGTTCATCGTCAGCGTGCGGCAAGGTGCGCCCGCCATCGGGGGGCATTTCCTGCCCCAGATAATGCATGAGGCGCGCAAGAGGCCTGATGACCCTTTGTGCAGACGCATCGTAAGCCAGCGCCAGATGGACGACATTGTCGCGGCCCAATGCCACAGACAAAGCGTCCCGGTCCAGTGGGAGTATCAGTCCCCGTTCGCCCGAACCTTCCGCATCGCGGCCTACGCGCCATGCCTGATCGAGCTTCTTGCGCCCGTCCTCGCTCGCATCGCACGCATGGCACAGCAGCGCCACACCGCCCGTCCGGGCCGTTTCGGCAATCCGCTGGGTGCCGAGCAAAACGGCCCCGACACGCATTTCGAGGCCCAGCCGATCGAGCAGCACACGCCTCAGCGCGTCTTCCACCATTTGGGGAAGCGCATCGGGAATTTCCAGATCGCCTGTCTTGAAGGCGCGCGAAAGCCCGCCCTTCAGCTTGCCCGAAGCAATCGCGGCTTCCAGCCCCGCCCGACCCACGCCAATCCAGCCGCCGCGTCCGGGCGCCTTTTCATGGGCATCGGGAAGCACCAGGCCTTCGGGCGAAACCGCCAGCCGCACGAGTTTTTCGCGCGGACCGGTTTCGCCCGTGATTACGCAGCGCCTCTCGGGCTCGGAAACGGTCCGTGCCTTGGGCGTGTCAGAGATGTCGGACGTCAGGCCCTCATTGGTTGGAGTCCGCATCGGCGGCCTCCTGAGTGTCGGGCTCGTCAGCGGGAGCCGCAGCCGGCTCCTCGTCTTCGAACCAGTGCGCACGGGCAGCCATGATGATCTCGTTGCCCTGCTCTTCGGAAAGTCCGTATTCGCCCAGAACGCCGCCCTTGTCCTGCTCGCGCACCGAAGGACGCCGCATCGGCGGGCCGGCTTCGGGGTTGTTGCGGCGGCGAGGCGCTTCGCGCTTCTTCTGGATCAGTTCGTCCGTGGCGAGGTCGGCCAGATCGTCGAGCGTCTTGATGCCCGCCTTGCCCAGCGTCACCAGCATGGCTTCGTTGAGGTGGGGCAGTTCGGCCAGCGCATCCTCGACGCCAAGTTCACGGCGCGTTTCGCGGTGCGTGGATTCCTGGCGCTCGATCGCTTCGATCGCACGGTTCTGGAGTTCTTCGGCAAGATCGCTGTCGAAGCCTTCGATGCCCGCCAGTTCGTCCAGCTCGACATAGGCGACTTCTTCCAGCTCGACGAAGCCTTCGGCAACCAGCAGCTGCGAAAGGGTTTCGTCGACGTCGAGTTCTTCCTCGAACATCTTGGAGCGTTCGGCGAATTCCTTCTGTCGCTTCTCGCTCGCCTCTTCCTCGGTCATGATGTCGATCTGGTTGCCGGTCAGCTGGCTGGCCAGACGCACGTTCTGGCCGCGACGGCCGATCGCAAGGCTGAGCTGATCGTCGGGCACCACGACTTCGATACGGCCTTCTTCCTCGTCAAGGACGACGCGGCTGACGGTGGCCGGCTGAAGCGCGTTGACGATAAAGGTCGCCTGGTCATCGCTCCATGGGATGATGTCGATCTTTTCGCCCTGCAGTTCCTGCACGACGGCCTGAACGCGGCTGCCCTTCATGCCGACGCAGGCGCCGACGGGGTCGATGCTGCTATCGTGGCTGATGACGCCGATCTTGGCGCGACTGCCTGGATCGCGGGCGGCGGCCTTGATCTCGATGATGCCATCGTAGATTTCCGGCACTTCCTGCGCGAACAGCTTGCGCATGAAATCAGGATGGGCGCGGGTCAGGAAGATCTGCGGCCCGCGGTTGTTGCGTTCCACCTTGCTGATCAGCGCGCGCACGCGTTCGCCGACACGGGCGGCTTCGCGCGGGATCTGCTGGTCACGGCGGATCACGCCTTCGGCACGGCCGAGGTTCACGATCACGTGGCCGAATTCGACCGACTTGATCACGCCGGTGATGACTTCGCCGGCACGGTCCTTGAATTCTTCGAACTGGCGTTCACGCTCGGCATCGCGGACCTTCTGGAAGATCACCTGCTTCGCGCTCTGCGCGTCGATGCGGCCCAGATCGACCGGAGGCAGCGGATCGACGATGAAGTCGCCCAGCTTGGCATCCTTGTCGAGCTTCTGCGCGGCCTTCAGGTCGACCTGCTTGAAGTAGTCTTCGACTTCCTCGACCACTTCGACGACGCGCCACAGGCGAAGATCGCCCGTCAGCGGGTCGAGCTTGGCCCGGATATCGTTTTCCGCGCCGTAGCGGTTGCGCGCGCTCTTCTGGATCGCTTCTTCCATCGCCTCGATGACGATCGACTTGTCGATCATCTTTTCGGTGGCGACCGCGTTGGCGATTGCTAGGAGTTCGGCCTTATTGGCGGAAATGGCACTGGCCATCAGTCGTCTGCCTTTTCTTCTTCGGTTTCGACGATTTCGTCGGCACCGCTCGTGTCGAGCGGCTGGGTGGCGGCGATAAGCTCGTCGGTCAAGACGAGTTGCGCCGAATGAATGTGTTCGCGGGGGACAGAAACTTCCCCTGCCTTGCGATCATCGATGGTGACCATGTCGCCTTCGATGCCCTTCAGGGGACCACGCAGATTGCGCTGGCCTTCGTATTCCTTGTCCATGCTGATCCTGGCTTCGTGGCCGGACCAGTTGGCAAAATCCTTGGCGCGGGTCAGCGGGCGGTCGATGCCGGGCGAACTCACTTCGAGGTGATAGGCCCCTTCGACCAGCGTTTCGCCCTGTTCTTCCAGCGCATCGATCCGGTCGGAGACGCGGCGCGACAGGGCGGCGCATTGTTCGATCACCAGCTGGCCGGTGGCAGGGTCTTCGGCCATGATCTGAAGCGCCTGGCCGCCGTCGCCGGCTTCCGACGGCATCATCTTTACGCGCACCAGGTCAAAACCGAGGGCCTTCGCCTCGGGTTCGATCACTTCTGCAATACGCGCAATATCGGCCATTCGGTTTCCATTCGTGGCATTGTCGCTGAAACGGGGTTTCGTGCCGGCCCCTTGCGGCGCCAGCCCCTCCAGTGTCGCGACAATGTTGGGATTGGTGGCCAGATAAGCGCGAGTCCTGCGAAAAGCAAGCGCCGTCTAAAGGCCGCCGAACCGGGCTAGTCTTCGGGGCAATGCTGGCGCACGGCATCCTCGGAACTGGCCAGTGCGTCTTCCATCGTGGGCGGGAAATTCCTCTCCACCGCACGGTCCCACAAACGGTCGCGGTTCTCGCGCATAACGCGGCAGGTTTCGCTCTGGATCATGGCGCGCTGTTCTTTCATGCCCTGGGTTTCCAGCATTCCCGATTCCGCCAGCGCCCGGCCGGCCTCTTCGGAATTGCTCACCAGCATCGGCGCGAGGATCGCGTATAGGATCATCACGCCGAACCAGATGCGCAGCACCACGCCCACGATTTTCTTCACCGTCCACATTCCGGCCAGCCCTCCCCAGGTCCTGATATCGTTTCACGATACCCGGAACAGGTGGCGTTCCGGTTAATCGCTTTCCTGCATCAATCCGTGCTTCTTGATGCAGTGGCGCAGCTGGTCGTAACTCAGCCCCAGCGCCTTGGCCGTCTGACGCTGGTTCCAGCGGTGTTTGCCGAGCGCGTGTTCCACGATGGCTTTTTCATGATCGTCCACCGCGGCGCGCAAATCCTCGATGTTCTCGAGATCCGGGCCGGTTGGCCCCGCCGGCGCAGGGCTGGCGGCACGCTGCGA
The DNA here is from genome assembly GCF_035607565.1 of Qipengyuania zhejiangensis. NCBI lineage: Bacteria > Pseudomonadati > Pseudomonadota > Alphaproteobacteria > Sphingomonadales > Erythrobacteraceae > Qipengyuania > Qipengyuania zhejiangensis. The sequence goes on along the minus strand of NZ_JAYKGO010000001.1, from coordinate 412,110 downwards.
CGACGGCCGAACCGGCGACACCGGCTTCCAGGGGCTGTCGAAGGGGTCGAACTGGATATGGCCGATGGGCTGTTCCCAATCGTCCCAGCGATACACCGCCCGCTCAACCGCATTGCGCAGTTCGCGAACGTTGCCGGGCCAATCGTGCTTGTCCAACCCTTCGGCAACATGAGGCGCAAAGCCGGGCCACCCTTCCCAGCCCAGTTCGGCGGCCATGCGGCGCCCGAAATAATCGGCCAGCACCTCGATATCGCCTTCGCGCACACGCAGCGGCGGCAAGGTGATGACTTCAAAGCTCAGCCGGTCGAGAAGATCGGCGCGAAATTCGCCGCGGGCCGCTTTTTCCGGCAAATCTTCATTGGTCGCCGCAACGATGCGGACATCGACCCGGACCGGGCGCGACGAACCGATGCGCGTGACCTCGCCATATTCCACCGCACGCAGCAGGCGTTCCTGCGCGCCCATCGACAAGGTGCCCAGTTCGTCGAGAAATAGCGTACCCTTGTCGGCTTCTTCAAACCGCCCGATGCGTTGTTTGGTAGCACCGGTGAAAGCGCCCGCTTCGTGGCCGAACAATTCGGCTTCGATCAGCGTTTCCGGCAGCGCGGCGCAGTTCATGGTGACGAGCGGTTCGTCCCAGCGGGTGGACAGGCGATGCAGGCGTTCCGCGATCAATTCCTTGCCCGTGCCGCGCTCTCCGATCACCAGGACAGGGCGCCGCATGGGGGCCGCGCGGCTGGCACGTTCGACCGCATCGAGGAAGGCCCCGGACTGGCCGATGAACTGGCTATCGCGTTCCATGACCAAGATATAGGAAATATCACCAAGGGTTGGCAAGAAAAACCAATACCGCTGGGTCCGGATGCTGAAAAAGCCGCCCTTTCTTCCCGTTTTGCAACTTTGGCACGGGGCTTGCTGAATAGTTCACAACAGCAATTCGACCCTACGTTCATCAAGCGGGTCAATCGGGAGAAACCCACATGTACAACCGCAGCTTTTTCCGGACCCAACTGGGGCAAGCCGCTTTCGCAAGCATCGCAGCGATGGCCATCTTCGTGGTCTTCAGCTCGCAGATCGCGGTGACGGCACCGGCCCCGGTTCTGGCAACCTACGAACAGGTCGAGATCGCATGACATTGCCCCCCGACCATGACCCCCTTGGGCCGGAGCGCCGCTCCCCCGACAGTCCCCCCGGCAGCGATGCCGATGGCGCTTCGGCCCGCCCCCGCTTGTCGCGTATCGAGGAAGAGGTAGAACGGCTTCGCCGCTCGCCCACCCCGACCCGCGAAGGCGGCAAGGCGCCTGGCGCCGATTTCTTCTCCAATGGAGCACCTCTGATGGGAATTTTCAGCCGTACCCGCGATATCATCGCTGCCAACTTCAACGACATGCTCGACAAGGCGGACGATCCCCAGAAGATGATCCGCATGATCATCCTCGAAATGGAGGAAACCCTGGTCGAAGTCCGCGCCTCCGCCGCGCGCACCATTGCCGATCAGAAGGAAATGCATCGCCACACGGTCAAGCTCGACAAGCTGTCGGCCGACTGGGGCGAGAAGGCCCAGCTCGCGCTGTCGAAGGATCGCGAAGACCTGGCCCGCGCAGCGTTGGTCGAACGCAAGAAGGCGACCGACATGACCGAACAGCTCAAGCAGGAAATCGCCGTACTCGACGATGCGCTTCGGGCTTACGAACAGGACATCCAGAAGCTGCAGAACCGCCTGCGTGAAGCGCGCAGCCGCCAGACGGCCATCGCCGCCCGCCTCGAAAGCGCGGAAAACCGCGTCAAGCTGCGCAGCCTGATGACCAACGAACGCGTCGACGAAGCGCTCAGCCGGTTCGACCAGCTCGAACGCCGTGTCGACTACGCCGAAGGCCGCGCCGATGCGCTGTCGATTTCCGACAACTCGAACAAGCCGAGCCTGTCCGACGAAATCGCGGCGCTGGGCGGCCAGGACGCGATCGACGACGAACTCGAACAGATGAAACGCGCGCTCGGCAAGGGCGACGCGGCCAAGGAGGACTGATCCATGGAAGACGTATTTGCAATCGTAGCCATATTCATCGCCCTGCCGTGGATCGTCCTTCACTACATCACCAAGTGGAAGACTTCCGCCAGCATCACCACCGACGACGAGGTCCTGCTCGAAGAGCTCTACAACCTCGCCAAGCGTCTCGATGACCGGATGGACACGGTCGAACGGCTGGTCGCTTCGGACAATCCCGAATTCCGTCCCGCCCGCCTGGTCCACAACAGTGAAGCCGACAACCAGCAGCTGCGCGAACTCGAGCAGATGATGGCCGAGAAGAAAGGAGCCCTCTAGTGAACAGCCCCCGCACCACGCTCTATCGTGACAAGCAGAACGCCAAGCTCATGGGTGTCTGTTCGGGCATCGCCGATTACACCGGCGTCAATGTCTTCTGGGTCCGGCTCGGCCTGATCGGCCTGACCTTCATGTCCGGCGGTTCGACCATCCCGTTCTATTTCATCGGAGGTCTGCTGCTGAACAAGAAGCCGCCGCACCTCTATGTCGACCAGGACGAGAGCAAGTATTGGCAGCGGGTTCGCCAGAACCCGAAGCGCACGGCCCGCGAAATTCGCAGCCGCATGAAGGATGTCGACCGGCGCCTTGCCGACGTGGAATCCTTCTATGTCAGCAGCAATCCGCGCCTCAACGCCGAAATCGAACGGCTCCGCTAAGCGCTAACTCCAGGGGGAGGACAAGGTAATGGACGCAGGGACCATAGGAGTTTTCATCCCGATCATCGCGCTGATGATCCCGATCGTGGCGATCTGGACAAGGCATCAGCAGAAGATCGCCCAGATGAACATTCGCACAACCGCCCAGGCTACCGCCGAACAGGCAGCCCAATACGCCAGCAAGGTGCAACAGCTCGAGGATCGCGTTCGCGTTCTTGAACGCATCGTCACCGACGGCGGATACGACGTCGCCACTCAGATCGAAGCGCTGCGCGACCAGAAACGCGTCGAAAACAGCGATGCCGGCACACCGCTCGGCCTCGATCGCAAGGAGCATGCATGATGGACGCCAGTTTCCTCACCCCGGCCGTGATCGGCATTGGCATCGGCAGCATGTCCATCGCCTGGGTTCTGAACACCCTGATCCGGGTCAAGAACGGCTACCCGCTCGAAAACAGCTGGGGCAAGGCGGTGTATCCGAAAAGCACCGTTGCCGAAGAACGCGTCTCTCTATTGACGCAGGAAAACGCCCAGCTGCGCGCCGAGGTCGGGTCGATGAAAGACCGCCTCGCCAATGTCGAGCGTATCGTCACCGACAGCGGCTACCATCTCACGCATGAGATCGACCGCCTGCGCGATCGGGAGGAGGCGAACTGATGGACCCCAATCTGCTCCTGATTTTTGCCTTCATCATCGTGATCGCATCGCTCGCATTTTCGATGGCGCACATCTTCCACAAGCGGACGGTGGCGCACGAGGAACGCAAGCTGGAATTGCAGGCGCAGATCGCCGCCGCCAATGCCGTGGAACCGGCCAGGAACGCTGGCGATTACCGCAAGCTGGAAGAGCGGGTCCGCGTGCTCGAACGGATCGCGACCGACGGCAATCACGCCCTCGCCGCGCAAATCGAGCAGCTTCGCGATCTGGACGGCATCGACGCGGTCAGGGAAACTGCTCGATGAGTGGCGGAGTGGTCGCAATCGTCATTGTTTCCATCCTCGTGTGGGGATGTGTGCAGATCGCGCGCCTGGCGGCACGCAGCGCGTCAACCGGAACGGGCGAAACGTCGGGCCATCTGGCCCAGCGCAAGGAAGAACTGGAGCGCGAAGTCGGCGATCTCCAGGAACGTATCAAGGTGCTCGAGCGCATCGCCACCGAAGGCAATTCGCTCGATGCCCGTGAAACCCAGAGGATAGCAGCCGAGATCGAGGCCCTGCGCGACAAGCAGGCCGATTGAAGATTTCGGCAGGTGCAAGGAGGACATGAGGGAAATGTTCGAACCGACCATCATTATCGCGGCGGCATCGCTCGTCGGCCTGCTCATCGTTGCAGCGGCACTGCTGCACGGGTGGCAGTGCTGGCTGGCCCTGAAACGCCACGAACTTGAAACGCACACCGGTAACCCCGAACAGGGCTCGACCATGGGTGCGGCGCGCATCGAGCTGGCGGACCTGAAAGAACGCATCAAGAAGCTCGAGGCCATCGCCAGCGGAGTAGACCTGTGACGGTCGTCCGCACCGACGCCGCGCGCGCCGGGATCGGCCTCGGCAGCGCGATTGCGGTGGCGATCAGCTGGAGCCTGCACAGTTCGATCGTGTGGGCGATCATCCACGGCTTCTTCGGCTGGTTCTACGTGATCTATTTCGCCCTTACCCGCCCTGGCGGGCTGGCAGCATGACCCTTTGCCCGATGGACGAGACGCCGGCGCACCGTTAAAGGCCGCGCCCATGCGCAACCTCTCCGACATCGCCGAAGAATACGATTTTCTCGAAGGCGACGAACGCTATCGCCTGCTGATCGAACTGGGCCGCGACCTCGAACCGATGCCGGACGCGCTGAAAACCGATGCCACGCTGGTCCGCGGGTGTTCGGCCGCCGTCTGGGTCTATCCCACCGGTGATGCCGCAAACCTGCATTTTCTTGCCGACAGCAACGCCGCGATCACCAAAGGCATCGTGGCGCTTGTGATTGCCGCGGTTCAGGATCGCCCCGCTAGCGATGTTGCCGCCATGGATATCACCGCCACCCTCGAACCGTTCGACCTGAAGAACCAGCTGTCGAGCAACCGCACGCAAGGCGTGCCGAACATGATCGCGCTGGTGCAGGAACACGCCGCGCGGATCGCCGCCGGCTGACATGCGCCTTTTCTACAGCGCCCTGGGCTTGCTGAGCGTGCTGCTGGGTGCGATCGGCGCCTTCCTGCCGATCATGCCGACGGTACCCTTCCTGCTCCTGGCGGTGTATTTCTTCGCCCGCAGCAATCCGGAATGGGAACGCAAGATCCTCGAACATCCGCATTGGGGGCCGCAGGTTCTCAACTGGCGCGAACGCCGCGCCATCAGCCGCCGGGCCAAGACGATGGCGATCGGCGCGATGACTACCGGCGCAGTGTTCACCTGGTACACCCTCGGCGCACCGTGGTATTATGTTTCGCTGGCGATCCTGGTGGTGGCGGGTAGCTGGATCGCCACGCGCAACGAATAGAGGTTCGGAACCGCGGCCGGGCCGGGCCGTTGGGAAACCGGACGACGGGAGGGTAGACGAAAGGACACTCTCAATGGCTATCCTCATCCTGATCGCGACGATCCTGCTTCCCCCGCTCGGCGTTGCCGCCAAGCATGGGCTGGGCAAGACCACGCTGATCAATCTCGTGCTGACGCTGCTCGGTTTCATCCCGGGCCTCGTGCATGGGCTTTACGTGAACTACGCGCGCTGATCGCCGCGTACCGGATACCGGGTCAGGAAGCCGGGACAGTTTCTTGTGTCTCGGCTTCCTGCGCTTCGCCGCCCGGCGCGTCGCGGTGCATCTCGAACGTCCCGTTCCATTCGAGCAGGCTCCAGACACCCGTCACGATCAGGCCGTCTTGCGATAGCCTTCCGACATAATCGACCGGGTTCTCATAGCCCGACGCAGAACCTTCGTACGTCTTGGTGAAATCGACCGCCCGTCCCGAACGGAAACCGGCTATTACGGCACCCACCGTGGATGTGGGACGATACAGATGGGGCTCGATTATCGAACCGGAAATCCCTGTGCCGTTTTCGTTGATTGACGCCTGAAACGGCGTCGTCGGGCCAGTTCCGGCCGGATAGCTGAACGTCCCTTCCCACTCCCCCGTCAGGTCGAATGGGTCAGCGATTGCGTCAGGCCCCTGCGCTTTCGCGGACGATGGCGACGCCGGTTTCCCGCTGGCGCCTGAGTTCGGCTTTCAGCTTTGCCGGATCGCGCGCGATGACGAAGCCGAAGCTGACCCCGCCTTCCTTCCCGATGGTCGCATGGTGCAGCTTGTGCGCCTGCACCAGGCGCTTGGCGTAACCGCGCTTGGGCACCCAGCGGAAGTATCGCTGATGCACCAGGCCGTCATGAACCAGCGTATAGACAATGCCATAGAGCAGAATGCCGATGCCGATCCATGTCGCCGGCCACCACGCATTGCTTCCCATCACCATGTCGCTGCCCAGCGCGAACATCGAAATGCTCATCACGGCGCCGACGATGGCGTAGAGATCGTTCTTTTCCAGCACATTGTCGTGCGGTTCATGGTGATCGCGGTGCCAGCCCCAGCCGAAACCATGCATGATGTACTTGTGGCTGGCCCAGGCGACCCACTCCATGGCGAAGAAGGTCGCGATCACGAGCAGGATTGGCAGCAGCACGTCCATAGTCCACCCGATATAGGCTATTCCTTGAGCGGGAAAAAGAACCGTGACACTTCTTCGCCGATCCGAGCCGGACGAAGCGTCTCGGCATCGATGCAGCACCAGCGCGATTGCACTTCGGCCAGCACCTCTTCGCCGCGCTGGATCACGGTGGAGTAGAACGCGCTGGCACCCTGTATCTTCTCCAGCACCGTGCGGGCGATCACCTCGTCTTCGAGGAACGCCGGACGCCGGTAGGTAATTTCATGCTTGATCGCGACCCATGCGCGTTCCGCCACTGCCTGTGGAGGGGCGAGTTTCTGCCAGTGCGCCAGCACCGCGTCCTGCACCCAGTTGAGGTAGCGCGCGTTGTTCACGTGCCCCATGAAGTCGATATCCTCGGGGAGGACCTTGATGGCGAAGGCGAAGGGTTTTGCTGACATTGATGTCAATTAGCGCAGTAAAGCTTACCTTTCCATGACTCTTGGAATGCCATCGGTTCGCGCACTTGCGCCTGTTGCCCGCCTGCCGCACATTTTGCCGCGATGGCCAGCAAACCGCGCACCCTTTACGAGAAGATCTGGGACGCCCACGTCGTTGAACGGCGTGAGGACGGCACCTGCATCCTCTATATCGATCGTCACCTCGTCCACGAGGTGACCAGTCCACAGGCGTTCGAATCGCTCCGGCTTGCCGGGCGCAAGGTGCGGCGGCCCGATCTGACGCTGGCCGTTCCCGATCACAATCTGCCCACCACGCCGCGGCTGGACGCCAACGGCAACCGCCTGCCCATCGCCGATCCGCAAAGCGCAGCGCAACTGGCCGCACTGGAAGCGAATGCGCCCGCCTTCGGCATCGATTACATCGACGCGTCCGCACCCCAGCAGGGCATCGTCCATGTCGTCGGGCCGGAACAGGGCTTCTCGTTACCCGGTGCGACCATTGTCTGCGGCGACAGTCATACAGCCGCCCATGGCGGCATCGGCGCGTTGGCGTTCGGCATCGGGACGAGTGAAGTCGAACATGTCCTTGCCACCCAGACCCTTCAGCTGCGCCGTTCGAAAAGCATGGAAGTGCGCGTCGAAGGGCAATTGGGGCCGGGAGTGACACCAAAGGACCTGATACTGCACATCATCGGCCGCATCGGCACGGCGGGCGGCACTGGCCACGTGATCGAATACCGCGGCCCGGTGTTCGAAGAAATGAGCGTGGAAGGCCGGTTGACGGTCTGCAACATGAGCATCGAAGCCGGGGCCCGCGCCGGCATCATCGCGCCGGACGAAGCCGTCTTCGCGTATCTTGAAGGCCGTCCCTACGCCCCGCGGGGCGAAGAATGGGACCGCGCTGTCGCATGGTGGCGCACGCTGCGCACGGACCCGGCGGCCGAATTCGACAAGTCGGTCGTCATCGATGCGACCGAAATCGAACCCACCGTCAGCTGGGGCACCAGCCCCGAGGACGTGGTGCCCGTAGGCGGGACCGTCCCGGCGCCGGAAAGCTTTGCCGATCCGTCGAAACAGGCCGCTGCCCGCAAGAGCCTGGAATACATGGGCCTCGAACCCGGCACGCGGATCGTGGATATTCCGGTCGAGAACATCTTCATCGGCAGCTGCACCAACAGCCGTATCGAGGATTTTCGCGCCGCCGCAGAGGTGCTGCGGGGCCGCACCAAGGCCCCCAATGTGCGCTGGGCGATCGCCGTACCGGGATCGGGCTTGGTGAAGCGCCAGGCTGAAGCCGAAGGGCTCGACAGGATCTTCATCGATGCGGGCTTCGAGTGGCGCGAGCCGGGGTGCTCCGCCTGCCTTGCGATGAACCCCGACAAGGTTCCGCCTGGCGAACGATGCGCATCGACCAGCAACCGGAACTTCGTTGGCCGTCAGGGGCCGGGCGCACGCACGCATCTGGTCAGCCCGGCGATGGCTGCCGCGGCCGCGGTGACGGGTCGGTTGGCCGACGTGCGAACGCTGGCCCCTTGCCAATCCGCCGACGCCTGACCATGAGGATGAAATGACCAAGAACCTCAAAGGCAAGGCCGCCATCGCCGGCGCCATCGGCTCTGCTGCCGTGGCCGCTGCATTGCTCTATGCGAACAAGCGTCGGGAAAAGAACAAGCCTACGCAGATCGGGACGATCCCTTCGGGGGAAAAACCCGAAACCGACTGAGGTCGCGCCGACAGGGGAGAGACGGATGACCAAGGCCAAGGGACTGCTTGCCGCACTGCTGGCAGGCATCGCCATGCCCGCCGCCGCACAAGATGCGCCGGACATCGAAATGTGGCGCCTTCATTGCGGCACGATCGAACTGAGCGACACTGGCCCGTTCTCCGATACGCATCTGTACGATGGCGAAGCGCGCACGCTGACGGACAGCTGTTATGTCATCCGTAACGGTGACAGATATCTGCTGTGGGATGCGGGTTTTCCCGCAGCGCTGAAGGGCAGCAGCGCGAGCCAGGCCGTCTTCACGATCAGCCTCGATCTGACACTTGCCGAACAGCTGGCGGACATCGCCCTTTCACCCGCCGACATCGATTTCGTGGCGGTCAGCCATTACCATGACGACCACATCGGCCAGGCAAGCGAGTTTCCATCGGCGGAACTGTTGATCGGATCGGGCGACGCGGCCGCGATCGTTTCCGGGAAGATGGAAGCCACCCGCGCCCAGTTCGCGCCCTGGTTGGCCGAAGGGGCAACCGGCAAGGTCAATCGTATCGCGGGCGATCATGACGTGTTCGGCGATGGGTCTGTCACGGTTGTCGCCATGCCCGGCCACACGCCCGGCCACAAATCGCTGGTGGTGAAGTTGCCGCGCACCGGCACGCTGATGCTGACGGGCGATCTGTATCATTTCGAAGAGCAGATCGAGAACCGCGGGGTCCCGGCCTTCAACACGGACCGGGCCGATACGCTCGCATCGTTCCATCGGTTCAACCAGATGGCCGACAATCTGGATGCGACCATCATCATCCAGCACGATACGCGGCACCTTGTCCGCCTGCCCGAATTTCCGGAGTCCGCGAAGTAATGAACCCCGTTTCCACCGTTGCCGGACGGGCCATCCCGCTGGGCCTCAAGAACGTCGATACCGACGTGATCATTCCAGCCCACTGGCTCAAGACGATCAGCCGCGAAGGGCTCGGCAAGGGCGCCTTTGAAAGCATCCGCGAAGCCCCGGGCAATCCCTTCGATGTCGAAGATTTTGCGGGCGCGCCGATATTGATCGCCGGCGACAATTTCGGCTGCGGCTCCAGCCGCGAACACGCTGCCTGGGCGCTGCTCGACCTGGGCATAAAGGCCGTGATCGCACCCAGTTTTTCGGATATTTTTTCCGGCAACGCCTTCAAGAACGGCATCCTGACCATCGAACTGTCCCAGGATCAGGTCGACCGCCTCCTCGAAGTGGCGCAGGACAACCCGATCACCATCGACCTTGAAAACCAGGTCGTGACCACGCCTTTCCAGGACAGGTTCGAATTCGCGATCGACCCGTTTCGAAAGCACTGCCTGATCGAAGGACTGGATGAAATCGGCCTCACGCTTGCAAGCGATGCGGCTATCGCCCGACACGAAGAAACGCGCGCCGTGGGCCTCCCCTGGCTCGACGCGCCCCAGAAGAGAGACGCAGCATGAAAGCAGTCCTGTCCAAGGAAACCGGTGGCCCCGAAACGCTCGTGGTCGAAGACATCGCCGAACCCACCCCCTCCAAGGGCGAAGTTCTGATCAAGGTTGCTGCCTGTGCGATCAACTTTCCCGACACTCTGATCATCCGTGACATGTACCAGTTCAAGCCGCCCCGGCCCTTCGCGCCGGGCGGCGAGATTTCGGGCACGATCGAGGCGCTGGGCGAAGGCGTTACCGGTTGGGCTGTTGGCGACCGGGTGATGTGCGGCGTCGGCAACGGCGGCCTGCAGGAAAAGGTCGCGGTAGCCGCGGCGCGCCTGTTCAAGGTGCCCGAAGGCATCGATCTGGTGAAAGCCAGCGCGTTGTTGATGACCTATGGCACGACCATTCACGGCCTGAAGGATCGCGGCGATATCAAGGAAGGGGAAACCGTCCTCGTCCTCGGCGCTGCAGGCGGTGTGGGCCTGTCCGCGGTCGAACTGGCCAAAGCCTATGGCTGCCGCGTCGTGGCGGCTGTCTCGACCGAGGAAAAGGGCGAAGTCGCCAAAAGGCACGGTGCGGACGAAGTGGTCATTTACCCGCGCGCACCGTTCGACAAGGACACATCGAAGCAGCTGGCAAACGATTTCAAGGCGGCTGTCGGCCCCGATGGCGCGGACATAGTCTACGATATTGTCGGCGGCGACTATTCCGAACCGGCGTTGCGGGCCATTGCCTGGGAAGGCCGCTTCCTCGTGATCGGATTCCCCGCAGGGATCGCCAAGATGCCGCTCAACCTGACCTTGCTGAAAAGCTGCGACATCAGGGGCGTGTTCTGGGGTGCCTTCACCGCGCGCGAACCGGAACGCAACGCCAGAAACATCGACGAATTGTTCGACCTTTGGAAGGCGGACAAGATCGATCCGCTGGTCAGCGAAACCTACCCGCTCGAACGCGCGCACGAAGCGATTGCGAAGCTGGAAAACCGGGGCGCGATCGGCAAACTCGTTGTGGTGATGGACTAACCGCCCTTGCGGGTAAGAAGGGCCGCGCCTATTCCCGGCCTGAAATTTCATCCCCTGAGAGGACTACCATGACCGATTTCAAGGATCGCGAACGCGGCGAGGAAAGCAAGTTCGCTTTCGACGAAGAAAACGCCTTCAAGATTGCGGCGCGCCGTAACCGTCTGCTGGGCGAATGGGCCGCTGGCCTCATGGGCCTGACCGCCGAAGAAACCGATGCCTACAAGAAAGCGGTCGTCCAGGCCGACTTCGAGGAAGCGGGCGATGAGGACGTGATCCGCAAGCTGCTGGGCGATCTGACGGGTTCGGACTGCGATGTAAGCGAATCCGACATCCGTTCGAAGCTTGAAGAATGCGCGGTCGAAGCGCGTCGCCAGTTCATGTCGGACCAGGCCTGATCCGATGCCCATGGCGGCCAAGGATATCGTCGAGATGATCGAGGCGGCCCTTCCGGGCGCCGAAGTCGAGATGCGCGATCTGGCGGGCGATAACGATCATTGGGCTGCCAAGGTCGTTGCCCCGCAGTTCGCGGGCAAATCCCGTGTCCAGCAACACAAGCTGGTCTACGAAGCTCTGGGTGGGCGCATGGGCGGCGAACTGCACGCCTTGCAACTGACAACCCAAGCCCCCACCTGATTCGCTACCAAGCAATTTCACACAAAGGACGGACCACATGTCCGATGTAAACCAGCGTATTTCCGACATCGTGGGTGCCAACGACGTCGTTTTGTTCATGAAGGGCACACCGCTTTTCCCGCAGTGCGGCTTTTCCAGCCGTGCCATTGCGATCCTTGACCATTGCGGCGTCGCTTACGACAGCGTCGACGTTCTCCAGGACATGGAAGTTCGTCAGGGTATCAAGGCATTTTCCGACTGGCCGACCATTCCCCAGCTGTATGTGAAAGGCGAATTCGTCGGCGGCAGCGACATCATGATGGAAATGTTCGAAGCCGGCGAGCTTCAGCAGATGATGACCGAAAAGCAGGTGGCCAAGGCTGAAAGCTGACGGCTTTCGCCGCTCACGCCTGAACCAGAACGGGAAAGGCCCGCCCGGTGGGACAACCGGGCGGGCCTTTTTGTGGTTTGGGGCGCTGCCAGAGAACCAGGAGCGGCGCACCCCGTCGAAGAAACTGAAACGGTACACAGGGGAATATGCACACTGCGTGCCAAACTTCAAAACTCCCCAACTTACGGCCACCGCGATGGTTAACCGCACGTTCCATGCCCAGCACCCTGTAAAATATCCCGACATCGCGCCGTCAGCCACTTGGCAAGTGGCCGGTGCAGGGGCACAACTGCATCCATGAACGATAGATCTGAACCCGGCCCGGACGGCATCCCTGCGGCGACCGTCGTGATTTTCCGCAACGCGCCGGATGATGGCCCACCGGAAATCCTGATGACGATCCGTTCGCGCAACATGGTTTTCGCCGGGGGCATGGCGGTGTTTCCCGGTGGCCGGGTCGACCCGGCGGATTTCGATCTGGGCCAACAATTTGCCCATGTCATGGAAACCGACGAAGCGGCCCACCAGATCGCGGTGGTACGCGAAACGCTGGAGGAAACGGGTCTCGCGATCGGCATTGCCGGCGAAGTCGATGCCGCCATTGCCCGGGCCGCGCGCGCACGGTTGCTGGAAACCGGTACACTCGCGCCGGTCCTGGAAGAATTCGGCTGGACGCTCGATCTGGCTCAGCTCACGCCTTTTGCGCGCTGGTTTCCCAAGAACGAACGCATCCCGCGCGTCTACGACACCCGTTTCTACCTCGCCGACCTTGGTACCGGAGCCGTCGAAATCGAGGCCGACCTGTCGGAGAACACGCATCTGTTCTGGGTCAGTGCGAAAGGCGCGCTGGAAGCTGCTGAACGCGACGAGATCAAGGTGATCTTCCCGACGCGGCGCAATCTCGAACGGCTCGCGCAGTTTGGCAGCTACGCCGAAGCGAAGGCGCAGGCCGATGCGATACCCGTCCGTACCATCACCCCCTTCATGGGTGAAAAAGATGGCGAGGCATGGCTGAACATCGGTGAAGATCTCGGCTATCCGGTAACCGGCGAACCGCTGGAAAACGTCGCGCGGGGCTGATCCGCGCAAAGTCTGCAAAGCAATGCAAATTTGGCGCGCCCGGCAGGACTCGAACCTGCTGCCTCAAGATTAGAAGTCTCGCGCTCTATCCAGATGAGCTACGGGCGCGCTCGGCCCCTGCCATAACGCCGCTTTCGCGCGGGGCCAATCGGCTCTAGGCAGCTTTGCCATGGAAAACGACACTTCGCCCGCGCCCGCGCCGCAAACACCCCAGTTCCGCTATTACGACCTCGTGATGGCGGCATTCGTCACCATCCTCCTGCTGTCGAACCTGATCGGGGCATCCAAGCCGAGTTACATAACCTTGCCCGGGATCGGGCAATGGTCCTTCGGCGCAGGGGTATTGTTCTTCCCCGTCAGCTACATCATCGGCGATGTCCTGACCGAAGTGTACGGTTATGCCCGCGCGCGGCGCGTGATCTGGACCGGCTTTGGCGCGCTGGCGTTCATGGCGTTCATGGCGTGGGTGGTGGTCAGCCTGCCGCCTGCTGCGGGATGGCCCGGGCAGGAATCCTACGAATTCGTGTTCGGAAATTCCTGGCGGATCGTGCTGGCGTCGATGGTGGCGTTCTGGGTCGGTGAATTTGCGAACAGTTTCGTGCTGGCCAAGATGAAGGTGTGGACGCAGGGCCGCCACTTGTGGATGCGGACCATCGGTTCGACCGTGGTGGGCCAGGGCCTCGACAGCCTGATCTTCTATCCGCTTGCCTTCTGGGGCCTTGCAGGCTGGCCGGTAGAACTGTTGTGGCAGGTTGTCCTGTCGCAATGGCTGATCAAGACGGCGTGGGAAGCTTTCCTGACCCCGGTCACCTATCTCGTCGTGGGTGCCTTGAAGCGCGCCGAGAAGGTGGAGGTTTACGATACCGACACCGACTTCTCGCCCTTCGCAACGTCGACGAAATCCTGACCCCGGATTTCCGATACCCAAAATGAAAGGGGCGACCCGCAGGCCGCCCCTCCCCTCTCCCGTTTGAACGGGTATCGGGCTTAGAACTTCGCCCCGATTGCGATGCCGTAGCGCCGCGGGTCGAGCGTGAAGATGTTGCTGAACAGACCCGACGAAGCATCGGTGACGTAAAGACCCGTCACGGAATCGCTGTCGAAGATGTTCTGCACGAAGCCGCGGACGAACCACGTGTCGTTTGCACTGTTCAGCTGGATCGATGCGTTCGCCTGGACGAACGGTTCGATCCGGTTGACCCGGCCATTGAACACGTTGTCGTACTGTTCGCCGGTGAAGGCCACGTCAACGCGCGGAACCAGGGTCATGCCGCTGCCGAATTCGGCAGTGTACTGTACACCGATCGATGCCTTCATTTCCGGTGCCTGGGGCAGCTTGTTGCCCTTCAGGTTGACTTCGACACCCGGGCTGAGAACAGCGAGCGGACCAAGTGCATCGAATGCGGGATTGGCCGTGTTGGCATCGAGCGCCGAGCAGATGCTGAACGCCCCGTTCGATGCAATGCCACCATCCGATGCAAACGGAGCCGGGCCTGCCAGGCCAAGGCCCGCGTTGACCGCTGCAACGAAGGCGTTGGCACCTGCGCCCGTAACCGCACAAAGGGCACCGTTGGTGATGTCCTTGATGATGACGGCATCGGGATCGCCGCCGCCCGGATCACGCGGGTTGGAGAACAGCTGATCGCCTGCGACCTTCGCGCTGAGGTAGCTGAAGTTGGCGTTGATCAGCCAGTTGTCGGCAGGACGCAGGATCGATTCCAGTTCGACGCCCCAGATATTCGCATCGATCGTGTCGTTGACCGACGTACGAGCGATAATACGGCTGAGCTGGAGCCCCTTGTACTTGTAGTAGAATGCCGTGGCATTCAGCTGCAAGGCACCGTTTCCGATCGTGTTCTTGGTACCGATTTCGAATGCGTCGATCTTCTCCGATCCGAAACTGTCGGAAACTTCGAAGATCGGCGACAGCGGCGGGTTGATACCGCCCGACTTGTACCCACGCGAATAGGACAGGTAGATCAGATTGTCCGGCGTGATCTGGTAATCAAGAACCGCG
Source organism: Qipengyuania zhejiangensis (assembly GCF_035607565.1). Lineage (NCBI taxonomy): Bacteria > Pseudomonadati > Pseudomonadota > Alphaproteobacteria > Sphingomonadales > Erythrobacteraceae > Qipengyuania > Qipengyuania zhejiangensis. The sequence continues at coordinate 397,043 of NZ_JAYKGO010000001.1, read as the reverse complement.
CGGCCGGTGATTTCGTTGAAACCGACCTCACGAACCTGGATGTCCTGCAGGCCAGCTGTACCCGGATCCGCATCGAACGGGCCAAACGGACCATTCGGGAAGATCGGTGACGTGAACGGATCGGCGTTCAGGCCATGCGGTACGAAGAAGCTCAGCAATGTGGTACGCGCCGTAAGGGCCTTCTTGTCGTCGTTGTAACGAAGACCGCCGGTGAACTTCAGCTTGTCCGAAATATCGAAATACACTTCACCGAAGATCCCGAACGAATCGAGTTCGAAGTCCTTGTTGTTGTTCCGATAATAGGACGTGCCGGCGTAGGACGGCGGAAGGTCGTTCGCGGGGTTCGCATCAAGCAGCGTTCCCAGGCTGGCCAGCGCGCCGACCACACCGGTGATGTAATCGATTGCGAAGGCGTTCACGAAGTAGTCGGTGTTCTTGGCTTTCGCCTTGGCGTAGATGCCGCCGAGGAGGAAGTTGAACGGACCGTCGAAGTCGCTGCTCAGGATCGCTTCTGCCGACCATGCGGAACCGCTCGTGCTGGAACGGTCGAACGCGCCCGGCGTATCGCCGCAGATCGAGTACCCTTCAAACGCGCCCTGCCCATCGACACGGGTGTCGGATGTACACAGCGGACCGTTCGGTCCCTGGGGGATGAGGGCAGCGGCCACGGGGGCGAAATACGCCGCCGTCAGGGGGTTGTCTGCATAGGCCTGAAGGGTGTTCAGGCCCCCGGCCAGGATGCTGCGATCGCCAATGCCAAGGTTGTAGTCCTGGCGCGAATTGACGCTCGTTTCCTGATACATGCCCGTCAGCGACAGGTTGAATGCGCCGATATCCTGATCGAGATGTGCCTGGAGCTGAAGCTCGTCGGCGAAATACTCGGGCTTGAACGGCGTGCCGACTACGCGGACATCATCGGGTTCGTCGTAGTTGTTGAACGAATCCGGCCCGTACAGATTGTTGAGGCCGAACTGCGGCGATCCAAGGAAGATGCCGAAGAACTGCTGCGAGCCGAGCGTACCTGTGAACGTGGAGTTCGTGTTGGTGCTGTCGAAGTCGCGGCGGTTGTTGAGGCACCCAAGCACGCCGGTGTCGTCACGCTGGCACTGCTGTTTCTGGATACGAAGACGGCTGTCCTTCTCACGGAAATAATAGCCCATGAGATCGAGCGTTGTCGTTGCCGAAGGCTCGAACCGCAGCGATCCGCGGATCGCATACATATCGCGGTCGTCGATGTCGCTGTCGGTATAGGTGTTGTAGGTATAACCGTCACGATTGAGCCAGAAACCGGCAACGCGCGCGGCGATGGTATCGCCGATCGGCACGTTGACCATCGCTTTGGCCTTCATGCTGTTGAAATTGCCGTATTCGAATTCGGCAGCACCCCGGAAGGCGCCGAGTTCGGGCTTGGCCGTCACGACGTTTACCACGCCCGAAGTTGCGTTGCGGCCGAACAGGGTGCCCTGCGGACCACGAAGAACTTCGACCCGCTCGAGATCGAAATACTCGGTTTCGAACAGGCGCGTGCCAAACAGCGGCGAGCCGTTGGTGTGGATGCCGGTGGCCGCATCGCACGACGTGCCGACGCAAAGGTCGCCGATGCCGCGGATGGTGAAGCTCGATCCGGTAAAGTTGGACTTGGTGAACGAGACGTTCGGAAGGGTGAGCTGAAGATCGCTGGCGTTTTCGATCTGCTGCGCTTCAAGCGCTTCTGCGTTGAACGCCGAAACCGCGATCGGAACTTCCTGCAGGCTTTGCGACTGGCGCTGCGCGGTAACCACGATGACGTTCTGATTGAGCCTGGGATTGTCCAGCTCGTCGTCGGTCACCTCTTGTGCATGTGCAGGGAACGTAATTGCGCTCGCGCAGATACCCGCAAGCAAGGTAGCCCTTACCCTCATAAACCCTCTCCTCTCCAATCGGCCGTCTAATGCGGCTTAGGGAAGCAAGGCTAACACACATTCGTATGCACGCAAGGTAATACGCAGGATTATTGCGTAAACTACGCACGGATTTTTGCATGTGTTATCAAAAGTCCGCACTGCGCGATGCGCAAGGCGGCCTCCAATGGGGCCAAATCGGACCGGATCAGATCAGTTCGTGGCTCTCGGCGATCTGCGAAATACCGCGCTTGCCCGACGAATCGCGGCCCAGTTGCACGAACACATCGATCACGCTGGCGGCGTAAGCGATCGTGTCCGAACGCGTCAGGCCGATCCCGGTCTGCATCACCATGAGCGACAGCTGTTCGAGCGCGCCGCGAAGGCTGTTGGCGTGGATCGTCGAAAAACTACCCGGATGGCCGGTGTTGATGGCGCGCAGGAAGCTGACGCTTTCCGCGCCGCGCAATTCGCCCAGCACGATCCGGTCGGGCCGCAGTCGCAAGGCAGCCTGCAGCAATTCATTGGCGGTGACCTTGGCTTCGCCCAGCTCGCCCTTGACCGCGACGAGACCAACGCCGTTTTCCCCCGGCAGCCGCAGTTCCGGCGTATCTTCCACCAGAACGACGCGTTCCTGCTGGGGTATTTCGCCAAGCATGGCGTTGAGAAAGGTGGTCTTGCCGGTGCTTGTGCCGCCCGACACCAGGATGGTGCGGCGCTGACGCACGGCTTCGCGCAGGAAGGCGACCGGCTGTGCCTGGGCATCGGGCATGGCATCGCGCTGCGGCGGGCTGAGCGGGCCGGTATCGTACGCGTCAAGCGGGAGATCGAGCCGGCGGTGGCGGCGAATGGCCATGGCCCAATGCTTGCGCGCCGCAGGCGGCCCGCAGAATTGGACACGCGCCCCATCGGGCAAGGTCGCCCCCAGAAGGGGATGTTCGCGGTTGATGCCCTGATGGCTGACGCGCGCCACCTGTTCGGCCAGCCGCTGCACAAGCCGGTCCGTGATCTCTGGCCGCGTAACCTTCTGCATTCCGCCCGCACCGGCTTCTTCCACCCAGACTTCGCCCGGTCGGTTGACCAGGATTTCCGTCACCGTGTCGCGCTCCAGCCATTCGCGGAACGGGGCCAGATAAGCGTCGAGATAGACGCTGCGTTCGCCGTGCAGGTCCACTGGCGGCACCGCCTCGTCGGCATTCTCGTCCGACAGGAAGGGATGGATATCGGCGCTCACCACAAGGCCTGCCTTCAGCTGACCGACGTGAAATCGAGATCGCGGGCGGTGAAAATCCGGATCGGTTCACCCTGCCGTACACGCACGACCGGACTGCGCTGGCCGTCCTGCTGGGCGGCGGACGATGCGGCTGACGAACTTGCGCCGCCGATCAGGACACCCGCAGCCCCGCCGGTGGCCAGCGAACCGACCCCGCCAACGACCGACAGCAGCATTGCCGAACCGAACCGTTTGAAGAAACTGTTGCCGGTGACTTTGCCGGCAAGCCCCGTCGTCCCGTCAAAACCGATGGCGGGCGACGCGAGATTCACCGAAGCGCCATCGGGCCGGATCAGGCGGGTCCATATGACATAGGCCCTTTTCTGGCCGTTCTGCAGACCCGACTGGTATTGCCCGATCAGCCGGCTCGAACGCGGCACGAGAATTTTCGTCCCATCGAAGCTGCGGACATCCTGGCTGACCACAGCGCGAACATAGCCCGGGACGTTCGTGTCGATGGCGGTTTCCAGAACCGCGGGGATCAAGGTGCCTTGCGTCACGGTGGTCGATGGATTGACCATCGCCCGTGCCTGCGCTGGCGCCCCGCCGACACCGCCGATGCGGCTGGCGAAATCGGACGCGGAATTGCCCGTCGCGGCGGCGGCTTCACCCGTTGCGGGGTCGAGAACGGCGATCCCGCCGGGGGCGGCACCTGCGTCGAAGACAACGGTCGGGCTGGCGTAACGATTGGCCGCCAGACCCGCCGCCGGTTCGACCGCATAGACCGGCTGCGGCGCCGGATCCGCGCGCATGACCGCCACGTCCTGCGGCGGCATGACGGGAACGGGGGTGATCGCTTCGGCAGGGACCATCGGCACGGTTTCGACCGTCTGTGCCTGTTGTCCGCCCACGCCTTCGGGTGGGGCGACACGCGCGGCGTTCATGCTCCACAGCGTGACCGCGCCCAGCGCGGCGACGATGGCGATGCCCGCCACTAGGCCGACCGCATCCGATTTGCCCGCCGGGCGTGCAACGGCCGGAAAGGCGTTGCGCTGGGCGAGTTCGATTACCTCTGCATCGGCTTCGTCACGCGGATCGATATCGTTGGCGACGGCGCTATCGCCCGGCTTCTTTTCGGGCAGACGCATGGCTAGGCGCATCAGTTACCTCCCCTCGAGGCAAGCGCGGTTTCGCCGCGCGAGGAAACGGGTGTGGCGGACCGTTCGGGTCCGGTGTTGACCAGTTCTGCGCGGTCTTCGCCCGCCCGCAGCACGATCGTCCGGGGAACGCCATCGACCACGATGGTGTCGCCGCGGACAGTGAAATTCACCGGGCCTTCGACACCGGCGGAATTGGTCACGAGAATGGCCGGCACCTGCCGGCCTTCCGGCCAGGTCAGGAAGGTGGCGGTACCATCGTCAAAGGTGTTTTCGGGAAGCAGCGACGTGTCGCCCGATCCCTGCCACGCAAAGTTGAGGTCCGAAGGATCGACAACCGCGTACGGATCGCGCGCCGCCTGCTGCTCAACCGGACTGGCGCCTTGCGCCAGCTGCGTTTCCTTTGTCTCGGGTTCGGGAGGATAATCGAACCGCAGCACGTAAAGCGGCTTCGAATTCGGATTGGCCACCAGATCGAACAGGTAGGTGCGCTTGCTGGTGATCACGGTCATATTGGTCGACGCCCGCGGGTCGAGCGGCTTCACGAACAGGATGTTGGCACGCTTATTAGGCGTCACCTGCCAGGTCTGCGAATCGCCGATGGCGACATTTTCGATGACTTCATCGTCACCGAAAACAATGCTGGCCTGAACCGTGACGCGCCCGTCGACGCGGACGACCTGCATTTCGTCGTACATGACCTCGACCAGCCGCGAATCCTTTGCTGCGGCTGGTGCGGCCAGCATGGCCAGGGCAAGCGCGGGAAAGAGCGCGCGGTTCATCAGCGTTTCTCCACAGAACGATCGAGCGCCTTGGGCGGCGCAGCCTTGAAGCGGTTGCCGATGCCGACTGCCCGCGATGGACCCGAATTGAGCGGCGCGACCTGACCGTTGCCTGAAGCGGTCGCGAAGATCTTGGTGGTGCGCGTCCCCCCTCCGCCTGCGCCGCCATCGTTGGCGGCGGCGGACGTCGGCAGGGCAGACACGTCGATACGGCGGGCCTGTGAACTGGCCTGGTTGGCCGCCTGCGCCTGCACCAACGCGGCGCTGGGCAGGACGGTCTGGGGCGCAGGGGCGGCCGCTGCGGACGTTTCGTCTTTCGATGGGGTCAGTCCGAACACGGTCCATCCCGCTACCATCGCCCCGGCAACCTTCAGCACCAGTATCATCAGCGCCACATGCACGGCGCCGATCATGAAGAACGCCATGCCGGCCTGCGGGTCGACCTGTCCCGGCGTGGCGGTCAGCGCGCCAAGCACCGGAACCGCCAGTTCCAGCATGACGCTGCCACCCATGACGGCGAACAGCGGGGCGAGCGCGCACATGACCACGCCCTTCACCCAGCCTGTGAACAGGCCGCGCGTCCCGTTGAACAGCGCCATGACCACGAAGATCGGCCCCAGCGCGACCAGCACGCCCAGCGCGATCTTGGTCGTCACCAACAGGCCGACTGTGCCCAGCATGAACAGCATCGCGCCCAGCCACATCATCCCTTCGGGCGAAAAAGCGGAGAAATCCTCTCCCCCCGCGCTCGCTTCCTGGATGGCGAGAAATACGACGTCGATCTTCTGCGCAAACACCTGGGTCGCGCCGCCAGACGTCCCGGTCAGAATGCCGGCAAGATAATCGGGCGTACCGATTGCAAGGTTCCAGACGAAGCTCTGGTAGGCGATCCAGCTCGTCGCAAAGGTGAGCACGATCCCCAGCGTCGCCATGCGCGGCACCAGCGAACGCACACCCACATTGGTGCGTCCCGTCAGCAATGCGAAGCCGAACAGGGCGACGTACAGCGTCAGAACAATTGTCAGCACCGTGCCCAGCGAACCGCCGGGCGCGAATAGGCGGCCGAAAGCGGCAGCCGAAGCTTCGCCCGCGACGCAATCGACGCCCTTCAGCGCAGAGGCAACGCCGTTGCCGACCTGTTCGGCGGCCTGCTGGCAGGTCGCGCTGGTCATTCCGCAGCAAGACCGAGGGGGATGACCCCGGCCTCCCCGGTATCATTCGCTCCGCCCGGCCATTTCGTGCCGGTGAGCGCAGGAAACCATTCCGCCGGGGCATCGCCCAACGCTTCGCGCAGCAGGTCGAGCCGGCGGACCGAGCTTTCGCGGCCCGAAAGCAGCGTCAGCACTTCGGGCGCGCCCGACAGGTCGAGGCGGACGACCACGCTGGCGTCCGGCTGGCGGACAAGGAAACACCGGCTGTGCGCAGGCAGGCTGCGGATCAGGGCGAGTTCGTGTTCGGTCAGGCCGAAACCGTCGCAATAATCTTCCGGGCGTGCGCGGCTGTTGGGCATGAACACCATGGTCGCGGTCTGTTCGACCAGGGCGGTCGAAATCCGGCTTTCCAGGGCGTCCCGCGCGCTCTGCGTTGCGAAGCCGACAAGCGCGTTGCGCTTACGCAACGTCTTGAGCCAGTCGCGGATACGGGCGGCAAAAACCTCGTCGTCGAGTGCCTTCCACCCTTCATCGATGAGGATCATGGTCGGCTTGCCGTCCAGACGTTCCTCGATCCGGTGAAACAGATACATCATGGTCGGCGTGCGCAGCCGCGGGTTTTCCAACAGCGCGGTCATGTCGAAGCCGAGCACACGCGCAGTCAGGTCGAGCTGGTCATCGACATTGTCGAACAGCCATGCGTGTTCGCCTTCGCCGATCCAGGCACCAAGCCGATCGGCCAGGTCACCGGGCTGCGGGCGCCGGCTGCCCGAGAGCAGTTCCCGGAAATTGCGGAGGCGGCGGAGCGATGGATCGTTTGCGTAAGCCGCATCGACCGCGCCCGCGATGGTCTGTTCCTCTTCGGGTCCTTCGGCCTTGAGGAGCACTCCCAGCCAGTCGCGCAGGAACGCCCGGTTTCCCGCCGTGTCCGGCAGGGCCAAGGGATTGAACCCAGTAGGTTCGCCCGCACGGATGCTGTCATAACGCCCGCCAATGCCGCGCACGAACAATTCCGCACCGCGATCCTTGTCGAACAGTATGGTCCTCGGAGAAAACTTCTGCGCCTGCGCGGCCAGGAAATTCATCACCACGGTCTTGCCCGAACCCGACGGTCCGATGACCGAGAAATTGCCCAGATCGCCGTGGTGGAAATTGAAGAAGAACGGCGTCGCGCTCGTCGTTTCGAGCAATGTTACCGCTTCGCCCCAATGGTTGCCTTGTGCCTGGCCGAGGGCAAAGCCGTGGAGGCTGCCGAAGCTGGCCATGTTCGCGCTGGAAATCAGCGCTCGGCGGACCAAATAGCCTTCGTTTCCGGGAAACTGGCCCCAGAACGCGGGTTCGAGATTGGTATCTTCGCGCACCGCGATTGCCCCGGTATCGGCGAGCGCGGCGGCGCAGGCGGCCATCGCGTCATCGAGGCGGCCAAGATCGCGCTCCTTCACCATGACGGTAAGGTGGTGATCGCCGAAACCGACCGCCCCGTTGCCCAGTGCGTCGCGTGCCGCCATCATGTCCGCGCGTTCCGCGGCGGCTTCCTCGTCGGCGGATTTCAGGCGGCGGATCGCCAGATCCATCCGTTCGCGCGCCGTCTGGCGTTCGGTCGGCGCATAGCTTTCGCTGACGACCATCTCGTAGGGCAGGCGAAGCAGGCCATCGAGCAGCCCCGGCGTGGTTGCTTCCGGATAATCCTTCAGGCCAAGCACCGCCGCAAAATCTGGGGCGCCCGAGCCGCGCTGTTCGATCGCGTCCAGCCCGAAGCTGACCCGGCGGTACGGCAGCATATGGCCGATATCGACATCGTCTGCCGGGCGGCGGACGGGCCGCATTTCGCCGTTATAGAGCGCCGAAAGGAGCTCCAGCATTTCCGAATTGGTGGAACCCTGCGCGGTGACGTAATCGCCGAGCGAAGTCGCGCCGTAGGCTTGCAATGCCGCGATCAGCCCGGTCGCCGCGGCGCGCAGGCTGCGCAGATCCTTGGGATCGGCTTCGACAGTTTCGCGCCCCTTGCGCTTGAACCCCTTGCCAACGCGTTCCACCAGGCCCGCCTTGCCGCGCGCCGGGCGGCGGATCAGCGTGATAAACTGATCGTTGACGAACAGCTGGCCGGAACCCAGCCGTTCGCGCCAGCGGGCATCGATATGCCGGCTGATCGGATCGGGAAACGCCGCGTCCAGTTCCACCGAAACGCGGCGCCGAAGGACGTGATGATAGAGGACGAACCGCGCATCGAGCGTCGAGCGCAGAACCACTTCACGCGTCGCGGCATGGGCGTTCAGGGCCTCACTGCCCTCGGTCTCGAACAGAAGGCCGGGCACCTGGATTGCGGTCATCACCGAACCGTCGCGAAGCAACAGCGTGCTTTCGTCGACCAGCCGGGCATAGGGCAGGCGATCACCGGCGCGCGCTTCTTTCGCGCTCCACGATGCTGGTCCCTTCCACTTGGACATTATTCGGACCCTTCCCGCTCAGGCAGCATAGCTGTTGCAGCCCCAGCGTTTGTAATTCTTGACGCGCGGGCACTTCGAAACCTTGGTGATCCAAAGGTCGAAGATGCGCGGTTCGCGCAGACAGGCGAAGTACCCAACGCCGTGCATCACGCCCGCGGCAACCAGCGCCAGCCAACTGCCGGTGATCAGGAATATCTCCGTCGTCACCATCCCGTTGATGATGAAATAATTGTACGTCACGCCCGCAAACATTTGCGGGCGTGTCAGCGCACGGTGCACGGGATGGCGGACGAGACCGGTCATCGTCAGCCTGCCGAAACGCCCTGAATGCCGGCCACGATCGATGCGGCACCGAACAGGATGAACACACCGATAATCACGGTTGCGCCGAACCGCCAGTTCAGGCGGCCGGTCAACATCATGAAACCGACGGCGGCAACGGCCATGACCGCCACGGCGGTGGCGACATTGCCCAGCAGCGTTCCCTGCAACCAGCCCAGCGCCGAAACAATCGGACCAGACCCGGCGGGATCGGCGACCTGTGCGAAAGCGGCGGAAGGGGCCGTCAATGCCGCAAGCGCAGCGGCGATGGAGAATGTGCGACTCAAGTATTTACTCCCGAGAGTGATCGGACAGGCGACCCATTATCGCTGCCACGTATAATTGCGTTTCACGGATGCGTGGAACGCCCCCAGCGCGTTCTACGCGGCCAGGGCCGGCATTGTAAGCTGCAAGGGCGCGCTCGATATCGCCGTCAAACCGGTCAAGCTGTTCGCGCAAATAGCGTGCGCCGCCTTCCAGATTGGCGAAGGGATCATCGGGATTGACGCCAAGATCGCGCGCGGTGCCGGGCATGAGTTGCGCAAGGCCCCGCGCACCGACGGGCGAAACCGCACCGGCGCGCCACCGGCTTTCCTGCCACACCATCGCTTCGATCAAAGCCGGGCTGAGATCGAAACGGGCGGCAAGTTCGGCAACCTTGGCCTTGTAGAGGTCAGGGACGAGCCGCGCCTGCGTGTGCGGATCGGCCACGGCGATATCGGGCACGAACAGGCCATCCGGCACTGCGCCGACAGCTTCTGCCAGCGGCTGTGCAAGCGGGGCAGCCGCCATCGCGGACCCTGCACCGGCAATCCAGCGCGCTCCGTCAGCGTCTATCTCCATGACATCTGCTTTCGCGGGGAAAGCAATCAGCGCTGCACAGGACAATCCCATACCGAGCGCCAAGCGTGCGAGAATCATTGCACCCTCCGTCCGGTCCCTCTGCGCATACTACATGACAAGGAGGTGACAGAAAGCTGAATATCCACGGCCTTCTTCACATCCTGTGGACCAGATACAGGAAGGCCCGCGCCCCATTGCGGGTGCGCGGGCCACCAAGACCGCCGCCTGGCGGATACTGTCAGCGCATCGACATCGCATAATAGCGCGAAAAATCGCCGGCTTCGAGCATGGCCAGCGCGCGGCGGGCCAGCCGGCGCGAATCAACCCAGTCGCCTTCGGCGGTTTCAAGGTCCACGCTTTCGCGCGAATTGGCTGCGGCTTCCAGTTCGGTGCGCGCTTCATCGAAGCGGCCGAGCCGGGCAAGCGCAATGCCGTGGTTGATCAACCGTGCAGGATCGTCCTGCGCCAGCCCATCGCAATTCTCGATTGCTTCGATAGCGGCGCGATCCTGGCCAGCGACCAGTTCTTCATAGCCGACATCGAACGTGGTTGCGGGTTCGACCACCGCGTTGGTCGGACCCTGTGCCATCAGCGCCAGTGCGAGTGTGGTTACCAGTGCCATCACATCTCTCCCATGAGTTCGTGACGGGAAGTTTTGCGCGCAGCGGCCGCGAACTGCAACAAAACTGAAACATTGTCACAAAACTGCAATCTGCGGATTTCGCGGCCGGTGCTGCAACTTCCTGTTGATACTGCAACACAACGGTCATGAAGCGACAAAAACTGTCACGAACCACCCCTAGCTGGCGAATCGCGATCAAAACATTCGCGCTTTCGATTCATCCGGTTTTTGAGGGGACCGTTACCCGTGACCACTATTCATCGTTCACTCGTCCTGGGCTGCAGCGCATTGGCCCTTGCCAGCTGCGGTGCCGACGAAATCGTCTCGCCCGGCACCGGCGGCAATATCACCATCAACAACACCGGCAGCCCTACGGCCACGCCAACGCCGACACCCACGCCGACCACGTCGCTGGTAACCCCGGCAGCCGGGTGTCCGACCATTTCCGACCCGACCGGCCTGACCGACAGCGGTACGATTTCGGGCCCGACCGGCGAATACCGCGTGTGCACCCTGCCCGCGCGGATCGCGGCAAGTTCGACCCTGCCTTACATCGAAGGGCTGGTTTACCGCATCGATGGCCGCGTCGACGTGGGCACCGACGGCGGCCCCGTCGCGACCGGCGCCGACACCGATGTGCAGCTGACCATCGAACCCGGCGTGATCGTGTACGCATCGGGTTCCAGCTTCCTCAACGTCAACCGCGGCAACACCATCCAGGCCAACGGCACCGCCGCCCGCCCGATCATCTTTACCAGCCGTGACAACGTGCAGGGCCTGAACACCAGCAATTCGTCGGGCCAGTGGGGCGGCGTCGTCCTTTCGGGCCGGGCCCCGGTAACCGATTGCATCGCGCCGGGCGCAACGCCGGGCACCACCGCCTGCGAACGCCAGGTCGAAGGCGCGGCCCAGCCCGCCCTCTTCGGCGGCGCGACCGGGAACGACAGTTCCGGCAGCATGAAGTTCGTCCAGATCCGCTATTCCGGCTTCGTCCTTTCGGGCGACAACGAACTGCAGTCGCTGACGACCGGCGGCGTCGGTTCGGGCACGACGCTGGAAAACATCATGAGCTACAACAGCTCGGACGATGGCGTCGAATTCTTCGGCGGCAACGTGAACGTCAAGCGCCTGATCGTGGTCGGCGCCGAGGATGACGGCCTCGACACCGATACCGGCGTGAAGTCGAACATGCAGTACGTGATCGTCGTCCAGCGCCCCGGCACCGGAGACACCATCATCGAAGCCGATTCGACCAACGGTCTCGAGGAACAGACCCCGCGCCAGAACACCCGGATTTCGAACGCGACCTTCATCGCCGACAGCGGCGTTGGCGATCAGGCCATCCGCATCCGCGGCTTTGCCGATTACACGATCGTCAATTCGCTGCTGTTCGACCGCAGCGGCGGCACGCCGTGCCTGCGCATCGACGGTACCGAGACGCTCGATCGGGCGGCCGGTGCAAACGATGAATCGGGTCCGGTGGCGTTCAATTCCTTCGTGCTCGATTGCGCCACCGACTTCCGTGACAGTTCGGGCGGTGTGACAGCCGCTGCGATCCAGGCACGCTACGATGCGGGTTCGAACAACAACGCCAATTTCACCAACACGCTGACCATGACCTTCGTCAACGGCAGCAACGAAAGCGGCGTCGTGGTCTTCGATCCCACCGCCCTTTCGAGCTTCTTCGAAGTTCCCGGTGAAATCGGTGCCGTGTTCGCAGCGAACCGCACCTGGGTGAACGGATGGACCTGCAATTCGGCAACCGTGTCGTTCGACAGCGCGGTTTCCAACTGCACCAGCCTGCCGGTCTACAACTAATCCGGACAATGGCCGCGGGGCGCGCATGAAGCGCGTGTCCCGCGGCCACTTTTTTGCATGCCATCGGGGCCGCGTAGCCCCGCCAGATCAAAGACCTGGACATAAGGGGGTCTCGTACCATGTCGACCAGCAAGCGGGTTTCCGCGCTGCTCCTGCTCACCACCGCGCTCTGCTTGCCCGGCCAGCTGCTGGCACAGGAGGCCGCACCGGACACAGCCATCCAGAACGAACCGGCCGACGATGCCGACGTTGCCGCTGTCGAACCCGTGGCCGAGACCGAAGAAGAGTTCGAGGAGACCGAGGTTTCGGTTCCCGGCGGTGCCATCGTCGTCACCGGTCGGCGCCGGCAGGATGTGGGCCGCGCGTCGAGCCAGGTGGTCTCGGTGCTCGACACCGCAAGCATTGCACGAACCGGTGAAGGCGACATCGCCGGCGCACTCACGCGGGTCACGGGCCTGTCCACCGTGGGTAATGGCCTGGTCTATGTGCGCGGGCTTGGCGATCGCTACTCGCTCGCCCTACTGAACGGGCTGCCGCTGCCATCCCCCCAGCCGCTCAGCCGTGTGGTCCCGCTCGACATTTTCCCGACCAGCGTCATCGCATCGAGCCTGGTGCAGAAGACCTATTCGGCCAACTTCCCCGGCGAATTCGGCGGCGGCGTGATCAATCTGACCACCCGCGCCGTGCCCGATGAAAGCTTCGTCAAGGTCAGCGTGGGCGCCAGCGGCGATGGTGAAACCACCGGCGGTCGCGGCTATACATATTATGGTTCCAGCTACGACTGGTTCGGGTTCGACGATGGCCGCCGCACCGTGCGCCCCGCGCTTCAGAGCTATCTCGACAGCGGGCTGTCGATCGAAGACCCCGACGTGGACCAGCGGGCCATCCTGCTCGAACTGGGCGATCCCAACCTGATCCTGTTGCAGCAGATCGACGAATTGCCGCTCAATCTTTCGGGCGGGATTACCGCCGGCACCAGTTTCGACGTGTTCGGCGACGGGCGCTTCGGCGTGATTGCCACGGCGTCGATCAGCAACAAGTGGCGCAACCGCTACATCACGTCGCAAACGGCGGTGAACCAGGACCTCGACCTCGACAGTGATGCGCGCGAATTCGTGACCGACAACCGCATCCTCGTGAACACGATGCTCGGTTTCGGACTCGAGGTTGGCGAACATCGCTTTCGCCTCACCAATCTGTTCATTCGCGATTCGCTGAAACGCGCCTCGCTCGAACAGAGCGAGGATTTCCAGAACGACGATACCGATCTGACGCAGAACACCGCATGGTTCGAGCGCCAGCTGTTCGACACACAGTTCACCGGCGAACTGAAATTTGCCGATCTGTCCATCGACCTTCGCGCCGGTTACGCCCAGACGCAGCGCGAAGCCCCTTACGAATGGACGTTCCGCTACACCCGTTCCAACAACGCCAACGATCCGCTTGGCGATGTTTTCCTCAACACGCTCGATCCGCAGCGTGGCGGGGCCATCGTCGCATTCTCGGACCTGACCGAAGACCTGTATTACGGCGGTCTGGATGTGAGTTATCAGCTCGCCGACTGGCTCGGCCTCACGGTGGGCGGCGCATACACCGACACCCAGCGTCTTTCGCAGCGCCGCGAATTCGATATCCGCGCGCAGGGCGATTATCCCGATGTTTTCGGCGCCTTCCGGCCGGACAATCTGCTGGGCGATGCGCTGATCGAACTGGGTTATGATCGCGAAGCGCAGGACGCAGCCGGTATCGGCCCCTTCAGCTACACGATCTTCGACACCACCGGGTCCGACCCGGCGTTTGAAGCCGGGCTGGAAATCAAGGCGGGTTATATCCAGGCCCGCGCGCAACCGGTCGAACCGGTCTCGCTCGATCTGGGTGTGCGATACGAAGACGCGTTGCAGCAGGTCATCCCGCTCGGCCTCGACGGGCTGCCAAGCGGATCGGCCAACACGACCCTGATCGCCAACGACTATTTCCTGCCGGCAGCCACGCTGACGTGGGAAATCACGGACAACTTCCAGGCCCGCGTCAACGCATCGCGCACCATCGCCCGCCCGCAATTCCGCGAACTGATATTCCAGACCTATTTCGATCCGGAAACCAACCGGCAGTTCAACGGCAACCCGCAACTGGTCGACAGCGAACTGACCAATTACGAAGCACGACTGGAATATTACTGGGGATCGGGCAGCCGCCTGAGTATCGCGGGCTTCTACAAGGACATTGAACGCCCGATCGAAGTCTTCTCCAGTTTTTCGGACAACGAACGGATCAGCGGCTTCGCCAACGCGCCTTCCGCAACCCTCTACGGCACCGAACTGGAGCTGCAGTGGAACAAGGACCTCTATTCGCTGGGCGACTGGTGGGAGAGCAAGCGGTTCGTGGCGATCGCCAACTACACCTATACCCAGTCCGAACTGCAGGTGACGGCAAGCGACGTGGCGCTGGTGTTCCCGTCAGCCCCGCAGCCCGCCACCAATTATTTCCGCGATGGCGTTCCGCTGACGGGTCAGTCCGACCACCTGGTCAATCTGCAGCTGGGCCTGGAAGACCTCGACCGGCTGAGCCAGGCGACTTTCCTGGTCAGTTATTCCAGCGAACGCGTGACCAGCCGCGGAACAGGATCGTTGCCCGACATTCTCGAAGACCCGGGCCTTAGGCTCGACTTCGTTGTTCGTCAGGGCTTCGAAATGGCTGGCGCGGATTTGGAGCTGAAACTGGAAGCGCGCAACATCACGGGCCGTGGATACCAAGAATACCAGACCAACGGCACCAACCGGATCGACATCAACAGCTACGATGTGGGGCGCAGCTTCAGCGTATCACTCTCGGCAGAATTCTGAGCCTGCCGAAAGCCTCTATCTCCCGGCGCACTGCGCCGGGAGATACCCCCCGACAGCAAACGTCAATGCGAATCGTAAACGTAGCCGAGGAACCGGACCGTGCGGACACGGTCGCCGGACCCGGCATGGCGCATGGCGCTGCGAAGGCGGCCGATCCAGACATCGACAGTGCGTTCGTCAATTGGCGGCTCCTGCTTGCCCAGCGCGGCGATGAGCGCGGCGCGCGTAAGCACGCGGTCGGGATTCTGGGCGAAGAACCGCAGCAGGCGAAATTCGTTCGGCCGCAGATCGAGCGGCTCCCCCGCCCAGCGCGCGCGCAGGGCCGCCGCGTCGATCGTCAGGTCGCCAAGAACGTGGATGTCCGACACGGCGGTCTGGCCACTCCCCGCCTGCAGAACCATTACCCGGTCCAGCAGGGCCGAACGCATGACCGGTCCGATCATGTAATCGTCGGCCCCGGCACGCAGCGCACGGCGTTTGTTCTGCGGATCGTCATCGTCGAGCACGATGGTGATGTGGGCATCCTGCGTGCGGCTGTCGGCGCGAAGCCGGCGGCACATTTCCAATCCCGACAGCTCGTCCATCACCCAGTCGACGAAAATATAGACCGGCCCTTCGATCACGCGGTGCGGGCCATCGGGAAATAGCCGCGCGAACGCATACCGTGTTTCGCCGTGCGTAAAGTCTTCCGCTTCTTCCCCGAGCGCGTCGGTCAGGAAGATATTGATGGCGTTCATGCGTTTTTCCCACCCTGTTCAGGGTGGCGTGGCGCGCTGATATGACCGGCATGTGACCGGAATTTCAGGATTGTAACACTTTGTCCAAACTCGGCGATTTATTCGCCGTTTGTGGACAGGCTCCAATTGCGCGGCGCGGTCGATGCAACGCCTACCGGGTTCTTGGGCAGGTACGGCGCCTCGAGGCTCGCCACTTCGTCCTGTGCAAGATCCAGATCCATCGCGGCGACCGCCGCGGCGATATGGCCTTCCTTCGTCGCGCCGATGATCGGCGCGGTGATGCCCTTGGCGAAATGCCAGCCCAGCGCGACGGTTGCCCGCGATACACCGCGGGAGCCCGCAATCGTGCCGACCGCATCGATCACCTGGCGATCCGCATCCTCGTTCTGACGGTAGAGCAGCTTGCCGAAGCCATCGGTTTCACTGCGGACGGTGCTTTCGTCCCAAGCGCGTGCCAGTTTCCCGCGCGCCAGCGGGCTCCACGGGATGATGCCCACGCCCTGATCGTTGCACAGCGGGATCATTTCGCGCTCTTCCTCGCGGTAGAGCAGGTTCACGTGGTTCTGCATGGATATGAACGGGGTCCACCCGCGCGTGCGGGCCACTTCCTGTGCCTTGGCGAATTGCCAGGCAGCCATGCTGGACGCGCCGATATACCGCGCCTTGCCGGCCTTCACGATGTCGTGCAGCGCCTCCATCGTTTCTTCGACAGGCGTGGTTTCGTCCCATCGGTGTATCTGGAACAGGTCGACATAATCCATGTTCAGCCGCGACAGGCTGTCATCGATCGCCTGAAACAGGCTCTTGCGCGAATTGCCGCCCGTGTTGGGCGCTTGGCGCCAGGGGAGAAAGGCCTTGGTCGCGAGCACGATTTCGTCCCGCTTGGCGAATTCGGGCAGCAGCTTGCCCATGACCTCTTCGGACGCGCCCATCGAATACATGTTGGCCGTGTCGAAAAAGTTGATGCCCGCGTCCACCGCCTCACGGATAAACGGACGGCTTTCTTCCTGCGACAAGACCCAGTCCCCATGCCAGCCACGGCTGGTATCGCCATAGCTCATGCACCCCAGGCAGAGGCGCGATACCTTGAGACCCGAAGGGCCCAGATTGACGTAATCCATTACCTGTCTCCTCAGGAGAGCGTCATGCCGCCGTCGACGCGGATCGTTTGCCCCACGATGTAACTCGCCAGCGGCGACGCGAGGAACAGCGCTGCCCCGGCCATATCCTGCGGCGTGCCCATGCGACCGGCAGGGATTCTCGAAATGGCCCCGGCAGCGCGTGCCTTGTTCCCGGTCGTCACCTTGGTCAGTTTTGTCGGCACGAGGCCGGGCGCAATGCCGTTTACCCGGATGCCTTCGGGTGCCCAGGCCTGCGCCAGCGATCCCACCAGGCTGACCGCCCCGGCCTTGCTTGCTGCGTAGGCCGGATTACCGATCATTGCGTGGTAGGCGCCGACAGAGCTTACGATGATGAGCGAGCCGGACCGCTGCGACAGGTGCGGGTGCACCGTGCGCGCGCAGTCCATCAGCGAATTCAGATTCACGTGGATTACCGCGTCCCAGCCCGGCCGGTCGAACTCTTCGCGGCGATACCGGACCGTGCCCTGGCACAGGACGACGACATCCAGCGGATCGGGCACCGCGAACGCGGCCACCCGGTCATGATTGGAAACGTCCAGCGAATGGAAGGTCAGGCCGGAAAGGTCGCTGCCCTGGTCTTCGCTGTAATCATCGACCGAAGCGCGGGTGCCCGTGACATGGACCGTGGCCCCTTGCGCCCGAAAGGCCTGCGCTATGCCGTTGCCGATCCCGCTTGTCCCGCCGACCACGAGCACGGTCTTGTTCGAATAGTCGAGCGGATTTTCCAAATCGGTCTCCTCAGATGGCGCGACTGACGACTTCCTTCATGATCTCGTTCGTGCCGCCATAAATTCGCTGTACACGCGCATCGCGCCACAGGCGGGCGATGGGATATTCGTTCATGTAACCGGCGCCGCCGTGAAGCTGCAACGACTTGTCGCAGCATTCCCACTGCAATTCGGTATGCCACAGTTTGGCGGCGCTTGCTTCATCGGTTGTCAGTTCACCGGCAAGATGCCGCTTGATCGCCCAGTCGAGATGCGCCCAGCCGACCTGCAATTTGGCCGACAGATCGGCCAGGACGAATTTGGTGTTCTGGAATTCGAACACCGTGCGCCCGAACGCCTTGCGGTCCTTGGTGAATTTGACCGCTTCATCGAACGCCCGCTGTGCACCGGCCTGCGCGCCGACTGCGATCGACAGGCGTTCCTGCGGCAGTTCTTCCATCAGGTGGATAAATCCGCGGCCTTCGCTGCCCAGCAGATTGTCGCGCGGGACACGGCAGTCGTTGAAGAAAAGTTCGGACGTATCGGCGGCGTGCTGGCCGATCTTGTCGAGATTGCGCCCGCGCTCGAAGCCCGGCGTGCCTGCATCGACGAGGATCAGGCTGGTGCCCTTGGCACCCTGGCTCGGATCGGTCTTGCAGACCACGATCACGCAATCGGCGTTCTGGCCGTTGGTGATGTAGGTCTTCGATCCGTTGATGACCCATTCGTCACCATCCATCACCGCAGTGGTGCGAACGCCCTGAAGGTCCGATCCGGCCCCCGGTTCGGTCATGGCGATGGCGGTTATGACATCCCCGCTGACCATTCCCGGAAGGTATTTTGCCTTCTGTTCGTCCGTGCCCAGCCGCTCGAAATAATTCACCGTGATGTCGTTCTGCAGGGTGAAGCCGGCCGACGACCCAAGGTAGGACAGTTCTTCCGCGATAATGCAGTTGAACCCGAAATCGAGCCCCAGGCCGCCATTCTCTTCGGCAACGGTCGGACACAGCATTCCCGCATCGCCCAGCGCCTTCCACGCCTCGCGCCCCACGATGCCCTCCTCCTCGTGCTTGTCGAGGAACGGTGTCATGTGTTCGGCAAAGACCTTGCGAACCGTGTCGCGAAAAGCCTCGTGGTCGTCGTTATACGCGGTGCGTTTGGCGATGTTGAGCATGGTGGTTGTGTCCTCAGTCGTCCAGGAAGCCGTTCAGTCGCTGGCGGATGATGGCATCCGCTTCGCTCATGATCCGGTCGATCAATTCCTTGCACGTCGGAATGTCGTTGATGAGGCCCGCGACCATGCCGCACGACCAAGCACCGGCGTCCATGTCGCCTTGCGTCATGATACGCGGATAGACGCCTGCGACCTCTTCGATGATATCTTCAAATTTCAGGTCCGCGCCCAGCTTGCGTTCCTTTTCCAGCAGGCGTTCGACCGCATCGTTGGTCATCACGCGTTCGGTGTTGCGAAGCGGGCGCATGACCAGCCGCGTGTCGAGTTCGCTGGCCGCAACGATCGCCTTCTTCACGTTTTCGTGCACCGGCGCTTCCTTGGTGGCGATGAAGCGCGTTCCCATGTTGATGCCGTCGGCACCCATCGCGAGCGACGCCACCAGGCTGCGCGCATCGGCCTGGCCGCCGCTGGCAACGAACGGAATTTCCAGTTCGTCGGCCGCGCGCGGCAACAGGATCATGTTAGGCACGTCGTCTTCGCCGGGGTGGCCGCCGCATTCGAAACCGTCGACCGATACCGCATCGCAGCCGATCGACTGGGCCTTCAGGCTGTGCCGCACGCTGGTGCACTTGTGGATCACCTTGACGCCGGCATCCTTGAAGAAAGGCAGCACCTGGACCGGATTGTTGCCGGCAGTTTCGACCGCCTTGACCCCGCCTTCGATGATGACACGGACGAGGCCCGGATAATCAGGGGCGTTGACGGTCGGAAGGAATGTCAGGTTCACGCCGAACGGCTTGTCGGTCATGTCCTTGCAGCGCGCGATTTCATTGGCGAGCTTTTCGGGTGTGCCCAATGTCAGCGCGGTAATCACGCCCAGTCCGCCGGCGTTGGAAACCGCCGCCGCCATTTCGGCGAAGCCGACATAGTGCATGCCGCCCTGGATGATCGGATGTTCGATGCCGAACATTTCGGTGATGCGCGTCTTCATGGGCTCTTCCCTCCACAGTTGCTTTTCGCAACCGGTATCGGGGCAAGCCGCGCGAGTCTAGCGCTTCGCGAGAGCTTCCAGCGCGGCGAGCAGTTCGTTCCCGCGTGCCGTAAGGGCAAGCGCGCCATTGCTGCGCTGGGCAAGCCCTTCGCGTTCGAGGTTGTCACCGGTGGGCGCGGCCATCACCCGCCCATACCGGCCCGAATGGTAAATCAGTGGTTCCACCTCGCGCCGGTCGAAATCGACCACTTCGCCAAGGAAGATCGCATGGTCCCCGCCTTCATATTCGAACCGCGCGCGGCATCCGAATCGCGCCGCGTAACCCGCGATCCTGGGGGCGCCTTCCGGTCCATCTTCAACATCCAGCCCGGCGAACTTGTCCTCGCCTGCCCGGGCGAAGCGATCGGACATGGCCTGCTGGTCTGCAGCAAGAACATGGACAGCCCAGCTTTCCGCATCGCGAAACACCGGCAAGGTGCCCGACTGGAGCGACAGGCTCCACAACACCATCGGCGGATCGAGGCTGACCGAATTGAAGCTGTTGGCGGTCAGCCCGAACGGGTTTCCTTCCGCATCGCGCGCGGTCACGATGGTCACACCGGTGACAAAGGAACCGAGCGCATCGCGGAAGGCCTGGGCATCATACATCGCCGCTTCGCTAGTCGGGCTTGGCGCACACCGCAATGGAAAGACTGTTCCGCCACGCAAGATCGCACGAAGGTGAGAAGGGCTGCAAAATTGCAACACAAATGCAACAACCGTCACACCACCGGGCCAAAAGGCGGGCGCGCGATTGACGAAGTGAACGTTATCAAATAGGTGAACGTTCACAATTGGAATGCCACGCGTGCTAAATGCATGGTTTTGGGAGGAGAATCGGAATGAATTGGAAGGGCAAGCCCTCGCTCGTCAGCTTTATGGCAGGCGCATCGGTACTGGCGCTCGGCGCCACGGCCTCCGCGGCCATGGCTCAGGAAGCCAACGAAGCGGCCATGGAAACCAGCGACGAAGACACCGCAGTCGTCACCGACGATGGCAACGTGATCGTCGTTTCGGGTATCCGCGCCTCGCTGCGTGACGCCATGAACATCAAGCGCGGCGCCGTCGGCGTCGTTGATGCGATTTCCGCCGAAGACATCGGCAAGTTCCCCGACACCAACTTGGCTGAATCGCTGCAGCGCATCACCGGTGTGTCGATCGACCGCCAGAGCGGCGAAGGTTCGACGGTCACGGTTCGCGGTTTCGGCCCCGACTTCAACCTGGTCCTTCTCAACGGCCGCCAGATGCCGGCGTCGGGCCTCGGCTCGTGCTGCGAAGCGCCCGCTTCGCGCAGCTTCGATTTCGCCAACCTCGCTTCCGAAGGCATCGCCGGCGTCGAAGTGTACAAGTCGGGCCGCGCATCGCTTCCCACCGGCGGCATCGGCTCGGTCATCAACATCAAGACCCCCCGCCCGCTCGATCGCCCCGGTTTCCAGGGCAGCATCGGCGTAAAGGGTGTGATCGACCACACGTTCGACGACACCGAAATCACCCCGGAAGTTTCGGGCATCGTCAGCAAGACCTTTGCCGACGACTCCATCGGCGTGCTGCTGAGCGGTTCGTACCAGCGCCGCAAGGCTAGCCTGGCCCAGTTCAACGCCGGCTGGCGTGAAGGCTACCTCGGCAACGAAAACAACTGGGGTTCGCTGCCCGTCGACGAAAACGACTGGCGCGGAAACTTCAGCCGGACGGAAAACCGTCCGGATGAAAACACCGTGTATCAGGTCACCCAGAATGCCGGTTACGACTTTACCGACATCGATCGCGAACGCTTCAACGGCCAGGCCGTCCTGCAGCTTCGCCCGGCAGACTCGCTCACGGCGACGCTGGATTACACGTTCTCGCAGAACACTCTCGAGGCGCGCACCAGCAGCATCGGCGTATGGTTCAACCACGACCAGACCAGCAGCAGCTGGACCGACGGCCCGGCAGCAGGCCCGAATTTCTACGCGGAAAGCTTCGGCCCCGGCAAGGATCTGGCAATTACCGGTGCGGTTGCAGCCAACCGCAACGTGAACCACTCGATCGGCGGCAACCTCGAATGGAACGGCCCTGCGGGCATGACCTTCGTGCTCGACGCGCACCATTCGACCGCAACATCCAAGCCGACCTCGCCCTATGGCAGCAACATCGCTGTCGGCAGCGCGATCTTCGGTGTTCAGAACCAGAGCGTCGACTTCACCACCGACATGCCGGTGATTTCGGTCGACATGTATCCGGGTTCGGAAATCGACGCGTCGAACATCCGTCCGGCAGGCAACGCCTTCCGCAACGCCTACATGAAGGACCGCATCAACGAAGTCGCGCTGCGTGGCAGCAAGGATTTCGACGCGGGCTTCATCGAAAGCCTCGATTTCGGCGCGACCTACACCGACAACAAGGTGCGTTCGGCTTACGGCTTCCTCCAGACCGACAGCTGGGGCGGCACGCTGAGTGCGGAAGACACGCCCGATGGCCTGTACACGCTCACCGACCTCCCGACGGACCTCGCTGGAATGAGCGGTTCTCAGGATCCCTCGATCATCGCCAACTACTTCCGTGTCGACACGGTGGGCCTGATCGACGTCCTGAATTCGGCCGTCGGCATCTGTACTTCGCCGTGGGTCGGTACGCCGACCGGTGAAGGCTGTCTTGCCGAATTCTCGGTCGACCGTCGCATCCGCGAAAAGACCATCGCTCCGTATGTCCAGTCGCTCCACACGTTCGACGTGGGTGCAGACGAGGCACACCTTCGCCTCGGCCTGCGTTACGAAGCGACCGACATCAGCAGCTCGGCACTTGTTCCGGTCCCCTCGGGCACCGCGATCATTTCGTACAACGAAGTCGCCATCATCGATGACGACCTGAGCGATTCCACCTACACCACCCTGAAGGGCAGCTACGACAACTGGCTTCCGGCAGTCGATCTCGACTTCTCGCCTGTCCAGGACGTTGTGGTTCGCGCATCGTACAGCCACACGATCACCCGCCCGACCTACAACAACCTGCAGGGCGGCCTGACCGTTGCATCGCCGATCCGTCCGGACGGCGGCAGCACCGGTGGTGCGGGCAACCCTGGCCTGCTCCCCTACAAGTCGAAGAACATCGACGTGTCGGCGGAGTGGTATTACGGCCCGGCGAGCTACATTTCGGTCGGTTACTTCCGCAAGAGCGTGAGCAACTTCATCGGCACCACCACCACGCAGAGCCCGGCGTTCGGGCTGGTCAACCCCGGTCAGGGCGCGATCTACCGTGAAGCGGTCAACGCGGTCGGTGCCAACGCACCGTTCTCGGATGTCGTGAACTACGTCGAAACCAACTATCCGGACGCGGTGTATTACACCACCGACGCTGGCGGAAACCAGGTTGCTACCGGTATCCTCGGCGTAACGGGTGACCCTGCGGTGTTCTTCACCCTCGGCCAGCCGGGCAACAGCGACCAGACAGCCACGCTCGACGGCTTTGAATTCGCCATTCAGAACAACTTCTGGGACACCGGCTTCGGCGTCATCCTGAACTACACAATGGTGGACAGCGACACGTCGTACGACAACGCGCTGCGTTACACCGAAACGCAGTTCGCGGTGACCGGCGTCAGCGACAGTGCCAACGCGGTGCTGTTCTATGACAAGGGTCCGCTGCAGGCTCGTGTCGCCTACAACTGGCGCGACGAGTTCCTCTCGGGCTTCGGTCTCGATCCGTTCTACGTCGAGGCCTATGGCCAGTTCGACGCCAGCGCGAGCTTCGAGTTCAACAACGGCATCTCGGTGTTCGTCGAAGGGATCAACATCCTGAACGAAGATCGCCGCGGCCACATGCGGAACGACCAGACCACGTTCTTCGCTGCACCGGGTTATGCCCGTTATGCAGGCGGGGTGCGCTTCACCTGGTAATCGGGAAGGAAGGCTTCGTGCCCTCCACCGGTTGAACGAGAGAGCCGCACTGCCCGCGCAGTGCGGCTCTTCTCTTTCGGATCGGGCGCGGACATGGTTATGGTGCAGGACGATGACCGGAACGATTGACAGATTTGTGATCGTCGGCGGCGGAACCGCAGGCTGGCTTGCCGCCTGCGTGATGGCTGCGCGCAGGCCGGATCTCGCCATAACGCTGGTGGAATCGCCCGATATTCCCACCATCGGGGTTGGCGAAGGCAGTTGGCCGACCTTGCGGGAGACACTGCGCACCATCGGCATCGCCGAAGACGATTTCCTTCGCGAATGCGATGCGTCGTTCAAGCAGGGATCGCGGTTCGACGGCTGGGTCACGGGCGCGCCGGACGACAGCTATCTCCACCCCTTCACTCCCCCGCCCCCGGACGATATGCGGGCTTTGCTGGCCGCATGGCAGGACACAGGCCCGCACGGCAGCTTCGCCGCAGCGATGACCCCTCAGGCCGCCGCTTGCGCGCGTGATCTTGCCCCGCGCCAGCGGGCGATGCCCGGATACGCAGGCGCGCTGAACTACGGCTATCATCTCGATGCGGGCAAACTTGCCGCCATGCTGCGCCGACACGCCACCATGCACCTGGGCGTCACCCACCTGAGCGACCGGGTGACGGGGGTGGTGGGCCGCCCCGATGCGATCGAAGCCGTCGAACTGGCCGGGATCGGCCGGCTTGAAGGCGATTTCTTCCTCGATTGCAGCGGCATGAAGGCCCTGCTCATCGGCGACCACTGCCGAAGCGCTTGGGTCGACCGGTCGGATGTGTCCTTCAACGATCGGGCGCTGGCGGTTCAGGTGCCGGTCGTACCGGGCAGCGCAATCGCCTCGCAAACCGTGGCGACCGCTCACGAGGGCGGCTGGATATGGGACATTGCCCTGCCGACCCGTCGCGGCGTCGGCTGCGTCTATTCCTCGCGCTACATGGATGATGACCGGGCAGAGGCAATCCTTCGCGCGCATATCGCCAGCCACGTTCCAGGTGCGGACGCCGGATCGCTGTCTCCGCGCAAGCTGTCCTTCGCGACGGGGCACCGCGAACATTTCTGGCGCGGCAACTGTCTGGCCGTGGGTCTCTCGGCCGGTTTCATTGAACCGCTGGAAGCATCGGCCATCGTGATGATCGAACTTTCCCTGAAGGCGTTGGCGGACAATTTCCCCACCAGCAGCGATGCGATGCCGATCCATGCCGAACGGTTCAACGCGCTGTTCCGGTATCGCTGGGACAGGATCGTCGACTTCCTCAAGCTGCACTATGTCCTCAGCGCGCGCGCGGAACCCTACTGGATGGCACAGCGCGATCCGGCCACGATCCCGCAAAGCCTCGCCAACCAGCTTGTGCTGTGGCGCGATCAGCCGCCATCGACATGGGATTTTCCACAAATCGACGAGATTTTTTCCGCTGCCAGCCAGCAATATGTGCTCTACGGAATGGGCTTTGCCATCCCGCGCGCAGGCGGCAGCAACACGGTCGGCGCACAGGCACGCGCCCGGCTTGCCGAGGTGCACGAACGGGCGCGGGGCCTGGTATCCGCCTTGCCCACGAACCGCATCTACACAGATGCAATGAAAACGACGGCGACCGCAGCGACGGCGCAGGGAGAAAACGCCTTACCATGAGCAACCACCAGATCCTCAACAACGCCCAGCACGCCGATCTGCGCGTGCACACGCACGCCGATTCCGCGCTGGGTGACGCTGCGATGGCTGCGCTGGTCGTGCCCGATGAATTTCGCAAGGTTCAGGCCGAATATCCCATCCTGTTCAAGCGGGACGCTGGATCGGGCAGCTTTTCCGCCATGGCCCTGCTGGGCTTCGAAAACGGGGAGAACCTGTATCTGTCGAACGGAAAATGGGACGCACGCTATCGCCCCCTTTCCATGGCGATCCAGCCGTTCCTGGTCGGCCGCCCTGCCGATGGGGAAGGCGAAGGTCAGGTCCATGTCGACATGGATCACCCGCGCATTTCAACCAGCGGTGAAGGCACGCGCGTGTTCGACGAAACCGGCCAGCCCACCCCGTTTCTCGAAACCATCGCCGAAATGCTCGGTTCGCTGCACGTGGGATATGAACGCAGCGCCGGCTTCTACGCCGCGCTCGAACGGCACGAATTGCTGGAACCGTTTTCCCTCGAAGTGCCGCTGAGCGACGGATCGAAGCATTCGCTGGTCGGCTTCCACATCGTCAACGAAGAAACGCTGCGCGCGCTCGATGCAGACGCGCTGGCCGATCTGCATGGCGAAGGCCACCTGATGCCGCTGTTCATGGCGATCGCATCGCTTTCGCACCTGTCCGGACTGGCCGCGAGAAAGGACGCAAGGCACACAGGTGGCTGACGCGGACCCCGCCATTTTCTCCGCCATGAGAACGGTCGACGAGCGTGAGGCCGGCGACCCGGCCGCGCTGGCCGCCGCGATCGACAAGGCGAGCGAACCGTTTGTGGTGCGCGGTCTGGTGCGCGATTGGCCGCTGGTGCGTGCAGGCCTCGAATCGGGCCGCGCGGCACGACAATATCTGCTCGAACGGGCGCGCCCTGCCCCGTTCACCGTCTCGATCGGCGAACCGGGCCGCGACGGGCGGCTGTTCTACGACGATGATTTCGCCATGAACTTTCGCACGGCTCGCGGGAAGCTGGCCGATATCTTCCGCGGGTTCGACGACAACGAAGGCCGCGCCGATGCCCCGGCCATCTACCTGACATCGGTGGACATGCGGACGTTCTTCACAGGCCTTGCCGAAGACAATCCGTCCCCCGTGATCGACCGCGAACCGCTGGAAAGTATCTGGATCGGCACCGCCACGCGCGTTGCCGCCCACAGCGATTTCCCGCGCAACCTTGCCTGCTGCGCGGTGGGCCACAGGCGTTTCACCGTCTTTCCGCCCGACCAGTACAGGAACCTGTATCTCGGCCCGATCGAGAACACCCCCGCCGGTCGTACGGTCAGCATGGTCGATTTTCACGCCCCGGACCTTGATGCCTATCCACGCTTCGCCGAAGCGATGGAGAACGGCATGGTCGCCGAACTGGAGCCGGGCGATGCGATCTACATCCCGTCGATGTGGTGGCACCACGTCGAAGGGCTCGATCCGTTCAACATCCTCGTGAATTACTGGTGGCGCGAAACCCCGGCCTTTCTGGGCCAGCCGCAGGAAGCGCTGAACCACGCGATCCTTGCGCTGCGCGATCTGCCGCAGGCCGACAAGGATATCTGGCGCGAGCTGTTCGACTATTACGTGTTCGATAGCGCGCCCGATGTCACCGACCATATCCCCGAGGCCGCCCGCGGCATCCTTGACACTCTGACACCCGAAACCGCCGGCCAGATCCGCGCCTTTCTGCTGAGGACCCTAAACCGATGAACACCAACCATCCGCGCAAGCGTATCGTGATCGCCGGCGGTGGAACCGCCGGATGGATGGCCGCCGCCGCGATTGCCCGCACGATGGGCGAAGCGGTGGACCTGACGCTGGTGGAATCCGATGCCATCGGCACTGTCGGCGTTGGCGAAAGCACCATCCCGCCGCTGGTCAACTTCAACCGTATCGTCGGGATTCCCGAAAACGAATTCATGCGCGAAACCCAGGCCACTTTCAAACTGGGCATCGAATTCGAAAACTGGCGCGTGGATGGCGAAAACTACTTCCACTCCTTCGGCATGACCGGGCGCGATCACTGGACCGCCGGCTTCCAGCATTTCTGGATGGAAGGGCGTGAGCGCGGGCACCAGGAAAGCTATGACGATTACTGTCTGGAACTGCAGGCCGCCCATGCCGGCAAGTTTGCGCATTTGCCCGACGGCAAGGTCAACTACGCCTTCCAGCTCGATGCCACCCGCTATGCCGCGTATCTGCGCCGCCTTGCCGAACAAGCCGGCTGTGTGCGGACCGAAGGCAAGATCGACGAGGTGCGTCTGCACGAAAGCGGCGATATCGCGGCGCTGGTGCTCGAAGGAGGGAAGCGGATCGAAGGGGACCTGTTCCTCGATTGCACCGGATTTCGGGCTCTGCTGATCGAAGGGGCGCTGCATGTCGGCTATGACGACTGGCGCCATTACCTGCCGTGCGATTCCGCAATCGCGGTGCAAACCAAAAGCGTGCGCCCGCCCATCCCCTATACCCGTGCGATCGCGCATGACGCCGGATGGCAATGGCGCATTCCGTTGCAGCATCGCGGCGGCAACGGCATCGTCTATTGCAGCCGTTACCTGTCGAAGGACGCCGCGCTCGACCGCCTGCTGTCGACGATCGAGGGCGAACCGCTGACCGAACCGCGGGCGATCCCGTTCGTTACCGGCGCACGCCGCAAGCAGTGGCATCGCAACTGCATAGCCGTGGGCCTTTCGGGCGGGTTCCTCGAGCCGCTGGAATCGACCAGCATCCACCTGATCCAGCGCGCCATCCTGCGCCTGTTGCGGATGATGCCGGCAGGCGAAGTCAGCCAGCGCGATGTGGACGAATTCAACGACCAGCAGATGACCGACATGGTCCAGGTCCGCGATTTCCTGATCCTGCACTACAAGGCCACCGACCGGCGCGACAGCCCGTTCTGGCGGCAGTGCGCGGCCATGGAAATTCCCGATAGCCTGGAACAGAAGATCGAACTCTTCCGCGAAACGGGCCGCGTGTTTCGCAAGAACGAAGAACTGTTCGTGGAGAACAGCTGGGTGCAGGTGATGATGGGCCAGGGCATAATGCCCCGCGCGCACCACCCCATCGCCCGCAAGATGCCCGACGACGAACTGGCCATGTTTCTCAAGGGCTTGCGGGACAATGTGGCTGCAACCGTCGCATCGATGCCCGCACACCACGAATATGTGGCGCAATATTGCGGGGCGAAAGAAGCGCAAGCCGCCTGACCGGGGCTGGCCATTGCCCAAGGGGCGCACTAGGGAATCTGCCGAATACAGGGGGTTTTGAGTTCATGGGACGGCGTCGTCAGGCGGTCACCATCAAGCATGTCGCAGCCGATGCAGGGGTTTCCCTGCAGACGGTAAGCCGCGTCATCAACAACGAACCCAACGTGCGTCCGCAGATGAAGGAACGCGTCCAGGCCAGCATCGACAAGCTCGGCTATGTGCCCTCCATCGCCGCACAGCGGATGAGCGGATCGCGGTCCTACCTGATCCTCGCGATCAACGACCGCGAACGCACGATTGCCGACTGGCGGGCACGGCAGGGCACGGACTGGGTCGACCAGATGCTGCTTGGCGGGATGCTGACCTGCGCCGATCGCGGGTACCGGATGCTGGTCGAACTGGTCGACACCCACAGCGACCACGTAGAACGCGAACTGGGTGCGGCCATCGCCGCGCTTCAACCCGATGGCGTGGTGCTCACCCCGCCCCACTCCGAAAATCCGTTGATCACCGGCCTGCTTGCCAAGCGTCAGATTCCGTTTGCGCGTATCGGTTCGAAGAAGCCGGGACCGGGCATCGCCATGACGATGGGCGACGAACACCTGGCCGCCATGGCCACCGAATATCTTGTCGAACTGGGTCACACCCGCATCGGCTTCATCGCGGGGCCCGAGGAATACAGCCTTGCCGGATGGCGTATCGATGGCTGGCGCGAAGCGATGGACAGGGCAGGCCTTGCCCATGACGATCTGTGTGCGCGCGGCGATTTCGGCTTCGACAGCGGGTTGGTTGCCGCGACAGAACTGCTGGACCTTGCCGACCCGCCTACAGCCATCATCGCCAGCAGCGATCAGATGACACTGGCCACGATGGAGGTCGCGCAGCAGCGGGGGCTGGTAATTCCGGACGATCTTTCACTGATCAGTTTCGACAACACACCCATCGTGCGCTTTACCCGTCCGCCGCTGACCGCGCTCGACCAGCCGATCGCCGCCACCGCTGCGCGCGCCGTGGAATTGCTGATCGACAGCCGCGACCAGACGCCGCCGGACCAACCCATCGTACTGCAAGGCGAAATCGTGGTACGCGGATCGACCGCACGGGCGCCGCACCGTGCCGGCAACTGATCGCGCCGCGGCACCCGCACACCAGTCACGCCGGTTTCTGTGGCTTTACGCGATGGCCGCGGCTGGCGGAGCCGTTGCCTATGTGCCCTTCCTCACCGTCCTGCTGCCCGAACGGATCAGTGACTTCGCCGGGGAGCAGCGGGTCACGGTCCTTGCCTACGCCGCGTTTGCCGGGGCGATTGCCGCCAGTCTCGCCAATATCG
Source organism: Qipengyuania zhejiangensis (assembly GCF_035607565.1). Taxonomy (NCBI): domain Bacteria; kingdom Pseudomonadati; phylum Pseudomonadota; class Alphaproteobacteria; order Sphingomonadales; family Erythrobacteraceae; genus Qipengyuania; species Qipengyuania zhejiangensis. The sequence goes on along the minus strand of NZ_JAYKGO010000001.1, from coordinate 367,072 downwards.
GTTTCGGCTGGTTAAGTGATCGGATCGGCACCCGCCGCCCACTTATCGCGGGCGGGCTGGCGCTATCGTGCGCCTTGTTGGTCGCCATGCGGATGGCCGATGACTTGCCGTCGCTCGTCATCCTTCTTGTCGCCTGGCAGTTCGCGCTCAACATGATGCTGGGCCCGCTGGCCGCATGGGCCGGCGATTGCGTGCCCGACGCCCAGAAAGGGCTGCTGGGCGGTTTGCTGGCTTTCGCCCCTGCGCTGGGCGCCTTGTCCGGGGCGCTTGTAACCCTGCCGGGCCTTGCCCATGCCGATACCCGTCTGGGTGTAGTCGCGGCGCTGGTCGCGGCCATGGTTCTGCCCGTGCTGATGTTCGGCAAGCCGCGGGCGATGCCGCAACTGATGGCTTCGGAAGAACCGGCGCAAAGCCCGCCGAACCCGCGCCCACGGGGCACTTTGGCGCGAATGTGGCTGGCCCGTCTGCTGGTGCAGATCGCCGAAGCGGCGCTGTTCGCGTTCCTGTTGTACTGGTTCCGCAGCATTGATCCATCGGTGACCGACAACGATACCGCAGCGGTGTTCAGCGTGGTGCTGTGCATCTCCGTGCCTCTGGCGCTGGCAAGCGGGCGCTGGTCCGACCGGACCGATCGGCCGATACTGCCCCTCACGCTTGGCGCGGGGGTAGGCGCGCTCGGCCTGCTGGCAATGGCTCTGGCGGACGACCTGGCAACAGGCATTGCGGGATACATTCTGTTCGGCCTGGCAACCAGCGTGTTCCTGTCCCTCCATTCGAGCCAGACCCTGCGGGTCTTGCCACAACCGGCCACGCGCGGCCGCGATCTGGGGTTGTTCAACCTCACCAACACGGTGCCGTCGCTGATCATGCCCTGGCTCACCCTCGCGCTGGTTCCGCTGTTCGGGTTCGGCGCGCTTTTCCTCGTGCTCGCGGCGCTTTCCGCGACAGCCTGCCTCCTGCTCGTGTCGGTCCGACGGCTCTAGGAGCTTGACCTTGCACAAGACGCATGGCAATTCCGAATTGAGAACGTTCCCAACTGAATCGGGGACGGTGAGGGGATTGGGAATGAAAGCGTTTTTGTCTGCTACCGTGGCGTGTGTCGCACTGGTCGGGTGCACTGCTCCTCAGGCCGGGATCGAAAGCGCCGCCCCCGTTACCGAAATCACCGCAGCCCAACAGGCCGAAGGCGCCCGCGTTTCCGATCTGCTTTCGCGCATGAGCGTGGAGCGCAAGGTCGCCCAGCTGATCCAGCCGCAAATCAATTCCTTCACCGCCGAAGACATGCGCCGCTATCGCTTCGGCAGCTATCTGAACGGCGGCAACGGCGGCCCCTATGGCGATGAATACGCGCCGGCTGCCGAATGGCTCAGGCTGGCGGACGAAATGTATGTCGCGTCGGTCCAGCCCCTGGCTGGCGGCGAACCGGTGATCCCGACCATCTGGGGCACCGACGCCGTTCATGGCCACACCAATGTCATCGGGGCGACGATCTTTCCGCACAACGTGGCATTGGGAGCCACGGGCGATGCGGATCTGGTGCGCCGCATCGGGTCGGCAACCGCGGTCGAAATCGAAGTTACCGGCATCGACTGGAACTTCTCTCCCACGGTCGCCGTGGCCCGCGACGATCGCTGGGGCCGCGCCTATGAAAGCTATTCCGAAGACCCCAACCTTACCGCCCGGATGGGCGCCGCGCTAGTCGAAGGTTTGCAGGGCCAGCCCGGCACGCAGGCCTTCCTGGGCGATGGCCACGTCATCGCGACCGCCAAGCATTTCTTCGGCGATGGCGGCACCGATCAGGGCGTCGACCAGGGCGATGTGAACGGCGATATCGATCAGCTCAAAGCGATCCATGCGGTTCCATACCCCGCCGCAATCGGTGCGGGCGTCCAGTCCGTGATGGCCAGCTTCAATTCGATCAACGGCCACAAGATGCATGGCAACGAAGCGATGCTGACCGGCGTTCTGCGCGGCGAAATGGGTTTCAACGGCGTCGTTGTGGGCGACTGGAACGGCCACGGACAGGTTGCGGGCTGCACCGTGACCGATTGCCCGCAGGCTCTGCTCGCCGGACTCGATATCTACATGGTCCCCGACGACTGGAAGGGGTTGATGGACAACCTCGTCGCGCAGGTCGCGGATGGCACCATCCCGATGGCCAAGCTGGACGAAGCCGTGGGCCGCGTCCTGCGGATGAAAATGCGCGCCGGCCTGCTGGAAGCCGGGGCCAAACGCCCCGTCGAACGCATCCACGCGGGCGACATGGCCAAGCTGGGTTCGCCCGAACATCGTGCGATTGCGCGCGAAGCGGTGGCCAAGTCGCAGGTCATCATCAAGAACGAAGGCATCCTCCCGCTGGGCGGTGCGAAATCGGTTCTCGTCGCCGGACGCGCAGCCGACAGCATCGCGCAGGCATCGGGCGGCTGGACGCTGACCTGGCAGGGCGGGCGCGAACTGACCAACGACTATTTCCCCGGCGCGACTTCCATCTGGGCGGGCCTGGAACGCGCGGCTCGCGAAGCGGGCGGAAGCGCGGTTCTTTCCGAAGACGGCACCTATTCGAAAAAGCCCGATGTTGCCGTGGTGGTGTTTGGCGAGGAGCCGTACGCCGAATTCGCGGGTGACCGTAAGAACCTTGTCTTCACCGATGAAGAAGGGCTTTCGCTGTTGCGGAAGTTCAAATCCGAAGGCGTGCCCACCGTGGCGGTATTCCTGTCGGGCCGCCCTATGTGGATGAACCGCGAAATCAACGCGGCGGACGCGTTCGTCGCATCGTGGCTTCCGGGTAGCGAAGGCGCCGGTGTGGCCGATATCCTGTTCGGCAAGCGCGCTGCGACAGGCCGCCTGTCCTTCAGCTGGCCGGCCGATTGCGGCGGAACGCCGGTAAACGGACCGCAAGGCTCTCTCTTCCCGCTCGGTTTTGGCCGTTCGCTTGGCGATACCGCACCAACGGGTGCGCTCGAGGAAACCTGCGGATACCTGACCGGCGGCGTCGGCGCCGAATGGTTCGTCAACGGCCGGCTTGGCACGGCGATTACCGCCAGCGCCGGTGGTGCTGCCCTGCCCAACCTGCGCGGATCGGCTGGCGGCATCGATGCCCGCGGGATCGACAACCAGCGCCAGGAAGACGCGCGCGAAGTAACCTTTGCGCCCGGTTCCACCTTGACCCTGACCCAGTCGGGCACCGGCACCGGCGGGTATCGCATTACCTATGCGATCGACGCGCGCCCTGCCGAACGCGTCATGCTGACCATCGGCCAGACGCAAATCGACATCACCCGCCATCTTGCCCATGCAGAAGGCAAGGACTGGCGCGAGATGATCGTGACCGAAGCTTGCGCGCCGGGGCTCGGCGACAGCGTGTCGATCACGGCGCAGGGGACATTGAAGCTCCGCATCGCCGAAATTGCGCGCCGCGAAATGCCGGAAGGGACCGCCTGTTCGTTCTGACGGACGGGTACAGACGTATTCGTATTCGATCTGGCACTTGGCGCAGGGTTGGCGCAAGTTGCCCGGATCATAACAGCCGGCACCGATAAGCCGGTATCGGGAGGAAAACTGAAATGGCACTGGCACCCGACATCACGTCGAGCACCGACCCCAATGCGATCGAGGAAGAAGGCACCCCGATCAACGCACCGGGTCTGCAATATTTCGTCTTCGGGCTGTTCTTCATTTTTGGCGGCATCACCTCGCTCAACGATGTGATCATCCCCAAGCTGAAAGAGCTCTTCACCCTCAATTACACCCAGGCCATGCTGGTGCAGTTCTGCTTCTTCACGGCTTATCTGGTGGTGGGCATTCCTGGTGCCAAGCTGGTCAAGAAGATCGGTTACATGCGCGGGGCTGTTGCCGGCCTGCTCACCATGATGGTCGGCTGCCTGATGTTCATTCCAGCGAGCCAGAACGCCACTTACTGGGTTTTCCTGCTGGCGCTCTTCGTGCTGGCGAGCGGTGTGGTGATCGTGCAGGTCGTGGCCAATCCGCTGATTTCGCTGCTCGGTCCGCAAAAAACGGCGCACAGCCGCCTCACCTTTGCGCAGGCGTTCAATTCGCTCGGCACCACCATCTTCCCGATCATCGGGGCCGCCGTCATTCTCGGTAGCCTGGCAAACGTCAGTGCGGACCAATTGTCGGGCGCCGAACTGACCGCCTATCGCCAGGCGGAAAGCGAAGCGATCTGGCAGGGCTATCTCGGTGTTGCCGTGCTGATCGGGCTTGTCGCTCTGGCCGTGTGGTCGTTCCGCGATCGCCTCAAGGGCGAAAAACACGAAGCGTCTTCGGGGCTTGCCGGGCTCGACCTGCTGAAGCGCGGGCGGTTCGGTTACGGCGCGCTCTGCATCTTCCTGTATGTAGGCGCGGAAGTTTCGATCGGTTCGATCATCATCAACTATCTCGCTCTCGATCGCGTGCTCGGCCAGCCCGAAGGCGTCGTGGGGTGGATGATCGGGCTTTACTGGGGCGGCGCCATGATTGGCCGTTTCATCGGCTCGTACTTCCTCCGCATCTTTTCGCCGGGCAAGATCCTCGCCTTCAACGCCGCCGGTTCGATCCTGCTGATCCTGATCAGCACGATGACCACCGGCGAAGTCGCGGCTTACAGCCTGCTGGCCGTCGGCCTGATGAATTCGATCATGTTCCCGACCATCTTCTCGCTTGCTTGCGAAAAGCTGGGGCCGCGCGCTGCGGACGGTTCGGGCATCATCAACGTCGCCATCTTCGGCGGTGCGGTGGTCCCGCTGCTTTTCGGCATGATTGCCGATGTCAGCGGAAGCCTGGCCACGGCCATGGTGCTGCCGATCGCCTGCTACGCGATCATTGCCGGCTTCGGGGTTTTCGCCCGCCGACCGGCCTGATTTCGCAACCGCACAACATCGGGGGTTCGCATGGCGGCTTTGGTCTGCCATGCGGGCCCCCGAACTTTTTGACCCAAGGACTTTTTCCGCATGACCGATGCCGAACTTGCCGCCCATCTCGCCGAAGTTGCGGGCAGGATCCTGATCGAAGTGCGGGAAAGCGGGATGTTCCAGGGCAAGTCCCTGGGCAAGGCGGGCGATGAAACCGCCAACCAGTTCCTCGTCCATGCCTTGCGCGAACAGCGCCCCGACGACGGCTTGCTGTCCGAAGAAAGCAAGGACACCGCCGACCGCCTTTCGAAAAAGCGCGTCTGGATTGTGGACCCTGTCGACGGCACGCGCGAATACGGCGAAGCGCGGAGCGACTGGGCCGTCCATGTGGCCTTGTGCATCGATGGGCGGCCGGAAATCGGCGCTGTCGCGCTGCCCGGCCTTGGCTCGGTCTTGCGGACCGATGCCCCCGTTGCCTTGCCAGAGGCGGCACAGACCCCGCGGCTGGTCGTCAGCCGTACGCGCCCAGCCAAGGAAGCCGTCGCCGTGGCGCAAACCATTGGCGGTGAGCTGGTGGCCATGGGATCGGCTGGTGCAAAGGCGATGGCCGTGGTGCGGGGCGAAGCCGAAATCTATCTCCACACCGGCGGACAGTATGAATGGGACAGCGCCGCACCTGCCGCAGTCGCACTGGCGCACGGACTGCACGCCAGCCGTGTCGATGGCAGCCCGCTGATCTACAACCAGACCGACACATACATGCCGGACCTGCTGATCTGCCGCCCCGAATGGGCGCCCCGAGTCCTCGATGAAGTGGCCCGATTGGGTGATTGAGCACGCACGCCGGGCCGCCCTGCCCTAGCGTATTTTCGCGCTGTCCCGAATTGCGGTATGGGAGTCGCCGCATAGAGGAGAGAACAGCGCCATGGCCACGCAGCTAGAAGCCGACACCCGTTCCGACGAGGAGGCCTTCCGTGCGGAAGTGCAGCAATTCCTCGTGGAGCATTTCCCCCCCGAACTGAAGAACAAGTCGAACGCTTTGGCCGGGGTCGACGGCCCGACGCGCGAAACACCCGCGCAGACCGCGTGGCGCGAAGCGATGGGCGCACGCGGCTGGGGCACGCCCACCTGGCCTAGGGAATATGGTGGGGGCGGCCTGTCGCGCAAACAGGCCAAGATCCTCGACCAGGAAATGGCCAAGGCCGGTGCCTACAACCCCATCGGCGGCATGGGCGTGATGATGTTCGGCCCCACCCTGCTGGAATACGGCAGCGAGGCCCAGAAGGCGGAGCACATCCCCCCGATCACCCGCGGCGAAATCCGATGGTGCCAGGGTTATTCCGAACCCAACGCCGGGTCCGACCTTGCGAACCTCCAGACCTTTGCCGAAGACAAGGGCGATCATTACATCGTCAATGGCCAGAAGACCTGGACCAGCGGCGGTCAGTGGGCCGACAAATGCTTCGCCATCGTCCGCACCGACAAGAGCGACAAGCACAAGGGCATCAGCTTCATGCTGATCGACATGGATGCGCCGGGCGTCGAAGTCCGCCCCATCCAGATGATCAGCGGCATGAGCCCGTTTTGCGAAACCTTCTTCACCGATGTGAAAGTGCCCAAGGAAAACCTGGTTGGCGAAGAGGGCCAGGGCTGGACGATCGGCAAGCGCCTGCTCCAGCACGAACGCACCAACATTTCGGGCGGCGGCGGCCTGGCGCGCCTGATGGGGCAGAGCCTTGGCGATATCGCCAAAAAATACCGCGCCACCGACGCCGATGGCGCGCTTGAGGACAAGGTCCTGCGCGACAAGATCGCCGACTTCGAGATCCGCTGGAACAGCTTCCTGATGACGGCGCGCCGCGCGGTCGAGGAAAGCAAGGCGGCGGGCGGGGTTTCCGAAATCAGTTCGGTCCTGAAGAAGCTGGGCACCAAATTGAGCCAGGAGCGATCCGAGCTGCTGATCGAAATCCGCGGCCTGCAAGGGCTGGGCTGGGAAGGTGACGGTTTTTCCGGTGGCGAGCTGGATGCCGTGCGCGGATGGCTCTTCGGCAAGGCGACCACTATCTACGGCGGTTCGACCGAAATCCAGAACAACATCATCGCCAAGCGTGTGCTCGGCATGCTCGACCACCAGTAAGAGGAGCGCAGGATCATGGCAGTTCTCAACGAAGAACAGGAAATGCTGCGCGACATGGCGCGCGACTGGGCGACCAACGAAAGCCCGGTGACCGAATTCCGCAAGGTTCGCGCAAGCGGCGAACCCGAAGCGTTCAATCGGGATGCCTATGGCACGATGGCCGAAATGGGCTGGGCCGGGGTTATTATTCCCGAAGAGCACGGCGGGTCGGACTTCGGATGGCTTTCGGCCGGCCTGGTGGTCGAGGAACTGGGCAAGACGCTGACCGCCAGCCCGCTGGTCGTTAACACGATTGCCGCCAGCGCAATCATCCTGGGCGGCAGCGACGAACAAAAGGCACACTGGCTGCCCCGACTGGCCAGCGGTGAAGCGATTGCAACGCTTGCCATCGATGATGCCAGCGACACTGGTGACGGGAAAACGACCGTGTCCAACGGCACGCTGACGGGGACAAAGGCCTTCGTTCACGAAGCGCATGGGGCCGACCTGTTCGTGGTCGCCGCCAAGGACGGCCTCTATCTCGTCGAAAAGGGAGACGGCGTTTCGCTCGCCACCCGCAAGCTAGCCGACCAGCGCAGCCACGCCCATGTCACGTTCGACGGGGCAACGGCCAGCAGGCTTGAAGGCGGGGGTGAGACGCTGCTCGAAGACGTGCTCGACCGGGCGCGGGTGCTGACGGCAGCCGAAATGCTCGGCATGGCGCAGCATGTGTTCGACACCACGCTCGATTACCTTAAGCAGCGCGTCCAGTTCAACCAGGTCCTTGCCAGCTTCCAGGCCTTGCAGCACCGCATGGCCGATCTGTTTGCTGATCTTGCGCAGATGCGTTCGGCGGTCGAAGCCGGGCTTCAGGCGGTCGATTCAGGGTTCGGGATCGACCGTGCCGCAACCATCGCCAAGGCCGAAGCCAACCGCGTGCTCCACAAGATGAGCAACGAGGGCATCCAGTTGCACGGCGGTATCGGCATGACGGACGAATACGATGTCGGCTTCTATCTCAAGCGTGCCCGGGTTCTCGAAGCCAGCTTCGGGTCGAGCAGCCAGATGAAGGACCGCTTCGCGAAGCTGGGTAGCTATTGAGCGACGCGCTCGCCCCCTCGGGCGAAGATCTGGAGGCGCTCCCGGCAAGTGATAGCTGGGAGCGCCACCATACCTACATGGAGGCAAATCTTGCGCGCAATTACCGCGTAACGCTGCTTCATGGCGTGTTCGGGATGACCGGCTTTCGCCTGATCTACGCGCCGACGATCATACCCGCCTACCTCTACCTTCTCACCGGCAGTGCCGCTGCCGTCGGTCTGGGAACCGCCCTTCTTCAACTGGGCGGCACGGTCTCTCCCATCTTGTCGGGGGCCAAGGTCGAAAGCCGAAAACGGATCATGCCATACGCCGTCGGCGTCGGGTCGATGATGCGCGTCATGGTGCTGGCCGTCGCGATCGCTGCGTGGACGCTCGAAGGCACCGCGTTGCTTGCCGTCACGTTGGCCGCATTCCTGCTGCTCGGCTTCTTCTCGGGCGCGCAAAGGGTCGCGTTCCAGATGCTGATGGCAAAGGTCATCCCGATCCGCCGGCGTGGCCGCCTCCAGGGAATTCGCAACATGCTCGGCGGGCTGATCGCCGCCGGCCTTGCGTGGGTGGCCGGCCATTATTTCATCGAGCAGCAGTGGCTAGGCAACGGATATGCCACGACGTTCCTGCTCGCCTTTATCCTGACCTCGATCGGCTTGTTCGCGCTGCAGGCTGGCCTGCGCGAACCCGATGCACCGACGCTGCGGCCGGCCATTCCCTTGCGCGAACGGCTGGGTCAGTTCGGAGAATTGCTAACCCACCGGGATTTCCGCGCCTTTCTGGTCGCCCACGGCCTGGCCGCGATCGCGCGCGTGGGCCTGCCATTCTGGACGCTGTATGTCGGCGACCGGCTCGGCCTGAGCGGGGCGCTGATCGGCTCGCTCAGTCTCGCATTCCTTGCTGCCGATACCCTCGCGAACCTGGCGTGGGGCGCGATAGGGGACCGCTTCGGTTTCCGCCTAGTCTATGTCGGATCGCTGGCCAGCAGCCTTGCGGGCATGGCACTGCTGGTCCTTGGCGATGGCTGGTTGCTGCACCTCGCCTTCGTCGCGTTGGGGATCGGGTTTTCCGGCTGGATGATGGCTGCGATGACGCTGGTCCTGGAATTCGGGGAGCATGAGGATATCCCCATGCGCCTGGCGCTTGTGACAGCGGTCGAAGGGGCCGTGTCCTCGGTCGGGCCGGTGTTGGGCGGGTTGGCGATTGCCGGCTTGGGTTACACGCCGCTGATCGCGGTGTCGGTTGCCGCGCTGCTGGCCTCGCTGGTCGTGATGATCTGGAAGGTGCGCGAACCGCGCTCCTTAGCGTGACGGCGCCAGCATCCCGTCCGACAGGGCCGAAAGATACGTGCCGATAGCCTGTTCGGGCCGTTCGAACCGGGCCGCCCACAAGCGCGCTTCATAGGCCGAGTTCACAGTCGACATGATCACCTGACCGGCAACGAGCGGGTCAATGGGGCGCACCGATCCATCGGAAATCCCGTCGATCAGCATTCCTGCAAACCGGCGGGCCAGCCGGTTGGAGCGCGTTACCACATTGATCTTGTGATCGGCATCGAGCGCCTGCAGCGCGGTGGTCCGCAGCAGCGGCGTGGCGTCGAAGAACTGCATGTCGACCAGTTCTGCCAGCACGCTCGACAGGCGGGTCCAGTAATCGGTGCCGATGCCCATGCCGCCCATCTGCACGGACGACATCCGGTCATAGCTCTTCTGGAAACAGGCGAGCACGAGGTCGTCCTTGGCCTGATGGTGGTGGTAGAAACTGCCCTTGGTAACGTTGAGGCTTTCCGCGATCCGGTTCACCGAAGCCCCGCGATACCCGCGTTCGTTGATCATGACCGTGGCGGCGCGCAGGAACGCTTCGTTCTGGTTGACGTCCCCGTCATCACCCGTGCGCCAGTTACCGATCAGCGCCTGCGGATCGAAACGGCCCTTCATCGCCGGAAGCCCATGCGCCAGCACGTCGAAAAGCCGCGCCTCGATCCGTTTGAAGTCGAGAACCGAATATTGCAGGGACCACACCGGCCACCACATCAGCGCTTCCAGCAGGATATGCGCGCGTGCCGAAAACAGGGCGCGTTCGCCATCGCTGCCGGCTTCCCCGAAGAACCGCCTGACGATGTCCACCACCCGGCGATAATGCGCCAGCAGCGGCTCCTGCACTTCCTGGTCCAGCGTGCGAATTTCGGAAAGCGCGGCCACCCGCCCCCGTTCGCCCGCGCGAATGCGTTTTCGCAACGCCACATGATCCGCGATGTAGCGCCGCAGCCTGGCGGCAGGGTCTTTCTCGGCCAGCGCGGCGCTCGCCATGCGTTCCATCACCGTCAGCGTCTCGTCGTACACTGCGACGACGAGCTGTTCCTTGCGCGGGAAATAATAGGTCACGCTGGTGGCGTTCAGCCCGATGGCGCGCGCCACATCGGCCAGCGTGGTGGCCTGAACCCCGACTTCGTTGATGAGCGCGCCCGCTGCATGGACAATCGCTCCGCGCTTTTCGCCAAACTTGCGCGTTTCCACGCCCTTGGCGACCGATTTGCTCATGCGAAGAAGGCTCCGAGATCCTTCTTCAGGATCTTGCCGTTGGCGTTGCGCGGCAAGGTTTCCTCGACAAACGCAATCCGGACCGGAACCTTGAATTTCGCCAACCGGATGGCCACCCATTCGCGCAGTTCGTCCTCGGTCGCGCTGGTGCCGGGTGCAAGGTGGACCACTGCGGCCGGTTCTTCGCCCAGCGTCTTGTGCGGCAGGCCAATCAGCGCCGCGTCGGTAACCGCCGGATGGTCGTAAAGGACGTTCTCCACTTCGGATGAATAGATGTTTTCACCCCCGCGGATGATCATGTCCTTCGCGCGGTCGACGATATAGCAGAAACCTTCGTCATCGAGCCGCGCGAGATCGCCGGTCCGGACCCAGCCGTCGATGAAGGTTTCCGCCGTCGCTTCGGGGCGGTTCCAGTAGCCCTTCACCACCATCGGCCCGCGCGCCCACAATTCGCCCACTTCGCCGGTCGCAAGTTCGCGCGTGCCGTCTTCCGACATGATCTTCAGATCGGCCACCGCTACCGGCGGTCCGCAGCTTGCCGGACGGTTGAAGTAGTCTTCCGAATTGTTGCCCGTCACCGTGGCCATGGTTTCGGTCATGCCCCAGCCGTTGCCCGGCAGAGCACCGAACGTTTCGTAAATCTTGCGCACCAGTTCGGGCGCGGCGGGCGCCCCTCCATAGGAAATCGATTCCAGGCTGGAGAGATCGAATTTCGACCGTTCGGGATGCTCGATCAATTGCCAGGCGATGGTCGGCACGCCGCCGGTCAGATTGACCTTCTCGCTCTCGATCAGCGCGAACGCCTTAACCGGATCCCACTTGTGCATGAAGACAAGCGTATGGCCGGCCACCACCGCACCCATCATGCTCGCCGAACAGGCGGTGACGTGGAACAGCGGGATCACCGTCAGGCCAACCTTCTGAACCGGTTCGGGCGGATCGTCGCCCCGGCGCAGCGCGGCAACCGCCACGCTCCACCCGCTCGACAGGATATTCGTCGCCAGGTTCCGGTGCGTGCCGAGCGCGCCCTTGGGTTGGCCGGTTGTTCCGCTGGTGTAGAAGATGGTCGCTTCATCGTCCGGCCCGATGTCGACATCGGGCAGGTCTGCGGCGGGCAACGAACTATACTGGCTTGGCGAACCGATGATCGATTCCAGCCGTTCGGCCTGCTCCGGTTCGGCTTCGCAGCGCGATACGAATACGGTCGCAAGATCGGGGCATTCGCCCATATGCGGTGCGATACGGTCCCAGCGTTCGTCATCGCAGACCAGCAGTCTGGCCCCGGAATTGGCCAGACCGAAGGCCAGTTCCGGCCCCGTCCACCACGCGTTCAGGGGCACGCAAATCGCGCCGATCGTGGTGGCGGCAAAAAACGCCACAGGCCATTCGGGCAGGTTCCGCATGGCCAACGCCACGCGGTCCCCCTTGGTCACGCCGCGATTCTGAAATTCTGCCGCCAGCCGTGCGACCGCGCGAAACCAGGCATCGAAACTGACGCGTTCGTCTTCGTAGATGGTGAACAGGCGATCGCCGTGCGCGCGCCCGGCAAGGGCGATGGCCCGCAGGTTCGGCGGGCTGTTCTTCCAAACGCGCGTGGGAACGCCGCGAATATCGACCGTTTCCATTTCGAACCGCTCGCCCGGCTTCGTCAACCGGTCCCGGCATTGCGCCCGGCTCATCGCCGGCCAACCGGCGGGCGGCGCCCAGCCGATCGCGCTCGCAAGATCGCTCATTTGCATCCCCTCGTTCGCCGCATGGTGCGGGCGACTCTCTCTCCCTGCTAGTCCTACCCTTCACCCGCCATCGGGCGCAAGTCGCCTTCGAAGGTCAGGTATGAGGGTGGCAAGAACGATTGAAATCGCTATTCGGTGAAAACAGAAGCATAGGTATGCGCAAATAGGGAGAGAGGTATGTTCGATCTGGCACCAGCCGGGACGATGGGGTTCGACACGGATCGATTGGCGCGCATCGCGCCTTTCCTAGCCGAAACCTATATCGACAACGACCGCCTGCCGAACGCGCAGCTGGTCGTCGCCCGTGACGGCAAACCGGTTCATTACACGCGGCTCGGCCGCATGGGTGACGATGGCCGCGCCTTGCGCGACGACGCCCTGTTCCGCATCGCCAGCATGACCAAGCCGGTAACATCGGTCGCGTTCATGCAGCTTGTCGAACAATGCAAGGTCGCCCTCGAAGAACCGGTGACCAAGGTCTTTCCCGAATTTGCCGGGCTGAGGATCTATGCGGGCGGCGGCGGTGCCATTCCGTTTGCGCCCGGCGCGCCGGCCCACCCGATCCGGTTCGTGGACCTGCTGACGCATATGTCGGGGTTCACCTATGGCCTGCAGAATCGCAACAACATCGATGCGGTTTACCGCGAACACAATTTCGATTTTGCCCGCGACCATCTCGACAGCGATGAATTCGTCGCGCGGCTGGCCAAGCTGCCGCTCGAATTCGCGCCCGGCGGAGGGTGGAACTATTCGGTTTCCACCGATGTGCTGGGCATCGCGGTGGAACGGATTTCGGGCATGCGCCTCGGCGACTATTTCGAAAAGCACATCTTCGGGCCGCTGGGGATGGACGATACCCGCTTTGGCGTGGCGGATGGGCAGTCGGATCGACTGGTCGATGCCTACGCCTATCGCCCCGGCCAGACGCCCAAGATGATCAACGCCGGCGCAACCAGCAAGCTGAACCAGGACGGCACCTTCGACAGCGGCGGCGGCGGACTGATCGGTACGATCGAGGATTACCACCGCTTCGCCACCATGCTGCTGAACGCCGGCGAACTGGATGGTGTGCGCATCCTCAGCCCCAAGACCGTTCGCCTGATGCGAACGAACCACCTGCCGAACAACTCCGACCTGACCGATATGTCGAGCAGCCTGTTTTCCGAAGCGAACAACGCCGGCACCGGCTTTGGCCTGGGCTTCGCGATGGTGATCGACCCCGCAAAAACCCTGATGCCGTCCAGCCTGGGCGAATTCTATTGGGGCGGTGCCTATTCGACCGCGTTCTTCGTCGATCCGGTTGAACGGATCACCTGCGTCTTCATGACCCAGGTCTACCCATCGTCAACCTATCCGATCCGTCGCCAACTCAAGACGCTGATCTATTCCGCCCTTACCGACAGTTACGCCTGAGGAGTTTCACCGATGACGTCCCCCATCCGAACGACCCGCCATGACAACGTTCTTGTCGTCATTTCCGACAATCCGCCGGTCAACGCCCTTGGCCAGGCGGTCCGCCAGGGGCTGAAGGATGCCATCGGCGAAGCGTTGGCCGACGACAGCATCGAAGCGGTCGTGATCCGCTGCGATGGGCAGACGTTCTTCGCAGGCGCCGACATCACCGAATTCGGCAAGCCTCCGGTGGGCCCGAACCTGCCCGAAACCCTCGACGCGATGGAGGCGAGCGAAAAGCCGGTGGTTGCCGCGATCCACGGCACGGCGCTTGGTGGCGGATGCGAAGTTGCGCTGGCGTGCCATTACCGCATTGCCGTGCCCAGCGCGAAACTGGGGCTGCCCGAAGTGAAGCTCGGCCTCATCCCGGGCGCGGCCGGTACCCAGCGCCTGCCCCGCCTTGTCGGCGCTGAAGCAGCCCTTCCGATGGTAGTCGGCGGCAATCCGATATCGGCCAAGAAGGCGCAGGCAATCGGCCTGCTCGACGCGCTGGCGGGGGAAGACACTCTGGAAGCCGACGCGATTGCGTTTGCGAAATCGAAAATCGGCCAGCCGGTACCCCGCGCATCGCAAGGCACGGCAAACGAAGATGGCGTTCGCGACCCCGACCTGTTCGACCGGTTCCGTGCCAGCCAGGCGCGACGCATCCGTGGCTTCGACGCTCCGAACGCGGCAATCGAGGCGGTCAAGGCCGCCGGGCAACTGTCCTATGCCGAAGGTGTAAAGAAGGAACGCGAACTGTTCATGGGGCTGATGGGCGGGACGCAAAGCGCGGCCATGCGCCATTATTTCTTCGCCGAACGCGCCGCCAACAAGATCGACGATGTGCCGCGCGACACCCCGCTGATCCCGATCCGCAAGGTCGGCGTGATCGGCGCCGGCACCATGGGTGGCGGCATTTCGATGAACTTCCTGTCGGCGGGCATTCCCGTGACGATCCTTGAGATGAGCGCCGATGCCCTCGACCGCGGCACGGGCGTGATGCGCCGGAATTACGAGAACACCGCCAAGAAGGGCCGCATGACCCCCGAAGCGGTGGAAGCGGCGATGGGCATCCTGACCCCGACCCTCGAATACGGTGATCTTGCCGATTGCGACCTGGTGATCGAGGCCGTGTACGAAAGCATGGATGTCAAAAAGGAAGTCTTCAGCAAACTGGACGAAGTGGTGAAACAGGGCGCGATACTGGCGTCCAACACCAGCTATCTGGACGTCAACGAAATCGCGGCGGCCACCAAGCGCCCGGGTTACGTCGTCGGCATGCACTTCTTTTCGCCCGCCAACGTGATGAAGCTGCTCGAAGTGGTGCGCGGCGAAAAAACTCGCGACGATGTGCTGGCAACCGTGATGAAGCTGGCCAGGAAGATCGGCAAGGTTGCCGCCGTATCGGGCGTGTGCCCGGGCTTCATCGGCAACCGGATGCTGTCCAAGCGCCAGGAACAGGCCAACGCGCTGATCATGGAAGGCGCCAATTACTGGGACGTCGACGATGTCCTGCTGGATTTCGGTTTCCCCATGGGGCCGTTCCAGATGGGCGACCTGGCCGGGATCGACATCGGCTGGCACCGCGATCCAGGCAAGGTGACCACCGTGCGCGAGGCGCTGTGCGCCGTGGGCCGCTTCGGCCAGAAGGCCGGCAAGGGCTTTTACGACTATGACGAAGCGCGCAACCGGACCCCTTCGGACGAAGTGAAGGCGATCATTGCCGATTTCGCGAAAAAGGAAGGCACGCCGCAACGCGAAATTTCCAAGGACGAGATCCGCGAGCGCCTGCTCTATCCCATGGTCAACGAGGGCGCGAAGATCCTCGAAGAAGGCATGGCCCAGCGCGCAAGCGACATCGATGTCGTATGGATCAACGGATACGGCTGGCCGCTGTTCACAGGCGGGCCGATGTTCTGGGCGGACACGATCGGGCTCGACACGGTCGTCGCAGGGCTGGAAAAACACGGTCTGCCCGTAAGCGACTATCTGCGTAACAAAGCGGATAGCGGGCAGCATTTCACCAGGTGATGGGAGAAAGTGCGACATTTTCGAAACGACGGTACGGCATTCGTCAGTTGAAGTGGCGCATTTGACCCGCAACCCTTGACACATGGCAACAATAGTAATTGAGTTTCGGAGAGAGGGTATGCGCCCGGAGGCGCAGCCAGAGGGAGAGAGAGTGATGAGGAAGTTCGGACTACGCCACACATGCGCCTTGGGGGCGCTTGCCATTTCGGCGATCGCGGCAACCCCTGCCTTCGCACAGGAAGTAACCGATCCGGCGGACGAAGCCGAAGTTACCGACGATCGTATCGTCGTGACGGGTTCCTACATCCGCGGCACGCCCGAAGATGCGGCCCTGCCGGTCGATGTCTTCACCGCTGACGATCTTGCCAAGCAGGGCATCGACAGCCCGCTGGAATTCATCAAGCAGCTGCCTTCGGTCGGCGCCGTTCTCGGCGACACCAACCAGTTCGCAACCACCGCGCAGGCGCTTCAGGGCGTCGGCTCGCTGAACCTTCGCGGTCTCGGCCCGACGCGTACCCTGGTCCTTCTCAACGGCAAGCGCACGATCCAGAGCCCGGGTGAAGGCTTCGTCGACACCCAGCTGATCCCGCTCTTTGCGCTCGAACGCATCGAACTGCTTAAGGACGGTGCCGGTTCGACCTACGGTTCGGATGCGATTGCCGGCGTTGCCAACTTCATTACCCGCAGCAACTTCGTCGGGTTCGAAGCGCAGGCGGACTACAACTTCATCGACGGTTCCGATGACAATTACAGCGTGAGCGGACTCGTCGGGTTCGAACTCGGCTCCGATGCCAACCTCGTCATCGGCGCAGGCTGGCAGCACCGTTCGGAACTGGCGACCACCGATCGCGATTTCGTGAACGTCGGCTATGCCGAAAATCCTTCGGCCTATTCGGCGCTCGCAACCCCGGGTCTGTTCGCGGTCAGCTATTTCGACACCGCCACTTCGACGGTGACGACACGCCTTGCCGGCGACCGTGGTTGTAACGACCTTGGCGGCTTCCAGGATGGCGCCGTCTGCCGGTTCAGCTATGTTCCCTTCGACAACATCGTCGAAGACGAAGACCGCTATCAGGTTTTTGCCCAGTTCACGGCCGACCTGAGCGACCGCCTCAAGTTCCAGATGGACGGGATGTGGGCGCGCAGCGACCTTGAATCGATCAACTATTCGCCTGCCTTCCCGCCAACGCAGGGTCCGAATGGTTCAGGCTTCATTTCGGCCTTCACCACCTCGCCCAACAACCCCGGCGTTGCCGCGTTCCTCGATCAGGTCGGCCTGCCGCAAAGCACGGCGACCAATCCGATCGTGCGCGTGACAAACGTCTATTACCGTCCGTTCGGTTACCTCGGGAATCCGGCTGATTCCGATCCCAGCCGCGGCGCGGGCACAGGTTTCGCATCGAACGATGCATGGCGCATCAGCGGCGGCTTCGCCTACGATCTGACCGACAATCTGCAGGTCGACATCAACGGCACCTTCTGGGAATCGAAGCGCGATCGTTACGCTCCCGGCATCGTTGGCTCTCGCCTGCAGGCTGCGCTCAACGGTTTCGGCGGCGCAAACTGCACCGGCACAACGCCTGGTGCGAATGGTTGCTCGTACTTCAACCCGTTCGTGAACGCGGGGCCCAACAGCCCCTCGCTCGGCCTCGACAACCCGTTCTACGTGCCGGGTAACGAGAACGACGTTGATCTGGTCCGCTGGCTGCAGATCCCCAACGGCGTCCGTCAGGAAGAAACGCAGGCCGTGTTCGACGTGGTCCTGTCGGGCGATACCGGCATCGAACTCAGCGGTGGCCCGCTGGCCTTCGCTGTCGGCGCGCAATACCGCAGCAACAAGTATCGCAGCCGTCCGATGAACGACGTGTCGAACCTCAACATCAATCCGTGCTTCGTTGAAGGTGACACGAGCTGCGTCGGCACATCGACCGAAGGTGTCGGTCCGTTCATCTTCCTTGGCGGCACCCGCCCAGTTAGCCTGAGCCAAGACGTTTACGCCATCTTCGCCGAAGTCAACGCGCCCCTCACGGACCGCATCGAACTGACCGCCGCGGTCCGCTTCGAAGATTACGGCAGCCCTGTCGGCTCGACCGTCAATCCCAAGGGCTCGATCCGCTTCGAGGCAACCGACTGGCTGACGCTGCGCGGTTCCATTGGTACCACCTTCCGTGGTCCGCTGGCATCAAACGTGGCAGACAACTCGGTTACCGCGCTTCAGGGCTTCACTGCAGCGGGTGGTAACTACAAGTCGCTCGACGTGTACGGCAACCCGCTCGACCTCGGTCCCGAAACCGCTCTGACGTATAACATCGGCGCGATCATCAAGGCGCCGCTCGGTGCCGCGGATCTGACGTTCTCGGTCGACTACTGGTCGATCGATCTGGAAGACCGCATCACGACCACTCCCGGCGATGCAATCGCAAGCCTGGTGGCGAGCGGTGCGCTGGGCCGCGGTGCAGGTGGCACTCCGCTGGCGGACTGTTCGAGCCCGCTGGTCGATCTGATCACCTTCAGCGGCAACACCTGCGTCCAGGGTACCACCGAAGGCATCGACATCAGCCGCGTTCGGACCGATTACGTCAACGGACCGGACGTCAAGATCTCGGGTCTCGACTTCGCTCTGAACCTCGACGTTCCGGTTGGCGATGCCGCGGTCGTTTCGGTCGGTGCCAACGCCGTCTACAACCTCGATTACAAGTTCGACGACTTTGAAATCGACGGTGTTCTGGTCCAGCCGGCCTATGACGCGATCGGTTACGGAAACTACTTCCGCGATCCGAACACGGTGCCCGAATGGCGCGCAAATGCCTATGCCAACCTGGCGCTGGGCAACTTCAACGCGCGCTACACGCTGCTGTACATCGATGGTGTCACCGACGATCTCTGCATCGACAAGGACCCGTGCTTTGCCACTTCGCAGGGCCCGACGGACTTCGGCGTGAACAGCGGTTCGTACACCCAGCACGATTTCTTCGTGACCTATGACTTCGATCTGGGTGGCCTCGACCTGCAGCTGCAGGGTGCCGTGCTGAACTTCACCGACAACGAGCCAGCTGAGGCACAGCTGCCGCTGGGCTACAACCCGTTCATCGGTAACGCCCTCGGACGCAACTACCGCGTCGGTCTTCGCGCCCGCTTCTAAGCTCGGCCCGAAACACACGATCAGGGGGCCCGGGGCATTTGCCTTGGGCCCCCTTTTTCATTTCAGTCAGCCAGTAAGGAATTCCCCATGTCGACATTCAACCTGACGGGCAAAATCGCCGTCATCACCGGATCGAGCCGCGGTATCGGTCGCGCCATTGCCGAAAGCCTGGCCGCGCAAGGTGCCCGTGTCGTGATCTCCAGCCGCAAGCAGGACGCCTGCGAAGTGGTCGCAGCCGCGATCAACGCCGAGCATGGCGAAGGAACGGCCGTAGCGATCGCTGCAAGCATTTCCGACAAGGCGCAGCTGGAAGATCTGTTCGCCCGGACAAAGGCTGCGCTTGGCCCCGTCGACATCCTCGTCTGCAACGCGGCGAGCAATCCTTACTATGGATCGATGGACGGCATCGCTGACGAACAGTTCCGCAAGATCCTGGATAACAATGTTGTCGCAAACCACTGGCTGATCCAGCAGGCCCTGCCCGATATGCGCAAGAAGGGCGATGGTGCTATCATCATCATCAGTTCGATCGGCGGCCTGCGCGCGTCGACGACCATCGGCGCCTATTGCATATCGAAAGCGGCCGATTTCCAGCTGGTGCGGAACTACGCAGCCGAAAACGGCAAGCATGGCATCCGCGTCAACGGCATCGCACCGGGCCTTGTCAAAACCGATTTCGCAAAGGCGCTCTGGGAAAACCCCGAGGCGCGGGCGGCAACCGAGAAGGCCCTGCCGATGCGGCGTATCGGCGAACCGGACGATATCGCCGGGGCCGCAGTCTACCTCGCCTCGCCCGCAGCGCGCTGGACCACGGGCCAGACCATCGTGGTCGATGGCGGTGCCACCATCTGAGGGCTATTCGGCGGGTCCCCGCCGAGCGCCTGCCACAAGATTACCCTTGCGCGCCGCGCGCGGCCCAGTGCCGCCGCGGCGCGTTCGCCGCTGGCATCGGCAGCGCGGCGTGCCTCCAGAACGGTCAGGAAGTCGGCCAGCCCGGCTTCGTACCGGGTGTTCGCCAGGCGCGCGGCCCGCTGCAGGCTGGCTGCCTCATGATCGGCGGCGCGGGCTTCTGCATCGGCGCCTGCCACCAAGCCATACCCGGCCTCGGCATCGCCCAGCGCGGTATAGACAGTGCCCCTGTAGGCTTCGAAAGCTGCCTTCTTCTGGGCGGCAGAAGCGGCGATCTCCGCCTCGATACGGCCAAAGTCCAACAGCGGTGCGGCAACCGAAGCCGCGAGCGAGCCGACCAGCGAATCCGCGTCGAACAGATTTCCAATTCCGAACGCCAGCAAGCCGATCGCCCCGGACAGATTGAACACGGGAAACCGTTGCCGCGCCGTTGCCGCCAGTTCGGCATCCTGAGCCGCCAGTGCCGATGCTGCCGCCAGAACGTCGGGCCGGTTTGACAGCAGGCTGGACGGCAAGGTCACCACCGATGCGGCCATTGCAACGTCTTGGGGCTGCTGCGCCAGGGACGCGCGCACCTGTTCCCCGCCCTGCGCGGTCAGCGTGACCAGTCGGCCGGTGAGGCGGGCGCGCTCGCTGTCCAATGCGGCAAGCCGGCTACGCGATGCTGCCGCGGCGCTTTCCGCCCTCACCCGATCGAAACCGGGGGCGATTCCGGCCCGTTCGCGCACCCCCGCCAGCCGGGCAAGTTCGGTGGCGGACGAAAGGTCGTCGCGGATTGCCGCGTCACGGGCTTCGAGTGTGCGCCAGTCGATAACACTGGCCGCGATTTCCGCGAGCAGGGCAAGGCGCACCGCGCGGGCCGACGCATCGGCCTGGTCGATACGGGCCAGCGCGGCACGTTCCTGTGCCCGCAGGCGGCCAAACAGGTCGGGATCCCAGCGCGCGGTGATATTGGCCGCATAGGCGACCCGTTCGGTATCGATCGATAGCCCAGCCGGAAGATTGCTTCCGAACTGGTCCGGATTGGTACGTTGGCCGGTAACAGAGGCGTTGGCGCCGACTGACGGCAACCGTTCGGCCCCCGCCCGCTGGGCGCCGGCCCTCGCCTGTTCGACCCGGGCGGCGGCTTCGGCCAAGGTCGGGGAAGACGCCAGCGCCTGCGCGGCAAGCGTATCGAACGCCGGGTCCGCCACCGGCAGCAGGGCCCCCAACGCAGCGCCTGTTTGGGCGTCCGGCGCGTAAAGGTAACTTTCCGGCAGAACCGGCATCGGCGTGGCGATCTCCGGTGCCGGACCCGCCGCACAAGCCGCCAGCGTCAGCGCGCTTGCGGCAGCGAGAAGCGCGCGGCCATTCACTGGCCTGTGTCCTTGGCCGCGATATAGGCGTCGACCTGCTGGCCTACACGGAACAACCCGTCGGTTTCAGGCAGCGCATAGATCACTTGCAGCACACGCACATCGACGCGTTCCGCTGCGCTGTTGGTCAACGACCGCTTGGGTACGACCAGCGGTTCCGCGCGCACGAACTGCGCCGTGACCTGCCGGTCTGCGGCACCGCGAGGCGAAACGGTGGCCGATGCCCCCATCGCCAGGCGCGGAGCCTGTTCTTCGTCAATGTCGATCCGAACGTGGAGCGGCTGTGTCTGGCCCATTTCGATAAAGGGCTGCGAACCGCCCCCGCCCATCGTGCTGACGTATTCGCCCGTGCGGATGTTTACCGCGAGGATTTCGCCCGCGATCGGTGCGCGGATGGTCAACCGGCCAATTTCGGTCCGGGCAGATCCCGCGCGTGCCTCGGCTGCCTGCACGCGGGCGTGGGCGAGCCGCAGACGCTCGTTGGCCGACGCGGCCTCGCCTTCGGCGCGGATGACTTCCGAACGGCTGACCGCGGCGGGATCGTCGACACTGCGATAGAGCGCGAGCTGGCGCGCGGCCGTGGCGCGTGCGGTTTGCGCTTCGGCGATTGCCGCGCGCGCTTCGCCGATCGCTGCCTCCGCTTCGCGCAGCGCGGCCCGCGCGGCACGATCATCGACCGTGAACAGCAACTGTCCCCGCGATACCCGGTCGCCCGGTTTGACCTGGACGGCAGTGACAAGGCCCGACAGCGCCGACCCGATCTGGATCACCTCGCTGGATGGCTCGACCACACCAGAGCCGGCCACGCGGCTTTCGTTGGCCAGGGCTGCGGGCGCGCGCGCGGGTTCGCGTTCCGGTTCGGACAATTCGCGGTCGGGCAAACCGCCCCAGATGAAGAAAGCCGCCAGGAGCAGACCGATCAGGGCGATAACCGGCAGCACCTGCCGCGAGAAACTGAGGTTCTTCAGGTTGAGGGCCATGTCAGTGTCCTTCCGGCATATCGCTGCCGTCATACGTAATCCGGCCGTCCTCGAGCACGAGGATACGGTCGGCGAGATCGAAAACGCGGTTGTCGTGGGTCACGATGATGCAGGCCCGGTCCGGGGCCACGGCCACTTCGCGAAGAAGGTCCATCACCCGCCGTCCCGAAGCAGCATCGAGCGCCGCCGTCGGTTCGTCGCACACGACCAGCCGCGGTTCGTGGACCAGCGCGCGCGCGATGGCGACGCGCTGTTGCTGGCCGCCGGACAGCTGGCTGGGCAGTTTTTCCGCCTGGTCCGCGATGTTGAGTTTTGCCATCATGGCGATCGCGCGTTCGCGCGCTTCCTTGCGGCCCATGCCCTGCGCGATCAGCGGCACCGATGCGTTGCTGGCAGCGTCGATGGAAGGAATGAGGTTGTACTGCTGGAAGATGAAACCGATGTTCCGGAGGCGGAATTCCACCAGCCCGGTATCATCTAGGTCGTAGATATCGGTGCCGAACACCTTCACTTCGCCCAGCGTCGGCCAGAGAATCCCGCACATTATCGATATGAGCGTGGTCTTGCCCGAGCCGCTTTCCCCCACGAGAAAGGTCAGTTCGCCGGCACGAATATCCAGGTCGATACCATGCAGAACGGTGATCGTCTGCTGACCGGCCGTGAAATCGCGGGTTACCCCGCGCGTGCAGATCGCGGCTTCGGGATTGCACCCGCCGATTGCGGACGTGTCGAACGGTTGTCCCATCAGCGGAACACCGACGCAGGTTCGGTCTTGAGCACGTTTCGCAGGGCGAGCCAGCCCGTCAGCGCCAGTATCAAGACCACGGCAGTCAGGCTGATAAGCGGAATTTGCCAGGGGATGTAGAAACCCTTGAAAAAGGGGTTGCCCGAAAAGCTCGAGATAAAGGCCACCGTCCCCAGCACGCCCAGCCCATAACCGATCAGCCCGACCAATCCGGCCTGCGCGGCGACCATCGCGCTGATCTTCGAATTGGTCACGCCGATCGCCTTGAGCGCGCCGAACTGTTTGATGTTGTCACGGATGAACAGGCTGAACGTCAGGCCGACAATCGCGACACCCACGATGAAACCCAGAGCCACGGTAATCCCGAAATTGAGCGGAATTCCGGTGTTCTCGATGATAAAGTCGATCCCGTCCTGGGCAAAATCGGCCCGTGTCCGCGCCCTTAATCCGGTCTCGCTTTCGATGCGGGTTACCAGCTCTTCTGCGGTCACCCCGTCCGCTGCGCCAACCAGCACGAACGACAGCCTGTTGCGCGTTCCGGGGACATAGCTGAGCGCCTGACTGTATTTGGTATAAAGCGTCACTTGGCTGGTGAAGCTGGGAATGGCATCGGCAATCCCGCGTATGACGGCGCGTTGATCGTTCAATTCCAGACGCTGCCCGATGGGGTCCCTCCCGTCTTCGAACAAGCGGATCACCCCGGTATCATCGATGATGACGCTGTCGGGCTGGGAAAGGACGTCGATGCTGCCTTCGACCATGTTCTTGGGCAAGCCGATGAGCGTTGCGTCATCGACGCCGATTATCGCCACGCCTTCCAGATCGCCGTCACCCGACCGCACCGAAGCCGCAGCACGCAGGTGCGGCACGGCCCATTCGACGCCAGGCACACCGCGAACCTTGTCGAGCGCGGTCGACGGCATGGCGTAATTGACTTCGGTCGTGCGGCTGACCTCGTCCATTACCCAGACGTCCGGATTGCCGACGTTGTATACGCCGCTCGCGCCGCGTTCGACCAGATTGACGAAAATGGTGAGCTGCTGGGTGATGAGAAGCGTCGAAAAGGCGATCCCGAAGACCAGCCCGTAGAACTTCTGCGCGTCCCCCGTGAGCATGCGGATGGCAATCCAGATCATGCGCTTGGTTGCCTTCCCCTTGCAACCCGTCCATTAGTGAACGGATACGTTCAACTGAACGGGACCGTTCATTTTGTCAAGCGACGAGACAAAGGCCAAGGGCCGGCCGACCGATCCGGCCAAGCGCGATGCGATTATCGCGGCGGCGACGCGTGCCTTTTTCAAAGAAGGTTTTGCCGGAGCCTCGATCGAGCAGATCGCAGCGGATGCGGGCGTATCCAAAGTTACGGTTTACAGCCATTTCGGGGACAAGAGCGGACTGTTCACCGCCTCTGTAGAAAGCCAGTGCGAACAAATGCGGGGGCACTTTTCCATCGACGCGTTCGCCAGCGGATCGTTGCGCGAACGATTGATGGCAATCGGCGAGGCCATGGTCGCCTTCCTCTCGCGCGAGGAAATGGTCCAGTTCGAACGCCGCATTGCCGCCGAGACCGAACGTGAGCCGGAAGTGGGTGCGGCATTCCTGGCAGCCGGCCCCCACCGGATGAAGCGCGTCTTTGCCGCCTTCATCGACGCGATGAGCCAAGCTGGCGAATTGAAAGTTGCCGATCCCGAACTGGCAGCCGAACAGTTTGTCAGCATGTGCAAGGGTATGGGGGACCTGGAGCGCCGCTTTGGCCACCCCTCGGATCCTGTCCGAAACCGGGAGCGCATCGAGGGCGCCGTCGACGTCTTCTGCAACGCTTACGCGGTCAAGGGCTGCTCCTGAGAAGAAGCCGGGGCACACTGCCTTCGCGCTCGACTCCAGCGCCTCGGATGATCGAGGCATTCGGCACGTAACGCGGCTCTCAGCGGATCCAGTCGCCCGTCGCACCACCTGTCTTGGCGTCAACGCGGATTGCCCCGATCTCCATCGAACGGTCGATTGCCTTGAGCATATCGAACAGGGTCAACGCCGCGATCGAAACCGCTGTCAGCGCCTCCATTTCCACGCCCGTCTGGCCGCTGGTCCCAACTTCGGCCACGATCGAGAAACCGGGCAATCGGGGATCGGCCTCGATGGCCACGACGACGTTGGAAAGGGGCAAGGGATGACACAACGGCACAAGCTCCGCCGTCCGTTTGGCCCCCATGATACCGGCCAATTCGGCGGTCGATAAAACCGCGCCCTTGGGTGTTCGCCCCTCCGATACGGCTGTCAGGGTTTCCGCCTGGCAAATCAGATGGCCGCTGGCCCTGGCGATACGGTTCGTGACGGGTTTCGCGGACACGTCCACCATTCGCGCCCGGCCGTTGTCGTCGATGTGCGTGAGATCGGTCATGTTCGGCACTGTGCCGTGTGCGGCGCGCTGCGCCAAGCCGCTATCGCCGACGAGCCGCTAAGCTCACTGGGTACGCTGCCCGGCCAACGTGGCCGAGCAGCAGAGGCCCAGAGCGCGATCGCCACACGGCCAAGGGATGGCCGCGGCGATGGCAAGGGAAATGACAACTGAACAGGTCGCTCGACTGAAGCGACACGTTGGCACCTCGGCGGGTCCCGTCTCGCGTTCGCATTCAGCCGCGCCCGGTCGTCAGAGCGTGGCTTCGTCGGTGGTCGACTTGGCCGAGCCCATTCCGGGTGCCTTCGACTTGCCCCCGATCTTGTCGCGGACCATTTTCTCGATCCGCACGCCGGTTGGCTGGTCGATCGCCTTCCAATATTCAAACGCGCGGAGCAGCACTTTCTCGCTCACCCCTTCGGCGAGGTGGCCGGCCACGTTGGAGACAAGGCGGTCTCGCTGTGCGTCGTCCATGACGCTGTTGATCAGCGCGCGCGGCTGGCTGACATCATCGTCGTCCGGACGCAGGGTATAAGCCTGGCGAACCATGTCACCATCGGCGTGCCACGTCGCCTCGTTGCCGGTCCCCGGCTGCGCCGCGGGACCGCCATAGGAATTTGGCGCATAGACCGGATCGACAGCGTTGACCGTCCGCATCGCACCGGCGCGCGAGTAGGAATTGACCTCGGCATTCCTGGCTGAATTGACCGGGATCTGCTTGTAATTGACGCCGAGCCTCGCACGGTGCGAGTCCGAATAGGAAAACCCACGGGCGAGCAGCATCTTGTCGGGCGACATCCCGATGCCGGGGATCATGTTGTTCGGTTCGAAAGCGAGCTGCTCGATCTGCGTGTCCCAGTCGACCGGGTTTTCATTCAGCACCAGCTTTCCGACCTCGATCAGCGGATAATCGGCATGCGGCCAGACCTTCGTCAGGTCGAACGGGTTGATGCGATAGGTCTTGGCGCCCTCATACGGCATGACCTGCCACTTCAGCGTCCAGCTCGGAAAATCGCCCTTGTGAATGGCATCGAACAGGTCGCGGCGATGGTAGTCGCTGTCTTCTCCCGCCTTCTTCACCGCCTCGTCCTGCGTAAGATGGGCGTTGCCGCTTTCCTTGCCGACATCGGTCATGAAGTGGAACTTGACCCAGAATTTCTCGCCGTCCTCGTTGATCAGCATGTATGTATGGCTGGAATAGCCGTTCATTTCGCG
This sequence comes from Qipengyuania zhejiangensis, assembly GCF_035607565.1. Lineage (NCBI taxonomy): Bacteria > Pseudomonadati > Pseudomonadota > Alphaproteobacteria > Sphingomonadales > Erythrobacteraceae > Qipengyuania > Qipengyuania zhejiangensis. The sequence continues at coordinate 340,541 of NZ_JAYKGO010000001.1, read as the reverse complement.
CCAGTTCTTCGGCACGCCGCGATCGCCCATAAGGTAGGTAACCTGGTGCGCGCTTTCGGGCGACAATGTCCAGAAATCCCACATCATGTCGTGATCGCGCAGGCCGTTGTCCGCCCGCCGTTTCTGGCTGCGGATGAAGTGCTGGAACTTGAGCGGATCACGGATGAAAAAGATCGGCGTGTTGTTGCCGACCATGTCGAAATTGCCGGCTTCGGTATAGAACTTGACCGAGAACCCGCGCGGATCGCGCCACGTGTCCGGGCTACCGCGCTCACCTGCAACAGTGGAGAAACGCATCGCAGTGTCGGTCTTCGTGCCGGGCTGGAAACACACGGCCTTGGTGTATTGCGAAACGTCTCCGGTGCATTCGAAATACCCGAAGGCGCCCGAACCTTTGGCATGCGGCTGGCGTTCCGGGATACGTTCGCGATTGAAGTTCGCCATTTGCTCGATCAGATAGTGATCGTTGAGGACGATCGGTCCATCGGGCCCCAAGGTCAGCGAATGCTCGTCACTCGGTGCGCGGATGCCGGCATCGGTCGTGGTCGGCGGCACAATCGTCTTCTTTGTCATGGCAAGTCTTTCTGGAAACAGCGGAAAATCGCTTCACCGTACTCAACGGAAGGACGACCGAAAGCGTTCCTCGACCCTCCTGATTCTTCGGACGGCAGCGGGCGCGGATGTCCCGAGGCGATTATTCTATGGCCTTTTGATCGAAGACGGTTCGATCGAGGTTCACGGCCTGCTGCGCACGCCCGAAATCGGGCTGGGGAAGATCCGCTCAGACCTGGGTGGCGGTCCCGGCAACGACGTACAGGGTCACCAGGAACCCTGCCACCAGCCCGCCCGGGCGATAGCTGCCCGTTCGCTGCCACGTGAAGATTGCGATGACCGCCACGGCGGCCAACACCGGCACGAATTGCAGCGCAATAACCGTGCTGAGAGGATCGAAGGCCGTGATGAGCGAGCCGGTCATGAAGAAGATGCCGTAGATGACGCTCAACATCACGATGAACCCGGTCGTGAGCGCCAGGATCGCGGCAATATACCGAACAATAGATGTGTCACTGCCGACCGCGGCGTTCGCAAGCGACCTCGCCATCACCAGAAATGCAAATGTGATCGGCACCACATAGATTGCCGCAATGCCCAATTGGCGCAAGCTGGGAAGTTTGACGGCGACGACCCACAGCCGGAAATCGGTGAGGAAAAGCTGATCGACAAGCCAGAGGGCCGAGTACCCCGTTGCAACTGTTACCGCGGCAAGCGCGATCGATCGGGTCCAGTCCGACTGCGGGGATGCGGCGGGTTGCCGCATGAAGCGTCCAATCAAAAGGCTCAGTCCAGCGCCAGCCACGGCCCAAAGGGTAATTTGCGTGGTCACTGCCTGCGGCAACAGGCTCGACGCGGGCAACAGGACGAAGGCCGCAATGAATGCCGGGAAGAACAACACGGCCGGCAGCGCGGTATCCATTGCAAAGACGCGCCACCAGCGGCGGTCCCGATGCTCGGCTCCCGGGATCGCCTCCACCCGCATCGTCGCAAACAGTGGCAGCCGGACGAGCGCATCAAATGTGCCGAGCATGATCATGATGAAACCGACAAGGCCAATCGCCGTGCCGAATTCCTTCCAATGCCAGATCTGATCGCTTGCCGGACGGGGCGTGCCGCCAACAAGCGTAGCCGCAAACCAATCCGTAGCTTTGCCGATTGCAGCCGGTGAAAAATGATCGCCGGGATGCGTCGTGTTCGGCTGATAAAGCTTTCGAGCGGTCCCCTCTGCAAGCGATCCGTACAAACGTTCCTGTGCAACGGAAGCATCGGTGCCAAACAGCGCTTGCAGCTTCTCGCTCGCCGGCACGTCTCGCGCGCGATCGACGTTCCACATGAGTTTCGAAAATTCGTCGTAGCGGCTGAAGACAAGCGCAAGATTGCGCGGCCAGGTGGTCGAACCTTCTTGGGCAAAAGGCGCACCCGTAGACGATCCCTCAAGCACTATAGACGAGTACGCGTCGGGCATGGCGGCCGCCGCAGCAAGCACCGTCCAGCCTCCCATGCTATGCCCTTCGAGACCAATCTGATCGGTATCGACCATCGGCAGGGATCGCAGGTACTTAAGTCCATCGGGACCGCCGAAGCCGTTCGAGAACGCCGCACCCCCGCTATATCCGTGCCCGGTCTGATCAAGAGACAGAACCACGTAACCGCGGCGAGCAAACTCGATGGCAAAGCCGTCCTGCGTTTCGCGTGAATTAATGTAACCGTGGACCGCTAGAATGCCTGGTGCGGGGTTCGATGAGGTAGCGTTCTTCGGAACGTACAGCAGCGCGCTCATGACGGTCCCGTTGGTGCCCGCAAACCGCACATCCCGAACGGTCGTGCCATCGGTTGTGCGGATCATCTGAGCCAGAAACGCACCGGCTAAAACAAGCACAAGGCCAGCCACGATCAGCCACCAGCTGCGTTTGGTGCTCGTTTGGTAGGTGATCGCCTGTTCTGTGGCCGTCACTTGGACCTCCCCCGTGGTCAATCCTCATAGCTTACGGCTAAGAGGACGCTGCGGAGATTGCACCTATCGCTCCGCGTGACAACCAGAACGAGAGACCGCAGGCTACCCGCGCGCGCTCCAGGCAAGCGCCCCTACCCTGCGCAGGTTGGCAAGGCAGTGGGCGCGGCGATGAACCTCGAATTCGGGAATGAGCGACCTCACCAACAGCGAAATCTTCGCCCGATCAACGCTGCTTTTTTGTCGGAGTGGCCATGAAGTCAGGCTCCTTTTTCGCGACCCAATCGACAAATTTGCGCACATTCGGATAGGACAGCAGCGCATCCACATCGGTACCGTGCCGCTGCAGCTCCGCGTTGGAGAAATTGGCGACCAACGTCTGCTGACAAATCGGGTGCATGGGAACGACATCGCGGCCACCCCGGCTTTTGGGCACGGGATGATGCCAGACAATGGTCTTCCCCGTAGGCCGCCCACAAAGCCAGCAAGCTACCGCTTCGGTCGGAACCTCCTGCTCCTCGTGATGCTGGTCGTCATAGCGACCATGCTTGGGATGTTTGCGGGCCATGGGTCTGCACCTGAATTGCTAAAGTTTGTGCTGCTCACCTACGTCGATTTGCTCGCCGACACCACACCGAGGGCATGCCTAAACCGCACCCCAATCACTCTCGGCCATTTGGCCTTCCCACACCGGACTTTCCGGACGGCCTCCGTGTTCGGATACTTCGCCGCATCGAACCTGCCGCCAGCGTTGCGAAGCGTAATCGCCTCCTGGACCTTCAATGCCGACCGGCCTCGACAATCAAATCCGTCAGATCGGGGGGCAATCTCGGCGGAGCATAAGGAATGCCGCTCATCCAACTGCACACCAACCGAAGATAAACCGACCTAGGCCTCCCTCCCAATTCAAGCCCTTGGCAGGAACGACAAAAACCCCACTGAAAGCAGTGGGGTGAACTTGATTTGGGACTTCAGGCAACGGTGGTTGCGGGGGTTGGATTTGAACCAACGACCTTCAGGTTATGAGCCTGACGAGCTACCGGACTGCTCCACCCCGCGGCACCGTTAGCGTCCAGTGGCCGAAATTACGGCCGCGAGAGACGCCAAAAGGGCTGCCCTTTTGGGGTCAGCCCTTTGACTTGTGAATGGGTTTTTTCCTCGCACATTCGCCTGCTGCAATGCCTGGCGACGACCTACTCTTCCAGTGCTTGAGCACTAGTACCATCGGCGCAGTCTGGTTTCACGGCCGAGTTCGAGATGGGATCGGGTGGGTCACAGACGCCATGGTCACCAAGCAATGAAGCAGGCGAATATGCGGGTTTAAATCGATGCCCCTTTCGGGCGTATCCGGCTGAAGTAATCCTCCAAATCGCGGACAGCCCAGGGCTGTCGTTGATGGTATGAATTCTACAAGCGCGAAAAGAACTATTAGGACCGGTTAGCTACACGCATTACTGCGCTTCCACACCCGGCCTATCAACGTCGTGGTCTACGACGGTTCGAAGATTGCTTATCTTAAGGGAGGCTTCCCGCTTAGATGCTTTCAGCGGTTATCCCGTCCATACATAGCTACCCTGCGGCACCCTTGGCAGGATGACAGGTACACCAGAGGTATGTTCACCCCGGTCCTCTCGTACTAGGGGCAACTCCTTTCAACAATCGACGCCCACGGCAGATAGGGACCAAACTGTCTCGCGACGTTCTGAACCCAGCTCACGTACCACTTTAATTGGCGAACAGCCAAACCCTTGGGACCTGCTCCAGCCCCAGGATGTGATGAGCCGACATCGAGGTGCCAAACGATTCCGTCGATATGAGCTCTTGGGAATCATCAGCCTGTTATCCCCGGCGTACCTTTTATCCGTTGAGCGATGGCCCTTCCACGAGGGACCACCGGATCACTATGACCGACTTTCGTCTCTGCTCGACTCGTCAGTCTCGCAGTCAGGCAGGCTTATGCCATTGCACTCTCGCAGACGGTTTCCAACCGTCCTGAGCCTACCATCGCGCGCCTCCGTTACTCTTTAGGAGGCGACCGCCCCAGTCAAACTACCCGCCACAGAGGGTCCCTACACCGGCTAACGGTGCGAGGTTAGACATCAGAAAACAGCAGGGTGGTATTTCACCTATGGCTCCATGACAGCTGGCGCCGTCACTTCAAAGCCTCCCACCTATGCTACACAACTCTTTCCTAATGCCACTCTGAAGCTGCAGTAAAGGTGCACGGGGTCTTTCCGTCTAACCGCGGGTACTCCGCATCTTCACGGAGAATTCAATTTCGCTGAGCATATCCTGGAGACAGTGGGGAAGTCGTTACGCCATTCGTGCAGGTCGGAACTTACCCGACAAGGAATTTCGCTACCTTAGGACCGTTATAGTTACGGCCGCCGTTTACTCGGGCTTCAATTCGGAGCTTGCACTCCTCCTCTTAACCTTCGAGCACCGGGCAGGCGTCACACCCTATACGTCGTCTTGAAGCCGACTTAGCAGAGTGCTGTGTTTTTGCTAAACAGTCGCTACCCCCTGGCCTGTGCCCCCCACCAAAGCTTGCGCTAAGATGGGGCCTCCTTCTTCCGAAGGTACGGAGGCAATTTGCCGAGTTCCTTCAGGATACTTCTCTCAAGCGCCTTGGTATACTCTACCTGACCACCTGTGTCGGTTTCGGGTACGGTCTATATGAAGAGGCTATTTCCTGGAACCGCTTGGCCGCCCGACCAATCCAATAAGGTCGAACAACTTCCACGATCCGTCACACATCTTCAGGCCCACGAATATTAACGTGGTTCCCATCGACTACCCCCTTCGGGCTCGTCTTAGGGGCCGGCTCACCCTACGCTGATTAGCATTGCGTAGGAACCCTTGGTCTTTCGGCGACAGGGTATCTCACCCTGTTTGTCGCTACTCATGTCAGCATTCGCACTTCCGATACGTCCACCGTCGGTTACCCTTCGGCTTCACTCGCTTACGGAACGCTCCGCTACCGCTCAGAATAAATTCTGAACCCTAAGCTTCGGTGCATATCTTTAGCCCCGTTACATCTTCGCCGCAGGAACCCTTAATTAGACCAGTGAGCTGTTACGCTTTCTTTAAAGGATGGCTGCTTCTAAGCCAACCTCCTGGTTGTTTTGGGATTCCCACATGCTTTCCCACTTAGATATGACTTGGGGACCTTAGCTGTAGGTTAGGGCTGTTTCCCTTTTGACGACGGACCTTAGCACCCGCCGTCTGTCTGCTGGACAAGACTCGATGGTATTCGGAGTTTGGTTAGGTTTGGTACCGCTCGCGCAGCCCTAGCCCATCCAGTGCTCTACCCCCATCGGCATACATCCAACGCTCTACCTCAATAGATTTCGCGGAGAACCAGCTATTTCCCGGCTTGATTGGCCTTTCACCCCTAAACACAGCTCATCCGAGAATTTTTCAACATTCACCGGTTCGGTCCTCCAGTGCGTGTTACCGCACCTTCAACCTGGCCATGCCTAGATCGCCGGGGTTCGGGTCTAATCCAACATACTCTGTCGCCCTGTTCAGACTCGCTTTCGCTGCGCCTACACCTAACGGCTTAAGCTTGCATGTTAGATTAAGTCACTGACCCATTATGCAAGAGGTACGCTGTCACCCCCTATGGGGCTCCAACTGCTTGTAAGCATCCGGTTTCAGGTACTGTTTCACTCCCCTAATCGGGGTGCTTTTCACCTTTCCCTCACGGTACTGTGTTCGCTATCGGTCATGTGCGAGTATTTAGGCTTGGAGGGTGGTCCCCCCATGTTCAGACAGGATTTCACGTGTCCCGCCCTACTCGAATCTTCTTCGATCATTTTTACGTACGGGGCTATCACCCGCTATGGCCACTCTTTCCAAAGTGTTCCGCTAATTTACGAAGAAGCATTGGCCTGGTCCCGGTTCGCTCGCCACTACTACGGGAATCTCTGTTGATGTCTTTTCCTCCAGGTACTGAGATGTTTCAGTTCCCTGGGTTCGCTTCACCAAGTCTATTTTATTCAACTCGGTGATACCCTATCCACCTCTTTCCGACCGCCCCGAGGGACAATCGAAAGGAAATGGTGAGGGTGGGTTTCCCCATTCGGAAATCGCCGGATCAAAGATTGCTCACATCTCCCCGACGCTTATCGCAGCGTGCCACGTCCTTCATCGCCTGCACATGCCAAGGCATCCACCAAATGCTCTTACCTCACGCTTGAGAATCCACACCATCAACGACAGACCTGCATAAAAGTCTGAAGTCTCACGATAGTGCGGAGGATATCTCAGCCAGATAAATCAATTTGATTGATCTTGTTTGTGATGCATCGATCGCACGAACGGCCGAAGCCGAACAATACAATCCATGCGCCACGGCATCGATTTAAAAACCCATTCACAATGTCAAAGACAGCGGTCGAAACCGCCTACCCGCCAAATGCGGGATCTGTTTTCTTTTCATCCTGGAGAACGAATGCCACGGCGCGGGGCCGAAAGCGGTTAGAAGGCTGGTGGAGCCTATCGGGATCGAACCGATGACCCCCTGCTTGCAAAGCAGGTGCTCTCCCAGCTGAGCTAAGGCCCCGTATAGCCTGGTAAGGTGGTGGGCCTGAGAGGATTTGAACCTCTGACCTCACCCTTATCAGGGGTGCGCTCTAACCAACTGAGCTACAGGCCCGACACAGCCCAGCTGGCCATAAGGCCGCAGGCGGCGTGAGCCAGCTCAGGCGTCTCGTCTAGCAGGCAAGCCCGCTAGGCGATCTCCAGTGATGAAAGGACATGAGGACGACGGCATGTTTCTTTGAAAAGGTGCGAAGCACTTCCGGCAACAAGTGCCGGCGCTTTCGTACCAATCCTTAGAAAGGAGGTGATCCAGCCGCAGGTTCCCCTACGGCTACCTTGTTACGACTTCACCCCAGTCGCTGAACCCACCGTGGTTGGCTGCCTCCTGCAAGCAGGTTAGCGCACCACCTTCGGGTGAATCCAACTCCCATGGTGTGACGGGCGGTGTGTACAAGGCCTGGGAACGTATTCACCGCGGCATGCTGATCCGCGATTACTAGCGATTCCGCCTTCATGCTCTCGAGTTGCAGAGAACAATCCGAACTGAGACATCTTTTGGAGATTAGCTAGCCCTCGCGGGATCGCTGCTCACTGTAGATGCCATTGTAGCACGTGTGTAGCCCAGCCTGTAAGGGCCATGAGGACTTGACGTCATCCCCACCTTCCTCCGGCTTATCACCGGCAGTTTCCTTAAAGTGCCCAACTAAATGATGGCAACTAAGGACGAGGGTTGCGCTCGTTGCGGGACTTAACCCAACATCTCACGACACGAGCTGACGACAGCCATGCAGCACCTGTCACTAGGTCCCCGAAGGGAAGAAATCTGTCTCCAGAAGTCGTCCTAGGATGTCAAAGGCTGGTAAGGTTCTGCGCGTTGCTTCGAATTAAACCACATGCTCCACCGCTTGTGCAGGCCCCCGTCAATTCCTTTGAGTTTTAATCTTGCGACCGTACTCCCCAGGCGGATAACTTAATGCGTTAGCTGCGCCACCCAAGCTCCATGAGCCCGGACAGCTAGTTATCATCGTTTACGGCGTGGACTACCAGGGTATCTAATCCTGTTTGCTCCCCACGCTTTCGCACCTCAGCGTCAATACTTGTCCAGCGAGTCGCCTTCGCCACTGGTGTTCTTCCGAATATCTACGAATTTCACCTCTACACTCGGAATTCCACTCGCCTCTCCAAGATTCTAGCTTTTCAGTTTCGGAGGCAGTTCCGGGGTTGAGCCCCGGGATTTCACCCCCGACTTAAAAAGCCGCCTACGTGCGCTTTACGCCCAGTAATTCCGAACAACGCTAGCTCCCTCCGTATTACCGCGGCTGCTGGCACGGAGTTAGCCGGAGCTTATTCTCCAGGTACTGTCATTATCATCCCTGGTAAAAGAGCTTTACAACCCTAAGGCCTTCATCACTCACGCGGCATTGCTGGATCAGGCTTTCGCCCATTGTCCAATATTCCCCACTGCTGCCTCCCGTAGGAGTCTGGGCCGTGTCTCAGTCCCAGTGTGGCTGATCATCCTCTCAGACCAGCTAAGGATCGTCGGCTTGGTAGGCCTTTACCCCACCAACTACCTAATCCTACGCGGGCCCATCTAAAGGCGATAAATCTTTGGTCCGAAGACATTATCCGGTATTAGCAGTCATTTCTAACTGTTATTCCGAACCTAAAGGCAGGTTCCCACGCGTTACGCACCCGTGCGCCACTAACCCCGAAGGGTTCGTTCGACTTGCATGTGTTAGGCATGCCGCCAGCGTTCGTTCTGAGCCAGGATCAAACTCTCAAGTTTGTGTCACACACCAAGCAGACACGATCCGAAGATCGCCAATCCGCAAGGCATGAGCTTCTAGGAGCCGATACCTGCACATCAAACGTAATGGATACGAATGAACATGCATCATCACAGACCGCCGTGGTGGCGATCAGGATGTGGCAATCGGCATAAGTTAACCGGTATCCGGAGCCTAAAAATCCCCGGACCGGGCGCCGTCGCCCACATGTCCCTTCATCAAAAATCAACAATGTCAAAGAGCCGCCGAGACAGTTATAGCGGACAGCGATTGGTTCCCCGATTTACACCGGGGGACCGGCTATCCGTTTCTGTTGGCGACCGATGCGGTGGGCGGTGGAAGCCGCCAGCGCCGCGTCGGTGAGGGCCATCTAGGTGTAGGTCGGGATTCGGTCAACGGCTTTTTGCAATTTTATTGCGCCTTTTTTGAAAAATCCCAGAATTCTGCGGGTTTCAGAGCCATTCCAATATCCCTCGTCAAGGGGGGCTGGGGTAACGTTCAACCGCACCCCTTTCCGTTTTTGGCGAAATGAGCCGATTCACCGCCGAATTAATGGCGATTCCGCCCCTGATTCACCCGCGAATCCCGATTTCTGACCCGATTCACGCTCAGACAGGCGGTTCGACGCCGATTCTCGCTTTCGTTACGATTCGTCGCTACCCCGGCTCCAGATCGTTCGTAACCAGGGACTGGCTTTGCATGGGTCTGAATAAAGGCACCGCAGCTGACGGCATATCGGGCGCACCCGCGATCTCTGTTGTGCTGCCCGTATATAACGGGGAGCGGTTTCTCCGCGCCGCTCTGGATTCCATCCTCGGCCAGACCTTCACCGATTTCGAACTGATCGCGGTCGACGATTGTTCGACCGATGACAGTCCGGCGATCTTGGCCGACTATGCCGCGCGCGACGATCGCCTGCGCATCATCACCCAGCCGGCTAACTGCAAGCTGCCCGCCAGCCTGAACGCCGGGTTTGCCCAGGCGCGGGGAAGCTGGTGGACCTGGACTTCGGACGACAATGTCTTGCGCCCCGAAATGCTGGAGGTGCTGGTGGCCGAACGCGACCGGGCGCCACAGGCCGATGTCATCTATTCCGATTATCGCATCATAGACGAGCGCGGCGAGAGCCGCAGCCTGGTCACCGTGGGCACACGCGACGATCTCGTGATGGAAAACGCCGTGGGCTGCAGCTTCCTATATAGACGTTCAGTGGACGAGGCGCTTGGCGGCTATGACGAGACGTTGTTCGGGGTCGAGGATTACGACTTCTGGCTGCGCGCCGCGCAAAAGGGTTTCGTCTTCCATCCGGTCCACCGCGAACTTTACCTGTACCGGCGCCACGGCGGCAGCCTGACCGATCAACGCGCACGTGCGATAAAGACGTTGGTCGCTGACCTGCTGATGGATCACATCGACTCGATCGATCTGCCCAGGCGCCGGGCACAGGCTTTGCTGTCCCTGGCAACGCGCGATCCCTTCACCTTTCGTATCGGGCTGGTGATCCGCGCCATGCGTGACGACCTGCCGACGGTCCTGGGCGCGTGGCGGCCGATCGCAGGGTGGCTGAAGGCATCGTTGGCCAGCCGGATACGCTAATGCCAATTTTACCCGTCTCGGCCTATACGCGATCCTGATGTCTGCCCCCTCCCCTTATACGCGCGCACGCGTAGCGGTGATCGTGCCTGCCTATGGCGTCGCGCACTTGCTGCATGAAGCGCTGGATTCGTTGCAGGCGCAGACGATGGCGGATTGGGAGTGCGTCGTTATCGACGATGGTGCGCCCGATGATGTGGCAGGCGCTGTCGCGCCCTATCTGAGAGATCCGCGTATCCGTTTCCTCGCCACGGACAATCGCGGGGTTTCCGCAGCGCGCAACCGTGCCGCCGCCCACGTGCAGGCGCCCTATATCGCCTTGCTCGACGGGGACGACCGGTTCCGGCCCCATTATCTCGAGCGCGTGGTCGACGCGCTCGACGCACATGCCGACGCGCGCCTGGTCACCTGCAACGCGATGATCTTCGGTGCCATCCCGAAACCCCGCCGCTGCTTCAGCGCCAAACAAGGGACCGGCGACGGTATTCGCGGAAGCCTGGCCGATGTCCTCGACCGCAAGTTCGGCGTCTATATCGGCACCGCCTTCCGGCGCGCCGAGTTCGAAGCCATCGGCGGGTTCGACGAAGACATGACCCACGCCGAGGATCTGGACCTGTGGGTGCGACTGATGCTGCCGGGCGGCCATGCCTATTATATCGACGAGATCTTGGGCGAATATCGCATCCGTTCCGATTCCGCTTCCGCCAGCGGCGAACGGATGCTGCTGGGCAATATCAGGGTCTATGAAAAGGCGCTGGCACAGCTTGGCGGGCATGACGAAGCCGCACTCGTCGAGCAGCTGCTGGCGGACAACCGGCGGGCGCTCGGCTTCGAACATGCCATCGACAGGGTGATCGATGGCGATACCCATGCAGGGCTCGCCGCGCTGAAGGCTTCGGGCGACCTCAAGGGTCCGCACTGGGTGCTGGCCCAGAAGTTATGGAGTGTCTGGCCAGCCCTTGCCCGCCCCGCCCTGCAATGGCGGCGCCGCGCCCACAGCCGCGGCAGCACGGAAAGCTTTGCCAGTTTCCTGCGCACGCTGGCGCGTCCGGGAAGCGAGCGATCATGAACACCGCGCAAGCCAGGTCCGGGGGTTTTCGGTCGCTCGTCCGAAGCGCGGTGATCTGGCGTTCGGGTTCGCAGATCGTCGGCCAGATCATCACCTGGGCCGCGACCTTCCTTGTCCTGCGCATCCTGTCGCCGTCCGATTACGGCCTGTATGCCATGGCGGCGGCCGTGCTCGCGCTGCTGGCGCTGCTCAACGGATATGGCCTGGCGAACGCCCTGGTGCAGCGTGAGAATGTTTCGCGGCAGGACCTGCGCCAGCTGTTCGGTATGCTGCTGGTGGTGAACGCCGGCCTGGCGGCCATCCAGATCGCGGCCGCGCCAGCCGTGGCGTCGTATTACGGCGAACCGGCCGTGACCGACATACTGCGCGTCCTGTCTCTGGTATTCCTGAGCAACCCGTTCCTGGCGCTTGGATACTGCATCCTTGCGCGCGAGATGGATTTCCGGCGGCAGGCACAGGTCAATCTGGCGACCGCCCTGCTCGGGGCCGTGGTGGCCTTGGGCGGGGCAGTGGCGGGCCTGGGTGTCTGGACGCTCGTCCTCGCCCCGCTGGCGATGTTCATCAGCCGCGGCCTTGCGATGGCAGCGGTGGCACGCGCGTTCATGTGGCCGAGTTTCGATTTTCGCGGAACGTGGGCAATGGCCGGTTATGGCGGGACGGTCGCCCTATCCAGCATCTTCTACTTCGCCCAGACCCAGTCGGACGTGGTGATCGCGGGACGGGTATTCGATGCCCACACGGTCGGACTTTACACCACGTCGCTGTTCCTGGCGCAGATCTTCGTCAACAAGGTGGTGCCTCCCCTCAACGAAGTGACCTTCAGCGCGCTGGCACGGATGCAGGACGATCCGGCGGCCTTTGCATCAGGCTTTCTTCTGTCCGTGCGCGTGATCATGCTGCTTTCGATCCCGTTCTGTTTCGGGCTTGCGGTGACGGCCCAGCCACTGGTGCAGGTGGTGTTGGGGGAAAAATGGCTCGGCGTTGCGCCGATCCTCCAGATCATAGGGTTCGCAATCCCCTGGATGACGCTCCAGGTGCTGTTCGCCCCGGCAACCAACGCGGCTGGCAGGCCGGCAATCGCCATGAAGAATTCGGTCGCTGGCGCCATCGTCATGCCAGCCGCACTGCTTGTCGGTGTGCGCTGGGGCATCGAGGGAATGGCGCTGGCCTGGCTCGCCGCCTATCCGGCGATCACTGTTTTCAGCGCCGCCATGTCGGCTGGTGCGATCGGGGTCACGGTGCGCCAGATTGGCGGGGCGGTCGCGCCATCCGCGCTTGCCGGTGCCGCAATGGCACTCGCGGTGACAGTGGCCGATCGACATTTCGCGGGCGAAAGCCCCGTGGAACGGCTGGCAGTTCTCGTCGCCTTTGGCGGGGCGGTGTATCTTGCCGTGATGCTGGCCATCGCTCGGCCTCGCCTCACCGAACTCATCTCTCTCGTGCGCAACCGATAAAGCGACGACCCCGCCCGACCGGCGGGCTTGGACTGTTTCGCCGCATCATGGTATCATGATCCCACACAAGCCGGAGCAATGCAGCCGGCCACGGGAGAGACGCCATGGCGCTACGTAGCTTCATAGCCGCAACCGCCCTTTGCCTTGTCGGCGGTGCTGCGGGCCTTGCCGGCGGCGCTGCGGCGCAGACCGATGCGGTCGGCCAGCTGCTTGGCGATGCCCAGGTCGATGAAGCCGCAATAGAACGGGACCGCCACGAACGCATGACGGTGCCCGTCACCATTGCAGGCGAAGGCCCGTACCGCTTTCTCATCGATACCGGCGCACAGGCGACAGTCGTGACGCATGAACTGGTCGACAATCTTTCCCTGCGCCGCAGCGGCACCGCGACGCTCGTCGCGATGGCCAGCAGCCAACAGGTCGAGACGATCGAGCTCGACGATCTGGAATTCGCCAACCGATCGGTCAGCGGCCTGATTTCCCCGCTGCTCCATGCCGAAAATATCGGGGCGGACGGGATCCTTGGCCTCGACAGTCTCCAGGACACGCGGGTGCTCATCGACTTTCGCGAACGGCGTATTCAGGTCGCCGATTCCGAGGATGAAACCAGCAATTCCGGCTACGAGATCGTGGTGCGCGCGCGGCGCAAGCTGGGCCAGATGATCATCACCGATGCCAAGCTGAACGGTGTGAAGACCGCCGTGATCATCGACACCGGAGCGCAGAACAGCATCGCCAATTCCAAACTGCTGGCGAAATTGCGGTCGCGCAACCGTTCCGAAATGACCAGCATCGACGTTCACGGCATGGAATTGGTCAGCAATTCCACGCTTGTTCGCAGCCTCCAGATCGGCGGGGTTGAAATCAGCAACGCGCCGATCGGATTTGCCGACAGTCCGATTTTCGCGGCACTGGGCCTCGATAACCGCCCCGCTCTGGTGCTCGGTATCGGCAATCTTCGCGCATTCGACCGGGTGGCGATCGACTTCTCCACCCAGAAAATCCTGTTCGACTTGCCGCGCAACGCACGGCTTTCCTCGCAGGACAGCTTTTCGCGGTCGCGCAAGACGCTTTAACGCGGCCACGCGCTTGTGTGAAACGGCGCTTGCCCCCAGATGGGCGGCACGATGCCGCCAGACACAGCCACTTCCGACCAACGCGAGGACGCCGAAAGCTGGGCTACGATCCGGCGGTTCCTGCCGTATCTGTGGCCCGAAGGTAATCCGCACCTGAAACGGCGGATCGTCGGCGCGATGGTTTTCGTGCTGCTGGCAAAGGCAACGATGCTGGCCCTGCCCTTCGCGTACAAGCGCGCCGTCGATGCGATGACCACGCCCGCAAACGAAGCGGCGATGGTCGCCCTCGCCTTCGTCGTGGCCTACGCCGCGGGCCGGTTCGCCGGGGTGGCCTTCGACAACCTTCGCAACATCACGTTCGAACGGGTCGGCCAGGAAGCAACGCGGACGCTGGCGCAGGACACATTCGCCCGCCTTCACCAGCTTTCGCTGCGCTTCCACCTTTCGCGCCGCACGGGCGAAGTGACCAAGACCATCGAACGCGGAACCAAGAGCATCGATTCCATGCTCTATTTCCTGCTGTTCAACATTGCCCCGACGATTCTCGAACTGATCGCGGTAGGGATCATCTTCTATATCAACTTCGGGTGGGAACTGGTCGCGGCGACCGGGGCGACCGTGGTCGCGTATATCGCGGTCACCCGCTGGATCACCGAATGGCGCACCAAGCTGCGCCGCGAGATGAACGATCTCGACGGGCAGGCACTGGCCCGTGCCGTGGACAGCCTGCTCAATTACGAAACCGTCAAATATTTCGGGGCCGAAGACCGCGAGCGCGAACGCTACGGGCGCGCCGCGCACTCCTACGCCGAAGCGGCCGTGAAGAGCGAAAACTCGCTCGGCCTGCTCAACATCACCCAGGCGCTGATCATGAACCTGCTGATGGGCGCGGCGATGGCCTATACCGTGTGGGGCTGGAGCAAGGGCGAGCTGACGACAGGGGACTTGGTGCTGGTGAACACCTACCTGATGCAGCTTTTTCGCCCGCTCGACATGCTTGGCTGGGTTTACCGCACGATCCGGCAGGGCATCATCGACATGGCGGCGATGTTCCGGCTGATGGACAGCGAGGTGGAGGTAGAGGACGCTCCCGGTGCGCCGGCGCTTGTCGTGCGCCGCCCGTCGGTCATCTTCGACAATGTCACCTTCGGGTACGAACCCGACCGGACAATCCTTCATGGCCTGAGCTTTGAAGTGCCTGCCGGAGCCCATGTCGCGATCGTCGGCCCTTCGGGCGCCGGCAAGAGCACCATCGGGCGCCTGCTGTTCCGCTTTTACGACCCGATTTCGGGGCGCATCCTGATCGACGGGCAGGACATTGCCCAGGTCACACAGGAAAGCCTGCGCGCCCATATCGGCATCGTCCCGCAGGACAGCGTGCTGTTCAACGACACCATCGGTTACAACATCGCCTATGGCCGCGCCGGTGCGACACACGAAGATATCCACGCCGCCGCACGCGATGCCGCGATCATGCCGTTCATCGAACGCCTGCCCGACGGTTTCGACACCGAAGTGGGTGAGCGCGGGCTGAAACTTTCAGGCGGAGAGAAGCAACGCGTCGCCATCGCGCGCACGCTGGTCAAGGATCCGCCGATCCTGCTGTTCGACGAAGCGACCAGCGCGCTCGATAGCCGAACCGAACAGGAAATCCTGCGCACCCTGCGCCGCGTGTCGCAGCATCGAACGACCCTGGCGATCGCTCACCGCCTCTCCACCATTGCCGATGCGGACACGATCATGGTGCTCGATCATGGTACCCTGGCCGAAAGCGGCAGCCACGCCGATTTGCTTCGTGCGGGTGGTCTTTACGCCGACATGTGGGCGCGGCAGCAGTCCGAGAGCGAGGAAATCGGCGAAGCGGCTGAGTAAGGCTTCGGCACCCCACGGGGTTGTGCTGCATTGCAGCATAGGCCATGAGCCCCCCGATCTGGGTGCCCTTCTTGCGTGCCCGCCCTCCTGACGAACGGACTACACTATGCTCGACCGCAGCGCATTTCGCCGCGACTGGCTCTCCAACATCCGCGCCGACGTGCTGGCTGGCATCGTCGTCGCGCTGGCGCTGATCCCCGAAGCCATCGGCTTTTCGATCATCGCCGGCGTCGATCCGCGTGTGGGGCTTTACGCCTCTGTCGCGATTGCGATGGTGATCGCCTTTACGGGCGGGCGTCCCGGCATGATCAGCGCCGCAACGGCAGCCGTGGCCGTGGTTGTCGTTCCGTTGGTGCGCGATCACGGGGTGGATTATCTGTTCGCCGCGACGATCCTGATGGGTGTTTTCCAGGGTATCGCCGCTGCGCTTCGCCTGGATCTGGTGATGCAGTTCGTCAGCCGCTCGGTCATTACCGGCTTCGTCAACGCGCTGGCGATCCTGATTTTCATGGCGCAGCTGCCGCAACTGACCAACGTGGGGTGGGAAACCTACGCGATGGTCGCTGCCGCCCTGGCCATCATCTATCTGCTTCCCAAGCTTACGACCGTCGTTCCCAGCCCGTTGGTGGCGATCGTTGTCCTCACCGCGCTGTCGATCTGGATCAGCGCGCCGGTCAACACCGTGGCCGACATGGGCGAACTGCCCGAAGGCCTGCCCTATTTCACCCTGCCCGACGTCCCGCTGACGTGGGAAACCCTGCGGATCATCGCGCCTTATGCGGCAACCATGGCGGCGGTTGGCCTGCTCGAATCGCTCCTGACCGCGCAGATTGTCGACGACATGACCCACACGGGCAGCAACAAGCGCCGCGAAAGCGCCGGCCAGGGCATTGCCAACATCGTGGCCGCCATGTTCGGCGGAATGGGCGGCTGTGCGATGATCGGGCAGTCGGTCATCAACGTGACCAGCGGCGGGCGCGGACGGTTGTCGACCTTCACAGCGGGTTTCTCGCTGCTCGTGCTCCTTGCCGCGCTCGGCGATCTTGTCGGGCAGGTGCCGATGCCGGCGCTGGTCGCCATCATGATCATGGTTTCGATCGGGACATTCTCGTGGAACTCGATCCCCAACATCGGCAAACACCCGTGGCAATCGTCGGTGGTGATGCTGGTGACCGTCGTCGTCGTCGTGGCCACGCACAATCTTGCGCTGGGTGTGCTGGCTGGTGTGATCCTGTCGGGCGTGTTCTTCACGCACAAGGTGATGACCATGTTCGAAGTCACCCGCACCCGCGAAGGCGACACGGCGATCTACCGCGCCAAGGGGCAGATCTTCTACGCCAGCGTGGAACGGTTCGAAGCCGCGTTGGGCCCGGAAAGCATCATGCCCGACCCGGCAGACCACGTGATCATCGACGTGCGCAAGGCGCATTTCTGGGACATCTCGGCCATCGGCGCGCTCGACAAGGTGGTCGAACGGATGCGGCGCAACGGGCGCAGCGTGCAGGTGCGCGGGCTGAACCGGGCGAGCAGCGACCTGGTCGACAAGTTCGCGCTGACCGACAAGACCGGCGTGGAGATCGGCCTGGCGCCTCATCCCTAGGCAAGGTTTTCCCTTGCGCCCCGTGACAGGCGTTCCATACTCCGGTCATGGCAGGGGGAAAGACACCAGTATTTCTGAACAAGATCGCCGTGCATCTGCGCGAACAGAACTGGTTCGCTCTCGCGGCTGAGTTCATGATCGTCGTGAGCGGTGTATTCCTCGGTCTGCAGGCCTCGAACTGGAAAGAGGAACGACAGGAGCGCGAGGACGAGAAGACGATTCTCACACGGCTTCAGGCCGAAACCGCCACGCTTCTCGAGGTAGTTCGTCAGGAACGCGAAGAACTGCAAGCGCGAGCAAACCGCTTCACGCAGGCCCAAAGCGTCATTTACTCTTCGGCCGAACCGAGGCCGCTAACCCAGTCCGAATGCAACGCCGTGGCCGCATCGCATATCTATCGACGCGAATCCGACCAATTACCGATTCTCGAAGAAATGCTGTCGACCGGGCGATTCGATCGCCTGAGGGACGAAGAGATCAAGAGCCAGCTGCGCCGCTACATCCTCTTTCGTGACCGTCAGCGCGCCAATCATGAAGAGCGGACGAATGAGTTGTTCCGCCTGTACAGCCGCCATCCCGACGCCATCCAGATGGCGCAGGTCCCGAGGGGGTCAGATACGGATCTCGACTGGGGCTACATGAGGAATCCGGACACGCGCTTTATCCCGCAGTGCAATGTCGAACAGATGCGCTCGAACCGGCAGTTCCTTAACGAGCTCTTCGACAACATGGGCCGCAACGGGCATGTCCTGCTTGGTTACGAAGAGCGCGAAGCCATATTGGTCGAACTGCAGCAGCGGCTGGACGAACAGGTGGAATCCTGACCGCCGCCTAAGTGGCGGATCTGGCTAAATCCCTCAGCAACGATAGTGCCTCCTCGCCCTTGGCAGCAGGCACGAAAGCATGATCGTGATGGAATGCGGCAACCATGTTGCAGGCGATGCCAGCCTCGGCGAGCGTGCTTGCAACTGCGGCAGTCAGCCCCACGCCCTCAAGGTCCGAATGCACCATCAGCGTGACGCGCGCGAAATCGGGGCCTTCGATGCCCAACTCGTCAGCTAGCCCTGAGGGCACAATCGCCGTCACGCCTTCGTCCTCGCGGAAGGTGCCGATGGCCGCGCCCAGCAATTGCGGCGCAGTGTCGGGACTGACCAGGACGAAGCGCCAGAGCGTTTCGTCCAATCGCGGGGACATGCCAGCGATCATCGCCCGCGTCTCGCTGACGCGTCCTGCCATTACAGGATGTATTTGCTGAGGTCGGTATCGCCCGCCAGCTCTTCCAGCCGTCCGCGAACATAGGCGGCATCGACAGTCACCGTCTCGCCGGCGTGTTCTTCCGCTTCGAAGCTGATGTCCTCGAGCAGGCGCTCCATCACCGTCTGCAGGCGGCGGGCGCCGATGTTCTCGACCCCCTCGTTGACCTGTGCGGCGATCCTGGCGACTTCGGCGATGGCATCATCGGTGATTTCCAGCGCCACGTCTTCGGTGCCGATCAGGGCGATGTATTGTTCGACCAGGTTGGCGCGCGTTTCCTTGAGGATGCGCACGAAGTCTTCTTCGGTCAGCGCGCGCAGCTCGACACGGATCGGCAGACGGCCCTGCAGTTCGGGCAGCATGTCCGATGGCTTGGCCACATGAAACGCGCCGCTGGCGATGAACAACACGTGGTCGGTCTTCATCGGGCCGTATTTGGTGGCCACGGTGGTTCCTTCGATCAGCGGCAGGAGATCGCGCTGAACGCCCTCACGGCTCACCGATCCACCGCGCACGTCGCTTACGGCGATCTTGTCGATTTCGTCGAGGAACACGATGCCGTTGGTTTCCGCGTTCTCCAGCGCGACGCGGGCAACGTCATCCTGGTCCATGCGTTTTTCGGCTTCTTCCTCGACCAGCCGGTCCCACGCGTCGGGCACCTTGAGCTTGCGGCGCTTCAGCGGGCTCTTGCCCATTGCCTTGCCCAGCATCTCGGACAGATCGATCATCCCGACACCGCCGGGCATACCGGGCACGTCCATGGGCGAACTGGGCGTTTCGCGCACTTCCACCTCGACCTCGGTGTCGTTCATCGCATTCTGCACGATGCGTTCGCGAAAAGCCTCGCGCGTCGCTTCGCTGGCGCTGTCGCCGACAAGCGCCACCAGCAGCCGGTCCATCGCCGCCTTGCTTGCCGCTTCGCGCACCGCCTCGCGGCGGCGTTCCTTTTCAAGGCGGACGGCTTCTTCAGCCAGATCGCGGGCAATCTGTTCGACGTCGCGGCCGACATAGCCGACCTCGGTGAACTTGGTCGCTTCCACCTTTACGAACGGCGCTTCCGCCAGCTTCGCGAGACGGCGGCTGATTTCGGTTTTGCCGCAACCCGTGGGGCCGATCATCAGGATATTCTTGGGTGTCACTTCGTCGCGCAGCTCGGATGCCAGCCGCTGGCGGCGCCAACGATTGCGCAAGGCCACGGCCACGGCGCGCTTGGCGTCGTGCTGGCCGATGATATGTTCATCGAGCGCGGCGACGATCGCCTTGGGGGTGAGGTTTTCTATCATGGTTTCCCTGTAGTCCGGTTCTGGGACCTTAAACGGTTTCGAGGGTCAGATTGCCGTTGGTGAAAACGCAGACGTCGGCGGCCACCGCCATCGCCTTGCGGGCGATCGTTTCAGGATCGTCTTCGTAATCGACCAGGGCGCGGGCCGCGCTCAACGCGTACATGCCGCCGCTGCCGATCGCGGCAATCCCGCCTTCGGGTTCGAGCACGTCCCCGTTACCGGTCAGGACGAGGAGGTTTTCCTTGTCCGCCACGATCATCAGGGCTTCCAGATTTCGCAGATATTTGTCCATGCGCCAGTCCTTGGTCATTTCGACCGCGGCGCGCAGGAGCTGGCCGTTATACTGCTCCAGCTTTTTCTCGAGCCGTTCGAAAAGGGTGAAGGCATCCGCGGTCGCACCGGCAAACCCGGCCACGACCTTCCCACCTTCACCGATCCGGCGAACCTTCTTGGCGTTGGGTTTCATTACCGTGTTGCCCATGGAGACTTGTCCGTCCCCGGCAATAACGGTCACATCGCCGCGCTTGACGCCGATGATCGTGGTGGAGTGCCACTGCACGAGGCCGTGGCTGTCGCTTTTTCCGCTCATGCTGCGCGATATGGGGGGCGCGCGCCGGTGGTCAAGCGATGCCGGCGATTACTGTCCCGGACCGCCCGCGGCACCCGGTGCGCCAACCGCACCGATATTGCCGAACAGATCTTCCAGGAAGGTCCGCTCGCGGCCAAGGGTCGGCGTCTTGTCCCCATCGGGCTGCAGGTAGGCGACCTTTTCGATCCCGCTGCGTTCGGCGGCGACAACATTGCCCGCCGCGTCGAACTTGATCGCCAGAACCTGGTGCTGGTTGATCCGGGGGCGCACCAAGGGGCGCCGGCCCGACGTGCTCGACACGTAATACCAGGTCGGCTCGCCGAACTGGCTGGTGAAGGTCGGCCGCCCGAGAGTTCCGGCAACCGAGGTCTGGTTGTCGATGCCCGGCTGGATCGCCTCGGTCAGAACCGGGTCGACGATGTAGCCACGCGATTCGCGGATCGGCTGGCAACCTGCGGCTGCGACACCCGCCACGATGACGGCGGTGAGGCCAAGAATTTTCGACCTGTTCATGGGACCAGCAAATCTCCGTCTTCCGGACGCTTGGCCGCTGGCGGCCACGTCCCTATATGCTCGGGCCACGCCTTAGTCTGAAAGCGCAGCCCCTTGCAACGTGCTTGGGCCCGTCGCTTGGGGATCGTGGCTTGAATTGCCGCTGAACGGAGTTTCCATGTCGTTATTTGCCCGCCTGTTCCGCACCGCCCCCAACCCGCGCGAGGAATGGCGCAGTTTGTGGCACCGCGTCGTGGCGGAAGCCCGCGATCCCGACTGGTACCGGATGTGCGGCGTCGCCGATTCGGTCGAGGGGCGGTACGACATGATCACACTCGTGCTCGCCCTCGTGATGCTGCGCCTGGAAGACGAGACCGACAATGCGGCAATGACGGCGCGGCTCACCGAACTGTTCGTCGAGGACATGGAAGGGCAGCTTCGCGAAGCCGGGATCGGCGATCCGACGGTGGGCAAGAAGATCGGCGCCCTGATGGAAAGCATGAACGGGCGCATCGGCGCCTATCGTGAAGGCCTGCGGAGCGATCCCAAGGTGCTGGTCGATGCGGTGCGCCGCAATGTGACGATGGCCCAGCCCGACGAGGCCGAGGCACTGGTCCAGCGCATGGCCGCGCTCGATGCGCGGCTCGGCCGCACCACGGTGAAAGACCTCCAGGCCGGGACGATCAGCGAATGACCGCCGGCGAACTGGTCCGGCCGATAAGGCCGCGCGCGCTCCCGTCAGGCGCGTTGAACATAGAAGCCGATGCGGCGGAATGCGCCGCCCTCGCCAGGCGCTTCAGCGTCACCGCGATCCACGCGCTCACCGCGGCCGTCGATTTCGACACGCAGGACGGCGCTGTTCTGGTCAACGGCACGTTGCGCGCCACCATCGAACAACCGTGTGCGGTCACGCAGGACGATTTCATCTACACGGTGGAAGAACCGCTGGAGTTGCGGTTTGTACCGGCGGCGGGCGTCCCGGAATATTCTCCGGACGAAGAAATCGAACTGGACGCCGGCGACATCGACGAGATCCCCTATGAAGGCGAGAGTTTCGATCTGGGCGAAGCCCTCGCACAAACACTGGCTCTGGCGATCGACCCATACAAGGAAGGCCCGCAGGCGGACGAAATGCGCAGGAAGGCCGGCATCGTAAGCGATGAGAACGTTGCCCCAAGCGGCCCCCTGGCCGAGGCTTTGGCGGCGCTCAAGAAGGACTGAAGGCAGGGCAAAAGGGCCCATCCTTCCTCCGGCCACGGTTTCGTGGTAGGCGTGCCACGCGGTCGCGCCTCTGGGGGAGGGAAAAAATGGCGACCGTGCAAGATGCTCTTCCGGTTGGATCGGACGAACCCGACTTCGTCGCTCTCGTCGACCGCTGGATTTATGTTTTTACCGCCGCGGTGTTCTTTGTCGTCGTGCTGGTCGGATTTATTCCCGACTCTCTTCAGCGCATCGCAGCCGTCGAAGCTGGCACGATCCCGCCATTTCCGCCCATACTGCACGTCCACGCCGTCCTGATGGGGGCTTGGATTTCTCTGCTTCTGGTCCAATCGACGCTGATGGCGACGGGGCGCCGCACCTGGCACATGCAACTGGGAATAGCAGGAATGCTTATCGCACCGGCGATCCTGATTGCTGGGACCATTCTGGTGCCTGTCCGACGGTCGCAGCTTGCCCAGATGATCGCATCCGCGCCGCAGGAAGTTGCCTTGCAGCTTCAGGCCGAAGTCGTTCCGATGGTGAACAACATCATGCTGCTGCAGATCCGTGCAGGCCTGTTGTTCGGAATACTGGCTTTGCTTGCCCTGTGGTATCGCCGCCGGAATTCCGGAATGCACAAGCGGCTGATGTTCCTGGCCACGCTGGTGCCGATGCCCGCCGCAATCGACCGTATGACGTTCCTGCCGCACAGCTTCCCCGCAAGCCCGCTTTCAGCCGATCTTTATCCGCTGGCGCTCATCGCGCCGATGTTCTTGTGGGATCTCTTCCGGCTGCGCCGCGTCCATGCAGCCTACATCGTGTGGGCCGCGCTGACGATACCGGCAGCCGTCGTCGTTTCGTCCTTGTGGGGTACGCCCGGATGGCATGAACTTGCCGGACGGATCGGGGGGCTGGGTTAGCGCCCCACAAATTCACGCCTCAGAACGGGATGTCGTCGTCCAGATCGTCGTAGTTCGAGCCGCCGGCACCGCCGGTGCCGCCCTGCGATCCGCCACCCGACGAATTGCCGCCCTTGTTCCAGCCGCCGCCACCGCCGGAAGAGCCGCCGTCGCCTTGATCCCAGCTTCCGCCGGAACGCTGGCCACCGCCGCCGCCTCCACTGCCGCCACCGCTCGCGCCATCAAGCATGGTCAACGTTCCATTCAGGCCGCGCAGCACGATTTCGGTCGAATACCGGTCGTTGCCCTGCTGGTCCTGCCATTTGCGGGTCTGCAGCTGGCCTTCGATGTAAACCTTGGAGCCTTTGCGCAGAAAGCGTTCGACGACGCCGATCAGGCCTTCGGAAAAAATCGCGACCGTGTGCCATTCGGTCCGTTCCTGGCGTTCGCCGGTGTTGCGATCCTTCCAGGTTTCGGAGGTGGCGATACGCAGGTTTGCAACCTTGCCGCCGTTCTGGAAGCTGCGGATTTCCGGGTCTGCGCCCAGGTTTCCGATCAGCATGACTTTGTTGAGGCTACCGGCCATCGATTCGCGTCCTTATCTGAGTTCGAAGGTGGGCCTATCGGATGGGAGGGCGAGTCGCCACCCCGCCAGGGCCGCTTCCCACAAGGCTCAAAGGCCCAGAGCGACCGCGCCCCAATAGGTGAGGCCGGCCGCGACATAGGCCAGACCGAACAGGTACCCGACCATGAAAGCGGGCCATTTCCAGCCGTTGGTTTCGCGGCGCGCCACCGCGATGGTGGAAATGCATTGCGGGGCGAACACGAACCAGGCGAGGAAGGCCAGCGCGGTCGGCAGGCTCCACAGCGCAGCGATCCGGTCGGTCACGCCGGCGGCGGCCAGATCCTCGTCCTCAGCGTCCACGGCGTAGGTCGTCGCCAGCGCCGAAACGGCCACTTCGCGTGCCGCCATGGCAGGGATGAGAGCGAGGCTGATCTCGCGGTTGAACCCGATCGGTTCGAGCACGGGGTGCATCACATCGGCGATCGATCCCGCGATGCTGGCATCAAGCTGGCTTTCGTCGCCTTGCGCCTTGGGAAAGCTGAGCATCAGCCATAGCACGATCGTGACAGCGAAGATGATCGTGCCCGCACGGCGCAGGAACACCCATGCACGCTGCCACAGGCCAATGGCCAGATCGGTCAGGCGCGGCATCTGGTAACGCGGCAGTTCCATGATGAACCCGCTGGCGGTACCCTTGGTCACCGTGCCGCGAAGCACCAGTGCCACAACCATCGCCCCCACGATGCCGACAACATAAAGGGCGAACAGGACCAGCCCTTGCAGGCCCACTCCGGGGCCGACGGAGGTCTGCGGGATAACGGCGGCAATGATGACGGCGTAAACCGGCAGCCGCGCCGAACAGGTCATCAGGGGGGCAACCAGAATGGTGGTCAATCGATCCTTGGGATCGGGAATGCTGCGCGTGGCCATGATGCCGGGGATCGCGCAGGCGAAGCTGGACAGCAGCGGGATGAAGCTTTTGCCCGACAGGCCAACGCCCGCCATCAGACGATCCATCAGGAACGCGGCGCGCGCCATGTAACCGCTGGCTTCCATCACCAGGATGAAGAAGAACAGGATCACGATCTGCGGCAGGAACACCACCACCGATCCGACCCCCGCCAGCACGCCTTCCGTCAGGAAATCGCGGACGAAACCGGGCGCCATATTGGCGCTCACCGCTTCGGAAACAGCGCCCACCGCCCCTTCCAGCGCATCGGCGAAAGGCGTTGCCCAGGCAAACACCGCCTGAAAGATGACGAACAGCAGGCCGAACAGGATAAGCGGCCCGACCCACGGATTGAGCAGCACCCGGTCGATGCCGTTTTCGACGGTGTGACGAGCCGATTTGGACAGGATGGCAGCGCGCGCCATGTGCTTTGCCGACAGCCGCCGTTCGGGCAAGGTCAGGTGCCAGCGCGTGTGCGCTTCTTCTTCGGCGTGCGTTTCGGCTTCCGCAATCGCCTCGGCGAGTTCCTTCAGGCCGCGGCGGCGAACCGCCACCGTCGGCACCACGGGCACCCCCAGCGCATCGGCCAGCGCATCGGGATCGAGCGTCAGACCATCGCGTTCGGCCAGGTCGACCATGTTCAGCGCAACCACCGTCGGGCGGCCCAGTTCGAGCACTTCCTGCGCAAAGACCAGATGCTGTTCCAGGTTGGAGGCATCGAGAACGAGGATGATGACTTCGGGTGTCGGTTCGCCAGCAAATTCGCCGTGAACCACCTTGCGCGTCACTTCTTCGTCGGGGCTTGCGGCATCGAAGCTGTACGATCCGGGCAAGTCGATCAGTTCGACCGATTCCCCCCCAGGCAACGCCAGCCGCCCGGCCTTTCGCTCCACGGTCACGCCCGCGTAATTGGCGATCTTCTGCTTTGCACCGGTCAACGCGTTGAACAAGGCGGACTTTCCCGAATTGGGATTGCCGACCAGCGCCGCGGTCCGGTGGAGGCTCTTGGCCTGAGCTGGGTCTTGCAGGCTCATACCGCCTCGACCTCGATTGCCAGCGCGTGCGAACGGCGCAGCGCGATAGTCATGCTGCCGATGCGGATCGCCAGCGGATCGCGTCCGCCGAAAATGCCGCGATGGATCACAGCGACTTCAGCGCCTTCGTCCACGCCTAGCGCCTTCAGCCGCTTGCCCTCGTCAGCAGCAAGCCGCGCCCAGTCGACCGCGACGATGCGCGCCGTTTTATCGTGTTCGAACCCATCGAGAGTCATGCGAAGCCCCTGCCGCAGCGGCGCGCTAATTGCAACCGATTATCAATAGCGGCTAGCGGTTGCCCGATTACCGCGAGGGGTACCGCAAACGCCCCAGGAACCGCGAGACGTTGAAGCGTTCGCGTTCAGGGTTGAGCCACTTGGCCTTGACCTTTTCGAAGGTCATGACGCCATCGATCCGGCGTTCGAGAAAGGCGCGCGTTTCGGCCTTGCCCTCACTCTCGTCAGTGCTGAAAACGGCCAGGGTCGCGGCGTAGATCGATGCCAGGATCGCGCGCTTGGTATAGTGGTTATAGTCGGTCGCCGTGTCGCCCGCGAGCCGCCACATCACGTCGGCACTGTTCCACCCCAGCTTCAGCGATGTCGCCGCGTTCTGCGGCATCGCCATGATGGCCATCGCCCGGCGCAAGGCCTCTTCCCGCCCCGCAATCGCATCGAGGCGGTACTGGACAAGGACGCGGATACGTTCACGGATCTTCATCGTTGCCAGCTTTTCAGGGGGCAGGTCCAGCGTCATCATGCGATCGATGGTCTCGATCCACGCGGCAATCATGCCCATCGCGCCATCGTCCTTGAAGGCGAGGCGCGCAACGTCCCGATCCGCGCCCAGCTGATCGGCAGCCATGTCGAGCGCGGCATCGCTCCAGCCGTCGAACACGGCTGCATCGGCAAGTCCGGGTGCCAGCGCCAGGCGCAATTCGTCGAGCGTGAGATCGGCTACGTCCATCGGTTCAGTTGGGACCATACGAAGGCGCATCCTTGGCGCGTTCGCTTTCCGCCCGCTCGATTTCTTCCAGCACCGGAGAACGCGCACCCATGAGCGTTGCATAATCGCGCGCCGAACGGCCCGAATTGTCGGCCCGGTCCGGATTGGCACCCTTTTCCATCAGCAGGCGGATAATGGCGGTGTCGCGGCGATGAACCGCCGAAATGAGGGGCGTTTCGCCGGCGACATTGGTGGGGTCGATATCGGCGCCCTTGTTGAGCAGGATCTCGATCCCGTCGACGAAACCAAGTTGTGCCGCCAGTTCCAGCGGGGAAACGCCGTCCTTCATTTCGGTGTTGGGGTTGGCCCCCTTGTCCAGCAGGAACCGCATCCACACCGGATCGCGGCGCTGGGTTACGATGTGCAGCGCGCTTTCGCCGCTGGTCAGGTCGCGCGAGTTCACGAGGACGCTACCGGGCTGGTTCAGCATGTCGGTCGCCTTTTCGCCGTCGCGCTTTCGCACCGCCTCGAGGAACTCGTACCCTTCGCGTTTGCGTTGGGCCGTTGCCGGTGTGGCCACCATGGCCAACGCCGCTGCACCAAGGATCACCGCTGTCGCCCGCCGTACCACCTGCTTCATTCCTCTTCGCTTTTCCGCAATCGTCTGGGGCATACGCCCTTGAACACGCGCGGTTAGCAGACCATGAACCGCGATACCATGCCTCGCCTCAAAGACCTTTGCCGCACCCTGCCCCTGGCCGCCCTCATTGCGGTTGCCGGATGCAGCGATATCCTGCCCGCTCCGGCCGAGCCGCCGCCGCTCGAAGGCGCGGCACTCGGCGGCGATTTCACGCTGACCGCAGAGGATGGCCAACCCTTCAGCTGGAGCGAACTCGACGGGCAGTACCGTACGATCTATTTCGGCTATACCTACTGCCCCGACGTGTGCCCGGTTGACGTGCAGCGGGCGATGGCCGGCCTCAAGCTGTTCGAGGAACAGGATCCGAAACGCGGCATGAAGGTGCAGCCCCTGTTCGTGGGCATAGACACCGCGCGCGACACGCCGCCGGTCCTGTCCGAGTTCACGGCCAACTTCCACCCGCGCCTGATTGGCCTGACCGGCGACGAAGAAACGCTGACCAAGGTCGCCTCCCAATACGCGGCGAGCTTTTCCAAGGGCGATGAAGCGCCCGGTGGCGGATACCTGGTCAACCACACCAACGTCACCTTGCTGTTCGGTCCCGATGGTAAGCCGATCACCACCCTGCCCACCGAAATGGGCGCCGAAGCGGTTGCCGCGGAACTGGACAAATGGGTGCGTTGAGGGAGCGTTTCTGGGAGCTTCCGCTCGCCAAGCTCGACCAGGACGAATGGGAAGCCCTGTGTGACGGGTGTGGGCGTTGCTGTCTGCACAAGGTCGAATACGAAGATACGGGCGAGATCGAGCACACCAATGTCGCCTGCACCCTGCTCGATATCCAGACCGCGCGTTGCACCGACTATAAGCGCCGCAAGACATTCGTGCCCGATTGCCTGCGCCTGACGCTCAAGATCGTCGACACTGTTTCGTGGCTCCCCCCGACCTGCGCCTATCGCCTTCGCGCCGATGGCGACCCGCTGCCGCGCTGGCATTACCTGTTGACCGGCGACCGGGACGATGTGGTTCGCGCCGGAATTTCGGTGGCCGGGCGGGTCATCAGCGAAGATATGGCCGGTCCCCTGGAACACCATGTGGTCGAATGGGACGACGGATACGATGACGATGACGATTACGACGAGGACGAAGTCGGCCACGAGGAGAACCCCTCGTGATCGACTGGATGCGCCGCGAACCGGCCGATCCGGTCGTTGAGGTCGCAGGCCGCGAACTGCCGATCGAGCTGAAGCGAAACGCCCGTGCGCGCCGCCTGACGTTGCGCCTTGCCCCAGATGGCACCGCGGTGCGGATAACCCTGCCGCAATGGTGCCGCACCGCCGAAGCGGTGGCCTTTGCCCGTGCGCGGCGTGACTGGCTGGCTGGCCAACTGGCCAAGGTGCCCCAGGCGCGCGACCCGGTGAACGAAGGCGTCATGCTGTATCGCGGGACCGAAATCGCCATCGATTGGCGCGAGGCGGCACCCCGCAAACCCTTTCTTGCCGATGGCGCGCTGGTCGTCGGCGGGCCGCGGGACACGCTTGGCAAACGCCTCCACCGCTGGCTTGAACACGAAGCGGTGCGGCTTTTCACGCACGACGCGCGCGATTATTGCGCCCGCGCTGACCTCGCACCGGCCGAAGCCCGCCTGACCCGTGCGAAGCGGCGCTGGGGCAGCTGTTCGAGCGAAGGTGTGCTGCGGCTGAACTGGCGGCTGGTGCAGGCACCCGATTTCGTTCGGCGGTCCGTTGTCGCCCACGAGGTCGCCCATCTTGTGCATTTCGACCACAGCCCCGCGTTCCACAGCCTGCTGGACCGACTTTACGAAGGCGATATCGACGATGCCAACGCGTGGTTGAGCGGTCACGGGCGCACGCTCTACGCCAGCTTCGGTTAGGCACTACTGGCGC
Organism: Qipengyuania zhejiangensis; assembly: GCF_035607565.1. Taxonomy (NCBI): domain Bacteria; kingdom Pseudomonadati; phylum Pseudomonadota; class Alphaproteobacteria; order Sphingomonadales; family Erythrobacteraceae; genus Qipengyuania; species Qipengyuania zhejiangensis. The sequence goes on along the minus strand of NZ_JAYKGO010000001.1, from coordinate 311,288 downwards.
GCGCCGGCAAAGCGCCCTATCTAGCGATCATGCGTTTCAAGTCCCGATACAATCCGGCCGGCGGCATTACCGATTTCGTCGAATATTTCCGCCAGCCGACCCCTTATCGCTGGCCGATCCTTGCCGCGTCGTGCCTGATGACCTTCACCCTGCTGTTCTGGGTCACACAGGAGGAAACCTTTGTGCCCCCGGAACGCCCCAAGGTCGTCCTGATCAGCACTTTTGCCGAAGGGCGCACGGATGCCGAAATCCGCGCGACCAATATCGAAAACCAGCGGATCAAGGAACTGAGACAGGCCGAACGCGAAGCCGCCTTTGGCCGCAAGGTGGATGCCTACAAGGCGCTGGGCCGTGCAACCGGCCTCGATGTCGATGCGATCGAGGCCGAGGCCGAGATAGAACGCACCCGCGAACAAGCCGCCGAAGCGGCAAAGCGCGAACAGCTCTACACGGCGGACGGGGCCGTTGCAGACAAGCCCGAATGACGCGGACTGGCTGGCCGCTGCAGCGCGGCTGGCGTCACGCGCGCGCCCGCTAAGCAACCCCAATCCGGCGGTCGGCTGCGTGGTGGTGCGCCACGGCAGGATCGTGGGGCGCGGCTGGACCCAGCGCGGCGGACGACCGCACGCCGAAGCCATGGCGCTGGACGCTGCCGGCGGCGCTGCGCGCGGCTCCACCGTCTACGTCACGCTCGAACCGTGCGCTCATCGCTCGCCGCGCGGCCCGTCGTGCAGCGATACGCTTGTCGAGGCCGGTGTCGCCCGCGTTCTGATCGGCGTGCAGGACCCAGACCCGCGCACCGCAGGGCAAGGCATCGCCCGCCTGCGAAAGGCCGGAATCGACGCCGCTCTCCTCCCGTCCCCCCAGGCGGAGGCCAGTCTCGCCGGGTATCTCGTGCGCGTGCGCAAGGGCCGCCCTCACGTCACCTTGAAGCTGGCGACATCGCTCGACGGGTGCATCGCCCTTGCAAGCGGTGAAAGCCAATGGATCACGGGCGAAACAGCCCGCGCCCACGTCCATTCGCGCCGTGCGATGGCCGATGCGATTCTCGTGGGCGGCGGCACCTGGCGCAGCGACAAGCCAAGGCTCGACGTGCGCCTGCCCGGCCTCGAAGACCGTGCACCCCAACGCATCCTCCTGACGCGCGGTGTGCCGCCGGACGGGATGAAGGTTATCAACGCGCCCGAACAGATCGAACGGCTGGATCAGGCGCAATACCTGTATGTCGAAGGCGGGGCTCAAGTGGCGTCGAGCTTTCTTGCACGCGATCTGGTGGATCGGATCGAATTGTACCGCGCCCCCATCGTCATCGGGGGCGGGCGCCATGCGCTGGGCGATATCGGCCTGTCATCGCTTGCCGGAGCGCATGGCCGATGGGCGCTGGACGAGCGCCGCCAGCTTGGCAGTGACACTTACGAAGCCTACAGCCGCACCCGACAGGAGTAAGACACGCATGTTCACCGGCATCGTTACGGCAATCGGAACCATCGAAAGCGTCGAGAAGCGTGGGGATCTGCGCGTCACGGTTGCGTGCCCGTTCGATCCCTCGGCCATCGATATCGGCGCGTCGATTGCCTGTTCGGGTGTTTGCCTGACGGTGGTTGCGCTTGGCGGGACCGCAGGCGATGCGCGCATTTCCTTCGACGTATCGGACGAAACTGTCCGCTGCACCAAGCCGGGCATGTGGACGCAAGGCGGCAAGCTCAATCTCGAATCCGCGCTTCGCCTGGGTGATGAACTGGGCGGCCATCTGGTTACCGGCCATGTCGACGCGGTGGGCACGGTGGTTCTGTCGCGCGACGAAGGCGGCTCGCGCAAGCTGGCGTTCCGGATCGGGCGCGATCTCGCCCCTTTCGTCGCCGCCAAGGGGTCGATCACGATCGACGGCGTTTCGCTGACCGTCAACGATGTGCGGGACCGCAGCGACGGAACCTGCGATTTCGCGGTGAACATCATCCCGCATACGGGCGAGGTGACGACGCTTGGCGGCCTGGCGATGGACGACCGGGTCAATCTCGAGATCGACGTTCTTGCGCGCTACCTCAAGCGAATGCAGAGCCTGCAGGGATAGGCCCGGGCCAGGGCCTTCCCGCCCCGGGCGCAGATCAACCGATCGATCCGATCACCGAACGCGCAAAGGCAGCGTACCCTTCGCTGCCGTATGCCCATGTGGCCACAAGGTAGAGGGTCGCCAGGATCGGGGTGCCCACCTTGTAAACGGGATGGACCGCGCCCCGCGTCATGTAATCGTAGGCGATCCCGAAGCCGATGATGAGCAAGGCCCCGCCGAACGCGATAACGAACCGAGGCAGAAAGGTCGTCGCTTCCCAGAACAGCGTCGGATCGATGGCCGAAGCGGTTCGCAGATGCGCGCCGGCACAGATGCTCGCCGTGGCCATGAGGATCAGGCGCTTGTGCGCATCGGGGCGGGTGCGCGCGATCCATGCGAGGGGCACCAGGATGCAGAACGGCAACAGGTAGGGAATGGAAATGGCTGTAAACGAGGCATCCCCGCCATCGGCCATATCCGCCTTCTGGAACCGGAATTCGCTGATCCCGGCCGACACGATCATGATCGCCGCGAGCGGCAGCATTGCGAGGCCGAACTTGCGGTGCCAGTCCATCTGCCTGGTCGCGGCAAGCCGGGCCTGCAGTGCGAGCAGGACAAGCCAGGCGCCGAAGCTCCACACGTGAACCTGAAGGGCAATGGCCGCGGGCTCCTGCACGCCATCGAAGAAACGGTCATGCACCGGGCGGCTGAAACCCACCATCACCACAACAACGATGTATAGCCAGACGAAAACCCAGAACCGGCTGTCGTAATCATGCCGTTTGACGAAACGTTGATCCATTGCGCATCCCCCCGATGCGCGACCCTGCGCGGCACTTTACCGGTCAGAAGCGGTTCGGCAATGCATTTCGGGGCGTGCGCGGAAGGAAGCGAGGGGGGCGTGGTTCCCAAGTCCGTCGCGAAATCAGTCCGCGCGGGCTCTTTCGAGGGCGGCTTCCATCTGTGGCCGCGCGCTTTCCCACGCGAATTCGCTGCAGAATTCGCTGTCCTTGACCTGCCATCGCGCGGGCTTGGGGTGCGACCAGCACAGCTTCTTCACGGCCGCAGCAACCCGCTCTTCCATTTCCGCCTCGCCGGCGGACGAAGAAAGATCGAGGTCCGCGATGCTGACGACGCTGGTAACGGGGTCGTACCCTTCGGGGACGTTCATCTTGCCGGTAACGACGATTTCCTGCCCCTGCGCACTGGCGGGCATAGCGATAAGGGCCACACCCGCGGCCACGACGATTGGCAAACATGTCTTGCGAAGATTTGTCATGATCAATCCTTTGCTTGCGGCTCGCGGAACGGCGCCCGAAATCGGGCGGTTCCGCTGGAACGGCATCGCAAAGTTGCTCTGGCGAAAAGCCTTACGTCATACGTAATGATACTCATCCGGAGGGCCGCCGCGCTCCCCGACATGCGCGTACGGCGGATCGGGCAAACCGATCGCCGGCGGGAAATGGCGGGGCGGGCGCCGTGCCCGCCCCGCGTCACTTACATTCCGTCAACGCTCTTGCTGACGAGGATATTCACCGAGACGCGGCGGTTCTGGGCCTTGCCTTCAGCGGTGTCGTTGCTGGCCATCGGGTCGGCTTCGGCCATTCCGGTGGGTGTCAGCATGCGCCAGGGCTTCCAGCCGCACGCCTGCTGGAGGTAATTGACCACGCGACCGGCGCGCTTCTCACTCAGTTCCTGGTTGTAGTCCTGGCTTCCGACCGAATCGGTGTATCCGACGATAAGCAGAAGCGCGTTGTCCATGGCTTCGGCCTGGTTTGCCGCAGTGCACAGTTCGCTCTCGGCCTGAGGGGAAAGCTTCCACTTGCCGGTGTCGAAATAGACGTTGGTCGTGCCCTTGATGTTGTATTTGTCGATGTCGGCCATGCGACCACGCAACGCTTCGGTGGCTGCTTCCTGCTGCTCGAAACGCTGGTTCGTGCCGCTGCGGATCATGGCGGCGGTCTTGAGATCCTTGCTCTTCAGGTCGATCTTGTTTGCAAGCAGCCCATCGCCCCACTGCACCGTTTCCACCGTAACCGGCAGGCCGTTGAGCAGCGATTCCGCACCCAGCGTGTTGCGGTTGATGCCAAGAAAGCCTCCGCTCGACTTGATCTGGGTGCCTTCGCTGATGACGACCACCGTGGTCGAGCCATCGGGAAGCGTGATCTGCATCCGGTTGTCGCTGCGCGCGGAGATGATGCCTTCGATCTCCGGCCCTTGCGTCATGCCGGACATGTCCGACGGCGGCATGCCGTAAACGGTCGTCAGGACTTCGCCTTCAGACGTATCCATCTCCTGGGCGGAGACGGTGCCCGTTGCCGGCAAGGCAAGCATGGCAAGCAAGAGAAGGCTTCTCGGGCTTTTCAAAATGACACTCATTACGTTACTCCTTCAAACTGAACCGGCCCGCGCTGCGTCTTCAGCACACGTAATGCGACGCCCCCCTGCGATGGCGTGGCCGGCTGTCAGAGCCCCCTTTATACCGTTCGATACGAAGTGCGGCGTATCGGCCGCACGCGAAGGCCCGTGTTCAGGCCAGCCTTTCTGCCACATGAACGCCCACAGCGACACCCTTGGCCGTGCGGATGGTTCGGGCCCTCGATGCGGCGAACCGAAGCAGGCGGCATATGCTGTAAACAGTATTTCGCACCCCTTTGCCGTCGCATCTGCTGACGTAGAGGCGCCCCGGAAACCGGATTTTGTTGCGGATCCGCGGGTGGAAAAGGGTGCTTCGGGAGGGCTGCCGGTTGCTAGCCTTCCGAATGAATCGCACCTTCAGGCCAGCGGGCCTTGGGCAAATCCTTCGCGAGTGATCTCGTAATAGAGATGGAGCACCCGCTTGCCGTCGTATTTTCCCAGCTCGTACCGGTCGCTGCGCTCGGCGCCGATGGCTTCCAACGCGTTGCGCGACCGGTAATTGGTGTCGCCCACACGAAATTCGACCAGCGCGACATGCCTGAAGGCATGGTCCAGCATAACCCGCTTCATCTCAGGGTTTATGCCCTTCCCCCAGCACACAGGGGCAAGAAACGTCCAGCCGATCTCGACCGAGCCACCCTCGTCTTCGCTCAAACGATCATAGCGGGTCGAGCCCACGATCCGGTCCGTCCGCTTGTCGATAACCGCCAGCGCGCCGCCCGACGCCATGCCTTCGTCGAAGAAGGCATCGAAAACGTCGCGCCGCCAGCGATCATGGATCGGATGCTGTTCCCAGACCGCGGGGTCGGATGCGATGCCGAACAAGGCTTCGCGGTCGCCTTCCTCCAGCGGTCGGATGATCAGCCGATCGGTCTCGAGGGTCGGCTGGCGGTCCATTCAGTCCTTCGTGACGTCAGCAAGCGCGGCGATGAACTTGGGCGTGTTGCCTTCGTGCAGACCCGCCACGTTGATCCGGCCCGATCCGGCCATATAGATCCCGTGGTCTTCACGCAGCTTCACGATCTGATCCTTGGAAAGCGGAAGCATGGCGAACAATCCGTTCTGTTCACCGAGCACCGCCAGGTTCAATCCCGGGGCTTCGTTATCGGCAGCGGCCAACCGTGCACGAACGCGGCGCATCCGGCTCCGCATCTCGTCGAGCTCGTCAAGCCATTGCTGGGTCAGGCTCTCATCGCGCAGCACGGTGCGTACCGCTGCGCCGCCGTGGTCTGGCGGCATCGACCAGTTCGCGCGCGCGAGTGCGTTGGCGTTGGAGGTGATGGCGCCAAGCTGGTCCGGCTGCTCGGCCATCATGTAGAAGGCGCCAACGCGGTCGCGGTACAGGCCGAAGTTCTTGTCGCAGCTGTAGGCGATCAACGCTTCGGGAACGACGGCCAGAACCTTGCGAACGCCCGCAACGTCTTCATCCAGTCCCTTGCCAAGGCCGTGGTAGGCGATGTCGAGGATCGGCAACACGCCGGTTTTGGCCAGCGCGCCGGCGATCGCATCCCACTGTTCGTCGGTATAGTCGACGCCCGTGGGGTTATGGCAGCAACCGTGCAGCATCACGGCATCGGTTGGCGCCGCGTTGCGGATTGCCCCGAGAACGGCATCGAGATCAGCGCCCCCTTCCGCCGTCGCGTGGCTGAAGAGAACCGGCTCCACCCCGACATCGGACAGGATCTGAACATGGTTCGGCCAGCTTGGCGTGCCCATGTGGATGCGGGTCACGCCAGCCGCCTTGGACAGCGCCACGGCAAGGCGCACAGCGCCCGTTCCGCCCGGTGTCTGCATCCCTTCGATCCGGCCGCCCATCGTCGCGTCCCGGCCGAAAATATACGGCATCAGCGCGGTGACGAAGCCGGTGTCGCCTTCGGGACCGAGGTAGCTCTTGGAATCCTGCTCATCGACCAACCGCTGCTCGGCTGCCTTGATTGCGCGAAACACCGGCGTCGCACCTTCGTTGGTGCGATAGACGCCGACCCCGAGGTCGATCGTATCGGGCCGCGCATCGGCAGCGTGCATCTTGATCAGCGCGAGCAGCGCGTCAGGGGCTTGGGCTTGGAGACGGTCTAGCATGGGCGCCTCATCGCCGGATATGCGTGGGGCCGCAACAGGAAATCCCGTTGCGGCCCCAGCGCCATTCAGGTTTGTTCTATTGCGACCGTTAGGGCTGCTTTCCCCGTCAGAATGGAAGCCACCGCTGCTTCTTCGAAAATCTCATGTATCCCGCGTTGACGCCCAGGCGAAGACCGGCACCCACGCGAATGGGGATCAACACGACATCGCCCTTGCGCACGTAGCTGGCCGTCAGGCCGCCAACGACGTAGATCTGCCCCTCACCGGCGGGAAAACGTTCGTAGAGATCTTCGCTGTCCCACAGATTGTAAACCAGCACGAACGTGCTGCCTGCGTTGGCGCCCGCATCGAAACCGATCGATGGCCCGGTCCAGTAAACCGGACGTTCGCCCTCGACCTTGTGGAACAGCGTTCCGGAGCCGTAACGGGCACCGACCACGAACGCCCCACTGGCTTCACGCCCGACGATGTAGGCGTTCGGCTCGCCCTGGTCCTTCAGCAATTTCTGGATCATTTCGGCCACGCCCTGCGCGCCCTTGCCGAACACGCCTTCCGCAGCGCCGATCAGATCGTCTTCGCGGTACGTGGTCGAAGGATCGTCGACCGACGAAGACTGGACCGCATCCTTGGCCGCGGATTCGGCGCCCTGTTCAGACCATTGCGGCTGCTGGGTCGCCATGTCCTGCACGTCCGGAGTTTCCGCCTGGGCCGTGCCGGCAGCGCTATCGGCGGTCTCGCCATACACGGACTGTTGGCCCGGCTGTTCGACCAGATCGCCATCGATGGCGGTATCGGGGTCGATGGTTTCGACCTGCGCGTGAAGCGGGCCAGCCGCGAGGCCGAATGCGGCCAGCACGATGCCGAATCGCGGCAGTTTCGATGCAAACTTGATCATGTTTCCCTCCCTGCCGGCGTTATCCACGAAGGCAGCTATCTGGTCAGAAGAATCCCCTTTCACCATGCGGGCAATGAAACGGCGATGAACCGATTCCAAAATGCGCCGAAGCGAGTCGATGCAGGCCGTTCGAGCGGTCCCTGCAAGGAAGGCGATTCAGCCCTTGATGCCGCCATGCCGCGTGGCTATAGCGCGCCCCTCGCAAGCGACATGGTCGGGTTGCGATGTGCGGAGACGTGGGTGAGTGGCTGAAACCAGCTCCCTGCTAAGGAGCCATACCTGGTAACGGGTATCGAGGGTTCGAATCCCTCCGTCTCCGCCACTTTACCCTTCAACGAATTATCCGCCCGCAAGGTCAGCGTTCAATATATCCGGGCGAAGTTCGCGGCACCGGTAAAAAGGGCGCGGGTCCCTTCTGTCGCATCCGCATCCGTATCCGCAGGCCGGAACGCCGCGATCGATTGCGCCAGCCTGCCCAGGCTTTCCGCACTGACGCTGTAATAGACGAGCTTCGCTTCCCTGCGGGTATCGACGAGGCCGGCGCGCCGCAGCACGCCCAGTTGCTGGGACAGGGCCGGTTGCGCGATGCCAGATGCCTGTTCGATTTCCCCGACGTTGCGTTCCCCCGATTTCAGCGTTTCAAGAATCGCGAACCGCAGCGGGTGCGCGATGGCCTTGAGCTCATCGATCGGCGGCCCGTCGGTCATCGCGGGGCCTTTGCGGGCACGTCGCGGTAAAACCAGTCCGCCCCGTTTTCTGCAGCGTAGACATCGTCAAGATCGTGGCTCGGGGCCCGCAGCAACGCGTCTCCCGGGGTCCAGTTGGCGGGCGCCAGCGCCCCTTCGGCATCGACACGCTGCAACGCATCGAGCGTCCGCAGCATTTCCGGTATCGAACGCCCGACATTGGCCGGGTAACAGGTCATCGCGCGGATCACGCCCTTGGGATCGATGAAATACGTCGTCCGGACGGTTGCGCTGTCGTAATCCCCCGCAGCGACCATCCCGAAAGCGCGGCCGATCACCAGTGTCGGGTCTTCGACGATCGGGAAGCGAACTTCCACATCGAACCGGTCCCTGATGAGGCGCAGCCAGGCAAAGTGCGAAAACAGGCTGTCGACGGACAGCGCCATCAGCGCGCAATCGCGTGCGGCGAAATCGTCCGCACGGCGCGACAGCTCGACAAATTCGGTGGTGCAAACCGGCGTGAAATCGGCCGGGTGCGAAAACAGGATCAGCCACCGCTTGCGGAACGCCGAAAGCTTGACGGGGCCGGTGGTGCTCCGCGCCTCGAAATCGGGAGCGGTGTCACCGATCCTCAAGCCCGACATGGCGGGCGGCTGGGTTTCCTGAACGCTCATCACAGTAGCCATACCACTTGACTTCATAAAGGCAATACATATACACGTTTTATGTAATCAATGGAGATGGCAATGGCCGAAGTTGACACCACCCTTCAAGCGGCGTCCGAACAGGTTTTGCGGGCCGGTGCGAACAAGGCGCTCCGCCCGTCGATCGCCGGTTTCTTCGACGAGGCCACCTTTACGGTCAGCTACGTCGTGCACGACCCGGCAACCAGCGAAGCGGCAATTATCGATTCGGTCTTGGATTACGAGGCGGCTTCGGGCCGCACGTCCTTCGGGTCTGCTGACCGGATTATCGAATATGTTACTTCTAATAATCTGAAAGTGAAGTGGCTAATCGAAACGCATGCCCATGCCGATCACATTTCCGCTGCCCCCTATCTCCAGGAAAAGCTGGGCGGCAAGCTGGGCATCGGAGCCGATATCATCCGGGTTCAGGAAGTGTTCGGCAAATTGTTCAACGCCGGCACCGATTTCGAACGTGACGGTTCGCAGTTCGATCATCTGTTCAAGGATGGTGAGACGTTCTCGCTCGGCACGCTCGAGGGCATCGCCCTGCACGTGCCGGGCCACACCCCTGCGGACATGGCCTTCATCATCGGCGACGCGGCGTTCGTCGGCGATACCATCTTCATGCCCGATTTCGGCACCGCACGGGCGGACTTTCCCGGTGGCGATGCGGGCCAGCTCTACGGTTCGATCCGTCGGCTTCTCTCGCTCCCCGAAGAAACGCGCCTGTTCCTGTGCCATGATTACAAGGCGCCCGGTCGCGATGAGTACGCCTGGGAAAGCACCGTGGGCCAGCAGCGGCGGGAGAACATCCATGTCAGGGACGGCATCAGCCAGGACGAATTCGTCGCCATGCGAACCAGCCGCGACAAAACGCTGGCGATGCCAAACCTCATCATGCCGTCGGTTCAGGTGAACATTCGCGGTGGCCGCTTGCCGGAACCCGAAGATAACGGCGTCAGCTACATCAAGATTCCGGTGAACGCGGTATGACCCTCCCCGGCTTTCCCGAAGCGGCACCTATGGCCGGACTTGGCGGCGGCGTCCTGATCGGACTGGCGGCAGCGTTGATGTTGCTTGGTGCGGGCCGGATCGCCGGCGTGTCCGGCATCGCGGCCCGGGCCACCGGCCTGAGCGACAGCGGCATGTCCCGCTCCAGCGCCTGGATGTTCCTCGTGGGCTTGCCGCTGGGCGCGGCGATCGTGGCATTTGCATCGGGCGGACTGGAGGCGCAATTCGCCGATCCCATCGTGCTGGCGATTGCGGGCCTTCTTGTGGGCATCGGCACACGGCTTGGCAGCGGTTGCACCAGTGGGCACGGCGTTTGCGGTGTCAGCCGCCTGTCGCAACGATCCGTAGTGGCGACGATCACGTTCATGATCGCCGGGATCGCCACCGTTGCCATCATGAATTCCATGGGGCTGGAGGTGCTGAAATGATCAAGCGATTGCTCCCCCCACTTGTTTCGGGCGGATTGTTCGGCGCAGGGCTGGCCCTTGGCGGAATGACCGACCCTGCGCGTGTTCGCGGTTTTCTCGACCTGTTCGGGGGCTGGGATCCGACACTGGCCTTCGTAATGGGCGGCGCCGTCCTCGTGATGGCCATCGCCTGGCGTTTCCAGCGCGGCATGGCACGGCCCATTTTTGCGGAGAAATTCTCCATACCCGATCGCAGCGACCTGACCCTGCCGCTTGTCGGCGGATCGGCGCTGTTCGGCATCGGGTGGGGAATTGCCGGTTTGTGTCCTGGCCCAGGCATCGCGGCGCTGGTTATCGAACCGGCTTCCGCGGCGATATTCGTGGTCGCCCTGCTGGCAGGCATGGGCGTGGTGCGCATGATGGAAAAGGACGCGTGATGCAGATCATCGAGGTGGAACCCGGGTTTGCCGTCGCGCCGCAATTGCAACCTGCCGATATGGCCGAATTGGCGCAGCGGGGCTTCAGGGCGGTGATCTGCAATCGCCCCGACGGGGAAGAAAGCGGCCAGCCCGAAGTCGACGAAATGCGCGCGCGGGCGCAGGCTGCCGGGCTGGCGTTCCATCACATTCCCGTAAGCGGGGGCGCATTTCCCGAGGCCGCGATTGCCGCGTTCCGGGCGGTGCGGATCGGCACCGACGGGCCGGTTCTGGCATATTGCCGCACCGGCACGCGGTCCATCACGCTGGAAACGCTGGCCAACCCCCAAGGCCGAAGCGCATCGGATCGCCTGAAGCTGGCCCAAGCGGCCGGATACGACCTTTCCCCCTTTGCCGATCGATTGGGCGCGTAAGCCCCAGAACCTGGAGAAGTGCCGTGGCGCAATCCCTATCCCATACCGTTGTAATCATCGGCGGCGGAGCAGCCGGGATCGCGACCGCCGCTTCCATGCTCAAGCGCCAGCGCGGACTGGACATCGCCATCGTCGAACCGTCCGATGTCCATGCCTATCAACCGGGCTGGACCATGGTCGGCGCAGGCATCTTCGAACCCGAGGTGACCCGCCGCCCGATGGCCAGCGTCATGCCGAAGGCCGCGACCTGGATCAGGGCGTCTGCCGCCAGCTTCCAGCCGGAGGACAACCAGGTCACTCTCGACGACGGATCGACGGTTGCATACGAGTTGCTGATCGTCGCCCCCGGCATCCGCCTTGCCTGGGAAAAGATCGCAGGGCTGGAAGAAACCCTGGGCAGGAACGGTGTCACGTCGAATTACCGTTACGATCTTGCCCCCTATACCTGGGAACTGGTCCAGCAGGTCAAATCCGGTCGTGCGATCTTCACCCAGCCCCCGATGCCGATCAAATGCGCCGGTGCTCCGCAGAAATCGATGTACCTGTCCTGCGATCACTGGATGCGCCTCGGCGTGCTGGATAGCATCGATGTCGAATTCCGGAACGCCGGCGGCGTCTTGTTCGGCGTGCAGGATTACGTCCCGGCGCTGATGGAATACGTTGAACGATACGATATCGCCCTGAAGCTGGGCAGCAATTTGATCGCGGTCGATGGCGAAGGCGGCCAGGCCACATTCCAGACGGAAGCCGGGCAGGAGACCTGCGATTTCGAAATGCTGCACGTCGTGCCGCCGCAAGTCGCACCGCAATTCCTGGCCGACAGTCCGCTGGCAGCCGAAAGCGGATTTACGGATGTCGATCCGCATACCTTGCAGCACACCCGCTATCCCAATGTCTTCGGGCTGGGCGACGCCGGATCGATGCCCAATGCGAAAACGGCCGCCGCGGCGCGCAAGCAGGCTCCGGTCGTGGCGGTCAACGCCCTGCGCGCGCTGGACCAGAAGGGTCCGATTGCCGGATATGACGGATACGGTTCGTGTCCGCTGACGGTCGAACGCGGCAAGATCGTGCTCGCCGAATTCGGTTATGGCGGCAAGCTGATGCCCAGCTTCCCGAGCTGGCTGATCGACGGCACCAAGGCCCAGCGCCTGTCGTGGATATTGAAGGCGGACGCCCTGCCGTGGATCTACTGGAACGGCATGCTGAAGGGGCGCGAATGGCTTGCCGGGCCCGGCAATATGATCGCACAATAAAATGGCCGACAAGCAACGCCGCGCCATGCTCTCCGCCTATTTCCCGATTCTGGAATGGGGGAGGACGTACAACCGCTCCGTGCTGACCAACGACATGATGGCGGCCGTGATTGTCACCATCATGCTTATCCCGCAAAGCCTGGCCTACGCCCTGCTTGCCGGATTGCCGCCGGTCGTCGGCCTTTACGCCTCGATCCTTCCGCTTGTGCTCTATGCCATATTCGGCACCAGCCGGACGCTGGCGGTGGGACCGGTGGCGGTCGTGTCGCTGATGACCGCATCGGCGGCAGGCGCCGTGGCGGCGCAAGGCACCGCGCAATACATGGAAGCGGCGATTACCCTGGCCGCGCTTTCCGGCGTCATGCTGGCGGTTCTGGGTTTCCTACGCGCCGGATTTCTCGCCAATCTTCTGTCGCACCCTGTGATCAGCGGGTTCATCACCGCGTCGGGCATCCTTATTGCGACCAGCCAGGTGAAGCAAATTCTTGGCATCAGTGCGGGCGGCGACAACTGGCCTGACATGCTGGGCGGCCTTGCCGCCACAATTGCCGACACGAACCCCGCGACACTGGCGATCGGCATTCCGGCAACACTGTTCCTGTTCTGGGTTCGCAAGGGCGCCAAACCTGCGCTGCAACGGCTGGGCCTGGCACCGCGCACGGCCGAGATGACGGCCAAGGCCGGTCCGGTAGTTGCCGTCGCGTTGACGATCCTGGCAGTGCTTGCCTTCAATCTCGACGCCCAGGGCGTGAAACTGGTGGGGGCGATCCCGCAAGGCCTGCCGCCGTTTGCCGTCCCGTCGACCGACCTTGCGCTGATCGAACGTCTGTGGGTGCCCGCGCTGCTGATCTCGATCATCGGCTTCGTCGAAAGCGTCTCGGTCGCCCAGACCCTTGCCGCCAAGCGGCGCCAGCGCATTGCACCGGACCAGGAACTGATCGGGCTTGGGGCCGCGAATATCGCCAGCGCCTTTTCCGGCGGGTACCCCGTGACCGGCGGGTTCGCGCGATCGGTCGTGAATTTCGATGCCGGGGCTGAAACGCCCGCAGCCGGCGCCTTCACCGCGGTCGGCATTGCGCTAGCGTCGCTGTTCCTGACGCCCTTGTTGTTCAATCTGCCGGTGGCGACCCTTGCGGCAACGATCATCGTGGCCGTGTTGAGCCTGGTGGACCTGAAGACCCCCGGGCAGCTGTGGCGTTATTCCAAGGCTGATTTTGCGGCGCACATCGTCACCATCGGCATCACCTTGCTGGCTGGCGTCGAACTGGGCGTGATTGCCGGTGTGGGTGTGGGCCTGTTGCTTTACCTGTGGCGGGCCAGCCGCCCCCACGCCGCGATTGTCGGGCGTGTTCCGGAAACCGAGCATTTTCGCAATGTCGAGCGGCACAGCGTCTTCACCGTGCCGCATGTCCTTTCGATCCGGATCGACGAAGCGCTGACCTATCTCAACGCGCGCTGGCTGGAGGAATACGTGCTCGAACAGACCGCCGACCGGCCCGCGGTGCGCCACGTCATCCTGATGTGCAGCGCGGTCAACGAAATCGATGCCTCGGGCCTCGAAAGCCTCGAGGCGATCAACCACCGCCTGGGCGATGGCAACATCGGGCTGCACCTGTCGGAAGTGAAGGGACCGGTGATGGACCGGCTCAAACGCACGCACTTCCTCGATGAACTGAACGGCAAGGTGTTCCTTTCGCAGGACCGCGCCTTCACCGAACTGTCCCGCGACACGGGCGAACCTCCGCCACCGGTCGATCACTACCTTGCCCGCGGCATGATCTGATCGGCGTCCCGGGCTGCGGGGCCGCTGCGGATCGTGACTTGCGCGCCGAGGCACAGCCGCTGCGCGCTTTGCATTACACCTGCCTGCGCTTCGGTTTTAAAGGGTTCCCATGTTCGAACACGTCGACGCATTGCTGCTCGCCCGTATCCAGTTCGCCTTTACGGTCAGCTTCCACTTTTTCTTTCCCGCCTTCTCGATCGGGCTGGCAAGTTACCTGATGGTGCTGGAGGGGTTGTGGCTGAAGACCGGCAGGCAGCTGTATCTCGATCTGTTCAAATACTGGATCAAGATCTTCGCCATAGTTTTCGCGATGGGCGTCGTGTCGGGCATCGTGATGAGCTACCAGTTCGGCACGAACTGGTCGGTCTTTTCCGATTTTGCCGGACCGGTGATTGGCCCACTGATGGCTTACGAAGTCCTCACGGCATTCTTCCTCGAAGCCGGTTTCCTCGGCGTCATGCTGTTCGGCATGAACAAGGTAGGCCGCAAGCTGCATTTCGCTGCCACCTGCATGGTGGCGCTCGGCACGTTCATTTCCGCGTTCTGGATCCTGTCGGTCAACAGCTGGATGCAAACCCCGACCGGGTTCGAAATGGGCGCGAACGGCCAGTTCCTGCCAGGCGAAAGCTGGTGGACGATCATCTTCAACCCCAGCTTTCCGTATCGCCTGGTGCACACGGTCATGGCCGCCTATCTGACCACCGCCTTTGCCGTGGGCGGGGTTGGTGCATGGCACCTTCTGAAAGACCGCACCAACGGGCACGCGCGCACGATGTTTTCCATGGCGATGTGGATGGCCGCGATCGTCACGCCGTTGCAGATTTTCGCCGGCGACTTGCACGGGCTCAACACGCTCGAGCATCAGCCGCAGAAGGTCATGGCGATGGAGGGGCATTTCCAGAGCCATCCCGACGGGGCGCCGCTGATCCTGTTCGGCATCCCCGACAGCGAAGCCAAGACGGTCCGTTATGCCATCGAGATACCCAAGGCGTCATCGCTGATCCTCAAGCATGATCCCGATGCGCCGCTGGCCGGGCTCGACACGATACCCGATGAAGACGAACCGCCGGTCGGCATCGTCTTCTGGTCTTTCCGCATCATGGTGGGGATCGGCTTTGCCATGCTTGGCATCGGCATGTGGAGCCTGTGGGCGCGGTGGCGCGGATCGCTGTACGATACGCCGTGGCTACACCGGGCGGCGCTGGTCATGGCCCCGTCCGGCTTTATTGCCGTTCTGGCCGGGTGGATCACGACCGAAGTCGGGCGCCAGCCCTTTGTCATCTACAATCTGTTGCGAACCGCGGACGCGGCAAGCCCGCTGGATGCCCCCGCCGTCGGTGCATCGCTGGTCGCATTCGTGCTGGTCTATTTCGCCGTGTTCGGCGTGGGTATCTGTTACATCCTGCGCCTGATGGCCAAGGGGCCGCATACGGGCGAACTCGGCGTCAAACGCGGCGATACCGGTCCCATTCGCACGGCGGGAATCACCCCCGGTCCCACCCAGAACCCGGGCCGCGAGGAAGTTCTGCCCACGGACAAGGAGGATGCGCGATGAGTGTTTCCTACGATCTGACCACGATCTGGGCGTTCATCATCGCCTTCGCGGTTTTCGCCTATGTGGTGATGGACGGGTTCGACCTTGGTATCGGCGTCCTCTTCCCGAGCTTCGATGTGGGGCCTGAACGGGACCGCGCCATGA
Source organism: Qipengyuania zhejiangensis (assembly GCF_035607565.1). NCBI lineage: Bacteria > Pseudomonadati > Pseudomonadota > Alphaproteobacteria > Sphingomonadales > Erythrobacteraceae > Qipengyuania > Qipengyuania zhejiangensis. The sequence continues at coordinate 295,471 of NZ_JAYKGO010000001.1, read as the reverse complement.
ATTCGATCGCGCCGGTCTGGGACGGGAACGAAACGTGGCTGGTGTTGGGCGGCGGCGGGCTGATGGCCGCTTTCCCGCTGGCCTATGCGGTCATCCTCCCGGCTACTTACCCGCTCATCATCGCAATGCTCCTGGGGCTGGTTTTCAGGGGCGTGGCGTTCGAATACCGCTGGCGCGATCCGGCGCACCGCCGGTTCTGGGATGCCGCGTTTTCCGGCGGATCGCTGGTCGCCGCCATGGCGCAAGGCATGACGCTGGGCGCGCTGCTGCAGGGTATCGAGGTGACGGGCCGCGCCTATTCGGGCAGCTGGTTCGACTGGCTGACGCCCTACACCTTGCTGACCGGCCTGGGCGTCGTTGCCGGATACGCCCTGCTGGGGAGCACATGGCTGATCTGGAAACTGGAAGGGGCCGGACAGGCCCATGCGCGCACCCTGGCCAAACGCGCCGCGTTTGCCACGATCGTCCTGATGGGCGCGGTCAGCCTCTACAACATCTTCCTCAACGCCGAATACGCCGAGCGTTGGCTGACGGCGCCGGAAATCTATCTGGCGGCGCCCGTGCCCGTCCTGACGGCAATCATCGCAGTCCTGATGGTCCGGGCAATCGCCCGCGACCAGCACAGCAAGCCGTTCTGGTACGCGATCGCTCTTTTCTTCTTCGGGATGGCAGGCCTGGGGATCACAATGTGGCCCTATGTCGTGCCGCCGGGCATCACGATCTGGGATGCCGCAGCGCCCGAACGCAGTCAGGTTTTCATGCTCGTCGGTGTGTCGATCACCTTGCCCCTGATCATCGGATACACCGCGTGGGCATACTGGGTGTTCCGCGGCAAGGTTTCGGACGAGGGGTATCACTGATGCCGGCATCGGACGACACTGCCGGTCCGCTGTGGAAACGGCTCGCGTGGATGGCCGGGATCTGGGCTGCAAGCGTTGCCGCGCTGGGCGCGCTTGCCTGGGTTATCCGCCTTTGGGTCGCACCGTGAGCCGCGCGAGAAAATGACACCGGCGCCCCGCGGCTATGGCCGCGGGGCGCCGGGTCGATCGGGTCTTGTCAGACCAGTGCGTCGCGCTTGAGCGTAATCACCTGCGGATAGGTGAATTCCTTCAGGCCATCGACGCCGTATTCGGCCCCGAAGCCCGACTGCTTGTGCCCGCCAAAGGGCGCAAACGGCGAGATGTGAAGGAATTCGTTGATCCACACGGTGCCGGTTTCCAGCTGCTCCGCGATTTCGATGCCCTTGTCGGTGTCCTTCGTCCACACCGCGCCGGCAAGCCCGTATTCGGAGTTGTTGGCGCGCTGGATGACTTCATCGACGGTGGAGAACTTCATCAGCGGCATGACCGGGCCAAACTGTTCTTCGGCCACGATGCGGGCTTCTTCCGGCGGATTGTCGAGGATCGTGATCGGAACATAGTATCCCGTGCCCGACGGGTCGACATTGCCGCCGGTCAGGAACTGGTATCCGTGATCCTTGGCATCCTGGATCAGTTCGCAGACACGGTCGAACTGCTTCTTGTTCTGGATCGGACCGACGCCCGTTCCCTGCTGCGAACCGTCGCCCACGGTAACGCCCTTGGCATATTCCGCGATCGCCTTCGACAGATCGTCGTAGATGTCTTCGTGGATGTAGATGCGCTTGGCCGCGACGCAGATCTGGCCGGCGTTGGAGAAGCTGGACCAGAACAGCTGTTCCGCCACCTTTTCGACATCGGCATCGGGAAGCACGATCGACGCATCGTTACCGCCCAGTTCCAGCGTGATGCGCTTCAGGTCGGCGCTGGCGCCTTCCATGATCTTCTTGCCGGTCGCGGTGGACCCGGTGAACGTGATCTTGTCGATATCGGGATGCGAGGTGATCAGCGGACCGAGGCTGTCTTCACCCGTGATGATGTTGACCGTACCTGCCGGAACGACATCCTTGATCAGTTCCGCGATACGCAGCGTGGTCAGCGGCGTGAACGGCGACGGCTTGAGGACGATGGTGCAGCCAGCGATCAGCGCGGGCACGATCTTCTGGATCGCCATCATGACAGGGAAGTTCCACGGCACGATGCCGCCCACCACGCCAACCGGCACGCGGCGGGTACGGCTGAGGCGTTCATCGTCGTCCTGGTTGATCACGTCGTCCAGCGTCAGCGTGGATTGCGCGGCAGCCAGTCCGGCAGCGCCATAGATTTCCTGTTGCGCCTGGGCGTGGGGTTTACCCTGCTCGCTGGTCAGGAGTCGGAAAAGCTCGTCGGCGTTGTCCTTGATCGCAGCGGCGATTCCCTGGACCACCTTCTGGCGTTCTTCCGGGCTGGTCTTGCGCCAGGTCTTGAACGCGCGGCGCGCCGCGGCCACGGCGCGGTCGAGTTCGTCCTTGCCGCAGGACGGGACACGGGCAATCACTTCCTCGTTCGCGGGGTTCACCACGTCGAGCCACTGGCCGTTGTCGACCATTTCGCCATCAATAAGGTTGCGGTAGTCGGTCATCATATCTCTCCCGGAAAAATTTGGTCCCGTCTCTGTGGCGCACACTCTGTCGGGATTCGTTGCTCGATGCAACGGGTCTTGCGGTGCGGCGAGAAATTGGTGAGAGAGGACGCCAGGAGGAGACGGATGCAGACATTCGCCACCGAGGCGATCGATTGGCCTGACAGCGCGCCCGATTTGCGGCGCCGCGTGCGCGCGCTGGTTGCCGAACACGGGGAAAGCGATCCCGTGCGAAGGGCGAACTGCTGGACCAAGCCCGATCCCTCCTTCAGCGCCAGGCTCGGTGCAGCCGGCCTGCTGGGCATGACATGGCCCAGCGAATACGGCGGCCACGAACGCAGCCAGCTTGAACGGTACATCGTGATCGAGGAACTGCTCGCGGCGGGCGCACCGGTGGGCGCGCACTGGATCGCCGATCGGCAGAGCGGGCCGCTCCTGCTCCGCTATGGCAGCGAGCATGAAAAACGCCGCTGGGTGCCCGGTATGGCCCGCGGCGAAGTGTTCGCCTGCATCGGCCTGTCCGAACCCAATTCGGGATCGGATCTGGCATCGGTGCGCACGTCGGCGCGCAGGGTCGGCGATAGCTGGGTCATCAACGGGCAGAAGGTGTGGACCACCGGCGCGCACGTGGCCCATCTGATGATTGCCCTGATTCGTTCCGAAGAAGGGTCCGAGCGTCAGCAGGGACTTTCGCAATTCGTCATCCCGATGGACGCACCCGGCGTGACGGTGAAACCGATCATCGACCTTACCGGCGCGCACGAATTCAACGAAGTGTTCTTCGACGATGTCCGGTTGCCCGACACGGCCCTGCTGGGCACCCAGGGCAACGGGTGGTCGCAGGCCACCGCCGAACTTTCGCTCGAGCGGTCGGGCCCCGAAAGATACCTCTCGTCCATGGTGCTGTTCCTTGAACTGGTGCGTCACGCCAGCAGGCATCCCGATCCGGCGGTGCGCGACCTGATCGGCCGGCTGACCGCCGAAACCTGGACGCTTCGCCTGATGAGCGCATCGGTCGCCGCCAAGCTGGCGCGCGGCGAAGACCCGGCGCTGGAGGCCACCATCGTCAAGGACCTGGGGAACGCCTTCGAACAGGCGCTGCCCGAACTGGTGCAGGCCGCCGTCGACGTTGCCCCGTCAGGGCCAGAGGCGCTGGGTCAGGTCATGGGATACCTCCTCCAGGTATCTCCCAGCTTTTCCCTGCGCGGCGGGACGCGGGAAATCATCAAGGGCATCATCGCGCGCGGACTGGGGCTGAGATGAACGATACGCGGCGTATGCTGGCCGAAATGGCCGACCCGCTGTTCGCCGAACTGGGGCCTGGCGCCACGGTGGAACGCGATTGGGACAGGGTCGAGGAACTGGGCCTCCCCCTCCTCCTCGTGCCCGAAGAGGACGGCGGGTTCGGCGGCAATTGGGAAGACGCGCTGACGGTGTTGCGGCTGGCGGGATACCACGCGCTGGCCCTTCCCCTGGCCGAACGCGTGCTGGCGGCGCGAACCGACGATCTGGCAAGCGGCGACGGGTTCCTGCTCGGTGCGTTCGCGCGCTGCGCGCAGATTGCCGGCGCGCTCGACGCCGCGCTCGCCATGTCGGTGTCCTACGCCAACGAACGGCAGCAATTCGGTCGCCCGCTGGGCAAGTTTCAGGCTGTCCAGCAAAGCCTTGCGACCTTCGCTTCGGAAGCGGCGGCGGCCAATTGCGCGGCCACCGGCGCGGCGCAGGCCCTCGACAGGGGCGGTGATGCATCGTTCGAAATTGCCGCGGCCAAACTGCGCGCCAACCGCGCGGTGGGTGTGGGCACATCGCTTGCCCACCAGGTCCACGGTGCAATCGGTTTCACGCAGGAATACGGCCTGCATCCGTTGACCACCCGGCTTTGGGAATGGCGTTCGCAATTCGGCAACGACGCTTACTGGAGCCGGTTTCTGGGCGACAGGGTAATCGAGCGGGGGGCCGAAGCCTTCTGGCCCGACCTGGTGGCGCGAACCGATTAAGCCAGCGCGAGCACGCCGGTGAGGATGTTGCGGACCAGGTCCACCTGTCCGCGCGCGCCGGTCTTCGCGTAGATCTTCTTGGAATAATACCGACCCGTTTCCAGCGTGAGGCCATGCTGCGCCGATGCCTCGGCAATGGATTGGCCCTGGGCCAGCGACCACGCCAGGCGGGCCTCGGCGGGGGTCAGGTCGAACAGGTCGCCCAATTGCTCGCACCGGTCCGCATTCGAACTGCGGTCGCCGCGCAGATAGACGAGCGCCACCGCCTTGCTGTCCCCTGCCATCGATTCCAGCCGGACAGGCGAAACCAGCACGTCGATCCAGGGATCGCGGCTCAGCGTGAAGGCCCGCGGGCGATGCCGCCCCTCGCTGGCACAATCGCGCGTGAACGCCGTCAACTGCCGGTCGATCTCCGGGGACGATGGCGTCAGACGGTCATAAGGTCCGCGCCGCAGCGTCCCCGATCGTTGCAGGAAACGGTCGGCTTGCGGGTCGCAATCGACAATCCTGCACCGCTCGTCGATTGCGATCCAGCCGAAATTCATGCGGCTGAATGCGTCCGCGCTCAGCGATGCGCGCGCCTTTTCGCGTTCCAGCGTCGCCAGCACCCGCAAGGCCACGCGCAAATGAGGTGCCAGCGCGGCCAGCAAGCTCGAATGCTCGGCGTCCAGCGGGGCCTCGCGCCGGATGGTTAGCCATGCCTGCATCCCGTGGCCGCTGCCAAGGCGCATCAGCCGTGCGTCTCCGCCCGATTGCGGCCCGAGTTCCGCCAGCGTGTAGACGCGCCCGTCGCGCATGTCGGACGACAGAACGCCGGCTGTATCGGCCATGTCCCCTGCGGCCAGCAGCAGATCGTCCCGCGCCCCTTCGGTCCGGATCGCGAGCATCGCGCCATTCGCCCCGGACACGCTGCGCAACCGCCGCAGGAACGTCTGCCACATCGGCTGTTCGAAAACCCCGTCGTGGAGCGGTACGAGCAATTCGGTCTCGCCAAGATTGGGAATACGCATTCAATGCGCATACTACCTCCCAAATGGGAGGTCCAACGAATAGCGCCGGCGTTACTGCCCCACTCCGAAAAGGGAGTTCTTCGATGAGCGACACCAAGACACTCACCCACCTTGAACGGCTCGAGGCGGAAAGCATTCACATCATGCGCGAAGTGGTGGCCGAGGCTGAAAACCCGGTCATGCTGTATTCGGTCGGCAAGGACAGCGCCGTGATGCTGCATCTGGCCAAGAAGGCGTTCTACCCGTCACCGCCGCCCTTCCCGCTCCTCCACGTCGACACGACCTGGAAGTTCAAGGACATGTATTCGCTGCGCGAAAAAGCGGCGCAGGATGCGGGTATGGAGCTGCTGGTCTACCAGAACCCGGAAGCCGCCGAACGCGGGATCAACCCGTTCGATCACGGCCCGCTGCACACCGACATGTGGAAGACCGAAGGGCTGAAGCAGGCGCTGGACAAATATGGCTTCGACGCAGCCTTCGGCGGTGCGCGCCGCGACGAGGAAAAAAGCCGCGCGAAGGAGCGCATCTTCTCGTTCCGCACCGCGACCCATGGCTGGGACCCGAAGAACCAGCGCCCCGAACTGTGGAACCTCTATAACGCCCGCAAGAAGAAGGGCGAAAGCATCCGCATCTTCCCGCTGTCCAACTGGACCGAGCTGGATATCTGGCAGTACATCATGGCCGAGAATATCGAGATCGTGCCGCTGTATTTCAGCGCCGTGCGCCCAACGTACGAGCACGAAGGCGGCCTGTTCATGGCCGACGATATGGAACGCCTCGAGAAGGCCATGGGATACCGCCCCGAAATCACCGAACGGTCGATCCGTTTCCGCACGCTGGGATGTTTCCCGCTGACCGGCGCGGTGGAAAGCGAAGCGGCCACCTTGTCCCAGGTGGTGCAGGAAATGCTGCTCACAACCACGAGCGAACGGCAGGGCCGTGTGATCGACAAGGACGCAGGCGACGCGTCGATGGAGAAGAAGAAGCAGGAGGGTTATTTCTGATGGCCACGCTCAACACCGACCCCGTCTACAAGACCGACGCCCTGATCGCCGAGGATATCGACGCATACCTCCAGCAGCATCAGAACAAATCGATGGTGCGCTTCATCACCTGCGGCAGCGTGGACGATGGCAAATCGACCCTGATCGGCCGCCTGCTGTACGATTCGAAGATGATCTTCGAAGACCAGTTGGCCGCGCTTGAAAGCGACAGCAAGCGCGTGGGCACGCAGGGGCAGGAAATCGACTTCGCGCTGCTGGTCGACGGGCTTGCCGCGGAACGCGAACAGGGCATCACGATCGATGTCGCATACCGCTTTTTCGCGACCGAAAAGCGCAAGTTCATCGTCGCCGATTGCCCTGGACACGAACAGTATACGCGCAACATGGTGACCGGCGCTTCGACCGCCGATCTGGCCGTCATCCTGATCGATGCGCGCAAGGGCGTGCTGGTCCAGACCAAACGCCACAGCTTCCTGTGCCACCAGCTCGGCATCAAGAACCTGGTGCTGGCGGTGAACAAGATGGACCTGATCGATTACGATCGCTCCAAATTCGACGCGATCGTTGCCGATTACGCCCATTTTGCCGAAAGCATCGGGATCGACAGCTTTACCGCCATTCCCATGTCGGGCCTTGCGGGCGACAATATCACGTCGCGTTCGGGCAACACGGACTGGTACGACGGTCCCACGCTGATGGAACATCTCGAGGCGATCGAAGTTCGCACCGACGTGAACTTGGGCAAGGCGTTCCGGATGCCGGTGCAGTGGGTCAACCGGCCCAATCTGGATTTCCGCGGCTTTTCCGGCCTGATCGCCACCGGCAGCGTCAAGCCCGGCGACACGCTGCGTTCGCTGCCCTCGGGCAAGACCAGCAAGGTGAAGTCGGTCGTGACGATGGGCGGCGAGCTCGATGCCGGAATTGCCGGACAATCGGTCACGATCACGCTGGAAGACGAAATCGACTGTTCGCGCGGGGATGTCCTGGCGGCAGCCGACAGCCCACCCGAAGTCGCCGACCAGTTCGAAACCACGCTTGTGTGGATGGATGACGAGCCGCTGGTTGTCGGGCGCGCCTACTGGATGAAGCTGGGCACGCAGGTCGTGTCCGTCACAGTGGCCGAACCCAAGTTCGAGATCGACGTCAACACGATGGAACATCTCGCCGCAAAGACCCTCCACCTGAACCAGATCGGCGTCGCGGAAATCACCACCGACAGGCGCGTGGTCTTCGACCCCTATACCGAAAACCGGGCGCTGGGCGGGTTCATCCTGATCGACAAGATCACGAACCACACGGTTGGCGCAGGCATGCTGCACTTCAGCCTGCGACGCAGCCAGAACGTTCACTGGCAGGCGACGGACATCACCCGTGACCACCATGCCGACATGAAGAACCAGAAGCCGCGCGTGCTGTGGTTCACCGGCCTTTCAGGGTCCGGCAAATCAACCATCGCCAACGAAGTCGAAAAGAAGCTGGCAGTGATGAACCGCCACACCTTCCTGCTCGATGGCGACAATATCCGCCACGGCCTCAACAAGGACCTGGGCTTCACCGAAAGCGACCGGATCGAGAACATCCGGCGCATTGGTGAAGTCGCCAAGCTGATGACCGATGCGGGTCTTATCGTGCTGACGGCGTTCATCAGCCCGTTCCGCGCCGATCGCCAGCTGGTGCGTGACATGATGGACGAAGCCGAATTCATCGAGATCCATGTCGACACCCCGCTCGAAGTGGCGGAGGCGCGCGACGTGAAGGGCCTGTACAAGAAGGCGCGGGCGGGTGAACTGAAGAACTTCACCGGGATCGACAGCCCCTATGAAGAACCCGAAGCGCCGGAAATACGCGTCAACACCGTGGCGATGAGCCCGGAAGAGGCGGCCGATTACATCATCGGCCAAATCCTGCCGCTGAAATAAGAAAAAGGGGCGGTTTCGGGCCGCCCCTTTTTTCACGTCCTCGGTCTAACGCAACGCTTCTGGCGATTGCCGGCTCAGCCCGGGCTTTTGGGTCCCGATCCGGCGTGGATGGCAATCAGGCCCGCGCCGAAGACCGTGATCGCACCACCGATCAGCAAGTTCGTGTTGGGATTGGCGGTTTCCGGAGGGACAGCGGCGCAGCGCGCCTCTTCGGCCCAATCGAGCCAGTTCTGCCAATTGTACGTTTCACCCGTTTGGGTGTCACGGTACGTCTTGCCGACATATTTCCAGTTTGCCGCGGGATTGCCCTTGTCCAGCCAGGCCGAATAATCGGGGCGGATGCGGTTGCAATCCCACCGTTCGGGGACGTCAAGCGCGCCGGGCGTGTCCGACGCGATCACGGTGTCCTGCGCGGCACCCGATCCGGCGATCATCGCCGCGATGACCGTCACTGTAAGTAGCGATGCCTTGCGCACACCAAATCATCCCGAAACCAAAATATCGATACCATCATACAGTCCGGCCGGAAATTGTGCAACGCACACACTTCGATCCACCGAATGCGACGATGTGGATGCGGCAGAGTGGCACCGCAAAGCCAATCTCCGCGTTTCCGGCGCACCCGGGTGCTGGCTTGGAAAGCGTTTTGAGAACCCGCACGAAATCACCAGTCTTGGCCCGTCGCTGTTTCCCGGATATCCGCAAAATCCCGTATCGAACATTCCCTTACTTACACTGATGTAAGCCTGCTCAACATAGCGGGACACGGACCGGTTCGCACGGATCGGGTCCTGTCCATCACCGTAAGTAGGGGACTTCCCAGTGACGATCACGACCATTTCGAGCAAGGCAATCCTGCAATCCACCGCCACTGCAATAGCCTTGGTCATTTGCGGCGCCAGCGCGCCGGCCTTTGCACGGGACATAGCAGACAACTCGGCGATGGCGCAGCATTCGGGCGGCAGCGGCCACGAAAGCGATGCCCATGATTCCGGTTCCGACCATCAGGACAGCGGAGCGAAGGGACAAAAGGGGAAAGGGCGCGAACCCGGAACGACATCCGGAAGGGGCGAAGGAAAGGGCAGCATGGAGGATATCTTCCGGGCCATATCGGGCGAAGACGAGGGCGACGATTCCGATCGCCCCGACTGGGCCGGCGAAAAGGGCGGCAAGAACGAACGTGGCGGCAAGCCTGGTTCCGCCGGCGACAAGAGAGGCGACCTGTTTGGCGACATGTACGTCATCCTGCGCGACGCCAACGGCATTCCGATCCTCACCCCGGAAGGGTATGTCCAGCCGCTCGACCTCGATGGCAATCCGATACCGCTCGATGCCGAAGGTGCCCCGATCGATCCAACGCTGGCGATAGAGGTCGAACTTGGCCGCTTGAACGTCGGCCGTTCGCCGAACTCCGTTCTCGATCGCCGCGCACAGGAAGTCGTCAATCTTCTCAACGACGCGACCGACCTCTCGCTCGACGCTGCCGGACGTCTGGTGGTCACGGTCGACGGGGTCGCCAACACCATCGATTCCCCGCTGGAAAATCTCGCGATCTACGTCGCGCTGATGACCACGGGGACGATCCCCGGAGTGACCGATCTTCCCGGCACCGAATTCGACCATCTGGTCGACGGCGTCCTGACCACCGCCGATCTCCAGTCGGCAACCGCCTTCCTCGCCGCGGCGAGCGACAAGGCAGGCGAGCTGACAGCCGATGAGGTGGCGTACATCAACGCCTTCCTGGACATCAACACGACCAGCCAGGGCGATGTCACCTATTCGGACATCGATTACAGCGGCTTCACCTACGATCGGTCCGACATCTACGAAGGCACCATGATCACGGTCCTGATCCAGCAGCCCGATGGCTCCTGGGTTCCGACGCAAGTCGACATCTACGAAGCCGTCTTCGCCGATGTGGACTTCAGCGGGTCGGGATCGCTGACCGCGTTCGCACAGGCAGCCGAAGATGCCCGCGCGGTGATCGAATACATCCATGAATACGCCGTCCCGGTAGTTCCGTGACACACGAAGGCTGCGCTGGCGGCCGTGTCCGCCACGCACATCAATTTCGCCATCACGAAGGAAGTCGGACAATGACGACGAAGGTCGGATTACTTGGAAGGATGCTGGTGGCCGCCGCATCGGCCACCCTGCTGATCGGCTGCATGACGGCGACCCCATACCAGCCCGAAATACGCGGCCAGGCGGTATCGGGCGGCTATTCGGAGCAGCGGCTGAGCGCGAACAGCTTCAGGGTCAATTTTGCCGGCAACAGCCTGACGTCGCGGGACAGGGTCGAAGGTTATCTGCTCTACCGGGCCGCGGAGCTGACGCTTCAGAGCGGGTTCGATTATTTCGTGATCGTCGATCGGCTCACCGAACGCGACGTTCGCACTTACGTCGAACCGGACCGGTTCTATCGCCCGTATTACGGGACGGCCTACGCCTATTGGCGCCCCCATTGGCGGTATTACGAACCGGGCATCGGATGGACTGTATGGCACCCCGAATGGGGCACGCCGTTCTGGGCCGAACGGACCAATGTCCGCACGGTAGAACGGTTCGAAGCCCATGCCGAAATTGTCATGCACCGCGGTTCACCGTCACCCGGCCAGGACCGGGCCTTCGTCGCAAGCGCCGTGATCGCGGATCTGGAGCCGACAATTCAACGACCCGAATGAACCATAAGACAACAGGGGGCGTATCCGATTGAAAAATGCAGTTGATCCGGCAACCGATCGGGCCTGCAGATCGCTTGTCCCTGCGCGCCGCCGCTTCCGTAATTTCAGAGTTGGCCTGATGGCCGCCGCGGCGTTTCCCGGCGCCGCAATCGCCCAGGAAACCGCGGTAAGGCCTCAGGCGGGTACGGACGAACCCGTTCCCCCGGCCGCATCGAGCCAAGCCGTGGCATCGGCAGACGAACCGGACGCCGGATCCGCGCCAGCCACCAGCCAGCGCCTGAAAATCTCCTTCGAAACCGGCGCAGAGTATAACGACAACATTTTCGCGACCCGCAACGGCGAGGTCGACGATGTCGTGTTTTCCCTCAGTCCCAGCGCCGAATTTACAATCGCAGACCGGAAGAGCCGCCTAACTTTTTCGGGATCGGGGGAAATTGGCCGCTATCTCGACCAGCAAAGCGAAGACTTCGACGATTGGCAAATCGGATTCGATGGCCGGTCGCGCGTTTCGCAAAATGTGACGCTGGTCGGCGGCGGCGACTATCGCTGGAACCATGAAAGCCGCGCATCGCCCGAAGCGGTCAGCGGGGCCCGCCCCACGACGTTTCAGCGGGCCTATGGTTTCGGGGGCGTCCTGATCAAGGCGCAGCCGGCGTCGGTCCGCCTTGTCGGCACCGTGAACCGTCTCGATTACGGCGATGTGGAAACACCCGATGGAACGATCAACAACGACGACCGCGACCGGACCCAATTCGAGATCGGAACAAGGGTTGGGTACGCCATCGGAACGGGTTCGGAAATCTTCATCCAGGGTGGTTACGACAAGCGCACCTACGATCAGGCCAGAGACGACTTCGGCTTCGATCGCAATTCCGATGGATTTGCGCTGGCAGCGGGGCTTCGCCGCGCCCTCGCCAACCGGTTATCGGGCGAGGTGTTCGCCGGATACCTTCAGCAAAATTACCGGGACCCGCGATACGAGGATATCGCAACGATCGATTTGGGTGCGGCCCTCGACTGGCAGGGGCCAGCGGGTTTATCGGCATCGTTTCAGCTGGATCGCAGCGTGGAAGAAACGACGCTTCCGGGGGCCGCGTCCTACCTGCTGACATCCGGCAGCCTGTCGGTCAGGGCCGATCCGCACCCGCGGTTGTCCGCAGGTCTAGGTTTGCGCGGTTCGCACTACGATTATCGCGGGGTCGACCGTTCGGAATCGGTCATCAGCGCAAACCTGTGGGCCCGCTACTACCTCAACCGATACCTGTTCATCGGCACCGATTACACGCTGGCGGAACGCAGCTCGAATGCGGCAGGCTTCGATTATGACCAGAACCGCGTCATGCTGCGCATCGGCGCACAGTCGTGGCCAGCCTACGAAAACGGAACGAACCCAATCGCGATAGGCAGCGCCCTGCCCGGCGGCCCCTATGTTGCGGTGACATTGGGGCATGGCGCGCTGATCACCGGCCTGGATGGACCGCGCGGCCCCGGCACCAACACGGCCGATTTTGGCGATGCGGGGGCGAGTTACGGCGGGGCGCTGGGCTACGGGGTTCTGGCGGGCAGACTCTATCTGGGCATAGAGGCGCAGGGGCAAAGGGACGGACCGGATTGGCTGCACACCGCAGGCCGTGTCTTTTCGCTCGAGCAGAAAGACAGTTTCGGTGTGTCGGGGCGGATCGGATACGCGGGTCCAGCCGGAAATATCGCCTACGCGCGCGCCGGTGTGGCCAGCACCAGGCTGCGCACCACCTACCTTCATTCCGATACCGACTTTGTCAGCAGCGACCGCTTGACCGGTCCGGAATTCGGTGTCGGTATCGATGCCGCCGCCGGGAAGCGCGGCTTCGTCCGCATGGAATACGCGCTGTCCTCGTACGGCGATGTCGACGTGCCGACCGGAGAGGGCAATTTCGACAATTTCTCATCCTCGCGCAGCCAGTTCCTGCTGGGCGGCGGCGTTCGGTTCGGCTCTCCGGCAAACCAGGAAGACGAGCCAGCGCGAACGGATTTTTCCGGCTTTTACATCGGCGCCCAGTTTGGTCACACCGCACTGGCCAGCGATAATGTCGGCACGCGAAGCGGCGACACCGCGATTGATATCCAGCGCGCAAGCCAGGGCCCGATGGTCGGCGTTTACGCTGGCGCAGGCGCGGTGCTTTCGGGCTTCTACCTGGGTGCCGAAATCGATGCCGATGTCACGAACACCAGCTGGAATATCGAACGCGATCCTACTGGCCGGGTCTATTCGGCCCGGCACGATTATTCCTTCGCAACGCGCGCCAGGGCCGGATACCAGATCGGCAAGGCAGCCATGATTTACGGCCATGCCGGCGTGGTGCGCACGCGCTTCGCCATCCCGTACAGCACCACCAACACATCCGTTCGATCGGAAAAGACGCAAACGGGCCTGCGGTACGGTGTGGGCATGGAAATCGGTCTTGGCACGCGGGCCCGGATGCGGGTGGATTACAGCCTGACCGACTATCGCAGATACGATGTGGAAGTAGGCTCGTCAGTCGACGGTTTCGATCATGGGGAAAACCTGTTCCGCGTCGGACTTTCCTGGAAATTGTGAACCGTGACCCGCCGGGCCCAAAAGCGCCCCGGACCTCAGCCCAGCGATGCGATCACACGGGCCAGTTTCTCGCGAACGGCGGACGCCGCCTTCTTGAGGTCGGGATTGTCGATCGATTGCATGGACGCCACCGGATCGACCGCCGCCACTTCGACCGTTCCGTCGGACTTTTGCTGGACCACCACATTGCAGGGCAGCATGGTCCCGACCTTGTCTTCCAGCAACAAGGCTTCGTGCGCCAGGGCGGGGTTGCACGCCCCCAGGATCGTATAGGGCCGGAAATCCGCGTTGATCTTGGCCTTCAAGGTGGCCTGAATGTCGATACGCGTCAGCACGCCGAACCCTTCGGTCTTGAGCGCCGTTTCGACCCGCTCGATTGTCTCATCGAACGGTGCGTCGACTGTTGCGGCCAGATAATAACTCATGGGAAATCCGTTTCCTTACGTGCTTGAAACCGTGATGGGTGTTGCCGTCAAATTAGGGCTGCCAGAAACAATCTGGATACGTGTTTCTACGCGTGCCGCGCATCTTGCCTGCCTATTTTGCCCCGATGCGCGTTCAACGCGGTGCGGCCATCGGGGTTTCCGGGACCGCCGATCAACCGGTGATGGAGCGGACTTCGGACCACCATTGGCAGCAATCACGCCGCCTCCAGAAAGCCGGGCCGCGACGCGCCATACGCGCACAAACAATCGAGAATTCTCCTCGGCAATATCCCGCTCCGTATCACTACGCATTTGTGGCGACTGCCCGATTGCGCAGCCTTGGGATGCCTCGTTGGAGTCGGCTCACCCCCCTCCCGATCCCACAGAGCCATTCTCCGGCGGGGCATCGAACGCCTGATGAAGAACCGGCTTCGCCAGAGCGCGGGGCCGACCATGTCAGGCAAACAGGATTTCGGAACCGGAGATCACCATGCCGAAGAAACGCATGAGATTTGGAAGTACATGCCTGGCCGTTGTGGTCGGGCTCGCCATGACGTCGGCGGCGATGGCGCAAAGCGGTGGCCGTTCGGCTCCCCCTCCGAAGCGGACCACTTCACCCGCTTCAGGCGATGTCATTCAGGATCGCACCCGCGACAGGGACCGGGTCGACGAGCCCGACCAGCTGCGCGACCGGGACCGCGACCGGCTCCAGACGCCCGATCATGACCGGGATCGAGACCGCGACCGGGATCACCTCTACCTCGGCACGAAGGATCGCATCCAGCTGCACGACAGGGATCGCGATGGCACCATCGACCGTGCCGAACTCGACGCGTGGCATATGCAGAGCTTCGCGGCCTTCGACGCCGATAACAATGGCGCGATGTCACTGAGTGAGTTCCAGGCGCTGCGCCTTGGCGCAGGTCCCGGCGCCCAGGGCGGGACGCGCAATCTGGCGCAACGCGAAGAGCGGTCCCGGGTGCGGAAGACAGAACGGTTCAGGCTCATGGACGGCAATGGCGATGGCCTCGTTACCCGCAACGAGTTCATGAATTTCGGGGCGATGCATTTCCTCGATGCGGACGCCGATGACGACGGACGGCTGAGCTTCAGGGAGCTGAACCGGTTCAATCGCGGAATGTAGCCGATGGGCCGCGCGCGTGCCCCCCGCGCGCGCGGCTCACCCCGATCATCGATCGCGACACATTGGGAAAGGACGCGAGATGCGACACTCAATAGCGCTGGCCATGGCCGCCTGCCTCACGACAACCGCGTGCGCCGGACCGCCGATGTGGGCACCTGCCCATGGGTACCGGGACAGCCCCTATGGCTATTACGCGGACGATCATTACCGCGATGGCCGACACTATCGCGATCGCAAGCTGACGCGGCGTGACTGGATCCACCGCGGCAGAGACGGTCGCTATTACTGCCGGCGATCGGACGGAACGACGGGACTGATCGTCGGCGGGGCGCTGGGGGCCTTGATCGGAAGAGAGCTCGATTACGGCGAATCCCGCATCGTCGGCACACTGATAGGCGCAACAGCCGGCGCATTGCTGGGCCGGGAAATCGACCGCGGCACCCTGTACTGCACCTGACGCCGATGGTGGGGGCGCAAGGATCTGGCCACGCCTATCCCTGAGCACTCTCCAAGCTGGCACCTGACCTCTCAGCAGACCACGGCGAAGGACCCGCAATGTCCCCGCCCCTAGAGTGGCGTGGCACTTCCCGCGCTGCTCATCGACTTCACGTGCACGTCTTGCTGGGGGTACGGCATCGACAGGCCATTATCGTCAAACGCTTCCTTGACGGTCTGGGTGAGGTCGCAGTGTACGTCCCAGTAGTCCGCGGCCTGAACCCATGGGCGGCATACGAACTGAACGGCACTTGTCCCAAGTTCGCTCGGTCGGATCTCCGGCGGAGGATTGGACAGCACTTTGGGATGCGCAATAACCTGCTCCGAAATGACCTTGAGTACCGTCTGGATGGGGTCGTCGTAGGAGGCAGAAAAAACCAGATCGACCCGCCTCGTGTCGCTCGCCGATGCGTTGACGATCACGTTCCCCCAGACATTCTTGTTCGGAACCACCACAATGCGATTGTCCGGTGTGGCCACGGTCGTCCCGACCATGGTGACCTTTCTGACGGTGCCGCCCACCCCGCCAACCTCGATGAAATCCCCCTCGTCGAAGGGCTGGTTGATCATGATCATCAACCCGCTCGCAAGGTTACCCAGCGTGTCCTGAAACGCAAACGCGAGGATGAACGATGCACCGCCGATCACAGCGAACATTGGCGTGATATCCACGTCGACCGACGAAAGGACGATTGCCAGACCGATGATGATGAACACCCAGTAAAGCACTGCGACGATGAAGCCCTGGAGCAGTTTGGACAGCTGCGTCGCATGACCGATCCACAGCCTGGCAACGGAGCGCAGCAGGCGGGCGACGAATATGATCGCCAGGAGCGCGAGGCCGGCGATGGCTATCCGGATGAGAAGGGCAATCCCTCCATCCGCACGGCCCAGCCATTCGAGGAATGAGCCGGCCAATGCCTTGAAGCTGGCCTGGGATGTTTCTTCGAAAAGGATCGCCTTTCGATAAGCCCGCAGTTCCGCGACGAGATCCGGATCCCCGCCCTTCCTTTCGAGCGAGTCGATGACCAGCGCGAAGCGCTCGAGCAAGCGGGCGCGCTCCTCGACCAGAGCCACGATTGCGGCCAATTGTTCACCGCTGGCCGTGCTGTCTGCGCGCGCCCGGGCGACCTGGAGATGGGATATTTCCTGCGTCTTTGCCCGCACGATCTCCTGCCATTGCCGGGCGGTGCCCTCGAGTTCCGCCTTCGTCATCGGAATAAGGAGGAAGGTGAGTTCCGGGGTGGAAACCGCCGGATCGATCGCTCGATCAGTGCCCGGAATTTCGGCAGGCACGGCACCCGGCTGGTCCGTCGCAGAGGAAATTTCCTCGGAAGGTGCAACAGGTTCCGAGACCTGGGATAGGACCGGCGAGGCCAGGAAAATTGTCAGGCAGGCGACAAGAAATCCCGCCCACTTCCCTGGCGCTTTGATGTATCCGAAAGGCACCGGTCCCACGAGGCGTTATTCCTTGGCCATCAGGTACTCGGCTACGGCCTGATAGGCAGGCAGCGAGGTGGGATCGATCCTGCCGTTCGCCGCCGAGGGGAACGATGCGAACCGCACCAGAACCATTTCCGCAGTCGGATCGACATAGACGGTCTGGCCATGAACCCCGCGCGCGGCATACGCGCCGTGTTGATTGTGGAACACCCACCACTGGCTGGTGTAGCTGCCGTTCGGGATCGTCGGGAAACCGGCGAATTTCGACGGGTCGCCGCCTGCACGGATACGTTGCGCGACTTCGGCCGGGAACAGCCGCTTACCGTTGATGACGCCTTCGTTGAGCATCAGAAGCCCCAGGCGGCCAAGATCACGGAGGCCCGCGGTGATACCCCCGCCGGCAAAAGGTACGCCCTTGCCGTCGACGGTCTGGTAGGCATCCTGCTCCGCGCCCATCCTGCGCCAGATGCGTTCCGAAGCCAGTTCGGTCACCGACTTCCCGGAGACACGCGAGATGATCCAGCCGAGCATGTCGGAGTTGATTGTCTTGTAATGGAAGGTTTCGCCGTGCTTGCCGTCGGCTGGCACCTGCTGAAGATATTCCCAATAACCGTTGGGGCCCTTGTAGTCCTTGGCCTTGGGCAGCGGGCTTGCAGCGGCCGAGTATACCCAGATGTCGGCCTTCGGATCGGCGTAATTCTCGGAATATTTGACGCCGGTAGTCATATCCATGACCTGGCGCACGGTTGCGGTCGCAAAGGCGCTCGATCCGATTTCAGGAATGATGTCGCGCACCAGGCTGGTTTCATCGAGCTTGCCTTCGGCGACGAGGATCTGGGCAAGCAAGCCCGTGACCGACTTCGTCATGGACATGGCGGCATGCTTGCCATCCTCGGCAAGGCAACCCGAATATTTTTCGTAAACCACCTTGCCCTTGTGGATGATCAGCAAGCCGTCCGTGTAATTGGCATCGAGCGATTGGGCCCAGGTCATCGGCTCCTTGCCATCCATGGGCATGAAGGTGAGTGCGTCGATTTCCTTGGCATATTGGCCAAGTTCGTCCGGCGTGAAGTATGGCAGCGGGACAGGGGCACCCAGCCCCTTGCTGATTTCTTCAGTCGGCAGGAACTCCCGCAGGTGACAGACACTCCAGCGCAACCGCGGGAAGCTGAAATAGACAGAATCGGGTTGGGTAATGATCTTGTCTTCCGGAGACGGAAAACCCTGCATCCAGCCAAGCACCCGGGGATCGGAATCCTGCGCAGACAGCGGAGCCTGCTGGGCACTGGCGGCCTGCGGCGCGAACAGGGCAAGGCCCGAACAGGCAAGCCCAAGGGCAAGAGTGGATTTCAAAGAACGCATGTTCGCCTCCGGAAGATAAAGAAAATCAGTACCCAGTACAGTAATACCAGTACCCACTGTCACGGCGGGTATTGGACCAGAACCAGCACAGGTCGGGCCGCGGGGGACGAACCGGCGGTCGACCCATCACCGGCACACCGACGATTTCACCAAGGATCACACCGGCGATCAGGCGTCCGATGTAGCGCTGGTGTACCGCCTGGCGGATTTCCCGACGCATCTCGCGCTGCTCGCGACGAATTTCGCGCATCCCTTCCTTGTAGGCCTGGCGCGCTTCTTCCTTGGACTCGGATTTCAGGATGTCGCGCCGCAATTCTGCCCGTTCACGGGCGATTTCACGCTGGCCTTCCCAATATTCCTTTCGCGGAGAAGCAGCCTGTGCGGGTTGAAACGAACCGGCGAGCAAGGCGGCTGCTACGGCAGCCGACGCTGCTTTTCGCAACCTGTCCATCAGCGTCCTCCATCGGTGAGGTTCCGGGCCTTCAGCGCATCCCAGAACGCGCGTTTGTAGGAATCGCAGCCGCCTTCCTCGATGGTGTCCACGCTTCCCGCTCCGAAGGCGGCCGAAAAGTAGAAGGCCCGATCGGTGCCGAACAGCTGCGAGAGGCGGTTAAAGACCTGCTGCACCCGGTAGAGGGTCTGGGCCTTTGCGTCGGCTTCGCTGCACTGGTGGGTAACGCCGGCCGCATAGCCGAACTGGTTGAGGGCCTCGTCGAAGGCTTCCTCGGTCTGTTCTTCCGCCGGTTCCTGTGGGTCCTGGGCCAATGCGGGCGAGCCGGCCAGCAATCCAGCCGCGAGACCCGCGATCAACAATTTCTGTCGCACGAATTTTGCCATCTCAATATTCCTTTCCCGTTTTCGCGAGGTTCCTTTCCGGAACCATTTACTCGTCAGTACTTGACGACGAGATTCACGAACCCGCCCGTCCAGGACGGGGCATCCCCGCCCGATGCGACCTTGATACCCTTACCCGGCGTGGACACGCTCGCCCCTGCGGTGACGAAGATGTTCTGGTTAAGCAGGTGGGTGTACTCGACGAAGAAATCGTCGGCGAGATGGCCGTTCGTCACGCCGGAGATGACGCTGCCCAATCCGTCCGCGATTTCCAGGCGCGTCGCCTGGCCGAACTGGATCGGGCTGCGCAATTCATCGACCCGGATGTGCGCAGTCCGGAAGGTCAGGAAGTCCTTCGGACTGGGCATCAGCTTCAACGTCAGTTGATGCGACTGAACGTTGGAATTGATAAAGACGAGCGCGGACTTGGACCCTGTCGCCCAGCTGGCCGGAGAGCCTTCGTAATTAAGCGGGTCGAACCGCTCCAGCGTGGCGGTATCGGGATCGTCGCCCGAAAAACGCTGGTACGTATAGAACAGCTCGGGTCGCCACTTGGACTGGGCCCAGAGATGGCCAAGCTGGAACCTGCCGCCCCATGCGCGCAGTCGAATACGATCGTTCCATTCGTAAGCGCCATCCAGCGCCACGTAGAGACCCTTCACACTGCTCTGCAGGGGATGGAACTTCGTATAGAGAGTAATGGCGTTCAGACCGTCCCTTCCGCCATCGAGGAAGGCGGGAGGGCCCAGGCCGCCCGGTGCCGCCTGGGGGTATGGGGCGCCTGACCTCAAGACGTTGATGTAACTCAGCCCCGCATAATCGCCCCCTTGGCGATCGATACGGGCATCGGCACCCGCTATGCGCGTGCCGGTGTTGTTCGATTCCAGCTCATTGGGGTCGATATAGAAGCCGGTAAGGGCGAAACCGTTCTTGCGATACGCTGCGATGACAGAGCGCTCCCAAGCCTTGCGGGGACCAAGCTTGACCGCCCCACGTTCGAAGCCGTTGGAAGCCCCGTTGGAAATCAGCATCCCCGTGCCCAGCTTCAATTCCCGCGCGCCCACCGATACGTCGAATTGCCCCGATTCCCGGGTTCCGGTCCTGAAGCCGACGTAGGCCTCCTCGAGCGTCACCCTGCCCGTATCGCTTTGAGAGAAAGCGTCGGTGCCCAGCGTTGTCGACGCCACACCTGACACACGGCCGTAGAGCTGGCTTTCGCCTCCCGTGTCCTGTTCGAAGTTGATGCCAGGTTTGACGTAAGCCTCGAGCCATTCCGCGTCAGAATCGAAATTGGCGCTGGGCGCGAACTTGTCGGCAAGGTTCCAGTAAAGGTTCTGCTCCGCCACGGCGTTGACACCGCCATCCAGAGTAGCTGTTACCCGTGTGTCACCATCGTCATGGATCGCGAGCGGATTGGATTGCTGGGCCACCGCGGGCGAACCGGCGAGAACGCCGAACGCAAAAGCCGTGAAGGCGAGTCGACCAGCGCGCCTGGGCAGGCCGGATGTTTGCATGCTTGACGAGGCAGAGCCACGAATGTGTCGAACGCATGACTTTTTCAAGATTGTCACTCCCAAGGCGCGACCCCGAGAACGTTACCAACCTGAGTTCTCATTAACCCGCCGCGTTTGCAATTGCCTAGTTGCCCATTTTGGGCACCGGGCTTACCCAAGGATGGAATCCTTGCGTAGGGAGAGGCTGTATGAACTTCGCTTCGGAAAATTTCGGCGTGATCTGGCCCCGTCACGTGGACGGAATCATCCGCCTTCTCACAAGTTTGCGGCAGGCATTCGGCGGCGATCTTGATTCCGTGCTTATTCTGGCGGTGATCGGATCGGCGGCATTGCCGCAGGGGAAACTGCCTCCCGATCTGTCCTACCCGGAGTTTACCGGCGGCAGCGATCGCGACCGGTACGCGTCTCCCCTCAACACCAACTCGATTGCCGACATTACAGGTATTCCGCGCGAAAGTGTGCGCCGCAAGCTGTTGGCGATGGAAAGCAAGAAGTGGGTCCAACGGGGCGACAACGGATACTGGGAAATCGGCCCGAATGGTGCGAGCGATCTCCAGCCGATGACGGATCTCTCGCTCGAATACCTGTCGAGCATCGCTGAAGTTATCAGATCTGCGTAAGGCAGGCGACCCCCGATATCAATTGCGCCAAAGCCCCTCCGCAGACCGAGGCTAAGCGCCGAAACTGACGTTCGGCCTATGCGCCGTTCGCACCCTCCCACGCGGCAAGCTTCGCAAACATGACCCGGCTCGTGAAACCTGCCGGAGCGGTCTTCACGATGGATGCAAGACTGATGCTTTCGGGAAGAAGTGGTGCCGCTTACAGGACTCGAACCTGTGACCCCATCATTACGAATGATGTGCTCTACCAACTGAGCTAAAGCGGCACTTCGTCAGCGTCGTCAGCGCGGTTGCGCCAAGGTCAGCGTTGGAGTGGAGGCCCGAGCCGGAATCGAACCGGCGTGCAAGGATTTGCAGTCCTCTGCGTAACCACTCCGCCATCGGGCCTCGCCCGCCCTGCCGGACGGGAAGCGGCCCACTAGCGATTCTGTGCGGCATTGGCAATCGGCTTGATGGGCACTTTACGTAACGTCAGTCTGGACGTCGGCCGATCCAGCCGCAATGACAGGCCCATGAGCCTATCCGACCTTCTCGATCCGATAACCGCCAGCGGTGGTTCGGCTCGCTTCGACAATCTTGACAACTGGCTGCAGGGACGCACCCTCTATGGCGGTGCGTCTGCCCTGATCGCCTACACCGCCGCGATCCGGGCCTTTCCCGATTTGCCGCCCTTGCGCGCTGCGCAGATCGCCTTTGTCGCCCCGACGGGGCCGGATGTCGAACTGCGCCGCGAAATCATTCGCCAGGGGCGCAACGTGGCGCAGGTGCGCAGCGAAATCTGGTGTGAGGGAAGCTGCACACTGTCCGCATTCCTGTTGTTTGGAACCGGACGCGAACCGAACGCCCTCCATGCGGCGGCCCCAGTCGCGGATTGGCCCGGCCCGCCGGAAGACGCCGACAACGCCATGAACGGCAAGGGCCCCGCCTTCATCCAGAACAATTTCGAAATCCGGCGCGCGCAGGATGCGCGCGGGCCGGGCGATCCGGTCGTAAGGCGATGGGCCAGACTGACCGATCGCAGCGGGCTGGATGCGATCAGCGAACTTATCCTGCTCGGCGATGTGCTGCCGCCGGGTGCCATGCGCGCAATGAAGCGGCAGGGGCCGATCAGTTCGATCAACTGGTCGTTCAACCTGCTCGACACTGCGCCCACGACGCGCGATGGCTGGTGGTTGTCGGAAAATGCCAGCCAGCATGCCGACGACGGCTATTCGTCGGAACGGCTCAGGCTATGGAATGCCGATGGCCAGCAGG
The DNA here is from genome assembly GCF_035607565.1 of Qipengyuania zhejiangensis. Lineage (NCBI taxonomy): Bacteria > Pseudomonadati > Pseudomonadota > Alphaproteobacteria > Sphingomonadales > Erythrobacteraceae > Qipengyuania > Qipengyuania zhejiangensis. Next base: position 272,710 of record NZ_JAYKGO010000001.1, on the reverse strand, counting down.
TCCTCGACGGAATGCAGAGCGTGGCCGTATTCGGCTGAACGTCACACGTCGGTGAAGTTCGGCGCGCGTTTCTGCATTTCGGACATGACCGCTTCGATCTGGTTGGGCTGGCGCATGATTGCGTCCTGTTCGACGCTTTCGGCCATCAGGATCGCGTCTTCGCCTTCCTCGTGCATCACCTTGAACAGGCGTTTGGCGCCGCGGATTGCCTCGGGGTTCTTTGCAGCGATGGTTTCAGCCAACGCGGTTGCGCGGGCATGGGGATCATCTTCAAGGATCGTGGCAAGGCCCAGTTCCTTCGCCTCCGCCCCGGTGAATTCGCGGTTGGTGTAGGTAAGTTCGCGCAGCACATCGTCGCGCACCAGCCCGCGCCACAAGGCGTAGCCGCCCATGTCGGGCACAAGGCCCCACTTCATTTCCATCACCGCCATACGCGTATCGGGGTGAACCACGCGGATGTCCGCACCGCTGGCGATCTGCAGGCCGCCGCCGAAGCATACGCCGTGGATCGCGGCGATGACGGGAACAGGGCATTTGCGCCAGGTCATGGCGGCTTCCTGCGCCCGGTTGGCGTTGCCATGCGTGCGATCGGCAAGCGGGCTCGGCTCTCCGGCAGGCGCCGAACCGAAATTGGAGAGATCGAGACCCGCGCAAAACGCGCGTCCTTCGCCCGAAAGGACAACCGCCCGCAGGCCCTTCATCGTGCGCAGGCTTTCGCCCGCCTCGAGGATGGCTTCGAACTGGGCCGGGTCCAGAGCGTTCATCTTGTCGCCGCGCGTGAAGCGCACCTGCGCAACGCCATTGGCCCCAAGATCAATCGATACCCGATCGTTCGCCTGCATGTTCGGTTTCCTTCGAAGTGTTGTCCTGATCATTACCGTTGCCGATCGAAACCTGTCTGTCCAGCGCTTCGCAAGTGCCGAACGCAAAGACGCTGCGCGCAGTTTCCTCCGACTTGCCCAGGCAATAGCCTCCGCGCGGATGGGTTTCGACAAGCCAGGCGCAGCGCGAGATCGCCAGCTCCGCCCGAAGGCGCGATACATGGACCTCGAGCGAGTTTGTTTCGGGAATATGGTCGAGCCGCCAGACATCTGCCAGCAGCTCGCGCCGTGAAACCGGTCGATCCGGTGTTTCCGCCAACCGCCAGAGCAGCGCGAATTCCCGCGGATGGAGCCCGAGCCAGACACCGCCTGCCTGCCCGTCCCGAAGAAACAGGTCGAGCGTCACGGGCCCGGCCACGCGGCGACGCGGCAGGGCACCGGCGAGGATTTCCAGTTTCATAAGGCGCGCAGCCAGTTCGACCAGCGCAACCTGTGTGCCCACGGCATCCCCGAATCCGCGCGCCAGCAGGCGGGCCCGCGCCCGGCCATCGTCCACACCCACCGCCATGGTGGTTGCCGGCTGCGCGATGCTGTCCACATCGGGGGGGCGGCACCCCGCCCTCCAGTCCACCAGGCAGGGCACCTTCGCCATGCCCTTGCGGCAGGCGGCAACGCAGGCCAGCCCCCAGCCGATATGGCGCAGATCCCACCGTGCCGGCGGTTCCGCCTTTTGCGAGAACCATGAAAATCTTCGCTGCGTCACCGAGCCTCCTTACCTCCTTGGCTCAATGCGCCAAGTAGGCAGGAAGGACCCGGACCCCCAATCGGGCCAGTTACTTAACGGCGATCAATCACCGCTGCGGCCTCAGGAATTGCCGTGTTCCGCAAGGAACTTCTTCACGTTGCGGGCGGCCTGGCGAATGCGTTGTTCGTTTTCGACCATCGCGATGCGAACGAAGCCCTCGCCCTCCTCGCCGTAACCGACGCCTGCGGCGACGGCCACACCGGCGTGTTCGAGCAATTGCTTGGAAAATTCGAGGCTGCCGACGTTGTGGAAACCGGGCGGGAGCGGAGCCCAGGCAAACATGCTGGCGGGCGGAACCGGGATGTCCCAACCGGCGCGCCCGAACGATTCCACCATCACGTCGCGGCGCCGCTGATACCGCTCGCGGTTTTCCGCGACGATATCCTGCGGCCCGTTGAGCGCGGCGCAGGCAGCCGCCTGGATCGGGGTGAAGGCACCATAATCGAGATAGCTCTTCACCCGGGTGAGCGCGGAAATCAGCGTCGGATTGCCGACGGCAAAGCCCATGCGCCAGCCGGCCATCGAATAGGTCTTGGACATCGACGTAAATTCGACCGCCACGTCCTTGGCGCCCGGAACCTCCAGGATCGAGCGGGTCGGTTTGCCGTCGTAATAGAGTTCGGAATAGGCGAGATCGGACAGAACCCAGACCTTGTTTTCGCGCGCCCAGTCGACAAGCCGTTCGTAGAAATCGAGATCGACCGTCTCCGCCGTCGGATTGCTGGGGTAATTTACCACCAGAACCGTCGGGCGCGGCGCGGTGAAGGCCATCGCGTTGTCCAGCGCCTTCCAATAGCGTTCGTCGGGCGTGGTCGGCACCGACCGGATCGTCGCACCGGCGATGATAAATCCGAATGTGTGGATCGGATAGGACGGGCTGGGCGCCAGCACGACATCGCCCGGCGCGATGATCGCGGTGGCCATGCTCGACAGGCCTTCCTTGGACCCCATCGTGACCACGACTTCGCTTTCGGGATCGAGTTCGACCCCGAAACGGGTGGCGTAATAATTGGCCTGGGCACGGCGCAGGCCGGGAATGCCTTTCGATTGCGAATATCCGTGCGCGTCGGGCTTGCGCGCGACTTCGCACAATTTGTCGATCACATGCTGGGGCGGAGGATGGTCGGGATTGCCCATGCCAAGGTCGATAATGTCCCGCCCCGCACGGCGCGCGGCATGCCGCATCGCGTTTACTTCCGCGATGACGTATGGTGGCAGGCGCTTGATGCGGTAAAATTCCTCGGACATTCCAGCTCCGTTGGGCATTGGTTGTGTAACACTGATTACCTATTCATCCGGCAGGCGCAATCGCCACGCGCGATCACCCTTGCGGAATATCCTACCAAGCCGCAAACCCGGGCTTGCCCCCACGAGGACCGATGATGGACGATAGCACCCCAGACCCCTTCACCAACATGTTCGAAGCGCCTGCCAAACTGGCACAGGCCATGTTCGCGCCGATGGCCGGTTTCCAGGGCGCTGCGATGCCGTCTGGCGCGATAAAGCCCGAAGACATGCAGCATTGGACCGAAGTCGGCGCCAAGCTTCAGGGAATGTGGCTGGAATACCAGGCCGAACAGCTGTCCAACCCGCAAGCGCTCGCCCCTTACCTCGATCCGTCGCGCTGGACCCGTATGGCGCAGGACTGGTTCCGCCAGATGCCGATCGCGGACCCGGCCAAGCAGCAGGAACTGTTCACCGAAGGCATGGTCCTGTGGCAGCAGGTGCTTGGCCAATACGGCCTTGGCCCCCAAGCGACGAGCGACGGCGAACCCGAATTGCCGCGTTCCGACCGCCGGTTTGCCGACCCACGCTGGCGCGCGCACCCTGCGTTTGCCCTGATCCACCAGACGTACCTGTTTCTGGCTGAGCGGGTGAACGAGATGGTCGACCGCATGGAAGGCATGCCGGAAGACAAGCGCGAACAGCTTCGCTTCACCACCCGCGCCATCACCGAAGCCGCCAGCCCGGCCAATTTCGCGCTTACCAACCCCGTCGTCCTGGAACGCACGCTGGAAACCCGTGGCGACAATCTGGTGAAAGGGATGGAGCATCTCCTGACCGACCTCAGGCGGGGCCAGCTCAGCCATACCGACGCCAGCGCCTTCAAGCTTGGCGGGAACATCGCGGTGACGCCGGGCAAGGTGGTGCACGAAACGCCGATGTATCAGCTGATCCAGTATTCACCGACCACCGAAACAGTGCTGGAAACGCCGTTGATCATCTTCCCCCCGTGGATCAACCGGTTCTACATCCTCGACCTCAACGCCAAGAAAAGCTTCGTGCGCTGGGCCGTCGAACAGGGCGTGACCGTGTTCATGGTCAGCTGGAAATCGGCCGATGCCAGCATGAAGGACGTGGTGTGGGACGATTACGTGCGCGCCCAGATCGACGCGATCGACCATGTGCGCGATCGGTTCGGCGTCGAAAGCGTCAACGCCATCGGCTATTGCGTTGCCGGGACCACGCTCGCGGCGACCCTCGCCCTGCTGCATCGGCGTGGGGAACAGGACAAGGTCAACAGCGCGACCTTCTTTACCGCTCAGGTCGATTTCGAGAAAGCGGGCGAATTGCTCAATTTCATCGACGACAAGCAGATGAGCGTCATTCAGGCCATGTCTCCCGACGGGTATCTGGACGGGCGGGTCATGGCTGCGACCTTCAACATGCTGCGCGGTACCGATCTGATCTGGAACTACGTGGTCAACAACTACCTGCTGGGCGAAGACTACCCTGCCTTCGACCTGCTGCACTGGAACGGCGACGTCACGAACCTGCCGGGCAAATGGCACGGTCAGTATCTTCGCGACCTCTATCGCGACAACAAGCTGGTCGAAGCCGACGCGCTGAGTGTCGATGGAACGCCGGTCGACCTCGGCCTCGTCGAAACGCCGACATACGTGCAGGCGGGCAAGGAAGATCACATCGCACCCGCCGAAAGCGTCTGGCGCATCACCGAACACTTCAAGGGGCCGATCAAGTTCGTGCTGGCCGGGTCTGGGCACATCGCCGGGGTGGTCAACCCTCCCGAAGCGGGCAAGTACCAATACTGGACCAACGATGGCAGTCCGCGCAGCCTCGCCGAATTCCGCAAGGATGCGGTGGAACATCCCGGCAGCTGGTGGCCCGACTGGATCGAATGGCTTCGCGCTCGCGGGGATGCCACTGTGCCCGCGACGGGCAAGCGCAAGCCCGGCGGCAAGGGCGATAAAGTCATCGAAGACGCGCCCGGAAGGTACGTTGCCACGCGCTAAAGCGCTGTTTATAAATTATTATCTCGTTTATTGTGCAGTGCACAAAAATTGCTTGACTTCGCAGTTGCAATGTCTATTTTGTGCAGTGCAACAAACGTGAGGTTCCCATGGCTGATAGCCAGAGCAAGATCGATGCCGCTGCCGAGAAGGCTTTTGCCGACGCCGCGGAAAAGAAGACCGCTGAAACGGTGAACGTCAAGGCTGTCGAAAAGGCAGTCGAAGCGGAAAAGCCCGCACCCGTGAAGACCGAGAAGGTCGCCGAAGCGGTCGCCGCACCGGCTGCAAAGCCGGTCGTCGCCAAGAAGGCCGCGCCCAAGAAGGCCAAGGCTGTCGCCAAGAAGGCAGCGCCGAAGAAGGCCCTCGCCAAGAAGGTTGCACCGGCGAAGAAGCCGGTCGCCGCCAAGAAGATCAAGGCAGCCCCGAAGAAGGCGGCCGCCACGAACACCACCCCGATTTCCAAGCTGAAGGATACCATCATGGCTACTGCCAAGACCGCAAAGACCACCGATTACACCGCCAAGGCCAAGGAAGTGGCTGCCGACGTGCAGACCCGCGCCAAGGCTGCTTACGGCAAGGGCACCGAAATGACCAAGGACGTCGTCGAATTCCAGAAGGGCAACCTCGAAGCTCTCGTGGAATCGGGCAAGATCCTGGCCGCTGGCATGCAGGACATGGGCCGCACCTATGTCGAAGAAGCCAAGGGCGCTGTCGAAACCGTCCAGACCGACGTGAAGAAGCTGGTCGCCGTTAAGTCCCCGACCGAGCTGTTCCAGCTCCAGGGTGAACTGGCCCGTCGCAACTTCGACGTCGCCGTTGCAACCGCTTCGAAGAACACCGAAGCCATGCTGAAGCTCGTCAACGAAGCTTTCGCACCGGTTTCGAACCGCATGAGCCTGGCAGCCGAGAAGTTCTCGAAGGCCGCTTAAGCGTTACCGAACTTCAATCGGCCGGGCACTCTCTCCTCTCTCCCCCGCCCGGCGATTGGACATTGCGGGTCGGATGGCTGTTACAGCCGTCCGGCCCGCTTTCTTTTCCCGCGCAGATCCGCATCGTTCAGCCGTTTGTTAACCCGCGAATGATTTAGGCACGCGCTCATGCCTTGCGATTTTCCCGCGCGTTACGATAATGAGCCCAGCAATGATCGACGTCCCCACCCCCTTCCCGATCCGCGCCGCCGAAGGCGATGACGATTCGCGCGAAGGCGAAGGCCAGGTCGGCGTTGCCACCAAGGCCCGCACGAAACCCAAGAAGCCGAGCCAGTACAAGGTTCTGCTGCTGAACGATGATTACACGCCGATGGAATTCGTCGTGATCGTGCTCAAGCGATTCTTCCGGATGGACATGGAAGAAGCCACCCGCGTGATGCTGCACGTCCATCAGAAGGGCGTGGGGGTGTGCGGAATCTTCCCATACGAAGTTGCCGAAACCAAAGTGAACCAGGTGATGGATTTCGCCCGCCAGAACCAGCACCCCTTGCAGTGCACGCTGGAGAAGGCCTGACGGCAATTCCCGGGATACCGGGACACAAGAGGCATGACCTGCGCGGCAAATCGCGCTAGGGCGCGGTTCGAAGACAACTGACCGGCAGCAACTTGTCCCATATCCTACCAGCAATTGACCGTTACATCCTGAGGCTCGTCATCGTGCCGATGATGAGCGTGTTCGCGATCGCCGCATCGCTGCTGCTGCTGGACAAGATGCTGCGCCTGTTCGATTTTGTTGCGGTCGAAGGCGGGCCGGTCGGCGTGGTGTTCAAGATGCTCGCCGCGCTGATCCCCGAATACGCCAGCCTCGCCATTCCGCTCGGGCTTCTGCTCGGCATCCTGCTCGCCTTCCGCAAACTGGCCACCACCAGCGAACTCGATGTGCTGCGCGCAGTGGGAATGGGATATGGGCGCCTGCTGCGCGTGCCCTACATCATTACCGCGGTGCTGATGGCGGTGAACGTGGCCCTGGTGTTCTATGTCCAGCCGGTCAGCCGGTATTACTACGAACAGCTCGAATACGATTTGCGCTCGGGCGCGTTGGGCGCTTCGATCAAGGTCGGGGAATTCACCACGCTGGCCGACAAGATGGCCCTGCGTATCGAGGAAAGCGAAGACGAGGGGCGCCAGCTCAAGGGTATCTTTGCCCGCGTCGCCAACGACAAGGGCCAGGTCCTGTCGATTTCCGCCCGCGAGGGTGCCTTTCTGGCGACCACCGATGCGCCCGACACGATCATCCTGCGGCTGACACAGGGCACGATCGTTCAGGACACCGGCAGCCAGACGCCGCGCGTTCTGACCTTCACCCGCCATGACCTGCCGATCGACCTGCCCGCAATCGAACAGTTCCGCGCCCGCGGCGATGCGGAACGCGAATATATCCTGCCCGAATTGTTGCGCATCGGCTGGAACAACGACGCGAGCGAGGCCAAGCGGGACGCCAGCCAGGCCAGCTTCAACTTCCGCCTTGTCGAAGTGGTCATGATGGCGCTGCTGCCGCTGCTTGCCGTGGCGCTGGGCATTCCCCCCAAACGATCGACAAGCGCACTGGGCGTCTTCCTGTCGATCGTGATGGTCGTCGCCTACCACAAGGTGAACCAGTACGGTGAAGACATCGCTGCCCTTGGCCGGTTCGATCCGATCCTTGCCTTGTGGGGGCCGTTTGCCCTGTTTTCGGCGCTGATCGTGTGGATGTACTGGCGCGTCGCCTTCGTGCCGGGCGGGCAGGCCATTGGCGCATTGGAAATCTGGTTCGCCAAGATCGGCAAGCGGATCGGCAAACTGTTCCGCAAACGTCGCCCGGCCCTTGTCGCCGCACCGGCGGAATAGGGGGCCGTATGCAACTCGACTTCTTCCCTTCGCGCACGCTGACGATCTATCTCGCCAAGCTGTTCGTCGTGCGCATCTTTGCCATGCTGATCATGCTGGTGCTTGTCCTCATGATGCTGGACCTGCTGTCCAACAGCGGGGACATCCTGGCGGTGGAAGGCAACGGGCAGGGGGAACTCCTGACCTACACGGGGCTGCGGATACCCCAGCTTATCTCGCGCTTCCTGCCCTATTCGGTCCTTCTCGCCACGCTGATATCGCTGGTTACCTTGAACCAGAACAGCGAAGTCATCGCGATGAAGGCAGCGGGCCTTTCCGCGCACCAGGTGCTTGCACCGCTGCTGCTGACGGCTGGTATCATCTCGCTCGTCAGCTTCGGCTTCAACGAACGAGTCGTGACACGCTCCACAGCCACGCTGAAGGCATGGGAGGCGGTCGATTACGGTGCCGTGCCGCGCGATTCCGGTGTGCGCGCGAACATATATCTCACCGATGGCACAAGCGTCCTCACCGCCGCCCAGTTGACCGGTTCCGGTGACGCAATCGCGATGAACGACGTGACCTGGTATCTGCGCAACCCGGATGGAACCATCGTCGAACAGGTGGACGCCGCACGGGCTACCTATGCGGCGCCTGGATGGCGGCTGGAGGATACGCAGCGTTTCCGCGTCCAGAACGCGGTCACCGATCGGCCCGGCGACCTGGTGGTGGGGACAGGATTGACCCCGTCCCAGATCGATCTTGCCAAGATCGATCCCGAAACGCAGCCGTTCTGGACCCTGTCGCAATCGATCGATGCTTATGAGAAGGCAGGCCGGCGCACCGCCGAATTGCGCGCCAAGTGGTGGCACAAGATTTCCGGCCCCCTGTCCGCTTTCCTCATGCCGCTGCTCGGTGCTGTGGCGGCTTTCGGCCTCGCGCGTTCGGGACAGCTGTTCGTCCGCGCGGTTATCGGCATGGCGATGGGCTTCGCCTTCTTCGTGGTCGACAACGCCGCCTTGGCCATGGGCAGCTTCGGGGGATATCCGCCGTTCCTGGCAGCCTGGGCGCCCGTGCTACTGTTCGTCCTCATCGGTGAAACGGTTCTTATCCGGACCGAGGAATGAGCGCCTGGCGCATCCGCCTCGCCCGAGCCGGAGATGCCGAGCATCTGCCCGAAATCGAACGCGCCGCGGCGGTCCTTTTCGCAAACGATCCCGATTGCGCCGGACTCGATTTCGATGACACGCTGAGCGTTGCCGAACACCGCACCCTGATCGCCAAGGGCCGCTGCCTCGTTGCACAAGCCGGGGACAGGGTCGTCGGCTTCCTGGCAGCGCAGCCTTTTGCCCGCGAACTGCATATCCGCGAAATGGATGTCCATCCCGATTTTCAGGGCCAGGGCATCGGGACGATCCTGTTACGCGCGGCCCTGATCGATGCAGAGAACGCGGGCTTTCGCGCGGTAACCCTGACCACGTTTCGCGATCTGGCGTGGAACGGGCCCTTCTATGCCCGCATCGGTTTTGTCGAAATCGAAGACCTGCCGGCACATCCCCGGCTCGCAGCCGAAATTGCGGATGAAATTGCAGGCGGCCTTCCCGCCGATCGCCGGATTGCCATGATCCGCTTCCTCGGCTGAACCCGAAAACGGGAACCCTTGGGGCGGTGGCGGATTGATGCCACAATGTTGCCACAAAGGAGATCTGGCATGAACAAGTTTGCAATCCCCGCCCTCGTCGCCACCCTCGCGCTCGGCGCGTGCGGCGAAGCCGATGCACCCGCAGCCGACGAAACCGTCGTATCCGACGGCGCAGACACCACTGTCATCACCCCGACCGCAACCGAAACGGTCGTTGCCGAGCCTGTCGACGGCGAAACCGGTTCGAGTGTGACTATCGACGGCAGCGACGTCGATGCCAGCGTCAGCGAAGATGGCGTTCAGGCCGACATCACGATCGACTGATCCCCAATCGGAACCCAACGGTTCCCTAAACATGAAAAAGGCCGCTTTCCCGTTATCGGGAAAGCGGCCTTTTTCTATCGCGCGTTCGCCGTGTCAGCTGCGGGGGCGCATCGTGTTGCGCGCAATCCGCGAAACCAGCACAGCCATCCCCTTGTGGTTCGCCCCGTCATAGGTCGATGCGGCACCAAGTTCGCGCACCAGACGGCGGTGCGCTTCGGGTAGCGAATGATACGGCATGGAAGGCATCAGATGGTGCAGCGCATGATAGCGCAGCCCCACCGGTGCCCAGACTTCCGCCACGAAGCCAGGCGGCGGCACATTGACCGAATCGAGAAACTGGGCCGTCACCGTCATCGCTTCGCCCTCGTTCTCCCACAAATGGGCGACAAGGGTGCGAAGCTGGTTCAGCGTGGCCGTTACCGACACGATGGCCAGCGCAATCAGCAAGGGCCGCCAGCCGAGCGCAAAGACGCTGCCGATCAGCGCCCATGACCAGATGAAGCCACCGGTTTCCTGCCAAAGAACACGCGGACGAAGCGCCCCTTCGGGTGGGCGACGGCGAAAGTCGGGATTGATCGCAAGGGCGGAAAACCGCTGCCAGGTGAGCGTGCGAATAGGCGGAATGATCGCCCCCAGCGGCACCAGGACCGCAAACCGGAACAGCAGCGCCACGGGCGCCAGAAGAGCGACGAGCACGAACAGCGGCAGGCTCCACGGCTTCATCAGCGCGAGCGGGAGATATTCGGGATCTTCGATGGTGCCATATTGGGTGCGCTTGTGGTGCAGCGTGTGGACGCCTTCGTACATGAAGGACGGCGTCAGCATGGGGATGCCGACCATCACGTTCCACGCGGTGCGGAAGCCCGGCAGCGCCGTTCCACGAAGGTGCGAAATTTCATGGATGAACAGCAGCGCGCGATAGAGCGCGAGCGCCGAAACAATGCCCAGGACAACCGCCAGCGGAACGCTGTCCACCAGGATCGCGCCTGCCAGTGTCGCGTATCCGACCAGCGCCGACCCGATCATGTCCGGCCAGTAAATCGCGGCGCGGGCCTCTGCGATATCCTTGGTCAGATCGCGGGCAGCGCGGAGCATCGCCTTGTCGTCCGGCAACTGCGCGTGCCAGCCGGCGCCGGCATCGCGGCGCGCAACAAGATCGGCGGAAGGCATCGACTGATGTGCTGTCATGGCAAATTGTCCTTGGGTGCCCTTAACGGAAAGCCGCTGACGAATACAGCGCCCGCTTTCGATCATAGTGATCGCGCGGGCAGTTTCCTTGACAAAGATCATTCTGCACACAACGGGCTAATGCAGGCTGAACGGAAAGGCGCGAGATTGTCGAGCAGTGAAATAGGGATCGAACCCGTCGGGGGCAAGGAAGGGCGCGCACGCTTCGTGGACCTCGGCCGGGCCTTCGCCGCGCGCGAGGAACACAGCGTCCCGCAGTTGCGCTCGGAATTGCTCGAGCTGGTCGACCCGGCCAGAAATCCGTTCTTCGCCCATGCCAGCCATCAGCTTTTCGTGGCAACCCGCGCGGGCCGCGATGTCGGCCGCATTTCGGCTCATATCGATCACCTCGCGCTGGAGCTGCCCGAAGATCAGGGCATGGGTCCGGGCACTGGCATGTTCGGCTATTTCGATGCGGAAGACGAAGCTGTCGGTCATGCGCTGCTGGCGGCTGCCGAAGACTGGCTGCGCGGGCAGGGCATGACAAAGGTGCTCGGTCCCATTTCCATGTCGATCTGGGAAGAGCCGGGCCTTCTGGTTCGCGGGCAGGATCATTCGCCGATGATCATGATGGGCCACCATCCCGCGCATTATCGCGGCTGGATCGAAGGGGCCGGATACGCACCGGCCAAGACATTGCTGACCTATGATCTCGATGTGAAAAGCCAGTTTCCGCCGCTGATCCAGCGGATCGTCAAATCGGGCGAAGCAAACCAACGCATTCGCATCCGCCATGTGGACCCCAAGCGGTGGGACGAGGAAGTGCCCATCGTCCTTGGCATCCTGAACGATGCGTGGTCGAAGAACTGGGGCTTTGTCCCCTTCACCGCGGAAGAAATCGCCTACGCCGGCAAAAAACTGAAGCCGATCATCCATCCCGAAATCAACATGATCGCAGAACTCGACGGGCGCCCTGTGGCCTTCATGCTGACCTTCCCCGACATGAACAAGGTTCTCAAGAAGATCGACGGAAAGCTGTTCCCCTTCGGCTGGGTGCGGATGCTCAGCTGGTTGAAGCGGCCGAGGAATACCGACATGCGTGTGCCCCTGATGGGTGTGCTGCGCGAATTGCACAATTCGCGGCTCGCCAGCCAGTTGGCCTTCATGATGATCAGCCGCATCCGCGACAACGCGAAGAGCATCTTCGGCACGAAGCGGGCGGAAATCGGATGGATCCTGGACGACAACCAGGGCATGAAAGCCATTGCCGATGCCATCGAAAGCTCGGTCAACCGCGAGTATGTGATTTTCCGCAAGGCGCTGTAACGGACCGCTGTTGCCGAACCGCAACGACCGTCAATTCTCGCACAGCCCGGCGGAACCTGACCCGCGCACCGACCGTTGGGGTCGGACGCGGACGATTTGCCCGCACTGCGAGAACCGATGGCAACCAACACATCCAAACCGATTGCAACGACCCTGCCCGAACGCGTTCTGGTGGTGGAAGACGATGCGATCCTGGGCCTTTCGATCGAACAGGCCCTGGAAGATGCGGGCGTGCGTCATGTGGAAATCTGCCCGACTTCGGAACTTGCGCTGGACGCGCTGCGCCGCGAACAGCCCGACGCTATCGTTCTCGATGTGCATCTGGCTGATCGCGATGACGGCTGGGCCATTGCCGAACTGGTGAAGACCCTGGGTCCGGACAGCCCCCGGATCATCTTCTCCACCGGTATGCCCGGCGATATTCCGGAAGAAATCGCTGCGCTGGGCTCTGTGCTCACCAAACCGTATGACGCCGATACGCTGATCGACCTGTTGCGCCAGCCGGAACGTGTCGGGATCATTTCCCGGCTCCGCGGCAAGCTCCTCTAGAGCGGCGCCACGACTTTCCCGGCGCGCGTTTGGTCCAGCGCGCCCGACATCCGTTTCATCCCGCCACGACTGTCCAAAGCGTCCGCGCGGCTGCGCGCTCGCGCGTCGGACAAAAAAAGGCCTCCGTCGGCTGAGCCGGCGGAGGCCTTTCGGGATCGTATCACCAGCCGCTTGGACGGGAGGGGGGTCTCGGCGGTGACATAGACTAAATGCTCGTCTGAAAAACCGGTTCCCCGCCTTCTCAAAAATTCTGGAATTATTTTTGGATACCAGAAAAACCCGTTTTAAATGAATGGCCTGGAGTGATCCGCCTGACGTTCATACTGGGCAAAGTCGGCGGCCTTATCCATATCCGGAATACAGATTTCCCGCGATTTCCAGATCAGCAGCCCTTCGCGTTCGAGCTGACGGATGGTGCGGTTGGTGTGCACCAGCGACAGGCCCAGCATATCGGCAACCTGCGACTGGGTGATCGACAGCCTGAGCACGTTATCCCGCGAGGCCATTCCGGTCGCCAGCGCGCGGTCCAGCAACCACACGCCAAGATAGGCGACACGTTCGCGCGCGCTGCGCTGACCGAGCGCGACGATATGCTCCTCCAGCGCCGTCTCTTCCTTTGCCGCCAGCCAGGTGATGTCATACCCAAGACGCGGGTGCTGGGACACGAGCTGCGTGAAGTGGTTTCGCTGGAATCGGCACAACCGCGCGTCCAGCAGCGCCTCCACCGAATGGCTCGATGGCTCCTCGAAGGCGCCCTGCAAACCGGCGAGATCGCCGGGGAACATGAAATTGACGATTTGCCTACGCCCGTCCTCCAGAGTGCGGAAGCGGATCATCAGGCCTTCCAGCACCGTGAACAGATTGTGGCTCTCGGCGCCCTGCTCGATCAGGGTGCCGCCCTTGTCGATGCGGACTTCGCCATCCTTGAAGTCGGCAATGTATTCCAGCTGCCGCTGCTCGAGCGGGCGGAGCCCCGGGCAAGCCTGCAACGGACAGTTCTTGCAATCGACAGGATTTGCGACGTCGTGCATCGGCAACGATCCCCCTTGATTATGCAGTGAATTTCACAAACGGATACAATCCACGTTGGAAAGCGCAAGAGTTGGCGCAGATGATGTGGAACCGAATGTCTGGCAGGACGTTCAATGCGCGCACCTATTTGGAAGGGGTTCTATGTCTCTCGGTGATCAAATCGCCCGTAATCTACCGTATCTCCGCCGTTACGCCCGCGCGCTCACGGGCTCGCAAGCGACCGGCGATGCCTTCGTAAGAGCCACGCTGGAAGCAGCGCTTGCCGACGATGGTCTTAAGCGTTCGCTCGAAGGGGGGCGTGTGCCGCTCTATCGGGCTTTCAACAAGGTCTGGGCCAGTGCCTACCTCGACGTGTCCGACCGCGACGACGATGGAACGCACGAAGGTGCGGCCCAGGATCGTCTCAAGTCGATCACCCCGCTGAACCGCCAGGCCTTGCTGCTGACGACCCTTGAAGACTTCTCGGTCGAACAGGCCGGCGAAATCATGGATATCCCGGCCGACGATGTCGAGCGCCTGGTCCAGGAAGCGGTCACCGAAATCGACCGCGAGTCCACCACGAGCGTCCTCATCATCGAAGACGAGCCGCTGATCTCCATGCAGCTCGAAGATCTCGTGACCAACCTTGGCCACGAAGTCTGCGGCACCGCGGCCACCCGCACCCAGGCGCAGGAAGTCGTCGCTGAAAAGACACCGGGTCTCGTCCTGGCCGACATCCAGTTGGCTGACGGTTCGTCGGGTCTCGACGCGGTGGACGACATTCTGGCGATCAGCAGCGTTCCGGTGATCTTCATCACCGCGTATCCCGAACGCCTGCTGACCGGCGACCGTCCCGAGCCGACCTATCTGGTCACCAAGCCGTTCCAGGAACAGACTGTTCGCGCCGCGATCAGCCAGGCCCTGTTCTTCGGTTCGAGCCGCCCGCTGGGTTAAACCCGGCGCTGCATCGCGATAAGGGAAAAGGCCCGCTCCCCCGATAAGGGGAGCGGGCCTTTTTCTGTGCTGTAGGGTGCAGGCCCATCCATCCCGGCGGGCCTATCCACGCGCGCCAGTGTTCGTTAATGTCCGCGGCTTGCCAGCTGGTCATGGCGCAGGGCAAACTCGCTCGGCGATCGCACCGGCACCAGCAAGGTGCACCGCACCCCGCCTTCTTCAAAACGCAATTCGACAGGGTGGCGCAGTTCATGCGCGATGATCTTCTCGATCAGTTCGGTTCCGAAACCACGCCGATCGGGTTTTGTTACCCTCGGCCCACCGCTTTCCACCCATTCGATGCGGGCGAGCTTGTCGTTCACCGTCATCCAGGAAATCGAAACCTTGCCCCCGCTCACGCTCAGCGCCCCGAACTTGGCCGCGTTGGTCGCCAGTTCGTGAAGAGCAAGGCCGATAGACAAGGCGTCGTTGGGTGCCAGTTCCGTGTCCGGACCGTCCAGAGTGATCTCATGATCGTCGTTGCGGGCATAGGGTGCCAGTTCGACCTCGACGACAGAACGGATCGGTGTGGTGCCCCATTCCGACTGCGTAAGCAGATCGTGGGTGGCTGACAGCGCGCGAATGCGCCCGTCGATCCCTTCGGCGAATTCGTCCAGATCGCTGGCACGTCGGCGGGTCAGCGAAACGATGGACAGCACATTGGCCAGGGTGTTCTTGACCCGGTGGTTGAGCTCGCGCGTCAAGGAATCGCGGATCGAGTTCTGCTGCACGAGCCAGTCGAGCGAACGGCTGTCTTCCAGCGCCTGCTGGGTGAGCAGGCGGGCAACCAGCATGAGCAGGCTGGCAACCGCCAACCCGAACAGCAAGGTGATCATCGACATGGTCGACAGGGCTTCGTTGCGCACGGATTGCACCATCAGCAACATTGATCGATTGGCCAGCTCGACACGCCTTTCGACGCTGCGCCCGGTGTCCTCCCAACCATCCAGTTCCGCCATCAGGCGGCGATCGTTGCCATCGAGGTCGTAGAGGCGGGCTGCGAAACCATCGTACCGAACCAGTTCGGCCGCGGATTCAAGAAATTGTTCGGCATTGAACGGGCTGTAAACAAAACCCTTCAGATCGCGGCCTTCGCCGGCGCCTTCGAACACGGGCATGTAGATCAGGAAGCCCCAATCCTCTTTGCCGCCTTCCTGCACGAGCACGACACGGCCGGTCGAGGTTGGTCGCTGGTCGCGCACCGCCTGATCCATCGCTTGCCGCCGGTCGGGATCGGAATACATATCGTAGCCCAGGGCACGCCTGTTTCTCAGCGTGTCCGGGTGGAGGTAGAGGACGGGGACCATGAAATTGCGGGGTTTCTGAACAAGAGAAGGCCGCACAGTGAGAACCGCTACGCGCCCTTGCGACACATCCTGCTCGAATTCGTCCAGTTGCGATCGCGTTATTGCCGGCGCCCAGCCAATCCCTTCCGCGCCGCGATAATCGGAATCGAGGCGCAGCTCTGCGACGAACCGCCGAAAAAGATCGTCGGTGATCACATCCTGAGTGCTCAGCAGCGCGGAACCGGCACGCAGATAGGAAGAGCCGGTGAACGCACGGCGTTCGATCGCCGATCCCATGGCCTGCGCGCGGCGCTGGATATCGGCCTGGTCACGCTCGTCCTCGCCTCGTTCGATGGCAAAGACGCTCAGCACCGTCATCGTCATCACAAGGAGGAAGATGAGCACCGGAACGGCGCGCGGATAGTCCACCAGCCAGCGACGGCGGCGACCCTTGCGTTGTAGTTCCTCGGTGACCAGCGACTTGCCCCTTGCCCGGCGTTCGTGCCTGCGGTGTATACTATGATGTATTGAGCATTTGGTTCCACAATGTTTACAGGCGGGAACCGACTGGCGCTTTCTGCGTTGGCGGAACACTACAGGGATCGTGTTATCGCCGGGAAATGACGCCAATTGCGCGCCGGCTTTTAAGAACCAAGGGCCAAACTTGATCGATATGAGTTCCCCCAAGACAGACAAGCCCGGCAGTGTCACCGGCAAGGCCAAAGACAGCCAGGCCCAGCGCTCGCCAGATTGGGCCAACGGACTTCGGCAGCTCTACGACTCGGTCGTGGACGAAGATTTGCCGGACAGCTTCAAGGATTTGCTATCGCAACTGGACGCAAAGGACTGATGGAGGTCACCGAACGGACGGCCTCCGAGAAGGCCGATTTCAAACGCGAGCTGACGCAGGTCGTTCCGCACCTGCGCGCTTTCGCGCGTGGCCTTTGCGGCCGTGCCGACATGGCCGACGACCTTGTTCAGGAAGCCTTGCTCAAGGCATGGGCGGCGCAGGATCGGTTCCAGCCCGGAACGAGCATGCGCGCCTGGACCTTCGTGATCCTTCGCAACGCCTATCTCACCGATATGCGTCGTAACCGTTTCCGCGGTGAATACGACGAAACGGTTGCCGAGCGTATTCTGACCGCACCCGCTGGCCAGGAAGAACCGATCCATCTTTCGGACATGCACCGCGCGTTGCTCACCCTCCCTGCGGAACGCCGCGAGGCGCTCCTGCTCGTGGGCGCAGGCGGCTTCTCCTACGAAGAAGCGGCTACGATCTGCGATTGTGCCGTCGGCACGATCAAGAGCCGCGTGGGACGCGCCCGCGCTGCCCTGACGTCGATGCTGACGGACGGGGACATTCCCCGACGCTCTGCTGACGATGCAACCGCACACCGCGCCATCCTCGAGGAACTCGACGAGGTAGCTGCCGGCAACGGTATCTCCGCACGGGGTTGATAACCATCGGCGGGCATTCCGCCCAATTTTCTTGTCTCGTCACATGCCGCAAGGCACATAGGTTGCCATGACCGAGCCTGACGCCCCGTTGCCAGAACCGACTGAACAGGGCGCTGCGGACCGTTCGCGCAGGCTGGCTTTTGCCGAACAGGAACTGCGGCTGATATCTTCGCTGGTGCTGTTGATCGGGCTGGGATTGTTCCTGGCCCTACCCTTCGTGCTTTCAATCGGTGCAGTGGTTTTTCTCCCCGTGGTCACCGCCCTGGTGCTGACCGTCATTCTGTCCCCGCTCGCCGACAAGTTGAATGGCTGGGGCCTGCCCAACGCTGTGGCATCGCTCGTGGCGCTGCTGTTCTTCTTCGCCGTCCTGATCCTCGCGCTCGCGCTCATCCTTCAGCCGGCTTTTGCGTTGTTCGACGACGTGCCCGCAATGGCGCAGCAGGTCATGGTCCGCTTTGGCGAAGTGCAGCGCCAGTTCGCCTGGGTCGGACAGATCAACGACCAGCTGGCCGAACTGGCCGATCGCGGCGGAAACCGGGAAGTCGTGCTCGCCAGCCCAAGCCTGCTTGAAGAGCTGGCGTTCGCAACGCCGAGCTTCGTGCTCGAAACCGTGCTTACTTTGCTGATGACCTACTTCATGGTCGAAGCCCGCGTACGGCTGCGCCAGCGCCTTTTGTTCGGGCGCTCCAGCTTCGGCACCAGCATCAAGGCCGCCCGCGTCTTGCGCGAAGTTCAGGAACGGGTGGCGTCGTATATTCTGACGGTCGGATGGATCAACTGCGTGGTGGGCCTGATTGTCGCGCTTGGCGCATGGGCGCTCGATGTCGATGCGCCGATCATGTGGGGCGGGCTGGCGGCCCTGCTCAACTTCCTGCCCTATATCGGTCCGATCATCATGGTCACCCTGCTCGGCCTGTTCGGCATCGGCACGTCGGACACCATATTGCTCGGCATGGTCCCCGCCCTCGCCTATCTGGCGCTGCATACGGTCGAAGCCAATGTTGTAACCCCGTCGATCCTCGGCGCGCGGTTCACCATGAACCCCGTGCTCATCCTGATCGCACTATCCTATTTTTCGTGGGTCTGGGGCGTGTTCGGTGCGCTTTTGTCGGTTCCCATCCTGCTGATGCTGACGGCCCTGTTCGACCACGTCGGACGGCCCAATCTGGTTGGCTTCATCTTCGGAGAACCGTTGTTTGCCTCGGAAATAATCTCCGAGGGCGGCAGCGAAGAAACCCCCTGACCCAAAAGAAAATGCCCGCCGCACGCGTGGTGCGACGGGCATTGCCTAATTCAGCTATTCAGCCTGTCAGCTGGGATAGACCCAGGTTTCGCCGCGCGCGAGATTTTCGCTGGCGAACGACCAGTTCAGCTTGCCGTTGACCGCATCGATATAGGCCGGACGGGCGTTCTGGTGGTCGAGGTAATAGGCGTGTTCCCACAGGTCGATGACCAGCAGGGGGTTTACGCCGTCCTGATCGGCCAGCGTATCGCCGTCATGGGTTTCTTCGATCGAAAGCTTGCCGCCCTTGACCGCCAGCCAGACCCAACCGCTGGCGAAGTGCCCGGCGCCGCGTTCGGCCAGCTGCTTTTTGAGGCCATCGACCGAACCGAACGCATCGTCGATCATCGACTTGAGTTCGTCGGATGCGCTGGTTTCGGAAGCGGCCATCGAATGCCAGTAGAAGCCGTGGTTCCAGCTCTGGGCGGAATTGTTGAACAGGCCCTGGTTCGAACCGCGGGCGGCGGCGATAACCGCTTCGAGCGACTTGTCCGAAAGTTCGGTGCCTTCGATCGCCGCGTTGGTCTTGTCGATATAGGCCTTGTGGTGCTTGCCGTGGTGAAACGAGAGCGTCTTGGCGGAAACCGCAGGTTCCAGCGCCGTGTCGTCGTAAGGAAGGTCGATCAGGTCAAAAGCCATGGAGGTAGCCCCTCTTATTCGCGTGATAGGTATCGGTCTCATGTTTCCAACGCCCATAACGGCGTTGGGTTGCACCTAGCATGACATTCGCTGGCGAAAAGGGGTGGACGCGCTTTCCTTCGCTCGTCATTCGCGTCACAAACAGTCCACGGCACAGCAGCGGCGAGTAACAGATGACACGCAAGTTCTTTGGCACCGATGGTATCCGCGGGCGGACCAACGAAGGCGTCATGACCGCCGCCACCGCCATGCGCGTGGGCCAGGCCGCCGGCACGCACTTCCTTCGCGGCGGCCACCGGCACCGTGTCGTGATCGGCAAGGACACCCGCCTTTCCGGATACATGATGGAAAGCGCGCTGGTGGCCGGATTTACCAGCGTCGGCATGGATGTGATCATGACCGGTCCATTGCCCACGCCGGCGATTGCCTTGCTCACGCGGGAAATGCGCGCCGATCTGGGTGTAATGATTTCCGCCAGCCACAATCCCTTCGAAGATAACGGGATCAAGCTGTTCGGGCCCGATGGGTTCAAGTTGTCCGACGACGCGGAAGCGGCGATCGAGCGATTGATCGGGCAGGAACCCCTGCTCGTCGAACCGTCGCGGATCGGGCGGGCACGCCGCATCGACGATGCGCGGGGCCGCTACATCCACGCGGTCAAGCAGTCGGTCGCCAGCGATATCCGCTTCGACGGGCTGAAGGTGGTGGTCGATTGCGCCAATGGCGCGGCCTACCAGGTGGCCCCCAGCGCGATCTGGGAACTGGGCGCCGAGGTCATTGCAATGGGTGTCGAGCCGAACGGCACCAACATCAACAAGGATGTCGGGTCCACATCGCTCGATGCGATCAAGGCCCGCGTCGTTGCCGAAGGGGCGGACATCGGCATCGCGCTGGACGGTGATGCCGACCGGCTGATCGTTATCGACGAGAAGGGCAACACCATCGATGGCGACCAGATCATGGCGGTCATCGCCAGCCGCATGCAGGAACGCGGGTCGTTGCGCGGTGGCGGTGTGGTTGCCACGGTGATGAGCAATCTTGGCCTGGAACGCTACCTGCAGGGTATCGGCCTGACGCTCGAGCGTACGAAGGTCGGCGATCGCTACGTGCTGGAGCGCATGAAGGAAGGCGGGTTCAATGTTGGCGGCGAACAGTCGGGCCACATGATCCTCCTCGATCACGGAACCACGGGCGACGGGACGGTGGCCGCGCTGCGCATTCTGGCCAGTCTGGTGCGTTCGCAACGTCCGGCAAGCGAACTGCTGCACGCTTTCGATCCCGTGCCCCAATTGCTCAAGAACGTGCGCTATTCGAAAGGTCGGCCGCTCGAAAACAGGACGGTGATGCAGGCGATCGCGGATGCCGAAGCGGAACTGGAAGGCAAAGGGCGTCTTGTCATCCGGCCTTCGGGCACCGAACCGTTGATTCGGGTCATGGCCGAAGGGGACGATGCCGCCCAGGTCGTGGCGGTGGTCGACCGGATTTGCGATGCAGTAAGGGGTGCGGTGTGATGCTGGAAATGCGGCCCGACTGCGAAAAATGCGGCACTGATCTTCCGGCAGAGGCACCCGGCGCTTTCATCTGCAGCTTCGAATGCACGTTCTGCGCCGGCTGCGCCGACACGCTCGACGACGTCTGCCCCAATTGCGGAGGCGAACTGATGGATCGCCCCACCCGCGCAGCCAAATTGCACGCTGAATATCCGCCCAGCGCCGAACGGAAATTCAAGGGATGACCACGCCCCCGCCCCGCATTCTATCCATCGCCGGGTCCGACAGTTCGGGCGGCGCCGGCATTCAGGCCGATATCAAGACCATCACGATGCTGGGCGGCTATGCGATGACGGCAATCACAGCTGTCACGGCGCAGAACACCCGCGGCGTGCAAGGGATCGAAGTCATGCATCCCGAACTGGTAATGGACCAGGTCGACAGTTGCCTGGACGACATCGGGGCCGACGCCATCAAGATCGGCATGCTGGGCTCACCCGAAATCGCCATGCTGCTGGCCGAACGGCTCGACAGTTTCGCCGGTGCAATCGTGTTCGACCCCGTCATGGTTGCGACCAGCGGTTCCGACCTCGTCGATGAAGCGACCATCGCATCCTTCGGCCCGCTGATGCAGATCGCGACCATCGTGACACCCAATCTGCCCGAACTTGCCGCGCTGACCGGTCGTGCAGCTATCGCGGACGACGACGTGTTCGAAGCCGCGCAGCAACTGGCCGAGGCGCAGGATACCATCGTGCTGGCCAAGGGCGGGCACGGCGAAGGCGCCGAGGCCATCGACCGGATCGTATCGCCGAAGGGGAAGCTGGCCAGTTTCGGCCACGCCCGGATCGACACCCGGCACACGCATGGCACCGGGTGCACACTGTCCGCCGCGCTGGCGACATTGCTGGGTCACGGACAACCATTGACCCACGCCGTGCGCGTGGCGCGTGCGTTTACCTATGCGGCGATCGAAAATGCGCCCGGTTTCGGCGAAGGCAACGGCCCCCTTGGACACCAGGCGGTGCGGACACTGGATTAACAGTTCAGGTCGTAGAACTCGCACAGATAGGCCCAGGCTTCTTCCGCGGTTTCGCACCAGTGGATCAGATCCAGGTCCTTCTTCGAAATCGTCCCTTCTTCCGCAAATGCGTCCCAGTCGATCACGCGGTTCCAGAATTCCTTGCCGAACAGCAAGATCGGCATCGGCTTCATCTTGCCTGTCTGGATCAGCGTCAGCAGCTCGAAGAATTCGTCGAAAGTGCCGAACCCGCCCGGGAACACGGCCACGGCCTTGGCGCGCAACAGGAAGTGCATTTTCCTGAGCGCGAAGTAGTGGAACTGGAAACTGAGATAGGGCGTGACGTAGGTGTTGGGGGCCTGCTCGTGCGGAAGAACGATGTTGAGACCGATCGATTCGGCGCCAGCGTCGCTCGCGCCCTTGTTGGCCGCTTCCATGATCGACGGCCCGCCGCCCGAACACACCACGAACTGGCGCTTGCCATCCTCGATGATCGACTTGTCGCTGGCCAGCTTGGCCAGCTTGTAGGCCTCGGTGTAATACTTGCTCTTGGCGACCAGCCGCTCGACCACGCGGCGCTCGTCCTCGGGCAGGTCCTTTGCCTGCTCGAGCGCGGCCTTGGCCGCTTCGGGCGAAGGGATTCGGGCAGACCCGTACATTACCAGCGTGGAACCGACGCCCGCTTCGTCGAGGAGCATTTCGGGTTTCAGCAATTCGAGCTGGAAACGCACCGGACGCAGTTCCTGCCGCAGCAGAAAATCGCGGTCCTGAAACGCCAGCTTGTAAGCCGGGTGCGACGTCTGGGGGGTGTGGTGCGTCTGTTCTTTCTCGAACTTGGCCTCTTGGTCGGCGGGATAGAACTTGCGATCCCCGAGATCGCTATTTCGCTTTTCATCTTCTGTCATGCGTAGCGCGATAGTGCGCCGCACACGGCTGCACAAGCGGGCGCTTGCCCGCGCTGCGCGATGGGGCGATGTCGACCCGCGCCAATACTGCGGAAAAAATTTCGAACCGAAATACAAAATCTTGCCAATACTTGCAGGTCGGCTATTTATTGGCTCAGCGGGCCTGCAGAGGGCCGTTTCATTTTAGGGTCGCGGCCGCTCTCTCCTTGTCGAGCATTGGGTGCCGCTGTGGGAGCGCAAGACAATGCCAAGTTACATAGGCAACGACAGTTATACGCAGAGCACTATTCGCCAGTCGGGCGCCGTAAGCACGCAGTTCAGCCCCGATGGCTCCCTGTTCTACGTTGCCACCAGTGACGGCCGCATCGTCGTCTATGACACCGCAACCGGATCGGTGGTCAACAACTGGAATGCGGGCGGAACGCCGGGCGGCATCAGCCTGTCCGAAGACGGCAGCACGCTCTACGTCGTGATCCAGGGCGGCGACGGTGTAAGCGCTGGTCTGATCAAGGTCATCGATACCGCGACCGGCGCCCGGTCGAACATTCGTGCCGACACCGAATTCTATGATATCGAAGTGGTCGACGCCGACACTGCGATCGTTACCGGTCCGCAGGGCTATGTCATCGATCTGGGCGCAGGCACCCTCAGCCCCATCGACCTCGCCGATTATTCCTCGGGCAGCAGCGTTCTGGTCGAAGACGGCCACCTGACGCTGATTGCCGAACCCGGTGTCTCGAACGGCCCTCTGGCCATTTTCGATGACCGCACCAACACCGTGACCGCCACCGGCGACAACTACCAGAGCAACGTCAATTCCGGCTTCAACTGGGGGGCACAGGCGATCAGCGAGACGGCCGGCCTCGTGGTCCAGTTCGGCTATTACGGGTCGATCAATGTCTACGACACCAATCTTGTCGCAATCCAGAACGTCTGGCTGAATGCAACCATCGAAGGACTGGTCTTCAGCGCCGATGGCGAATCGCTGTACGTCCTCCACCCCGACCTGGGGCAACTGGTTCAGTACAGCGTATCCGACTGGAGCGTGATCGAGCGGTTCGATATTCCCGCCTCGAGCTTCGACAACACCATCGGTTTCGGTGATCAGGTCCAGATTTCTCCGGACGGAGGGATTATCTCCATCACGGACACCAACATTGGCCGCGTAACGCTGATCAACGTGTCCGGCCGCAACGAAACCTTCACCGGCACGACCGGCGCGGACCTGATGGAAGGGCTTCGGGGCGACGATTACTATTATGTCGACAACGCCGGGGATGTCGTGGTCGAACGCTACGGCCAAGGGATGGACACGATCCGGCTGTCCAACCTTTCCACCTATACGATGCCCGACAACGTCGAAAATCTGGACATCCGTATCGATGCCGCCGTCGACATCACGGGCAACAACAGCGCCAACTGGATATGGGGCACAAATTACAACGACACCGTGAATGGCCGCGGCGGGAACGACCGCATCTACGGCAATGGCGGGGACGATCTCCTGTATGGCCGTGACGGCAACGACAGCCTCTATGGCGGACGCAATCGCGATTCCCTTTACGGCGGCGACGGCAACGATTTGCTCGATGGCGGTGAGGGGGTCGATTACATGAACGGCGGTGCCGGAAACGACACCTACGTGATCGACAGCAGCGGCGATGTCGTGGTTGAAAATGCCAATTCGGGCACAGACACGATCCGGACCGTGCTTGCCAATTTCACGCTGGCCGCGAACTTCGAAAACATCATCGGCGAACGCGACAATTCGCACTTCTTTTATGGCAATGGCCTCGACAATCGCATGGTCGGAGGTGCCTTTGCCGACCGTCTCACCAGCTATTCGGGTGACGATGTGCTGATCGGTAATGCCGGCAATGACTTCCTGAGCGGCGGGGCCGGCAACGATTTGCTCGAAGGCGGCGACGGTAACGACCGCCTTTATGGCGGGACCGGTTTCGATACCCTGATCGGCGGCGCGGGCAATGACCGCTATTTCATCGACGAATATCTGGATTACGTCATCGAGTATGAGGGTGGCGGTATCGACACCGTCCAGACGACGGTCAGCTATTACCTCGGTGAGTATATCGAGAATGCGATCGGGATCACCGACAACGGCCCGATCACGCTCGGCGGAAACGATCTGGACAACGTCCTGACCCTGCGCGGTGCGTTCGGCGGCTATATAGAAGGGGGATACGGCAACGATCGCCTGACCGGTGCGGCCGGGGATGACCAGATCTATGGCGGCGACGGCGATGATCAGCTGCGCGGCAATGGCGGGCACGATGTCCTTTTTGCCGGCGACGGGGATGACATCATCTACGCCAGCTCGGGTGACGACACCCTCGATGGCGGCTGGGGCAACGACACGCTGTATGGCGGCGCCGGAAGCGACGAACTCTTCGGGGATTCCGGCAACGACACGTTGAACGGCGGGGGCGGCAACGACACGCTGCGTGGCGGTGCCGGAACCGATATCCTGATCGGCGGCCAGGGCAACGATGTCTACATTCTGGACGACATGGGCGATCAGATCATCGAATATGCCAACCAGGGCACGGATGCGGTCCTGGTGGGAACCGACTACACCTTGCTGGATAATTTCGAGTATCTGATCGGCACCGGCCAAAGCGGCCAGAGGCTGACCGGCAACGCGCTCGACAATTACATCCAGGGCAACGGCGGGGACGACATCATCATCGGTCGAGGGGGCAACGATCTGCTTTTCGGCAACTACGGCGCCGACCGGTTCGTCTTCGGCAACGGCGATCTCGGGTCGACCGAAGATGCGACCGATGCAATCCTGGATTTCTACCGCGTCGAGGGCGACCGTATCGATTTGTCGGGCATCGATGCCCGCACCGACATGGCGGGCGACCAGGCCTTCACCTTTATCGGCACGAACGCCTTTACCGGCGTTGCAGGCCAGATGCGGTACAGTGCAACGGCCTATGGCTCATTGCTGCAGATGGACACCAATGGCGATGGCAATGCGGACCTGGTGCTGCGGCTCGAGGACGTCAACTTCCTGCAATCGAGCGACTTCATCTTCTAAACCGGCTTAGGCCACGTTTCAGGGGCGTCCGGCCAAGGCCGGGCGCCCCAATTTCTTGGGGTCGCGAAAAACCGGCGCTGGAAGAAATGGCAGGGGTGACAGGATTCGAACCCGTGGCCCTCGGTTTTGGAGACCGATGCTCTACCAGCTGAGCTACACCCCTGCAGCGAGGGCGCGCATTAGTATGGGCGCAGACGAATGGCAAGGCGGATATCGCGCACGAAGGTGAAGTGTTAGGATAGCAGCCATGCATGCGCCCGTTTCCCACGCCATACCGCCCCAATTGCTCCTGCGCGCCTATCGGGCCGGTGTGTTCCCGATGGCGGACCATCGCAGCGACGAGGAAGTGTACTGGGTCGAACCGCGTGAACGCGCGGTCTTCCCGCTCGATGGCTTTCGCGTATCACAGAGCTTGAAGAAGGCCTTGCGGCAGGATCGCTTCCGCGTGACCTGCGACCGGAATTTCGCTGCCGTAATCGCCACCTGCGCCGAACCACGCGAAGAGCACGCCGAAAGCTGGATCAGCCACCGGATCGAAGACAGCTACAACGCGCTGCACCAGGCCGGTCACGCCCATTCGATCGAATGCTGGCAGGGGCAGGAACTGGTCGGCGGGCTGTATGGCGTCGCGTTCGACCGGGTGTTCTGCGGGGAAAGCATGTTCAGCCGTGCCGACAACGCCAGCAAGGTGGCGCTAGCGTGGCTGATCGCGGCGATGCGCGATGCCGGTTACAAGCTGCTCGACTGTCAGTTCATGACCGAACATCTCGCCAGCCTTGGCGCCGTGGCGATCCCGCAAGCGCAATATCTGGGCCTGCTCAAATCGGCGGCGGGCCGGCCAACCATGACCATCCCGGCATCAATTGCGCGTTATTCCGATTCGCCTTCGCCGGGAAAGCTCATCGTGCAATCCTTGACCCAGACATCGTAGACCGGGTGTTCGACCACGTTGAGGCTGGGCGAATTCTTGAACAGCCAGCCTGAAAAGACGCGGCGAAACTGATCGTTACTGCCACGATCGCTGACCAGCACCTGGACAAAGGCGCCGGTTTCCTTCGGCATTTCCCACGGCGCGGTCCGCTCGCACGCCTGCAGGCGGACAATCACATCGCCTATGCGGCGTTGTTCGCCCGGTTTCATTTCCAGGGTCTGGCTGACGTTGTTGCGTTTGTTCAACAGGCCGAGCGTTGCCACCCGATCTTCCATCGGCGTGCCCAGCCCGGCTTCGGCGGATACCGGCGGAACCAGGGCATCCTGTTTCAATTCGTCGGGAATTTCGGTTTCGACGGCAGCCGGCTCCTGCGGGCCGTCATCCCCGCACGCGCCGAGCAGCGCAACGCCGCAAACGAGGGCCAGCGCCCGCCTCACGCTCACGCGTCCGGCGACCATGCTTCGTAATCGCCGGTAGCACGGGCCCGCTTGCCGCCGCTTTCCAGCGCGCCCGCCGGACGGTAGGCCGACACGGTTCCGGTGGCATTGGGCGTATAATCGGCTTCCCAAATGCGCGGGGGCGGAAGGTGGCTTTCGGGCACGTCGTCGAAAGATCCGTGCAGCCAGCCGTGCCATTCGGCCGGAACCCGGCTGGAATCGTTTGCACCGTTGTAGATTACCCAGCGCCGTTCACGCTGGCCAGCGCCGCGCTTCTTCGAGCGGAAGTATGCGTTGCCTTGCGCATCGGTGCCGATGCGTTCGCCATTGCGCGAGGACCACAGGAGCGTGCCAATAGTAGCGCCGTCCCACCAGGTGAAGATCTTGCCGAGGATACTCATGGGCAGCGCGGTTAGCCGATTCCCGCCCGCGGGCCAAGCGCCGCGATGCGGGAATTCGCCACTACCATTCCACCTTGTCGCCGGGAACGATCCCCAGTTCTGCGGCCAGTCCGCCGCGAAGTTCCAGAACCGCCAGGACCGGCCCGATGGAATAGACCGGGTCGAGCGAATAGGGCGTCGTCATCGCGGCTATGTTGCTGATCGTCCCGTTGGGTCCGACAAATATGATGTCGAGCGGCAAGGGGGTGTTCTTCATCCAGAAACTTTGGGCCGTGATCCCTTCGTAAGGGAAGATCATGCCTTCATTGTCGGGCAGTTCGGTCCGGAACATGAGGCCTTGCTGCTGGGCCTGATCGGTGTCGGCCACCTCGACATCGAAGCTGTGCGTGCCTGCAGCGCCCGTCACCGTGAGCGGCACCACCCGCAGCCCGGAGACCGGATGGCTGGCGCTTTGCGCCGGTTCGTTGGACGGTGTCGTTTCCGCCGACGTCTGCGGCGAACACGCGGCCAACACGCCTGCACAAGCGAAAGCGATGGCGCGGTTCAGGTATATTCGTCTTGTGCTTCGGCGACCCATTGCTCGAGCTCCTCGATCGTGGCGGCATCCGTTACACGGCGCGCTGCGTCGAAGTCATGGCCCGCGCGTACCATCGCGGCAAGCCGCTTTTCGCGCTTGGCCGTCAGTTCTTGCGGATCGCGCGAAGGGTGCGGATCGAACGGCCCGAACCGGCGCCTGCGGGCAAAGGCGACTGCGGCATCGCGCCGCTGCGTCTCGTCGGGGCCCAGGTCGGCGCGCAAATCCTCGGCGATGTCCGCGGCACGCAACGCCTGGTCGATTCGCCGCGCCCCGTATCCCCGCGCAAGCAGGCCCTGGGCCTTGGCCTTGCCGTAAACGGCGTCATCGACGTACTTACGTTCCACGAACCGTTCGACGAGAGCAGGCAGGTCCGGTTGGTCATCGCCGTCCCATCCACGTTCCCGCAACTTGCGGCGCAGATAGGCTTCCAGCTTGCCAGCGCTGGTCGCGAATCGCGCCACATAGGCAAGCGCCAGTTCCTCCAACCGTGTCCGGTCGAGCGGTTTTGGCGTGCGACGAGCGCGCCGCGATGTTGCACCGTCCTGATCCATCGGCCATAATCTTGCCACACAACGCTTCGAATGGGAAAGACTGCGCGGGCTCTTGCACGCAGGCAAGCGCCATTGGGACCATAACGGTGGCCGACAGGCCCACACAATCGACGGGTATCGCTACAAAATTATGACCGACGCCGTTATCACGCCGACGCCGAACGATTGCGACCTGCCACGTCGCCGTTCCGACTTTGCGACCTTCACCGAGGCGGTCGATTACGCCGCCCGAAGTGCAAAGGGGCTCAATTTTCACGATATGCGCGCCACGCTGGAGCGGGTTTATCCCTTCGCGGACATGCGCGACGATGCGTTGAAGGTTGCGCGCCAGCTTGTGGCATCCGGCATCGGCAAGGACGACCGCGTTGCCCTGGTGGCCGAAACCAGCCCCGAATTTGCAGCGCTGTTCTGCGGCTGCGTCTTCGCCGGCGCGTGGCCCGTCCCGCTGCCGCTGCCCACGGGCTTCGGCGGCAAGGAAGGCTATATCGAACAGCTTTCGGTCCAGCTCGAAAGCAGCGACCCGCGAATTCTGATCTATCCGGACGAAATCGGCGAAATGGCCGCAGCTGCGGCACAGCGGCAGGGCTGCGAAGGGCAAAGCTGGGAAGATTTCGCCCTGCGTCCCGACCCGGAATGCGACCTTCCCGAAGCGCGCCCCGAAGACATCTGCTACCTCCAGTACTCCAGCGGCTCGACGCGTTTCCCCACCGGGGTCGCCGTGACCCACGAAGCCTTGCTCCACAATCTCAAGGGCCATGCCGAATCGATGGATATCGGCACCAACGACCGCGTGGTCAGCTGGCTGCCGTGGTACCATGACATGGGCCTGGTCGGCTGCTTTCTCTCGGTGATTTCCAACCAGGTTTCGATCGATTACCTGAAGACCGAACATTTTGCGCGTCGCCCGCTCGCATGGCTTGACCTCATCAGCCGCAACGGCGGGACCACGCTCTCCTATTCGCCCACCTTCGGCTACGATATCTGCGCCCGCCGCATCTCCAGCCAGAGCCATGTCGGGGACCGTTTCGACCTGTCGCGCTGGCGCACGGCCGGCAATGGCGCGGACATGATCCGTCCCGACGTGATGCAAAGCTTCGTCAACGCCTTTGCCGAAGCCGGGTTCAAGGCCAACGCCTTCACCCCCAGCTACGGCCTCGCCGAAGCGACGCTGGCGGTCACCGTCATGCCGCCACGCGAAGGCATTCGGGTCGAACTGGTCGAGGAAGAACAGCTTTCGGGCCGCCCGCGCGACCTGTCGAAGCCAGCCCGATACCGCGCCATCGTCAATTGCGGAAAACCGATCCCGGGCATGGAAGTCGAGATTCGCGGAGAAAATTCGGCGCTCCGCGGCGATCACCAGATCGGCAAGGTCTGGTGCCGCGGCACCAGCGTGATGCACTCCTATTTCCGCAACGAGGAAGCGACGACCGAATGCCTCGTCGACGGTTGGCTAGACACTGGTGACATGGGCTACATGGCCAACGGATACCTGTTCATCGTCGGCCGGGCGAAGGACATGATCATCATCAACGGCAAGAACCACTGGCCGCAGGATATCGAATGGGCGGTCGAACAGTTGCCCGGTTTCAACCATGGCGACATTGCCGCCTTCTCGGTCGAAACCGAAAACGGCGAAGAAGCCCCCGCCGTGCTGGTCCATTGCCGCGTGTCCGACCCGGAAGAACGCATCAAGCTGCGTGACCAGATTGCCGACAAGGTCCGCGGCGTCACCGGCATGAGCTGTGTCGTCGAACTCGTTCCGCCGCGCACGTTGCCGCGCACCAGTTCGGGCAAGCTCAGCCGGGCAAAGGCAAAACGCCTTTATCTGGCAGGCGAAATACAACCGATCGACCTCGCAGCCTGAGATTCGCGCAGGGCGCTTTCGGGCGGCTGAGTGCTTGAAAAGGCTTGCCCGCAGGGGCGTGTAGAGCGCAGAAGATGCGTGCCGCCTTGAACATCGTGTCTTAGGCCCTTAATACAGGCGGTAGAGACAATTGCGCCCGCTATAAGGGGAGACCCGCGCCACCATGAGCGACACCACGAAGCAAACCGCCACCGCCACCGCGACCGCATTCGACCTGACGCCGCCCGATCCGGTGCCGCAGGTTGCGCCCGAACAGGCCGTCGGGCTGGTGCCCGTGTCGGAAGACGTGAAGAGCAAGCTGGAAACCAAGGTGGACGGCTTCGTTGCCGATCTCATCTCGATCGATGCCAATTCTCCTGAATTCGGCAAGAAGGTCGACCAGCTGACCAACATGGGTCGCAAGGAAATCCTGGCGGCGGCGGGCATGTCCAATCGCTTCCTCGACCGACCGATCCGGGCAATGGACAAGGATCAGGGCGTGGGCGCCGATCTGGCCGAATTGCGGCGCGTGGTCGAAGAACTGGACCCGGGCAAGCGCGGCAAATTGTCCGGCGCCCGCAAGATCCTGGGCATCATTCCGTTCGGCAACAAGCTGACCAATTACTTCCGCAGCTATCAGAGCGCGCAAGGCCATATCCAGGGCATCCTGACCAACCTTGCCAGCGGCAAGGACGAACTGATCATGGACAACGCCGCGATCGACGTGGAGCGCCAGAAGCTGTGGGAGGCGATGGGCAATCTGGAGCAGATGATCCATATTTCGCGCACGCTGGACGAAAAGCTTGAAGAAAAGGCCGCTGAACTCGACGCGACCGATCCGGCCAAGGCCAAGGCGGTTCGCGAAACCGCGCTGTTCTATGTCCGCCAGCGCACGCAGGACCTGCTGACGCAGATGGCGGTCAGCGTTCAGGGC
Source organism: Qipengyuania zhejiangensis (assembly GCF_035607565.1). Lineage (NCBI taxonomy): Bacteria > Pseudomonadati > Pseudomonadota > Alphaproteobacteria > Sphingomonadales > Erythrobacteraceae > Qipengyuania > Qipengyuania zhejiangensis. Next base: position 241,210 of record NZ_JAYKGO010000001.1, on the reverse strand, counting down.
TACCTCGCGCTCGATCTGGTCAAGAAGAACAACGTGGAGCTGGTGAAAGGCGTCGACCGCGCCAGCACCACCACGGTGGGCGCGCTGCGGACTGCGGTGACGGTGGCCGAAGCGATGACCAACCAGCGCCTGGTGCTGGGGCAGATCACCGCGCTCAACGAAACCACCGCCGGCATCATCGATTCGACCAGCACCATGCTGCGCGAACAGACCGGCAAGATCCACGAACAGGCCGCCTCCAGCACCATCCCGCTGGAAACCCTGCAACGTGCGTTCCAGAACATCTACGACACGATGGACGAAGTGGATTCCTTCAAGCTTCGCGCGCTCGACAGCATGAAGCAGACGGTCAATCTGCTTACCGACGAGGTCGAGAAATCGAAGGGATACATCGCCCGCGCCGAAGGCCAGGCGCAGGCGCAGAAGCAGGTCAGCGAAAGCGCCCTGCTTTCGGTCGAGTAGCATGAGCGACCTTACCCGCGACAGTGACCGGATCTTGTCCGACGGCAAGGCGCTCGTTCGCGACAACCGTGACGGTGGGCGCCATCGGCGCGCACCGTCCATCGGAGAAGGATCGGCCCGCGCCAAACGGCAGCATTTCGGCAAGAGGCTGCGCAATATCGCCATCGCGCTGTTTGCGATCTGGGTTGGCATGGGCGCGCTCGGGCTGATCCTTGACGGGATCGGTTTCGCCGGGGTGATGGCGCTTGTGGTTGCAAGCGTCGTTGCGGTGGCCGTGTTCGGCAATTTCCCGAAGATGAAGACACCCAGGCGGGCGGACATCAACAAGGGCAACGTCCAGCAAATGGTCAGCCGCACCGAACTGTGGCTCGAGGCCCAGCGCCCCGCCCTGCCCGCCCCCGCCGTGGGTCTGGTGGATACGATCGGGGTCCAGCTTGACGGGCTAGGATACCAGCTCGAAGGCCTCGACCAGAACCACCCGAAGGCGCGCGAAATCCGCAGCCTGGTCGGCGAACAATTGCCTGAAATGGTCGACAGCTATCGCAAGATTCCGGCCCACCTTCGCACCGAAAAGCGCGCGGGCATCACGCCGGACGAACAGCTGACCGACAGCCTTTCGAAGATCAGCGGCGAAATCGATTCCATCACCCGGCAGCTTGCCGAAGGGTCGCTCGACGATCTGGCGATCAAGCACCGCTACCTCGATTACAAGTTCGGGGAAGGTATCGAAACCAGCCCTCAACTGGAGCACAAGACCTGATGCGCGTTCCGATCAAGCACGAACTCGACAAGGCAGAGGTCCGCCGGCGCCTGCATTCGCGGAGCGGTGAAATCGCCAATTTCGTGCCCGGCGGCGTCGCCGATGTGGCCACGGGGTGGCCGAACGAAGACACCATGACGTTGACCGTGGGAACCATGGGCCAATCGATCGACGGCCGTGTTCTGATCGAAGAAGGGCAAGTTGTCTTCGAAGTAAATCTGCCCGCAGCCCTTTCTTTTGTCGAACCGATGATTGCCGGCGCAATCCGCAGCCAGGGACAAAAAATGCTTGCGGACAAATCGGGCGGCTGAAAAATCCGGTCTGGAAATGGCCGTTATGTGGAACTAATTGGCCTTTCTCGAATTACTTTCTAGAATTGGTGTAGCCTGCGCTCGATCGGGATCGAAATCGCGTCTGCACTTGCCTTGCGCAGAAGGCGGAGACACGGATGGATGGGTCGCAGACGATACGGGAACACCTTAAATGCGCCACGCGCGCTACGCATAACGCGCTTGACCTCCTGATGGGGCCAATGGCGCTTGGCGACGGTTACGCCGAATTCCTGTCCATTCAGTATCGTGCACGCGTCCCGATCGAGGCGTGGCTCGAACGCAGCGCATCGGAAGTGACCGTGCCGCGGCAGACCCCCTTGATCGCCCGCGATCTGGCCGAACTTGGAATTGACGTGCCGACTGATCTCGACGGTTTCGAACCCGACGATATGCGCGAAGCCCTGGGCATTTGCTGGACGCTGGCGGGATCATCGATGGGCAACCGTGCAATCCTGATGCAACGGCGCAAGCGCGGTCTGGATCAAGCCAACCGGTTCCTGTGCGATCCGGCCATGCCCGCTGCCTGGTCGCGCCTGCGCCCTGTGCTGGAAACCCCCACCGACGAAACGACGGCACACAACGCCTTGCGCGGTGCGATGCGCACGTTCGACCGGTTCCTGGGACTTGCACGTCGCGAAGAAATGCAGATCGCCGCATGAACACCGCCGCAGAAACGGTGGATCTCACCAATTGTGACCGCGAGCCCATTCACCAGCTGGGCACGATTCAGCCGTTCGGCGCACTTGTCGCGCTGAATTCGGATTGGATCATTGCGCACTGTTCGACCAATTTCGCCGCGCTGCTGGGCCGCGCCAATCCCGTCGAGGTGGGCGAGCGGTTAGCCAGCATCGTTTCGCCCGATGCGCTGGCGCAGTTGCGCAGCCTGGCTGCAAACCTGCAGCTACCCGATCACGTGGAGCGAACATTCGGGCTCGACCTGACCGGCGAAGGGGCGCTGTTCGATTGCACCGTTCACCGTTCGGGTAACCACACGGTCATCGAGATCGAGGCCCATGTCCCAAGCGACATCGAGCGGCAGATGGCGCGGTTGCGGCCCATCATGGCGCAACTGGAAATGCGCAGCGATGTCATCGCCATGGCCGACGAAGCGGCACGCCAGCTTCGCGCCAATCTCGGCATGGACCGGGTCATGGTCTATCGTTTCGGTGCGGATTCGTCGGGCGAGGTGATCGCCGAATCGCGATCCGACGCTGTCGAGCCGTTTCTCGGCCTGCGGTACCCGGCCACCGACATTCCGAAACAGGCCCGCGCCCTCTATGTCCGGAACCGCTTTCGCCTGATCGCCGACGTCAGCAGCGATCCCGTGGCGATCGAACCGGCACTGTCGGTCGATGGCACCCCGCTCGATCTCAGCATGAGCACGCTGCGCGCGGTATCGCCCATCCATATAGAATATCTGCGTAACATGGGTGTCGGCGCATCCCTGTCGATCTCCATCGTGGTCGAAGGCAAGCTGTGGGGCCTTTTTGCCTGCCACCACTATTCTGCCAAGCTGGTGCCGCCTTCGCAGCGCGCCGCGGCGGAGCTGTTCTCCGAGCTTTTCTCGCTGGTCCTCGAACGCACGCTGGCACGCGAACGGGCGGCCATGCAAAGCAAGGCCGAAGAAGTGCATGACCTGTTGATGCGCGACATTGTCGACGCCGCATCGATGGCTGAAAGCTTGCCAACGATCGATCCCGTCATTCAGGCAATCATCGACCATGACGGCGCTTCGGTGTTCGTCGACGACGTTTATGACCGGTTCGGAGCCGCGCCCGAGGAAGACGAATTCCGGGCCATCGTCCCTGCACTCAATTCGGCGGCAACAAGCCGCGTGCTGGTCAGCGACGCGCTGGCGGACCACCTGCCGAAGGCCCAGGCCTTCGCCGGGACGGTCACCGGCGCCGTGGTCATTCCCATTTCGCGCACGCCGCGCGATTACCTGGTCCTGTGGCGCAAGCCCCTGTCCCAGACGGTGACCTGGGCGGGCAATCCGGAAAAGCCGGCCGAACACGGCGAGAACGGGATCCGCCTCAGCCCTCGCAAGAGCTTTGCGGCGTGGCAGGAAACTGTCGAAGGCCGCGCAGAAGCTTGGTCGCCTACGGACCGCCAGATGGCCGAACGGCTTCGGGTCACGTTGCTCGAGGTCATCCTGCGGTTGACCGACGATGCGGTGAACGAACGCGCCAGGGCACAGGAACAGCAGGAATTGCTGATCGCGGAGCTCAACCACCGGGTCCGCAATATCCTCAACCTGATCCGCGGCCTGATCGGGCAATCGAAAGGCGAGGCCACCGATATCGAGGGGTTCGTAGACATCATCGGGGGCCGCATCGGCTCGCTGGCGATGGCTCACGATAACATCACGAAGGGCAATTGGTCGTCCGCTTCGCTGTCGGAACTGATCGACACAGAGGCAGAGGCGTTTCTGGCGGGCAAGACCGACCGGCTCGAACTGACCGGTCCCGAAGCGATGATCGCACCCGAAGCCTACACGGTGCTCGCGCTCGTCCTGCACGAGATGATCACCAATTCGGCCAAGTACGGCTCGCTCAGCGATCGCAAGGGCTTCCTGTCGATCACGATGTCACGCGAGAGCGACGGCGACCTGCTCATCGACTGGCGCGAATCGGGTGGCCCTCCGGTCAGCCCACCGCAGCGGCGGGGATTCGGAAGCACCATAATCGAGCGTTCCATCCCGTTCGAACTGGGCGGCACCGTCAAGATCGAGTACCCGCCGGAAGGCGTCGAGGCCCAGTTCCTGGTCCCGTCCCGCTTCGTCGACTGGAGCACCATTCGTCCGCAGACGCGCAAGCCGGGACCGGACAAGGGTGACGCATCGCAAGGAGGGCCCGTGCCCGAGACCGTACTGCTCGTCGAAGACAGCATGATTATCGCTTTGGACACCGAAGATTGCCTGCGCGGTTTGGGCGTTGCCAATGTCTTTATCGAAAGCACGGTGCCCGGTGCGCTGGACTTCTTGAAGAAACAGACGCCCGATCTTGCCATCCTCGATTACAATCTGGGCGATGAAAACAGCGAACGGGTAGCAAAGGACCTCGTTTCGCGTGGCATCCCGTTCTGGCTTGCCACCGGCTACGGCGAAATGAGAGACCGTCTGGACGAAATCGGCGCTCGCGGATTGCTGTCCAAGCCTTATGGCCGCGCCGACCTCGCTACGGTTATCGCAAGCGACATGGACGACGCGTAGGCGCTCTCGTCAGAGTAGTTGTCAGTTGAAGAAGCGCTGCTGGTAATAAAACGGCGCGGCAACCGGTTCGCCGGCGGCGTTGGTGGCTGGCCGGAACCGCAGGCGTTCGGTGACCAGTCGGCATGTCGCGCTGTCCGTTTCCGGAAACGGGCTGGCGCGATAGACTGAGCAATCGGTCGCACGGCCGTTGGTCTGCACCGTCACCTTCACAATGACCGAGGTGCCGATCCGCGCTTCCCGTCCGCCCAGGGGCACCGGAAAATCACGAGCGGAATTGAGCGTTCCCGAAACAATTTCGGGCTTCGTCACGGCGCCCCCGCCGCGACCCGAACCGCCATCGCCGCTGCCCGTACCAACGCCCGATCCGGATCGCCCGGTGCCGTCGCCCGCGTCGGTTGCACCGGCGGTGCTGGCCGCACCGGTCGATGCGGCACGCGGAGCCGGAGGGTCCTTGCGAACGGGGATCTTGGGCGGTGGAGCGGTCACCGGTTTGGGGACCGCGTCGCGCCCCGGATCGCCCTGCTCGCCTTCGGGTTCTGGCGCTTCGGGTTCGGGTTCTTCGGGCGCGGTAACCGTTACGGTGAAGGCGGACACCACGGTGCGTTCAACCGTCGCAACCGCGCCGGGGGCGAAGCTACGCACAAGTACGTAAAACAGGCCCAAGTGGATCAAAACGATGAGCGCGATAACCCACGGGTTGGGTCGTTTTCGGATTGCTGTGTAGCGCGTCGCCTCGTCCACCATGCAGCAGTAACGGCGAACAGGCCCTCTGCGTTCCGCGCCTGCCCGAAATGGTGGTGCGGACCATACTGGAGTGCCGTCATTTGAGCCTGCCTGCAACAAACCCGGAAATCGCAAACCCACCTGGTCAAGGTCCAGCCGGTGCCGCGTTCCAGACATTGGTGCTGTGTCTGATCGCAGGTGCCATGTTCGGTCTTTGCGCGTCGATCTGCATCGACTTCACCCGCAACGGAGAGCGCATCGCCGCACTCTGGCTGCCCAATGCCATCGCCATCGCAATCCTGTTGCGGTGCGACGTGCCGCGGGAGAAGTTGATCCTCGCATCGATGGCACTTGGCAATCTTGCTGCCAATCTGGAAGCCGGCGACCCGGTGCTGAACGCGGTCACACTGTCTGTCGCAAATCTTGCGGAAATCGCGGTGGCGGTGCGTTTGACGCGATGGTTGGCGCATCGCCAGCCGCGCATGGAAGACATCACCGACCTCGGTAAATTCACCTTCGCCGCAGCGCTGTGCGCACCCATCCTGTCGGGTGCCATCGCGGCCAGTGCGCTTTCCCTTCACGCAGGGGACTGGCTGACCAGTTTCACCAAGTGGGTGATTGCCGATGCGTTGAGCATTCTCATCATAGCGCCAAGCACCATGATCGTGATCGACGCGCTGCGCGCCCGCCGGGTACCGAACCGCTCGGAGGCGATAGAGTGGGTCGTCCTGACCGTGGCCGGGACCGCGGCAACCGTGGCCGTCTTCGCGCAGACGACCTATCCGCTGCTCTTCCTCGTCCCGCCGATCATCGTCGTTCATGCCTTCCGCCTGGGCAATCTTGGAACCGCCTTTTCCACCATAACCGTGGCCGTCATCGCGCTCGCATTTACCGAGATGGGCATGGGACCGATCAACCTTGTGCCCCAGCCTCACCACGTACAATTGGTGTTGCTGGAGGCATTTCTCGCGTCGTCGATATTCGTCGGCCTGCCGTTCGCATCGATCCTCGCCACGCGCGCACGAATGACCCGTCAGGTTAAGGCCCAGAAGGCCGAATTGGCCTTGCTGACCGAAAATGTCACCGACGCGATCCTGCGCTTCGATACGTCCGGCCTGTGCACATACGCATCGCCTTCCACGATGGCTGTGCTCGGCGCACCGCGCGAAAGCTTTGTCGGGCATCGTGCAAGCGACCGGTCCCACCCTGAAACCGCCGAACACTTGCGCGAAACCGAACGCCGCCTGGTAACCGGGGAGACGAGAAAGGAGCGTTTCACCTATCGCCGCCTGATCGATTCGCCGGATGGCGAACCGGTTTACATCGAGGCCGACTGCGCCGCCGTGTTCGACGCCCGCACCGGCGAACGCGAAGGGATCATGGTGTCCGCGCGCGACGTCACCGCCAGAGTGGCGCTGGAGCGGCGTCTGAAACGGGCAATGCGCCATGCTGAAAATGCCGCGCAGGCAAAAGCGCAGTTCCTCGCCAACATGAGCCATGAGATCCGCACCCCGATGAACGGGGTGCTCGGCTTTGCCGATCTTCTGCTGCGGCAAGGCCTGAAAGGCGAAGCAGCCCGTTATGCGGAGCTGATCGAGCGGTCGGGCCGGTCGATGATGGCGCTGCTGAACGATATCCTCGACATCTCGAAGATCGAGTCGGGTCAACTTTCCATCACCCGTGAACCGGTGGACATACGAAAGCTGGCCGCAGAATGCGCCGAACTGCACGCGGCTGGCGCAAACGCCAGGAACATCGCGATGGCTGTGCGGTTCGGCGCCGATGTTCCGGCCTGCATCGCCAGCGATTGCCTGCGGCTGCGCCAGATCCTGCTCAACCTGATCGGCAACGCCTTGAAGTTCACCGAACAGGGCAGCGTCGAAATCAGCATCCAGCAAGAAAACGGGCAGCTGGCAATCGCGGTAGAGGATACCGGAATCGGTATCGAGGAAAGCCGGTTGGATGCCGTATTCAGCCCGTTCGTGCAGGCCGAGGGAGAGACGACGCGGCGCTACGGCGGCTCGGGTCTGGGCCTCAGCATTTCGCGGCAGCTGGCCGTATTGCTGGGTGGATCGCTTGGTGCCGATTCGATGCCGGGCGTGGGATCGCGCTTCACCCTTCGCATCCCCATCGCCGAATGCGATGCTCTGCCAAGGACAGAAGGGGCGGTCGTTTCCCCATCGCTAGCTGCCCTTCCCGGTTGCCGGGTGTTGCTGGCGGAAGACCACGATGTAAACCGCATCCTCGTCACCGCGATGCTGGAGCAATTGGGGCAGACGGTGGAAGTGGCGCACGACGGTATCGCGGCGGTCGAGGCGGCATCGGCCGCGCATCGCAGCGCCGCCCCCTTCGACATAGTGTTGATGGATATCCAGATGCCGGGGTGCGATGGCTATGCCGCAACCCGCCTCATCCGCGCAAACGGCATCGACGGAACGGCGCTGCCGATCATCGCCCTGACCGCCAACGCCTATGCCGAGGATATCGAAGCCGCTTTCGATGCCGGAATGCAGGCGCATCTGGCAAAACCGCTGGTGTTCGAGGACCTGGCCTCCACCCTCGCCCGGTGGCTCCCTTCCCCCAACTGGCCCGATACAGCCGGGCCGCATCCACAGGTCGTGACGGATGTCACGCAGGCCCAGCCGCGCGGAGTCACAGAGCTGTGGCAGGCGAGGCGCCGCGAAGCGATCGAAGCAGTCACGTTTGCTGCCCGAGGCGGGCCGATGGACGGCCCATCGATCGAACGGCTGGCGCGTATCGTGCACAAGCTGGCGGGAACCGCGGGAATGTTCGGGGAGCAGGAACTCGGCTCGAGGGCAGCCGCGTTCGAACGGGCCTTGCGGTCGGGCGACGACGCCGAGGCCCGCCGAAAACTTGCCGAAGAACTGCTCGAAGCAGCCTGACGGCTGCCCAATGAAAAGGGGCGGCCATCCAGAAGGAAGGCCGCCCCGAGGTTTTCAGATCCGGGCTCGATGGCCCGGTACCTGTTTCAGCTTAGTAGCCGAAGATCAGCGAAAGGCTGGCCGCACGGGGCGGGCCGATCTGGACGAAGGGCGAGCTACCCGAGCTGAGCGAACCACCGAAACCGCCGACATACAGTTCGTCGAACAGGTTGGTGACGTTCAGCTGCAGAGCAACGTCCTTGCCGAACGGATTTTCAGCGAAGGTCCAACGAACGTCGAGGTCGACGAGCGTGTAGCCCTTAACTGCCGCCGGATACAGGATGGCGCCGGTGTTGTCGGTAAGCGGCAGGTTTTCGTCGTTCACGAAACGCTTGCCGGTGTGCTTGACCTGTGCACCGAACTCGAACTCGCCGAAGCTGAGCTGACCGCGAGCACCGACCGACCAGGTCGGAGCGCCGCTTTCGTTCTTGCCTGCGAGTTCAAGAATGTTGCCACCGCCGTTGTCGAGGTCGTTCTTGATCTCGGATTCGGTGATCGAGCCGAAGACATAAAGCAGGGCGTTGGTGGTCGGGCGCCATGCGACCGAGCCATCGACGCCGTACTTGTCGACGCGGCCCAGGTTACGGAAGATGACCGTGTCCTGGATCGGATCGTACGCGGTTGCGAGGCGGTTGTCGTACATCGTGTAGTAGCCAGCGATCTGCGCCTGCAGATCACCGCTCTGCCAGCGAAGACCAAGGTCGAAGCTGTCCGTGGTTTCCGGAGCCGGCTGCACGCCTGCGGTACCTGCGGGGAAGTACAGCGATGCGTAAAGCGGATCGGTACCGGGGACCGACAGGCCCTTGGCGTAGTTACCGAAGATCGAGGCTTCGCCCAGATCGTAGGTGAAGCCGACGTTCGGCAGCAGCTTGTCGTACTTGTAGGTACGCGACTGCGGCAGAGCGTAGTTCGGGTTGGCAGCTTCATAGGCCGTCGTGTCCTGGTCGCCCAGGCAGTCGATGAAGCCACGACCGGCGTCCGGCGTGGTGGTGAAGCAATTCTGGTTCAGTTCACGCTTGAAGAACGGTGCACGCAGGCCAAGCACTGCGGTCAGCGCACCGAACTCGCCGCGATATTCGCCCGAGATCTGGTTGAGGATCGCGTACGAGATGCGGTCACGCTTGTTGAGCGTGAAGCCATCCGAAGTCAGCAGCGGGTCGTTGATCGGGAAAACGTCCGCCGGCTCGCCATTGGGGAGCAGGTAGGTCGTCGAACCGGTCTGGCGGTGACGTGCGCGGTCCCAGGTGTAGGCGAGACGTACGCGGTGTTCCGGGCTGATTTCGTAAGCAAGCGATGCGATCACGCCGAAACGGTTGGTTTCGGTGTGGCTCGGATCGATGCCGGCGATTTCGTCCAGAAGGTCGCCGTCGCCGTTGAGATCGCGGCCGAAGTAGTAACCACCGCCAATGAAGCCGGTGTAATCGACGCCGCCGACATTGCGGAAGCCTTCACGAAGATCTTCGGGGCCGCCGCCGTTCGCCTTGACGTACTGGTAGCTCGGATCGACCGTCAGGATCAGGCTGTCGGTCAGCGTGAAACGCGATGCACCGCGGATGTTGCCGGTGTTCGACGGGTTGTAACGACGATCGAATTCGGCGCCGCAACCGGCGCGGTCATCCCAACCTTCGGCAACACCGTTGATGCCGCCGCCCTGGAACAGGTTGCCGGCTTCGACCGTGCAGGGATAGTTGATGTCGTAGAAGCGATCCGACTTCGTTTCGGGGAAGTCGGTCAGGCCGAACGAACCGAAGAAGTTGTTGCGGTTCTCGTTATAGTGACCCGAAACGGCGATGAAGTCGCCGTTCGAACCGATATCCTGCCAGATACGGCCGTTGTACTGCTGCTTTTCAACCTTCCCGTAATTGTTGAACGGGTTGTTGTAGCGCGTGTAGCTGGCGGCGAAGAACGCCTTGGTGCCCATGCCGGTGATGTCGCCGGTGTCGATCATGCCGAAGCCGCGCATGTACAGGCGCGAACGGCCCGAATTGTCGCCGCTGGGGAAGGTATCGCCAACGGTCATCGTGCCGGTGATGGCGAAATCGTCGCTGGGCTCACGCGTGCGGATGTTGATGGTGCCGCCAACGGCCGAAGCGGTGGGGCTGTCAACGTCGGTAACGCCAAGGTTCACGTTGATCGATTCCAGGACTTCCGGGTCGACCTGCTGGTTGGTGTAGAGCGCGTAATTGCCCGAATCGTTCAGCGGCAGGCCGTCGAGGGTCTGCGAGATACGGTCCGAAGAGAAGCCGCGGATGGTGAAGCTGCCGCCCGACGAACCCCAGGGATCGTTGTTCTGGAAGCTAACGCCCGGGACGAGGTTGACGATGTCGTTGACCGTCTGGCCGGGGCGCTGGCGACGAATGATTTCTTCGTCGAGAACCTGCTTCGCCTTCGGCGTGTCGGGAATGTCGACGCCGCCAATGTCGCTGGCGCGTGCGCCGCTGACGACGATGACATCATCGCTGCTTTCGAAATCGACAGAGCCGGTCGACTGAGCGGCCGCGGGAGCAGCGACAAGCGCGCTTGCGGTGATGCTGACAGCCGAGGCGGCCAGGAGATATTTGAACTTCATGTCGGTGACCTCTTCGTGTCCAAACCTGGAATGGATTAGAGAGAATTTCGCGCCCGGTGCTCCGGGTACGCAACCGCCAAGCGGAGGTTTTGTGACAGAGTCAAGACGACCGTGGCAACTTCGCGACGGGCACCCCCAGCACGAACATTTTATCGTTTCCAATTAACGACTTAAACGTGTTGCAAAATCACCACTGGGGAAATTTTTCGATTCTTCCACGATTCGGCACCATCGATATTGGTGCATTGCAGCATGATCAGGCGAGGTTGATCTCGCGCAGCCGCTGCAACAGGAATTCATGGCTCGATAGCGGCGCGGGGTGATCGTCGGGCCGTGCCGGATCGATGCAGCCGGAAAGCGTTTCGATCACGTAATCGGGGCGGAAGTGCAGGAAAAAGGGCATCGAATACCGTGCCCTGTACGCCGCCGCGCCGCGCGGATTGACAACCCGATGGGTCGTCGAGCGGAGCTTGCCGTTGGTCAGCCGGTCCAACATGTCGCCGATGTTGATGACCAGCGCGCCGTCGGGGACTTCCACGGCTTTCCATTCGCCTTCCGTCGTCAGCAACTCGAGGCCCGCTTCTTCTGCGCCCAGCAGCAGGGTGATGGTGTTGATGTCGCCGTGCGCGGCGGCGCGGATCGCGCCTTCGGCATGGGCACCTTCGATCGGGGGGTAGCGCAGCAGGCGCATGACCGAATTGCCATCTTCCACCGTCGCGGCGAAGAAATCCCGATCGAGGCCGAGGTGAAGCGCGATTGCTTCGAGCACGCGGGCGCCTGCTTCCTCGAACGCGGAATAGAGCGCCGTGAAGGTTTCCCTGAAGCCTTCGACTTCATCGGGCCACACGTTTGCCGCCATGTATTCGGACAGGGGATGGCCCGCCGCCAGTTCGCGCCCGACGTGCCAGAATTCCTTCAGATCGTGGACCTCGGCGTCCTTCGCCTTTTCGGTGCCGAACGGGGTGTAACCGCGCGCACCGCCGCCACCGGCAATATGATACGCCTTCTTCACGGCATCCGGCAGCGCGAAGAATTCCTTCGACATCGCCTCGGCCCGATCGATCAGGTCCTGCGGAATGCCATGATCGCGAATCACGGCAAACCCGTATTCCTCGAAACTGCGGCCCAGTTCCTGGGCAACATCTTCAAGCGGGCGGGCAATCGAAACAACGGCAATATCAGACATATGGATGCGACTCAGTAAGGCAGGAATAGTCCGGCCAACGCAGCGCTCATCAGGTTGGCTAGAGAGCCGGCAGCGAGCGCGCGCAGCCCGAGCCTCGCAATAACGGGCCGCTGGTTGGGCGCAAGCCCCCCGGTCACCGCCATCTGGATGGCGATCGAGCTGAAGTTGGCGAAGCCGCACAGGGCAAAGGTGATGATCGCACGGCTGCGTTCGCTAAGCACGCTGGCTTCCATGGCCCCGAGATCGATGAAGGCGACAAATTCGTTCAGGACGATCTTCGTGCCGAAGAGGCCGCCGGCCGCACCCGCCTGGTCCCATGGAATGCCGATCAGATACATGACCGGGGCGAACACCAGCCCGAGCAGCATCTGGAAACTGAGATCGGGATACCCGAACAGGCCGCCCGCCCATCCCAGCAGGCCGTTCGCCAGCGCCACCAGCGCGACAAACGCCAGCACCATCGCGCCGACCGCCACGGCCAGCTTGACGCCGGTTTGCGCGCCCTGGGCGGCCGCTTCGATGACATTGGCCGGCTTGTGCCCTTCTTCGAAGGTTTCGGCGACCTCGACTTCGTGGGGCTTGTCGCCTTCGGTGATGGCCGCCGGACCGTCGCCGCTGATGCGGGTGCGCGGCAGCGTAAGTTCGCCTTCCGCCTCGGGGGAAGGTTCGCCATCGTCGGGCATGATGATCTTGGCCATCAGGATGCCGCCCGGCGCGGACATGAACGCCGCCGCAAGCAGAAACGGCAGGTAGTCGTTACCCAGCAATCCGGCATAGGCCGCCAGGATCGTACCGGCGACGCCCGCCATGCCAACGCTCATCAGGGTGAACAACCGGCTCGGCGCGAGCGCGGCAAGATAGGGGCGCACAACCAGCGGGCTTTCCGACTGGCCGACAAAGATATTGGCTGCCGCGCCAAGCGATTCCACCCGGCTGATCCCGGTTACCCAGCCAATCGCGCCGCCAACCCAGCGCACCACCCGCTGCATGACGCCGAGATGGTAGAGGATCGATACCAGGGCCGCGAAGAAGATGATGACCGGCAGAGCGCCAAGGGCAAAGGTGTTCGCCAGCGGATTGGTTTCGTTGGGTCCGAACAGGAACTGCGTGCCCTGATCGGCATAGGACAGCAGCGCCGCCACGCCGCCTGCCATGCCCTGGATCACGGCCCGGCCGGCGGTGGTGCCCAGCACCAGGAAAGCCATGAACGCCTGCAAGGCGAACGCTGCGCCGACTATTCGCAGGCTTATCCTGCGCTTGCCGGTCGACAGCAGGAAGGCGATCAGCAGGATCGCGGCAATGCCGACGACGTTGATCAGAATGGGCGGCATGCGGCTTGTCCCCTGGATTTGCTGCGCTGCCCGACGCGGACAGTTGCGGATGAAATCATCGGCTGTCTTGCGTGCGGAGGACGGTTAGTCAATTTTCAGGGCACAATGCAGCGTGTGCTGTGAACAGTTCAAGGGATCCCGCATGTCGGACGATATCGCCAACCAGACCCGCCTCGCGGCCGCCGCGATGCCGCGTGGGCTGTTCGTATTCACACTGATTTACGGCGGCATGACCGTGCTCGCCGGGGTACTCGCGTTCAAACAGGTCCAGCTTTACCCGACCGATCTGGCGGTGGAAGCGGGCATCTTCGCCTTTCTCCTGCTGGTCGTGATTTCCAGCACCATCGCCCAGATCTACGGCGAAAACCTGGCCAAGCGGATCGTCTGGTGGGGCTTTATCCCGCTGCTGATCGCGTCCTTGCTGATGCAGCTGGTCCTGAACCTGCCGGCTTCGACCGAGATGGTGCAGTTCCGGGGCGAAGACCTTGCCGCATTCGAACAGGTCCACGCAACCCTGTGGCGCGTCTGGATGGCAGGCCCGGCAGCCTACATCGTATCGCTCTTGCTCAACGTCTGGATATTCTCGCGCCTGCGCGGTGCAGGCGAAGGGGGCGGCGCGGTATCGCTGATGGCGCGCGGCGCCATCGCCAGCGCGTTGAGCCAGGCTGTCGATTCGGTGATCTTCATCACCCTGGCATTCTACGGCCAGTTCGAAATCACCAATCTGCTGATCGGCCAGGTGATCGCCAAGGTCGTGCTCAGCATCATCCTGGTGCCGTTCCTGATCACCGGCGGAGTGGCGCTGGCACGGTGGCTGGACGAACGCGGCCGTCGATAAGGCCAAGGCAGTATACCGCCGTGGGTCAGGCCGAACAGCTTGCTCCGCCCAGAACGCAGAACCGCGCGCAATGCGGGTGATTGAGGGCAATTTCGCCTGACGCCTCGGCCAGGGTATCGCCCAGGTCGAAACCCGGATCGTACGGGATCAACGTGCAGGCCGCGACCCGTGGCGCCTTTTCACCCTTGCGGTGCACCACCATACGGCTGGTGGCGCACATCACCTGTTCAGGCGATTTGCCGAGGATGTCCCAGCAATCCGTGGTGATCTCCGCGACATCCTTGCCCGCATCCATCTCGGGGAACAGCACCAGCCGCACCGGGTCCAACGCGTCGATGGCGATGCCTTCGCGCGCGAACAGGGCGGCGTAGGCCGCGCGTGCGTCGGCCTCGTTCTCGCCGGGCAACAGGCGACCGGCAACGGCGATGGAAAATTCGTTCCCGGACAGCCAACGCAGTCCTTCAAGAGCCGGAATCCAGCTGCGTTCGCCGCGCTCGGCTTCGTGGACTGCGCGGCTGTAATGATCGAGGCTGACGCGCAGCGTCAGCTTGCTGCAGAAACGGTCCCGCAAGGTCAGCAAGGCCGCTTCGTGGCGCCGCATGGGCCGCATCGCGTTGGTCAGGACCAGCGCGTCGAAGCCGCGCGACAGCGCGTCTTCCAGCATGGGCACCATGGCGGGGTTCATGAACGGTTCGCCGCCGGTAAAGCCGATTTCCCGTGTGCCGATGGCCTGCGCTTCGTCGAGAAAACGCGCCGCATCCAGTGCCGAAAGATAGATCAGCGCATCGTTCGTCGGGCTGCTTTCGATGTAGCAGGTCGCGCAGGCCAGGTTGCACTGCGTCCCGGTGTTGAACCACACGGTTTCGAGCCTGGTGAGGGGTACGCGCGCCCTTGCCTCTCCTTTGGCCGTCACCATCGGATCGGCAAATTTTTCGCGCGGGAGGGGTGCTGCATCGACTACGAAGGGCGACGGGCCGACCGGGGCGTTGCGGCTCCGGCTGCGGATGGGGGCGGGGGCGGGGGCGGGATCGCTCAATTCATCATCCGGCGCAGCTTCGATACCAGCGCGGCGTATTTCCGGGGCAGGCTGCCGAACACCGTCGGCTCCCAGGCGCTGAAGGCGGCGGCCTTGGAAATCTCGCTACGGGTGGGATAGCTGATGATCGCGCTGCCCAGGGCAAATGTGCTGCTCTTGCCCGTGATCGTTTGCGTGAAGGGCAACAGCAATTCGCCCGCGTTCTTGCCCACGATGCTGACGCCCAAAACCTTCTTGCCCTTGAGGATCATCTTCATGTGCCCCAGCGTCGAAGCTTCGGCCACGGCGCGTTCGTTTTCCGAAAACTCCTCGCGCACGACCGTTATCGCGTCGCCATGCTGTTTGCGCGCATCGACTTCGGTCAGGCCGATCTGCGCGACTTCGGGTTCTGTGTAGGTGCACCACGGCAGGGCCGAAAAATCGACCTTGGTGGGCAGGCCCGTGACGATCTCCAGCGCGACGTTGGACCCTTCATAGCCGGACACATGCGTCAACCGCGGCCCTTCGCGGCAATCGCCGATGGCGTAGATCGACCGGATCGACGTGCGCCGCCGGGCGTCGGTGGTAAAGCCGTTTGCGCCGGTTTCGATTCCGATTTCCTGCGCCCCGAAACCGTTGACGCGCGCGCTGCGGCCAACCGCGATCAACAGATGTGTCCCGGTAACGGTATCGCCCCCATCGGTGTGAACCGAGACGCGGCCTTCGCCGCCTTCGACGCGGGCGGCCTTTCCCTTGATGAATCGGACGCCTTCAGCCGTCATGGCATCAACCACCACGGCGACGGAATCGGGGTCGTCGCGGCCCATCGGTTCACCCGGCTCGATCACGGTCACCTCGCTGCCGAGGCGGCGGAAGCTCTGCGCCATTTCCATGCCGATGACCCCGCCGCCCACGATCACCAGGTGGCCCGGCAACACGTCGATATCGAACAGGTTTTCGTTGGTTAGATATGGCACGCTGTCGAGCCCGTCGATCGGCGGCACGAAGGGCGCCGAACCGGTCGCGATCACGATCCGCGGTGCGCGCAACTGGCGGCCATCGACCTCGACCGTATGCTTGCCCGTGATCCTCGCCCACCCGCGAAACACGTCGCAGCCCATTTCCTCGAACGTTTCGACGGAGTCATGGTGTTCGATATTGGCGATGGCCTGGTGGATATGCCCGTGGACGCCCGCCCAATCGACCTGCGGAGCGCACAGGGTAATGCCAAACCGTTTCCCGTCGCGCGCAACGGCGGCGCGTTTAGCGGCCGTGATCAACGCCTTTGATGGCACACAGCCATTGTTGAGGCATTCGCCGCCCATCTTGTGCCCTTCGATCAGGGCAACTTCGAGCCCGAAAAGCGCACAGCCGCCAGCGGCTGTAAGCCCGGCGGCACCTGCGCCGATCACGATAACGTCATGAGTGAATGTCATTGCCTTGCCCCGTAACCCAAAATGCCTAGGAAGCGAAACGGGATGGTTGTCCGCAAGTTCGGCGAAGCCCATCGCACGGTTCCATGCGCGCTAAACGGGAGGCATTCGCCATCGCCAGGATACTTGTCACCGGTGCCGCCGGGCTGCTCGGCGGCGAGGTTTGCGCCCGTCTGGTTGCCGCGGGCCACAGTGTGTCGGCGCTGGTCCACCGCAATCCGGACATACTCGCCAACGACGGGACCGGGGTTAAGGTAATCCACGCATTTTCCGGCGACGTATCCCAGCCGCGTTTCGGATGGAACGAAGGCGAATACGCACAGGTTGCCGCGGGCCACGATCTCCTGCTCCATTGCGCGGCGACCGTCCGGTTCGATCTGGAAGAGGGCGAGTACGCGGCGGTCAACATCAACGGCACCGCGCACGCGCTCGCCCTTGCCGAAGCGGGAAACATGGATTTCCTCCACATATCGACCGCGTATGTTTGCGGCGCGCGCAGCGGGACGATCCACGAAGACGATCCCCTGCCCGATGGCGGCTTCGCCAACGGCTACGAAGCCAGCAAGGCGGCGGGCGAACGCCTGGTGCGTGCCAGCGGGCTGCGCTGGGCCATCGCGCGGCCATCCATCGTCGTGGGCGAACATCAAAGCGGGCGCATCCGCCAGTTCGACACGACTTACGCCGCCTTCAAGCTGATCGCCGAAGGCCGCGTTCGCCATATGCCAGCGACACCGGGGGCGACGCTGGATTTCGTACCGATCGATCACGTGGCGAGGTCCATCGTCTCGCTGGCGGAAAATATCGCTCACGCCGCAGGTGGCACCTTTCACCTCGTTTCGCGCCAACCCTTGCCGGTCGAACGCTTCACCGCAGTGATCGGCGGGTTCGAGCAGTTTCACGAACCGGAACTTGTGCCGCCCGATGCCTTCGATCCAGCCATGTTGCCTGCGCTGGAACGGCGGCTCTTCAAACGGGTGGCGGGGTTGTATGCGAGCTATTTCCAGCGCGATCCGCATTTCGCCGACACCGGACTACGCGCCGTTGCCGGTTGCGGTTGCCCCGAAACCGGGGAACCCTATATCCGCCGCCTCATCGAATATTGCATCGCGGCAGGATTTCTTTCGGCCGATTAACGCACGTCGGGATAATGGCTGGCCATGCGGCCGCGCAGCCCGAACGCCCACAGCATACCAACCTTGAAGTAGATCCAGTTCGCCTTGATCGGACCCCATGCGGCAATCCGCCGGTCCGATGTCACGACCCAGCGGCGCACCATACGTGTCTTGCCCCTTGTCGCCAGCTTAACGCACAGGTCGGCTTCTTCCATCACGGCATCGCCGGGAGTGCAGCCCCCAACGGCAAGGAAATCGGATGCGCGGAAGAACATGGCATGATCGCCGAACAACAGGCGGACCCCCCGCACGAACAGATGCGGCCGCGTAATCAGCGGGGCGTACCAGGTCTTGATCCAGTTGTGAAAGCTGGTCACCCAGCGAACACGCTCGGCCCCCCGTATTAGCGGCATGAAGCTGGCCAGGGCGATCTTCGGATCGGCCAGCGTCGCTTCGATGACCGCAACCATATCGCGCGGAGGAAACGTGTCTGCGTGAACCACGCAAACGATATCGCCCTGCGCGTGGGCGACGCCGTGATTGATCTGCAGGGCGCGGCCCCGCTCGCACGCAAGTACGCGCCAACCGGCATCGGCGGCGATGGCCACGGTGGCATCCGTGCTGCCGCCATCCACCAGCAGAATTTCCGCAGGCTGCGGTTCCAGGGTGCGGCAGAATTCCACAAGATCGGGCAGCGCCGCCTCTTCATCCAGCGTCGGGATCAGCAACGTCACACTCATTGGAATTCAGGCCACGGCTCGAGATCCTCGATCGTGTCGATATCCGACAATTCGGGCAGGACCGCCGGGCCGATACCCTGTGCGGCCACGCGCGCGAGCGTCTGGGAAAACACCTTCGACGTGCTCCATTCCATATCCTCGAACAACCACGGCGCGGGGTCGCGAAATCCGATCAGATAATAGCCACCGTCGCTTGCCGGACCGATGACCACGGGCCGCTCGTCCAGCGCCCCAGCTGCCGCGCGCAGGACTGCCGCGTTGAGGCCGGGGCAATCGCTGCCGATAATCAGGGCGGGCCCGTGGACACGCGCCATGCGGTCGCCAAGGTCGCCTTCGCCCTGATCGACGATGGCCATGCCGTCACCCCAGAGCCTCCGGCAATCCTCGACCGGCGCGCCGGTGACCCGCAATTCGAAATCGAGCCCGCTGGCCCGGGCCTGGGCAATCGTGTGGTCCAGCAGCGCGGAATAGACCCGTGCCGCGCCGTCGCCGCCCAACGCAGGGATCAGGCGCGTCTTGACGGTTCCCGGCTGGGGAAAGCGTACAAATATGGAAAGGCGCGGAGCGTTCATGCGTGGTCGGCACTAAAGCAAGGTGGCAGGCCCTGCCAAGGGACCGATGCGACAGCGATCAGATCCTGCCGGCCTCGGCATCTTCCACAAGCCGCCGCGCAAACCCGGCAAACAGCGCGCGGTCGATCGATTTGTCCATCGCCACGACCCAACGTTTCAGATCGAGTTCGCCGTCAGCCTCGCTCACCGAAATTTCCGCCTGGGTGGCGGATTTGACCTCGACGGCAAAGCTCAGCCCTGCCGCGCGCGGCCAGCCCGCCATCCCTTCGCGGATGCCATCGCACACATCGGCCTGTGCCAGCCCCGGCACGGCCACGCCGGTCACCGTGCACGCGGGTTGCGCCCCGCTCACGCTGTCCACCCCGCCGGTGGTGGCGGTACAAGCGGCGAGGACTGCGGCAAAGGGGATTGCATAATGTTTCACATGACCTCTCCGGCATACGCGCTCAAGTCAGGCCGATTTCAGCGTCCGATGGTGCGGGCGCACGCGTGAACCCGCCCTGACCACCCTATTCCCGGAATGCGCGGTTTGTGAACCGGGTAAGCGGCGTCAGAATATACTGCAGCACCGTGCGCTTGTCGCCCAACAGGCTGACATCCGCGATCATCCCCGTGCCGACCTTCAATTCGCCGCCCGCGTTGGGAATTTCCTCGACCTGTGTCCTGACGCGCACGAGATAGAACACATCGCCCGTACGTTCGTCCGTGATGGAATCGGGCGATATCGTCACGACCTTGCCATCGAGGCTGCCATAGATCGTCTGATCGAAGGCAGTGATGCCGACCTTTGCGGTCTGGCCGATGCTGACAGTTCCGATATCCTGCGGGCGAATGCGGACCTCGACCAGCAGCGCATCGTCGGAGGGGGCAATCTCGACCAGCGCCTGGCCCGGCCCGGCGGGGCTGCCACGGGTGTTGACCAGCACGCGGTTCACCGTACCGGCCACGGGCGCGCGCAAGGTGGTGCGGGCAAGGCGTTCTTCCAACGCGGGCAGGGTTGCCGAACGCGCGCCGAATTCGGCCTGCGCCATTGCCAATTCGTTCGCCGCCTGCGCCTGCCAATCGCGCCGGACGCGGTCGGTGTTGGCCCGCGCTTCGGCGACCTGCGCCAGTGCGCGGCCGACTGCGGCGCGGCCACCGGCCAGCTCGGCTTCGGCGCTGGCAGCCTGGCTTTCGGCCCGGACAAGCGACAGGCGCGGTTCGATCCCTTCTTCGACCAGGGGGCGCAAAAGCGCGGCTTCCGACCGGGCAGCCGCCGCCCTGCTGGCAATCGAATCGACCTGCCTTTCCGCTTCGATGACGGACTGGTTCGCGCGGGCAATCTGGGCCTGCGAGGAAGCGAGCGCGCTTTGCAGATTGGACTGGCGAGAGGCATAGAGCGCGCGTTCGATACGCAACTGCCGCGCTGCGTCCTCGTCCGCAGGCGCCGGGAAACGCGGCGCACGTCCGGCCACTTCCGCTTCGAGCCGCGCGACCTTGATCTCGAGCGCGCCAGCCGTTGCCGCCGTGCTGCCGAGGGACGCGCCCGTTTCCGTCGGATCCAGACGAAGAAGCGGCTCGTCGGCTTTCACCGACTGGCCTGTGGTCACGAAGATTTCCTCGACCACGCCGCCTTCGAGGCTGGAGACGACCTGCAGTTCGCTGCTGGAAATAACCCGACCTTGCCCGCGAACGGTCCGGTCGATTTCGGCCAACGCCGCCCATGTCAGGAAGATCACGAAAAACGCAACGATGGCCCAGAACATCCAGCGCGACGCCTTGCCGGGTTCTATCCGGTCGACGAACGCTTCTAGCCCACCGGTGGCTTCCGGTTCATGCTCGGCGAAAAGCTCTTCGCGTTCGCTCATGCGCCCTTGCCCTTCTTCGTCACGGCAGGCGCCTGCCGCGAAACTTCGGCCAATTTGGCGAGCACGGCATCGCGGGGCCCGTCGGCGCGCACCTTGCCATCGTCGATCACGACCACGCGATCGACCAGGGTGAGCAGCGGCTGGCGATGGGTCACGACGACCAGGGTGCGGCCTTTCAACTCATCCTTGAGCCGGCCGATCAGGTCCATCTCGGTCTGGGCGTCCATCGCGCTGGACGGTTCGTCCATGACGAGCACACACGGCCTGCCCGCCAGGGCGCGGGCGATCGCGATCGATTGGCGCTGGCCGCCCGAAAGCCCTTCTCCGCGATCCACCAGACGCAGATCGTATCCGCGCGGGATACGGCTGGCGAACAGGTCCGTCCCCGAAAGGCGCGAAGCCCGCAGCATTTCCTCGTCGTCCACACCGTCGCGGCCCAGCGCGATGTTTTCACGGATCGTGCCGGAAAACAGCGCCGGTTCCTGAAGAACCGATCCGATGGATTTGCGCAGAGAGTTGGGATCGAGCTGCCCGATGTCGATGCCGTCGAACAGGACCATGCCGTCCTGGGGCGGATACAAACCCAGGATCATGCGCGCCAGGGTCGACTTGCCCGAGCCGACGCGGCCGATCAGCGCAACGTGTTCCCCCGCTGCGATCTTCAGATTGACCGCGTCCAACGCCTTGGTCTGCGCGCCGGGATACTGAAAGCTGACGTTGCGCAGCTCTATGTCGCCGCGTGTCGCGTCGATCACGATGGCATCGGCGCCCGGCCCTTCCGGCGGGCGGTCCATCAGCGCCCGTATCTGGCGGTAGGCGGTGCGGGTTGCGGTTATCCGGGAAACGAGCTGGGATATCTGGGCAAGCGGGGCAATGGCGCGGCCCGCCAGGATCGAACAGGCGATCAGGCCGCCCATCGTCAACCGGTTGTCGGCCACCGCGAACACGCCCACGATCACGACGCCTGCATACGAAATCGTGCCTGCTGACGTGGCGAAGGTGGTCCCGATCGAGGAGATCAGCCGCTGGCGCAGCGATATGTCCGCATGGCCTTCCAGTGCCTTCGTCCAACGGTCCTCGAAAAGGTGGCGAGCACCGGACGTCTTGACCGCCTCGATGCTGCCGATGGTCTCGACCAGGACCGACTGCTTGAGCAATCCTTCGTCCATCGCGCGGGCCGAAAGCCGCTGCAACGTGGGGTGAGCGGCAAGTCCGACAAGAATGACCAGCGGAACCATCAGCGCAGGGACCAGAACCACCCATCCGCCGATCAGGGCAACCATCGTCAACGTGATGATGATGAACGGCACATCCACCACCGCCGCCAGCGTGGCCGACGCAAAGAAGTCGCGCATGGTTTCAAGTTCGCGCATCAGACCGGTCAGCTGCCCGGTCGATCCCTTGCGCAGTTCCAGGCGCATCTCGATCAGGCGTTCGTACACGGTCATGCCGATGTCGCGGTCGATGTTGGTGCCCGCGTGATCGACGAAATAGGCGCGCAGCAGTTTGAGAGCGAAATCGAAAACGACGATGATCGCAAGGCCGATCGACAACGCCGCAAGAGACGTGAACGCGGCATTCGGAATGACACGGTCATACACCGTCATGGTGAACAGGGCGGTGACCAGCCCGAAGATGTTGATCAGCGTGGCTGCGATCGCAACCTTGGAATAGGTGCGCCAGTTCGCCCTGATCGGTTCGACCAGCCAGTCGGCGAGCCGTTTCCTGTCCTGGTGAACAAGGGGTTCCTCGCTCATTCGCCCTCGCCTTCGAAACCGGTTGCACCATCTGGCCCAGCGGGCGGGAACAGTTCCAGCAACCGGCCCGTGCGCGCAAGCAACACATAGCGCGTGGCATCGAGCTGTGTCAGCCCTTCGATATAAGCCACCGCGGCGTTCAGATACGAACCTTGCGCTTCCGAAACGTCGAACAGCGTTCCGCGCAAGGCACCGAACCGGCGGAAAACCACGTCACGCGTCTGGCGCGCCGAAATATACGCCGCTTCCAGCGCCACCAGCTGCTTTTCCAGCGCTTCCACATCGGCGAAGATCACGGCGGCTTCGCGTTCGCTTTCCTGCCGCGTGCGGTCCGCCACTGCCGAAGCCGCGTCCGCGCGCGCGCGCGCCTGCGCCCAGCGCGCCTTGCCGCCGCCCCCAAAAATCCGGAACCGCAGGTTCACGCTGCCGCGCACGTCGTAATCCTCGCGGTCTTCGAACACGCCGTATCGCCCGGCATCCACCCGCGCCGTCAAACGCGGGCCTTCGCTGGCCCAGGAATTTTCCACTTCGATGCGGGCGGCATCTTCCAGCGCTTCGGCGCTTTGCACTTCGGGGGCTTCGCCGGCCGCAGCCACGACATATTCGCGGCTGAGGCGCGCTGTGTCGAGCAGCGGTGGGCGCCCCAGCAAGGGCGGCGCGGTCACACCTGTCAGCTCGCGAAAGCGCGCCTCCGCGCTCGCCAGCTGGCGTTCGAACTGGGCAAGGCGGATAGCGCCTTCGGCCTTCAGCGATGCCACACGGGCGCGCTCCGCCTCGGCCGAGGCGCCTTGTGCGATACGGCGGTCGACCGCACCTTCGATATCGTCCTGCGCGGCCACGAACCCGCGGGTCAGCCGCAGCAGGGACTGGTAGGCAAAAACGGTGTACCAGGCCGTGACCACATCGGTGACGATCCCGGTGTTGGCCGCATCCCGATCGTACCCGGCGGCCCGCAGGCGGGCCTGGGCGGCCTCGATCGAACCGTGGACAGCGCCAAAATCGAACAGCGTGTATTCCAGCTCGCCCAGGACATCGCTGCGGCGCGTAGGCCGGGATCGTTCGACAAGGTTGAACGGATCGTTCGAAAATTCGCGGGCCAGCGTTCGGTAGGTCGTCATGGTGACATCGGCCGTCGGCAGCAGACCCGCTTCCGCCTCGTCGAGACGCGCCTTTGCCATATCCACCTGGGCTTCGGCTTCGCGGCGCGCGGCGTTCGCGCCCAGCGCAGCGGCCACGATAATCCGGAATTGGTCCGGATCTGCCGATCTGCGCGACAGGGCAAGGATGGGATCGTTCGAAAAATCCACCGCCAGCGGATTGCCTTCGGGCACGGGAAGCACCGCCGGCCCATCGTCTTGCGGGCTAGCCATTTCGATGTCCTGCGCCGCAAGCGGCATCGCCGACGCGAAGGGCGCGGCGACACACAGCAAGCACAAACCTTTGATGGTGTAAGTTCTTCCATCCACGGGCGCGGTATCTAGCATCATGGGGCCGATTGGACAGCCGTTTCTCTCACCATTCCAATGATTACATCACCTTCCCGCATGGGTCAGGTGTGCAATTCGCCACGGATCCGACGGGAAATGGGAAAGGTGGTGAGCCCTGCTGGGTTCGAACCAGCGACCTACTGATTAAAAGTCAGTTGCTCTACCGACTGAGCTAAGGGCCCCGACCAATGTGTTCGGCACGCAGCGCACCTAGGCATGGCATCGTGGCGGGTCAAGCGGCTGATGGTTGTTTGCACGACGCGATGGCCTTACCAGCGTCGAAACTTGGGATTGGACGGGGAGCGGATGGTCGAACCACTCGATGCAGGCTTGGCGAAAAGCCGGACAGGCGGTCCGTCGTTTTCGCTGGGCAACCGGATTTCGCGCGTCGTGTGGCAGTTGTGCTGGCTGTTGCTGGCGCGCTGGACGCCGGCGCCGCTGCATGGTTGGCGGGCCTTTATCCTGCGGCTGTGCGGGGCACGCATCGGCACAGGTTGCCGCGTGCACGGCAGCGCCAGAATCTGGCTTCCGACAAACCTTTCCCTTGGCGACAATGTCCTGATCGGTCCGCACGCGATCCTCTATAACCAAGGGCGAATCGTGATCGGGAATGACAGCGTCGTGTCCCAGCGGGCGCATCTGTGCGCCAGTTCGCACGATGTCGATGATCCGGATTTCCAGCTGATCCTGAGGCCGATTGCTCTGGGCGAGCACTGCTGGATCGCTGCCGAAGCGTTCGTCGGCCCGGGTGTGAGCATGGCGGACGGGGCAGTGCTCGCGGCGCGCGGCGCCCTGTTCGAGGATGCCGCGGCCTGGACAATTTATCGCGGCAATCCTGCCACCGCTGTCAGGAAACGCGCGCGTTGAGCTGACGCAGGGTGAAACCGGACACCGGATCGCGCCAGTGCGGCGCGATTTCGGCGGCCGGATGCAACACGAAATCCCGCTCGCGGAACAACCGGTGCGGAATGGCCAGGCTGCCCGATACCCATACCCCCCCGCTCCACAGCACGATGTCGAGATCGAGCGGCCTGGAACGCCAGCGGCTGCCGCGCCGCGTTCGTCCGAAACGGGTCTCGGCCATTTGCAGAAGGGCGAGCACTTCGGGCGGTGACAGCGCGGTGCCAACCACGGCGGCAGCGTTGGCATAGCGCCGCCGGGATGGGCCCACTGGCGCGCTATCGACAACGGTGGAAACCGCACACACATTCAGGCCCCGTGCGGCCAGATCGTCCAGCGAGGCCGCAATGACAGCGCGCGGGTTGCCGATGCCGGGCACACGCATATTCGAGCCGATCGCGATCAGGTATCGATGGTCGCTTGCCACTGTCATGCCCTCGTCCTAGCGTCCCTTTGCAACCAGGGATACGGGAGAGAATGTGTGCGGGTGAAGGCTATTTTGCTGGCGGGTGCGGTGGTTTTTTCGGGACAGGCCGCGGCTCAGGATCGCGCACCGCGTGTCCTGACCGAACACGAACAACGTGTGCATGACATTTACCGCGACATCATCGCCTTCCGCACCGCCCGTGGCCACCAGCAGATCGACGACATGGTCGCCTATCTCGTGGCCAGGCTGTCCGAGGCAGGCTTTGCCGACGAAGACATCATGGTCACCGATTACGACAGCGACGGCGAACCCACGCAGGGCCTGATCGTGCGGTATCGCGGCAACGGATCGTCTGGCGAAAAGCCGATTGCCCTGCTGGCCCACATGGACGTTGTCGACGCCCTTCCCGAAGATTGGGAGCGCGATCCGTTCACGCTGACCGAGGAAGACGGGTATTTCTTCGGGCGCGGGACGATGGACAACAAGTACGGCGTCGCCAACCTGACCGGCACTTTCATCCGCCTGAAGCGCGAAGGGTGGACCCCGACCCGCGACCTGTACCTGGTGTTTTCCGGTGACGAGGAAACCGGGATGATATCCACCCGCGCGCAGGCGAAGTGGGTGGCCGAAAATGTCGACCCCGCCTTCGTGCTCAATTCCGATGCTGGCGGCACGGCACTCGATGCCGATTTCAACCCGCTGGTCATGCAGGTCCAGGCGGCCGAAAAGACGTTCGCCACATTCGAACTGACGGTCACGAACCCGGGCGGCCATTCGTCACGCCCGCGGTCGGACAACGCCATCTACGAGCTTTCCGAAGCCCTTCTGAAGATCGCGAACCACAGGTTTGCGGTGCAGGCGACGCCCCTGACGCGCAGCTATTTCGCGGCGCTGGGGCAGACCGTTTCGGGGGAGATGGGCGATGCCATGCGGGCCTTTGCCGCCAATCCCGAAGACGCAGCGGCGATTGCCGTACTGCAGGCCAATCCTGAAACCGTGGGGACACTGGGGACGACCTGCATCGCCACGATGCTGCGCGCAGGCCATGCCGAAAACGCCCTGCCGCAAAGCGCGACCGCGACCGTGAACTGCCGGATTTTCCCGGGCATCGGTGTCGAGAAGACGCAGGCTGAACTGGCGCAGGTGATGGGCAACGACAACGTTACCTTCAAGCTTGCGACGGACGTGACCGAAAGCCCTGTATCGGCCCTTCGCGACGATGTGCGCGCGGCTGTCGCCAAGAGCCTCGCGGCGCGATACGGTCGCGCTGTTCCGATCCTTCCCTATATGGAATCAGGCGGCACCGACGGGATGCACTATCGCACCCTCGGCTACGATACGGTGGCCATCAGCGGCGGCGCCAGCCGCCCGCAGGACATGTATGCCCACGGCCTCAACGAACGGGCCAATGTCGACGGGTTCTATGCCGGGCTCGACCACTGGTCGATCGTCCTGAAGGAACTGGCCGGAAACTGACCGTCAGAACACGTCGTTGGCCACCGTCTGAACGCTGAATTCGCCAAGAGTGAGTTCACGCCGCCGGCGGATCAGTCCGCGGGTCTCGACGCCGTAGGGCGCCCGGATATCGGCGGAATAATTGCGCGCGCGCAGGCGCACTTCCACCGCGTTATCTTCGTGCCTGTCGATGACGATGGCAGCCGCGCGAATTGTGCCGTCCTTGCCGCGATTGCGAAGCACGTCGACCAACCGATCGATCACCGATTGGGCGCCGTCGATTGATCCTGTTTCGAGGACCGCGACATTCTGGATCGTGCCGTCAGCGCGCTGTTCGAATAGCAGGGGATGGAAATGACCATCCTTCTCGATCCGCGCAACGGCGGCCTCCAGCGCAGCGGAAAACAGGCGGTCGAGCGCATTCTGGCTGATGTTTGCGTCCACGCGGCGGTCAGATATCCTCGCAGATACGGGAATAGAGCTGTGGTCTGCGGTCGCGGAAGAAACCCATGCCTGCACGGTGGGTCGCCGCGCGGTCGAGATCGAGGCTCGCCACCAGCACACCTTCGCTCGACCCGCCGAACTCCTCGATCAGGTCGCCCCATTCGTCGGAAATGAAACTGTGGCCGTAAAAGCTTTGCTGGCGATCCGCCGGTCCTTCGTGGCCGATCCGGTTGGCGGCGGCCACCGGCATGCAGTTGGAAACAGCGTGACCGATCATTGCACGCCGCCACATCCGGCTGGTGTCGAGATCCGCATCATACGGTTCGGACCCGATGGCGGTCGGATACAGCAGCACTTCGGCCCCTTTGAGCGCCATCACGCGGGCGCATTCGGGATACCATTGGTCCCAGCAGATGCCCACGCCGATACGCGCGGTGCCGTCGGTGCATGGCACATCCCAGACCTTGAACCCGTCGTTCCCCGGCCGAAAATAGTACTTTTCCTCGTACCCTGGCCCATCGGGAATATGGCTTTTGCGGTAGGTGCCCATGATCGCGCCATCGGGCCCGATCATCGCGAGCGTGTTGTAATAGTGGTGCCCGTCGCGCTCGAAGAAACTCGTCGGAATCGTCACCGAGAGATTGCGGGCGAGTTCCTGCATCGCCTGTACCGAAGGATGCGCGGCGGTGGGGCGGGCGCGGGCGAAAAGGGCCTCGTCCTCCTCGCGGCAGAAATATTCGCCGGCGAACAGTTCAGGAGGCAGGACGATCTGCGCGCCCTTGCGTGCCGCATCTTCGACGAGCGCGGATACGGCGGCGATATTGTCTGCCTCGTCCGGTCGGGCGAGTGGCAGCTGCAGGACGGCGACGGTCAATTCCCTCATGGCTGGGGGGCTTATTTCTCCCGCAGCGCGAAGTCTACCTGGATATGGACGTCCGAACGCGTGGTTCCGATCATCATGCCGGGCCCGCCCTGAATCTGCGGAGCAATTGCCAAGGGCGGCGGCGGGGGAGGAACCGACGCGCTTCGCTCGACCATCGCATCGTTCATCGCCTGTGCGCCGCGCAGCCAGGTCTGTCCCTGCGTCCCGCCGGCATCGCGGATGTACAGAACGCGGCTGACTTCCATCCCGGCGGCCTCGGCATAGGCTTCCGCTCTTTTTCGGGCCGCCTGATAGGCATCGGCATAGGCAAGGTTCGCGGTGGCTTCGGGATCGGTCATCGACAGGTCCGGGCCGGATACGATGTTGGCCCCTGCTTCGGTCACCGCCGTGATGGCATCGCCCGCCTTGGCTGGATCGCGCATCGTGACGGCTACCACATTGCTCGCCTGGAACTGGCCCTTGCGATCGCCCCAATCGATTCGCTGGACGCCAACCGTGCGGGTCTGGATGTCTTTTTCGTCGACCCCCAGGGCACGCAACGCGGCCACGATTTCAGCGATCTTTACGCCATTGGCCTTGCTGGCATCCCTGGCGCTGCGGGCCCATGTTTCAATTCCGGCCTGGAACTGGGCGCGATCGGGCCGGGTTTCCGCCTGCCCGCTGGCGCTGACCGAAAGGAGGGTTTCGCCATGATCGACCCCGCGCGCCTCGTCGGCGCGATCGGAACAGGCACCCAGCGCAAGCGGTGCGGCGAACAGGATGTAACGGCAACGAATCATGGAACAATCTCCCCTATGTGATTTTATTACATAGGGGAGATTGCAGTCATTCCATGAACATCGGCTGACAGGTCAGCGTTTGCGGAAGAGCAGCGTCATCCGGTCGCTTTCGCCGAGGTTCTTCAATTCCTCGCGCTTGCTGCCCCACACCGGCGGCATTTCCCAAACGCCAAGTTCGTGATTTGCGGGATCGGCAGCGTTGGCGTTGATGTCGCTCATCCCGACCAGTTCGAAACCATGCGCTTCGACCAGGCCGATGACATCCTTCTGGCGCAAATACCCCTTGGAACCATCGGTGTATTCTCCGGTGGCGTCATCCCTGGCGCGGTGCTGAACGATGCCGAGCTTCCCGTCGGGCTTCAGCAGCCCGCGAAGACGGGTGAGTTCCTGGTGCATGATGCCGTTACGCAAGAGATTGTGCATTTCGCGAAACACCAGAACCCGATCGACCGTGCCGGCCATGTCTTCGGTGATTGCGTCCGAATTCATCACCGATACCGGCGCGCCCTTGAGCGCCCAGCCCTTCGACTGTTCGGTAAACTCGGGCGTCATCTTGGCGACATAGTCGATGAAGCTCTGGCGGTTGGCGGTCGACGCGTCGGGATTGACGCCCATGTAGCGGCCCTCAGAGCCAAGGTAGGGAACCAGCACCCGGGTATACCACCCGCTGGACGGCATATAGTCGACCACGGTCATGGCGGGTTCGACCTCGAAAAAGGCCAGCGTTTCAGCAGGGTGGCGATATTGGTCGCGGGCGCGGTCTTCGGACCGGTTTTCGCTGGCCAGGGCCATCATCAGCGCGTGGTGCGATGGGCTGTGCGCCCCATGACCCGCAGGCATGTGATGATCGGCAGCGGCAGGTGCCGCGAGTGTCAGTGCGGCGGCGGCGAACAGATAACGCATTGTGGATCTCCCAGGAATTACGTGTTCGGGTCCTGCCCGTGACTGCAGCGGATGACAAGCCGCCGCCGACTACCTATCTGGCGGGCAAAGGAGAATTCCATGGCTATCGAACAGGCAATCGTTGCAGGCGGATGTTTCTGGTGCACCGAAGCGGTAATGAAGGACGTGATCGGCGTGAGCGAGGTCGAGAGCGGCTATATCGGCGGCGAAAAGCCCGATCCGACCTACAAGGAAGTGTGCGGCGGAAACACCGGCCACGCCGAAGCGGTGCGCGTGACGTTCGATAACGAAACGATCTCTCTGGCCGATCTGCTCGACGTGTTCATGGGAACCCATGACCCCAGCCAGCTCAACCGCCAGGGCAATGACGTCGGCACGCAATACCGCAGCGCGATTTTCCCGATCGAAGGCCAGCACGCCGAAGCGCAAGCCGCAATCGCGCGCTGGAACGCCGACCATCCCGGCCAGACCGCGGTCACCACGATCGAAGGCGGCGAATGGTATCCGGCCGAAGATTATCACCAGGAGTATTGGGACGGCGAAGGCCAGCGCAACCCCTACTGCCTGGCCGTGATCCCGCCCAAACTGATGAAGCTTCGCAAGAGCTTCCAGGACAAGGTCAAGGCAGGCTGAAGCAATCGCCCGGCCTGCCCGCTCACTGCCGAGCGGCGGGCCGGGGCGCAAGCCCATTGCCGCCGGGCGCGGGGTCTGCAAATCTGGCGGCATGCCCGGCCCAGCGACCAAGAGCTTCACGAGCGACCACGCGTTACGCGACGACGGCAGCGTAACCTTTGCCTGTTCGCAGAACGATGCGCTCTGGCCGTGGTCGACCCTCGACTCGCATCATCCCGGCGCGATCCAGGCCTTGAGCTATTGGGTCGGCGTGGAAAGTGCGATGGCACTGGGTCGATGGGATCCGGACAAATGGTCCGCGTTGACATGGACCCGCTGGCGCTGCGGCGAGCCGGGCGTCGGGCGCTTTGCGACGGGCACCTATCGCAACACCGTGATCGAAGGCCGCGAAGGCTTTTCTGTCGAATTGTTCGATGCCGCGGGCGCACCGATCTGCTGGCTGGATGGCCGCGGCGTGATCTTCCGAACCCGCGATTTCGAAAGCTGGCGCAAGGAAGCAAAGGATGCCGGGGGCGCGGCACCGTCCAGCCGCTTCGCCTATGCGGACCGCGCGCAACTGGCGCTGGACGAAGGCGAAAAGCCGTTTCTTGCCCCGCTGGTGGGTGGCACGGCGTCGGGCCTACTGGATCATGCGAACGCCATGCCGCCAAACCATCCATGGCTCGATGGATCGGGCGACCATGTCAATTCCGCCCATCTTGCGGAAATTGCCCGGCAGTTCGTCGCTCTCCTGCGCGGAGGGAAACGCTTTGCTGTCGAGGCCGCGGAGATGCAGTTCGACCGCTATGTCGAACTGGGCGCCCCGTTTGAAATCAGCCGGGTTTCCGGCGACGAAGGCGAAACTATCCGCATGATCCTGCGCCAGTCGGGCCGTGACTGCACGCGGATCGAATACCGGATCCGGCCAGCTTAGGGCGCGCGCCACCGGGCAATGAAAAATCCATCCATGCCGCCCGCCTCGGGCAGCATTCCGGGATCGGTTCGAACCCATCCTTCGGCTGTCGGAGCAACGCCTTCGGGCAATTCGCCGGCTTCGATCGGCATGGGCTCCAGGGTTACCTTCGCGGCCTGCTCCTCGCCCTCTTCCCGTTCGAGCGAGCAGGTGGCGTAAACCAGAACGCCGCCGGGCTTCAGCCAACTGGCGGCCTTTTCGAGCAACGCCGATTGCAGTTCGGCCATATCCGTTATCTGGCGGTTGCCGATACGATGCAGAACATCGGGATGGCGGCGGGCGGTACCGGTTGCCGTGCACGGCGCGTCCAGCAGGATGGCGTCAAACGTGTGCTTCGGCTCCCACGTCAGCGCATCGGCCCGCACGATACCAGCCTTGAGCTTCGTGCGTTTCAGATTGTCGCGCAGCAATTCCAGACGGCGCTTCGAAACGTCGAGCGCGGTTACGTTCCATCCGGCGGCGGCAAGCTGCAACGTCTTGCCACCGGGTGCCGCGCACAGATCCAGCACATGACGGCCGTCGCCCGGCCCCAGCAAATGCGCGGGCAACGAGGCCGCGAAATCCTGTACCCACCACGCCCCGTCCGCAAAACCGGGCAGCTTTTCGACATTTTCGCCGCGCGGCATCCGGACGTGGCCAGGCGCAAGACTGTCCG
The DNA here is from genome assembly GCF_035607565.1 of Qipengyuania zhejiangensis. Classification (NCBI taxonomy): domain Bacteria; kingdom Pseudomonadati; phylum Pseudomonadota; class Alphaproteobacteria; order Sphingomonadales; family Erythrobacteraceae; genus Qipengyuania; species Qipengyuania zhejiangensis. The sequence goes on along the minus strand of NZ_JAYKGO010000001.1, from coordinate 208,862 downwards.
CCGAAAGCTGGTTGGTCCAATGCGCCGTTTGCGCCGGATCGGCCAGCGACAGGTCGAGTGCTGGCGGATTGGCCAGTCCCGCAGCGATGGCGGTTGCGCGTTCGCCCCATCGTGCGGCGACTTCTTCCGGCAGGCTGGGCGTGTCGGGAAGCGTCGCTTCACCCTTGGTCAGGGTGGAGAACACCCCATGCGCCAGGCGGCGGGGTCCGCCCGCAAGCAGCGGGAGCCCCGTTGCCACCACCGCATGGGGCGGCGTGTCGAGCCGTAGCCATTGCGCCAGCATCAGGCGCAGCACCATGCGCGGCTTCGCATCGGGCGGCAGGTTCTGCTTGGTCGCAGAATCGATCAGCGCATCGAGATCGGTGAGCCAGCGCAACGCTTCGCTCGAAATGGCGCGGGCAAGCGCGCGGTCTTCGGGTTTGCGCACGTCCTTCGTCGCAGCGCCAAACGCCACGTCCAGGGTTTCGCCCCGCCGCAATACGGCATCGAGCAGGCGAAGCGCGGCGCGGCGCGCGTGAATTCCGGTGGGCTGGACCATGGCCGCGCCTCTACGCGCACTTGAAACCTTGCGCCAGCCCGCGCATTTCACCCGCATGGACAAACGCGCGACAAAACGTCCCGGCGGCTTCGACAAGCCCGCCCACTGGACCAACGATCCCCCGCCCGCCCCTGCCAAGGCGAAGGACGAGGAGGAGTTGAGCCCGACCCGTTACGGTGACTGGGTCAAGGACGGCATCGCAATCGATTTCTGATCAGAGCGGCTTCAGCGTGATCTTCAGGCCATCCCTGGGCTTCGGGATCGGCCACGGCTGCCATTCCGGATCGCGGCCACCTTCCAGTTCGATGCGGTATCGCGGCAACAGCTGCGCCATCAGGATCTTCACCTGCATGTAGGCGAAGTGGAGGCCCAGGCACATGTGCGCGCCGCCGCCGAAGGGTACCCATGCGTATTTGTGGCGCGCCTTCACGTTTTCGGGCGTGAAGCGCATCGGATCGAAGGCATAGGGATTGTCCCAATGCTCTTCCTGGTGGTGGACCAGGTGGATATTGATGCCCACCGCCGCACCTGCCGGGATAGTGTATCCGCCGAACTCGAAATCCTTGAGCGCGCGGCGCGGCATCGAGGGAACCGGCGGCACGAAGCGCAGCGCCTCCTTGAATGCCATTTCGGTCAGTTCCAGCTTGCCCAGATCTTCATAGGCAAGATCGCGCGGCTTGCCGTCCGCGCCGGGGCCGCCGGTTACCGCCTCGATTTCCTGGCGCAGCTTTTCCTGCCATTCGGGATGCTTGGCCAGCAACCAGATCAGCGACGTGGCGCTGGAAGTGATCGTGTCATGCGCTGCCATCATCAGGAAGTTCATGTGGTCGACAACTTCGTCAACGGGCAGCAATTCGCCATCTTCGCGCGTTGCGGTTGCGAACTGGCTGAACATGTCCTGCCCGCCGCCTTCGGCACGGCGCCGGTGGGTTTCGCGGGTGAAATAATCGACCAGGAACGCGCGCCCGTCGACGCCCTTCTTCATCTGGGTGAACGGCAGCGGTGCACGGATCGGTGTGACGCTGGCCTGGACCATGTCGATGAACGCCTGGTTGATCTTGTCCGATTCCGGACCCCAGGGAAGGCCGATGAAACTGTCCGCCGCAAGATCGAGCGTCAGTTCCTTGATGGCGGGGTAAAAGCGCATATCGCCCGCGCCCCATTCCTCCACACGCTTGGCGATGCCCCGATTGAGAGCGCCGGAATAATGGCGCATCGGTTCCGGCTTGAACGCGATCGAAAGCGCGCGCCGGTCGGCGCGGTGATGATCGAAATCGATCAGCATCAGGCCGCGCGGAAACAGTTTGTCGAGGATCGGGCCCCAACCCTGTTCCGATGAAAACACCCGGTTGCGATCGAACAGCATCAATTCGTTCGCATCCGCGCCGATCATGGCAACCTGCCATCCACCGAACGCCTTGTTCTTGTAGACCGGGCCATACGTCGAATACATGCGCTGCGCGAAGCCATGCGGGTCGGCCAGCATCCGGAACGTGTTGCCGACAACGGGCCAGCCGCCTTCACCGGGAATATGCGCGAGCGCATCGTCCGGCAGGCGCTGCGACCAGTGGGTGAACTGCATTTCCTGGTGGGGGGCTAGGGTGGCCATAGGTAGCTCCTGACAACTTACCGTAGTGTAAGTAATCTCTAACCGTTAATCCACCCCGACAGTTCGCGGCGGAACATTTGCTCCAGCATATCGAGGCCAGCTGCCGAGGTGTTGAGGCATTCCAGCGCCGCAAACCGCTCTCCCCCCGCCTCGAGAAACTGGTCGCGCCCTTCCATGGCGACTTCTTCCAGCGTTTCGAGGCAATCGGCCGAAAAGCCCGGTGCCGCCACAACCAGCCGTTTTGTCCCCGCTCTGGCTTCTTCTTCCAGCGTGATATCGGTCGCCGGTTCGAGCCATTTCGCCCGCCCGAAGCGCGACTGGAACGTCGTGCGGAAGCGCAGGCCCGGTCGCGGCATTGCCTGTTCGAGCAATCGCGCCGTCTTGCGGCATTGGCAATGATAGGGGTCGCCCAGGTGCAAGGTGCGTTCGGGCATTCCGTGAAAGCTCAGAAGCAGGACTTCGGGTTCGAAATCGAGCGCGTCGAGCTGGCGCGACAGGTCGGATGCCAGCGCGGCGATATGCACCGGATCGTCGTGGTAGGGCGGCAGGGTGCGCAAGGTCGGTTGCCAGCGCATGCCGCGCAGCGCCTCGCTCGCCTTGTCGATCACCGTGGCCGTGGTCGCCCCGCTGTATTGCGGATACATTGGGGCCAGCAGGATGCGTTCGCAGCCGGCGTCCATCATGGCCTTCAGACGGTCGGGGATCGACGGCGAACCATAGCGCATGGCCCAGTCCACCTGCACCCCATCGCCCAACCGGGCCCGCATCGCTTCGGCCTGCTTGCGGGTGATGACTGCCAGGGGCGAACCTTCATCGGTCCAGACCTTGGCATAGGCCTTGGCGCTCTTTTTCGGGCGCGTGTTCAGAATGATGCCGCGCAGGATCGGTTGCCACACGAGTGCGGGAATTTCGACCACGCGCCGGTCGGACAGAAATTCGCCCAGATAGCGCTTTACCGACCCGGGGTCGGGCCCGTCGGGCGTTCCCAGGTTTACCAGCAGGACGCCGATGCTGCCCGAGCGGACAGCCGGGTGGGCGGCCGGGAGCTGTTGCTCGCGCCAGGTCATAATCCCTCCGATAGAAGTGGCAGGCGGCGGAAGCGCACGCCGGTAGCAGAATAGAGAGCGTTGGCAATTGCGGGCGCAGCCACGGCAACGCCCAGTTCGCCCGGGTCGAATGCGGGGGCCGAACTGGCGACGAACTCGATCGTGATTTCCGGGCTGTCGGCCAGCGTCGGCAGACCCAGCGCGGACAGACGGTTGGGTACCGGTTTGCCGTTTTCAAAAACCACGCTGGACCCGCTCGCCAGCGAAAGGCCGAAGATCAGCCCGCCCTCGATCTGTTGGTGCGCGATATCGAAATTGACGATCCGCCCGATGTCGACCGCCGCATGAAGACGCGCAACCCGCACCCCGCCCTGCGCCAGGGTGGCCTGCGCGACACAGGCGATCCGCCCGCCCCCATCGCCTGTCGAACCCATGCGGACCATGGCCAGCCCCTGGCCCGTTCCGCGGCGCCCGCCATCCCATCCCGCAAGGCGTGTCGCGCGGCGCAGCACATCGGCCATGCGCGGCGACTGGCCCAGCATTTCCATCCGGTAAAGGAAGGGATCGCGCCCGGCCTTTTCGGCCAGTTCGTCGATGAAACTCTCGGTAAAGAAGGCCGTGTAGGCGGCGGAATTCCCGCGCATCCGCCCGGTGGGCAAGGCAATGTCGATCGGTAGGTGATCGACGGCAACATTGGCAATCTGATAGGGCGGTATCGCCCCTTCGCAGGCGAGGGGATCGGCCTCGCCCGCAGCCCGATGGCTGGCGGCTTCGGCAGTGAAATTGTCGAACAACCGATGCCCGAATTCGCGGGTCGTTGCCGGCATTGCCAGCCGCACGCGCCATGCGGCAACGCGGCCGCCGGTGGCTGGCTGGAACGCTGCGGCCAGGTCCGCGGAAACCGGCGTGCGTGGCGGCAGGGACTGGAATTCCTGAACCCGCGGCCAGGTAAGCTGAACGGGACGGCCGATCTGCTTGGCAATCTGCGCGACTTCGACGGCATGGCGGCGTTCGAGCCGGGCATCGAAGCTGCCCCCGGCCGCAGTGGGGTAAAGTACCACGTCGCGTTCCGACAGGCCGACCGCCTTGGCCGCCGCGCGGCGCGCCAGTTCGGGCGCCTGCGACGCTATCCACAATTCCAGCTTGTCGCCATCGAAGCGCGCCGTGGCAGACGCCGTTTCGATCGTCGCGTGCACCGCCGGAGCAACCGAATAGCGCTGGCTGAGATCGGGCCTGGCCATCAGCCCGTCGGCATCGCCAAACCCGGCCACACGCTTCGCTTCTCCATCTTCGAAGGCCTGCTCGAGCGCATCGTCGATCGCGCGCGATTCCAGCGGGTCGGGACCTACGAAAACCGGTTTCATCGCCTTGAGCGCCTGTTCCGCAGCCCACCAGCTTTCGGCAACGGCGGCAAGGTATCGCTTGGACCGCACCACGCCGACCAGCCCGCGTATGCCGGCAACCGCATCGGCATCGAAGCGCGAAAGCGTGCCATTGCCCAGCGGGCCGTGCCGAATGGACGCGTAAACCAGCCCCGGCAGCCGGATGTCTGCGGCGAACAGGAAGCTCCCGTCCACTTTGGCGGGAAGGTCGAGGCGGGGATAAAGCGGATCGACCTCCGCTTCGCCCGGTTCGGATTGTTCGCTGGCCGCCTGGACCCGCAAGGGCGGTGGCTGGGGCGGATCGAAATCCGCCGCCTCGTCCACCAGCACGCCGAAGCCCAGCTGCTTATCCCCGTGACGCACAAGGCCGCCCTCGACCTCGCATTCCTCCCACGAAACGTCCCAGCGATCCGCAGCGGCCATCGCCAACATGGCGCGCGCACCCGCAGCAGCATCGCGCAACGGCGCCTCGTAAGCGTCCAGCGACGTGCCGTCGGCGGTGGCGGCAAAGCCGTTGCGGCGCGCGTAATTTTCCGCGAGCCGGCTGTCCGCTTCGTCGGCCAGCGAAGGAAGGTTGGCCCACAGCTGCGCCCATCTGGCCGCAAGGGGCACGTTGGCGTAAAGGCCGCTGGGCGGCGCCGGCTCGACAGCGATCTGGCGCCAATCGGCACCCAGTTCGACCGCGACGACCTGCGCCAGTACGGTGGTGACCCCTTGCCCCATTTCCAGCTGCGGGATCTCTACCGTCACCACGCCATCGCGCCCGATGGTGATCCAGCCCCCGAAATCGCGTTCGTTCTGCCCCGGCGTCAGCGGGCTCGAATAATGGCGCGGCCACAACCACCACGCGATGGCCAGGCCCCCGCCAGCGGCTGCCCCGGCGACGATCTGGCGCCGGGTCACCGGGAGGGACGTCAGCTTTTCGCGCCAATCCATGCGTCGAGCTTTTCGGCTATGTCGAGAAACGGCTGGGCGATCGCATCGTCGGATGCTGCGGGGGGGGCGCCGGCATCGCTTCCCTGACGGATCTTCAGATCGAGCGGAATGCGCCCCATGAAGGGCAGTTCGAGCCGCGCCGCGGCTTCTTCCACCCCGCCGCGCCCGAAGGGATCGGACACTTCGCCGCAATGCGGGCAGGCATAACCGGACATGTTCTCGACCAGCCCGATCACCGGCACGCCGGCCTGGTCGAACAATTGCCCCGCACGTGCGGCATCGATCAGGGCAAGGTCCTGCGGGGTGGATACGATGACCGCACCCGCGGGTTTGAATTTCTGCAACATGGTCAACTGCACATCGCCGGTGCCCGGGGGCAGATCCACCAGCAGCACCTCGGCATCGCCCCAGTGGGCGTCGATCAACTGGGTCAGGGCATTGCCCGCCATCGGTCCGCGCCACGCAATGGCCCGCCCCGGTTCCACCAGATGTCCCATCGACAGCACCGGAACGCCGAACTTGCTGGGAACCGGTTCAAGCTTGTCGTCGCGCGCGGTCGGCTTGGCGCCCTGATTGCCCAGGATCACCGGCTGGGACGGGCCGTAGATGTCGGCATCGACCAGCCCGACCTTGCGCCCGCGCCGGGTCAGGGCAATCGCCAGATTGGCAGTCAGCGTGGACTTGCCCACCCCGCCCTTGCCGCTGCCGACAGCAATCAGGCGCAGTTGCTTGCGCTCGGCGGTCATCGCCACGCGAACGTCATCCACATCTTCGTGCGGGGACAGGATGTCCTTGATTGCCTGTTCTATGTCGGTGCGCGCGCGTTCGCCCATGCCGGTGGCATCGACCACGGCGATGGCACGGCGATTGACTATGGTGAGCGAGCTAACGCGCTGCGCGATGGCGTCAGGCAACAGCGCTTTGAGGTCCGTCGGATTCATGTGTCCGGCTGCTGTAGCATCAAAAAGCAGCGTTCAACCCTGTTTTTCCTTCAAACCACACCTATAAGTAATGCCATGAGAATGATGGACGGTTTCGGACAGAGGATCAGCTTGGCAATGGCCGGCAAGAAAAGCCCATGGGGCACAGGCTCCGGCAATGGCTCGGGAGACGGGGACAAGCCAGGCGGCGATGGCGGCGGAGCGGGTGGCTCCGACAAGCCGGCTTCGGACAAGGGCAAGGGTCCGCGCAACCCGTGGCTGCCGCCCGGTTCGGGCGATGGCTCGCGCCGTTCCGCCAATATCGAGGATATTTTCAAGAACCGCGGCCCCGAAGGCCCGCGCCGCGGCGGTGGCCCTGGCGGCCCCGGCTTCCGGCTTCCACCCCGCCCCGGCGGCAAGAGCTGGTTTCCCATCGCGGTCGCCGGCATCGCCGCGGTGTGGCTGTTCATTTCCAGCGTCCACCAGGTCGCGCCGCGCGAAGAAGGCGTGGTGACGTGGCTTGGGGGCAAGTATTACCGCACGCTCACGCCGGGTCTGAACCTGACCGCGCCATGGCCCTTGCAGGTCGTGGATATCGAGAACGTCAGCCAGATCCGTTCGGAAAGCATTCCGGGCACCAACGAACAAAAGCTGATCCTCACCGGGGATCAGAACCTTGTCGATCTGAGCTATCTCATCCGCTGGAACATCAAGGACCTGCGCCAGTTCCGCTTCCAGCTCGCCGATCCTGAAGAGACGATCCGCGAAGTGGCCGAAGCCGCCATGCGCGCATCGGTTGCCGAACAGGATCTCGACAGCGTCCTGTCGGGCGCCGGCCGGGCCGAAGTCGAAGCGCGCGTTCGCACGCGTATGCAGGACATTCTCGACGCGTACCGCGCCGGCGTGGCCGTGCAGGGTATCGAAATCGAGAAGACCGACCCGCCGAACGAAGTGGTCGAGGCCTTCAAGGATGTGTCCGCAGCCCAGCAGGACGCGGAAACCGCGGTCAATTCCGCCCGGGCTTACGCCCAGCGTGTGCTGGCCCGCGCGCAAGGCGATGCCGCGGCGTTCGACAAGATCTACGCGGAATACCGCCTCGCCCCCGAAGTCACGCGCCGCCGTCTTTATTACGAGACCATGGAAAGCGTGCTCGGCAAGACCGACAAGACCATCGTCGAGGCGCAGGGTGTGACCCCCTATTTGCCGCTGCCCGAAGTGCGACGCCGTTCGCAATCGCAGGCGCAAACGCCGACACCGTCACAACAGCAAGCGCCCGGCGCGATCGCCCCGACGGAGAGCCGCTGACATGAACACGATCTGGCAAGACCAAAAACCGACCATTATCGCTGTCGCGCTGGCGCTGCTCGCGCTGCTCGCGGCTACCGTCATCGTCCCTGAAACCAAGCAGGCCGTGGTGGTTCGCGCCGGTAAGCCCGACCGCGTGGCCAACATGTTCCGCGCCGACCAGCCGTTCGGCGAAACCGGTGCCGGTATCATCTTCCGCGTGCCCGGGTACGAACGTGTGCAGATGGTCGAAAAGCGCATCCTCGATCTCGACATGGATCGCCAGCAGGTTCTCTCGAACGATCAGCAGCGCCTGCAGGTCGATGCCTATGCGCGTTTCCGCATCATCGACCCGATTCGCATGGTCGAAAACGCCGGTACGGAAGACAACCTTCGCACCCAGCTGTCGCCGATCCTGACATCGGTGTTGCGCCAGGAACTGGGCCGCCGGCCCTTCTCCGCCCTGCTGACGGCCGAACGCGGCACCGCGATGGAGAACATCACCCGCACGCTCGACACGCAGGCGCGCCAGTATGGCGCCCAGGTCATCGACGTGCGCATCAAGCGCGCCGATCTGCCCGATGGCCGCCCGCTCGAAGCGGCGTTCACGCGGATGCAGACCGACCGTGAGGAAGAAGCCGCGACGATCCGCGCACAAGGTCAGAAGAACGCGCAGATCATCCGCGCCGAAGCCGAAGCGAACGCTGCGGGCACATACGCCGCCGCCTACGGCAAGGACCCGGATTTCTACGATTTCTATCGTGCGATGGAAAGCTATCGCCGCACCTTCGAGCAAGGTGAAGGCGACAGTTCAATCATCCTGTCGCCCGACAACGAGTATCTGCGGCAGTTCCGCGGGCAGCGTTGACCGTTCGTCGAAGGCGCGCAGGTTCGTTCAATTGGCATTCAGCGCTGCGGGGCTGTGTGTAGTGTGAACGACAGGCACGGTTCGGGCCAGGCAAGGTCCGTCGGGCCGACGAATTTGGATATGGACGAAAAGGAAGTGAAGCCTGTGCGATATGCATATTCCGTAACGAGCGCGCTGCTGGTTGGTGGCGCTGCCATCTCCCTTGCTACCGGTTATCCGGCCGGAGCGCAGGTTGCGCAGAACGACGATAGCCACATGGCCCGTGTCGTCCCGCGCGCCGGGGCACCTGAAAGCTTTGCCGACCTGACGGCGCAATTGCAGCCAGCCGTCGTCAACATCTCGACCCGCCAGCGGATCGAGGTCCAGGCGAACGGCAATCCGTTTGCCGGCACGCCGTTCGAAGGCCTGTTCGGCCGCCCCGGCCAGCAACAGCAGGAGCCGCAATACCGGGAAGGCCAGTCGCTGGGTTCCGGATTCATCATCTCGGCTGACGGCTATGTCGTCACCAACAACCACGTCGTCAGCCCAAGCGGTCGCGGCACGGTGGAAGAAATCACCGTCACCATGCCCGACGGGACCGAATACGAAGCCCAGCTCGTCGGGACCGATCCGCAATCCGACCTTGCGGTGCTCAAGGTGTCGCGACGCGAGGCGTTCCCCTTCGTCGAATTCGGTGACAGCAGCCAGGCCCGACCGGGCGACTGGGTGGTGGCCATCGGCAACCCGTTCGGCCTTGGCGGAACGGTAACCAGCGGCATCGTTTCGGCTGTCTATCGCAACACCGGGTCGGGCGGTGCGTACGATCGCTACATTCAGACCGATGCCGCCATCAACCGCGGCAATTCGGGCGGACCGCTGTTCGACATGCAGGGCAACGTGATCGGCATCAACAACGCGATCTTCTCGCCTTCGGGCGGCAGCGTGGGCATCGGTTTTGCCATCCCTGCGGAAATCGCCGCGCCGATCGTCGAGAAACTGCGTACCGGCGTCGAAATCGAACGCGGCTACCTTGGCATCAACATCCAGCCGGTGACGGACGATCTGGCCGATTCGCTCGGCATCCAGCAGAAGCGCGGCGAAATCGTCCAGGCCGTGCAGCCCGGTGAACCCGCCGCCGAAGCCGGCATCGAACCGGGCGACATTGTCCTCAAGGTCAACAACCAGGACGTGACGCCGGAACAGACGCTATCCTATCTGGTGGCCAACATCCGCCCCGGCACGACTATCCCGGTCGAACTGATCCGTGACGGCCAGATGCGCCGCCTCAACGTCAAGGTCGGCAAGCGTCCATCGGAAGAAGAACTGCGCCAGCAGCAGATGTTCGATCCCGATGCCCAGGACGAAGAAGACATGCAGCCCGGCGAAAACACCGTGATCGAGGAAAGCCTCGGTCTCCAGGTGTTGCCGCTGAACGCGCAGATCGCCCGTCAGCTCGGCGTGGCGGCCGATACCCAGGGGCTGGTGGTTGGCACCGTCGACCCCAATTCGGACGCAGCCCGCAAGGGTCTTCAGCGCGGCGACATCATTCTCACCGCCAATTACCGCCGCGTTGCCAGTGCGGACGATCTCGAAGCCATCGTGAGCGCCGCGAAGAGCGAAAATCGCGAAGCGGTGCTGCTGCGAATTCAGCGTCGCGGCCGTCCGGCAACCTATCTTCCGGTTCGTCTCCGCTAGGACGGACGCAACCCCAAAAACGAAAAGGCCCCCCGTTCGGCTGAACGGGGGGCCTTTTTCTTGTCCGCCGATTATTGCGGCCGGATTATCTGGACATTGGGCGTCGGGATCGGGCGCGGGGCGCGTTCGCGATCCGCACCGGTTGCCTGATCGAGAAAGTCGTCGCCAACCGCCTGCGGTGCCCCGTCGGCGCCGCGAGGCGGCGGCTGGGGCGCCTGTCCCGGACGCTGCGCGCCGGGGCGTGGCCGTTGGCCCTCGCCATTCCCGTCGAACGCCTCGTCGAACGGATCGCGGCGCGGTTCGCCAGAAGTGCCCGGTTCGATCAGATTGCCCTGCTCGTCGATAAAGTAATAGTCGTCCGGGTTGCCCAACAGGTACTCGTCGTCCGGTTCCAGCTGCCATTCGGGCAGCTTCAGATCGGTATCGAACTCCTCGACCGGCCGGTCCTTTACCGCGTAACGCATATAGGCGGCAAACGCGCGAGCAGGCGCAGTGCCGCCCTGCAATCCGCCGACCCGCCCGTTGTCGTCGCGCCCCATCCACACGCCGGTGGTCACGCCGGACGAGAACCCGACGAAATAGCCGTCCTTGTTCGAACTGGTCGTTCCGGTCTTGCCGGCAACCGGGCGACCGATCTGCGCCGCGCGGCCCGTGCCGGTGTTCACGGCGGTTTGCAGCAGGTCGGTGATCCCCGCTGCGACATAATCCGGCACAAGCTGGCTCTGACGGCGCTTCTCGTGCTGGTACAGCAGCTTGCCGTCCGCTGTCGTCACCTTGAGGATGCCATAGGGTTCAACCGAATGGCCCTTGTCGGAAACCGCGGCAAAGGCACGAACCATGTCGATCAGGCGCACCTCGTTCGAACCCAGGACCATCGCGGGATAGGTGTTGATCGGCGTGGTGATGCCAAACCGCCGTGCCATCGATGCGACCGTGCCAAAGCCCACTTCGTTGCCCAATTGCGCGGCCACGGTGTTGATCGAATAGGCAAAGGCGGTGCGAAGGTTGATTTCGCCTGCGTTGCGCCCGCTGGAATTGCGCGGCTTCCAGCCGCCGATATCCACTGGCGTGTCCACCACCCGGTCATCGGGCGTGTATCCTGCCTCCAGCGCGGCGAGGTAGACGAACAATTTCCAGCTGGAGCCCGGTTGGCGCAGGGCATCTGTGGCGCGGTTGAAGCTTGTTTCGACATAGTCGGTGCCCCCGACAAGCGCGAGCACCGCCCCATCCCTGTCGAGGCTGACCATGGCGCCTTGCGCGCCCGCCGGTGTGTTTGCCTTGATCGACGCGGTTGCAGCACGCTGCATCCCCACGTCGAGCGTGGTCCACACCTCGATCGGCTCGAACGTTTCTGGCAGCAGCAGGTCCAGTTGCGGCAGCGCCCAATCGGTGAAGTAACGGACCGAATTCTGGCCCTTCTCTTCCTTGAGGTTCACCGCCGACGGATCCACCGTGACGTCCGGGGGGATGCGCCCCTGCTCCTTCATCAGCCGCAGGACCACGCTGGCGCGGCCAACCGCCGCATCGACATCGGCAGTCGGCGAATAGCGGCTCGGCGCCTTGACCAGTCCGGCGATGATGGCGGCTTCGGCGGTGGACAGCTCGGTTGCGGGATGGCTGAAGAACTTACGGCTGGCGGAATCGATGCCGTAAGCACCGCCGCCGAAATAAACCTTGTTGAGGTACAGCTCGAGGATCTGCTCCTTCGTGAACTTCGATTCCAGCGCCATCGCAAGGATCGCCTCGCGCGCCTTGCGATCCAGCGAGCGGTTGGAATTCAGGAACACGTTTCGGGCCAGCTGCTGCGTGATCGTCGACGTGGCCGACACGCGGCCATCGCCTGTCACCGCGACATAGAGCGCGCGCGCCAGGCCATAGGGATCGATCCCGAGGTGCGAATAGAACCGGCGATCTTCCACCGACACCATCGCATCCTTCATCACCTGCGGGATTTCGTCCGACGACAGCCATTTGCCGAAACTCGGGCCCAATTCGACGATCTCGGTCCCATCGCGGGCACGCACGACGATCGTCTGCGCGGTCTGGGTCGCCTTGAGCTGATAGTAGGTCGGCATCGAGCGGGCCGCGAAAGCGACCGCCAGGCCGAGGAACAAGACGCCGAGCAGCACCAACGCGCCGCCCCACACGACGACACGGCGCAGCCAGCGCCGCCACCGGCTTTGCGGCCGATCCGCCGCGGCGCGCCGGGCCCTGTCGTTGCGTGCCGCCAGTTTCCGGCGACTGCCTCTTTTTTCCATGTGACCCGGGTCACCCCTCAGCTGCTTGCCGCCCTATATCGGCCACACTCTGCAAAGGCGAGGTCTAACCCGGCGTGAACGGAATTAATCCCCGCCCCCATCGTTCGGCGGGGCATCCTCGCCTTCGAATTCCAGGGCGACGCTGTTGATGCAGTATCGCAGGCCGTTTTCGCCCGGACCATCGGGAAACACGTGCCCAAGGTGCCCTTCGCAATTCGCGCAAAGCACTTCAGTGCGCACCATGCCGTGGCTGGTGTCGCGGCGCATTTCGACCGCATCGTTTTCCGCCGGATCGGTAAAGCTGGGCCAGCCCGATCCGCTGTCATATTTCTTGGCGCTGGAGAACAGCAGCTGGCCGCACCCGGCACAGTGGTATTCGCCTTCGGCCTTCATCCCATCGTAGGCGCCGGCAAAAGCGCGTTCGGTCCCGCCTTCGCGCAGCACATGATACTGTTCGGGCGTAAGGGCTTCGCGCCATTCGGCTTCGCTACGGATTGTCTTGTCGCTCAACGCAGGTCCTTTCCTTGCACGCTTGCGCGCATTATATAGGCAACCGTGCACAGGGCGAGGCGTTCCGTTTCCCAAGCATTTGCTTGACGATTCGCAGCACCGCAGCTAAGTGCGCCGCTTTCAGGCGGTCCGACCGCCCCTTTCGCAACGTTTTAAAGAGTTTTCGCCGCGCGGCGCAAGCGCGGCCAATCGAGGACAGACATGGCCAACACGCCGCAAGCCAAAAAGCGCATTCGTCGCAACACCAACCGCGCAGAGATCAACGGTGCGCGCATCAGCCGCATCCGTAGCTTCGTGAAGCGCGTCGAAACCGCGATCGAAGGCGGTGACAAGGATGCGGCCAAGGCTGCCCTCCTGAGCGCCCAGCCCGAGCTGGCGCGCGGTGTTGCCCGCGGCGTGCTCCACAAGAACACGGCGTCGCGCAAGATGAGCCGCCTGACCAAGCGCGTCGCCGCTCTCTGATTCGCTGGCCGGACGGGTCGAAAGGCCCGCAACCGGCTTCGCATCGGACAAAAAGACATCAAGCCGCTGCCACTGGTAGCGGCTTTTTTGTCGTGCCAAATCGGGAGCCGGCGCTCCGACCGCATTCTGCCGAATAATAAACCTAGCGAATCCCGCGATTCGCAGCCGGAAATGCACAAAACCGACGCAATTCCGCCACTTGAACGGCCGCCTGCGGGGTTGCGGTGAGTCAACAACATTATTTCATTTTTTTTGCAGTTATCCCCCTTGCGAGTTTCGCCAAGCGCGACTTAAACAGGGTCTTGCCAGCCAGGAACGGGACAGTCCTGGCTTCACATTCGAACTGCTAGGGGGACCCTCCGAATCCACGGATTCCGGAGAAGGGCGGAGCTTTGCCCGCAAACCTCGACACAGGGGATTTCAGAGGATTGCGGCGCCCGACCGGGCGCCCGCTTGGGGGATTAAGAGCAACAATGGTCAAGGCATCCGACACCGCGGGAGCAAAGCGCAAGGCGGCAGATGATTTCATGGAAGACAGCGAAGCGGTAAATCTCGCGGCGGACTGGTCTGACATCAGCCAGGGCCTGCGCAAGGATCTTGGCCATCAGCTGCACAGCCAGTGGATCAAGCCGATCCAGGTCGGCGGCATCAACAAGGAAAGCGGCACTCTCGACCTTTTCCTGCCGACCGAATTCAGCGCCAACTGGGTCAACGATCGTTTTGCCGACCGGCTCAGCCTGGCCTGGAAGATCGCCCGCAGCGAAGTGCGCCACGTGCGCATTGCGGTTCATCCGGGCCGCCGCCAGGTTGCCGAACTGCGCCTGCATGGCGATGGTCGCCGCCCCGCCAACGATGGCGCCGACACGTCGATGATGGCGATCAGCGCCGATACGCTGGGCGATTCCGGTTTCACCTCCAGCGTCGGCCTCGATCCGTCGCTGACCTTTGCCGCCTTCGTGACCGGCGAAGCCAATGTTCTGGCCTTCAACGCAGCCCAGCGCATGGCCGCAACCGAGAAGCCACAATTCAGCCCGCTCTATCTCAAGGCGGCAACAGGACAGGGCAAGACGCACCTGCTCCATGCGATCGGCCACACCTTCCTTCAGGCGCATCCGCGCAGCCGTATCTTCTACTGCAGCGCCGAACGCTTCATGGTGGAATTCGTCCAGGCGCTCAAAGCCAACCAGATGCTGGAATTCAAGGCACGCCTGCGCAGCTTCGACCTCCTGCTGGTCGACGATATCCAGTTCATCATCGGCAAGGCTTCCGCGCAGGAAGAACTGCTCTACACGATCGATGCGCTTCTGGCAGAAGGCAAGCGACTGGTGTTTGCCGCCGACCGTGCGCCCCAGGCGCTGGACGGTGTCGAACCGCGCCTGCTCAGCCGCCTGTCGATGGGTCTGGTGGCCGACATCCAAGCCGCCGATATCGAACTGCGCAAGAAGGTACTCCATTCCAAGCTCACGCGTTTCGCGCCGCTCGAAGTGCCCGAAGACGTGCTCGACTTTCTCGCCCGCACGATCACGCGCAATGTCCGCGAACTGGTGGGCGGCCTCAACAAGCTGATCGCCTACGCCCAGCTGACTGGCCAGGAAGTCTCGCTCCAGCTCGCCGAAGAGCAGCTGACCGATATTCTGTCGGCCAACCGCCGCCGGATCACGATCGACGAGATCCAGCGCACGGTCTGCCAGTTCTATCGCATCGACCGGTCGGAAATGAGCAGCAAGCGCCGCGCGCGTGCCGTGGTTCGTCCGCGTCAGGTCGCGATGTACCTAGCCAAGGTCCTGACCCCGCGCAGCTACCCCGAGATCGGACGCAAGTTCGGTGGCCGTGACCATTCCACGGTGATCCACGCCGTCCGCCTGATCGAAGACCTGCGCCAGCGCGATGCGGACATGGATGGCGACGTGCGCAGCCTGCTTCGCCAGCTGGAAAGCTGAACCCAGCTCTTCAACATCATGCACACAGCTGATCGACAGCCCTGTTCACAGGGCTGTCGACAGCGCGCGTGCGACAGGCCAAAGGGCGTTCCATGACCGAGCGCCCCGAAATCCGGACCAGCTATGCCCTGCCTGCCAATCTTGGTGGGACCCTGCTGCGCGGTACCCGGTGCCGGTGCCCGCGGTGCGGCGATGGCAAATTGTTCCACGCCTGGCTCAAGCCGCGCGACCATTGCCCGGTCTGCGCGCTCGATATCTCCGGCCAGCGGGCCGACGATTTCCCCGCCTACATCGCGATGTTCGTTACCGGCCACCTGCTTGCGCCGATCATCATCGCCCTGGTGCTGGACTTCGACCTTTCGGCAGGCGCGCTTGTCGCGATTATCCTTCCGCTGGCGGTCGCGATGATGATTGCCCTGCTCCAGCCGGCCAAGGGCGCCGTGATCGCGCTGCAATGGTGGAACGGGATGCACGGCTTTCGCCGCGAACGGGCGCAGGACGATGACGAAGGCGTCCTCAAATGAGCCTGTCGCCAAACCGGCTAGATCGTTTTGCCCGCCACATCGTTCTGCCCGAAATCGGCGGCGCTGGTCAGGTCGCCCTTGGCGGCAAGCACCTCGTCCTGGTCGGCCTCGGCGGCATCGGCTCGCCGGCGCTCCAATATCTGGCCGCGGCGGGAATCGGCAAGCTGACCCTGGTCGATGACGACCGTGTGGAAGCAAGCAATCTGCAACGCCAGACGCTGTTCAACGAACGCGACATCGGCCACGGCAAGGCCGTTGTGGCCAAGCGCTGGGTAACCGGCTTCGATCACGGCCTCGATGTTGCGATCAGCGATCGGCGGATCACGGCCGAAAACGCGCACGACCTTGTGGTCGGGGCGGACCTCGTCGTGGACGGAACGGACAATTTCGCCACGCGGCTCGCGGTGTCGGACGCCTGCGTGGCCGAACGCGTACCCCTGTTGGCGGCAGCCGTCGGGCGTTTTCAGGGCCAGGTCGGCGCCTTTGCCGGGCACTTGCCGGGCGAATCCTGCTATCGTTGCTTCGTCGGGGACGCCTTCGATGCCGAGGACTGCGATACCTGCGCCGAAAACGGGATGCTGGGCGCGATGGCCGGGTGGGTGGCCACCTTTGCATCGCTGCAGGCCATCCGCCTCCTGCTCGCAGGGATCGGCAGCATGGGCGATCCGAAATGGGGGACGCTTTATCTGCTCGATGGGCTGACGCCGAACATGCGCCCCATCACGATCGCGAAAGACCCCGCCTGCAAATCGTGTGGTTGCCCGTAAGTCTACCTGTCCGCTGCCGCGCGTGCCGGCGCCCGTAAGGCGGCCTATCGTGTTCCCGTGCCGAGCATCTCGTCGACCCAGTCGGGAACCAGCTGCGAGGCAGGGCCCTGCCGCGAACGATGGAACCACTGCGATCCCTGGCTGCGTTCAAGGTTGAGTTCCAGCGTTTCTATGTTGAGCTGGCGGGCGTCGCGCACGAAACCGGCCGCGGGATAGACGGCACCCGAAGTTCCGATGGAAACGAACAGGTCCGCACGGTGGATCGCGCTGTAGATACGCTCCATCTCGTAGGGCATCTCGCCGAACCAGACGACATCGGGCCGCAAGGATCGCGCCTCGCATACCGGGCAAGGCGGCCGATCGATCATCGGGCCGGTCCAGGGCGTTCGCGCGTCGCACGATGTGCACCATGCGTTGAGGTGCGTTCCATGCATGTGAAGCACCCGGCGCGCACCGGCGCGTTCGTGCAGATCGTCCACATTCTGTGTCACGATCAGCAATTCACCCTGCCATTCGGCGTCGAGACGGGCGATCGCGTCATGCGCGGGATTGGGCCGTTTTTGCAGGATCGCTTCGCGCCGCATGTCGTAAAACCGCAGCACGAGTTCGGGATCGCGGGCGAACCCTTCGGGCGTCGCCACGTCTTCGATCCTGTGCTGTTCCCACAATCCACCGTCGCTGCGGAAGGTATCGATCCCGCTTTCCGCCGATATTCCCGCACCGGTCAGGACCACAATGTTGCGAATGTCAGTCATCGGGGCCATGAAACACGCCAGACAAGGGAGTGGCAATGGCGCGTATCGGAATTATTGGCAGCCAGGGTGCGATGGGGCGGGCGATAGCCGACATCGTCGAGGCTGGCGCGCATACGCTGGCTGGCGGAATCGACAAGGGCGGGGATGCCGCCAACCTGGCCGACGCCAGCGATGTGCTGATCGATTTTTCCGCGCCCGTGGCGCTCGAGGGTAACCTTCATGCGGCAATCGGCGCGGGCGTACCGCTGCTTGTCGGTACAACCGGGCTGGAAGAGCGGCATCACCGCGCGATCGACGATGCGGCGCGCGCGGTGCCGATCCTGCAGACGGGCAACACATCGCTCGGCGTGACCTTGCTGGCCCATCTCGTGCGCGAAGCGGCGTCCCGGTTGGGCAGCGACTGGGATATCGAAATCGTTGAAATGCACCACCGCCGCAAGGTCGATGCGCCCAGCGGCACGGCGCTATTGCTGGGCGAAGCGGCCGCTTCGGGCCGCGGCGTGATCCTTGACGACAACCGCGAAAGCGGACGCGACGGACACACCGGGGCGCGGCGCGAAGGCGCGATCGGCTTTGCTTCGCTACGCGGCGGAACGGTAACCGGCGAACACAGCGTCATCCTTGCAGGCGAAGAGGAACGGCTGACCCTCTCGCATAGCGCGGAAAACCGTGCCATCTTCGCGCGTGGAGCGGTAAAGGCGGCCGAATGGCTGATCGGCAAGGAGCCGGGCCGCTACCGGATGGGGGACGTTCTCGCACTCTGAGGGGCAGGCGATGGGGGGATTTAGGCACTTTCTGTACCGCCAGCTCGTCGTCGGGGCCGAACCCGACGGGCGTCTGACCTGGCTCAACCGCCTGCTGATCCTCGTCATCATACTGGCCGTAGCGTCGGCCGCCATGTCCACCGAACCCACCGTGCCCCAACGCTGGCACGATGCGCTGGTGTTCGCCGAACTGGTGTTCGGTTCGATCTTCCTGCTCGAATATCTTGCCCGCATCTATGCCGCCGCCGATGCGCCGGGCACCGAAAGCGCCTGGCGCAAACGCTGGAAGTTCATTCGTTCGCCGCTGGGGATCATCGATCTGATCGTGGTCGTCACAACGCTGATGCCGCTGGTGACCGCCGATGGCGCCATGCTGCGCACCGTGCGCCTGCTGCGCGTGATCGCGGTGATGAAGTTCGGACGCTTCTCCAAAGCCGTCCTCGAAGTCTGGCACGCGGTATCGGAACGGGCGGACGACCTGATCGTCACCGCCGCGCTGGCGTTCATATTCGTGCTGTTCGGTGCAACCGCGCTGTTCATGATCGAAGGCACGATCCAGCCCGATGTCTTCGGCTCGATCCCGCGGGCGCTGTGGTGGGCGGTCATCACGCTGACCACCGTGGGGTATGGCGATGCCTATCCGGTCACCGCGCTGGGCAAGGGTTTCGCCAGCATCCTGGCCCTTTCGGGCATCGCGTTCGTCGCCATGCCCACGGGCATCATCGCCGCCGCCTTTTCCGATGCGATGCAGCGCCGGCGCGACCAGAAGATCGACGAAATGCGCCGGCATCTCGAACGGCTCGACGAGGAGGACGAACGCGTCCAGGCCAAGCTGGCCGCGCTGGAACGGGCGAACCATCACCACCCATGACCAAAGACCAGATCTTCGAATTCTTCCGCCGCCTGGCGGAGGATAACCCTTCGCCAGAAACCGAACTGGAATATGGCAATTGCTTCCAGCTGGTGGTGGCGGTCGCCCTGAGCGCACAGGCCACGGATGTCGGCGTGAACAAGGCGACGCGAGCTCTGTTTCGCGAAGTGAAAACGCCGCAGCAGATGCTCGACCTTGGCGAAGAAGGGCTGAAAGATCACATCAAGACAATCGGCCTGTTCAACTCCAAGGCCAAGAACGTGATCGCGCTAAGCCAACTGCTGGTCGACGAATACGGCGGCGAGGTGCCCGACACCCGCGAAGACCTCGTCCGGCTGCCCGGCGTGGGTCGCAAGACCGCCAATGTCGTGCTCAACTGCTGGTTCGGGCATGAGACCTTCGCGGTCGACACACACATCTTCCGCGTTGGAAACCGCACCGGATTGGCCAAGGGCAAGACGCCCGAACAGGTCGAGGCGAAGCTCGAAAAGCGCGTGCCCCAGCCCTTCCGCATCGGTGCGCATCATTGGCTGATCCTCCACGGCCGCTACGTCTGCAAGGCGAGGACGCCGGAATGCTGGCGATGCAAGGTGGTGGATCTGTGTAGCTACCGGAAGAAGGTGTTGGAGAAGCCGAAGGGACGGTGAGCAGCGCCCGGGATAGGAAGGTGGACACGCGCGTTTCCTTGAAATGAACGTGATCAAATCGAGCTTCATCGCAGGTGCGATCTTCCTCGGGGGATGCATGACGCCGTTGCCGGTGGCCGAAAAGTCGATCGACCAGGCGTCCATTCTGGGTCAATGGGATCTCGAGCGGGTTGATCGACACCCTATTGCCAATGCGATCTCGCTCGAATTCAGGGCAGACGGCCAGGTCAGTGGGGCAATCGAGTGCAACACTTTTCTGACCGACTACCAGATCAGCGGCCAAAAAATCGAATTTGGCACCGCCATCATCACGGCCGCAGGCTGCCACCCGCGCTTCGATGCTGAACCGCAACTGGTCGAGCAGGCTGAATCGGCGCTGTTTGCATTACCACCAGCCAGGATCAGCGAGGATGGCGATACTCTCATCCTGAGAGGATCGAGCGTCCTCGTGTTCCGGCGAGTCCGCTAATCGTCAGACATCGTCCGCCGAGACCATCTCGCCCCGGTCGATCTCGCCCGTCATCACTGCCACCGTGGTCGCCACGGCGGCATCGCCGCTGACGTTGGTGGTGGTGCGCATCATGTCCATGATCCGGTCCACCCCGGCGACGAAAGCGATCGTTTCCAGCGGCACGCCGACCGCGCCGAAAACCAGCGCCATCATGATGAGGCCCGCGCCCGGGATGCCCGCCGCGCCGACCGCGCCCAGCGTCGCGAGGACCGAGATGAGGAAATAGTCGCCCATCGTCAGATCGACCCCGAACACCTGCGCGCCAAACAGCGTGGCAAGGCCGAGATACATCGCCGTGCCGTTCATGTTGATCGTCGCGCCGAGGCTGATCACGAAGCTGGCCACAGAATTCGACACGCCGAGGTTCCGCTCGGCGCAGCGCAGCGTGACCGGCAGCGTCGCATTGGAGCTGGCGGTCGAATAGCTCACCGCCATCGCGTCGATGATCCCGCGGAAAAAGTCCTGCACCGGCAATTTGGCGAGGAATTTGATCATCGCCGAATACATCACGAAGATGATCAGCAGGCAGCCGAAGTAGTTGAGCGCAACCAGCTGCGCGAGCGCCGAGAGCGCATCCATGCCCAGCGTGCCGGCCACCCACGCCATCAGCGCGAAGACGCCGAAGGGGGTCAGTTCCATCACGATCATGGTGACCTTCTGCATGATCACCGCGCCGCTATCGAAGATCTTCTGGACCGGCTCGCCTTCTTCCTTGGCCATCAGGATGCCGATGCCGATCAGCATGGAGAAAACGATCAGCGGCAGCACCGCCACATCGGCCATCACCTGCACCGGGCTTTCGGGCACGATCGACAGGATCATGTCCACCGCCGTGGTGGGATTGGGTTCGGGCGTCACGCCTTTGGAAATGGCCGAGGTATCGACCCCGCTGCCCGGGGAAAAAAGCGTTCCCAGACCAAGGCCCAGCCAGACCGCGATCTGGCCGGTGATCACGAACAGCAGCATGGCGCGACCGCCGACAGCACCCAGCTTGCGCAGATCGCCGATGGCGGCAACGCCCGAAACGAGGCTGAAGAAGATCAGCGGCACGACCAGCATCTTGATCGACTTGATGAAGAAATCGCCGATCCACTTGATGCTTTGCGCCTCGGGCCCCCACGCCCAGCCCGTCAGAACACCAAGGATCAGCGCGGTCAGCACCCGCTGCCACAGCGGAATTTCAAACCACGTTTTCAGCATTTCCATCCCCTTGCGTGCCGGTGTTCTTATTGCGCCAGCGCATCCTTTGCGACGCGTGCATAGATGCGGCTTAGCGTGGACAGGTCCTCTATGGCCACAGCTTCGTCACGCTTGTGCATGGTTGCATTGACCAGGCCGAATTCGATGACCGGACACACCGCCCGCAGGAAGCGGGCATCGGACGTGCCGCCGGTGGTCGACGGTTCGGGGTCGACCCCGGTTTCCGCCTTCACCGCCCTGGCGATGATATCCGAAAATTCGCCGGGAGGCGTCAGAAACGGTTCGCCCGAAATGATCGGCAGTGCGGTTCCGCCATGCTTTTCGGCAATCGCCCCGATCAATTCCGAAAGCGATGCGCCCGAATGCGTATCGTTGAACCGGATTGAAATTCGCGCCTTCGCCGTGGCCGGAATCACATTGTGCGCGTCGTTCGGCACGTCGAGTTCGGTGATCTCGAGGTTGGACGGCTGGAACCAGTCCGTCCCTTCGTCGAGCACCAGCGCGTCGAGTTCGGCGAGCATGGCAACCAGCTTGGGGATCGGATTGTCCGCCAGATGCGGGTAGGCGACATGGCCCTGCACGCCTTCGACTTCCAGCCAGATATTGACCGAACCGCGCCGGCCGATCTTCATCATGTCACCCAGCCGGTTGACCGAAGTGGGTTCACCCACGAGGCACAGGTCGGGCTGGTGGTTTTCCGCCCGCATGAAGTCGATCAGCGCGCGCGTCCCGTGGAGCGCGGGGCCTTCTTCGTCACCGGTTATGATGAAGCTGATTGTCCCGGCATCCTGCGGCACTTGGGCGGCGGCATCGACCATGCAGGCAATGGCGCCCTTCATGTCCACCGCCCCGCGCCCGTACAGCAATTCGCCGCGAATCTCCGGCTCGAACGCTTCGCTCGTCCACCCCTTGCCCGGGGGGACCACGTCAAGGTGGCCGGCAAAGGAGAAATGCTTCGATCCCGCTGGCCCGTGCCGGATCGCGAAAAGATTCTCGACCGGTGCCTCGGGCGATCGGGCCTCGCCGTCGCCACGGGTAAACCGCGTGATTTCGAAGCCAAGCGGGGCGAGCATCGCTTCCATAGTATCGAACACGGTGCCCGTGGCCGGGGTGACGCTGGGGGCAGCCATCAGCCGCCGCGCAAGGTCGAGTGCGTTGCTCATGGGGCACGTTCCGCCTGCGGCAGGGGGCCGGGCGCAAACGCTTCGTCCAGCATCCGGGCCATCCGCAAACCGGCCTGCGTCACGCGCTGGCGGGCCACGGGGGCGGCCGCCTCGATATCTTCCTGCGTCAACGCCGCTGTATCGGGCAAATCCCCGTCACAGGCGGCCCGGTTGAAGGCGTTGGGATAGACGAAATCACGGCTGATCTGCCAGCTTTCCCGCCCCCAATCGGCCGGTGACCCGCCGCCCAGTTCGGCGCGTTCGTCCGCGCTGTATCGGCGCACGATCGGTTCGGGCGCAGAGGTGATGGCGCGTTCGGCCAGGGGGCCGTCCCAGATCCAGTGCAGGTTGAGGCCGGGGGCGTTGCCGTACGCCGTCTCGATCGCGTTGCCGCCGCGGTCGTCATGGTCGCCCGAATGGAGCGGCATGTGAACGTCGCCGATGAAATGCACCAGAAACGCGAGCGCTTCGAGCCGGACATTGTCGGGCAGGGTTTCGTCGGCAAGCACGCGCTGGTTGCGTTCGATCTGGGCGAGGATGCAATTGCCCCCCGAGCAGTTGGCGCGCGCGTTGTAATCTTCGCACACGCGCGTCGTGCGGTAATGCCAGGCGAAGGTGTACCCCCAGCGCCAGCCTTCGCCGCGCAGGCAATCGGGCCAGACCGATGCATCTTGCAGCGAAGCGAGGCTGCAATCGGGCGTGCCGAGCTGCGGCGCGGCCCTGATCAGCCGTGCGATGCCGGCCCGTGTCTCGGGCGTCACGTTTTCCATGGCAACATCGGCTGTGACAGTGTGCGCGTAGAACCCCCAGGCAAACGCCTGCGACGGAATCAACAGCGTAGCGAGCGCCGCGAGCAGCGCCCCGACGATCCGTTTCATCCTACCGACTCGTACTGTTCGATGACCCATTCTTCGCTTTCCGATGCCTCTACCCAGGCCTGCATCCATTCGTGTTCCCACGACGCTTCCATGTAGGCAGCGGCAAAGCCCGGGACCGGGATCTGGTAACTGATGAAGCGACTGACGACCGGGGCAAAGAACACGTCCGCGGCGCCGAACGTGCCGAACAGGAACGGGCCGCCGTTCCCGAAGCGTGCCCGCGCTTCCGCCCACAGGCCCAGCACGCGCACGATATCGGACTTGCAGGCATCGGAAGGTTCGAAGCCGTCGAACCGTTTGCGGACATTCATCGGGCATTCGCTGCGAAGCGCCTGGAAGGACGAGTGCATTTCGGCAACCATCGATCGGGCCATGCCGCGAGCGACCTCGTCCTTGGGCCAGAAACGGTCGCGCCCGACCTTGTCGGAAAGATATTCGAGGATCGCCAGGCTGTCCCACACCACGGCTTCGCCGTCCCACAGGATCGGCACTTTGCCACTGGAGGGCTGTGTGCCGCCATCGCCGGACTTCAGTTCGTTCCAGGCCTCCCCGAACATCGGGACGGTGATTTCCTCGAACGACAGGCCCGACTGCTTGGCCGCCAACCAGCCGCGCAGGCTCCAGCTCGAGTAATTCTTGTTGCCGATAATCAGCTTCACAAACGCTTCCCCTGCGATTTTGCCCGGCGGTATAGGTTCACTTTCCCGCTGTCGAGACTGAACGACATGGCTAGGCGGGCGTCGAAGTCTTGGCTAGATACAGTGTATGAACCTTCGCCCTTTCCACCTCGCCTTTCCGGTCGATGACCTGGCGGCCGCGCGCGCATTCTATGGCACGACGATGGGATGCCGCGAAGGCCGCAGCTCGGACGAATGGATCGATTTCGATTTCTACGGGCACCAGATCGTGACCCATCTCGCGCCCGGCAATGCGGGCGACCGTGCCAGCAATCATGTCGATGGGCATGGTGTGCCCGTGCCGCACTTCGGCATCGTGCTGGAAATGGCGGACTGGCAGGCGCTGGCCGACCGGCTTACCGCAGCCGGGGTGGACTTTGCGATTGCGCCGACGATCCGGTTCAAGGGGCTGCCGGGCGAACAGGCAACGATGTTTTTCCGCGACCCCAGCGGCAACGCGCTGGAGATGAAAGCCTTCGCCAGCGACGATATGCTGTTCGCGACCTAGACGCCGGCGTCGCCCAGCACTGCCGCACGCAGTTCGCCGATACCCATGCCCTTTTCCGCGCTGGTGACGTGGATTTCAGGAAAGGCTGCAACATGCTTGCGCGCCTCGGCTTCGGTCAGGGCGATGACCTTTTCCAGTTCGCTCGCCTTGATCTTGTCGGCCTTGGTGAGGACGACCCGATAGCCGACGGCGGCTTCGTCGAGCATCTTCATCATGTCGCGGTCGACGTCCTTGGGGCCGTGCCGCGCATCGACCAGAACCAGTGTGCGGGCCAGCACCGCGCGCCCGCGCAGGAAGGTCTTCACGAGGTTCTTCCACTTGTCGACCACCTTCACGGGGGCCTTGGCAAAACCGTATCCGGGCATGTCGACGAGGCGGAACAGCGTAGGCTCGCCCACCTCGAAGAAGTTCAGTTCCTGCGTGCGCCCCGGCGTCACCGATGCGCGCGCAATTGCCTTGCGCCCCGTGAGGGCGTTGAGCAGCGAGCTCTTCCCGACGTTCGACCGGCCGCAGAACGCGATTTCCGGCACGGTCGGTTCGGGCAGGAATTTAAGCTGCGGGGCGGACAGGAGGAACTCCACCCTGCCCGAAAACAGCTTGTTCGCGCGCTTTTCCAGCGCGGCGAGGTCTTGTTCGGTCATCCGGCTACCTTGGCTTTCTCGGCCTTTTCGGCCTCCGCTGCGGCCTTGAGCTGCGGATGCTTTGAATACAGATACTTCTGCTGCGCCAGCGTGAGGATGTTCGAGGTGACCCAGTAGAGCAGCAGACCCGCAGCAAACGGTGCCATCACGAACATCAGGATCCATGGCATGATCGCAAAGACCTGCTTCTGGACCGGATCCATCGCACTGGGGTTGAGCTTGAAGGTCAGCCACATGGTGACACCCAGCAACACCGCCAGAACGCCAAGGCCGAAGATGAACATCAGCCAGCCCGGCACCTGGATACCGACCAGCGACAGCGCGTTGGCCAGATTGGCCGGATCGGGCGCGGAAAGATCGGTAATCCAGGCAAACTTCTGGTGGCGCATTTCAATGCCGAGGACGAGCACCTTGTAGAGTGCGAAGAAGACAGGGATCTGAAGCAGCATCGGCAGGCACCCTGCCACCGGATTGACGCCTTCCTTCTTGTAGAGCGCCATGATTTCCTGCTGCTGGCGCTGCTTGTCATCCTTGTGCTTTTCCTGGACCTCTTTCATTTTCGGCTGGATCGCCTTCATCGAGGCCATGCTGGCAAAGCCCTTTTGCGCGATCGGGAACATCAGGCCGCGAACGATGACCGTCAGCAGGATGATGGCCACGCCGAAATTGCCAACCGCATCGAACAACGTGCGCAGCAGCCACAGCATCGGCTTTTCAAACCAGCGGAACCAGCCCCAGTCGATTGCCAGGCCGAATTTTTCGAGGCCCGCATTCTCGTAGGTGTCCAGGATTGCGCTTTCCTTCGCCCCTGCAAAAAGGCGCGACGAAGTCGACGTGATGCTGCCGGCCGGAACCGTTACCGGCTCGTAGATCATGTCGGCGCGGTAGGTTTCGTTGCCCATTGCGCGGAACGTGGTGTCGGGCGCGGTGCCGTCCTGCGGGACAAGCGCGGCGAGCCAGTAGATGTCGGTAAACCCGGCCCAGCGCGTGCGCCCCTCGGGCGTAACGCGGGCGTTTTCGTCGAGATCGGAATAATCGACATCGTAATCGGCGCTGTCGCCGAAGACGCCGATCGGACCCGAATGGGCGATCCACAGGTCCTGGCTGGCGGTGCGGCTGGTGCGGTTCACCAGCCCGAACGGCTGCACCACGACCGGTGCCCCGCTGCGGTTGGCAACCGATTGTTCGGCCGTGATCATGTACTGATCGTCGATCGCGTAACGGATGGTGAAGGTCAGGCCTTCGCCATTGTCATGCGTCAAGGTAACGGGGGTATCGGCGGTCAAGCTGTCGCCATCGGCGGTCCACAGGGTCTGCGGACCGGGAACCTTCAGGTTCGCCCCAACCCACCCGAACTGCGCGAACTGCTGGGCAGGCGTGCCATTGGGCGAGAAGATGCGGATCGGACCACTGTCCTTCTGGCTGGTTTCGGTGTGATCCTTGAGCACCACGTCATCGACCACGCCACCGCGCAGATTGATCGAACCGGCAACGCGCGGAGCGTCGATAGCGATGCGATCCGGTGATGCGAGAGCGACCTTGATATCAGCCTGTTCCTGCGCCTGGGCGACCGGGTCCACCAGGCCGCCATTGCGCGAATGCTGCGTCGCCGCACCATCCTGCTGACCCGACGGACTGGCCGGGGGCGCATTCGTCACTTGTTCCACCAGCGATTCTTCCGGCTGGGGGTAGAAATACTGCATCGCGTAATCCCACCCGATGAGGAGCAGGAATGAAAGCGCGATGGCTAGGATCAGGTTACGCTGATTTTCCAAGTTCGGTCCCGTCGTAGTCAGTGCAAATCGTTATGTGGGGAGGTGTATTAGTCTTTCAAGACAGCGGCGCTACGGCACCGGGTCATGGCCATGCCCACCCCAAGGGTGGCAGCGCATTATACGCTTCGTCGCAAGCCATCCACCCTTGATCGCCCCATATTTCGCCAAAGCCTCGATGGCATACTGGCTGCAGGACGGTGCGAAGCGGCAGGTGGGCGGCAGGATTCGGCTCGGACCCCATTGCCACAACCGCGCGATGAAGATGAAGACATGCTTCATGCACGGCGGCTCCGCGGCTTCCGCGGGGGCCGTGGACGATCGCCCTTGCCTTCGCCCGCACGGGCCAGTGCCTCGCTCAGTTCGGCGCGCAGCTTGGCGAAATCGCGTTCGATCCCGCCTTCGCGCCCGATCAGGATGTGATCATGGTCAGCCAGGCCGCTGTCGGGCAGCGCATCCCAGAGCAATTCACGAAAACGCCGCTTCATCCGGTTGCGGACAACCGCGTTGCCGATCTTCTTGGTAACCGTGATGCCGTACCGCTTGCCCTGCCCTTCGTTGGGACGTGCCAGCAGGACGAATCCCGGACGCGCGACTCGCAGACCCCGATTCGCCGCGAGAAAATCGCTCCGCTTGCGGATTACGGAAAGGGATGGGTGCATTGGCAACAGATACGCAAAACGGGCCCCCGATGGGAGCCCGTTTGGCATTTCCACACTGTCCGCCGCGCCGGGGCGCAGCAGGTCAGCGAATCACGCGCAGAGTTTCTTGCGGCCGCGGTTGCGACGAGCACGAAGCACTTTGCGGCCACCCGGGGTGGCCTTGCGCGCGAAGAAACCGTGGCGACGGGCGCGCACGAGGTTCGAGGGCTGGAAAGTCCGCTTCATGGGAAGTGTCCTTCAAAAATCTTGTCTGGTCAGGTGGACGACTGGTGCCGCCAACAAAAAGGGCCACCCTGGCGGGGTGACCGCTTGAATGGCGCGCGCTTAATGAACCCGGTGCGCGGCGTCAAGAGAAAGTCACGTCGACATAGGCGAGTTTCGGCGTCGTGGGCGCGGTTTCCTGTGGTGCCGCCGCGCGTGGATCGCCTGTAGCCTGGATGGCAGGCCCTGCCCAGCGGCGCATGTCCCCGGCATCGAGCCAGAGCGCTTCGGAATGCGGCACCGAATTGGTGAAGTCGTAAAAATCGTGCGCTTCGCGCTCGCTCATGCCCATCTCGCGGTAATAATCGAGATATTTGCGATTCTCCTGCGATTCGGCCGAAAAATCGTCGGCCTCACGCCCGAATTCGTCACGCCAGCTGTGCACCGCGAATTCGGCCCCCTCGACGATATCGCGCTGGATACCGGCAAAGAACAGTTCCACGGCGCCCGACCGAACCGAACCGCGCCTCGGCACATGGGTGACGAGACCGGCCGCGCGGATCATCCGGCCCAGCTTCATGTTTGCCAGGTCGTCGCGGGTGCCCGGACATTCCACCATGTCGAGCTGCGCCAATTGCGGAAAATCGCGAACCATCGCGCTGAAGGCCTGGGGGGTGGATCGGTCCGTTTCACCAACGAGGGCAACGCGCCGCGAATCAAGGACCACGAACGGGCCATAGTGAGCGATGCCGCGCCGGTAATCCCGCAGCCCGCGATCGACAGATGGCAGCGGCAGCCAGGACGGCTGCGCGGCCGGAGCCAGATCGGCCCCCCGATGCACAGCGGCGAAAGGCGCAATGGCGGCATCGGATGCAGGCGCGCGCATCCCCTGCACGATGGCGGGCGACAAGGCGGCGGCAGGTGTGGCGACAATGACCATCGGCATCGCAACCAGGCCGAACGATTGCGCCGCCAACGGACCGGCGAACGCCAGACCGAACAGGGACACCAGGGATGCAGCGCGCCGGATCATGGCACATATTATGCGCCCGCGCGGCTTGCCAGCGTGCCAACGGGATTGGTCAAAGACGGGTTAACGCAGGCGTCATTCTTGCCGAAAGGACCGGGCTTTCCGCTCGACAATCCAGTGACTTGCCTTCATTTGCATGGTTCGAACGCAGGGTTGGGGAAGTACGCTGGTCGCACTGGTGAAAACGGTCGCTTATCTCGGGCTTGAAGCGCGCGGGGTCGAGGTTCAGTGCTCGGTCGCGCCCGGCTTGCCCAAGTTCAACATCGTCGGACTGGCGGACAAGGCTGTGGGCGAAAGCAAGGAACGCGTTCGAGCCGCGCTGTCGAGCATGGGGCTGGCGCTGCCACCCAAACGAATCACGATCAATCTGTCGCCAGCCGATCTGCCCAAGGAAGGTTCGCATTACGACCTGCCGATCGCGCTGGCCCTCCTGGCCGCGATGGGCGTTACCGATGCCGAGCAACTGACCGACTGGATTGCCGTCGGCGAGCTGGCTCTGGATGCGCGGATCGTGCCGTCGCCCGGCGTCCTGCTCGCCGCGCTGCACGCCAGTGAACAAGACATCGGCCTGATATGCCCGCGCGCGCAAGGCGCCGAAGCCCGCTGGGCAAGCGAGGTGCCGGTGTGTGCCGCGCCCGATCTGGCCAGCCTGCTCAACCATCTCAAGGGCACCCAGCGCCTCCCCGATCCCGAGCCCGGCGAAGTCGCGGAATCGGCCATCGGACCCGACCTCAAGCAGGTGAAAGGGCAGGAAACGGCCAAGCGCGCGATGGAGATCGCGGCGGCCGGCGGACACAATTTGCTGATGGTCGGGCCGCCTGGGGCGGGCAAGTCGCTCCTCGCCAGCTGCCTGCCCGGCATCCTGCCGCCCCTCACCCCGCCCGAGGCGCTGGAAGTGAGTATGGTCCAGTCGGTCGCGGGAACGCTGGAGGATGGCCGGATAAGCCGCGCCCGCCCGTTCCGCGCGCCGCATCATTCGGCCAGCATGGCGGCGCTGACGGGGGGTGGCTTGCGCGTCAAACCCGGTGAGGTCAGCCTGGCGCATCTGGGGGTGCTGTTCCTCGACGAATTGCCGGAGTTCCAGCGCGCGGTGCTCGATTCGCTGCGCCAGCCTCTGGAGACCGGGAAAGTCGATGTCGCGCGCGCGAATGCCCACGTCAGCTTTCCCGCCAATGTTCAGCTGATCGCGGCCATGAACCCGTGCCGCTGCGGTCATCTGGGGGATCCGGCGCTGGCGTGCAGCCGTGCTCCGCGCTGTGCCGCCGACTATCAGGCCAAGGTTTCGGGTCCGATGCTGGACCGCATCGATCTGCATGTCGAAGTCGATCCCGTCAGCGCCGCCGATCTCGCGCTTCCCCCGCCAGCCGAAGGCAGCGCGCAAGTTGGCGCGCGCGTGCTAGCCGCCCGCCATCTCCAGACAGCGCGGCTTGGCCTGAGCGGGGTCCGCACCAATTCCGAACTGGATGGCGACGCGCTCGAACGCTTTGCCACCCCGGATGAAGCGGGGCGCCAGTTGCTCATGCAAGCGGCCACGGCCATGCGCCTGTCCGCCCGCAGCTACACGCGGATGTTGCGGGTCGCCCGAACGGTTGCCGATCTGGCGGGGGCAGAGCAGGTTGGCCGGATTCACGTGGCGGAAGCCCTTTCCTACCGCCGCCAGGCACCGCGCGCATAAGGCACGCACGGATCTGCCGCTGGTGGGTCGCAGGCACGAGAAACCGAGAGCGTAAGCGTGCGCTCACATCACGGTTGTCGTTTTTCGGGATGCTGGGCTGGGCGTCTCGCGCCGCTTGCAGCGGGCTGTGCGCCCTACTCCATCTCGCTCATGTCGAGGTTCAGGCGGACCGTTTCATGCTCCCGGTCGCCTTCGAACTTGGCGAGGAAATCCTCGATCGGCATCGCCTGGTCGCGGTTCACGACCGCAGCGGGCGCCGCAGCCGGGGCCACACCGCTTTCTTCCGGAGTCCGGCGGACATGCAGATACGGAACCCAGACATCGCCATAGTCGGCCTTCTGGTACCACACGTCGAGCACATCGTAGCTGGCCCATGATTCGTTGGGTTCGCGCAGGCGCAAACCTTCACCGATCCGCGGCACCGTTACCGCCTTCATGCGGAACTGCGTCTGGTGCGTTTCATTCTGGATTTCGATGTCGATCACAGGGAACCCGGCTCACTTCGTTATTCGCGACAGAGGCCTGTCTTGCAGGCAGGTGTTGAGATGGTTTTAACGATGACGTCACGCAGCCACGCTTTCTTTGCGCCATGCAAGGCGCAAGACAGGGGCTTGAAACAGAAAAACCGGCCGATGCGCCATGCATCGACCGGTCGAAAAAATCAGGAAACAGTCACTTTGTGCGCACGCGGCGCGGCGGTGCGGTCAGGCCGCGTCCTTTGCCTTGCGCGCTTCGGCGAGGTTCACCACCCCGACCTGCGTCAGCGCGCCGCCGGTTTCGGCCCGCGTGCCGTCCGGACGGATACCCAGGTTCTTTCGTTCGACAAGCGAGAGATCCGCCGGACCGAGAATGCGTCCGTCGTGGCTGAGAATCGAGGTCGGACCGATGGGCAGCCGATCCCGGGCATCGACTAGAACCGGATTTTCGACGACTTCGGCACCGTATTTCTGGCCCCACTGGCGCAGCGCAACCATGGTCGGCAGGAGATCGAAGCCCTTGTCGGTCAGCCGATATTCGATCTTGCGGCGATCATCGGGGCACGGATCGCGTTTCAATATCCCGTGTTCGACCAGTTTTGCGAGCCGGTTCGACAGGATGTTCCGTGCAATACCAAGTTCGGTGAGGAACTCTTCAAAATGGTGAAGGCCGTTGAAGCTGGCCCGCAAGATCATGAAAGACCAGCGTTCCCCCATCACTTCCAGCGCCTGCGGCAAGCCGCATTCAGTCAGTTCGCGTAGTGGTTCGCGGATGTCACCCATAAAATCAGTCCCCTTTGTGCAACCTATTTAACGCGAAAACCCGCAATGCCAAAAAAATTCGCGAAAAGGGTTGCAATACGCAACCGACTTTCCTAGGTGGCGATTCACGACAGGTTGCTATTTGAAACTCAATTGCACCAAAGGCAAGCCCTGTTGAGAATTTTGCAATTAGGAAGGACCCCACCCATGACCATCTCTCTCCCCCGTACGGTCAACTTCGGTGCCATCGCAGCCGCCCTGGCCTGGACCACGATGAGCTTCGGCGCAGCCATTACACCGACCGCGGCCGAAGCCGCCAGCAACAACGGCGTGTTTTACACCGCCGAACTCGCCAAGCCGGTCGAACAGGGCACTGTCGTCGCTGGCGGCATCGCCTGGGCCTGCAAGGGCACCAAGTGCGTCGCCGCCAAGGGCAATTCGCGCCCGATGCGCGTGTGCCGCGATCTTCAGCGTGAGCACGGCCAGATCGCCGACTTCACCGCCAAGGGCGAAGCGCTGGGCGAAGACAAGCTGGCCAAGTGCAACGGCTGAAACCGAACCCCCCACCCCTCTCCATCGGTGGGATGACTCAAGGGCTCCGGCATTGCTGCCGGGGCCCTTTTTCTTATGGCTGGACTGGCTCCGTCATTGCTGCCGGGGCTCTTTTCCTATGGCTGAATAAGCCCCCGCTGCGCCAGATCGTCTTCGAGCCGGGCTGCATCGGTGAAATGGTGCACCTGCCACGCACAGGCCTTGGCAGCCGCGATATTGGCGGCGTTATCGTCAATGAACAGCATTGCCGGTGCGGGAACGCCAAAGCGGCGTTCGGCCAGTGCAAAAATAGCGGGATCGGGTTTCGCCAGCTTCTCCTCGCCCGAAACCACGATATCGCGGAACCTGTCGAAGATCGGTGCGGTCGGGCGGAAAGAAGCCCAGAATTCCGCGCCGAAATTGGTGATCGCAAACAACGGCACGTTTCGCGAATGGAGCCGCTGGACCAGATCGTGACTGCCGTCCACCGGACCTGGGATCGTTTCGTTGAACCGCGTGGCGTAGGCGCGGATCGCTGCCTCGTAGCCGGGAAACATGGCAATCCGCTCGGGCAGCATGTCGGCCAGCGCGCGGCCGCGGTCGGCCTCGAAATGCCATTCTTCCGTCACGACCTGGTCGAGAAGAAACGCCAGCCGGACCGGATCCGGCTCGACCTTGCGCATCAATAACGCCAGATCCCATTTGTAAAGAACGCGCCCGACATCGTAGACGACCGCCTGGACCGGTGTTTCGCTCATGCCTCTGGCTACCTCTCGGCGGGTGATCGTGCGGTCACGACAGGAATGCAAACGGCCCGCACTCCTGATGGAGCCGGGCCGGTTGCAGACATTCGCGAGGCCGACAGGCCACGCGCGCCGGAATGCTTAGCCCTGGCGGGCCTTGAAGCGGCGGTTCGTCTTGTTGATGACGTAGGTACGGCCGCGACGACGGATCACGCGGCAATCGCGATGGCGGTCCTTGAGCGACTTGAGGCTGTTGCGGATTTTCATGATGTCTCTCGCTGGAAATAATTACGCGCCGGAGATGGAGCCCCGACGCGCCGAAATCAAGGGTGCCCGCTAGCGGCGAAGGTGATTCCCGTCAAGCCTTGCCGCGCAGCTCGGACAGGCGGCGTTCCCATTGCAGCGCATGTGTGACGATCATGTCGAGATCGGCGTACTTCGGCTCCCACGCAAGTGTGCCGCGAATTCGCGCCGGATCGGAAACGAGGTGCCCCGGATCGCCTGCCCGGCGCGGCTGCATCCGCCGCGCGACAGTCATGTTGGTCACACGGTCGACCGCATCGAGCACTTCGAGCACGGAAAACCCCTGCCCGTATCCGCAGTTCATTGTCAGAGACCGGTCGGGCCGTTCAAGCAGCGCCTCGAGCGCCAGAACATGCGCGTCGGCCAGATCGCTGACATGAATGTAGTCGCGCACACCCGTCCCGTCCGGGGTGTTGAAATCGGTGCCGAACACCGCGACATGATCACGCTGGCCGGTCGCCGCCTCGCACGCGACCTTGATCAGGTGC
This sequence comes from Qipengyuania zhejiangensis, assembly GCF_035607565.1. NCBI lineage: Bacteria > Pseudomonadati > Pseudomonadota > Alphaproteobacteria > Sphingomonadales > Erythrobacteraceae > Qipengyuania > Qipengyuania zhejiangensis. Next base: position 174,886 of record NZ_JAYKGO010000001.1, on the reverse strand, counting down.
GTTGCCCCGGCGGTCGATTGACCCGTGCGCGCCTGCGGATCGGCACCCGCGACATTGAAGTACCGCAGCGCACAGAAATTGAAGCCATGCGCTGCGCCGGCATCGGCCAGCATCCGCTCGGTCATCAGTTTGGACCAACCATACGGGTTGATCGGTTCCTTCGGGCTATCCTCGGTTACGGGTGAGACGTTGGGAACGCCATAGGTCGCCGCGGTGGAGCTGAAGATGAAGTGATCCACCCCGCCTGCCACGGCGGCCTCGATCAACGCCCGGCTCTTCACGGTGTTGTTGTCATAGTATTTCAGCGGATTTTCGACCGATTCGGGCACCACGACCGATCCTGCGAAGTGCATGATCGCCTTGATGCCCTGTTCGGCAAAGATCCGGCCGAGAAGCTGCTGGTCCGCGATATCGCCGCGATAGAGCGTGACGCCTTCGGGCACCGCAAAGGCAAAGCCTGTCGAAAGATTGTCGATCACCGCCACCGGCCATCCGGCATCGCGCAAGGCAAGAACGGCATGACTGCCGATATATCCCGCTCCGCCGGTGACCAGGACCGGGACTTTTCCGTGTGCTTCCATGGCCCGGTCAACTAGCATACGATTTGGTAACGGCAAGGCGGCTAGGGCCGCCACCAACGCGTCCAGGAGCACTATGCGGCGCTCGTGCGTTGAACGAGGGTCGCCGCCTGCCATAGAGACGTAGAAGGATCGCACGATGAAACCATTCGCACCCTTTATCGGGATTGCTGCCGCGCTGACCCTGTCGGCCTGCGCCACGCCGTCGGGGCCGGTGGAAGTTACGCGCTTCGTTGCGCCGGAACGTGTCGGGCAACTTGGCCGGGGCACTATCTTCATCGAAAGCAGTCCGGGGGCCGGCGGCTCCAGTCTCGCGATGGCACCTTACAAGGCCGCCGTCGCCGCGCAGTTGGTACAGCTCGGCTATACGGAAACCGACCGGGCGTCCGCCGCCCAGATCGCGCAGGTCGGCGTCGAACATTACATCCTCGAAGCCGGCGGCGATCGCAGCCCTGTCAGCGTGGGAGTGGGCGGGTCGACCGGCAGCTACGGCTCGGGCCTGGGCGTCGGGATCGGCATCAACCTTGGCGGCGGCGCCAAGGACCGGCTGGGCACCGAACTGTCGGTTCGCATCTCCGAGGCGGCCGGCGGGGCAAGCCTGTGGGAAGGCCGGGCGGATTTCAGCCCGCCCGAAAATTCACCCCTTGCGCGGGGACAGGCGAGCGCCAATACGGTCGCCTCCGCGCTGTTCCGGGAGTTTCCCGGCAACAATGGCGAAACAATAGAAGTGAAGGTTGGCGAGTGAGCGACATCAGGATCGATTGCGGCTTTGACAGCGGCAATATCGAAGTGCTGCAGATTGAAGGTGCCACGGCAAGGCTCGCGCTCCGAAAGGACCACATGAGCGAGTTTGCCCAGTGGTTCCACTTCCGGGTAAGCGGTGCCGAAGGGCGCGAACTGGAACTGAAGATCACGGGCCTAAACGCCAGCGCCTATCCCGGTGGCTGGCCGGATTACGATTCCTGCGTCTCGGAAGATCGGGACTTCTGGGGCCGCGCGCCGTCGAGCTTCGACAAGGACGAAGACAACGGCACGCTGACCATCCGCTACGCGCCGGCCAGCGACATCGTGTATTTCGCCTATTTCGCGCCCTATTCGATGGAACGCCATCACGATCTGGTTGCCGAGGCCGCCGCATCCGAAGGCGTCGATTACCGGCACCTTGGAACCACCCTCGACGGACAGCCGATCGACTGTCTGGAAATGGGCGAAGGCGACAAGCAGGTGTGGCTGTATGCCCGCCAGCATCCGGGCGAAACGCAAGCCGAATGGTGGATGGAAGGCGCTTTGGAAGTGTTGACCGATCCCAGCGACACCGTGGGCCGTGAACTGCGCCAGAGGTGCCGGCTTCACATCGTGCCCAACGCCAATCCCGACGGATCGCGGCGCGGGCACCTGCGGACCAACGCGGTCGGCGTCAATCTCAATCGCGAGTGGGAAAACCCCACCGCTGAAAAGAGCCCGGAAGTGCTGGCCATTCGCAACGCGATGGATGCGACCGGCGTCGACTTCGCAATGGATGTCCATGGTGACGAAGCGATTCCCGTAGCCTTCATCGCAGGATACGAAGGTATCCCCAGCTGGACCCAGGAACATGGCGATCGCTACGATCGCTTCGAGCGCATCCTCGACCGCCGCACGCCGGACTTCCAGACCGAGCAGGGTTACACCAAGTCTGCCCCCGGCAAGGCCAACCTGTCGATGAGCACCACCCAGGTTGCCGAACGCTTCGGCGCGACGGCCATGACGTTGGAAATGCCCTACAAGGACAACCCCGCAAAGCCGGAACCCGAACAGGGCTGGAGCCCGGAACGCTGCAAGATCCTGGCGCGCGATTGCCTCGCCAGCCTGCTCGAATGGCTGGACAGCGAAGAGCGCTGATTATGGGCTGCCTGCGCTGCGCCGCTGGCGCGCGCAGGACAGCGCTTCAGATGTAGAGATGCATACCGGGGGGCGGTGACGGCGGCGGCGCGGAGCGAATGACCGCTTCCGCAACCGCCGTGCTGCCTGCCAGCTGTTCTTCAGAAACAGGTTTGTGCAGGCATCCGATTGCCAGATTGGCACCCTTGGGACCAGGGCAATTGCCGGTCGAAAACAGCACCGGAATGCCCATTTCGCGCAGCCGCGAGGCGACGTCGATGCCGGATTCGCCACCAGCAAGCTGAATGTCCACGAAAGCAAGTTGAGGCCGTTCGCGTTCGGCCGCGCGCAAGGCGGACGCCCCATCGTCGGCGATATCGACCACAGTGTGTCCGTTATCTTCGAGGATGGCCTGCATGCTCATGGCAGTCAGGGCTTCGTCTTCGACTATCAGGATCTTCATTGGCCGGCTCTTTGTGGTTCTGCTCTGTTGTGATGGGGCATGTCGATAATAAAAACGGTGCCGCTTGGCGAGGATTCGACATTCAGCGCCGCGCGTACCTGTAAAGAAAGCGCTTTGATGATCCGGGTTCCCAAACCGCGCGTTTCCGATGCCTCGAAAGAGGCCGGAAGACCGACCCCGTCATCGCCCACACGCAGATGAAGCTTGTCATCTTTATGCTGTAAATTCAGATGAATAGTGCCCGCTTGTCCATCGGGAAATGCATATTTGACACTGTTTGTAAGAATTTCTGCGACAACCAGAGAAAGCGGCACCGCAACGTCGATTCCAAGTTCGATACCGGGTTCGAGCCGGTTTTCGATTTCGATCCTGCTTTCGACCGCCATCGTACCGATTATCTGCTGGGCAAGTTCGCCCAGCAGTTCGCTGAAATCCACCAACGCATGCTGGCTGGTGGTGTAAAGTTTCTGATGGATCGCGGCCACGACGGACACGCGGTTTCCGGCTTCCGCAAGCGCCGCCTTGAGGGTCGGATCGCTGGCCTGGCGCGCATGAAGCTGAAGCAGGGACATGACCACCTGCAGGCTGTTTTTCACCCGGTGGTTGACCTCGTGAAGCAGCACCTCTTTCGAAGCGACGGCTTCTTCGAGCTGCACCGCCTTCAGTTCAAGTTCCGCGTTCAGCCGTTTTTCGTCGGTGATGTCGCGAATGGCAGCGAAAAACACATCGTCCGCGCCCGTGCGAAGCAGCTGGAGATGGACCGAGACATCGTAATCGGTGCCATCCTTGCGGCGATGCACCGTCTCGAACATGAGATCGGGAACCTGGCCCGTCAGCAACGGCGCCACGAGGTCGCGAAAACCGGTTTCGTCGACCAGCGGCTTGATATCCCACGGGGTCAGTTCCGCGAGTTCATCGAACGTATAGCCCAGGTTTTCCCTCGCTCCGCGGTTCACAAGCAGAAACGTGAATTGCCTCGGGCAGAAAATGTAGATTTCGCTCGCTGAGCCTTCGACGATCTTACCCAGCTGATCGTGGCTCATCGGCGCTGAAGACCGCAGAGGCATTCTGGTTCCCTAAAATGATGCGCATCTCTTACGACCCGCGCACCAAACGGTTCCCGCCGCCAGAAAGACAGCTTCGGGATACCAATCTCCGCGGCCGGAGTTATCGCGTGCGGAGTGGGCCGGTGGCGTTCGCCCTTCTAGCGCGCCTCACGGCTCGCCACGCGGCCTTCGATGATCACGCCCGTCACGTGGCTGGAAAATTCCATAGGGTCGCCGTCGAACAGGGCAACGTCGCCGTCCTTGCCGACAGCCAGCGAACCCAGCCGCTCGGACACGCCGATCGCGCGGGCCGCATCGATGGTGATCGATGCCAGGGCGTGTTCGGGCGCAAGACCATTGGCCGTTGCCCAACCCGCTTCCCACAGGATAACCCGGGTCTTGGGGACATAGCCTTCGTAACCCGATTGCAGCGCGAACGGCACGCCAGCCTCGCGCAGCTTTGCCGCCGTGGCAAAACTGGCGTTCTCCATGTCGCCATAGTGACGCGCCATGGTCGGGTGAAGAATAACGGTAACGCCCGCTTCAAGAAGCTGGTCGGTCAGCAGGTAACTTTCCGCGCCCCCGTCGATCACCAGATCGATGCCGAATTCTTCCTTGAGGCGGAGGGCGGACATGATGTCCTGCGCGTGATTGGCCGTGACCAGCAACGGCAATTCGCGGGCAAGCACCGCCTTCCAGACCTGTGCATCCAGCTTTTCGGGACCCGCATCCTTTTTCTTGTCGCCACTGACGCCGCCGCCGCGCGCAGCGGTAAGCGCCGCGCGCAGCATGGCGACCTGTTTGGGACGGGTGCCCGGACCCTTTTCGGAATCGAGAGCCCACGGCCCCAGATTTGCCGCAACCATGGCGCGCGGCACAATGGCGGCGCGATCGGCCGTCTTCGCCCAGGTCTTGGCGACCATCGTCTGTCCCGACACGAGGGCGCCGGGACCGTGGCCTGTGTGGATCGTGGTGACACCAAAGGATCGAAGCCAGCCAACCAGTTCCTCGTCCGGGTTATACCCGTCGATCGCACGCAGTTGCGGCTGCACCGGCGCGCCATTGTCCAGCTGGTCCTGATCGTCGGGCTGGTTCATGTAACCGGCGAGGCCCACCACGGTGTGCGCGTCGACCAGACCGGGCGTGGCGATTTTCGCCTCGATCACCTCGATGCCATCGGGAACGGTAACGGCCGACGCGGGGCCCACGGCAACGATCTTGCCGCCACGGATGACCACCACGCCATCGGCGATTGCCGGGCCTTCCATGGTGTGAAGGGTGCCTGCGCGCACGGCGACATCCTGTGCCGCGAGCGCTGCCGGGATAACCGCCAGGACCAGCCCGGCGAGCGAGGTTGCGATACGCGCGATCATTGGCTGTTCTCCGATGCGGCGACTTCCCAGTGGTGGTGGGCCAGCTCCATCGGGCTGCCCGCGCCATAACCGCCGGTGGCCATCAGCGCCCCTTCTTCCGTCGTACGGTCGAACAGCCTTTCGCCTTCGACCCATGTTTCCATGATGTGGCTGTAGACTGACAGCGGATCACCCGAAATCAGCAGGAAATCGGCATCCTTGCCGGGTTCCAGGCTGCCGACCCGCGCGTCGAGGCCCAGCTGCTTTGCGCCGTTTATGGTCAGCGCCCGCAAGGCCCCTTCGCGGGTCATCCCGCCGCGCACGGCGATGCCGGCCTGGCGGAACATGAGCCGCGAATCGATGATCCCGTCGTCGGAATGGAGCGACGTGAGCACCCCGGCACGTTCGAGGATGCCCGCGGTTTCAAGGCGGGATTCCATTGCCTCCAGCTTGCCGCCGGGGCTGTCGACGATGATGTTCGACACGGGAATGCCCGCAGCCGCCAGTTCTTCGGCCACCTTCCATGCTTCCATCCCGTGCTGGATCAGCACCTTGAAACCGAATTCGCGCTGCAGGCGCAGCACCGTCATTATGTCATCGGCGCGGTGGGTGTGGTGGTGGACCAGGCGCTTGCCCGACAACACTTCGCACAGGGCTTCCTTGCCCAGATCCTTGGCCTTGCGATCGCCCCTGCAATAGGCCTGCGCGTCGGTGAAGGCGGCCCGCGCCAGCGCGGCGGACTTGGCGCGCGTGCCCGGAAAACCCGGAGTGTCGCCAATCGGGTTGGTGCCGTTGGCCATCTTCATGCCGCCCATCACCCCGCCATCGGGAAACAGGTAGGCAATGTCTTCCACCGTGTCGCCGTTGCGCAGCTTCATGTAGAATGTCTGGCCGCTCATCACCCATCCGGAACCGGGCATGACATTGGCCGTGGTGACGCCGCCTGCACGCGCCTTGGCGATGCCGGCATCCTTGGGATTGATCGCATCCATTGCCCGCACATCGGGCTGGACCGGGGATGAGCGATCCGCGCCCGCAACCGATCCGATGTGCGAATGCGTGTCCACGATGCCGGGCATGATCACCATGCCGGTCGCATCGCGGCGTTCGGCATCGGCCGGAATGGCGATATCCGTGCCGACAGCGGCAATCTTGCCATCGGCAATCACCAGGGTCGCGTTGTCCAGCGCGGGGCCAGCCATCGTGTGTATCGTCGCCCCGGTAAAGGCGACCGGGCGATCCTGCGCCACGGCGGGCAGCGCGCAGGCGGCAGACATGGTGCCGATGATAAGGCTGGCACGGCGAAGCAGGCGTGATGTCATGAATTCTCCCCTTGCCCTGCAACCTAGCGCGGCAGAGCAGGAGGGCAAGCGCCCGCACTACGGACCGGGTCAGGAAACCACAGGTTCGAGCAGCCGGATCGTCCGCGCACCGGCATCGAGTTCGACCTCCACCCCGACCGGCAGGCTCAACTGGCCGCGCACATGCCCGATGTTCGCGCCGGTAAATACCGGCACGCCAAGCGCGCACAGATGGTGCTGCAGAACATCGTCGAGAGTGAACCCCGCGTATTCCGGCTCGTTCGCGTCACAGCGCGTACACTGGCCGAAGACGACACCGGCGACCCGATCCAGTACACCGGCCAGGCGCAATTGCTGGAGCATCCTGTCGACGCGGTAGACCGCCTCGTTCACGTCTTCGAGAAACAGGATCGCACCGGAAAAATCGGGCAGCCAGGGTGTCCCCATCAAGGTCGACAGGATCGTCAGGTTCCCGCCCAGAAGTGTCCCCGTCGCCGTTCCGCCCACCAAGGTGCGGCCTTCGCGCCCGCTTTCGATTTCTGCATCGGCACCGCCCAGAACCGGCGTGCTCCCGGCAAACGCCATGCGCCAGAGGCTGTCCCAGCTTTGCTTTTCCCACCGACTGGCGGCGTTGGGGGCGTGAAGCGTGGGAAAGCCCGCCCGCGTGGCGATGGCCAGATGCAGTGCGGTGGTGTCGCTATAGCCGATGACCAGCTTTGGATTTGCGCGGATCACGCCCCAATCCAGCAGCGGGAGAATGCGCGCACCGCCCCATCCGCCGCGTACGGCAAAGATTGCGCGGATTTCATCGTCGGCGAACATCGCGTTGATATCGGCCGCGCGCTGGGCATCGGTTCCCGCAAGATATCCATCCCGCCCGCCGACATGGGCGCCGGGCGAAGGGATCAGGCCCATTCCGCGCACCCAGTGTTCGGCGCGGGCCAGTTCGTCGGGCAAGGTCACGGCGCTGGCAGGCGCGACCAGCGCTGCCATGTCGCCCGCGCGCAAGCGCGGCGGCTTGGCATTACGGCGCGCGAAGGCCGGTGCAGGCAGGAGGGTAGCGGCGGCCAGTCCGCCGATCCCGCCCAGCGCCGCGCGCCGGTCAATCATGCCAGGCTTGCAGGCCCGAAGGCATGGGGAAGCAGTTGCGACAGCAGGATCCGCGTCACCTCGTCCGGGCCGACGCACAGGATTTCCGGGTCGGTCCCGCCAAGCTGCGCCAGTTCGTTCAGCACCTGGCGGCAGCGGCCACACGGGGTGATCGGATCGGCCCCCGGACCCGTCACCGCCACGGCAACCAGCCCGCTGCGCACGCCATCGGACATGGCCTTCGACACGGCGACCGTTTCCGCGCACAGCGCCAGCCCATAGCTTGCGTTCTCGATATTCGTTCCCGTCACCACGCTGCCGTCGGCAAAGCGCAGGGCCGCGCCAACCGCAAAACCCGAATAGGGCGAATAGGAATGTCCGGCCGCCGCGCGGGCAGCGTCTATCAGGTCGTGGTCGGTCATCGTGTCCTCGGTCATAGGGGGCGCACCACCACCCAGCGCAGCGGGTTGTCGGCAGCCTCTGTCTTGAACCACCGGTTCGCGGTCCACATCAGCCACGGACGCGCGGCGTAATCGGGTTCCAGCCAGCTACGCGTCAGCCACATCTGCCGGTCGATCCGGCGCGAAATGCCATAGGCGGTCTCGAAATCTTCGGACGGCGCCAGGATCACCGGCTGGCCCGAATGGGCTTCGATCTGGTTCACCAGCGTCATCAGCTCGCTTTGCACCGCGGCGTCCGAAACCCGCTGCGCGCAGTCGGCGGTGGTGCCTTCCAGAAGGATCGCGGGCGGCAGCAGCTCGGCATCGCGCGGCACCACGGTGACGAAATTCGCCGATTGCCCATCGGCCACGACGCACGGATCGAAGCGGTGCACAGCGCCGACCTGAAGACCGGCGGTGCGCGCACGGGCGAAGTTCTGGGCAAAGGCGATATCGGTGTCCCTTTCGCCCGAACTGGCTTCGAGATAGACGAACCGCGCGCCCAGCCCCGCCAGCGTGTCGAACGCCACGGGGCCATCGGCCACGCCGATCAACGCGCCCTGATCGGGCCACATGGCTTCATCGGGACGCCAGCTGCGCCCTTCGTGCCACGCGTACAGCGCGCCGATCGCCACACACAGAAGGAAGAAAAGCCCCATCATTGTCCCGCGGGAAACGCTGCGTTTCCTGGGCCGGGTGCGCTTGCGCCGTGCCATGCGTCCTCCTCAGCCCTTGATGTGCAGCACGCAAATGAGCGTAAACAGGCGCCGCGCGGTGGCGAAATCGGTTTCGACCTTGCCTTCGAGCCGTTCCATCAACAATTCCGCTGCGCCGTTGTGAACCCCGCGCCGGGCCATATCGATGGTTTCGATTTCGGCCGGCGTCGCCTTGCGGATCGCCTGATAGTAACTGTCGCAAATGGCGAAATATTCGCGGATCGGGCGGCGAAAACGCGCCAGGCCCAGCAACAGTTCTTCCAGCAACTGGTCCGCTTCGTCGGCAATGGTCATCAGCAGCCGCCCGTCGCGCACCGCCAGTTTCAGGCGGTACGGACCGGTCGCCCCGCGCTCCACAGCGCGCAACGGTTTGAAGCTGTTTTCCTCGATCAGATCATAGATCGCGATCTTGCGTTCCTGTTCGATATCCGCGTTGCGCCAGATGATCGTCTCTTCGTCGAGCTCGATATGCGCGATGCGATGCTCGCCGGGAGGAAGTGCAGATTCGGTCATGGCCTGGCCCGCTTTCGCAGAGATTGCCCGCGCGGGGCAAGCGTTTGCGAAGTAGTCCACGCTATCCACAACCGGCCGCGACAAATTTGCCGCCCAAATCGCTTGTCAGCGCCCCATCCCGGCGGGCATCAGGCCCGGATGGCTGACAGCGACCTTTTGATCCGTTCCGATGATTCGACCCCGGCAAAGCAGGTGCAGGGCACGGTCCTGCCGGCAAACCTGGAAGCAGAGGCCGCGTTCCTGGGCGCCGTCCTGATCGACAACAAGGTCATCGAGGAACTGCAAACCGCGCTGATCCCGGCGCATTTTCACGAACCCGTTCACCAGCGTATCTACGAACGCATCCTCAAGCTTCTGGATCGCAATTCGGTCGCCACCCCGGTCACGCTGAAGCCCTATTTCGAAAGCGACGAGGCGCTCAAGCAGCTCGGCGGCACGACCTATCTGGCGCAGCTGACCGCTGATGGCCAAGGTCTGCTGCACCCGCGCCAGCTTGCCGAACAGATTTACGATCTTGCGCTGCTGCGCGAGCTGGTGACCGTGGGCCGCAATCTTGTCGAAGGCGCGCTCGACACTTCCGAAGAAGTCGCGCCGCTGCAGAAGATCGAACAGGCCGAAGCCGATCTCTACCGCGTTGCCGAAGGCGCCACGACCGGAAACGAAGCCCAAAGCTTCCGCACCGCGGCGTTCGGCGCGCTCGAGGTGGTCCAGGCCGCGATGAATTCAGGCGGGCGTTTCTCGGGCAAGACCACGGGCCTCGATACGATCAACGACAAGACGTCGGGCCTCCACAATTCCGACCTCGTGATCCTCGCCGGGCGTCCGGCCATGGGCAAGACCTCGCTCGCCACGAATATCGCGTTCAACGCCGCCCGCCGGTTGATGGACGATGCCAAGGCCGGGATCGAACCGTCCAATTCGCCCGGTGCGGGCGTGGCCTTCTTCAGCCTGGAAATGAGCGCGGACCAGCTGGCGACGCGTATCCTTGCCGAACAGGCCGAAATTTCGAGCGAGAAGCTGCGTTCGGGCAAGCTGAGCCGCGACGAATTCCAGCGGTTGAGCTTCGCCAGCCAGGAACTCAACGATCTGCCGCTGTATATCGACGACACGCCGGCGTTGACGATCGGCGCGCTTCGCACCCGTGCGCGCCGGCTCAAGCGGCGTCACGATATCGGCGTGGTGATTGTCGACTATCTGCAGCTCTTGCAGGGATCGGGCCGCGCAAGCGACAACCGCGTGAACGAAATTTCGGAAATCAGCCGCGGTTTGAAAACGCTGGCCAAGGAATTGCACGTCCCGGTGATCGCTCTCTCGCAGCTGAGCCGAGCGGTCGAACAGCGCGAGGACAAGCGCCCGCAATTGTCCGACCTGCGCGAGTCCGGCTCGATCGAGCAGGACGCCGACATGGTGTGGTTCATCTATCGCGCCGAATATTACCACAACGCCTCCAAGCCCGACACGCCGGACGGCAGTTCCAGCGAAGACGTGCGGATGAAATACGCCGAATGGGAGGCCAAGCATCTCGAGCTGGTCAACAAGGCCACGCTGATCGTGGCCAAGCAGCGCCATGGCTCGACGGGCAACGTGCCGCTGTTGTTCCACAGCGAGTTCACCAAATTCTCGAGCCCCGACGTGCGGCACTACGAGGATTACGAGTAGATCAGATACCCAGGTTGAGCCGGCGCGTGACCGTGTAGTCGATCACCGACACCAGCACCCACCCCATCCACCAGCGAAACCGGTTCCACAGCGTCCTGCGCGACCGGTGGAGTTCGGGCGTGATTTCTTCCGATACCGCGATGTGGCGACCGATGAAGTCGCGCATCGTTTCGGCAAGATCCGCATCTTCGATCCGCAGCATGATCTCGAGGTTGAGATACAGGCTGCGCATGTCGAAATTGGCGCTGCCCAGATAGACCGTGTCGTCCACCACCAGCAGCTTTGTGTGCAATTTGCAGGGCGAGAATTCCCAGATGCGGGCACCGCGTTTCAGCAGGTAGGAATAGAGCGAGCGGGTGGCGCCCAAGGTGGCGCCGTTATCGCTCTTCGCGGCCATCAACAGGCGCGTCTGCCCCTTCCTGGCGACACGCGCGATGCGCCTGAGGAGCGTGTAGGGCGGCGAAAAATAGGCCATGAAAATATCCAGCCGTTCGCACTCCAGAAGGTCGCGCGTGACGCTTCGGGCCCAGCTCGACAGCCCGCGCGTCGGGCCGCCAACCAGCCAGCGCGCCTTGCCATCGTCCGACTTCCATTCCCACTGCGCCACGGTGTTGCGGATCGCCCGGAAATGCGCATCCTTGTCATCGGTCCAGTCGGCCAGCTTTTCGAACCAGTCGACAAGGCCGTCGACCGCATCGCCTTCCAGCGCGATGGCCAGATCGTTCCAGCCGTTGTTTTCCGGCGGGGCGAAGTAATCGTTCTCGATGTTGAACCCGCCGAACATGGCGCGTGCGCCATCGGCGATCACCATTTTCTGGTGGTTGCGGATCAGATACCGCAGGCCGATCCGCGGGCTGAAACAGAAATGCCGCCCCCCCGCATCGACCAGCGGCTGGAGAAACGCATCGGAAGCCGAAGCGCCGAAACGGTCGATGATCAGCGTTACCGCGACGCCGCGCTGGGCCGCGGCGACCATCGCATCGCGCAGTTCGGCCCCGATTTCATCCTCGGCAAATATATAGAAGCAGACATCAAGCCGTTCCTTCGCGGACGCCACGATGTCCATCAGGGCCGCACGGCGATCCGCGCCTGCGGGGTAGAAGGTCAGGGACTGGCCTTGCGCCTCGACGCTGAACGGCGGCGGATCGCAATAGACGGCGTTTTCCTGGCAGGCTTGTAGATCACCCATTACGGCGACCTTAGCGGCACCCGTCGTCGGCGCAAATCCTTGACTGTGGCGCCATGCCCGCCTATCTGCGGCTCCTTTCCAGAATCACCCAGATGACCGGAGTGCCCGAATGGCGCGCGTTACCGTTGAAGATTGCGTAGACAAGATTCCCAACCGTTTCGACCTCGTATTGCTGGCTGCCCAGCGTGCGCGGGAAATTTCCGGTGGGGCCGAACTGACCGTCGATCGCGATCGTGACAAGAACCCCGTCGTCGCCCTGCGCGAGATCGCCGAACAGACGATCAAGCCCAAGGAACTGCTCGAAGCGGCAGTCACCAATCTGCAGAAAATCCTGCCCGACGACGACGATGAAATGGATGATGTCGGTTCGCTCAGCCAGTCGGCCGAAGCGCTGCGTATCACCGCATCGGCACCCACCCGGTCCACGTCGATCGGTGGCGATTACGACGGCTAAGCCGCTCGTTTCCTTGTGAAACCGTTGAAAAGGCCGCCCACCGGGCGGCCTTTTGCGTTGCAGCGCCCTGTCACGCGGCATAATCTTGCCGCCAGCAGGAGGGGCTTATGAGCGAATTTGGCGAAGCGATCGGGACCGCGGCGGAAGGCGGGCTGTTCGCGCGCGCTTTCGGCAACGGCAAGCCCCGCTCCCCCGGTGAAACACCCCTCGACAAGGGCCATTTCGCCGAACACAACTGCCTTAATTGCGGGACCGCCCTTGTCGGCGCGCACTGCCACGAATGCGGGCAGATGGCACACCTTCACCGCACACTGGGCGCCTTCGTGCACGATCTGCTGCACGGCGCCCTTCACCTCGATGGCAAGACCTGGCGCACGCTGCCCAAACTGATCTTCAAGCCGGGCGAACTGACCCGGCGTTACATCGAAGGCGAGCGGGCGCGATTTGTCAGCCCGATGGCGCTGTTCCTCTTTTCGATCTTCCTGATGTTCGCGGTGTTTCAGGCGCTTGGTGTCAGCGCGCCGACCGATATCAAGGCCGATACGCCGGTCGAGGTGAAGAACACGCTCGACAAGGCAAAGGTGGATGCGGGCGCAGAGCTTTCCGCCGCCAAATCCAGGCTCGATGCGATGGCGCCGGACGATCCGGGCCGTGCCGATGCCGAAAAGAAAGTGGCCGATCTCGAGGCGACGCAAAACGCCCTCGAGACGACCGAAGCCTACGCATTTGGGCGCGATGTAGACACCGCGATCGAAAACGGATCAGGCATTGCCTTTATCGATAACGGCGTCCGCAAGTGGCGCGAAAATCCGGGCCTCATGCTCTATAAATTGCAGGCCAACAGCTACAAGTTCAGCTGGCTGCTGATCCCGCTGTCGGTCCCCTTCATGTGGTTGCTGTTTATCTGGAAGCGCCGCTTTCGCGCATACGATCATGCGATCTTCGTCACCTATTCGATCGCGTTCATGTCGTTGCTGTTCGTCCTGATATCGATCCTGGTGAAAGTCGGTGCTCCCGAATGGCTGTGGGGCCTGGCCATCGTGTTCGCGCCGCCGATCCATCTCTACAAGCAGTTGCGGGGCGCCTACGGTCTCGGACGGTTCTCGGCCACATGGCGCCTGCTGGTGCTGTCGGTCTTCATCATCCTCATCCTGTTGCTGTTCCTTCAGCTTCTGCTGGCGCTGGGCACAGTCTGACCGATACGAAAAGGGCGCCCCGCGAGGGACGCCCTTTCTGTTTCTGCCTCGTTTGCGGTGTCAGGCGCCCTGAGGTGCCGCCCCGCCTTCGCCGCCGAATTTCTTGCCCGCCTTGGGCACGGCTGCGCCAGCCAGAGGCTTGATTGCGACCGGCCCCTTGGGAACATCGGGCCGATCGATCGTGCCATCCCGCATGAGATGGTCGATTTCTTCGCCGGTCAGGGTTTCGTATTCCAGCAAGGCTTGGGCGAGCAGGTGGAGCTTGTCCTCCTGATCCGTCAGGATGTCGGTCGCGCGCTTGAGCCCACCTTCGACAAGGCCCTTGATCTCCGCGTCGATCAGCTTGTTGGTTTCCGCGCCGCCCATCGTGCGCGCGGTCTGGCCCATGCCGAGATAGCCTTCCTGGCTTGCTTCGTACTGAAGCGGGCCGAGCTTGTCCGACATGCCCCACTTGGTGACCATGTTGCGGGCGAGGTCGGTGGCATACTGAATGTCGCCCGATGCCCCGCTCGACACCTTGTCGTGACCGAAGATGATTTCTTCCGCCACGCGTCCGCCCATCGCAACCGCGAGGTTGGCGTGCATCTTGTCACGATGGTACGAATAATTGTCGCGTTCCGGCAGGCGCATGACCATGCCCAGCGCCCGACCGCGCGGGATGATCGTGGCCTTGTGGATGGGGTCCGATGCCGGCTCGTTGATGCTGACCAGCGCGTGGCCCGCTTCGTGATAGGCGGTCATCTTCTTCTCGTCCTCGGTCATGACCATGGATCGGCGTTCCGCGCCCATCATGACCTTGTCCTTGGCGTCTTCGAATTCCTGCATCGCCACCAGGCGCTTGTTGCGCCGAGCAGCCAGCAGCGCGGCTTCGTTGCAAAGGTTCGCAAGGTCCGCGCCCGAGAAGCCCGGTGTGCCGCGCGCAATGGTGCGCGGGTTCACGTCGGGTGCCAGCGGCAGCTTCTTCATGTGGACGGCAAGGATCTTCTCGCGCCCGTCGATGTCAGGCACGGGCACCACGACCTGGCGGTCGAAGCGGCCCGGGCGAAGCAGCGCAGGGTCGAGCACATCGGGGCGGTTGGTCGCCGCGATGATGATGATGCCTTCGTTGGCTTCGAAGCCGTCCATTTCGACCAGCAGCTGGTTCAGCGTCTGCTCGCGCTCGTCGTTCGAATTGCCGAGGCCGTGGCCGCGATGGCGGCCCACTGCGTCGATTTCGTCGATGAAGACGATGCACGGTGCGTTTTTCTTGGCCTGTTCGAACATGTCGCGCACACGGCTCGCGCCGACGCCGACGAACATTTCCACGAAGTCCGAACCCGAGATGGTGAAGAAGGGGACCCCTGCCTCGCCCGCGATTGCGCGGGCAAGCAAGGTCTTGCCGGTACCGGGGCTGCCGACCAGCAGCGCGCCCTTGGGTATCTGGCCGCCCAGCTTGGAGAACCGCTGCGGGTCCTTCAGGAATTCGACGATTTCCTCCAGTTCCTCGCGCGCTTCGTCGATCCCGGCAACGTCATCGAAAGTGACCTTGCCCTGACGTTCGGTAAGCAGTTTGGCCTTGGATTTTCCGAAACCCATCGCCCCGCCTGCACCGCCGCCCTTCTGCACTTGGCGCAGCGCGAAAAAGGCCACGCCAAGGATGAGCAGGAACGGCAGGGTCTGGATCAGGATATAGAGCAGGACATTGCCTTCGTCCGCTTCGACACCCGAATACTGGACACCGTTTTCTTCGAGCAATTGCGGCAGGGAAACATCGTTGGCCACGGGCACGGTCGAGAACACCTCGCCGTTCTTCATCTCGCCTGCGATGCTCTTTTCCGAAATTTCGACCGACTTGACCGAGCCTTCGGCCACCTTGTTGCGGAAATCGGAATAGAGGATCTGTGCGCCAGCCGTCTGGTTGCTGCCGCCGAAAACGGAGACAACCATCAGGAGCGCAAGGAAAATGCCGCCCCAGATCATCAGGCTTTTCACCCAGGGGTTCGGGCCGTTGCCCTCGGGCTCGGGTGGCGTGTTCTGCTCGCTCATGCGCGTGGAGTCCTTTCGTTAGGCGTAATGTAGGTTCGCACGAGTGAATGGCAAGTTGACTGCGGGTACGGAATTTTCGCTTTCAGGCAGCGATCCGCTCGATCAGCCAGTAGGCGCCCGCCGTCCCGATGGCGTAGGATGCCACGCGGAGCGCCGCAGCTTCGCGGTGCGGGGCAATCCGGACAAGTGCGCGGCGGAGCGCCAGGACTATGGCGATCACGAACAACTGCCCGGCTTCCACGCCGAGGTTGAAGCTGATGAGGGCGGCCGGAACTTCGCCTTCCGGCAGCCCGATTTCGCGCAACGCCCCGGCAAAGCCGAACCCGTGAAGCAGCCCGAAGATGAAAGCGACCAGCCACGGCAGACGCCGGGCAAGCGTTTCGCGCGTTCCCTTGGCAATTTCCACCGCGAGGAAGACGATGCTGAGTGCGATCAGCACCTCCACCGGTCGCTGCGGCAATCCCGCAAAGCCCAGCGTGACCGCGGCAAGGGTCAGCGAATGCGCCACCGTAAAGGCCGTGGCCGCTTTCACGACCGGCCATGGCCGCGCCACGAGCAGGACCAAGGCGATAACGAACAGCAGGTGATCCCACCCGGCGAGGATGTGGTCGACGCCAATGACGAAATAGCTACGCCAGACCTGTGCCGCCGACGGGATAGCGGTGATAGCCGCGTGCGGTTGCGCCGCGGTAAGGCGGTGGATCTGGACGGGCCGTCCAAGCGGCGCGACGCGCACGATGGCATCGGCCTGGCCGGCAAGCGCAGGCCAGGCGATAGACTGGCCCGAAACGTCCCCGCTGCACCTGACCGTTGCGCTGCCGATGATCGCCAACGCCGCCATTTCGCGCCGGGGCTCCCCCTCGATGCGGCAGATATCCGGTAGCTGCGGCATGGCACGCCGGTTGTCGGCAGGGCCCGACAGCGGCTGTTTCCAACCGATCTGCCATGTCTGCGCATCTGTCTGGACGAACTGGATCGACGTCGGCCGCAATTCGTCCGCCAGAGCCGGGGCGGCCAGGCAAAGCGCCATCAAGACGGCAAGCAGCCGGGCGATCATTCGCGTTTGACCGTGTAGGCATCGCGCAGCACCTGATAAGCCTGCTCGCGCCGTTCAGCGATGGTTGCATTGCGCCAGTCGGCCTCTACCTCGGCGCGGACGCTCTCCAGCGCGGGAACGCTTCCGGGCGTGCGCGCGGTCAACCGCACGAGATGCCAGCCGAAGCCAGACGGGATCGGGCCTTGCCATTGCGGTTGCGGCTGAAGACCCGCCAGTTCGACCGCGAACTGCTGGCCGAAGATCTCGCGTATTTCGCGTAGCGGCATTTGCGATACGCTCGGCGGGAGGCTTATCGGAAATCCGCGCGGACTGCCCTTGGCCAGCGCGGTGCGCGCGGCGGCTTCGCTTGCATACCACAGCTGGCTCAGGCTTGCCGTTCCCCCGTCGGCAAAGCGATCGCGGTGCGCGTCCAGCCAATCCTGCAAGGTTGCATCGGACACGGCGTCCGTCTCGGCGCTGGCGGTGGCCAGTTCTTCCATTTTGGTCGACAGACGGCGCCGCACAACCGGATCATCGGAATCCAGACCGAGGCGCAGCGCTTCGCGGTACAGGACTTCCTCGCGAACCCAGCGGTCAACCAGCCCGTCCATCTCGGCGTCGGTCGGCGCACGGCCCAGCGTCCGTTCGAAGCCGAGGGCAATGCCGGCCTGACCTTCCTTCGTCAGCGCAATCGTGCGGTCGGCCGGATCCACCGGATTGCCAAGCCAGCCCAGCGCGGCATAGATGGCCACACCGGCGATCAGGAAATGGACGAGCGGCTCATGCAGCCAGCGTCGGATCACGTTTCCTCCATGATCATCGGCGCATCGCCAACCTGTTTCCTCGCCGCAGGGCGCAGCCACACGGGCGAGCTGTAGGCGCGTTCCTGCGCGACACTGGCGTCAATCACCTCCTGCGGCAGGTCGAGGCCGAACCGTTTGGCATCGAACAGTACCCAGCGCGGGGTCGGGATTTCGATCACGCGGACGTAGTAGAACGCACGCTGTCCGGCCCGATAATCGGGATCGGTCCATGTCGCGCGCAATTGGGCAGCACCGATGGTGTTTTCGTAGGTCGCCTCGGCGCGGTTTACGGTGTCGCCGACCGGCGGGACCTTTGCGCCCACGCGTTTGCGGGTACCGTCCATGTCGGACCAGGCGACATCATAAATCCGTTCCTGGGCGACACCCTTGGCATCGACCCAGCCCTTTACCACCTGCACCCGATCGAGGTTTGCCCCATCGGGATCCTTCAGCGCACTGATCAGGAACACCGGCGCCTTGCCGCTGTCCACCAGATCGCCGCCCATCGGCACACCGCGGCTGTATCCGGAACGAACCCAATCGCCGCCCCAGTCATTTTCGGTGAAATCGAAACCGGCGAACAGGCGCAGCACCATGCGCGGACCCGTGGTGGCATAGACTTCGCGGCGGTTGAACGCATCGAAGATTTCGGCGCGCGTGTTGCCTCTCGCCCAGGCGGCGGCATATCCGCCGGCAAGATAGTGCCAGCCGAACCGGCCAACCCTGGTTCCAAGGTTCTGCGGTTCCATCGCCCGCCCTGCACGCGGTTCGTTGCCGGTGTGCTTGCCGAAGAAATTGTTTTCGTCGCCAGTGGCAAGCGCAGTGTGGCTATCAGTCGAGCCGACCAGCCCGAAGGCATACGGGTTCACGCCCATCTGCGCTTCCAGCGTCAGGCCGCGCAGCAGGGCAGAGCGAACGTAGGAACCGGCGCGCATCGCATCCGTGCTCTTATGGGTCAGCGGCAAATTGCCGATATCCCAGCCCTGAACCCCGAAACCGGCAAATTCGTCATTGGGCGAAAGGAAGGGGTGGGTTTCGCTGTCCCCCTTGATCTGCGTCGCTTCGACCACCGGCTCGCGCGCAGCACGGCGGCTGGCGTAGGCTTGCGTCATCGGGCCGCCGTCCGGACCGGTCATCTCGAACATCGCGCCGTTGGACAGGTTGGAATTGTGGGGGATGGCCAACACGTTTCCGCCGGTGCTCTCCTCATAGGCGTCCATGTAATCCCACAGGCCTTCGACGTCGTTTTCCAGCCCGGGATAAGGCAGCACCTGCCCGGTCTTGGCGCTGCCGTCCCTAAACATCACCACACGGTGAAGATTGTTGCCGTCGGGCATCAGCGACCATTCGAAGCCGGCCAATGCGGTGAATTTGCCCGGCTGGTTGTACCGGTCGAGCAGGGCGACATGGTTGTCCCACAGTTCACGATTGGCCTTGGCCTGTTGTTCCGGATCACGCAGCGCTTCGGGGATTTCGTTGTTCGCGGCTGCCGTAATCAATTCGCCGACCGCGCGCTGCGATTGCCGGGGGCTTTCGTGCATCATGTCGTACCATCGGCGCAGCGTCGGATCGCGCACCAGCATGCGCGGTGCATCGTACAGGCGCCGTGTGGCCCCCATCGCGTCCGAATGGTCCGAGATGACCAGGAAATCGAGAGGGCGATCGAGCTGGGCCTCCATCCCCGTGGTCGCGATGACCTGTTCGCCCCGCGCGAACTTCAGCGCATCTTCAGGGCCAAGGCGGACGCCAAATCCGAAGGCATCGATCGAAACGTCGGTGTGAAGATGGGTGTCGCCCCAATATGGGCGGTCGGGAAATTCGGCGAGTTCGATGGTTTGTGTGCCGTCGCCGCTCTGTTCGGCCGTCGCGGTTCCGCCGATGCCCATGTCGCAGGCCGACAGCATTCCGCAGGCCAGCAGCAGGCCTAGTCCCTTGCGCATCGCATCCTCCCCCGATTGCACTTTGCAACCGAATTCTGCGCCCGCTTGCTGCACGCGTCAACCGGTGAACGCGTTGGCCATGTCCGAATTGAAAAGCATGTACCCGCCCGCCGCGCTCGCTGCGATGGTAAAGATAAGCGAGGCCAGCACCATACCCCCGTCACGAACCGTCAGGGCAAGACCGAGGATGGCAATCGCCAGCATCGGGATCGAGCTGGCAAAGGGAAGGAATTCCAGCGGGGGCACAGTGCAGCACAGCATCAGGATGGCAATCGCCACGATCTTGATGGCCGGCCCTTGCGTCAGGGCTTCCAGGCGCCCTTCGCTGTGCCGGTCCATGAAGGCACCCACGCCGCGCAGCTTGGTCACCGCCTTGTGCAGATTTTTGCCCGTCACTGCGCGGCGCTGGATGAAATCGGGCATCCAGACGTGTTCCTTGCCAACCAGTAACTGGGCCGCCACCAGCGCCACGATCAGGGCAAGGAACGTGGGCACCCCGGGGATGCCGCCAATGGGGGAAAGTTCCATGAGCGCGGGCAGCATGATGAACGGGCCGAAACTGCGTCCGCCGAAATCGTCCAGCACATCCGCGATGCATACGTTCTCGCGGGCCGCTGCAAGCTCGTCGAGCTCGCCCAGCACTTCACCGACGCTTTCCGGTTGCTTTTGCATGACACGGGCCCTTTCCCTGGCACCTGAACGTTCAGGGCAAGGAAAAGGGTCCGCGCAGCATCAATCGCCCTTTTTGCCAAGCAGGGCGGTGCGTTCGCAGCGGCAAACAACTTCGCCGCGCTGGTTGATCGCTTCGTGCTGGAAGGTGACGATCCCGGCATCGGGACGGGACTTGCTTTCGCGCAAGCCCACAACCTCGCTGGTGGCATGGAGTGTGTCACCGATGAAGACGGGCTTCGGCATCGCCAGCTTGTCATAACCAAGGTTGGCCACCAGCGTACCCAGCGTGGTGTCCCCCACGCTCAGCCCCACCATCAGCGCGAAGGTGAAGGTGCCGTTGACCAGTATCTGCCCGAACTCGCTTGCCTTTGCGGCTTCGATATCGAGGTGCAGCGGCTGCGGATTATGGGTCATGGTCGTGAACAGCAGGTTGTCCGTCTCGGTGACGGTGCGCCGGATCTCGTGGGTGATCCGGTCGCCAACCTGCCATTCGTCGAAATGACGACCCGCCATCAGGCGTCGTATCCCATCACCGCCTTGACCTCGAGGAATTCGTGGAAACCGAACTCGCCCCATTCGCGGCCATTGCCCGACTTCTTGTAGCCGCCGAAGGCAGCGTTCATGTCATAGCCGTTGTTGATCGCAACGCGGCCCGCGCGGATGCGCTTTGCCAGGCTCTTGGCGGTCTCGATGTCCTCGCCCATGATATGACTGGCGAGACCGTATTCGGTATCGTTGGCGATGCGGATGGCGTCATCGTAATCGTCGTAGCCAAGGATGCAGAGCACGGGGCCGAAGATTTCCTCGCGCGCGATGGTCATGTCGTTTGTGACATCGGCAAAGACGGTCGGCTTGACGTAATGGCCCACATCCAGCCCTTCGGGCTTACCCGGGCCGCCTGCAACCAGCGTAGCGCCTTCTTCGATGCCGGTTTCGATCAGGCCCTGGATCTTGTCCCACTGGGCCTTGGACACGACCGGACCGATCGTTGCGTTGCCCTTGGGATCGCCGGGGATGACGCTGTCGGCGGCTTCCTTGGCGGCGGCCTTGGCTTCTTCCATGCGGGCATGGGGAACCAGCATCCGGCTGGGTGCCGTGCAGGTCTGGCCCGAATTACCCATCATGCCGGTGGTGCCGCGTGCGACCGAACGGGTGAACGCGCTGTCATCCAGAATGATGTTGGGGCTCTTTCCGCCCAATTCCTGCGCCACGCGCTTGACCGTCGGCGCCGCGTTGGCCGCAATCGCGATGCCTGCGCGGGTCGAACCGGTGAAACTCACCATGTCGATGTCTTCATGACCGGAAATCGCGGTGCCGACACCCGGACCGTCCCCGTTGATGAGGTTGTAGACGCCTGCGGGAACGCCCGCGGCGTGCATGATCTCGGTGAAGATCGCTGCATCGAAGGGGGCGATTTCGGACGGCTTGAGGATCATCGTGTTGCCGGTCGCAAGCGCGGGGAAGACCTTGCAGGCGATCTGGTTCAGCGGCCAGTTCCACGGAGTGATCATCCCGACCACGCCGATGGGCTCGTAAAGGTGCAGCGTGGGGCCGTCCTGCTTTTCGAATTCGAAACGCTCAAGGATTCCGATTGCGGTTGCCAGATGCCCCGAAAGCAGGCCGGTGTGCGGCCCGCTGGCAAGGCTCATCGGCGCGCCCATTTCGTCGCTTACCGCGCGGGCGAGGTCTTCCTTGCGCTTGTCGATCTCGGCCAGGATCGAACGCATCAGGTCCAGCCGCTCGGCCTTGCTCGAAAACTGCCAGCTCTCGAACGCGCGCCGCGCGGCGATCACCGCCTTGTCGACATCAGCTGCGCTGCCGATGGAAATATGGCCGATCGTTTCTTCGGTCGCGGGGTTTTCGACGGCCACGGTGTTCGGGGTGACCGGGTCGACCCACTGGCCGTCGATATAAAACTGGGTGTATTCGTACATGGGGCGTCTCTCCTTATGGAAAGCGCCTCTAGCCTTCCTTTGCCCAACGCTCAACGATCTCGGCACCGTCCTCGCTCGCATCGCGGATTGTCGACGGTGTCCGGTCGAAGCGCGGTGCGGGTGCCGTGTGCCAGTGACCATCGCGTTCGACGAAGGCGCTGCGGGCCTTCATATGCGGGTGATCCTTGGCCCCGTCGAGCGATACGACCGGGGCGAAGCAGGCGTCCGTACCCTCGAGAAGTTCGCACCATTCGGCCTGTGTGCGCGTGGCGAACAACGCCGCCATGTCATCGGCATAGCTGTCCCAGTTGGCCGGGTTCATCTGCCCTTCGCGCAGGCTATCGGGCGCATCGGCGCGCTGGAGAAGTTCGGCGTAGAACTGCGGTTCGATTGCGCCGACGCTGATTTCCTTGCCATCCTTGCAGGCATAGCAGCGATAGAAATGTGCCGCCCCGCCCAGCAGGCCAGTGCCGCGTTCGGTGGTGCGCAGGGCGTTTTTCGGCTGACCGGAGAAAAAGCTCATCAGGCTGGTCACGCCATCGACGATGGCGGCATCGACGACCTGACCCTTTCCGCTGCGTTCGCGTTCCAGCAGGGCGGCAAGGATGCCGAGCGCGCAATACATCGAGCCCCCACCGAAATCGCCGACCAGGTTCTGCGGCGGAATCGGCAGTTCGCCCTTCTTTCCGATCGCGTCGAGCGCGCCGGTTATGGCGATATAGTTGAGGTCGTGCCCGGCAGCCTGCGCCAGCGGGCCGTCCTGTCCCCAGCCGGTCATCCGGCCATAGACGAGGCGCGGGTTCGCAGCGAGGAGCACGTCTGGCCCCAGCCCCAGCCGCTCCATCACACCGGGCCGGAAGCCTTCGATCACGACATCGGCATTGGCCAGGGCGTCCAGACAGAACTGGCGCCCGTCGTCGCTCTTGAGGTCAACGGCAACGCGGTGCCGCGCACGTTCGACAACGGGGTTCATCGGCTGATACCCCTGCCGTTCGATCCGCACGATCTCGGCGCCCATGTCTGCCAACAGCATGGCCACGTGCGGCCCCGGCCCGATGCCCTGAAATTCCACCACCTTGATTCCGGTAAGTGGGCCGTTGCTTGCGTTGTCGGTCATGCGCGTTCTCTCCCTTGCGTTGGCCCCTGCATGCCAAGCCATGCGATGGGTTGCAATTAAGAACGCGATTCAAATGGCTTTGCTAGCCGCCTTCGACCTGTGCCAGCAGTTGCCGCGCCCGCGAAAGATGCGGACGATCCAGCATCCCGCCCTTCCACCCGATCGTGCCCGCATCCGGATTGGCATCGAACAGCGCAACGATTTCGCGCGCCTCGGCGATTTCTTCCTCGGCAGGCGTGAAGGCGTCGTTGATGACATCGACTTGCGCCGGATGGATCGCCAGCATGCCGCGAAAGCCCGACCGGCGCACCGCTTGCGCGCGGGTGCCCAGTCCTTCAGTGTCGCGGAAATCCGCCTGGATCGTCTCGATCGCTGGCACACCTGCCGTCGCTGCGCCGAGCAGGCACAGGCTGCGCGCCAGTTCATAGGTGAAGGTGAAGCTGCCATCGGGGTTGCGATTACTGGCGGCGCCGATCGAATCGGCAAGGTCTTCTGCACCCCATGTCAGCGCGACCAGTCGCGGCGCGCCTTTGAAATCGCCTGCGTGGAACATGCATTCGGCGACTTCGGTCAGCAAGACGATGACCGGTGTCGAACCGATGTCGATGCCGTTCGCCGCTTCCAGCGCCGAAAGGTATTTATCCAGCGCCTCCACGTCCTGCCGACCGTAAGCCTTGGGCAGCATGATGCCCCCCGGCCGCCCCGGCATGACAGCAGCAAGATCGTGCAGCGTATAAGGCCCGTCCAACGGGTTCACGCGCACGAAGATACGCTCGCGCTTGTCGGGATGCGCATCGAGGAACGCGCGGATCATGCGCCGCGCTTCGGGCTTGTTCGCGGTCGCCACGGCGTCCTCGAGGTCGAAGATCACCACATCTGCCGATCCATCGACAGCCTTGCCCATCTTCTTTTCGCTGTCGCCCGGGGCGAACAGCCATGACCGCATTTTCATTGCCAAGCCTCTTTCCTGCCGTGCGCATGTCCGCACACCTTTTGACGCCGGTTTTCAAGCCGTGGCCGAAAACCGCCCCCATTTGCCGCCATCGGCTATTACTTCGCGGGCGCAATTATGGCCCGGCGCGCCGGTCACTCCGCCGCCCGGATGCGTACCGGCGCCGCACATGTAGAGCCCCTTTACCGGCCCGCGGTAGGCCCCGTTCCCCAACACCGGCCGCGCCGACCAAAGCTGGTCGAGGCTCATGTGCCCGTGGAATATATCGCCGCCCACAAGCCCAAACTTGCGATAGAGGCCTTTCGGGCTGAGGACCTGGGTTCCAAGTATCGAAGCGCGGAAACCCGGCGCGTGCGCCTCCACCGTGTCGATGATCGTATCGGCAGCCCTGCCCTCCTCTTCGTCCCAGTCCCTGCCGTCGGCAAGTTCGGGGGCGAACTGTTGGCAAAACAGGCTGGCGACGTGCTGCCCTGCGGGGGCGAGACTGTCGTCCACGGTGCTGGGGATCAGCATTTCCACGATCGGCGCTTTCGACCAGCCGTGCAATTTTGCATCGATGTAGGCCCGGTCCATGTAATCCAGCGTCGGCGCGATGATGATGCCGGATCGATGATGTTCGCCCGGTTCGGGGTGCGCGGTAAAACGCGGCAGTTCGCTCAGCGCCACATTCATGCGGAACGTCCCGCCGCCTGCCTTGAAGCCGCGCATCCGGCGGCGAAAATCCGCCGGCTGATGGCTCTGGTCGAGCATTTTCCCATAGAGCAGCTTTGGTCCGACATTGGCGATGACGCGCGTTGCCGCGATCTCTTCGCCGCTTTCGAGCCGTACGCCCACAGCGACATCGCCATCCACCAGAACCTCGTCGACCGGACTCTCCAGACTGATTTCGACGCCGTTCTGCCGGCAGACTTCGCCCATGATCCGCGTGATCGTACCCATGCCGCCGACCACGTGACCCCACGAACCCTTGTTGCCGTTCACTTCGCCGAAGACATGGTGCAGCAGCACATAGGCGCTGCCTGGCGTGTCGGGGCTGGCGTAATTACCGACAACGGCATCGAAGCCGAAGGCCGCCTTGACCGCTTCGCTTTCGAACCAGCTGTCGAGGAAGCTGCGCGCCGACTTGGTGAACAGGTCCAGCACGTTGCGCTTGGTCTCAAGATCGAGGCGCGACAGCCCCCAGCCCTGCGCCGCTCCTGCCAGAAGCGTGCGCAACCCTTCGCCAACGTTGGGCGGGCTTTTCAGGGCCAGATCCCGCAGCACACCCGCCACACCTTCGAGCGCGTCGTAATAGGCGGGAAGTATCTCGGCATCGTGGGCACTGAAACGGCGAAATTCCGCCTGGGTGCGCTCCAGCCCGCCACCCAGCTTGAGATAGCCGCCGTCTTCCTGCGGCATGAAATTGGAAATTGGCCGCTCGATCACACGATAGCCGTGGTCTTCGAGGCCCATGTCGGCGATGACCCTGGGTTGCAGCAGGCTGACGGTGTAACTCGCCACCGAATTGCGGAAGCCGGGGTGGAATTCCTCGGTCACTGCAGCGCCGCCCACCACATCGCGCCGCTCCACGATGCGGACCTTCAGCCCGGCCTTCGCAAGGTAGAACGCGCACACCAGCCCATTGTGGCCTGCCCCGATTATCACCGCATCATAGCGCTTCGTCATATTATGTCCCTGATACCGCTTCAGCGGTCTGCGGCCAACGAGCCGAGGAATGCGATGATCTGTGTTTCGGAAACGACATCTGCGTATTTGGCGTTCATGTCGAACAGGTTGGCTTCGTGCGGTCCCGGGTGACGATCGCCCACCGCATCGCGGACCACGGTGGTGATGAAGCCGTGCGACATGGCGTCCACGCAGCTGGCCCTGACACACCCGCTGGTCGTCAGACCCGTGAGGATGACCTGATCGACACCCAGGCTGGTCAGGGTGGACGAAAGCGATGTGCCGAAGAACGCGCTGGGATATTGTTTGGAAACGACCAGTTCGTCCTCGCGCGGCACCAGCCCGGCGGGCCAGCCGCCCATCGGATTGCCGCTCAGGAAATTGTGCAGCGGGCTCGCTTTTTCGAAGAACCGCCCGCCATCCAGCGCCTTGGGGTGATAGACGACGTTGGTCAGGATAACCGGCGCGCCCGCAGCGTGCGCGGCGGCGCGAACGCGAAGGGCACTCTGCAACACATCCCCGACGTTGGCGTAAAGTTCGCAGTCAGGCTCGAAATAAGCCTGCACGAAATCGACCAGCACCAGTGCTGGATTACGCCCGAAGCCGGCCTTGCCGTCATACGCTCCTGCGTAATTGTCCGCGGCGTCCGAAGCCATGCTGCTCCCACCCCCTAGATCGTGAAACCGGCGGCACGCTTAACAGCCGATTTGCGGGGCGACCAGTGGCTGGCTGTGGCCACATCGTTTCGGGTGGTTTATCAGGCCCGAAGATGGATCAGCCCGCCCCCCTTCCCCGCGCCCCAACGGACAGTCGGGAAAGCGGCGCCGCAAAGCTGCAGGATGCGTTCGGGCGACGGTTTGAATATCTGCGCCTTTCGCTTACCCAGCGGTGCAATTTTCGCTGCACCTATTGCCTGCCGAACGGATATCGCAAGCCAGCCGGATGTGCGCCTGAACTCACCCCTGACGAAATCGGTCGCGCGGTTCGGGCCTTCGCCGATCTGGGTCTGTGGAAATTGCGCCTGACCGGCGGCGAACCCACGGTGAGGGCCGATTTCGACGCGATCGCCCGCCAGGTCGCCGCCGTACCGGGCATCCGGCGGGTGGCGATGACCACCAACGGATACCGTCTGGCGCAGCGGGCTAGCGACTGGCGCAGCGCGGGGATCGATGCGGTCAACGTCAGCGTGGATACGCTCGACCCGCACGCCTTCGCGCAGATCACCGGACACGACCGGCTCGATGAAGTGGTTGCCGGGATCGACGCGGCACTGGCTGCCGAATACGCCGCCGTAAAGGTCAACAGCGTGTTGATGGACCAGATCGATGAAGGCGCGTGGGATCGCATACTGGCCTTTGTTCAGCATCGCGATGTGTCATGGCGCTTCATCGAACTGATGCGCACGAACGATAACGCACGCTTTTTCGAAACCACCCACACGCCCGCCGATGCGCTTCGCCAACGACTGGAGCATGGCGGCTGGACTGCCCTTGCACGCCGCAGCGGGGCCGGTCCGGCTGTCGAATACGCGCACCCTGCGTCACGCGGGCGCATCGGTATCATCGCCCCATATTCGCCCGGGTTCTGCGACAGTTGCAATCGCCTGCGCCTGTCGAGCACGGGCAAGCTGCACCTTTGCCTGTTCGGTGAAGCGGGCATCGACTTGCGACCTTTGCTGCAATCGGACGCACAGCGGGACGAGCTGGTGGCGCGTATCCTGTCGTCAATGCCGGGCAAGGCTCAGGGACATCGCCTGCACGATGGCGATAGCGGCGCCACCCCGCACCTGGCTTCCATCGGCGGCTAGAGGGAACGCCCGCCTTGATCTCCTTCGATGATGCGATCGGCCTTCTGGCCAAGGCGGTCAGCCCGCTTGGCACGGAAACCGTCACCTTGGCCGATGCCGCCGACCGGTTTCTGGCGGCCCCGCTTGTGGCGCGCGCTAATGCTCCGCGCCGCGCGGTTTCGTCGATGGATGGTTACGCCGTCGCTGCGGATACGACCTATCCCGACCGCTGGATCGACGTGGTGTGCGAAGCACGCGCCGGTGCGCCGGCATCGCGCCGCCTGGGTCCGGGAGAAGCCGCGCGAATTTTCACCGGCGCTGCGCTGCCCGATGGCGCCGATCTCGTAATCATGCAGGAATACGCCGACCGCCAGGGCGAACGCGTGCGCTTTCGCCCTGGCTACGGCCCCGATACCCATGTCCGCGCCGCGGGGAGCGACTTTCGGGTCGGCGACATTCTGGTTCCTGCCGGAACGCGTCTGGGGCCGCGGGCCATGGTCACCGCGGCCGCTGCCGATAGGGCGCATCTGGACGTTTATCGCCGCCCGACCGTGGCAATCATCGCCACCGGCGACGAACTTGCCGAGCCCGGAACCTCATCGGACACGCCCGACACGCTCCCTGAATCGGCGAGTTATGGCGTTGCCGCCCTGTGTGTCCGAATGGGCGGCGTCGTAGTGGCGCGAATGCGCGGCCGCGACTGCCTGGACGAATTGGCCTCGTTGGCCGCGCGGGCGCTGGAAATGGCGGATTGCGTGGTGGTAATTGGCGGTGCGTCGGTGGGCGACCGCGATTTCGCGCGCCCCATGTTTGCCAAGACCGCAACGGAGCTCGCCTTTGCAGGAGTTGCGATCAAGCCAGGTAAACCCGTCTGGTTGGGAAAGGCGAAAGGGTCACTGATCCTCGGGCTGCCCGGCAATCCGACCTCCGCCATGGTGACGGCGCGCCTGTTCCTCCAGCCGGCCCTCACACGCCTGCAGGGAGGTGATCCGGCAACCGACCTTGCGTTTCAGGCGATGCCGCTGGCCCAGGCGCTGCCCGCCACCGGCCCGCGCGAGACATTCGTTCGCGCCTCAGCAGGGCCGCACGGGCTGCAACCGGTCGGCAATCAGGAAAGCGGCGCACAAGCCCCCCTGCTCGCGGCAGACTGGCTGATCCGCTGTCCGCCAGGACAGCCAGCCATGCAGACAGGCCACCACGCGGCCGCGCTAACGTTCTAAACGCAGCCGTTTTTTCTGTATTCAGGAGAAACTTTGGTGCCAGAAGAGGCATCGCATAGCTGGAATAACCAACTGATATGACGACGATATTCTCTGGGGTGAATAAAAAAGGCCCACAAAAAGGCCCACAGCGCCTACTAAGTGACTGGTTCGATGCCCTTTTTAGGACTCGAATCGTTGTGTTTTCGACGCCCCCCACGACAAACTGGAGGCTTGCACCCGATAGAACCACACGACCGTGAATAGATCTGTGACTGCTCAGATTGGATGGTTTCTTAACCTCAGCGAATTGGTCACGACCGAGACCGACGACGCGCTCATGGCGAAGGCCGCCAACATCGGGCTGATGAGGATGCCGAAAAACGGATATAGCACGCCGGCAGCGATTGGTACGCCTATTCCATTATAGACAATGGCGAAGAACAGATTTTGCCGGATGTTGCGCATGGTTGCGCGCGCTAGCCTCCGCGCGCGAACGATCCCATCAAGATTGCCTTTGACGAGAGTAATTCCGGCGCTCTCGATTGCCACATCAGCTCCGGTCCCCATTGCGATGCCGACATTCGCTTGCGCCAGTGCGGGGGCGTCATTCACCCCATCGCCCGCCATCGCGACTCGCCGACCCTCGCCTTGTAGTTCGCGAATAATCCGCGCCTTGTCTTCGGGTAGCACGTCGGCTCGGATTTCATCGATCCCGAGTTTTGCCGCAACTGCCCGCGCGGTGCGCTCATTGTCGCCGGTCGCCATTATGATACGAAAGCCCAAACTACGAAGGTCCCTGAGCGCGGTTGGTGACGTCTTCTTGATCGGATCGGCGACGCTGAGGAGACCAGCCATTTCGCCTGAGACCAAGACGAACATCACCGTTTCGCCTTCATCGCGGCGAGCGTCCGCTGCATCTGCAAGCACCGGTGGCTCGATTCCAAGGTCTTGCAATAGCTTGAGATTGCCCAAAGCCACAGACCTGCCATCGACCTCTCCCAGTACCCCCTTGCCGGTGACCGCTTCGAAATTCTTGGCTGACCCAAGGACAATGCCGCGTGCTTTGGCGCCTTCGACGATGGCTTCGGCAAGCGGGTGTTCCGATCCTCGCTCTAGAGTCGCGGCCAGCCGTAGAATGTCGTTTTCACGATAGCCCTCGCTAGGGAGTACCGCGACCAGGCGCGGTTTGCCATGGGTCAACGTCCCGGTCTTATCGACAAGCAGTGTATCGACAGTCGCGAAGCGTTCGAGCGCTTCGGCATTCTTAATCAGCACTCCCGCCTGTGCGCCGCGCCCGGTTGCCGTCATCACCGACATCGGCGTTGCCAGTCCGAGCGCACAGGGACAGGCGATAATCAGGACTGATACAGCCGTGATCAGTGCATGGGAAAAGGCTGGCGGCGGCCCCCAGATTGCCCAGGCTATGAAAGCACACACCGCAATGCCAATGACCGCCGGAACGAACCATCCGGCAACTCTGTCGGCATATCTCTGGATCGGCGCGCGCGATCTCTGGGCTGCGGCGACCATCTCGACGATCTGACTTAGCATCGTGTCGGCGCCAACGCGCCGCGCCTCAATTACCAGGCTGCCTGTACCATTGATTGTAGCGCCCGTGACCATATCGCCGGTCTGCTTTTCGACTGGAAACGGCTCGCCCGATAGCATGCTTTCGTCAAGCGAAGAGTGGCCTTCGACCACGATCCCGTCGATTGGAATCTTCTCGCCCGGGCGAACACGAACAAGGTCGCCGATTGTGACCCGGTCGAGCGCGACATCTTCTTCGCTGCCATCCGCTCGCACAATCCGTGCTGTTTTCGCAGCGAGATCAAGCAGCGCTCGGATCGCCTTGCTCGTTCCTTCGCGCGCCCGTAGTTCCATAATTTGTCCAAGTAAGACCAGCACCACGATCACCGCGGCAGCCTCGAAATAGACAGGGACAATACCGTGTGTGTCGCGGAAGCTTGCTGGGAAAATTTCCGGGGCAATGACCGCAGCAATGCTGAACAGCCAGGATGCGGCAACGCCCATCGCGATCAGCGAGAACATGTTGAGGTTCCAAGATAGAAACGATTTCCAGCCGCGCTCAAGGAAAGGCCAGCCGCAATACCAGACCACAGGAGTTGCCAAGGCAAGCTCAACCCATTGGCCCGTGCGATGCCCTAGCGCTTCGCGGATCGCACCAAGTCCGATCATCGGACCCATGGCGAGAAGCAGGACCGGAAGCGTTAGGATCGCACCCACCCAGAACCGGCGCGCGAAATCATTCAGTTCCGGATTGGGTTCATGAAGCGCCATAGCCGCGCTCTGCGGTTCAAGCGCCATACCGCAAAAGGGGCATGGGCCAGGTGCGGCCTGTCTTACATCAGGATGCATTGGACACGTGTAAACCGCGCCTGCGCAGCCTTCGGAAATCGCATCGTATCGGGCGCTGCTTTGAGGCGTTTCAGCGCAACCCTTATGCTTTTCATGGTGGCAGTGCTGATCGCTCACCGTTCGATTAAACCGCCGAACTGAAACGGCCGGGCGGGTGATCGAGATAGGGATCGAACAAGGCCGCAATCGCCCGTGAGTATGGAAGCCCATGAGGTGTTATTGAGATGGCACCCTCTTCACAGCACGCGAGACCTCGCTCAAGAAATGGCATCAAAAACGGCATTACCTGGGCTTCAGTTTCCGAGGATATCTGAGCCTTCCCCGAACACAGGAGTTGCTCGATTACCTGGCCCCGAGTGCGGTCATCCGTTGATCTGGACCTACCTCGCACGGTGGCTAGACGGCCATCCGATGCTAGCATACGGTATCGGCCGCTATTCTTCTCGTTCTGGGCGAGCAGGGTCTCGAATGAACTGATCGCCGATGCACCCAAGCCTATCAAGGCGCGCGCATTGTCATCGGTGAAGCCTTGGAAATTACGCCGGAGAGTTCCCGCTTGAGCAGCATTTGCAAGCGGATCGTCTTCCGAGCGTGCGAAATGGTCAAACCCGATGGCACGAAAGCCGTTGGAGCAAAGATAGGTGAACCCGATTTGCGCCATTTCGAAACGCGCGGCCCGGTCAGGCATGAAGCGGGCATCGACCGCGCGTTGCCGCGGCACCAAATTCGGCATGTGCGCATAACCAAACAGGGCAATTCGGTCGGCACCGAACGCCACTGCCCGCTGCAAGCTTTCGGACAGATCATCGTTGGATTGCTGCGGCAACCCGTACATCAAGTCAAAGTTGAGCGATGACACGCCAGCGTTGCGCAAAAGGTCGGTCGTTTCGGCTATCAATGTCTCAGATTGGACCCGCCCTATCGCTTCCTGGCAATGCGGCGCGAAGGTCTGAACGCCAAGGCTTGCGCGATCGATCTCAAGCGCTCTTATGACCTCGGCCCATTCACGAGACATCGTGCGTGGATCAAGTTCGATGGAGAAAACGGGATCAGAGATCCCGAAGCGGATGATCAGATCATCGACGAGGCGGACAAAATCCGTGGGTGCGAGCGCATTGGGACTACCGCCGCCAAATGCAATTCGGCGCACCTGCGAGTCCGAAGGGAGCAAGCGCGAGACCGTCTCGATCTCACGATGCAGCGCTTCGAGATATGATTCCAGTCTGTGCCGACGTCCTGCAGCGCCCGTGTTACAACCACAGTAATGGCAGATCTTTTCACAAAAAGGGATATGCACGTAGAGCGAGACGTCTCCGGACGTGCTCTCAATCGCAGTGCTGTAATCGCCTGCGTCGATCGCCTCGAACTCGGCTGCAGTCGGAAAGCTGGTGTAGCGCGGGACAGGCTGTTCGAGCAATTCGGGATGGTAAGGCCACATGGCCAACGGATGCGCTCTCCCTTTTCGGAAGTCCTTGATCTGTATCAAATCATACGACGCGCCGGTCGCAACTTCCAAACACCAAGGCAATGCAGAGCATTTCCACGTGCCGGGTCGGCGTCGCTCTCAGCTCAAGCCGGAGAGATGACCTGCCTCTTGCTTGAGCGCGGCAAGATCAAGGATTTTGACCTGCGATCTCCCAGAAGTGGATACGAGGCCCGCATTTCGCAGTTCCGTCATTTGGCGGCTTACGGTTTCGATCGTAAGACCAATATTGTCGCCGATATCACGACGAGACATGGGAAGGTCGAGCAGGGCTCCATTTGAGAACGGAGCTCCGATACGCTCCGCCATACTGACCAGGAACGTCGCGACCCGCTCCCGCGCAGTCTTTTGCCCAAGAGCAAGAGATTTTTCGCGACAACGACTGAGGGCGCGCAGCAGGTGACTCAGGAAATTGTTGTTGAGGGTCTTGTCGCTTTGAGCCAGACGAATGAATTCCGTGGCCGGAAAGGCGACAAGCTCGCAGTCCTTCAGGGCGCAGAGATTATAGGCATGCGTTTCTCGTGCGGGCACGTAGATGAAGTCGTCCTTGAAGTAGAACCCCATCACCTGAGTGCGTCCGGCTGACGCACTGGCTATGAGCTTGACCGCACCCTCAACGACAAGAACCACCTGGCTGGCGCTGTTATCAGTTACTCGAGAGTCTCCGGAGCGAGCGCCGACATATCTGGTAAGCGCCTGCAGACGAAGATGCGTTGCTTCGTTAGCGCCAAGAGAAGCCACAGGTGCTGTCGCTCCCGTGAAAACGATCGAAGTCGGCGAGGCCGCAGCTGATTGCTTTGCATGCATCAGCGAAATCTGGATGATCAACGAGGCGACGTCATTGATTTCGGTCAAACCGAACGTTTCGTATTCGGTCTCGTGGAAGCACCGGTTGGTGCGGGGGTCCGAAACTTATAACACGGCCAGCTTGCTTCTCAGCTGGCCTGGG
This sequence comes from Qipengyuania zhejiangensis, assembly GCF_035607565.1. Lineage (NCBI taxonomy): Bacteria > Pseudomonadati > Pseudomonadota > Alphaproteobacteria > Sphingomonadales > Erythrobacteraceae > Qipengyuania > Qipengyuania zhejiangensis. Next base: position 141,090 of record NZ_JAYKGO010000001.1, on the reverse strand, counting down.
CCAGACTAACCCCCTCGTTCTGCGAGAGCCTTCAACGAATTGATTGTCAGTTCGCGTCGGCCTGGAAGACCGATCAACCCATCATTCTTCAGCTTGGTCATGTGCCGACTAACCGTCTCAATCGTGAGGCCAAGAACGTCAGCCATTTGCTGGCGGGAAAGAGGTAAGGTCAGCGATCGCTCATCACCCAGTTCCGCCTCTTCGCAGTTTGCAGGAATGAGCCTTTCTGCCGTCTCGACAAGATAGGTGGCCAATTTCTGCTCGGCATTCATTCGCCCCAGCAGCACCATCCAGCGCCGCGTGCGATCCAATTCGGCCAGCGTCCGCTCGAGGAGCTTGTGCTCAAGCCTGGGGTGTTCTCGGGCAAACCTGTCGAAATCGGTGCGCCGAAATACACAGACCTGCGCATCGGTAATCGCCTCGACGCCATAGGGTGTGGTCTCACCGAAGGGGCGACCTAGGAAGTCCGACGGATAGACCATCCCAAGGATTTGTTCTCTTCCATCCGCCGTCTGCGTCGAAAGCTTGAGGACGCCTTCCACCACATTGGCGACGATGATCGCGTCATCGCCTTCCCAAAGTAACTGTTCACCTGCTTGAAGCCGTTTTCGCCGACCGATTGCGTTCAGCAATCCTAATTCATCCTCGTCGAGGTCAGCACAGATCGCACGGTTGCGAACAGCACAAGCCTGGCAGAAGTTTAATGATGGCTCGATTTCGAGAGAATCCATATTGTTGGAATAGCGCGTTTAATTAGGCTCGCCAAGCCAAAGAGGGTTTTGGCCCGGAAACAACCAAGAGAAACTCTGAGATCTGTCACCCACCGCTTACCAAAAGGGGGTGGCAGCCTGTGAGCCATGCATTCGTGACTGGACAGCTATTTCCCCAGAGCCCCTTTTCTCGGCGAATTGAGTATCGGGCCAAAGACAACCAGGAAGAGCCCGAATGCTCCTAGCCACCCAAAGCCCGCAACAACAAGAAGAACAAAGGACTGCCCAATTTGCAGCCCGGCCACGACGCGAGCAATAGCAGCTAGGGTGATCAACACGCATGCCGATGCGATGGCCAAGTTAAAACTCGGTTCGCGCGCTGTCATTGCAAGCGACGTGCGGCTCATGACGCCAAGTATCATCGTCGCCATCGCCCCTGTCGAAAGCGCATGAATTGCAGGGCTCTCGCTGATCCATCCGAATTGCGCGGCTCCGAGGAGGAGCAGGCCGAGTGCGAGCCAACAATATCCCAGGTGAAGAACAAATACCGGTAGGCAAGGCAAACAGCGCCAGCCCTGCCACCTGGCCAACCGCGCGAAGTTGGCAAGGCCCGCGAGCATCAGCAGGGTTCCGGATGCGCCGCTTGCGCGAGCAAGAATCCAGATGAGCAAGCCGCCAATCGTGACGGCCATGACAATGGCGTCTGTCAGGCCCGGCTGGGTCGGAGTGGGGTCCAGCCTGACTTGCTTCAGCAAACAATTGTGCGTGAAGCTGGGAATAAGCCGCCCTCCGATCAGCATGACAAGAGCAGTGACGAGAGCTATTCCCGCTCGCCACCCCAGGCCCGCGCTATCGATCCATTTTGCGATCTCCATCCGATCAAGAATGTCGGCAAAACCAAACGCCGCAATAAACATGCAAATCGTGAGACTTCGTTTGCGACCGTGGGTCTTTTCGCGCCCGATCAGAAAAGAGAGAAAAAGGTAGAACCCTCCATCGAGAGCAATAAGGGCCGCACTCGTATCCGCCAGGCCAAACGGGAGAACCCGCCCTACACACCAGAAGAAAAATAGCGTTGCAAGCGGCCATCCAGCGATGGGCAAGCGTCCGGTCCAGTTGGGCGCGGACGTTAGCGCAAAGCCAGTGATTGCCGCTCCGACAAATCCGAACAGCATCTCGTGGCGATGCCACGCCAGTGCGTCAGACACGAAACCGCCAGGGATTTGTCCAAGTAGATATCCCAGCCAGAGGCTCATGGCGAAGACAGCCCAAAACGCAGCGCCGAGAAAGAACGGGCGAAAGGCCCCTCGGAAAATCGTTGGTCCGCTTTCCATACGACGCCGCCGCAATGCGAGGCGCTCCGCGTTGCTCCGCATTCGCTTAACTCTCCTGATCTGAAGCCTTGCAGCACGAATTCGAGGCGAGACCAGTCCTCGAGGCCGCAACTTGCCCAAATTCTCGCTGGTACCTAGCCCCACACTTACCTCGCCGGGCTTTGACCAAGATCAATTGAAATCGGAGCTTTGCGTCTATCTCTAAGCGTCCAAACCCTTCTACAGCAAAGCGCTCTCTCGATGGACTTCAGCCTTTCAAACGATCAATCCCATTGGCGGGACCGCGTACGCGACTTCATGCACGCGCATATTTATCGCGCAGAAGAAGTATACCGAGACCAACTGGGCAAGCATGAACACGAGCGTTGGCAAGTGCCGCCGGTTGTTGAAGAATTGAAGGCACGGGCCTATTCCGCGGGATTGTGGAACCTGTTCCTGCCGCCGTCGGACCATGATGACGGAGACTATCGCGGAGCAGGGCTCAGCAATCTCGACTATGCGCTTTGCGCGGAGGAAATGGGCAGGGTCGGCTTCGCTTCGGAAGCGTTCAACTGCTCGGCCCCCGACACCGGAAACATGGAGGTGCTACACCGCTACGGAACGACAGAGCAAAAGACACAATGGCTACGGCCTCTGCTCGACGGAGAAATTCGGTCAGCATTCCTGATGACCGAGCCCGATGTCGCTTCCTCCGATGCAACCAATATCCAGACCTCGATCCGCCGCGAAGGTCGCGAATACGTCATCAACGGGCGCAAATGGTGGTCTTCCGGAGTTGGTGATCCACGCTGCAAGCTCGCCATCGTCATGGGCAAGACTGACCCGGACGCGAACACGCACCAGCAGCAATCTCAGATCCTCGTTCCGCTCGACGCGCCGGGCGTGGAGATTGTGCGCATGCTACCAGTATTCGGGTATGACGGGGCTCCACACGGCCATGGCGAAGTGGTGCTGCGCAACGTGCGGGTTCCTGCGGCCAACATTATACTGGGTGAAGGACGCGGTTTCGAGATCGCTCAAGGAAGGCTTGGACCCGGTCGCATTCATCACTGCATGCGCGCAATCGGTGCCGCCGAGCGCGCACTAGAGAAGATGGCCGAACGTCTTCAGTCGCGCATCGCATTTGGGAAGAGACTGTCCGAGCAGTCGGTATGGGAACAAAGGCTGGGAGAAGCACGCCTCGATATCGAGATGACAAGACTGCTGTGTCTTAAGGCCGCTGACATGATGGACAAAGCAGGCAATAAGGCTGCCAAGCTCGAGATCGCTCTGATCAAGGTCGCTGCACCCAGAACGGCTCTACGAGTTCTCGATCACGCAATGCAGGCGCATGGCGCGGGTGGGCTCTCAGATGATTTCGGCCTGGCTGAAGTCTATGCCGGTATGCGCGCGCTGCGGATTGCCGATGGACCTGACGAGGTTCACTTGCGATCGATCGCCCGTATTGAGCTGGCACAGGTTGGATCGCGCTTGGCGGAATGGCGAGATCGCTGACGCGTCAGATGGGATCGAACCATGACCAGGCAAGCTGCAGATCCTTTCGCCAAATTCACCGACTGGTTTTCTCAGGCCGCGCGCGAGCTAGGGGCTGAGCAAGCCTCGGCAGTCAATCTGGCGACCGTATCAGGCGAAGGGAAGCCATCCAGCCGAATGGTCTTACTCAAGGAGCACGATGAGCGAGGCTTCGTATTCTATACCAATCTCAAGAGCCGCAAAGCCACCGAGCTGGCCGAGAACGCAGCCGTGGCGATGTGCTTCCACTGGTCAGACCTTGGCAAACAAGTGCGGATCGAAGGTCACGCCATGTCAGTGAGCGATGTTGAAGCAGATCGCTACTTCGCGACCCGCCCGCTGGCCAGCCGCTATGGCGCATGGGCATCCCAACAATCATCGCAGCTCAAGAACCGGCGCGAGCTGGCCGGGCGGCTGACCAGCGTAGTCGCCAGGTTCAAGTCTCGGGATGTTCCTCGTCCGCCATTCTGGTCAGGTTTCCGGGTTCGTGCCGAGCGGATCGAATTCTGGAGCAATGCCAGGTTCAGGCTGCATGATCGCGTTTGCTATCAACGCACCTGCGATGGCGCATGGCAGCAATTCCTGCTCTATCCATGATTTTAGGCATACCGAGGACCTCTTGAAACCATGGCGCATACAAATTTGGAAAAGCCAGTCGCCAGCAAGGTTGACCCAACTGTTCCGATCGTGATCGCCGCCGGGGGCAACGGTTCGCGTATCGGTGGCTCTAAACATGCGCGGCTGCTGGCAGGCCAATCGCTTCTTGATCGGGCGATCGACTGGGCCAACACGCATGCCGATAGGATTGCAATTGCGGTGCGCAGCGTCGATCAAATCGCGACCCCGGGCATACCGCTCTTGACCGACGAGCAAGTCGATATCGGTCCCATCAGCGCGTTGAGCAGCGCATTTGCGTTCGCGGCGACGCACAATCATCTCCGTGTGCTTGTCATCGGGTGCGATATGCCATTCTTGCCCGATGATCTCCTGCTTCGGCTCAAGGAGGCAATCGGGGAAGGCGGTTGCGCAATGCCAGTCAGCGCTGGAAAGGATCATCCGATGGCGGCCATGTGGCGCGTCGATCGGCCAATACTGAAAGATTATATCGCCAATGGAGGACGATCGCTCTGGAGCTTTGCCGAAGCGTCAGGTGCGGTGCGGGTTTCGTGGGAATCCGAGCCCAAGCAAGACCCCTTTGCCAACATCAATGACGAGAGAGCGCTCACAGAAGCGAGGCATCGGCTCAAAAGGCAAGCGCGCTAACATGCTCTCCTGCGCGGCAGACCGGCGCGTTGGGCAGACGACGAATAAGCCAGTCCGCCTGCATCAATGCACGCTGCGCACCGCTATCCTGGTTGGTGACCGGGACAAGGCCGTCTTTCTCCCAGCTGGCGCGAATGAAGGTTTCCCGCCCCCCTGTCGTCGGTAGTTCCTCCGCCAGAACCATTTTTCGCCAGCAATTGACTTCGGCAATCGATTGTCCCTGCAGCCGCGCGAGCAGTGGCATCAGGAACAGACGCGCAGTAACCATGGCGGATGTCGGATTGCCGGGAAGCCCCAAGACCCACTTGCCTTTGGCGCGTCCGAGCCAGACCGGTTTTCCAGGCTTGATCGCAGCTTTCGCGAACACCAATTCCAGTCCATGCGGGGCAAACATCGGCTTGGCGAAATCGCGTTCGCCGACAGATGCGCCGCCCGTTACTATAACCACGTCAGCACAGCTGAGCATTGTACCGGCCAGATCCTCAAGCGCGGGAAGATCGTCGGAGGCCAATGCTCGTTCGACCACCTCAGCCCCTGATGCGGCAGCCATGGCGGCGACCCCGTAGGTTACGCTCTCGGCAATGGCGTCAGCGCGCGTGTATGCAGTTCCTGGCACCATCAACTCGTCGCCCGTGCCGATGATGGCCACACGCGGCTGCACGCTCACGCTAACGGTGGCAAGGTCGGCTGCGGCCGCAGCAACCATTGCCCGGGCTCCCAGACGGGTGCCCGGCGATACGAGCCGGTCACCTTTGCGGAAGTCGCTGCCCGGCGGACGAACGTGCCAGCCTGGCCCATAATCCTCCTTGAAAACCACCAAATCGCCATTCCGCTCGGCATATTCCTGCATGATGCAGCGGTCACTACCCTGGGGCATGGGAGCCCCGGTAAAAATCCGCACAGCGTCGCCGGGCTTTAAAGCATCAGTAAAGCCCGTTCCGGCTGCAGATTGCCCAATAACCCGCAATGCCTCGCCGGGACGTGTGGCACTATCGATGACGGCATAGCCATCCATCGCGGCAACTGCGCTGAATGGAGCATCCCGTCTGGCGTCCAGAGCTCTTGTGAGAACACGGCCGGCTGCTCGTTCGAGAGGTACGACCTCTTCACCAAGCGTAGTTGCTTGGTCGTTTATCAGTCCAATCGCCTCGTCGAAAGGAATCATCACGTCCCCCATGAGCTCGATTTGCCACCTGTCTTCGAAGTAACCTGGACCGCTTCGATCTGCATTGTTTGATCAATCGCCTTGAGCATGTCGAAGAGCGTGAGCGCAGCGATTGAGACTGCCATAAGCGCTTCCATTTCAACACCGGTTTTCCCATCGCAGCGCGCGACGCCTTTTACAACGAAGCCCGGCAGGCTCTCGTCGAGCGTCACCTCAACCACGACGCTGGAAAGAGGAAGGGGATGACATAGCGGGATCAAGTCCGCCGTGCGCTTCGCACCCATGACCCCTGCCAATTCGGCAGTCGAAATCACGCTGCCCTTGGGCGTCCGGCCTTCCGATACCGCGACAAGCGTTGCCGGTGCGCACCGAAGTCGACCTAAGGCCTCGGCGCTCCTCCTCGTCGGCAATTTCTCGCCGACATCAACCATTCTTGCGCGACCTTCTCGATCGAGATGAGTAAGGTCGGTCATGCGCAAAGGTGTCTCAGGCGGGGTACCTGGCCTGCGATCGAGCAAGGACGATAACGGCTATCGAACTCGAGCGCGAGAATGCGATCCCAAGCATCGCGGCAGGCTCCTGTGGAGCCGGGAACACAGAATATGAACGTGTCATCGGCCTGGCCTGCGAATGCGCGGGATTGCAGCGTGGAAACGCCGATCGTGTCCATGCTTACCTGATGGAAGACGACGCTGAAGCCATCCATCACTCTGCGCAGCAACGGACCTACGGCTTCAGGCGTGACATCGCGGGGCGTGAATCCGGTTCCTCCGGTGCTGACAATAACGTCCACGTCCGGATTTGCGACCCAGGCAGATACCTGCTTGCGGATTGAGTCGACCTCATCAGGCACGATAGCGCGGCCTGCGAGATGATGCCCAGCCTCCTGGAGGCGTGTGGCGAAGAGCGCGCCCGACGTGTCGGTCTCCGGTGTCCGCGTATCCGATACGGTAAGAACTGCAACCTTAAGTGGATGAAACTCCAGGCTATCGTCTATTCCGGGCACGACATACTTCCTTTGATTGACTGGTATTTTCTTTGTCCGGGATTTGCTCACGCGTATTTGACGTGGATCAATGACTGACTGGTGGCTTCATGGCATGATAATCAAATGGAGGTGACCTTACATACTCCAACTGGGCTTCGAGGCTTTGCAGCCAGCCGTCTCGCGACCCACTGAGAATGAAGTGATGCCTCCGCCATCAAGGAGGTTATTATGACCAAAGCAACCAATACGAAGCCTGCCACAAGACGCAGTGATGATAATGGCCAGGGAACAGGCCCCCCTACCATTGCAGAACTCAAAGCCTGCAACATCATGAGCGGATCGGTGATCTCGATACACACGGATGTATCGATCCATGACGCTGCAGAAATGCTGATCGATCACGGAGTCAGCGCGCTGCCCGTCGTTTCCGGTCGCAAGGTTGTCGGCATTCTAAGCGAAACCGATTTGCTCCACCGGGAGGAGTTGGGCAACCCGCCCGACACCTGCGACGTTGATTCCCCGGAACCTGAATGCGTGAAGGCATTCGGACACACGGTTGGCGAGGTCATGACACCGGTCGTCGTCAGCGTCGAAGAGACCACCACCCTGTCCGAAATCGCGAACCTCATGGATGAACATCGGATCAAGCACCTGCCGGTCCTGCGCGACGACAATCTCGTCGGTATCGTCAGTCGTGCTGATATCGTGCGAGCGCTGATCGTGCGACCAGTAGGCTCGCATGGACCGATGACCAATGATGACGACATCATTCGTGCACGGGTGATCGAGAAGCTTCTGACCATTAAGGGTGCAAGCGCGTGGCTGACTGACGTGGCCGTTTCAGAGGGCGTCGTTACCCTGACAGGAACCGTGCAGGACGAGGACGCACTGCTGCCTTCGCGCGAGGCGGTGGCGGCGATCCCATTTGTCAAAGCGGTCGATGATCACCGCGCAGTCACTCAAGCATTCTGGGGCTGAACCAAACAAAGCAAAGGCATATTGCAGCGCGTTGTGTCGCAGGCTGCATCGCAGCTGATCCGGATGACGTGCTTCACCAGCGCGCAACATCGCTCCTGTCCGCATCGGTCGGCTCGATCCAGGCCGAGCCGTTTGCATGCTCCTCGCGCTTCCAAAAAACTGCTTCTGTCTTGAGCCTGTCCATCAGATAGTCGGCCGCTTCGAACGCCGCTCTGCGGTGGGGTGAGGCCGTTGCCACAAACACTATCGCCTCCAGCGGTTTGATCCGGCCCGCGCGATGAATGACATGGCTTGCGGTTATTGCGAACTTTGCGTGCGCGTCTGCTGCGATTTGCTGCATGGAGGCCAATGTGACGCCCCGGTAGCTTTCAAGGACCAGCGCGTTGATCGGCAAACCGTCCTTGGTCTGCCCTCTGGCTCTTCCGGTGAAGCTTACGACGGCCCCTTCATCACCGATCCGCCCTGTAAACTGCGAAAGGCATACAGACGGATCGAACACCTCCTGCTTTACTTCGACAAACGCCGTCATCCGCCCGAAACCGGAGGAAAAAGCGCCGCTGTATCGCCTTGGCGAATGATCGCATCATCGGGTACGATCGTCTCGTTGACGCAAGCCCGAATGCGACCGCCAGCGAGGATCGGTGCGAGCAAGGGATACGCACTGCTTACCGCCTCGAAGAGCTCCCTGACCGGCAAGCCGCTAGGTGAAATGTCGAGCGTGACAGAACCCCCGTAGCTGTCAGCCAGCTTGCCGCAAAGTTCAACATTGAGCGACTGGTTCAATTCAACCTCCGATGGATGCCAGGTGCGGCGTGGCACCGCTATTTCCTTGATGAAGCCGATGCGCCGGAGCCTTGGTCGCTGTAAGCTTGCGGATGCGTTCGATCAGTTCGTCCCCTGCGTCATCGTCCTGGAGCAGAGGGCGCAGATTGATGCCAGCATCGCCAAACAAGCACAGATGCAGTTTTCCAAGCGAAGAGACGCGCAGGCGATTGCAACTGGAACAGAAATCCTTCGAATAAGGCGCGATTATGCCGATCCGTCCTTTCGCGTGCTCATGCCCGAACTCGACTGCGGGACCGGCGCCAGCCTGTCGCGGAAGGCGCGACCACCCCAGAGCCTGCAGGCGGTCGATGACAGACTGACCCGTGACGTGCCGCTCGGCAAAGAACTCGGCATTGTCGTTGGTACGCATGACTTCGATAAACCGGAGTGAAAGATCGCGCGACGAAACGAAATCGACCATTGCCTCGAGTTCCCGGTCGTTGATACCACGCATCAGCACCGCGTTGAGCTTAACGCTGTCAAAACCCGCTGCTTGTGCCGCGTCGATACCAGCGAGGACTTGCCGCAACCTGTCATGCCCGGTAATTTCGGCGAACCGGGCCGGATCGAGCGAGTCCACGCTTACATTGATCGCGCTGATCCCTGCCGCCCGCCAGGCGGCTGCCTTTTCTGCCAGCCGATACCCGTTGGTCGTCATCGCCACGCGCCGGATGCCCGGTACATTTGCAACTGTCCGGGCGATCTCGTCGAAGTCGCGGCGCAAAGTTGGCTCGCCGCCTGTCAGGCGCACCTTCCACAGCCCGAGTCTGGCAAAGGCTGTCACAATACGGCGCACTTCGTCGGCGGAAAGCTCAGTCGGGCGACTGCAGGGCTTCTTGTAGCCGTCGGGCAGGCAATAGGTGCAGCGAAAATTGCAGACATCGGTCAAGGACAGGCGAAGATACTCGAACCGCCGTCCGATCCCGTCGAACAACTGGTCAACACGCCGGTCACTGGCAAGGGCAGCGAAGTCGCGATTATCTGTCACTGAACCAATGGTCCTTCTGCTGCAGCCAAGTCCACGCCCTCGATCTCCGTCTGGCTCGCCAGAATCGACAGATATTGTGCAACGGCTTTGCGATAGCTGGCTTCTTCCAGATAATTGCGGATCGATTGCTCGACCACTTCGAACGGCAGTTGCTTGCCTTCCGCCCGCCGCCCGGCACGGATCACGTGAACGCCGAAAGGCGATTTTACCGGAGACAAGCACAGCTCGCCCTCCGATAGGGCAAACAACGCTGTTTCGAACTCGGCGACCGTTTGTCCTTTGCCGATCTGGCCGAGATTGCCGCCTTGTTCTTTCGATGGACAGGCAGATCTGGCCTTGGCCAGTTCGCCAAAGCGCGACGGGTCCTTTTCCAATTCACGGATCGCCATACGCGCATCACCGACTGCCAAACCATAATTGAATGAGTCATCGGGGCTGGCAGAAAACAGGATATGTTCTGCTTCGACCAGCGGTTCGCTGGCGAAGCGATCGCGGTGCTGGTCGTAGAAGCGCTTTGCTTCCTCTTCGTTCGCCACAGGAACGTCGACTTCCTGGCTAAGCAGGGCATCGATCCGGGCATCCTCGCTTGCGAGCTTGCGTCCCTCATCATCGAAGCGCTCGTCGGCAGAGATTTCCAGCCGGTCAGCTTCCGCAAGTAGAAGCTGACGGATTGCCAGCGCTTCGGCCGCGGCCGTCCAAGCGGCCTCCGCGTCGGGAGCCGGATGATTTTGCGCTTCGGCGGCGATAGCGGCTTCGGCAATCTCTACACCGCCGACGCTGACCTGCACGCGTTCCATCACATCATCCATGGCTCAGATCCTTACGCGAACGCACGATCTGGTAGCCGCCCCGCCATAGGTAGCGGACCGGAGCAGACAGCATGTGGACCAAACGGGTGAATGGGAAGAGCAGAAAGATTGTAAGGCCCAGGAAGATATGGACACGGAAAATCCAGTGCGAGCCATCGAGCCAGAGCGAAGCCGTCGGGTTGAAAGTGAATATCCCGTTGGCCCAAGCCATGAAGCGAACCATTTGCTCGCCATCCATATGGCCTAGGGAAATTGGAACGGTTGCGAGGCCAATAGCCAGTTGCAGCCACAGGAGGAAAATGATCCCTGTATCAGAGAAACTCGAATTCGCCCTTATGCGTGCATCGAACAGACGGCGATGGAGAAGCAATGTTGCGCCGATGAAGGCGAGGGTTCCCGCAAAGCCACCTCCGTACACCGCCAGCGCCTGCTTCCATTCATGCTTGATTGCAAAAGAGTCGAAAATCCAGATGGGGACCAACAGTCCGACGATATGGCCGAAGAGCACGAACAGCACACCGACATGGAACAGCACAGACCCCCACATCAGCTGTTTGCGTCGAAGCAGCTGGCTCGAACCCGAGCGCCAGCTATAAGGCTCTCTGTCAAAACGAATAATCGATCCCACCACCAGAGTGGCGAGTGCGATATACGGGTAAATTCCGAAAAGCAGATGGTTAAGATAGGTGTCCATGGACTAATCCCCCGCTGATGTCTTGGTGACGGGAAGCTCGCGCATTCTTTCGAGTATCTCCCCAATTTTGGGGCATGCTGCATTCGGGTCTGGAGCGGCTTCGGCTCCAAACCGGATTTCTTCTTCTTCCCACTGCGCATCGAGCGCCTCGAGATCCTGCGGGTCGTCAACCGGAGAGAGCGCCTGCTGCGCCTCTTCGTCCATTTCCACTCCGGCAATGGCGCAGAGCGCTTCGAACAGCGGCGCATAGTCCGATTCCCGCTCGGCCAGACGCGCGGCTATGGCCACCATAACCACGCCCGGCTCTGCGAGCGCTTCGCGGGCAGCCTGCTCCGGCAAGGTTGAGCAATAGTCGAGGAACAACGGCAGGTAGTCGGGCAGCTCATTGCCGCTGGGTTCCAGTCCCGCCGCAAGATAACGTTCGCGCAGGTCGACCATTGCCTGGCCACGGTCGCGGCTTTCACCATGGACGTGTTCGAACAGGTGCAGGCTGTGCGCCCGGCCCCGGTCGAACAGTTCCACATAGGTCTCCTGCGCATCATAGATGTCGCTGGTCGCCAGCCGCGTGAGTAGCGGAGCAAGCGACTTCACCGACGCGGGCGTAAGCGAGGTATCGGCCTCCAGCCGCTGGCGGATTTCGCCGATAACAGATTGCAGGTCCTTGGTCGGATATTGCAGCAGCAGTGACATCAGGTGAAGCGATTGCATCATAACACCTCCGTTGGGGTCTGGAGTTTTTTGCGGGTTTGGGTTGCGAACAGATTGGTCTTGCTTGACCCACCCGAGCACCCGTTGCCGAAGGAGAAGCCGCACGAACCGCGTTCTTCGAACATGTCCTCGGCATCCTCGCGGTGTCCGGTCGGGATCACAAAGCGATCCTCGTAATCGGCCAGCGCCATAATTTTGTACATTTCCTCGATCTGCGCGCCGGTCAGCCCAACATCGGTGGCAATGCTTTCGTTATGGACGCCGTCGATCGATTTGGCCCGCATGTAGCCGCGCATGGCGAGCATGCGCTCGAGGCAGACCGCAATCGGTTCCTCGTCGCCCGCTGTGAGAAGATTGGCGAGATACTTGAGCGGAATGCGCAAAGACCGGATGTCGGGCATATTGTTGTTCACGGAAATCTGCCCGGCGTTTGCCGCAGCGTTGATCGGCGACAGCGGCGGTACGTACCAGACCATCGGCAGGGTCCGGTATTCGGGGTGCAGCGGGAAGGCGACCTTCCATTCCATGGCCATCTTCCACACCGGCGAATGCCGCGCAGCCTCAATCCAGGCTTCGGGCACTCCGTCCTTGCGGGCCTGTTCAATTACCTCGGGATCATTGGGATCGAGGAAGATATCGAGCTGGGCCTGATACAGATCTTCGACATTTTCCGCCGATGCAGCTTCTTCGATACGATCAGCATCATAAAGCATCACGCCTAGGTAGCGGATGCGGCCAACGCAGGTTTCAGAACAAACGGTCGGTTGACCAGCCTCGATACGCGGATAACAGAACGTGCACTTTTCCGATTTGCCGCTTTTCCAGTTGTAGTAGATCTTCTTGTAAGGACATCCCGATACGCACATGCGCCAGCCACGACAGGCCTCCTGATCGATCAGAACGATGCCGTCTTCCTCGCGCTTGTAGATCGCGCCTGAGGGACAGGCCGCGACGCAAGTCGGGTTGAGGCAGTGCTCGCACAGCCTTGGCAGATACATCATGAAGGTGTTTTCGAACTGGCCGTAAATCTCCTTCTGAACACCTTCGAAGTTGTAGTCCTCCGAACGTTTGGAGAACTCGCCGCCAAGAATTTCTTCCCAGTTCGGACCCCATTCGATCTTCTCCATCCGCTTGCCCGATATCAGGCTGCGCGCGCGTGCGGTCGGAAAGGCCTTACTCTCACCCGCCTGCTGAAGATGGGCGTAGTCGAAAGTGAAGGGTTCATAATAATCGTCGATCTCTGGCAGATCGGGATTGGCAAAAATCTTCGCCAGCACCCGCCACTTGCCGCCCATCCTGGGCCGGATTGATCCTCCTGGAACCCGCTCCCAGCCCCCTTTCCAGCGTTTCTGGTTCTCCCAGTCCTTGGGGTAGCCAATGCCGGGCTTGGTTTCGACATTGTTGAACCAAGCGTATTCCATCCCTTCACGGCTGGTCCATACATTCTTGCAGGTGACCGAGCAGGTGTGACAGCCAATGCATTTGTCGAGGTTCAGAACCTTGCCGATTTGCGCGCGAATTTTCATGCTACGGTCTCCCCTTCAGGCAGAGCTTCTTCGAGCCAGTCGACCTTGCTGAGTTTGCGGACGATGACATATTCATCGCGGTTTGAGCCCACCGTGCCGTAATAGTTGAAGCCGTAGGCAAGCTGGACATAACCGCCGATCATATGGGTGGGTTTCAGTACAGCGCGCGTCACTGAATTATGAATGCCGCCGCGCTGGCCGGTCAGCGGCGAGCCGGGCATATTGGTGAGCTTCTCCTGCGCATGATACATGAACAGGGTGCCTTCCTTCATGCGCTGCGAGACCACCACCCGGGCTACCAGTGCGCCATTGCTGTTGAAGGTTTCCACCCAGTCATTATCAACCAGTCCTGCCTTGGCGGCATCGACCTCGCTCATCCACACGATCGGCCCACCACGTGACAAAGTCAGCATCAAGAGGTTGTCGGTGTAGGTCGAGTGGATGCCCCACTTCTGGTGCGGAGTGATGAAGTTCAGGATTACGTGCGGCGCATCCTTGGCTTCATCGAGCATCGGCTTGACCGCCTTCGTATCGATCGGCGGGCGATAAACGCAGAACCCTTCGCCAAAGGCGCGCATCCATTTGTGATCCTGATAGAGCTGCTGCCTCCCGGTCAGCGTGCGCCAAGGGATCAACTCGTGCACGTTGGTATAGCCTGCGTTGTAGCAGACATGCTCGCTCTCAAGCCCCGACCATGTCGGCGAGGAGATGATCTTCCTCGGTTGGGCCTGGATGTCGCGGAAGCGGATCTTCTCCTCTTCCTTGGGCAATGCAAGATGAGTGTGATCGCGGCCGGTGTTCTTCGAAATCGCTTCCCATGCTTTGACTGCGACCTCGCCATTGGTCTCCGGCGCCAGCATCAGGATCACTTCAGCAGCATCGATAGCGGAATCGATACGGGGCGCACCCTTGGCCGAGCCCTCCTCGCTTCTGGCTCCGTTGAGCTTGCGAAGGTTCTCGACCTCGGTTTCAGTGTTCCAGGCGATCCCCTTGCCGCCATTACCGAGCTTGTCCATCAGCGGCCCAAGCGAAGAAAATCGCTCGTAGAGCCCCGGATAATCGCGCTCTACTACGGCAACCGTCGCCATCGTCTTGCCGGGTATCGGCTCGACATCTCCTTTGCCCCAATCGGCCACATCATAGGGCTGCGCGATCTCGTTCGGAGTATCGTGCTGGATCGGGGTCAACACCACGTCCTGTTCGACGCCAAGCACTTCGGGCGCCACTTCGGAGAATTTCTTCGCTATCCCCTTGTAGATGTCCCAGTCGCTGCGCGATTCCCAGACCGGATCGACTGCAGCCGACAGTGGGTGGATGAACGGGTGCATATCGGACGTGTTGAGATCGTCTTTCTCATACCAGCTCGCGGTCGGCAGCACGATGTCGGAGTAGACGCAGGTCGTCGACATGCGGAAATCGAGCGTTACCAGCAGGTCAAGTTTGCCTTTCGGCGCATCGTCATGCCACTTTACTTCCTTCGGTTTCTGCGCGCCGGTTTCACCCAGGTCCTTGCCCTGCACGCCGTGGGCTGTGCCAAGCAGGTGTTTGAGGAAGTATTCGTGGCCCTTGCCAGACGACCCCAGCAGGTTGGAGCGCCACACAAACATGTTGCGCGGCCAATTGGCTGGATCATCCGGATCGAAGCAAGACATTTCAAGCTCGCCGGATTTGAGCGCATCGGCAACGTAGTCTTTGGCCTCCTTGCCTGACGCCTTGGCGGCCTTGCCCACTTCGAGCGGGTTCGTCTTCAATTGCGGCGCTGACGGCAACCAACCCATCCGTTCGGCCCGCACATTGTAATCGATCAGGCTTGCATCCCAATCACCCTCGGGCGCGGTTGGCGACAGGATCTCCTCCACATCGAGGGTTTCGTATCGCCATTGGTCGGTGTGTGCGTAGAAAAAGCTCGTGGAGTTCATCTGCCGCGGCGGACGGTTCCAGTCCAAGGCGAATGCCAGAGGAAGCCATCCTGTCTGCGGACGCAGCTTCTCCTGTCCGACATAATGCGACCAGCCGCCGCCAGACTGGCCGACGCAGCCGCACATCACCAACAGGTTGATAATGCCGCGATAATTCATGTCCATGTGATACCAGTGGTTGAGCCCGGCTCCGAGAATGACCATCGATTTGCCGTTGGTCGTCTCGGCATTACCCGCGAACTCGCGCGCAATCGTAATGATCTGGTCTGCCGGCACGCCGGTAATCTTCTCGGCCCAGGCGGGAGTGTAGGGCACCATTTCACTGTAATCACGGGCGACATGCTCGCCGCCGAGGCCCCGGTCGAGGCCATAATTGGCGCAAAAGAGGTCGAACACAGTTGCGACAAAGGCTTTGCCTTCTTTCAGCTGCAGCTGGCGTACTGGCACGCGTCGCTTGAGCACGCTGGGATGGTCTGTGCCCTGGAAATGATCATGCTCGCGGTTGCCGAAATACGGAAAGGCTACTTCGATCGTTTCGTCGTGATGGGCATCGAGGATGTTGGTAAGGCGGAGCACCGTGTCGTTTCCGCGGCCATCTTTTTCCTCGAGATTCCATTTGCCCTGTTCGCCCCAGCGAAAGCCTGCCGAACCATTGGGCGCAACGACTTCATCGGTGTTTTCATCGATTGCGACTGTCTTCCAGTCGGGGTTGTTCTCCTCTTCTAAACCGTCAAGGAAGTCAGCCGCACGCAGCAGGTTCTCGGGTACGTAGGCGCCATCTTTCTCGACCAGTCGCACCAGCATCGGCATGTCGGAATATTTGCGACAGTAATCCTCGAAATATTCCGCCTGACGATCGAGGTGATATTCGCGCAGGATGACATGGCCCATGGCCATCGCCAGGGCCGCATCGGTGCCTTGCTTGGGATTAAGCCAAAGGTCAGCAAACTTGGTGGCTTCGGCATAGTCAGGTGAGACAACCGCCACCTTGGTGCCGCGATAGCGGGCTTCGGTCATGAAGTGCGCATCAGGAGTTCTCGTCTGCGGAACGTTCGAACCCCACATCATCAGGAATCCGGCGTTGTACCAGTCGGCGCTTTCGGGAACATCGGTCTGTTCGCCCCAGGTTTGCGGGGATGAGGGAGGAAGGTCGCAATACCAATCGTAGAAGCTCATGCAGGTACCACCGAGCAGCGAGAGATAGCGCGAACCAGCGGCGTAGGAGACCATCGACATCGCCGGGATCGGCGAGAAACCAATGACCCGGTCAGGGCCATAAGTCTTGGCAGTGTAGGCGTTCGCCGCAGCGATGATCTCGTTGACTTCATCCCATGTCGAGCGAACAAATCCGCCATGGCCGCGAATGGCCGTATAGCTCTTGCGCTTGACCGGATCCTCGATGATCGACGCCCAGGCTGCAACCGGGGTGCGAACCACCCGCGCCTCACGCCACAGCTTGAGCAAGCGCGAGCGTATCATCGGATATTTCAGCCGCTGGGCCGAATAGATGTACCAGCTATAGCTCGCCCCGCGCGGACAACCGCGCGGCTCATGGTTGGGCAGATCGGGCCTTGTTCGCGGATAATCGGTCTGCTGCGTTTCCCACGTAATGATCCCGCCCTTGACGTAGATTTTCCAGGAACACGAGCCGGTGCAGTTCACTCCGTGGGTGCTGCGCACGATCTTATCGTGCTGCCAACGCCTGCGATAGCTATCCTCCCAGTCGCGGTTCTCATTGGTGGTGACGCCGTGGCCTTCGGAAAAGGCGACTTTCTTCTGGTTGAAAAAGGTCAGGCGGTCGAGAAGCTTGCTCATGCGGTTG
Organism: Qipengyuania zhejiangensis; assembly: GCF_035607565.1. Classification (NCBI taxonomy): domain Bacteria; kingdom Pseudomonadati; phylum Pseudomonadota; class Alphaproteobacteria; order Sphingomonadales; family Erythrobacteraceae; genus Qipengyuania; species Qipengyuania zhejiangensis. The sequence goes on along the minus strand of NZ_JAYKGO010000001.1, from coordinate 123,849 downwards.
CTCCCTTGAGCTGGTTGGTTGGTTCAGCGGGGACAGGCGCCCGGCCACGTTCGATATCGTGCAGCAGGCCGCCGCGACGGGAATAAGCCCACCAGGTCAGCGCTGCGCAACTGGCGTAGAAGATGAAGAAGCCCCAGAGCGCCGCCATTGGAGAGCCGGTCGCCGAGATCGCGCTGCCAAAGCTTTTCGGGATGAAGAAGGCCCCGTAGGCGGCGATGGCGGAGGTGAAGCCGACAATCGCTGCCGATTCCTTCTCCGATTGGCGCAGGCTTGCTTCCCGAGACAGCTGCGGCATCAACCGCGGCACTTCCTGACGCATGATGTTGGGGATCATCTGGAAAGTGGAGGCATTGCCCACCCCGGTCATAAAGAACATGAAGATGAACGCTGCGAGGAAGCCCCACCAGCTGCCCGCTTCGATGAAGTACGCCACTGCGAGCACACCGAGCATCATGAGGACGAAAACCCAGAAGGTCACCCGCGCCCCGCCCCAGCGATCCGAAACCCATCCGGTCGCAGCACGACTGAGTGCACCGACCAAAGGCCCGAGGAAAACGAACTGGAGCACATCAATTTGAGGGAACTGGTGTTTTGCAAGCAAAGGCAGACCGGCCGAAAAGCCGATAAAGCTGCCAAAGGTCCCTGTGTAGAGCCAGCACATGAGCCAATTGTGCTTGCGCTGGAAAATCACGGACTGCTCGGCGAAGCTGGCCTTGGCATCGGCAATGTCGTTCATCCCGAACCATGCCAGCATGGTCGCAACGATAATGAACGGCACCCAGATGAAGCCGGCATTCTGCAGCCATAACTCGCCACCTTCTGCGGTCTGCTGCGGTTCGCCGCCCAAGACGCCGAACACTCCAGCGACAATGACAAGCGGTACGGCAAACTGCATCACCGAAACGCCAAGATTGCCAAGCCCGGCATTGAGGGCGAGCGCATTGCCCTTCTGCGCCTTCGGAAAGAAGAAACTGATGTTAGACATCGACGAGGCGAAATTGCCTCCGCCAAACCCGCACAACAGCGCCAGCACCAGGAAAATGACGTAAGGCGTCTCCGGGTTCTGGACTGCATACCCAATCCCGAAGGCCGGGATCAGTAGCGATGCGGTGGACAAAGTGGTCCACAGTCGACCCCCAAAAATCGGGACCATGAAACTATAGAAGATCCGCAGTGTCGCCCCTGAAAGTCCAGGCAAGGCTGCCAGCCAGAACAATTGGTCAGTGCTGTAGTCGAAGCCGATGGAAGGCAACTTGGCGACCACGACCGACCACACCATCCAGACTGCAAAGGCCAAGAGCAGGGCCGGGATTGATATGAAAAGATTGCGCCGGGCAATTCTCTCGCCGGTTTGTTCCCAGAACTCGGAGTCCTCCGGTTTCCACTCCGCGAGCACCTTGCTCGGCTTCGCTGCTGCATGCTTCTTCTCTTCATGCAGATCGGCCATTTCTGGGAATTCAGGCAGCGAGCGGTTATCCATCCCTGCTGCCTTCTGCTCCATCTGCCGAATGGCTATATGCATCCATGCGAGGGCAATGCCGACGAGGGCAAACAGCACCATGAAGCAGCTGGTCCAGATTCCGGTGAGATCGCTAACGGCGCCAAAGACGATCGGCAGGATGAAGCCACCCAGGCCGCCAACCATGCCCACCATGCCGCCAACCGAACCCACGTGGTCGGGGTAGTAGACCGGGATATGCTTGTAGACCGCTGCTTTCCCAAGCGACATGAAGAAGCCCAGCACGAACACCGTGATGACGAAGGGAACCAGGCTCATCGAAGTCGAAAATACGATGTCGCCGCGGATGCCATGAATGACATAGTCGGTTGCCGGGTAAGACAGCATGAACAGGCACACCAACGACACGCCGAAGGTCGCATACATGATCCGCCGCGCGCCGTACTTGTCCGACAGCATCCCGCCATATGCGCGAAACAGGCTGGCCGAGAGCGAGAAGGTCGCCGCCAGCATCCCGGCCGTTTTAACGTCGACGCCATAGAGGCTGACCATGTATTGCGGCAGCCACAGCGCCAGCGCGACGAACGCGCCAAAGACAAAGAAGTAATAGAGCGAGAAACGCCAGACCTGCTCGCTCTTGAGCGGTTCGAGCTGCTCCTTCAAACTCCGCGCTTTGGTCCCATCCGCTTTGCGCGCGGCAAATTCCGGATCATCCCTGGCAAACAGGTAGAACAATACGGCGATAAGTGCGAGCGCACCTGCCCACACCTGGGCGACGCCTTGCCAGCCGATCGCGACCATGACCCACGGGGCCAGGAATTTGGTTACCGCCGCACCCACATTGCCCATGCCGAAAAAGCCTAAAGCCGCACCCTGTCGCTCTTGCGGATAGAATTTTGAAACATAGGCAACGCCGACGGCAAAGCCGCCTCCGGCCAGGCCGAGGCCCAGCGCTGCAAGGAGCATGACGTAGTAATTCTCGGCGTAAGACAGCAAAAAGGTTGATGCGGCTGACGCCAGCATGGTGAGCGGGAACACGATCCTGCCGCCACGCTGGTCGGTCCAGATGCCCAGCATGAGCCGGGTCAGCGAACCGGTCAGGATCGGAGTGCCGACCAACAATCCAAATTGCGTATCATTAAGCCCCAACTCGGCTTTGATTTCGATCCCGACGATGGCGAAGATCGTCCAGACGGCGAAACAGATTGTAAACGCAAACGTACTCAAGCCGAGAGCTCGGTTCTGGTCGGCGGCGTTTAGCGCTTGCTGTTTTGGCATGCTCGGCTTCCTCATGGATCAGCGATCAGTGGTCTTTCGCTGAGCCAAGAAAACGGGATACTATTTGACCAAGATCAAAGAGCGCGTGGAAAGACCGCAAAACTCGCGGTCGCTTGCTATTTTCGGGAAGCGCGGGTTTTGGGTATCAAGTCTTTGGTTGATGAATATCAATCGCTGGGCTAGCCAAAGCAGATCAAGTTGTAAGGGAAGCGAATTCGGGTGCGAATCGAAGAAAAGCCGGAAATCGCGCGACTTCCCCTGTTTCGCGACATGGATGATACCAGACGCGAGGACATCTTCTCCGGTTCATTCCTGCAGGTATTCCCTGCGCAGCTTACGCTTTTCGAAGCAGGCCAGCAGGTGGATTTTTTGCATGTGCTCGTCGATGGCTTGATCGAGCTCTATGTTCCCGGGACAGCGCGCGATACGACGATCCAGCTGATTGAGCCGGTAAAGAGCTTTATCCTCGCTGCAGCGGTCAACGATATGCCCTATCTGATGTCGGCGCGCACGCTTACGTCATCAAGAGTTCTGCTCGTTCCAGCTGCACGTATCCGCGGTGCGATCAAGGAAGATGCTGCCTTGATGCAAGCGACTATGACTGAGCTTGCGCTTGGGTACAGGGACATGGTCAGAGCGCTTGTCGATATGAAGATCCGACAATCTGCCGAGCGGCTGGGCAATTATCTGCTTGGATACAGTGCGAAGCACGGCGATGCGTGGCAATTCGAACTTAGTGGAGAAAAGCGGGTTCTGGCATCTCTGCTCGGTATGACACCGGAAAATCTGTCGCGCGCCTTCGGGACCTTGAAGCAGCACGGGGTAAACGTAGTCGGAGCAAGAGTGCGGATCGAGGACAGGGAAGCTCTGACTGCATTTGCCCGTCCCGATTCAGTACCCGCCGATCCAAATTGAGGAACCACCCGTGTGAGCTCGCCGCCGCAGACACGATTGTTCGTTACTCCAGAAGAAGAGAGGCGGATACGATCAGCTGTAAAAGGCGCGGATGTAGCTTTGCTGGGTCCCGGCTATCGCCTAGCCGTTGCTCAAGACGCCGAAGGCCTGCTGGAGCTTCTCGCTGATCCTGAAGTGTCGAATCCGATCTACGATTTTCCGCGACCGTTGACGCATGAAAGCATTCGAAGTTGGGTTCTCGATGCACGGGCGAGACAGCGTCAGGGTGAAGCCATCTTTGCGATTATGATCGATAGCACTGACGAGATCGTGAGCTACTCCTACTTCACGGTATGGCCGGAGCGCTCCTCAGCCGAAATCGCAGGTGCCTATCGCGGTGACGCGCAAAGCATGGGTGCCGGCAAGGCGGGCGCTGCGTGCAGCTTTGACTGGATGTTTGAGCACTTGGGAGTGCGACTCATCGGCGTCACAGCTGCGATAGATAATGTGCGCTCAGCAAAGGTGATCGAAGCTGCTGGATTCACGTTTTTCGGCGAGCGCGACAGTGTCCGGCCAGATGGTTCGACGCGCCAATCGCGCTACTGGGAGATGATGCGCAAGGATTGGCGAAAGCTAAAAGCACAAGGTCACTAGCAGCTCAGTCGCCAACGGCCTGACGATAGGTCGCCATATCAAAATAATCGCGCCAGACCGCGATTTTTCCATCCTTCATCTCAAAGACCCCGCAGCACGGCAAACTAACCGGCTTTCCATTCACGATCGTACGATCCAACCGCTCTACGAATACGGTGTTTCCAGAGGCAGCAATCGACAAAACGTCCCATTGTGTCTTGGACCAGCCGTGCAGGAATGCAGCGATAAATTGCCGCAACGCATGGTGGCCCTGAACGGGGTCGATCGGCATGTTGTGGTAAATGCCATCCTCGGCGAAATAGCCCACCAGTTCCTCGGGATCGAGCCGCGACCAGGCGGCTATGAACTCGCGCAAGGTAGCGATGTTGTCTTGCTCCTCCATTAAGTCGAATCCTCAATCAGCATCAAAAAGTCATTTGCAAGGATAGCCACCCTTTGGTCGTATCGACCGCGAACTCATCCGCTTCGTAGTGCGCAAATTTCAGCAAGACCTTGAGGTTTGCCTGGATCGGATAAACGGCGAGCAGATTAATCTCCTGCCCATAGGACTGATCCGTCGAAGTCGCATCAAAATCGTGGACGATACCGCGGAGCAGCAATCCGTTGAGCGGTGAGCCATCGCCAAAGCGGTAGCTGATGTCACCATAAAGGTCGCGCAAGCCACCGGGCGGCGTCACAAGAAACTTGTCTGCCCAGCCGTTGAAGGCATGCAATGTTGCGAGCGGGGTTTGCAGGGCGAATGCACCATTACCCTCAAGCCGCTCGTAACCTGTCTTGATCGTGAAACCTCCGGAGGAGATTCCCGGCTCAAGCAACAAATAGTCGAGTGAGAACTCGGCCGGATTCAGCCCCAAATCGCGCTGGTTTGCGTATTCGGCTGCGTAGAGGATCTTTGTCGATCCGCCGATGGGCTGCGCGCCAGAAAGCCGCACTCCAAGCGTCTGCGAACTGTTGGCTGGCGACACCGGAATGTCGAGGAAATAGCCATAGGCGGACACCGTGCCTACCGATGGTATCGCATAAGTCGCATGGACATTGTGGATGTCTGTATCGCGCCATATCCCTTGCGGCGAATCCGGCCCGAAGATGCGATTGACCCGCCAAGCATGGAAATAATCCACGGAAGCGCCTTCCACCGGGTTCACCGTGACCTGCGCCAAGTCGAAAGTCTGATCGTTCTGGCGCCAGTCGACCGAACCAATCCAGCGCTGATTGTCGAGGTTGATTTTCTGGCGTCCGGCGAGCACTTCGACAGCAGGGTCCGGTCGCCAGCGAACAAATGCCCGGTTGAGCAATAGGTCCGAGGGATCCGCAATAACCGGGAACTGTACTTGGCCGTTGACGGTATCGTTGAAGTTTTCCGGTCCCAGACGAACCACTGCCTCTCCTTCGACGAGCGCGCTGAGGCCGTTCCACTCATCGGTTTCGACCCCGCCTCTTATCCTGAGCGTCGACGCGGTAGCATCTTCGGGCAGGTTTTCCTGGTCGACCACTTCAAGCCGGTAGCGCAGGTCTAAATATGGATCGAATGGCAGGGCATCACCGTCTTGTGCCAACACTGGCGTGGACATCGTGATCGCCAATGAGGTGGCACCGAGCGTGAGAAGAGTCTTGTTCATGGCCGCTCAGATAGAGGGCAGGCAGCCAAAGTATTTGATCCGTGTCAAAGTCGCGCGCATCCAACTCCACCAAAAGGGCGATATGATCTTTGATGATTTCACTCTGGCCCGCGTGCTCCACATCGTATCCATTGTCGGCTGGATAGGAGGCGTCTGGTTCGTAACATTCGTCGTAATGCCTTCGATCGCGAAGACTGCTTCGCCGGCGGACAGGCTCCATGCCTTTCACCGGATCGAACAGGGGTTTTCTGTGCAAGCAAAGTTCTGGGTAATTCTTGCCGGAGTCTCTGGCTTATGGATGACCTGGCGCGCTGATATGTGGTCGCGATTTGCGGAAACGTCTTACTGGTGGATGCACGCCATGCTCGGACTCTGGCTCGTTTTCGCTGCTATGCTTTTCATCGCGGAACCGCTCGTACTCCACCGGCGCATGGCAGAATCGCCGTCACCGGAACGCGACTTCAACCTGATGGTATGGGTGCATCGCGTGCTTTCGGTCATCGCTCTCGTCACTGTGCTGGGTGCGATGGCGGGCGCGCACGGGCTTATGTAGGGGGCAAGCGCGAGATATGATGTCACCCTCGATCTTGCTGGCCGCACCGCACCGCCTTCCCTTCCTTGGCGGCGCGATCGGCATTGGCGGACTGGCTTCGTGGTGGCTGATCCATGTGCTGGGGCTGTATGGGGATGGGCCACTGCCGCCCCAGACCGAGCTGCCCGCGTCCCTGCTTCATGGCCCCGCCATGATCTACCTCGGATTGGCACCGTTCATCTTCGGCTTCCTGCTCACGGTATTTCCGCGCTGGATGAGTCTGCCCGATCTCTCTGCCAAGCAGGTTGGTCCAGCCGCATGCGCACTGTTTGCCGGGGTCGTGACAGCCCAACTTGGGCTGTGGACCGGGTCAGACAGATTGGTTTTGGCTGGCTTCGGGCTTGCGGGTGCAGGGTGGGTCTTGGCGTCAATCATGCTGGCCATTGTCCTTTACCGCAACCGGGCGCAAAGCGGACCGCGCTGCACTCATGGCTGGTCGGCCATGGCGGGCATTCTTTTCGGGCTGGCCGGTATATTGTGCGCGGTTGCCTTCATTGCGCTGAGAGACCCGGCCTGGCTGCCCATCGCCAACCGCATCGGCATATCGGGCTTTCTGCTGCCGGTGTTCCTGACGGTTGCCCATAGAATGGTGCCGTTCTTCGCCGGGAATGTCGTGAAGGATTACATTAGCTGGCGACCAGACTGGCTGCTCGCGCTGCTCTGGGCCTTGCTTTTTGCTCGCCTTGTGGGGGAAGTGCTGAACCTTGGGCACATGCAGACAGGCGCTAATGCCGGCTTGGCTGTTACCACCGCCGTGATGTGCTGGAGATGGTGGCCAAAAGCAAGCGCGCCTGGCTTGTTAAATGTCCTGATTTGGGGTTTCGCCTGGGCGCCGGTGGGCTTCGCTTTCGCTGCGGTTGACGCAGCATTTGGCTTGTTTGGGCGCGGGCCGGACCACGCGCTGATGATTGGTTTCTGCTGCAGCCTGTTGGTCGCGATGGTGACCCGCGTCACGCAAGGACATTCGGGTCGGCCGCTGGTCATGCCGATGGTATCATGGGTTGCCTTTTACGGCATACAGATCGCGGCCATCAGCCGGGCAGCGGCCGCTTTGCAGAGTGAAAGCGGCAGCTGGCTTATGCTTGGAGCTGCGGCATTTGCCGTCAGCCTATTGCCGTGGGTGATACGCAACGGCGCAATTTATCTGTCTCCCCGGATTGATGGCAAGCAAGGATAGCGACGACTTATGCCTGATGAGCCCGCACTCACCCCGGATCAAGCGCTTGACCTGCTAAAAGAGGGCAATCGACGTTTTCTGGAGGATACATCCTATGAACCTATAATGGACCGAATGCGGCGTCTCGAGATTGCAGCCGCTCAGCGTCCTTTTGCTGCCTACTTGAGCTGCTCGGATTCGCGCGTCCCGCCAGAGCTGCTGTTCGAGCGGGGGCTGGGCGAACTCTTCATTATCCGCAATGCAGGCAACACGCTCTGCGCCACAGCACTCGGTAGCCTGGAGTTCGCGGTGGCCCATCTTCAAGTTCCGCTCATCGTCGTGATGGGCCATGAGGCCTGCGGAGCGCTGAACGCCGCCGTCTCGCTTGCGCGCGGTCAGGCCAGTTTCTCCGGCAACATTGCAAAAGTGCTTCAGTCACTGCTGCCCGCCGTGCTCGAGACCGATCCCTGGGCCGACAACATCGTCGATTCCGCAGCGCTTTCGAATGTTCGCCGCGTGGTACACGAATTGCGCGAAGAAGCCTCTCCTGCCCTGCTCGAGCCCCAGCAGAGCGGGATGCTCAAAGTGGTGGGAGCATTCTATCATCTCGATAGCGGCAAGGTGGATTTCCTCGAGCCGGACAAGTGACGGTTCTTAGTCTTGGGGGAAAGCAAAGTATGTTTCCCGAAGGAGTATAACAGGTATGGCACCCGTCCGCCCGATCGAAACACTCGACACACACGAGGTCACTAACCAGCCTCCCCCATTGAAGAATTTCAACCGGTTTCGATCGGATCGGGCGCTGCACGAAGCTGTCATTATGGCCGGTGCTGGCCGTCATCTCGACAAGTTAGAGAAGTTTGGAGACCGCACAGGCTCGGCTGAAGTCATCGACTGGGGCATTGAAGCGAACCGATCACCGCCAGTGCTTGAGACCCATGATCGTTTCGGGCATCGCATCGATGAAGTGCGGTTTCATCCGGATTATCATCACCTGATGGCTCTTGGACTGGACGCAGGCGTGGCATCAGTCGCATGGGACGGGACCGAGGCTGGGCATACCCTCCATGCCACCCTGAGCTTTCTGACGGGGCAGACAGATGCCGGGACAAGTTGCCCGATGACGATGACGTATGCGGCTGTTGCGGCGCTGAACCTCGATCCTGAAGTCGGGATGAATTGGGTGCCCAGGATTACAGCGTCGCGGTATGATCCCTCCAATCGTCCGGCATCAAAGAAGACCGGTGTGACCATCGGTATGGCGATGACCGAAAAGCAGGGCGGTTCTGATGTTCGGGCAAACACAACGAAAGCCGAGACTGCTGATGGCGCCTACCGGTTAACCGGGCACAAATGGTTCTGTTCAGCACCGATGTGCGATGCATTCCTGACGCTGGCCTACACCCGATCTGGCCTTACCTGCTTCCTCGTGCCCCGCTGGACGCCAGACGGCGAACGCAATGCTGGCTTCCAGATCATGCGGCTCAAGAACAAGCTTGGTGATCGTTCCAACGCGTCGTCGGAGGTCGAATATCGTGGTGCCTACGCTGAGCGTATCGGGGAAGTGGGCCGCGGCGTCTCAACCATCCTCCAAATGGTTCAGCACACCCGGCTTGACTGCATTGTTGGCTCAGCTGCTACAATGCGCGCCGCACTTGCCGAGGCGCTGTGGCACACCCACCATCGCTCTGCCTTTCAGCGTATGCTCGCAGACCAGCCGGCGATGGCAACGGTGCTGGCTGATCTCGCGGTTGAGAGCGAGGCGGCAACCGCGCTTGCTTTTCGACTGGCGGCTGCGTTCGACCAGAAGGAACCGCTCGCACGTCTGCTGACGCCGATCGCAAAATACTGGGTCTGCAAGCGCGCGCCGGGAATGGTGTACGAGGCGATGGAATGTCTGGGCGGCGGCGGTTACGTCGAGGACGGGCCGATGCCGCGCCTGTTCCGGCAATCGCCTTTGAACGCAATCTGGGAAGGCTCAGGCAATGTCATCGCGCTTGATGTCATGCGAGCGTTAGGCCGCGAGCCAGATGCGCTGGACGCCTTGCAGACGTTTCTCGCCAAAGCACGCGGAAGCTATGCAGCCTATGACAAATGGGCCGACACCCTCCGGTTCGATGATGCTAGCGAGCACCATGCGCGTAACACCGTCGAACGGCTGGCTCTAGCGGCCCAAGGCGCGGCTCTCATCAATGCGAATAGTCCGCTCGCCGAAGCGTTTTGCCGATTGCGTCTTGCCCGGCCATCTCTTGCCTATGGTGGATCGGACGCCGTGATCGACACGCGCGCAATCGTCGAGCGAGCGATGCCCATAGAGGGATGACGCCGGCAATCGCGGAAACCGCTACTCAAATGAGGCTGAACACCGTCATTCATTCTTCATCGCTGAGAGGTTGCGCATCGCCCGCGTGAATTTATGCAGAGACATGGATGTTCTACTGCGAGGCAACATCGCTTCGATCAGATAGAAGCTACTCTCATCGTCTACGGCCAGATCCAGCGCACGCTTCAGTTCAGCGCAGGTCTCTACCCTGATCCCGCGGCCGCCTAGCGACGGAGCGATGTCGGCAAAGTGCCAGTCATCCAGATCGTGATAAGTCTGATTGGGCTGAAACCCGCGGAGCATTTCCCAGCTCTGGTTGTTCAGGACGATGACGATTGGAGACCAGCCATATTTCTGGCAGTTTCCCAACTCCCAGCCAGTCATCTGAAATGCGCCATCACCGACGAGAACGATCGGGCGACGCCCGGTAACGGCATTGATCGCGAGGCCTGCCGGAACTCCCATTCCCATCGAGGCATAATAACCCGGCGCGACCAGCGCCGTGTCCGCAATCTCCAACCCGATGAACAGACTATCGCCAACATCGGCTGCGATCGGAGACGATCCTTTGCTATTAAAGAGATCATTGACGGCAATCGCGATATGCGATGGTTCCAAGGGCGTTTCGTCGTCGGGTAATCCGGTCGCGTAGACAGGTTCCGGTTGCGGCTCCGGAACGCCGATTGTCTCAGCAATCTCGAGCAGGGCATCAACCAGTGCCTCAAGAGAAACGTCCGGATAGAGGTGATGGCCGAGTACAACCGTACGATCCAGGGCACGGATAGAAGCTCGCATATCTATGGCACGACCGGAGACACCGAAATTGGTGTCGCATGTAATAACACCTAGCATCAGCAAGCAGTCTGCACCTTCAATTGCGCTCGCAATATTTATGTCACCTGCGGATCCGAGATATGGTCCCAGCAATGGAAGTGTGAAGTCGGCAAACAGCCCGCGCCCCATGAAGCTGGTTGCGACTGGCACCCCCAGTTTTCGGCAAAGGCTCGCGATCTTGTCTTCAAGACCATATCGGCGCGCCTCGACGCCCACCAGAATTGCGGGCGACTTGGCCGAGCGCAGTCTGTCGAGGACTTCCTTGGCACAGGCACGCGCTGCATCGTGATTGGCAGCCGGCAACGCTATGGCCGGTGCTGACGCGCAAGGCTGATCGACCAGATCACGGGGGATCTCGATGTAGACAGGGCGTGAGAGGCTCAGCGCCGTATCGAGCACTCTGGCAATTTCGATTGGAGCGGTTTCGAGATCGTTCAAAATGCATTGCGCACAGGTCAGTTCGCGAAAGATCTCGAATTGCGAGCTCAACGTCTTCACCTGGTGGTGGAGGCTGAGCCCGAGTTTGCCCTCGTCGGCGCCCGGTCCCCCCGATATGACCACCAGTGGAGACTTCTCCGCATAGGCCTGCGCCACGGCATTAACCATGTTAAGAGCGCCCGCGCCATAGGTCACCACCGCTACGCCCAGCGAACTACCAATCCGTCCGGCCGCATCTGCCGCATAGCCAACAGAGGGCTCATGGCTGAGCGTGTGCAAGGGAAGGATGCCGCTTTCGGCAATAGTGCGGAAAAATGGCAGGACGAAATCGCCGGGGAGCCCGAAGATGCGGTCTGCTCCGCGTTCTTTCATCGCGTTCAGAAGGACAGTTCCGAGCGTTTCTGACAATGAGATTTCCTTCCAAACGGCGTGCTCGGGAGAGCATCTCTGGCGCAGCTATGGTGGCCAACTGCCGGGCTCTCCTTGACCGAAATCAAAGGCAGGAGGTCATCGCCCTGAACTTCTCCCAAAAACCTTCTCGGTTTGACATTTATCAAATGAGACGCGGAATTTTGTGCTTAGGCATGCGTGCGCAACACAACATCTTGTGGTTTGGCGGCGCAATCCGCGGTCGCGCCACTGTCGGGAGGAAAAGCGATTATGACACTTGAACTGCAAGAGAAGAACTTCGGCGATGCAATTGCGGCTAATGATCAATTGGGTTTTGGCGACCCAATGCCAGGCCCGGTCTGGTCGGGGAGCAAGATCGATTGTTCGGATACTGTCGGCGAATATATCTCTGGTGCCGATTGGCGGATCAAGGCAAATGCCAATGTCGGTTACTCGCATGCCGGATTGATAAGCAATGTGGCAGGTAAGGTGATCGCCAATTACTGGCTCGACGAAATCTACGCCCCTGAAGAAGGTCTGGCCCATCGCCAGGGCGACATCCATATCCATGATCTCGACTGCCTGACCGGCTATTGCGCGGGCTGGTCCTTGCGCGCGCTCCTCAACGATGGGTTTAACGGGGTCGCTGGCCGCGTATCCTCACGCCCGCCGCGGCATTTCCGAGAAGCGCTGGGGCAGATGAGCAATTTCCTCGGCATCCTTCAATCCGAGTGGGCTGGTGCTCAGGCTTTTTCAAGCTTCGACACCTATCTTGCGCCCTACGTCTTCTATGACAATCTGAGCTTCGCCGAGGTCAAAAAGGCGATCCGGCAATTCGTCTACAATCTCAATGTACCGGCACGGTGGGGGCAGTCCCCCTTCACCAACATCACGCTCGATATCGTGGTGCCAGACGATTTGCGTGAGCTATATCCGACATATAGAGACGAGCATTTGTTCAAAGGGATCAAGAACGAAGAGCTGCTCGCGCAGGCACAAACGCGCGACATGGGGCTACGCAATCTGGAAGACATGTCCTTTGCTCATTTCGGACCGGAAATGGAGCTGATCAATCTCGCTTACTATGAGGTGATGACAGAAGGCGACGCCACGGGACAACCGTTCACCTTTCCGATCCCGACGGTAAACATCACCGAGGATTTCCAATGGGACAGCAAGGTTGCAACTGCGATCTTTGAAAATGCTGCCAAAGTTGGTTCTTCATATTTCCAGAATTTCATCGGGAGCCAATATCTGCGCGACCCCGACACGGGCGAACGACGCCCCAATCCCGAGGCGTATTCGCCCGGCGCTGTTCGCTCGATGTGCTGCCGCCTCCAGCTGGATCTGCGCGAATTGCTGAAACGCGGAAATGGTCTGTTTGGATCAGCCGAGATGACCGGTTCGCTGGGGGTTGTCACTATCAACATGGCGGCGCTCGGATACCGTTTCAGAGGAGACCTGCCCGGACTGATGGCGGAGCTCGACCGGCTGATGGATATCGCGCAGTCCACGCTGGAGAAAAAGCGCGCCTTCGTGCAAAAGATGTATGATCGCGGGCTTTATCCATTCACGGCGCGCTATTTGCCATTCCTGCGGAACCATTTCTCGACCATCGGGGTCAACGGAATGAACGAAATGGTTCGCAACTTCACTGAGGACGCGTCTGACCTGACACAGCAGGGCGGTATCGATATGGCGCTGGCGATCCTTGACCATATGCGCGAACGGCTGGTCGGCTTTCAGGAGCAAACCGGCAACCTCTACAATCTGGAAGCAACCCCGGCGGAAGGCACCACCTACCGGTTTGCCAAGGAAGATGCTAAACGGTTTCCCGACATTCTTCAGGCGGGCAGCGATAAAAACATCTACTACACGAATTCCTCGCAGATCCCCGTCGAACACACTGATGACCCGTTCGAGGCATTGGAACTGCAGAATGAATTGCAATGCAAATATACCGGCGGAACGGTGCTCCACCTCTATATGAACGAGAAGCTCTCGAGCGCGGACGCGGCCCGTAATTTCCTGAAAAAGGTACTGAGCAATTACCGTCTGCCCTATGTCACGCTCACGCCGGTATTTTCAGTCTGCGACACGCATGGCTATCTCGATGGCGAACAGCCTGAATGTCCCGAGTGCGGAGAACGGACCAAAGTCTGGACCCGGGTGATGGGTTATTTCCGGCCCGTGGACAGCTTCAACAAGGGTAAGCAAGGTGAACACCGGCAGCGCCGCCACTTTACCGAAGATGCTGCCATGGTGGGCGATTTGTTTGCACCACATCGCTGAAATGGGAGCTGTTGCGCCAGTGGAGAGGAATGCGCGGCACGGGACGACCCGTGTCGCCACGCCCTTTTATGCCGTAACGCCTTTCACCATGCTCGATTTCCCAGATCGTATTGCCTGCATCCTGTGGATCGCAGGATGCAATATGCGCTGCGGATATTGCCACAATCCGCAAATCGTACTGGGCAGGGGAAGCATCGACGAAGACCGGGTGATCGAGTTTCTGACCCGCCGTAAGGGATTTCTGGACGGTGTAGTGTTCTCCGGCGGTGAGGCAACAAGTTGGAAGCATCTTGCCCGCTTCGCCGCTCAGGTGAAATCGATGGGATTTGCGATCAAGCTCGACACTAACGGCCTTAGGCCGGACGTTGTCGAATACCTGCTCGATGAACAATTGGTCGACCGCATCGCGCTCGATTACAAGGCGCCTCGGTCGCATTTTCACAAGGTCACCGGGGTCACAGCCTATTCGCGCTTCTCGGCGACGCTCGACCTGCTTTGCACGCAAGGGAAAATACCTTTTGACGTGCGGACCACGGTGCACACCGATCTGCTGGACGAGGAGGCCATCGTCGCGATGGCGAACAATCTTTTCCAGCGCGGATATCGCGGAGTCTATGCCATCCAGTCGGCGGTGATCGACCCTGATCGCCCCACTCTCGACGGCTTAGCCGCGCAGTCCCGCCCGCTTGATACGGAGCGGCTGCGCAATGGAAGTCCGCTGCAACTCGAATTTCGTTAGAGTGTTAGCGGTTTGTAGCAGAACTCACGTCGGCAACGGCCACGTGATTATGCACAAAAATAGTTTCTGCTAAGCTGCGAACACGATAGCGGAGCCCACCTTGTTTATGAAGAAGGTGTTTGAGATGGAGTGGAGCGTCGATGGTCCTCTTCTCAAGCTTTCTCAGTAGCCAGCTGCTGGAGAAAGCGAGACCGTGATCCGGTAATCTGCGCAAGATCGAATTGGTCGAGATGCGCCAGAAAAGCGTTCAGAGCGCCCGATAATGCGGGCTTGAGGCCGCAAGCGCCGTCAATAACACAGTCTTCCTTGCCGCCCATGCAGGCAACAAAGCCTGTCGTGTTCTCCAGCTTCCGCACCACGTCACCGACATTGATTTGCGAGGGAGGGCGAGCCAAGCGCAGTCCTCCGCCTCTGCCGCGCTGCGTCTCGACAAACCCGGCGGCAGCCAGATCCTGAGCGACCTTAGCCAGATGGTTGCGCGAGATGGCGTAGTGATCGGCTATCCAGTCAATCGACAAGACTTCATCCTTGGCCGCGAGAACCATGAGCATTCGGAGCGCATAATCGGTTCGGAGGTTTAACTGCATAAAAAAGGTATATCAGATATTGCTTTTAGCGGAAAGCGCATTTAATAGGTATATCAAATACCTTTTAACGAGTATCTGAAATGCACGCACCGATCAAACGAGCCCGCCAACACGTGCGCGATGCACGGGCCGAAAAGCGCGCTCATGCCGCGGCTTGCGGCGTCGATGAGCAATTCGTCTCAATCATGGTCGAGAGCTTTTATGCCAGCATTCGCAAGGATGATCTGCTCGCTCCGATCTTCGCACACCGTATCTCCGACTGGCCTGAACATCTGGAGCGAATGAAGACCTTCTGGCGCTCGATACTGTTTAACAGCGGTGAATTTTCCGGAAACCCGATGGCCAAGCACATGGCCATTCCGGACCTCGAGGAACGGCACTTCGCGCGCTGGCTCGAGCTTTTCTATGCAACATTGCAGCGCCTTGAGGCGCAGCCGGATGGCACCGCGCTTGTCGCGCAGCGCGCCCGAGCCATCGCCGACAGCCTCTTCACCGGCATCTCTATTCGACGAGACGGTCTCGCCGGATCAAAAGCAGGAAGGAACCTCCCCCATGTTTGAACAACAGACTTTAATTGCGGAAAGCGAGGTTTGTGCAGAAGCGGAAGTCAGGGCTCTCGAAGGCCTTCTGCAGCCGCTCTCGGTTGCACCAGTAGCTCCCGAGAATGCAGGCTTTCAGCTCCCAGAAGAGGCATCACATTCGAACTTCTTTTCCGTTTAATTTCTGATGTTTAGATATTTCGGTCAAGCTGAAAAGCCCGCAAAAGGCCCGCAAAATCCCTCTAATGTATTGGTTCGATGCCTTTTTTAGGACTCGGAATTTCAATTTCAAACTTGACCGCGGAGTAGGTCGTTATCCGCTTTGCGCTCCAATCTCCGCTATTCTACGGGCTGCGCGCTCTGCCCGGAAGCAGTCATCCGTTCGGTTTACTTTAAATCATCGATATTCGTTCCAGCTTCTCTTCTTTTTGGCCGATAGTCTGGGAGGGGAGGATTTGATGTAATTCCCTCAACCTGAATATCTTCGATTTTTTCACTGAGAGGAGCAAGTTCGCGACTAAGCTCGCGAAGGTCCGTTTCACCTTCAACCAAAGAATCTTCGACCGCCGGAATGCCACTCCTTATCTGGGAAAGTTTGTTTTCAGCGTTCTGCACCCCCTCCCTGAATTGGCGAAGGCGTCGTTGCGCGATAGCAGAAGCGCTCCGCCCTGAGATCCGCCGATCTGCATCTCGAAGATTATTTCCCCATCCACCAACCCTTTGCCCTAAGTCTAACAATCTTCCTTTTGTTGAGGCCAATCGTTCGTCCCAACCTTCGGCGTCCGATGCGAGTGCGGCCGTCGTGACTCGAAGCCGGACAAGATCGGAGGTGATCACCCGTTGCTTTTCTGGCTCCAGTCCTTCGTTCAGAGCGCGAATGCTATTTGCCACGGTCTCTACAGTGGCGGTCGCATCCCTCCCCAATAGTCCGGTTTCGTCCGCGGCGGGAATGATCTTTTTTCCTGACTTGTCGGTGTAAATGCCCTGACGACCCCGTCGGCCCTCGAGCACGAGCGCAGCCTCTCCAGTTATCAGATCCGTGCTGATTGTCGCTTCAAGGCCGTGGACTTTCGCCGCAGAAGGATCGAGAGTCAGAACAACGACCACGTTTTCCGGTTCATTTTCCGCCAGACGGACCGATGTTACCTGTCCCACAGGGACTCCCGATAGTGTTACAGTCGATCCCGACTGAAGGCCTTCCACGGAGCGATCAAACTTGATCTGATATGTTTCCTGATTTGGTCTGGGATCGATTAGCCACATCGCGAAAGCGATGGTCGTAAGCATCAGAATGCCAACGATCCACGCCACTAGGGAGAAGTTTGCGTTAGTTTCCATCTAGCACGCCGCCAGCGGTTTGTTCGTCCGGCAGAGGGCCGGTGCAATGAAAGTTCGCGTCCCGCATGCTCCATTCGGTTGTCCGCTATAGAACATGACCGAGGTTCGTCCCCTGGCGCAATCGCCACGAGCGGGGCATCCGGGCGCGTCGAATGTGTTTTGGTTTGAGATCGGCCTAGTCCCAACACGGGCGTGATGCCGCCCCGCCCGTGGCGACCGAATATTGCTATGACTTGCGCAAGCCGCGTCCGGTCACTCAAGCGCGAAGGCGTCATGTCTTCCAGGCCGCTGCTGGAGGATGTGATTTCAAGTCTCCTGGCGATGTCCGACTGGTTCAGGGCAGGAGCTCTGATGAGCTGCGCCAACACACGCCACTGCGTACGATTGAGGCTCAGCGGCTGTGCTCGGTCATCGAATGCCTTGCGCGCGGCGCGGCTGATCTGGTCCATCATGAAGATCGCTCGATCATCGTGGGTGATGACATTGTCGAGTGCGAGAGTGCCCTCATCTTCTGGCATGAGACATTCCTATCGATCGGAGAAAAATAGTAAAGGACTTTCGCATTTTGTTTTGGCCGCTATATCGCTCGCGCAGCGGCTCAAACGATGGCGAGGAGCGAAATAATCATGGCGGACGAGACAGCAGGGGCTAGCGATGAAGGCGCACGTCCGACGGGGTTGTCCAGTCCGCGGGTCCGGCTGGGTCTGCTGATCGCCGGCATTCTGGTCCTGCTCGCCGGGAGCTACTGGTATTACAATCATCAGACGTACGGCAGATTCCAGCAGTCCACCGACAACGCTTATATTGCCGCCGACAGCGTCATCATCTCCCCCAAAATTGCGGGCTACGTCGAGCGCGTATTAGTGACGGAGAATCAAACGGTCGCGTCGGGCGATGCACTTGTCCAGCTGGACGTGCGAGATTATCGTGCCCAAACGAACCAGGTCGAAGCCCAGATCGCCGCGTCGCTCGCCGGAGCAGATACGGTACGCGCCCAGCAACAAGAGCAGGACGCGGCAATTGCCCAGGCCCGTGCACAGCTCGCAGCAGCATCTGCACAGGCTGGTCTCGCTGCTGAGCAGGTTGTCCGGTACCGCCCCCTTGCCGCTTCGGGAGCGGAGCCGCGCGAGAGGCTCGATCAGCTGGAGGCCCAGGCCAGAGAAGCGCAGGCTCAAGTCGCGGCAGCGCGCGCCGCGCTCACGGCGGCACAGCGCCGACAGAACACGCTTAGCGAGCAGATAGACCAGGCCAATTCGCAAGCCAACGCCGCTCGTGCGCAACTCGAGGCCGCCCGTCTGAACCTGTCATCGACCACGCTCCAGGCCAGTATTTCCGGGCGGGTGGGTGACCTCACGGTCCGACCTGGACAATTTGTCCAGCCTGGCCAACGCCTTATGAGCCTCGTACCGACCGACCGCCTCTACGTGACAGCAAATTTCAAGGAAACGCAGCTCGGACTTGTCCGCCCGGGGCAACCCGTCACCTTGGAAATCGACGCGCTGCCGGACCTCGAGCTATTAGGAAGAGTGGAAAGCATCGCCCCCGGGACCGGGGCAGAATTCTCGATCCTACCTCCGCAAAACGCGACGGGTAATTTCACCAAGATCGTTCAGCGCGTCCCGGTGCGCATATCCATTCAGGCTTCGCCCGAGATCCTGCGTCTGCTGGTGCCGGGCATGTCTGTTGTCGCGAGTGTCGATACGCGCGCCGCTAGAGACCAACTCGATTCGATCCGCAACGCGGCCGGAGACTGACCGATGGCAGGCGCCGCTGCAGCGGTTTCGCCGCCGGTCGAAAAGGCCGATGCTACGGCCTGGATCGCCGTAGCCGCCGGTGCGCTGGGGGCGATGCTGGCAACGCTTGACATCTCGATCGTCAATTCGGCGCTGCCGACGATCCAGGGGGAAATCGGCGCGACCGGAACCGAAGGCACCTGGATCGCGACAGCCTTCCTTGTTGCCGAGATCATCATCATCCCTCTGAGCGCGTGGCTGGAAAGACTGCTCGGCCTTCGCACGCTGCTCATCGTCGCGGTTTCTGCCTTCACGGCCTTTTCGGTGTTGTGCGGCATTGCCACCGATCTGACGACGATGATCATCGGTCGCACCGGTCAAGGGTTCATGGGCGGCGCGCTTATTCCAACCGCTATGACCATCGTCGCAAAGCGACTGCCTCCATCGCAACAGCCGATCGGCATGGCGCTCTTCGGAATGACCGTGGTTCTTGGGCCGGTAATGGGCCCGTTGGTGGGGGGCTGGCTTACCGAGAACCTGAGCTGGCACTACGCCTTCTTCGTCAACGTGCCCGTCTGCGCGTTGCTCCTTGCTTTACTATTCATCGGGCTACCCCATGAAAAGCCCGACTGGGTTTACCTGCGCGAGGCTGATTGGGCGGGAATAGCTGGTATGATCCTTGGGTTGGGTGGGCTGACCATCGTTCTGGAAGAAGGCCACCGCGAGGAGTGGTTCGATTCCACGCTGATCGTCCAGCTCACACTGATGACGGTCGTGGGTTTTGCACTTCTGACCTACGGACAGCTTTACGCGCGCAAACCCGTGCTCAAATTGCGCCTGATGCTCAGCAGGCAGTTTGCCAGCGTCGTGGTGATGGCACTGGCGCTTGGCATGGTCATGTATGGCTCGACCTACGTGATCCCGCAATTTCTCGCGATAATTTCCGATTATAATGCCTTGCAGACCGGACTTGTGATCTTCTGGATGGGCGTTCCGGCTTTCCTGTTGATGCCCGTTCTCCCGTTCATGATCCGCAGGATTCACATCCGCATTGCGGTCGGCGCGGGCATGTTCATCATGGCGCTAAGCTGTTTCGTCAGCATAAATCTGACAGCGGAATCGGGAGGTGGAGTGTTCACCGAAAGCCAGTTCCTGCGTGGCATCGGCATGATCCTCACGATGATGTTCCTCAACCAGGCGACGGTAGCTTCGGTTGCCAAGGAGGATGCCGGCGATGCTTCGGGCATCTTCAACGCGGCGCGAAACCTCGGGGGCTCGTTCGCGCTCGCGGGGCTTGCCTCGTTCCAGGATCAGCGCCAGTGGCATCATAGTCGACGCATGGAAGAAACCCTCAACGCTAACAGCCCCCGGCTACAGGAATACCTGGACGGCATGACGGCGTCGCTGGGCAGCCCACAGGCCGCGCTGGAGATGCTTTCCGGCATCATTCAGCGCGATGCGTTCGTGATGACCTACAACGATGTCTTTTTCGCCATGGGCGCGATTACCCTGGTCACGGTGCCGCTGGTACTGTTCCTCAAGCCTCTCCCGAAGAACTTATCCCTTTCGATGCACTGAGAACTCTATGCGCAAGACCCTAACCCTCCTCGCTCCCATGGCGCTCCTCGCGGGTTGCATGTCCGGTCCCGACTATGCCGGTCCCCCGCAACTTGCGACCGCCGCAGGCAATGCGTTCGTACGCGCCGGCCCCGAAATCGATCCGTTTGCGCCGATTGCCGGCGACTGGTGGACGCTGCTCGGCGATCCGGTTCTCAATGAACTGGAGGCGCGCGCGCTGGTCGGCAATCCGGGCGTGGCCGCGGCGCGCGCTCGCATCGAACAGGCAAGGGCTTCTGTCCGCCAGGAGCGCGCCAACCGGCTACCCGCCGTGGCTGCGCAGGCGACTGCGGTCCAGGCGAATATCCCAGGGCTAGATATCGGCAGTGGCCCGCCCCCGGGATCGCCCGGCGCTCCTGCAGACACCGAAGAGCAGGACAGCCTCAGCGTCTACAACGTCGGGCTCAATGCAAACTGGGAGATCGATTTCGCTGGGGGGCAGGCACGGCGTGTCGAGGCCATTAACGCTCAGGCTGCGGCCTCGGTGGCGAACGCCGAGGATGCGAAAGTCCAGCTCGCCGCCGAAATCGCGCGGGCGTATGTGAGCCTGCGAGAAGCGCAAGGGCGGCTCGAGCTTGTCCAGCGAGAGCGCGACTTGCAGCAGCAAATTCTCGAACTGACCTATCAGCGCTATACACAGGGCGCTCTCGCGCTGTTCCCGGTCGGTAACGCGAACGCCGAGCTCGAACTGCTCAAGTCGCAGATCGCGGAAGCTCAAGCGGACATCGATGTATTCAAAGACACGCTCGCGGTGCTGACGGGCGAAGCGCCCGGCGCACTCGACGGGCTCCTGGCGGCTCAGGCCGAAATTCCGCTTCCCCCCGAACGGGTCGCGGTGGGCGATCCCGCAGCGCTAATAGCGCGGCGGCCGGATGTTCGAGCCGCCGAACGCATGCTGGCCGCGGCGAATGCGCGCATTGGCGTGGCAGAGGCTGCTCGCTTCCCCAAGATTTCCTTCATGGGGATTCTCGGTTTGGGCGGATCGGAGCCCGACGACATCCTGGACCCGGGCAACTTATCGGCAATCGCTTTGCCGCGGCTGCAGTGGAACCTGCTTGATTTCGGCCGCACGGCAGCATCGATCGATCAGGCCGAGAGTGCGCGCGACGAGGCCGAAGCGCGCTATCTTGAAGTGGTCCTGGGCGCACTACGCGACGCCGAACAATCGCTTGCTCGGTTCGGGCAACAAAGAGCCAACGTAGCCGCGCTGGCGCAGATCAGTCGGCAGGCCGACACGGCTGCGGAGCTTAACGAGCAACGCCGCGCCGCGGGGGTAATCTCGCAAGGCGAACTCAACACTTCGATCCGCAAGCGCGAACAGGCCAGAGCAAATCTCGATCGGGCGATCGCCGCCATGACAAATGGCTGGATCGCGATCCAGAAGTCGCTTGGGTTGGGATGGGTCGAATTGTCTCGCGACAATCGCACGTCGGTTGAGCCAGCTCCGGTCGATCGAAAATCAGTTATGAAACCTGAACAGAGTTAGGATAAGTTTTCTCAGAAGTCTGCCCCGCAGCCCCTTCCAACTTTTCCTAACGCGTCAGCACCTCGTGCACTACGACCCAATCTTGGATCATAGGGGTCAGCATGTTTCCGCCTTTCGCAGAGTGCGTTTGCCAGTATCACCATCGGATATCCCGATTGCACTATTCGGTGACTCTTCATTGTCGTTTCTATGTAAGGCCTTAAGCTTTCCGCGAGCATCTCGTAGCGACATCAACGAGCGATCGTACAGGCATTTCGAGTGCAGCTCGCATTTGGCCGGTTCGATGACCGCCTCGTCGGTAGGCTTACGAGGCGGTCATCGAGCATTACGCCGCTCTGGAAAAGCTATAAAGTCATGGGTCGAAATACGAACTAGCTGGCACTGTCCGTTCGGGTCGTTGGGAGGACCACCGATCTCCCCGCCAACACGATCTGGACCTGTTAGAAACTGAACCCCAAAGCAACACCATATCTACGAGGATCCAAAGTGTAGATATTGGTAAAATTCCCCGAGGATGCGTCGGTCAAGTACAATCCTGTCACCGAGCTGCTGTCGAAAATGTTCTGAACAAATCCGCGCACGAACCAACGCTCATCCGCACTGTTCAACTGCACGATCGCGTTGGCTTGCACGAATGGCTCGATCCGGTTGACCCTGCCGTTAAAGATATTGCCGTATTGCTCACCAGTCAGCGCTACGTCCACGCGAGGAACCAGAGTCATGCCATTGTCGAAAGTGGCGGTGTACTGCACACCCATCGAAACCTTCATTTCGGGGGCCTGCGGCAACTTGTTCCCTTTTATGTTGACCTCTACGCCAGGGCTTAATACCGCAAGGCCGCTGCCCGCCGGAACGGCTCCGGCCAAGACATCGCAAATGCTGAATGCGCCGCTTGACGCAAGATTGCCGTCATTAGGAAATTCTTCGGGACCACGAAGACCCAGAGCTGCGTTCACTCCGGCCACGAATGCGTCGGCCGCGCCGGGGGCTGGCCCGGTTACGGCACAATTAGCACCGTTGCTAATATCCTTGATGATGACGGCATCAGGATCGCCGCCACCCGGGTCGCGCGGATTGGAGAAGAACTGGTCGCCGGCAACTTCCGCGTTGAGATAACTGAACGTCAAGTTGACAAGCCAATCGGGATCGGGCCGGATAACGGACTCTAGTTCCACACCCCAGATATCGGCATCGATAGTATCATTAACTGAGGTACGGGCGACGATGCGGCTAAGCTGCAACCCGCTATACTTATAGTAGAATGCAGTAGCGTTTAATTGCAGTGCGCCATTCGCAAAGGTATTTTTCGATCCGATTTCAAATGCGTCGATGGTTTCTGATCCGAAGCTTTCAGCCACATCGAAAACGGGCGAAAGGGGCGGGTTGATACCCCCGGATTTATAGCCCCTGGCATAAGATGCGTAAATCGAATTGTCAGGCGTAACTTCGTAGTCGAGCACCGCACGCCCGGTTATTTCATCGAAACCTACTTCTCTAAATTGCGTTAGCTGCTCACCTGGCGTACCAGGATCGGCATCAAAAAGACCAGAGGGACCGGTTAAGGGAGTGATCGGGCTGTCGAACGGCTCCCCGTCATTCGCGTAAGGATTGAGGAAGCTAATCAAGGTCGTGCGCGCAGTCACGTCTTTCTTGTCGTCGTTATACCGCAAACCTCCGGTGAAGGTCAGACGCTCGGTCAGGTCGACGTAGATCTCCCCGAACACACCGAAGCTCTCAAGATTAGCCTCGAGAGAATTGTTGCGGTACATGGATGTTGCGAAGTAGGATGGCGGTGCACCGCCTGCCAAAGTACCAAACGATCCCAGAATGGCACTGGCGTAGTCAAGCGCGAATGAGTTTACATAGTAACTGTTGTCGGTAGTCTTGGACTTTGCATAGATCCCTCCGAGCAGGAAATTGAATGCTCCGTCGAAATCACTGGAAAGGAGGATTTCGCCGCTCCAGGATTCGCGTTGCTCTGAAGACCTGTCGAAGGATAGCGGCGTTTCGCCGCACAATACATTACCTTCGAACGCGCCCCTGTTCCCATCATCGTTATCGGAGGTGCACAATACGCCCCCTGGGCCATTGGGGATGAGAGCCTCCACAATCGGGGTAAAATACGCCGACGAACCTGGCACGAACGCCGGTGCAGGTGCGGGGAGGCCGGTAGGCAAACCGTTGGCCGCGAAGCCGGACAACACGTTCAAGGCCGTAGCAAAGCCGGTACGATCCTGAATGCCCAGAAAGTAGTCCTGCCGGGAATCGACTTCGGTGTCCTGATAAAGACCGGTTGCAGTCAGTGTCATAGCTCCGATGCGCTGCTCGAGACGGGCCTGTAGCTGCACTTCATCGGCAAAATAGAATGGAGTATACGCCGTGTTTACCGTGCGCACATCGTCGGGCTTATCGAATCCTGCAAATGCGTCGGGGCCGTACAGGCTTCCCAATCCCAGTACTGAGGGAATTCCCTGAATAGCGAAGAACTCTTGCGAACTGAGCGTTGCGCCGACTGTGGAATTGGCATTGGTGATGTCAAAGTCGCGGCGATTGTTCAGACAACCCAGCACGCCGAGCGGGTCACGCTGGCAGGCCTGCTTTTGATTACGTAAACGGGTGTCATCTTCCCTGAAATAATATGCCATGAAGTCGAGAGTGGTATCGGCACCGGGTTCAAAACGAAGAGAACCACGAACAGCGTACATGTCTCGGTCGTCGACATCCGAATTGTCGAAAAGGTTTGTGGTGTAACCGTCGCGATTCAGAAAGAATCCGGCTACCCGAACGCCGATAGAATCGCCGATCGGGACATTGACCATCCCTTCGGCCTTGATGCTGTTGTAATTCCCATACTCGAACTCTCCGGCCGCGCCGAAAGAACCGAGGTCAGGCTTGGCTGTCACAAGGTTGACAACACCCGAGGTAGCGTTGCGGCCGAAGAGGGTGCCCTGCGGCCCCCGTAGGACCTCAATTCGCTCAAGGTCAAAATATTCTGTTTCGAACAGCCGGGTACCAAAAAGAGGGGAACCATTGATATGGATAGCCGTCGCTGCGTCACACGTCACACCAACACAAAGATCGCCGATACCACGGATGGTGAAGGACGACCCGGTGAAGTTGCCCTTCGAAAATGAGACGTTCGGGAGCGTCAATTGAAGGTCAGCAGCGTTTTCGATCTGCTGGCTTTCGAGAGCCGTAGCATCGAAGGCACTGACCGCGATCGGCACCTCTTGCAGACTTTGAGATTGGCGTTGGGCCGTAACGATGATTACGGATCCTTGGGGTTCCGCCTCATCAGTTGTGGGATCCTGCGCTAAAGCCATCTGCGGCCAAGCCAAGATGGCCGAAGTGGCGAGCACCATCGCTCTCAGTGTCATATAGCATCCCTTCCCATCTCTTCAGTGCGACGATAATTGGCTCCGCCGCTTACTGCAAAATGGGGCGACCTCGAGGGTCGCCCCTTAGTCTGTGGAGAGGAGAGGGAGAGAATTAGCCCAATCCCCGTCCATGGGCATATACATCCGCGTGATATTAGTAAAGCGCCTTATCTTTTGACCCCATGGGCCACGATCCAGATCGCACGCGGAGTGAACGTTTGCTAAAGATCAGCAATGGTTGGCGCGCTAAGCGAGTTGCTCCCGATAAAGCTTTTGCCCCAGCTGGCATCGAGACCAACGAAGCGTTCGCCGTGCCGACGGCGACAATAGTTCGGATATAGTACAAGATGAATATGGACGCCCTTTGCCCCCATCTCGCTGGCCTCTGACCAGGAACCAGCCTCTTAGTATGGGGGATCTCAGAGGCTCCAAAAGGCCAGTACCGCCCGAAGCGCAGCGACGAACGCGAGCGGCTGATCCAGCATGAGATGATGGCGTGCATCGGGCACTGCAACAATTGGTATCTTTCCCCCTCCCAGTTCCCGGATATAGCGGGCGGAATCGCGATCAAAGAGCTGACTTTTCTCGCCGTACACAATCGCTTTGCGCCCGGGCGCATCGACCAGCCTCTGGCCTACTGTCAGCCATTCGTCGGGCTTGTTGCTGCGCCGGAACACTTCGGGAGAAAACTTCCATGTCCACTCCTCGCCATCGCGGCGGAGAGAGTGATAGGCCATGTAATCCATCAGGAACGGCTCACCAACTGCCTGCGGCGGCGACAGGATATACCTCTCGCGCGCCGCTTCGTAGGTCGGGTAGCGTCGCACCGGTTTGTCAGGATTACCCGACCCGGGGCTCGATCTGCCCATGGTCCAGTATTTCTCCAGCTTTTCGGGCCGCATCACCATGAGATCGCAGACAATAACGCCGGCGAAGGCATCCGGCGATTGGGAAACGGCGGTCAGCGCTGCACCCGAGCCGAAACTATGGGCGATGATCGTCGGTCTGCTTCCATCCGCAAACAAATCGAGCGCTTCGCTGATCTCGACAAATTCCTTTCCCCGCGCAGCTATATCGGCCACGCCGCGCATCTCGCTATCGCCCATACCGGCCAGATCGAACGCCACCACGTCGTAGTCTTCGGCAAGGTACGGTGCGATGAAGGCAAAGCAGCGGGCATGGGCGAGAAAACCGTGAGTCATGAGCAATTTGGGCCGGTCACGCCTGCCCCAGCGAAGATAATGCACCCGCGCGCCACCAACCTCTACGAAGCCTTCCTCACGGGGCACGCTCAGCGCCCAGGCGAACCATTCGGGTATATCCGCCCCGTCGCCGGCCCATACGGGATCAATATCTGTTGACCCGTCGTGGATTGGTTTCATTTCATTCATTTCGGCGCAGTCTCCATACCGGATAGTGTATTCCTGATAAAACCACGATAATCGTGCCGTGCGACATCGTGGCATAGATCGGCGTAACCAGATACGCTGGGGAAATTGATCAGTTGTCGGGGTTTGCCGGGAATATTGGCGCCCATGTACCACGATTCAGCCTTGGGGAAGAGCGTCATCGACCCTACTTGGGCGACCATATCGGTCCAGCTTCGCTCGGCCAGCGCATCGGCTTCGAAAAGGCCGATCCTGTTATCGCGCAGCCAGATCCGGAAATCGCAGATCCAGTCACCCTGGATTTCGGCGCTTGTCGGACCGTTGGAAAAGCCTGAAGGGCTGAGCGGGCCGTAGGCGAACAGCATGTTCGGAAATTGGGCGACGGCCATGCCCAGATAGGCTTTGATCTCACTCTTCCATGCTTCTGCCAGCGCCAGCCGACCGCGGCCGGTGATGTTCATGTCGATGAGCCCGCCACGACCGGCATCGAAGCCGGTCGCGAAGACAATGAGATCGCACGGGATCATGCCAGTGGCTGTTTCTATCCCGGCCTCGGTGACGCGAGTGATCGCGGTGTCGTTCAGATCGACCAGCGTAACATTGTCTTGTGCGAAGATCTCGTAATAATTCTGTTCGAGCGATGGTCGCTTGGTCCCGAAGGGATGTGGCGGCTCATCGGGAGCGAGCTTCTCGGCAATGGTCGGGTCGCAGATCCGCTCGCGCACCTTGTCACACCAGAACTCGTAGGCGTGGCGATTGGCGTCCTCGTTCGTCAGTATGTCAGCGAAATTATGATACCAGAAGCGCAACCCTCCTCGCTGCCACAAATCCTCGAAATGCGTAGTCCGCTCTTCCTCGGTCACAGCCAGGGCCGAGATGTCCAGCGATTGGCATTCGAAACCGCCACTTGTCGTAAGCCTTTTGTGGAAGACAGCGGGATATTCGGATTTTTCGCGAAGCTGACGATCATCGTCCAGTTTTTCCTGCCGCATGGGAAGGGCGAGAATCGGGGTTCGCTGAAAAAGCGTCAGCTGCTCCGCGCAGCTTGCCGCCTCCTGCGCCACCTGTACGCCGCTGGCACCCGTGCCGATCAGGGCGATCCGGCGGCCGGAAAGGTCGATGCCTTCCTGCGGCCAGCGGGCGGTATGGCACCATTCGCCTTCGAAATCGCTAAGGCCCAGGATATCGGGAATGTAGGGTTTCGAGGCGAACCCCAGGGCCGGCAAGAGGAAACGCGCGCTTACTTTTCCGCCATCGTCGAGCTTCAATCGCCAGCAGGCGGTGTCTTCATCGAACGGCGCGCTTTCGACCCGTGTTTTCATTCGCATTGCCGGCCAGAGGTCGAGCGTATCGCAGACGTGGAGGAAATAGGCGCGCAGTTCTTCCCAGCCTGGAAATCGTTCGCTCCACGTCCAGCTTTTCCATACTTCCGCAATGGAAAATTCGTAAAGTGGAACCTGGGAATCGACCCGTGCTCCCGGATAGCGGTTCCAGTACCAGATTCCGCCCGGCTGCTCCGCTGCGTCTACCAGCAGAACATCGAACCCCGCCTGACGCAGCTTGTAAAGCAGGTATATTCCGCTGAACCCGGCCCCGACGATTACGACATCATAGTCAGGAGGGGGCGAATGGCTCACGAGGCCCCGGCACCCGCTTTCGCGATGTCTTTAGCCGTAGTATAATCCGCCTTGCCGTTTGACGCGCGCAAGGCGGTTTGCGTTGGGCAAATCGCCTTGGGCGTTTTGTAACCTGCCAGTTGCTGGCGCACGTGATCCTTGATCGCTTGCGCGTCGAAGTCCGCATCCTGGGTCAAATGCACCACAGCGGTCACCGCTTCGCCCCATTTTTCGTCAGGCACCCCGACGACAAGCGCGTCGGCAATGGCGGGATGGGTTTTGAGCACTTCCTCCACCTCCTCGGGGTAAACCTTTTCACCTGCGGTGTTGATGCAGACGCTGCCGCGGCCCAGCAAGGTCAGGCTTCCATCGGATTCCACCCGGCACCAGTCGCCCGGGATGGAGTAACGCACGCCATCGATCGTCCTGAAAGTCTTGGCCGACTTTTCCGGGTCCTTGTAGTATCCTGTGGGGATTGCGCCCTTGCGGGCAATAAAGCCGGGCACGCCGCTCCCCGCCTCGACCTTCCGGTCGTTCTCGTCGAATACGTCGCAAAATTCCCCGATCCCGAATTTCGCGGTGTTGGTGCCGCCCTGTGCGGTCGTCACCGACAAGCCGTAGCCCAGCCCTTCCGAAGCGCCAAAACTGTCCATGAGGATGACCTGGGGGATATGTTTGCACAGGCCCGCCTTTACCTGTTTACTCCACATGACGCCGGACGAGATGATCGAAATCAGGCTGCTCGTGTCCCAGCGCTTCGGGTGGGCGTCCAGCGCCTGCAGCATGGGTTTGGCAAAAGCGTCACCGACAATGGCGATGCTCTGCACCTTGTGCTGGTCCACCGCATCCCACAATTCTTCCGCGTCGAAGGATGGATCGGACAGCGTGACGATGGCCCCGCCCGACATGAGCGTGCCAATAGCAGTAATGAACCCGGTTCCATGCATCAGCGGGCACGCCGGCAAAGTGATGCGCGCAAGCTCGCCCTGCTTCACCAGGGCCACCATTTCCTCCATGGTCTGGGGAACCGGACCCAGCAGCTTTTGCGCGTCGAGCTGAGCCTTGCGCATATCATCGTGTCGCCACATCACGCCCTTGGGCATGCCGGTGGTACCGCCTGTATATATGAACAGCAGGTCATCGGGAGAACGCTCGATATCGAGAGGCGCGCCGTTACCTTCTACAAGTTTTTCGTAAGGAAGCGCGAAGGAAGCGATCTGCGAAGCATCGCCGATTTCTACAAATGTATGAACCTTGGTCAACCGTTCCTTCAGTTCAAGAATGCAGTCGCGGAACTCGGAACTGTAAACAATTACCTCGCTATCGGAATCGTCGAAGATGTAGAAAACCTCCTCGGGACGGTAACGATAATTGATGTTCACGTGCGTGAGGCGGCCCTTGAAGCACGCGGCCATCAATTCCCCGTATTCGGAACGGTTGCGCATGTAGAAGGCTATCTTCGCCCCGTCGCCTGCACCTTGCGCGCGCAGATTGCGCGCCAAATTGTTCGAACGCTTCGACATTTCGGGCCAGCTAATGATCCGGTCGCCGTGAATCAGCGCCGGAGCATCTTCCGGGACCGCAGGTTCGATTGCATCAAGGATGTCGCCAAGGTTCCAGTCGATCACGTATTAATTCCTCTCTCCTTGGTGGCCACGATTTTGTCGGTAGCGTGCGCCTAATTCATCGTCTCATGCGACCTGCGTCCACCCCTGCAAGGCCGCTGCTTCGGCCCGGACCGCTTCGGGACTTCCCAGAACCTGGCGGTCGAAACCGATTCGCTTGAACCAGAAATGCAGACCTAGGAGATCGGTAAAACCCATCCCCCCATGCACCTCGGTTGAGGTTCGGGCGACAAAACGGTGGACTTCGCCCGTATGTGATTTGGCATGGCATGCCACCAGCGAAGCCTCGTCGGGCGTCGCATCGAACGCATGGGCGGCATACCAGACCAGCGAACGGCATGGTTCATGGCGGGCAGCCATTTCCGCGCACATATGCTTGACCGCCTGGAAGCTGCCGATCACTCGTCCGAACTGTTCGCGCTGCCCGGCATAGTCGACCGCTTTTTCGATCATAGCCTGGCCCGCACCGAGGCTATCGGCGGCCAGGAGCACCCGGCCGGCGTCCCGCAGGCGCCTGACTGTGGCCCCACCATCGTCCGCGAGAGCCTCGCCCGCTACGCCAGAAAACCGCAGCTCCCCTACGCTCCGGGTGCGGTCGATCGTTTTGAGAGCAACCTTCTCCAGACCCGCAGCATCGCCAGCTACGAAGTGCATACGACCGGCGGTATCGGCTACCAGAAACGCGTCGGCTTCCAGGAAGTCGAGCGCGAACAAAGCCGTTCCGTCGAGCTTTGCGCCGTCGAAGTCCACGCCTGCCCGGTCCCGGATCTCCACCGTTTCCGCGATCGCGACGGCGATTTGCGCCTCGCCCTTCGCTATCCTCGGCAGCCAGTGCGCCTTCAACTCCTCGCTACCGCCCTGTGCCAGCGCAAGGGGTGCCAGTACATGGGCACCGATAAAAGGCACCGGCGCGACGGCATAGCCGAGCTGCTCGGCCACAGCGGCGGCATCGAGCATTGTCATCCCGAGCCCGTCATGTTGCTCGGGAACCATCATTCCCCAAATGCCGATTTCGCCCAGCGCCGAACGCACGTTGTCGCTGAAGGGAACCGAGCCCTCCGCGCATTCGCGCACATGATCGAGCGGACAAGTATCAGCAAGAGTGCGGCTGATCGCGTCGCAGAGCATCTCTTGGTCTTGCGAAAGTCCGAAATCCATCAGGCGGCTCCCTTATTCTGCCCGCTTGCAACGGCCGTCGCCTGTTCGACGGCGGGAGGCGTTGCGAACTTGGGTTCGCGCGGCATTTCCAGCCCGCGTTCGGCGATGATGTTCTTCTGGATCTGGGCGGTGCCTCCACCGATGATCAGACCAAGCTGGAACATGTAGTTCCACTGCCAGGCACCGTCTTCGCGCTCGCGCTCGCTTCCGTGATAGAGTATGCCCATCTCGCCCATTGCGTCGATCGCGAGCGCGGAAATCTGATGGGCGAGCTCACAGCTCTGCAGCTTCACGACAAGTTTCGCCATGCCGCCGGCATCCCCCCTAAGGCTGTTCGACAGGATGCGCATGCCGTTGAATTTCATCGCCGCGACTTCGGCTTGCAATGCAACCAGCCGGTCACGCAGAACGGCGTTGTCCATTGCGCAACCCTGGCCGATGCGTTCTTTTTGCATCAGCCTGACCAGCGCCTGGAGCCGGTTTTCCAGTGCATCGGGGTCGCCCAGCATGCCACGTTCATGGCCCAGTGTGGCATTGGCCACGTACCACCCCTGCCCGCGCTGCCCGACGATCTGATCCAGGGGAACCCGCACGTCGGTAAAGAACGTTTCATTGAACTCGGCATGACCGGTCATGGTCTTGAGTGGTCGGACCTCGATCCCTGGTGTGTCCATCGAGAAGATCAAGTAGGAGATGCCGCCGTGCTTGGGCGCGTCCGGTTCGGTCCGAACAAGGCAAAAGATCATGTCCGCCTGCTTGGCCGTGCTGGTCCAGATCTTCTGTCCGTTGATGACAAAGTCGCCATTTTCGACGCGGGCGCTGGTCTTGAGCGCGGCGAGGTCCGATCCCGCTCCAGGTTCCGAATATCCCTGACACCAGACTATCTCGCCATTTAGGGTCGGCTCGATCCATTGCCGTTTCTGGGCTTCGGTTCCGAGTTCCAGCAGCGTGGGAACGAGCATGGAAATGCCCTGGTTCGCAAGGCCTGCGGGGATGCCAGCGCGCGAAAATTCCTCGGCAATGATCCGCGATTTCAGGATGTCCGGCTCGGCTCCGTATCCGCCGTATTCCTTGGGAATCGTACGCGCCGTGTAACCATGCAGGATCAACAGCTTTTGCCATTCGACGGCTTCGGGGGAAGGGCGCGCGGCACGGCCTTGGCCATCGGGTGCGCGGTGACCGTGGGTTTGCAGGAACTGGCGCACTTCCTCGCGAAACGCGTCATACTGGGGTCCGTAGTCGAGATCCATCTTGGTCTATCCTTCTGCGCGCGCGATCGCGACGGGTCGGAATACTGGCAGGCGAAAATCTTCGGAGATCGGCTCGAAATCCAGCGTGACCGGCAGATCGAGCTCAAGCTCGTCGAGCGCGCAATCGACCAGCCGGGTTGCCATGCGCACTCCCTCCTCCAGTTCCACCACCGCAGCGATGAAGGGAATCTCGCCGGCGAAGGCGGGATGCAGTGCCTGATGGGTCACCGTCCAGGAAAACAGCGTGCCATTGCCGGTGCTACGCTCCCACGACCATTCAGGAGAACCGCATCGGGCGCACATATAGCGCGGCAAATGCCGAAAACTGCCGCATCCTTCGCACTGCTGGAAGTAAAGGTTGCCGTCCTGACACCGGTTCCAGAATTCCTGCTCCACCGGATCCTGCGGGCGCGGCTTTGGCTTGGCTGGTGCGGCCTGCGCCGAGGGGCGCATCTTGGGCGGCAGATCTTTCTCGTCGCTCACGCAAACCTCCTCAAAATCGCTATACTGCCGTCACCCAGATCGCCCCAGCCGGTCACCAGGCCGGTCTGGGCGCCTTCGACCTGCCGCTCCCCACAATCGTGGCGCAACTGACGCACCGCCTCGACGACATGGTTCAGTCCCCAAACATGGGCCTCGCTCAGCAGGCCGCCATGGGTGTTGACGGGATAGCGCCCGCCCAGCTCGATCTGGCCATTCGCGACGAACTCTGCCTGTCCACCTGGTTCGCAATAGCCCAGGGCCTCCAGCTGAAGGAGAACCACGTAGGTGAAGCAGTCGTAGATCTGCAGAAAATCCATGTCTTCGCGATCGACCCCCGCCATTTCGAACGCGCGCGGCGCGGCGTAGCTCAGGCCGATCTTGAAGGGGTCGGGACGCGAAGGGATATCGTCGGCGGGGTAAGGATGCCCTTCAGCCGCACCGGCGATGCTCACGGGAACATGCGGCATGTCCCTGGCGCGGTCTATTCGCGAAACCACGACTGCGCATGCCCCGTCAGTCTCCAGACAGCAATCGTAGAGGCGAAAGGGTTCGGATATCCAGCGCGCGGAATGGTAGGTTTCGGCATCCAGTTCCCGGCCATAAGTGAAGGCCTGCGGATTCATCTGCGCATGGCGACGGCACGCCAGTGCAACGGCCGCCATCGCTTCCGGGCCGATATCGTAAATTCGGGAGTGCCGGGTGGCGAGCCAGGCATACATCTGCACCGGCAGGAACACGCCATACGGAATGTAATAGCCTTGGATCGTATTCGTCAGGGTGTTCATGTTCATCGGCCGCGTCGGCGGTGCGCCAGGCTTGGGCCGCAAGGCGGAATAACCGTTCCACCCGAGCGTCACCAGCACATGGTCGCATAAGCCGCTGGCAATTGCCATCGCGGCGTTCTGGAGTGCCGTGGTAGGGCTCGCCCCGCCCATGTGGACCGTAGAGGCATAGCGCAGAACTTCGATACCGAGGTTAGCCGCCATCTCTTCCGAGGTGGTGTAGATCGGCGGAGGAACCATGCCGTCGATATCCGACGGCTTCAGCCCTGCATCTGCTATGGCTTTGCGCGATGCTTCCAGCATCATGTCGACCGCGGTTTTCTCGGTGCCTTTCACGAAAGCGGTTTCGCCCACTCCGGTGATGGCCGATTTGTCGCTTAAGCTCATGCCTGCCTGACCGCCTGGTAATCGCGTTCGAGCTGTTCGGAAAGAGCGCGCACCCTCTGATAGGTCTCCGGCGGACGCAGTCGCAACTCGCGGCGGACATCCTCCAACGGACGATCGAGATTTTCTTCCCAGTAGAAGGTGGTCAGATCGGCTGCAGCCCGGCCCCGGCGCCACGCTTCAAATGCAGCGCGCGCCACTGGCAACTGGGCAGCTTCCAGTTTCATCTTGGGAATGCCGACGCCCACGATGAAAGCGATCCCGTGATTATAGAATTGCGCGTTTCCGAAGGACAGCACGCACAATTCGCCCAGTGCGTCCCTGCCGTATCCGGCGACGTCATGAAACAGGTCATGCGAATCGCGAAGGCGCCGACGATAGAGGGAAACATCGGGGTCGCCGAGGTCCTCCAGACCTCCGGCCTCGCTGGCTTCCGCCAGACCTTCTGCTGTCAGACCCTCCCCGTAAACAAAATCGAGGTAGGCTCGGCCAAGCGTGCCAGACGCACAGGTCGCAAGGCGTTTGCGATCGCACAAGGTTTCAAGTAGGTCGGCCCGGTCGGAAGCGATACGCCGCCCATCGCTCGACTTCATGAAGCGATTGAAATTCCGATAATAGGAATTGCCCGACAATGCCTTGACGATACGGAACACCTGCGCCGTATCCTCCTTGTCGGCAATCAACTGCCTCATTGCCCCAGCGCTCTGAGAGGCTCTACGGGGCGGCGCAATTCATGACCTTTGGCGTAAGCCATCTTCTTGCCTCCTGCGCTTCACTTGTAGATACCAGCGGACGCCAACGCCTTCTCGGCTCCATCGACCAGGTCGCGCATCACTTCGGCGGCAGGCCGGATCGAATCGATCAGGCCGATGCCTTGCCCCGCGAAGCCGGGGATGACATCCTTGCGCTCTGCCTTGATCCCGGAGGCCATGACCGGGCCGGAGATCATCGACTGATAGGGCATCGGCAGAGGCTCCTTTCCGGCCTGCACCCAGGCGTCGGCCCATTTGTTACGGATCATGCGCGCCGGTTTGCCGGTAAGCGATCGACTAACGACCGTATCGGCATCGCCGCTTTCGGTGATCGCCTCTTTCTGGAAGCGCTCGATGCCCGCTTCCTCGGTCGCGAGAAATGCCGTGCCGACCCACGCGCCCTCTGCCCCCAGCATCATCGCAGCGGCAACACCCCGGCCATCCGAGATACCGCCGGCCCCAAGGACAGGAACACGATCGCCAACGGCGTCGACCACCTGGGGAATCAAGGAAATAGTCCCGATCGGCGAGTTGTGACCTCCGCCATCGTGCCCTTGCGCGACGATCATGTCGATGCCCGACCCGACGACCTGTTCGGCGTGCTTGACCTTGCCGATCACCGCCATGACCTTGGTGCCATTGGCATGGAGCCGATCCATCCACGGTTCAGGATTGCCAAGGCCGGCAGCATAAACCGGCACCTTTTCCTCGATCACCACTTCCATCTGCGCCTCAAAGAATTCCTTCGAGAACAACTGCGGGCCGCCCTTGCCCATTTCAGGCGCGCCCGCCGCCCGCATGGCGGCGGCAGCATCGACCTCCGGAAGCTCTTCACGATCCATGAAGTCGCGCGCGAACTGCTGATATTCACCCATCAGATCCATGGGATTTTGGGGTGCAGCACCGCTTTGAGGGGCAGAGCCGCGCCTGACCGACGCGGGGAGCAGCGTATCGACACCGAAAGGTTTGTCGGTCAATTCCCGGGTCTGGCGAATCCAGTCACGCAACTGATCGGGCGAACACGCCGCGGCACCCAGGACCCCGAGCCCGCCGGCATTCGAAACCGCAGCCGCCAGCGCCGGAACGCTCGCTCCGCCCATCCCGGCAAGCAGGATCGGGTACCGGATCCCCAGCATTTCGCATATTCGGCTCTTCAACGCCATTCTTCCTCTCCAGCCACTTGCCTAAACGCACACTCAAACTATTGAAAATTCTACAGCTGCCCCCACCGCACCCGCTGCGAGACCAGCTCGGGGCTGCGCTCCGAAAGATAGACGGCAGAGCCGGCCACCAACCGGCTCATTGCTTGACGGGCCGCGGCGCTGTCGCCAGTCCGCACTGCCTCGAGCACCCGCACCAGAAACTTCATCTGCACCGCCCGTTCCTGTGCCGAATATCCCAGCGAATGGGAAAACTCGCGGGTCAACAGATGCATCGCAGAGGTCAGCAAACCGAACAGCGGATTGCCGCTCGCCCAACCCAACAAGTCGTGAAATCTGCGATTAAGTTCCTCGAATTGATCAGAGGCTTCATGATGCCTCAATTCCGCCAGACACCCTGCCAACGCGCTGAGATCAGCGGTAGTTGCACGCTGGGCTGCATACCCTGCGACATCGGGAGCAATTGCTTCGCGCAATTCAAGCAAACCACGCAAATCGGCTTCCATGAAATGCAGAATCAATGACAAACTGCTTGCAAAATCGCCGGTCTGCGGACGGGCTACGACGGGACCTCCACCACGGCCGAGCTGGAGATGGATGACCCCTTGCAATTCCAGGAACCGCAAAGCCTCCCGCAAAGTTGCGCGCGCAACCTCGTAACGCGCGAGCATTTCATCCTCGCGCGGAAGCCTGTCACCCGGGTTATGGCGACCCGCCTCGATGTCCCGCACGATGCTTTGCGCAAGAGAAAGGGCACGCTTGGCCTTCTTCACCGCTGACATCCGCCACTCATCAGCACACCCGCACCTCTCGAATAAAAAGTATAAGGATATTAGCAAACCTTCGTTGGATCGGCACACTATCCGATGGGATTGGTGTCTGCAAGGGACTAAAAGAGTATACGATTTATTGACTGCACGAGATGTCTCCCTTAAGGATGACTGAAGGCCGATCAGGCCTGAGATGTAGAAGGAATAGTTCTTATGGACAGCCAGATCGCCGAGCCGGATGCCGCGGCGAGGATCGCGTCAATTCCGATCGAGGAAATCGACGTGGCCCGGCCAAGCCTGTTTCAGAACGATACCATCGGTCTATTTTTTGACAGGTTGCGCGCCGAAGAACCTGTCCACTACTGCCGCGAGAGCTATGTCGGCCCTTACTGGTCCATTACCAAGTTCGACGACATCATGGCGGTGGACACCAATCATAAGGTCTTCTCTTCGGAAGCGAAGCTAGGCGGAATTGCAATCCAGGACATGCATTCGGTGGAAGGCGCGCTCGAACTTGAAATGTTCATAGCGATGGACCCGCCCAAGCACGATCAGCAGCGCAAGGCGGTGACTCCGGCAGTGGCTCCGTCCAACCTGCAACTGCTCGAGCCGATCATCCGCAAGCGCGCGGGAGAGATTCTCGATGAACTCCCGATTGGCGAAGATTTCGACTGGGTGGATAAGGTTGCGATCGAGTTGACGACGATGACGCTGGCAACCTTGTTTGATTTCCCTTGGGAGGAGCGGCGCAAGCTGACGCGCTGGTCCGATGTAGCAACTGCGGCACCTGAAACCGGGATCGTCGAATCCTACGAGGCGCGGCGCGAAGAACTCATCGGTTGCGCGATGTATTTCAAGACTCTGTGGGACGAACGGATAAACGAGGAGCCGAAGAACGACCTCATCTCGATGATGGCTCATTCTCCCGCCACGCGCGACATGCCGTTCCTCGAGTTTCTCGGCAATCTTATGCTGCTGATCGTCGGTGGAAACGACACAACACGCAATTCCATCAGCGGCGGCGTGCTCGCCTTGAACCAAAGCCCGGACGAGTACGCGAAACTCGACGCGGATCCTTCGCTCATTAGCAAAATGGTTCCGGAAATCATCCGTTGGCAGACCCCCCTCACTCATATGCGCCGCACCGCGCTGGAAGATTGGGAGATCGGCGGCAAACAGATCAAGAAGGGCGACAAGGTGGTGATGTGGTACCTGTCAGGCAACCGCGACGAGAGTGCTATCGAGCGCGCGGACCAGTTCATCATCGACCGCAAAAATCCGCGCCATCACCTCTCATTCGGCTATGGCATTCACCGCTGCATGGGAAACCGGCTCGCGGAACTGCAGCTGCGGATCATCTGGGAAGAAATTCACAAGCGCTTTTCCCGGGTCGAGGTTACAGGTGAACCAGAGCGTCTTTTTTCAAACCTCGTCCGCGGAATCACCAGGCTGCCGGTGCGGCTCCGCGCCCGCTGACTCTCGAGATCGAAATGCGGAGTTCAAGATGATCAAAATTACGTTCGTGGCTAGCGATGGTGAGCGACGGGAGGTCGAAATAGAAGAAGGCGAGACAGCCAGGGAAGCGGCGCTATACAATGACGTGCCGGGTATCGATGGCGATTGCGGAGGGGTATGTGCTTGCGCGACCTGTCATGTGCATGTCGATCCCGAATGGATCGACAAGGTGGGTCGGCTTATGCATGATGGAATGGAGGCCGACCTCTTGCAGTTCGCCGAAGGCACCACTGAATACAGTCGCCTTGCCTGTCAGATTCCGATGAAGCCGATGCTGGATGGATTGGTTCTTCACCTACCCGAACAACAATACTGACGGAGGGATCCTCGTCCCCGTAGCCTACATTCTTATCTGTCTTTCCTTGATTCTTCGAGAAAACACCCATGGCCACACAAATCGAGCCCGCAACCCAGACCGACGAAGACGCCTTCCGCGCGGAAGTGCAGCAGTTTCTGGCGGACAATTTTCCCGCCGAACTCAAGGGCCAGTCGAACGCGCTGGCCGGCGTGGACGGCCCCACCAATGAAACGCCGGCGCAGACCAAGTGGCGCGAAGCCGTGGGCGCGCGCGGCTGGGGCACCCCCACCTGGCCGAAGGAATACGGCGGCGGCGGCCTCACCAAGGCGCAGGCCAAGATCATCGACCAGGAATTCGCCAAGGCGGGTGCCTACAACCCGATCGGCGGCATGGGCGTCATGATGTTCGGCCCGACGCTGCTCGAATACGGCAACGAGGCACAGAAGCAGGAGCATATTCCGCCGATCTGCCGCGGCGAAATCCGCTGGTGCCAGGGCTATTCGGAACCCAATGCCGGCTCTGACCTCGCGAACCTCCAGACCTTTGCCGAGGACAAGGGCGACCACTACCTTGTCAACGGCCAGAAGACCTGGACCAGCGGCGGCCAATGGGCCGACAAGTGCTTTGCAATTGTACGAACCGACAAGAGCGACAAGCACAAGGGCATCAGCTTCATGCTGATCGACATGGACACGCCCGGCGTCGAAGTCCGCCCGATCACCATGATCAGCGGGACCAGCCCGTTCTGCGAAACCTTTTTCACCGACGTGAAGGTCCCGAAGGAAAACCTCGTCGGCGAGGAAGGCCAGGGCTGGACCATCGGCAAGCGCCTTCTGCAGCACGAGCGCACCAACATCTCGGGCGGCGGCAGCCTCGCCCGACTCATGGGCCAGAGCCTTGGCGATATCGCCAAGAAGTACCAGCCGACGGGCGCCGACGGCGAACTCGCCGATGCGGTGCTGCGCGACAAGATCGCTGATTTCGAAATCCGCTGGAACAGCTTCCTGCTCACCGCGCGCCGCGCGATGGAAGAGAGCAAGGCAGCTGGCGGCGTCTCCGAAATCAGCTCTGTGCTCAAGAAGCTCGGCACCAAGCTGAGCCAGGAACGCAGCGAATTGCTGATCGAAATCCGCGGGTTGCAGGGCCTCGGCTGGGAAGGCGACGGCTTTTCGGACGGCGAGCTCGGGGCCGTGCGCGCGTGGCTCTTCGGCAAGGCGACCACCATCTATGGCGGCTCGACCGAAATCCAGAACAACATCATCGCCAAGCGCGTGCTCGGCATGCTCGACCACCAGTAAGAGAGGGGAGCAAGGACAATGGCCGTTCTCAACGAAGAACAGGAAATGCTGCGAGATATGGCGCGCGAATGGACCGTCAACGAAAGCCCGGTCACCGAATTCCGCAAGGTCCGCGCCAGCGGCGAGCCCGAAGCCTTCAACCGCGACGCCTATGCGACGATGGCGCAGATGGGCTGGGCCGGGGTCATCATCCCCGAAGAGCATGGCGGGTCGGACTTCGGCTTCCTGTCCGCGGGCCTCGTCGTCGAGGAACTCGGCAAGACGCTCACCGCCAGCCCGCTGGTGATGAACACCGTCGCCGCCTCGGCGATCGTTCTTGGCGGCAGCGACGAGCAGAAGGCCAGGTGGCTGCCCAGGCTGGCGAGCGGCGAGGCCATCGCCACCCTCGCCGTCGACGAAGGGCCGAGCCACGATCCTGCGAAGATCGAGACCAGTGTGTCCGACGGCAAGCTGAGCGGCACCAAGGCCTTCGTCCATGAAGCGCATGGTGCGGACCTGTTCGTCGTCGCGGCGAAGGACGGGCTTTACCTGGTCGAGAAAGGCGACGGCGTCGCGCTCACCACCCGCAAGCTGACCGACCAGCGCAGCCATGCCGACGTCACCTTCGACGGCGCGGCGGCGGAGAAGCTCGCCAATGGCGGCGACAACCTGCTCGATGACGTGCTCGACCGCGCGCGCGTGCTCACCGCAGCCGAAATGCTCGGCATGGCGCAGCAAGTGTTCGACGACACGCTCGACTATCTGAAGCAGCGCGTGCAGTTCAACCAGGTGCTGGCGAGCTTCCAGGCGCTGCAACACCGCATGGCGGACCTCTTCGCCGATCTCGCCCAGATGCGCAGCGCGGTCGAGGCGGGCCTGCAAGCCGTCGATGCCGGCTTCGGCGTGGCGCGCGCGGCGACCATCGCCAAGGCGGAAGCCAACCGCGTTATGCACACCATGGCAAACGAGGGCATCCAGCTGCACGGCGGGATCGGCATGACCGATGAGTACGACGTCGGCTTCTATCTCAAGCGCGCCCGCGTGCTGGAGCAGAGCTTCGGTTCGTCGAGCTGGTTAAAGGACCGATTTTCCAAGCTTTCTGGCTACTAGAAACCTGCATGTAGTGACCTGCATGGCATTTTTGCCACATGCTTGTCGACAATGTGAAATAATCCGTCAATTCATCTACCAAGTCTTGAAATGAAACGCGCTTATCGGCATCGTTTCTAACATCGACTAGTGCCTAGGATGGGGCACATTCTTAGAGGAGAGGCACATGAAAAGATTTCCATCACGCCACCATTGCGCCCTTGGTGCATTGGCAGCGGCACTTGCCTTCACACCGACAGCCGCCTTCGCCCAGGATGTTGGCGAACCCGATGCGGATCTGGTTGAAGGGGCCGATGTCGAAGACC
The DNA here is from genome assembly GCF_035607565.1 of Qipengyuania zhejiangensis. Classification (NCBI taxonomy): domain Bacteria; kingdom Pseudomonadati; phylum Pseudomonadota; class Alphaproteobacteria; order Sphingomonadales; family Erythrobacteraceae; genus Qipengyuania; species Qipengyuania zhejiangensis. The sequence continues at coordinate 82,631 of NZ_JAYKGO010000001.1, read as the reverse complement.
AAAACGTAATCATTGTTACCGCGCAAGGGCGATCGCAGGTCTTGGCGGATGTTCCAGTCGCCGTGTCAGCTGTTTCCGGAGAAACCCTCCAGAATTCGGGCGCCAGCGACATACGTGAGCTGAACCAGGTTGCACCGTCCCTGCTGGTGTCTTCCACCGGCAACGAAGCTAACGGTTCCGCGCGTATTCGCGGTATCGGCACGGTCGGCGACAACCCTGGTCTGGAAAGTTCGGTCGCGGTTTTTGTCGATGGAGTCTATCGCTCTCGTTCGGGAAGCGCCCTGAGTGAGCTCGGCCCTATCGACAGGGTCGAAATCCTTCGCGGTCCCCAAGGTACTCTGGGCGGGCGGAACTCATCGGCAGGCCTGATCAATATCTACACCGCACCGCCCGAGTTCGATTTCAGCGCATACGGGGCCTTCACTTATGGCAACTATGATGCGATCCGCGTCGAAGGTGGCATAAACGCTCCGCTTGGCGACACCGTAGCTGCGCGTGTGGACGGCGTGTATTTTGAGCGCGACGGCTTCTACAACGATATTACCAACGGCGGGACGATCAACAATCGCGATCGTTATCTGGTCCGCGGTCAGCTCCTGTTCGAACCCAATGACGACCTGTCCATTCGCCTTGTCGGGGATTATTCCAAAAAGGACGAAGCGTGCTGTGCCGCGACGTTCGTCCAGCCCGAGTTTGCTCCGCTTGCACGGATCAGCGCTGGATTTGATCCCTTTACGAGGCCATCGGATGGGGCCGCCCTGACGAGTACCGCAAATCCGATCGTTCCCGTGTTGCTTGCGCTTGGGCAGGATCCGCGTGCCCTCACCCAGGATACATTCAACCGCGACCTGTACCCTACGCCGGGCAGAAGCTATGAAGGCGAAACCGAAGACTACGGTATTTCGGCTGAGATCAATTGGGATTTCGGGAACGTCACGTTGACGTCTATCACGGGCTACCGTGAATATGCCAACAGCCAGGGATCTGACACCGATTACACTACTGTCGATATTCTCTACCGCGCTCCGACCGAGAATGCTCTTGCTCGAGACTTTGAAACATTCACTCAGGAACTGCGCCTTACCGGTGAGGCCTTCGATGGCAAACTCGATTGGTTGATCGGCGCGTATTACGCCAATGAAGAACTGCAGGTGCGTGACAATCTGCGGTTCGGCACCCAGTACGGCAATTTCGTAGCGTGCCGCATCGCTATCGCGATCAACCCGGCTTTGGTCAATCCGGGGGCTTCCAATTGCCTGGGTGCCAACGTGGCGGCATTGGACGGTACGCTGACCGGAAGCCCGGCATTCGGCGCTGCAACCCCGGCGATCCTCGCAGGTATCAACAACCTTGCAAGCATCAGCGATTTGGGAACGGTCAGCGAGGTCTACAATCAGACGAGTGAGAACTTCGCGTTCTTCACGCATAATATCTTTGCGATCACGGATACGCTCGATTTGACGCTGGGGCTTCGTTATACAAACGAAACCAAGGACTTCGACGCAACTTTCCGCAACGACAACACGGTTTGTCCGACAAACCGCAATCTGCTCGGAGGCTTTCTGGGTGTTCCGACTTTGGCACCTCTGGCCGGTGGTATCATCAGCCTTTCCTGCCAAGGCAATTCGACATCGGAGCTCGATGGAGTTTCTCTCGAAGACTCGCGCGAAGAAGAGGAGTTTACCGGCACGGCTATCCTGAGCTGGAAGCCAACTCCCGATCTGCTAGTCTACGGTTCGTATTCACGCGGCTACAAGGCGGGCGGTTTCAACCTCGACAGGTCTGCACTGTCAAATCCGCTTGCGTTCGATCCGGCCAATATCTCGGCAGCCGCGCTGCAGTTCGATGAAGAAACAGTCGATGCATATGAGATCGGCCTCAAATACTCGACACGCGAGTTCGGGGTTAGCATTGCAGGCTTCCGGCAAGAGTTCAGTAACTTCCAGTTGAACACGTTCAATGGGGCGTTCTACATTGTGCAGACGGTCAATAGTTGCGATAGCGATCTCGGCGGGGCCGACAGAGACGCAAGCGCGACAACCGGTGCATGCTCTTCCGATGAAGTTGCACCAGGTGTGATCGCTCAAGGTGTCGAGATCGAAACCTATCTACGGCCCGCTCGTGATTTGGATATTACCCTTGGCGTCACCTATTCTGATACGAGCTTTGAAGACAATCTTATCGGGGACGATACCGGGGCACCGCTCGACCCCGCACTACGCTTGCTGCCAGGCGACAACCTGTCGAATGCACCAGAGATCGTGGCAACATCGTCGCTTACGTGGACGCCGCCAATCGGCGACAGTGGGCTCGAAGGCCTGGTCTTCGTGAACGCTCGTATGGCTGGTGATTACAACACCGGCTCCGACCTGCTCTTCGGCAAGGAACAGGACAGCTTCGTCGTAGTGAACGGGCGTGTGGGTCTGACCAATATTGCGGATCGCTTCGCGATCGAGGGATGGGTCAATAATTTGTTTGACGTTGGGTATACGCAGGTGGCCTTCAACACGCCTTTCGTGGCTCCGCAACAAACGTTCTCCGCTTTTCTTGCGGAACCGCGGACTTACGGCATCACCGTGCGCGGCAAGTTTTAAACTTACTCGCTAATTGCAAGAGGGTTCGGCGCTTCGCTGTGTCGAGCCCTCTTTTTCGAACTTTTATTTGCTCACGACTAGGTGGCGTCCGAACAAAAGTTCCGTGTGCTCAATATCGTCGATGATGTGATAGGGAGAGGCCGGCAGCGGTGTTCGCTGCATGAATCCCTCTTCGCTGGGCTACCAGCCGCCGGCCCCACAAACAATCTTGCCTCGTCCTGCCATGCTGCCTTACGCTGCGCTCCAGGCCGCCCAGCAGGGCGACCCCAACCGCCGGAACTCTAACTTAACCGGTGGACCACCCTGATGGGGCAGGTCAGGTGGAAGACTACAACCGAGAGAGACCGCCCTCATCCCTTGGCTACGCGACACCGGCGGCGTTCGCCGCCGAACTAGATAAGCAATGGCCTGCTTCGCCACGCCCTACGGGCTCCGCTGCGCAGCCCATTGCTTCAACCGCGCTCATACGCATCAACGCAGCTCGGCTCTAATCCCGGCTGGGGGGAAGATCAGGGGGTCACGTCACTCATTGGAAGGCGGCTATCGCGACGCAATTCGCTCTGAAAGTCGTGGGACTATTTTGCAGGTCTTCGAGGAACAGACCTGCTAATTTTCGCCCTGCAGTTAGTTCCATTAGGATAACGCTGTTAGCATACGTAGGCACCGCGGCCGCTAGCCAAAAGGTTGCCAGTAGGACCGTATACACGTGTTTCAGCGACCGAGATATTTTTACCGATCTTGATTATTTTGCCCGATGCTACGAGTGGTCCCGAGGTTGCCGGGCGGTGGTAGTCGACCCTCAGATCGGCGGTCGCCTTGGCCCCTGTACCTTGCGACAATAAGGTGTAGAGCCCGGTTAAATCGATCAGAGAGGCGAGCACGCCGCCATGCGCTGAACCGATTGCCGGGTTTGACACGATCTCGTCGCGCCAAGGCATCTCCAGTTCAAGCTGCTCGTTCGAGCATGACCGTAAAGTGAGGCCAAGCCACCGGTGAAACGGGGCAATCTGCAGGATCTCTTCGAGGCGCTTAGGATCGATCCTTGTCAGATTATCGGTCATGTAACGGCTCCCTGCGGACTGTGATTACGCTTGAGAAAATCGAGTATCGCTGCCGAAAAGGCATCGTTGGCATCGCCAACCACCATATGTGTTGCCTCTGCGATGTCGGTGTATTCAGCGTGTGGAACAAGTTCGAGCAATTGCGCGACCGCGTCTTCGGAAACCAGATCGCTCGATCCGCCGCGAATAATATGCAATGGCAGCGAAAGCCTGCTGGCTGCATCGTTCAGCGCATCAAACTGGCGTTCCTGATGAGCCGGATCGCTTCGCTTGGCTAGTGTGATGTTGCGGATAAAGGCCGGATCCCAATGCCAGTAGTAGCGGCCGTCTTCCTTCTCTCGCAGATAGCGCCGTAAGCCCTTGCCGGCTCCGCGCTTGCGGCGATGTGGCATGTAGCGCGCGATGACCTCTGCCGCTTCGTCCGGTGAAGAGAAACCGGTCTCCACGTGCTCCTCCATAAAGCCGACTACGCGCATAACGCCCCCCGTCTCCATACGCGGCGCGATGTCGACGAGAGTGAGCGACGCGAAGCGGCCCGGCGCAAGGTGTCCTTCGGCGATCAGTCCGGCCAACCCGCCAAGGGAGGCCCCGACGAGCGCTGGCTTGCGGTCCATTTTTGAAGCGATCGCAACGAGATCTGAAGCGAAGTCGCGCGTTTCGTAAGCGCCCTCGGCAGACCATTCGCTGTCGCCATGACCGCGCATATCAATTGCGATCGGACGAAATCCCGCATTGGCGAGATCGGCTGTGACACGTTTCCATGCGTGACGGGTCTGGCCGCCCCCATGCGCGAGCAAGACCGGTAAAGCATCGGCATTTCCGGTCGCTTCGGCTGCTATGGAGATGCCACCATCTCCCCCGATATGGAAAATTTGCGACTGCATACCGCAACCTCATATTGTAAATCGATTTACAGTAAACGGCTTTATTTCCTGATCCGCTATGGTAGGTTGCCCTAGATGGCTGCCTTGACGGGCTATGACGCGGATACAAAGGGGGGCAAGTTTCCTCACCGATACCGATCGGCTGTTCTTTCTTATGGAGGAAGTGACCCGGCGTTTGCGCAGGACCGCCGATTCTTCGGTTGAACAATTCGGGCTCACGCGGACGCAATGGAGTATATTGGCTTATCTTTCGGAGCCCAGGCATGACCCAGACAGAGCTGGCTCGGGAACTGAAGCTAGAGCGCGCTAGCATCGGCCAGACTATTGATCGCCTGGAAGAACTTGAGCTGGTGGAAAGACGCAGGCGCGAAGAACGACAGGCGCGTTTGGCGGGTTCATTTACGCCCTGCCGCAATCGAGCTACTTCCCAAGATGCGAGTAGAAGCTGATGCAATGTATGCTCGCTTGCTCGGGGGGATCCGTTTTGGGGAACTGGAGCGCTTACGCGGATCGCTGGCTAGGATGCATGACAATCTGGGCAGCGAGCCATAATCACTCGAAATCGAGCCCATGCCCCGCGTTCACGCCCGCGTTTGCCCTTCAGGGGGTCTGATGCTCAGATGAGGGACGCCGAGCGCATGCGATCATAACATCCCGGCAGTCGTGGCAGGCGAGGTGGCCGGAGCCCCCGCACTCACCCAGCGCCGTTCGGTTCCTTATCAGCTTGAGCGACCATCGGATTCAGTTTCTGCTGTAGCGTGAAATCAGCGAGTGTTTGCATGGCGGCACTGCTAGCGAATATGGTTGACGCTGAGCTTGAACACGCCAGGCATGCGCGAGCCTTCCAAGATAGCGCTATGGATAAGCATATGCCGAAAGATGAGATACGTGATTACGCCCCCAACGAAAAGGATGACATCCTTTATTTGCTAGAAGAGGTGAACAGGACCGCTCGGCGGACCTTCGACGCTCTGATCGTGGGGCTCGACCTCAATCAAACACAATGGCGGATCATCGCGTCCTTGTTGCGAGAACCTACGCTAACACAGACCGAGATTTCTCGCCTGCTCGAGCTTGAATCGGCGACGATAGGACAGGCTGTCGCAGTTTTGGTTGAAAAAGGTTTGATCGAGCGAGAGCGGGCGGCGCACGATCGAAGGGTTTGGAACCTCCACCTCACCGAGCAAGTAAGAACCATCTGGCCGGAACTGCGCGAAGCGGCTGATCGACTCCACGAAATTCTCTGGAAGGGAATGTCTGCGCCTCAAATCGACCTCCTGCGTACGATGCTTCGAAAAGTTGCGGAGAATCAGAAGCAGGCTGACACTTGCGAAGAAAGCCGATGAAGCATGATCTGGAAAACAGTGTCGGTGAACTGACGCGGCTAGCAGAACTCGGTCAGATTTTCGCCCGGCACGGTCTGAAAAATCTCGGAAGCTTGCTTGGCTTTATGCCGGTTTCGGAGAATGAGCCAGATACCGACGACTTGCGTCCTGCATCGGTGGTGGCGCTGTTGCGCGATGTCGGCCCTGTCGGAATAAAGCTTGGCCAGCTCCTGGCGACCAGAAGCGATCTGTTTACACAACCCTGGATTTCCGCGTTCGGCACTCTCCACGACCAGGTGGAACCGCTGCCGTTCGATAAGATCGAACCGGTGATTGTATCGGCTTGGGGCAGCGACTGGGAACGTGAATTCGCCGCTTTCGAGAGAAACCCGATCGCCTCAGCCTCTATCGCGCAGACTTATGTCGCAACCCTGCTGGACGGAAGCGAGACTATCGTGAAAATCCGCCGACCCGGCATGGCGTCCAGGATCGAGGCGGACATGAGGCTGTTGACACGGCTCGCGGGCCTCGCCGAGCGTCGGTCAAGCGACATTGCCCGCTATCGACCCGTGGAATTCCTTCAGACATTCGCCAAGAATTTAGCGCGGGAGATGGACCTGGCGGCAGAAGCACGTGCCTGTGAAAGGATTGGCGGTTATCTGGAGATGCTTGGGGTGAAGACGCCCGCGATCCACTGGGAACTCACAGGCTTGACGATCAATGTGCAGGAAGCCCTGGGCGGAAAGCCCGCGTCGCGGCACCCGGCAACTGATCCGGCAGGGAATGCCCAGTTCGCGAAGCGCTATGCCGATGCAGTGCTACGGATGATCCTTCTCAATGGAGAGTTTCATGGCGACCCGCATCCCGGCAACGTCTTCTGGATGGAAGGGAACCAGGTAGGCTTCATCGATTTCGGCTCGGTCGGCTTTCTCAGCGGCGCGCGGCGTCAGGAAATCGTCCGACTGATTTTCGCTATCGCGAACGGACAGATAGACAAGGTGGCCGATCTGCTGCTCGACTGGGCAGGCAATCCACTCGTGGATCGCGCGCAATTGGTGATGGACCTGGATGAGCTGATCGCGGAATTTAGCGGCACAGCTCTTGCCGGGATAGAATTCGCGGCAATTTTCGATCGGGTTTTCGGATTGTTGCGCGATTATCGCCTCGTATTGCCGCCCGACCTCGCTATTTTGCTGCGCACCCTGCTGACCGCAGAGGGCTTCGTTCGCTCTTTGGCGCCGGACTACAATATCGCCGAAGAAACGAAGCCGATCGTGATGCAATTGTTTGCCGAGCGATTTTCGATCGGAGCCGCGCGGGATCATTTGGCCAAGGTCCGCAGTGGCCTGCTTGATTTCTCGGCATCGCTGCCCGAGCTAATCGATAACGTTGCCTCGGTCGCTCGATCAGGTACGATTCAGGTATCCATCGACCCAGCCAGTCTGAACCATCTGACGCGGGAAGAGGACCGCAGCACCCCCGTCAAGGGTCCGGTGGTGGCAGCGTTGATCATCTCTGCCGCATTGCTGGCCGACCAATCGTTGTTACTGGCAGGAATTGTTCTGGCTTTCGCGGGAATAGCACTCATTCCTAGATGGAACTGATAAGACCACACACAATGAACGCTTAGACCACGGCCGCCCGGCACCGATATTGGCTACATCAAGGGAGAAGAGTGGAAATGACCGAACAGAAACCTGCCGAAGCGGTGCCTGCCGCCACCATGCTGCTGACCTGCCCCATCAGGGTGGTCCACCGGTTAAGTTAGAGTTCCGGCGGTTGGGGTCGCCCTGCTGGGCGGCCTGGAGCGCAGCGTAAGGCAGCATGGCAGGACGAGGCAAGATCGTTTGTGGGGCCGGCGGCTGGTAGCCCAGCGAAGAGTGTGGCCGGACGGTGTTGTAGTGGATACGCCAGCGCTCGATCAGGATGATTGCCTCCTTCAGAGTGTAGAAGATCTCCCCGTTGAGAAGCTCATCCCTGAGCTTGCCGTTGAAGGATTCGTTGTAGCCATTCTCCCATGGTGATCCGGGTTCGATGTAGAGAGTCTTCACACCAATCCGCCAGAGCCAGTCGCGCACGGCATGAGAAGTGAACTCAGCGCCATTATCGCTACGGATGTGATCAGGCGGACCATGGCGTTGGAACAGCTCGGTCAGCACGGCCAGGACATCATCGCTCTTGAGCTTGCGCTGGACATGGATCGCCAGGCACTGGCGGCTGTACTCGTCGATCACGGTAAGCATGCGGAAGGCCTTGCCGTCATGGGTGCGATCCATGACGAAGTCGTAGCTCCACACATGGCCACTATATTGCGGACGCAGCCTCACGCATGATCCATCGTTGAACCACAGACGCCCGCGCTTTGGCTGTCTCTGCGGAACCTTGAGCCCTTCACGGCGCCAGATCCGCTCGACCCGCTTGGCGTTCACCAACCAACTTTCATTGCGCAGCAGCGCCGTGATCCGGCGATAGCCGTAGCGACCATATTGCTGGGCCAGCCGGATGATTGCAGCTGTCAGCGGCTTCTCGTCGGCTGGTGGTGCGGGCAGCTTGCGCTGGGTCGAGCGGTGCTGGGCAACGACCCGGCAGGCACGGCGCTGGCAGATATCTAATGCCTCCTGCACATGGTCGATGGCCAGCCGACGCCGTGAAGGGCTCAGTACTTTCCCTCGACAACCTCCTTCAGGATCAGCGCATCGAGCGTAAGATCAGACACCGCCTTCCTGAGCCGCTGGTTCTCCTTCTTGAGATCCTTCAATCGCCGAGCCTGGCTGACCTTCAGCCCACCGTACTCGCGTCGCCAGCGATAGTAACTCTGCTCCGAAATCCCCAGCGATCGGCTGATCTCCCCGATCTTCTCTCCGTGCGAGAGCCGAACTTCGGCCTCACGCAGTATCCCGATAATCTGTTCCGGCGTGTATCTCTTCCGTGCCATTCATCAGCCCCTTTCAAGCCGTAAATAGCCGAAATCCTAACTCTCAAAACGGACCACTTTTCGGGGGGAAGGTCACCTCTGGCCGATGGGAAGGACGCTGACAGGCTGGAAACCGCAGTTGGGCGGTTGGGGCTTGATCGACCTTAGAAACGCGCAATCGGTCGATCCGTTTTCCCTGGCCTCAGATGAACTCATTGAGGTTACCGACTGGGAACTACTTGATTTTGCAGTTCAAGTTGTCAAGCAATGGCTCCAAAGGAAGGGTTTCGAGATCATGTCCACTCACTCAAATCCCAACGTCGATCCGAACATCTGATTTGTCGGAGACAATGGACCCGAGTGGGTAATCGTACGAGCAGCGCGATATCCAGAAAAGGTGGCTCAGATCCCGAGCAACGTAGAGGCCATCGCTAAGCAATGCGAAGCTCTCAGTCACTTGGGGAATTTCGCATCTTTTGGCTTTGCGTTGGCGGAAAACGTTGAAAGGCCCATCTGGCGGGGACACGCTGCCGATGTCCAATTCGAAGGCATTAAGCCGATCTGATCCGGAAGCTCTCATTGCTCCACGCAGGTGTGCGATCTCTTGAAGAATCATGCGGCCATATTCGTGCTCGGCGGTCGCTTTTGGGGTGTAATATCGCCGCCGCTCTGCGCCAAAACACCAGACGTCCAGACCGGTAACGGCGTGGGCTGTAGACTGGAGTTCGTTCGACCTGAGGCCGGTCGGATTACGACTTCTTACCAGTCGTCGAAACTTTGAATTTTGCTCAGATTGGAAACCTCATTCAAGTGCGTTTCCAAGTGATGGCGTTCCTCATCCCAAACCGCAAACAGATGTTCTGCGCCAGAATTCTCAATGTTGTTTAATTCGAAATCGTACACATCGAGAAACAATTGCTCGTAGTACTTAGAGAGACGATTCTCCATGCTGGTGAATGTCACGTATAGCTGGGCATTCTTCGGCCATTTTTTTGACGTGGCTATCAACGCGAAGCTCAGCAAACCCTTTCCCGACATACACGCATAACATCGTGTAATTGCCATGGTCGTCGCAGGCGTCATAGTCTACCCACAGGTGATAGAGGCCTGTCTGACCACGGAGGAATTTAAGATAGAGCTTGTACGTTATGTTCCCAATACGAAGTTCGTCGTCGACCGGCAGTTCCGCACAAAATGCGCTCTCGTTCACCAACTCATGGGCAGAAATTGGCTGGCTTAGTTCTAAGAGCGCTATTTGATCGAACGCATCGTACTCTTGATTTTGACACGGGAAATCTTGTTCGATGCACTTTGTCATGATCGGCTCGACCTACTCAATATTGTATGTTCCTTAATAGGCGCCGGTGGCTTCCGAAAGCAGCTCGGTTCTTGCAGCGACGAGCGCTCCCAATACTCGAGGGTATCGGGCCGACTGCTTCGATCCGGCGACCGCGCAAAGGATGCCTTTGACTGCCCCTGTCGATGGCACGTCCGCCTCCAACCAGTCAGCTCCAGACCAATAAGCGGTCACTTCAGGCGGTCCGAAATCCAGGCTTCGACTTCTCTTTCCGACCATGCCACGGAATAGCCTCCGAGCTGTACGGGTTTGGGAAACTTGCCCTCGCTCATCCAACGGTAGATCGTCGAACGGCCAAGCCCGACGCGGTGCTGCACTTCGGGCAAGCGAATAAGCCGCGTCACCCGGCGAGACTCCGTCGCTCCTTTGTCGATCTCTTCACCCACGATGGCCTCTTTCGGCACCGGCGAAGACATCGCCAAGCAGCGCGTCCTTACGTTCGAGCTCATCGATGTGATCGGAAAGCAGGCGGGCGACACGGTGTGCCGTGCCCTTGGCCCAACGCGGCTTCACCTCATGAACCTGGTTGCCCAGGACACGTTCGAGCGCCGAGGGCAGTTCGCCGGAAAAGTCCTCGAAGAACTGCGCGAGGTCCGATTGCAGCCACGCAATCGCATGATCGCCGCTGCTGACGAGGAACAGGAGCAGGTGTGCGTGCGGCGCGACGCCGCACGCGGCAAGAATGCGCAAGGCTTCTCCGAGGCTGGCCGAGCGTTCGCCGGCGAGGACCCGGCGCAAGGCATCTTTATGGATCTGCGCGTTGCGCGCGATGTCGCAGCGTGCACGGCCGCTGGCTTCGACGGCAGCCAAAAGCAGCCGGGCAAGGTCGGCGCGAACCTGTTGTTCGGCAAAGAGCGCCATGTTGGTCATCGACGAATCCTTATCTCTGGAGGTGATCGACTCACCGGCTAACCGCGAAGGAAGCCTGTAGGAAAACGAAAAGAACAATTACAGAACATAGAGGAGCCACCGAATCGGCTTCCTTCGGCGATTCGCGCGAATTCCGGTCGTGTTCGCGCATATGGCGGCACGCTCCTCGCCAAACGCGGCACAGTTGGCGCTGATCCGCGATCAACCTGCGCGAATCCCAGCTTGCGCACCTCCAGATGTCGCTTTTTGCTTGGGCAGCAGCCCCAAAATCCAGTTCCCGATTTCCTACAGCCCGGCTCCGGGGAGAGGAAAGAACATACAGCGAACGCATCGTTGGCTGATGTTCAATCCCTCGAAAGGTTCCATCCATGACCACCAAGACTGCCCTTCCGGTCCAACAGCGCACGCCCAACCGTGCACGGGGCCGCGACTACGTTCTTCCCGCCTGCGTGGCACTGGCCTGCGCCGGTGCCGCCTTTGCCGGCGCCGACACCACCTTCGATCCCGCGCTGACCAAGTTCACCGACTTCCTCGAAGGCTCGGGCGGCAAGATCATCACCGTGCTCAGCCTCGCGGGCGGTCTGATCGGTCTCGCCTCCGGGCGCTTCTCACTCGGCCAGGTCGCGGTGCCGGTCGGCGTCGGGATCGGTGTCGGTACCGGCGTTCCGATCGTCACCTCGGTCGTGACCGCGGTCATCTGATCAGCGGATCCGGTCACGACAGGAGGGCGGCATGGCCGACAGGTACCTCGTTCCACGGCGGCTCGACGACCCGGAGCTCATCGGCTTCTGGACCATCGACGAGTTTGCAGGGATCCTTATTCCCTTCGCCTGGGGCATTCTCTCGCAGCATATCTTCATCGGTATCGGCCTGGCCGCCGGGGCCTGGCTTGCCTTGCGGAAGGCAAAGGCACGCGGCGCCGGTTCGGCACTGGTGCATGCTGCGTACTGGTACCTGCCCGGGAGCTTTCTCGGGTTGAAGGCCACGCCGCCCTCCCACTGCCGCCTGTTGGCGGGCTGAAGGAGGCGAACCATGCGAGCAGAATTCGCGCACGAACAGGCGCAGACCTACCTCCGGCAACGCAACCGCTTCGCCGTGCTGGCAGGCGTCCTGGGCCTGACCACGCTGGTCAGCCTCGGCGCCGCGGTCACCCGCGACGAGCAGGTGGTGCTGGTGCCGATTACCGCCGAGCGGATCACCGTTTCGAGCGGCGGGATCGACGCGCCCTATCTCGAGCTCGTCACCCGCGACACGGCGCTGATGCTCCTCAACCGGGCACCCGAAAACCTCGACTACTGGATGGCGAACATCCTGAAGCTCGCCGATCCCGCCGCGCACGGCCGCCTCAAGGCCGAGCTCGTCAGAATCGTCGAGGAACAGCGCGGCTCGGACATCAGCCAGGCCTTCGTGATCGCGGAAATGCATGTCGACCCCAAGGCCCTGACCTCGACCGTCACCGGCACGCTCAAGACCTTCGTCGGCGCGCAAGTGATCGCGAGCCAGCGCCGCTCCTTCCGTTTCCGCTGGTCGAAGCGTGGCCTCAGCCTCGCGCTCGCCGGCTTCGAACAACTTCCCACCGACAAGGAGGAACCCGGCCAATGAGCCTTCTCCCATCTCCCCTCGCTGCCGCGCTTGCCGGAACCGGCCTTGCCTGTTTCGCGATCGGCGCGACAAGGCGCCCTGATCCCGGGCTCAAGCTGACCGGCCTCACCGTGCTCGCCTTCGCGCTCGCCCCTGTCCCGGCGCATGCCGACCAGTTTATCGAGGCCGCCGACGACGCGACCATCGACTGCGAGCTCGCCCGCGGCGAACTCACCCGGATCGCGCTCATCGATGACGGCTTTGCCAATGTCTCGAAGATCGCGAGCGGCTTCCCCTACAACGACTTCCAGGTGACGCACGAGCCGGTGCGCGGAGACATCTATATCTCCGTGCCCCCGCAATTTGCCGCTGCCCGGGTCAGCTTCTTTGCGACCAGCAAGGCGGGCTATGTCTACAAGTTCGCCTGCCGCCTCGGCGGCGAGGAAGCGACCCAGCTCTTCATCACCAATCCCGCGCTCGCTAAAGCCGCGGCTACCGAATGGGAGACCGAGACCGGGCCGGAGGACGCTGCGATCCGCCTGATCGAGGCGATGGCGAGCGATGCCGTCCTGCCCGGATTCACCGCCCGCGCCGAACTGTCTGTTCCGCGCCGCACCGGCGGGATCGAGGTCCAGCTGGTCGCCGAATACCAGGGCGATGAACTCACCGGACAGCGCTTCCTCGTGCGCAACCTCGGCCAGGAGAGCCTTGCGCTTGGCTCCGAGCGCGAGGGTCCCGCAGGCGCGCTCGCCTTTGCCTATGGCCGCGATGCACTCGCTCCCGGTGAAGCGACCAGTGCCTTCCTTGTCTTTGCCAAGGGAGGGCTCGACTGATGGCCGAGGCAACACAGAAGGATGCCGAAAAGAGGCCTCTGCCAGGCTCGCCCGAAGCGCGTGAAAGCGGACGGCGCACCCTCAATTCGCAGATCGCGCAGCGCCAGAAAATGCTGCTCGCCGGGATCGGGGCCATCGCGCTCATCGGCGGCGGGATGTTCATCTTCGGCGGCGACGGCGACGAGGCTGGCACGGATGCCAATGGTGCAGCGACAATCGACACCGGCGGCCTCGTCAATCGCAACCTCTCGCAGCGCGAGTTCGTCGCGAGCTACGGTAACCGGCTCGATGCACAGGGCCGCGCGATCAAGGATCTGCAGCAGGCCCAGCTGCCGCGCCCCGAGATCGAGCAGGAACTCGAAGCCCTGCGCAGCGAGAACGCGCAGATGCGCTCCGACGGCCAGGCGGCGATCGACGCGATCTCGGCCGAGAATGCCAATCTCCGGTCACAGCTCAGCGACGCTGCGAAGGCGCCGGCCGCCGCTCCGCCGCTGCCCCCGCCACCGGCCTATGGTCCCGGCGTCGGCACGGGCGGGGCTGTCCAGCCACCGCAAGGAGCGCCGGAAGCGCAGGGCGGACAGCTCAGCCTGATGAGTTTCAGCCCTGAGCCGGGCAAGGACGGCAAGCCGCGTGCGGCTGAGACTGCGCCAACCTTGCTGCTCGAAGCGAGCCGCGATTACCTTCCGCCCAACAGCTATGCACCGGCAACGGTCATCGTGGGTGTCGATGCGTCGACCGGCGTTGCCAGCCAGAGCGATCCGCTTCCCGTGGTGCTTCGGATCACCGGCCCGGCCCGCTCTGTCATGCGCGGCAACAAGCTCCTCACCACCGACATTACCGGCTGCCTCGTCAATGGCGCGGCGCGCGGCGATCTCTCGGCCGAGAAGGTCTACGTCAAGCTGGTGCGCATGACCTGCGCGCAGCCCGGTGGCCGCTTCGCGGTCAGCGAGGTCAAGGGGTTCATCTCCTTTGCCGGAAAGTCGGGTGTGCGTGGCCGCGTGGTCAGCCGCGAAGGCAGCCTTGTCAGCCAGGCACTGCTGGCCGGGATCGTTGGCGGCTTCGGGCGCGGATTTTCCGCCAACGCCAACGGCATCTTCACCGACCAGGTCGGGGCCAACGGTCAGCGCGAGGCGCTGTCGCCGACCGACATCCTCGGCGGTGGCTTTGGCCAGGGTGCCGGCGAGGCTGCCGACACCGTCAGCCGATACCTCATTGAACGCGCCGAACAATACCAACCTGTCGTCGAGATGCCGACCGGCATCGAGGTCGAGATCGTCTTTCTCGACGGCGTCCACGTCAGGAGCCCCTCCAAATGAACTACAATGACTCGCCGCCAAGCCTGAAGGCCCGCGCCGCTCACCTTGCCCTTGCCCTTTCGAGCGCCGCTGCCGTGCTGACGCTCGGCGTCTCTGCCGTCACCGCGATGCCTGCGAGCGCTGCCGGGATGGCCAGCGATGTCGCGCAGGCACTGAAACTGCGGCTGCCCAAGACTCCGATCGACGCGATCAGTTGCGATACGCTCGGCCCCTGGTGCGAAGTCGTCTCGGGCGACACGCTGTTCTACATCGACGAGACCGCCCGCTACCTGTTCGTGGGCCGACTCTATGACATGGAAGAGCGGCGCGACGTGACCGCCGCCCGCCTGCTTGAACTCAATCCCGACCTGCTCGCGGCCGGTGCGGCGCGCGTAGCCAGCGACGCGCCGGCGGGACGCGACGAAGCGCCTGTCCAGGCAGCCGCCGACCATGTCGACCTCTCGTCGCTTCCGGTTGCCGGCGCGATCCACTGGGGCAACCCCAAGGGCGAACGCCTGGTCGTCTTCTCGGATTTCCAGTGCGGCTACTGCCAACGCCTGACCGCTGAACTCGCCAAGGCCAAGGTTATGATCGAAGAGCGGCCGATCTCGATCTTCGGCGCGGCGAGCCGCAGGATCTCCGAGGCGGTGCTGTGCGCCAAGGACCCGGCAAAGGCGCTCCATGCGGCCTATGCCGGCCAGGCTCCGGCGAGTGCCAAAACCTGTGGGCAAGCCAAGGCGCTCGATGCCAACGAAGCCTTCGCAAAGGCCAACGGGTTTGCCGGAACTCCGGTCATCGTGCGCGCCCGCGATGGGGCGGTGCTTCATGGTTACCGCGACGCCGCGGCGATCCGCCGCTTCGTCGCCGAGGGCAAGGGAGAGGCGCAATGAGCCGGCTCCCGATCCGTCGCGCCGCGGTGCTCGCTGCGCCGCTCCTTTTGGCCAGTGGCTGCGCCAGCCTTGGCGGCAACGTCAAAGGCAGCTTTGCCTGCCGCGCTCCCGAAGGGACCTGCGCGCCCACCTCCGCGATCGATGCCGGGGCGACTGGCATCGAAAAGGCCGACACGTCTGAGGCGCAGCGGACGGTGACCCCGAACGGCGAAGCGGTACGCCGCCTGCAGGTCGTGTTGACGCCCTACCGTGACGCGGCGGGCCGCGACCATGAGGCGCGCGTCGTTCACCTGACACTGCCCGAACAGGCAGGGACAGGCTGGCGCGCCCCGCAGGGCCGCCGCGAAGTCCTGCGCTCGCTGGCATCGACCATTGCCGCGACGCGCGAGGGCAACGCCGCACCCGATTTCCAAGCGACAGACACATTGCCGGAACAGCTGTTCATCCCCTCGCAGCCCGTTCCGGCGATGCCCGGCGCTGACGCGCCGGAACCCGGGGGACCTGGCTCGTTTTCCCCTCCCCGCGAGCCGGTCCCCCACCCTGAAACACAAGAAGGAGAGAGCCAGTGACGCTATCCCTTGCTGCCGCGCGCGACGCACTCTCGCGGGGCCTGTTTGCAGACACAGCTCGGCCTGAGAAGCCGCAGGCGCATTTCGGGCTCGACATGCTCTCGGATTGGCTGCCCTACCGGGTCTATGACGAGGGGGCGAAGCTCTACCGTAACGCCCGCTCGAAGGGCTTCGTGCTCGAAGTCACCCCGCTGATCGGGGCCGACGAACGGACCGGCGAGATCCTCGGGCAGTTCTTCTCCGAAGGCCTGCCGCAGGGCGCCTGCCTCCAGGTCCTGAACTTCGCATCTCCGCGGATCGGCAGCGTTGTCGGCCCCTGGTTCGCTCCGCGCTACGAGCAAGGCGGCATTTACGAGGCCATCGCCAGGGCGCGCACCAGGCGTCTTTACGATCTCGTCTGGAATTCGGGCTCGGCGCATGCGCCCTTCCATGCCCGCAACGTCCGGCTGATCGTCTCGCTCGGCGTGCCGGTGCCCGGCAGCGTGACCGACGCCGAACTCTCCGAATGCCGCGAAGGGCTGATGGGCATGCTCCATTCGCTCGGACTCCACGCGCAAGAGCTGCGTCCGGGCGGATTGCTGGCGCTGATCGACGAGCTCACCTCGCCGACCACCGCGCACGAGTCCGACATCCATGCGTGGAACCCGCACGACACGCTCGATGTCCAGGCGATCCGCCGCGACATCGAGCTCGAGGTCGGCGACGATCGCCTGATCCTCAGGACCGAGCGCTTTCGCGAGACGGGCCGCGACGAAGAGGGCAATCCCGAAGTCGGCGAATGCTATCCCGATCATTTCGACGTGCGGCACTATGCCGTTCGCTCTACCCCTGAGCGCTGGGCGCCTTGGGAATGCGCGCGGCTCATCGGCGACATGTTCACCGACAAACTGCGCTTCCCCTGTCCGACGGCGACCATGCTGTGCCTGGTCTATCCCGACCAGGAAGCCGCCTCGGCGCGCGCGGGCTTCAAGTTCATGCGCACGACCAGCCTCAGCCAGACCAAGAGCGCGCGTTTCTTGCCCAAGCTCGCCGAACAGTCGGCCGAATGGCGCCACGTCCAGGCCGAACTCCAGGCCGGCAAGAAGCTCGTCAAGCTGTTCTACGGGCTTACCAGCATCTCGCCGCTCGGCCAGGGCGACGCGCACGAACGCATCATCAAGGCGATCTACAAGGCAGCGGGCTGGGACCTTGCCGACGAGCGCTTCCTCCAGCTGCAGGGCCTCGTTGCTGCGTTTCCCCTGAGCCTCGCCGATGGCCTCGCCGACGACATGGCGCGGTTGAAGCGCCTCAAGACCATGCTCTCGACGACGGCAGCGCATATCGCGCCGATGCAGGGGGAATATCTTGGCGGCGTGATCCCGCACCTCCTGCTCGTTGGCCGCCGCGGCCAGCCCTTCTGGTGGTCACCGTTCGAAAACTCTGCCGGCAATCACAATATCGCGATCTGCGGCAAGTCGGGCTCAGGCAAGTCAGTGCTGCTGCAGGAACTCTGCGCCGCCCTGCGCGGCGCAGGCGCCAAGGTCGTGGTGATCGACGACGGGCGCAGCTTCGAGCATTCGGTCAAGCTGCAGGGCGGACGCTTCGTCGAGTTCACGCTCGCCTCCGGCTTCTCGCTCAATCCCTTCTCGATGGTCGACGATGCCCGCGCGCACGAAGACGAAGACTACCGTCTCGACTGCTTTGCCATGATCAAGGCGATCGTCGGCCAGATGGCGCGTCCCGGCACCGCGCCGAGCGATACCGAACGCGGCCTTATCGACCGGGCGGTGAACGCGACCTGGGAGGCACTCGGCAGCGGCGCATCGGTCGATGATGTCGCGCATGCGCTCCATGGATCGGAAAGCGAAGCCGGCCGCGATCTCGCCACCGCGATTGCGCCCTTCTGCCGCGGCGGCAGCTACGGGGGGTTCTTTGCAGGCAAGGCGAGCTTTGCACTCGACGATGATTTTACCGTCTTCGAGATGAGCGATCTCGCGTCCCGTGAGGAACTGCGCAGCGTCGTCCTCTCGGCGATCATGTTCATGACCAGCCAGGCGATGACGCGCTCGTCGCGAGCAACCAAGAAGCTGCTGCTGATCGACGAGGCCTGGGCCATGCTCAAGGGCGGGTCGATGGGCGAGTTTGTCGAGACCTATGCCCGCACCGCGCGCAAATATGGCGGCGCGCTCGCGACCGCGACCCAGTCCCTCAATGACTATTACAAGTCCGATGGCGCGCGCGCCGCGCTCGAGAACAGCGACTGGATGCTGGTGCTTCAGCAGAAGGCCGAGACGATCGCCGATTTCAGGGCGAACGCGCGGCTCGACATGGACGACCGTACCGAAACGCTGATCCGCAGCCTCAAGCGTTCGGGGACCGAGTACAGCGAGGTCTTCATCAAGGGTCCCGAGACCGAGGCGGTCGGCCGGCTCGTGCTCGATCCCTTCTCGGCGACAATCTACTCCTCCGATCCCGACACCTATGCCGCGATCCAGGACTGCGAGCGGCGCGGGCACAGCCTCGCCGATGCCATCCGCATCGTGGCGGGAGGCGGGCAATGATGGTCTCGCATCTCGCCGACCGGACCCCTCCGGCCAATCTCCGCAGCCTGATGCCAGTCCTGCAAGGGACCTGCTTCGTCCTCATCGAGACCGCACGCTTTGCCGTAACTTCGCTCCTGATCGTGCTGGGATTGCCGCTCGCGCTGTTCCTGTTCGTTGCAGGCTGGGACCTTGCCGGCCTCTTCACCCAGCTCGCCAATCTGTCGGACCGCTACCTCGAGGCGGGTGCCATGCGCCGCAGCCTTTTCAGCCAGGACCTCAAGGGCTGCTTCCTCGTGCTGACAGGCGCGATCACGCTGCTTCGCATGCCGCGCTTCCTCAGGCGGCTCGCGGCCGATCTCGACAACCATCCGGCCCGGGAGGAAAACCGTGACTGACACGCGCAGATTACCATCCTTCAATCGTCCGCTCTTGCTGAGAGTTCTTGGCGTGCTCGCGCTCGTGGCCGCACTGCTCTGGGCGGCCTGGGTCAGCCGCGAGCTGATCGAGCCGCGCCAGCAGATCGTCACTGTCCGGCTTGCCGAGACCATCGCGGGTTTCGTCGATGCTGAAGCGCGCGAGCAACAGGATCCCGAAGCCAGCCAGGCGCGCGTGCTCGCTTTCCTCCAGGCCTCCGAACGCGCCGTTGCAGAAATGGGCACCGATGGCCGCGTGGTGCTGGTCGGCGAAGCGGTGCTCGCGGGCGATGCTCCCGATGCTACCGATGAACTGCGCGCACGGATCGTTCGCCAACTTGAGCAGGGAGGCGGTCAGTGACGCACTTTGCCTCTCGCCTTGTTCGCACGATCAAACGGCCCTTGGTCCTGACCGCGCTGGTGTTGTTGCCGCTCGGATGGGGCGCGGTCGACGCCTTCGCGAAAGACCATGCCTTCCTCATCAATGCCAGCCCGAGCCTGCCCAACTGGGCTTTCTGGCTGGACAAGCACGCGCGGATCGGGCGCGGCAGCCTGATCTTCTTCGAGCCGCCGCCAAGCAGACTCGTCGAAGTGCATTTCGGGAAAGGCGCGCAGCTCTTCGGCAAACGGGTGCTCGGCGTGCCGGGCGATGTCGTGAGCCACCGCGGTCACGAGGTCTTCATCAATGGCCGCAAGATTGCCGCGCGGCTCGATGAGACTCGTCTCGGCATTGCGCTACACGAAGGCCCCGAAGGACCGATCCCCGACGGCTGCTTCTACACCGGGACCAGCCATCCCCGCGGTCTCGACAGCCGCTACGCCGAGATCGGCTTCGTCTGCCGCGGCCAGATCCTTGGCAGCGGGAGGGCGATCCTGTGAGCAAGCTCATCCTCCCTGCAGCCCTGCTTCCAGTCCTGCTCTGCCCTGCCGAGGTACTGGCGCGTGACTTTGGCCAGCGCGGCACGGTGTTTCCCGTGATCGAGCGCGACCTCCTCGAGCAGATCCATTCGCGCCTGACGCAGATGGAACGTTCGGGCGAGACCGCGCGGCTCAATGAAGACCTGAAGCGCCGCACGATCGCGCGGGTGAACCGGCCCGACCCCGTCGCCGGGATAGTCCGGGCCAGCGAAGCCCGGCGCTGGCACTTCGATCCGACGATCACGCTCGCTGCCGATATCCGCGGCGCAAAAGGCGAGCTGATCCATGCCGCTGGCACGAGGGTCAATCCGCTCGACAGCGTCGGCCTTCGCGCTGATCTTCTGTTCCTCGACGGCGACGATCCCGACCAGCTCGCCTGGGCGCTGAAACAGGACGCCAATGCCAAGCTGATCCTGGTAAAGGGCGCGCCGCTCGAGCTGATGAAGGCTCGCCAGCGCCGCTTCTATTTCGACCAGGGCGGCAAGCTCACGGAAAGGTTCGGGATCAGGTCGGTGCCCGCACGCGTGCGCCAGCAGGGCCGCCTGCTCGAGCTCAGCGAAATCGCGCTGCCACCGAAAAGGAAGCCCGCCCAATGACACGCTTACGAAAATTGGCACTCTTGCTGGCGGCTGTTCTTGGTCTCGCGACCGCGACGCCCGCCATGGCCGATGCCGGTCCCGGCCGCTGCACCGGCAGCTTTGTGAACCCGATCACCGACATCTGCTGGTCGTGCCTGTTCCCGATCTCGATCGGCGGGCTGGACATCTGGCCGTCGAGCCGGCCCGATCCCGACAACCCCGATCTGCCGGTGTGCCTGTGCGGTCTGAGGCCCGGGATCGCGATGGGCTTCTGGGAGCCGGTGCGGCTTGCCGATGTCAGCATGAAGCCGTGGTGCTTCGTCAACCTCGGCGGCATGAAACTCGATCCCGGTTTCGATATTGGCTTCCGCTCGATCTCGGGTCCCTCGGCGGTAGGCGGCGCGAGCCAGTATTATTCGAGCTGGCATGTCCACTGGTATGCCTATCCGCTGATCTACTGGATGGAGATCGTCGCCGATTTCCTGTGCCTGGAATCGGGCTCGATCGACATTCTCTACATCTCCGAAATCGATCCGCTGTGGCAGGATTCCGAGCTCACCGCGATCATCAACCCCGAGGCCGTGCTCTTCGCCAACCCGCTGGCGCTCGCCGCCTGTGCGGCCGACTGCGTCGCCTCGACCGCGAAGCTGCCGATCGACGAGATGTTCTGGTGCGCGGGCTGCCAGGGGTCGATGTACCCGATGAACGGCAATGTCTCGGCCTCCATCGGGCACGTCCAGGCTTCGCGGCTTGTGCTTTCGCGCTTTGCCTACAAGCTCCACCGCGAACTCGTCTCGTGGGGAACGATGGGGTCCAAGGGCCTGTGCGGCAAATATTTGATGCCGGTGATGCGCAAGCAGCAATACCGTTTCCAGGCCACCAACCCCAACCCGGCGACCTCGGGCCGTTACGCCTGCCCGCCCATCGGTGCCTCCACCACCTTTCAAGTCGCAGGACAGGTCATCCCCGCCATCGGCGAAGACATGGGATACCTCGTCTGGCGCAAGCGGAACTGCTGCGCGCTATGAACAAGTACCTCTTCCTTTTGTCCGTCGGCCTTGCCGTCACCCTCGGTGGCCTCGCTCTCGCCCAGAGCGCGCCCGAAGGCATCGACCTCGAAGCGATCCGCGAGCGTGCGGCCGAACATGCCGATGATGCGCAGGCGCTCAGCACCAATGTCCGCCAACGCGCCGAGGCACTGACCGAGGACGCACAGGCCATCCAAACCCAAGCGCAGGCCAATCGCGCAGCCTATGCCGACAGCATCGAGGCAATCGAGACCGACGCCGTCCTCGACTTCGACGCGATGATCGCAGGGCAAGCCGCCGCCGAGAAGGCATCGCTCGGGGGAGCCCCGCGCTTCATTGCCTTTGCCAGCCTGTCGATGCCGCCCGAGGCGCTGAAAGCACTGGTCCACGACATGACCAAGGCGGGCGGCGTCACCGTGCTGCGCGGCTTCCCGCAAGGAAACAGCGAGGCGTTCAAAAAGCGCCTTGCTGCGATCTGGAGCAACCGCGACGCGGCCGGTTCGCTCGGCATCGATCCGCGGCTGTTCCGTGCCTTCAACATCGAGGCCGCGCCGAGCTTCGTCATGCTGAGCACCGAGTTCAGCCCATGCGACGGGTTCGATTGCACCAGTGAAGTGCCGCCGCACGACCGCATCGCCGGGAACATCAGCGTGGGCGAAGTCCTCGAGACCTTTGCCTCGGGCAAGGGTCCGGGTGCCGAGCTTGCCCGCCTCCATCTGCGCCAGCTCACCAGGGAGGAACGGCCATGACCGGCAAAACCCTCGCCAGTCTCTTCGCCGCTATCATCACCTTGACCTGCGCGTCGTCACTTCACGCTCAGAACCGCGATAAAGCCCGGGCTGACGGCAAGGACTTTGCCACCGAGCTGCTGGGCGAAGCGCGCGATGCCGCAACGACCAATCCCGACGCAGCGCGCGTTCCCAATTTCGATCCGCAGGCGACGCGCGACCTGCAGGATTTATCGCGCGATCCCGACCAGATCGAGGCTCGCGGGCGGAGTGCCGCGACGACCAGCACGCCGATGCGAACCATCCGCGACAGCATGGCCAATCGCGCACGGTTCGAGCCGAACGAGATCGAGGAGGTGATCGCGCGCAGTCTCGCGATCAACGAGACGCCGCTCGACTACACCAGCGGCATGGCAATTTCGGGCAGCCAAGGGGCCTGCGTTCCGCTGCCGCCTGGCTCGGGGTCAGCGGGCACTTATACGGCGACCTGCAATACGGGGACACGGATCGACCAGTCGGTTGGCCAATGCACGGTGCCGCTCGTGGCCACGGTCAGCCAGCAACTGCAGTATCATTACCTTTGCAGCCCATTGGGCAGCTTCAACCTGTCAGGTGAGCCGGATTGCGAAGAGTTCTCGGGCGCTCTTTGCCGGGTGACCGGACACCGGGACGGTCCTTGCTTGCAGTGGGGTTGGTCCGGCGGTCGCAAGTGGTGCACCGAGCCCGGTGATCCGCTTACCGAACTGACCTGCGACGAACAGGTCGCAGGTCAGACGCCCTACCGCATAACCGCCGCGACAACCGTCACGACGACCCCGGACGAAAGCCAATGCACAGGTTTCGCGGGCAATAGCGATTGCACGCTGGACGCCGAAATCTGCACCGATACCGATCCGCAGACCCGCGTGGTCGACGGCGTCTCTGTCACCAGGCCCTGCTGGGAATGGCAACGCAGCTACACCTGCATCGCGCGCGAAGCGGCGACCGACTGCTCCGACATCGAAAGCCAGGGAACCTGCCGCTTTGTCCGCGAGGAATGCCTCACTGACGAAACTCCCTGCGAGACCTGGGAGCGCATCTACGAGTGCCCGCTTCCCGGGAACGACAGCTCCACCCAGTATGTCTGCGACGGCGATGTCTATTGCATCGATGGCAGCTGCGAGACGATCGAGCGCACCGCGAACGACGAGTTCAAGGATGCTGTCACCGCGCTCCATGCGATGGACGAGGCCCGCGGCCAGTTCGATCCCGAGACGCTGACGCTGTTCCGCGGCACGCGCAACACCTGCTCCTCCAAGGTTTTCGGCGTGCTCAACTGCTGCAAGGGCAAGGGTTTCCCGCTCATCCCCGGCATCAGCCTCTTGGTCGCGCTCGGCTGCAACCGCGAGGAAGTGCTGCTCCACGAACGCGATGCGCAAGGGCTGTGCGCCTATGTGGGGACCTATTGCTCGGACAAGTTCCTCGGCGTCTGCCTGACCAAGAAGAAGGTCTACTGCTGTTTCGAGAGCAAGCTCTCGCGGATCCTGCAGGAACAGGGCCGCCGCCAACTGCCCAAGCCCTGGGACAAGCCCAAGGAAGAGCAGTGCGAGGGGTTCACGCTCGACGAATTCGCCCGGCTCGACCTCAGCCAGATGGATTTCAGCGAGGTCTATGCCGAGTTCACCGAGGCTGCGCGGCTTCCCGACGAGCTCGAGACCAGCATCCTCATCCAGCAGAAAATCGAGGACTATTACGCAAGGAGTGGCCAATGACGCGCCGCCAATCACCGCCAGTGCTGGCCCTCCCAGCACTGGCCATGTGCCTCGCTGCACTGCTTCCCGTTCGGGCAGTTGCCCAGGAAGCGCGCCAGGCAGAGCCAGCTGCCTCGGCAGACATCCTCTACTGCGAGCAGCGCAGGCTCGGCTACTGGTTCTATTGCGTAAAGCCGGTGCCGGCAGAGGAGCCGCAGATGGCGCAGCCTCCGGCCCAGGTAACCGCCACGCAAGAACTCGACGCGGTTACGGGAGAACTGCGCGAACTCAAAGCGCGCGCGATCCTCTATCCGACGCCGGAAAACGTAACCGCCTATATCCGCTTCCAGCGTGCCCAGCTCGACCGGGCTTCGCTGTTCTCCGATGTCTGGCAGCGC
This sequence comes from Qipengyuania zhejiangensis, assembly GCF_035607565.1. Taxonomy (NCBI): domain Bacteria; kingdom Pseudomonadati; phylum Pseudomonadota; class Alphaproteobacteria; order Sphingomonadales; family Erythrobacteraceae; genus Qipengyuania; species Qipengyuania zhejiangensis. Next base: position 58,143 of record NZ_JAYKGO010000001.1, on the reverse strand, counting down.
GCGATCTGGCAGGATCCCGAGCTCGACTACACGCTAGAACGACCGGTCGGCGCGCTCGCCAAGAAGCAATGGCAGGACGCGCGCGCTGCCGACCGCGACGCGGTGATGGCCAGGCTCTCCGAACGCTATGGACTGTTCTACTTCTTCGCCCAGACCTGCGGCGCCTGCGAAGTGATGAGCCCGATCGTGCGCTCGGTGGCCGACCGCTGGCATATCACGGTCCGGGCGATCTCGACCGATGGCGGACCGTCCCGGCACTTCCCCGACTACAAGGTCGAAAGTGGGCAGCGGCCGCGCATGGGGCTCGAACCCGGCATTACCCCGGCGCTCGTACTGTGGGACAGCGTGGCCAGGCGCCCGATCCCGATCGGATATGGCGTGCTTTCGGCCGACGAGCTGCAGGACCGCATCTACCTCCTCACCTCGAAGGAAGCCGGACATGATTACTAGCATTCGCAATGCGACGCTCAGCATAGCTGCTGCCAGCATGGTCGCGTCGCCTGTCGCCGCAAATGTCGGCGACAGCATGGACCGTTTCATGGACGACATGGGCGCGGCGGCCAATGTCACTGGGCCGAGCGCGTTCGAAGGCCAGTCGGCGGGCTACTACAGCCTTGGAAACGTCTGGACGCGCTTCCCGCAGAAGACGACCAACATCGCCAATCTCCAGCTGCCGCGTGCCCGCGCTGGTTGCGGCGGTATCGATATCTTCGCCGGGTCCTTCTCCTTCATCAACGCGAGCGAGATGGTCGCGCTCTTGAAGGCCGTCGCGAACAATGCGGTGGGGTTCGCCTTCAGCCTCGCGATCGATACCGTCTGCCCCGAGTGCTCGAAGATCATGCAGGAGTTCAGCCAGAAGGCGCAGCTCATGAACAATCTCTCGATCAACTCCTGCGAGATGGCGCAGGGGCTGGTCGGCGGCGTCTGGCCCAAGGGTGATCTCGCCGACAAGGCGATCTGCGAAGCGATCGGCAATTCCGAAGGTATCTTTACCGACTATGCCGCCGCCAAACACGGCTGCGGGACGCGCGGCCAGCGCGCCTCGACCAATGAGGGTGCCGGCGCCGACTATGCCGACGTCAATCCCGGTGTGCCGCGCAATTACACCTGGCATGTCCTTAAGCAGAGCGCCTTCTTCAACCCCGGTGGCACATTCGACCGCGATCTTGCCGAGTATGCGATGACGCTCATCGGCACGGTGATCTATGTGCCGCCCCGCGACGACGAGCCGGGCAAGTTCGTGCCTTTCGCCGGCGACGCCTCCTCGACGCTTGTCACTGCGCTGCTCGACGGGACACAGGGCCAATCGGTGCGGGTGTTGCAGTGCGACGAGCCCGACCAGTGCCTCAACCCCACTTTCCAGCAGATGAGCTTGTCGAGCGCAGAGGCTATCCGGCCGCGCGTTGCCCGGCTCATCGGCAGCATGGTCGAGGCCATTCGCAGCGATACCGCGATCGGCGACGAGGAGAAGGAGCTGCTTCAGGTGGCATCGGTGCCGCTCTACAAGATACTCACCGTTCAGGCGGCCTATGGTCGCGGGATGGCAACCGACGACCGCGACACGCTGGCCGAGATCGCCAGCATCGATCTCCTCTATGCCATCCTCGAACGCATCACCGCAGAGGCCGGACGCTCGATGGCGAGCTTCATTGCGGCCGATGAAGCGAAACTCGCGATTTGGCGCGCTCAGGTCGCCGAGGTGCGATCGAGCCTCGCCAAGCGGCAAGCGACCGGACAGGCGCGGGTCTCCGCGATCATGCAGATCATCGAGAAGACCGCGATGATCGAGAACATGCTCGCCGCCTCGATGTCGCCGTCGATGGCCGCCGCGCTCGACTGGTCGCGCGGGATGCAGTCCCGCTCCATCGTTCCATAAGGGTCAGGCAGCATGGTCGAGATTTTCACGGTCGGCGGCGGCGAGTACATCGTCAATGTCCTCAACGCCGTTGCCGCCTGGACCGGTGCGGGCGGCTACAAGAGCCTGATCCAGGTCGCGCTGGTGATGGGCATGGTGCTCGCGGTCATAGTGGTCGCGTTCAACCAGGACTGGCGCGCCTGGCTCAACTGGTTCCTCGGGGCGACGCTCATCTACATGTGCCTGATGGTGCCGCGCATGGACGTCCATGTGACCGACCGGGTCAATCCCAGCCTTGCACCGGCAACGGTGGCCAATGTCCCGCTCGGGCTTGCCCTGATGGCAAGTTTCACCAGCCAAGCGGGGGACTATCTGACCCGCTCTGCCGAGCTCGTCTTTGGCCTGCCCGACGACCTCAACTACTCGAAGAACGGCATGATCTACGGCGCGCGGCTGCTTGAATCGACGCGAACTTTGCGGATTTCCGATCCGGAGTTTGCCGCGAACTTCGACGAGCATGTCCGGCAATGCGTATTCTACGATTTGCTGCTTGGCCGCTACTCGATGAAGGAGCTGTCCGAGAGCGATGATATCTGGGCAACGATCGCACCGGGTAGCGCGGCGCGCGCGCAGAAATTCCTGACCCGGCAGGCCGACGACAGCGTGACGGCCTCGATCATAACCTGCCGCGAGGCTTACACCGCGCTTTCGGGGCAGTGGGCGAGCCTTATCGACGAGATGACGCTAGTCGCCGGCCGCCAACTCTATCCGCGCCAGACCGAAGCGCTCGCCAAGGCCAAGCTCATGGCCGACCTCCCGATTGCCTATCAGTATCTCACCGGCGTCTCGCGCAGCGCGAGCGACATCTTCCGCCAGGTGCTGACGATCAATGCCATGAACCAGGCCATGCACGGCTTTGCAGGGGCGAGTGGCACCGGCAGCATTGACGTCTTCGCCCAGACCCGGGCCGATATTCAGACCGAGCGGACCTATTCCTCGATCGCGCACAACGCGATGAAATGGGTCCCGATCCTCAATGTCGTGCTGACAGTGGTGTTCTACGCGCTGTTTCCTGTCCTGTTTCCGCTGTTCTTGATGCCACGAACCGGACCAATTGCGCTCCGAGGCTATGTCACCGGCTTCTTCTACCTTGCCGCGTGGGGACCGCTCTTCGTCATCCTGCACATGATCCTGATGTTCAAAGGTGCAGGCGATGTCGCGGCTGCTGGCGGCAGCACGGGCCTCAGCTTGGCGACCTTTGCCGGCATGAGCGACGTCAACAGCGATATCGGCATCTTGGCAGGCTATCTCGTCGCTTCGATCCCCTTCCTTGCCGGCGGGGTGGCGCGTGGTGCGCTGGCGATCTCGGGCCAGGCAACGAGCTACCTTAACCCGAGCCAGAACGCGGCCGAGGAAGCCTCGCGCGAAGCGAGCACCGGCAATGTCTCGCTGGGTAATTCGAATATCGACAATTCGACGGTGTTTTCCCGCCAGTTTGCGCAGGGCAATCTTGCACCCAACATCGCCTATGGCGCGGCACAGACGCGCGGTTTCAGCGACAGCGGCACGCAGACGACCAGCTTCCCCGATGGCGAGTTCGCTGCAGTCCCGAATTCAAGCTATCCGTTCACGCCGACGCTGGGGCAGGACTTCACCGGCCGGCTCGGAACGATGGCGAGCCAGAGCCGGACGCAGAGCGAGACCTATGCCAATCTCGCCCAGCAATCGACGAGCTCTGCGCTCACCCGGTTCAGCGAGATCCGCAACGCCTACAGCCAGGGTCAGAGCTCCGACACGGTCAGCGGCGTCGGCACGAACGACAGCATCGGCACGGCATTCAGCGAAGTCGACAATGCCTCGAGGACGCTCCAGCGGCAGTTCGGGCTGTCCCGGCGCGCGTCTGACGACATCACGGTTTCATGGTTTCTCAACGGCGATGCATCTTTGGGTCTCAAGGGAGAAAGAAGCCCTGGTACTGCTCAACTTGGCGTCAGGGGAGGCCGAAATCAGAGCTGGACAGACAGCGATATCGGCATCGCCTCGGAAGACCGCGGCAGGATCATGGGAACGCTGCGGCAGCTTTCGGATAGCCGCAACTGGTCGAACACGCGTGAAGGTTTCCTGCGCGAGACGAGCTCGAGCTCGGTATCGCAGGTATCGACCAGCTCGTCGGGTCTCAGCCGATCGCTGACCGAAGCCGAGAGCTATACGCGAGAGGCGCGTCGGGCCGAAGAGATGGCCAGCCGCCTCGAGAATCAGGCCAGCTGGCACGAGGCTAACAGCGCCGCAGGCACGCTGAACCTGAGCCAGGCCTATCGCGAATGGGGCATGGCCGAGATCGAAGCCAATCGCGACTATTACGGGCCGGTGCGCTTCGACGACATCGAGTTCCAGATGAGTGCGCGCGGCCAGCAGCTGCAATCGCGGTTTGTTGAAAGCTATGCTGATCGCCTGCAAGACGACATCGAAGCCGACCTTTCGCTGCCGGACTTCGCTCCTGTCAGCCGCCCCGGGATCGGAAGCGCTGGGCAGGTGCGAGCTAGGGGAACTGTAGGTTCTACGAGTGGTCCCTCAATGCCCGATGCTCCTGATCGGTCTGACATCACGGATGAGGTCGAGCGGGTTCGTCGGCAAGGTCGCGGGCGGATCGGAACCTTGAGAGGCTACCTTGATGGCCAAACAGAAGGCGCCACGGGCGCGAGCGAGGAGGCGGCAGATGCAATAAAGGAGTGGCGGCGCCCTTAGAGGATTACATCGTTGACGATTACGAACACGACAAAAGCAGCCAGCGCAACGAAGATTGCGATGAGCTTGACCCTGCCCCACGGGTCGGCCCAGGCCTTCTTCCAAGAGTATGACGTGAGGCGATTTTCGGAGATGGCACGGTCGATCTCTTGCAAGCCTTCCCAGCGATGCTCTGAATTCTGCGTGGATTTTTCTTTTCGAGCCATAACGGTCTCCAATCGATGGTAGTTTAGTGTATCGAAATCGCGACACAAAGACCGAATTCGGGTTTAATGCATCGATTTTGAAGCATTAATACGTTGGCGCGCGTCGTGATTATGGAGTCTCGTGCTGGTCGGCCGGACACCCGCAGTATCCTATGATATCGGGAATCCCTCTCGATGAATCGGCAAGCCTTTCTTAGGATCGCGAGAGTGTAATTCGCTGCACATTGAGCGTCCACATCCACGCATCCATCAAATTACGGCGTGCGCGCACTCGACTAGGCCGAGAGTTCAGGATTTCCACGTTTGCCAACGAGTTAACTCTTGTAAAATAACCGCTTGGTAGAGCATTGCGACGCTCGCGTAATGATCTTCAAGGGTATGCCCTTGAGCGCTTTTCGGTTTATGAGGGCAATCCAAGGTGCATGACTTCGAAGACTACGAGCTTCTCAACGAAGCCCTAAATGACGTCCTCTTCGACGGTCGTTTCGCAATGAAGCCGGTCTACGTTGACCTCGAGGAGGACGTCGCCGCTGAAGTTTCGCGTCAACTCGGAATCGAGCCGAAGGACCTCGACGATTTCATAGCCGTTGCCGTCGAGGAAACGCTTTTAGCGAACCCCGTGAATCCCTATTCATGGCACACCAAAAGATTGAGGAACTGGATCCGCAGGGGTCGGCAAACCCCTCCCCCGTTTACCGGTCTCCTGGCAGCCCTGTCGCTGGCAGCCGAGAAAATGCGTGCCGACACGCAATTCTCAGCGACCAATTACTACGAGAGGCTATTCGAGGTACTTGGGGTGGAAGATGTTCACCTCCAGGGACTTTTGCGAAACAAGGCTCGCTACACCCGACCGTTTTGGCGTGAACTAAACCAGTGGCTCACCGAACACGACTTCGAGTTGGGCAGGCCAACTGCTCGGCAGGTTAACAGCTGGAAGTACGTTAGTTACGCGCTCTCGCAGGCGCTCGTGCGTGACGCGGATCGTCAACGCCTCCATCACCTCTTCCGGGATTTTGGTCTCTCTCCTTTAGACGACATCGAAGAATCCGAGATGATGTTGCATCTCCATGACTGGATGACAGGCACCGGGCCGAGCGCATGGATCAGGCGCCTCTGGTCAAACGTCGATCTACGCGAACGCCTAGCGGCGGCTGCGATTGCAGAGCTGGAATCTTGGGACGAGGCCGAAGCGGGAAATGGACAAAATAGGAAGAGACTTAGTTGGGCTGCTTCTATCAGCACGTTTCCACGTAGGCGCATCTCCCTGCATCTTGCGACCGCTTCGCTCGAGCGAGATGATGACATCGAGCTCACCCCCCTAGATACGGGCTCAAAGGCTGCAAGGCTTGCATTCAGGGCGTGCGACGAGAAGCCTTGGCTAGCGCCCGCAGGCAGTGGCGATTTCTCGGTACTCGAGCCGACGAACGGGATCGACATCGGTGCGCTGATGTTGGCAACCATCGAACTAGAGTCCAAGGAAGGTGGCTCCTATTTCCACCTGGCCCGCCCCATCATCCCCCTTGCGAAACTGGACACGGGAATCTTTTTTCGAGAGGTTCAACGCACCTCGCTACTGAAACGCCATGCTGTGCTCTGCCATGAACACTGGACGGCGCAGGTTTCGAACCATCTCGACAAGTGCGCTCGCCCGGGCTTTCGCATATCGACCTGCGAAAGGTTGCCCGGGCTTCCGCCAGACTGGGTGCTCTTCGAAGACGTAGAGATAGTGCGAGTGCTAGACACAGCCCACAATAATCTCGCCGTCTTGGTGCCGCTCTCGGAGGGCGTGGCGATCAAACCTGAAGGGGGACTCAGGCTGGCTCCCCAGATTTGGCACAGGGATGCACCGCCCAACGTGGTCGCCACGAGTGATCAAGGAGAATTCACCCTCGAAATCAGGATGCCGGGTGACGAGACAGAAGACGAGTGCCTTCTTTCGCGCGGCTCTTCCAAGGGTAGCTGCGAGTTTGCACCAGAAGAAATCTCCACCGCTGGCGCCAGTGAATTGAGCATCGTCGCCATCGCGGGGCGGCAAGAAAGCGGCGAAAAGAATCTTGCTTTTAGGGACGCGGATATCCCGCGCCCGATGAGAGGTGAGCAGCTCTCCTATTGTCTCGATCCGAGTTTCCCCGCGTCGATATTGAACGCCGTCGAGCGCAGCAAGAATGCGGAGTGCCTGCTGGAAGTGCGCGGAATGATCGTAAGAGGCGAGGTCCCGGCAATGGTCGAGCTATCGATGGCGGACACCGAGTTCCAAGGCGATGTCGAGGACGAGGCCTCGGAAAGTACAGAAGAATACCTTGTCAGCGAAATCGAAGGCGTTTCGGAAACTTGTGTCATCCGCGGCTACCACTATTGGATCTGCGAACCCGGCCACATGGACGACACTCGCTGGGAAGCCAAGCGAATGGACTGCAAGGATTGCAAGCTGACGGCGGTACTCCGTAACCGGGGACGCAATCAGCGTGGCGGACGTCAGGCTCGCAGGGGGAGCGGTTCATCGACCGTTTCGGCCCCTCCAGTTGAAGAGAGAACAAGCGAAATCGACCTCGATCTAGTTCTCGATGGTTTATGTTACCTTGGAACTGGGACCTGGCATGCTTTCCAATCGCTTTCATCTGCCCATAGCCAAGAGCCTTGGTTCGCGTGGTCTCTTGCTCAAGACTTGCGTGATCTCGGTCACATTGACATCGCCCGATCTAGCTTTGGCAGGGTCACCGGCTGGTCGGTTCCCCCTCCCGCGATCGTCGTCAAGGCGGATGGCGAAGCCTACCTCGCTGGCTTTCGCAATAGGCGCCTAATTGACGAGGTCGGAGACGCGCTCGAAGCGGAAGACTGTGAATACAACGTCGAATCTACAGGGGGTGGAGTCACGCGGCATTCCTGGAAAGGAGTCTCGATCGAGGTCGCTCGTTCCGCACTCGAGGGAATCAAGGACCCGTTCGGGAGGACCGTAGCGGTGGAGGAAGTCCCAGCCGCGACGCTCTTGGCGGGTTCTCCCGGGCTTGCTGATCTCGTGGGCTCGCTGTCACCCGTGCATTTCGAGAGCAAGGACGGCCTCGAGCGGTTTGATGCGCGTAGTGGGCGCTGGGGCCTCGTTTCGCAAAGCGTAGAGCCAGGGGCCTATCGCACCAACTTTGCCGGTCGCCGATATTTCATCCGTGATTCAATCGGGGAGACCAAGTCGTCCAGCCCCGGATTGGCAAAGCTTTTCGCTGCTCGGCTCGAAGGAGTCAGGTTGCACGACTACGACCCAGCCATCGGTCGCCTAGTTTCCGGCCTTGGCTGCGATCTGCCGGGGCTCTTCTCACGCGCGATCGTCTCTTGCTCGGGACGATTACCAAGCGAGGGCCGCGGCCGCCTTTTTTACGAGCAGGTCGAAGAACCCATCGCCTCCCGCCTACTTTCCAAACTCTACGGAGCCTGACGCTAAGATGTTGAAGAAAAGCCCCTCCGAAGTTCTCGATTACATTCAGAAGGCTTACCATTCCTACTACGATAGCGCCTTCTGGATGCGGGATGACTTCCTGATGCGAGAGCGTTCAAAGCTTCTCGAAGAAAAGGGGCTGACTGCGCAAGAAATCTTGCTCGAGGCAGTCTTGCCCTATCCGTCGGTGGTCGCACCGGACGAGGTAGCGGAGGATGTTGGCCTGTCCGTAGACGAGGCCAAGATGCTCTCGCGGCTAGTGTTCGGGCGCGAATACAAGTTCAGGAAGCACCAAGCGGAATCGCTCAAGACGTCTCTGGCTCCCGTGGGAGCAAAGAAACGCAACGTGGTCGTTACCTCCGGGACGGGGTCGGGAAAGACGGAAAGCTTCCTGCTCCCTGTGATTGCTCGCCTTCTTAAGGAACGGCGGAACGGAGCAGGACATCATCTCGTCAACAAATGGTGGGAGAAGGACTGGGATTCGGAAGATTGTTGGTTCGACTTACGGTCTAATTCATCCGGCGCGCCAAGAGCGGCAGTACGTGCAATGCTGCTCTACCCGACAAACGCGCTCGTCGAGGACCAGGTTTCGAGACTACGACAGGCGGCTTTCAGGGCCAAGGAAGTTCACGGGGAGCCGCTTTTCTTTTTCGGTCGATACACGGGAGCCACTCCGGGCGGGATGTATTACCCGCCCGACAAGCTAAAGTCCGGGGATCGCACGAAGATCAAAAAGGAAGCGAGGGCGCTGCGCGAGATTGCGCAAGAGGCCGACGTCCTACGCGGCATGAAGGAAGAATTGCGAGGCCAATTTTCAGACCCCGAATGTGGCGAGATGCTCACGCGCTGGGACATGATTGCTTCTCCCCCAGACATTCTAATTACCAACACATCGATGCTCAATGTTATGCTGATGCGTGACAACGAGGAGCGAATTTTCGAGGAGACCAGGAGCTGGCTGGCAGAGTCAGAAGAGAACCAATTTTCACTGATCGTTGACGAGCTTCACGGCTACCGCGGCACGCAGGGAACGGAAGTCGCCTTGGTCGTGCGCAGCTTGCTTTCGCGGCTGGGACTAGAGCCAGACAGCCCCCAGTTAAGGTGCTTGGCGACCAGTGCGTCGCTGGACGGTGAAGAAGGCCGCGAATACCTCGAGCAGTTCTTCGGTGTCCATCGCGAGACATTCGCCGTTTTCGAAGGCGATCCTCTAAAGCCCGAGTTCAAGCTCCCCCTCGACATTGGCAAGGTACAGCAAATCACCAGTCGCGTCGCGGGAGGAGACGAGGATGCCCTTGATGTATTGACTGGCGCGGATTCTGCGCGGCGGGCTCTGGGCGCGGCGTGTCTTCGCGCGGGCATGCAGGGAGATGGAAGAACGGTTCCCGCACGTTTGTCTGCAATCAAGGATGCCTTGCTAGGACCTGGGGCGAAAGAGGAGGACTTCAATACCGTGTTGGCGGCTGCCGACCGCGAAGAGCTCGAATCCTTTCACGATCCCCAGCCGTCATTCAGGTCGCATATGTTCATTCGCCAGATCCAAGGGATCTGGGCTTGCTCGAACAAGGCCTGCGATCACGTCGACGAGGCATTCCGGTCACCGGATCGCAAGTTCGGAAAGCTCTTCAAGGTGCCGGCGATCAAGTGCGGTTGCGGTGGGCAGGTCTTGGAACTCTTGTACTGCTACGACTGTGGCGAAGCTTACCTTGGCGGCTTCGTAACGCCGTCTCCAACCGGTGTTACCGATGGCTTTTTCCTCGAATCCAGCCCACCGGCCGACACCAACGCGGGTATGGTCTTCGAACGGAAGCACGGTGACTTCACTTGGTTTTGGCCAGGAAGCGTCGCGAACGAGAAGATTGCGACGCACAAGAATCCGGAGGGTGGCAAGTCCACGACGCTAAGGTTCTCCGCGGCCAAGTACAACCCGATGTTCGGGTACTTGACCCAGTGCCCTCCTGGTGAAGATCCAGATGGGACGATGCTGCTGGTGGGAGGGGGAGCCACGGTGCCGGCTCTTCCCGAAAAATGCCCGAAGTGCGATTCAACGAAATGGCAGCCTAGCTTGAAATCGTTTTTCGGCGGGAAGGTCGAGTCCCCTATCCGGGGTCTTCGGACTGGTCTTAACGCAACGACCCAGCTCGTGGCGGATCGAACCGTGTCAGTGCTCGGGGACGAGAACGGGCCGGCCCAGATGATCTCCTTTACAGACAGTCGCGACGATGCGGCCGACGTAGCCGCAGGTCTTGAGTTAAACCATTTCAGGGACACGGTAAGGCAAGCCGTGTTCCAAGCTCTCCAAAGTCCCGGCGAAGCCACCGCCGAAGAAATCCGCGTGGCCGCGAAGAAAGAAGCAGATTGCGAGGACCTTACTCCCCGCGACCGGGAGATCGCTGACCTTGTCCAAGAGCGAGATACCAGTGCTTGGATGGCATTCCTCATGGAATCCCAAGGCAGTGCGAAGGAAGGTCACCTCGACCGGATCAAGGGCTACTTGGAGAAGTATCAAACCGGCGGAGGGATGTCTTGGGGATCGCTGTTGGACAAGGTCCGGGACAAGATGCTTTCGCTCGGCATCAATCCGGCGGGGCCGGCAGCTTCTATGCAAGAAGTGGGGCAGGAGCCGTGGTGGCGGTATTTCAAACCTCCTCCTGGGAAAGATTGGGACTCGCTTCCGGCGAGTGAAGCTGCAGACGGTCGCAATTCCCTCGTAGAAGCCCTGTCGAACCACGTTGTCGCCGCGATCTTCGACCGGGGCGGGAGAGACCTTGAGTCAATCGGAGTGGCATACATGGTCCCAAGCGGCAGGCTTGGCGCCCAACTGGGCATTACCGATGAGCAAGCTGCAAAGGTGCTTGGAAACATCCTGCGTGTCCTAGGACAAGCCAAGTACTTTGAAGGCGCGGGTAAGAACGCGACGAGCGAAGAAGCTCCGAAGGCCCTTCGAGGCTATCTCGAACGGGCCGCTGCGAAACTAGGGCAATCGCCGTCGGAGTTCTCGGAAAAAGTCCGTACCGCGCTGTTGAATGCTGGAATAATCAACCAGAACTGGATCATCCGGACTGGACGCGCTGTTGGGCTACCAGTGGAATTGAAGGTTGTTGCGCCGGATGACCTGAAAAGCTGCGACACGTGCTCGAAAGTCACGGCGAATTTGCCGGTCTTGGCCTGCACTGCCTCGCATTGTTCCTCTGAAAAATTCTCGCCCGCGGCATCAGCGGTCGAGGACTACTATCGCTGGGTGTCAACCGAGCCCATTCATCGGCTTCACGTCGAGGAACTAACCGGCGCAACGAAACCACTTTCGAAGCAAAGGCAGAGACAGCGCTTCTTTAAAGGCGCCTTCGTCGGGCAGGAGACACCCCTAACCCACGGCATAGATCTACTGAGCGTTACGACCACGATGGAGGTCGGCGTTGATATTGGATCGCTGCAGGTCGTCATGATGGCGAACATGCCGCCGCAGCGTTTCAACTACCAACAGCGCGTCGGTCGAGCAGGCCGGGCCGGTCAATCATTTTCCTATGCCCTCACCATTTGTCGTGGCGGCTCCCATGACGACTTTTATTATTCCCATCCGGAGCGCATCACTGGCGACCCACCACCGCAGCCGTATTTGGACTTGCGTCGCGAGGAGATCATTAAGCGCGTCGCCTCGGCTGAGTGCCTGCGGCGGGCATTCCGATCACTTGGCAGCCCACCGGACCAAACCGGAGCTTCAACGCACGGATCTTTTGGCAAGTTTGACGAATGGCATGATCGGTACAAGAGCGATGTGTCGGCATGGCTTGCCAGTAGCGCGGAGGTCGATGACGTCTTCCGCCGTCTTTCGGTTTTCGCCCCGGGAATCGAGGGTACCGAAGCGAGTATCAAGAGCTACCTACGAAACGATTTGGCGTCCAAGATATCCGAGGTGGTCGATAGTACCTCGTTCATCCAGGAAGAGCTCAGCGAACGCCTCGCAATTGCAGGCATTTTGCCGATGTTCGGCTTCCCGTCCCAAGTTCGAAGCCTCTTTGGATTCAAGAAGGACGCCCGCGCGGAGGACATGGTGATAAGTGACCGATCGCTTGACCACGCGGTATGGGCATTTTCTCCGGGCGCCGAAGTGCCGAGAGACAAGAGGATCCACACTGCATGTGGCTTCATGTACATGTACGAGAGCCGCGGAAAGGTCAGGGAAGACCCCAATCCGCTCGGAGATCCCATAGAATTCTCGAGATGCCGTGCTGAAGATTGCGAGGCGATCACCGCGGGTAAGCATTCGACATGCCCAGTTTGCGAGCAGCCAACGGAGGAGTTCTCCCTGTTCCAACCCAAGGGCTTCCGGGCATTCGGCCGAAAGGATTACGAGGGGACCCGCCAACGGGGCTCGTCCATAGCACCACCGGTCTTGGCGTTTCAGCCGGATTACGAGACGGGAATAGCTGTTGGTCCATTCAAACTCGCGCTTACGTCGGATCGACCCATTGCACTGGTGAATGACAACCAAGGGCGCCTTTTCGATTTCTACAAGCGGTTCAATACCGTCACGGTGCCAGAGCCCTCGCTTTACCGAGACGCGCCTCCACAAGGCGACCACGGAGACTTCGAAGGCTCTGGTGCAATCGGCGCAGTATTCAAGACGGACATCCTTTCGCTGGTCTTCGAAGGCCCCGAGGGGATAGGCGCCCACGGCATTCTCGACACCGGGACTGACGGCCAACCGGCCGCATTGCCAGCGCTCACGTCGTTTGGGGAATTCCTTCGTGTCGCGTCTGCAGTCCACCTCGATGTCGATTCCAGCGAATTCAGGGTAGGGACACAGAAGTTCCGCTCGTCGAAGTGCGTGACAAGCCAGGTATTCTTGGCAGACACGCTGGAAAACGGGGCTGGCTACGCCCGCCAGCTGTTCGATGATACGCGGCTGCAAAGGTTGCTGCGCGAACATTACGACAAGGTCTCGATTGACTGGCAGAATGCTGCCCATGCGGACTGCGATCGGTCATGTCCCGATTGCTTGCGGAATTACGGCAACCGGTTCATGCACGGGCATCTCGATTGGCGCCTGGCACTCGACATGGCCGAGCTATTCCTAGGCAAGGAATTGGATGTCGATCGATGGCTGAGTAAATCAGTCGATGTTGCCAGCCGGTTCAAGGAGCTTTGCTTACCGAACGGATTGGACGTCGTGGTTGCAAAATCGGCAAAGCTCACATCCGTGGTGCTACCGGGGAAATTGGGTATCATCATAGGTCACCCTCTTTGGCATCACCGGGACGGCTTGACACACGATTGGCAACAAGACGCAAAGCTGGCGATACGCGAGGAGTTCGGAGCAGGCACTAGTCCTCTCTTTGTCGATATTAGAGAACTTTCAGCTAATCCGCAGAAGTACGTGGTCGAGTTGGGCAACCAAGCGTGATTGAATTGATCGGACTCGAGGGCACCCGCGAGTATGCTGCTGCAAAGTCGCTCTACGATGCCTTCATCGCGCATTGGCCAGACCTGTTGGAGACGCCTAGTGAAGACGAGCACGTCAAGATTGCATCTGACGTGAAGATCGCCAATGCGAAGCGTACTGATATCGATGTCGTGGTCGCAGGTTTCTTCAAAAAAGGACGGACGATTTTTCCCAAGAAGGTCTTACGGGATAGCGAAGGAAAAAGACTCACCGGCAACCCGATTTCGGTCCAGAATGTCTTGTGCGCCGTCGAGGTCAAGGATCAGGGGCCGAGGGCAGTACGGATTGTCGGCGACAAGGTCGAAGTTCACTACAGTCGCGGATCTTCAAAAGGTTGGCACAACGCCACGGGACAAAACGTTGATCAGGCACATGTGATCAAAGACTACTTCGCTGACCTTGGCGCAAACACTTACGTTCACCGGTGCCTGATCATGCAAGGCCTCGACGAAATCGATGTCGACACCGCGGTTGCGGCCGGCTTCACGGCAACTGACTTCTTTACTGCCGTTTGCGCGGCTAGCCCCCCACGGGCTTGGAAAGGAAACTACTCGATATCATCCTGCCGCGCGGATGATGCGAAGATGATGCTGTCGGCCCGGATCTTCGAACAACTCGTTCCAAGCTCTCTGGATCGATTGCGGATGGATAGGCTTCTTCGGAAGGGGCCACGGGTAGATCAGATTGTTGCTAGTGCAGGAGAGAAGTTCACCAGCATCCGTGGGCATGGCGGGACGGGAAAAACTGTCACGTGCCTTCAAGCCGCATGGCGAGCCTACAAGGAAGACGCGGATCGGACCCTTGTCCTTACGTACAATCACGCCCTCGCAGCTGACATTCGGCGCCTCTTGGCTCTCATGGGAGTGCCTTCCGGAGAAGAAGGGGGGATCAAGGTCCAAACGACGATGTCATTTTTCTACAGCTGGCTATCTCAGCTGGGAGTTTCATCGCCGCACCAAGACGGATTCGAGGATTACAGGCACCTCTGTGCCGAAGCGCTCGAACTCATTGATGGGGGCGCACTTTCTCGAGACGACACGTCATCGATAAAGGCCCGAAATCCCGCGCAATTCGAGTTTGACCGGATAGTGGTCGACGAGGCACAGGATTCGCCCGCGGAGGAAGTCGCTCTCCTCAAGGCGCTCTATCCATTAGAGAACATCGTCATCTCCGACGGTCTGGACCAGCTAGTGCGGGGCGAGCGCGCTGATTGGCTTTCGGGCATACCCAAGGATCGACGATTGATACTGAATGTCATTCGCTGCCTTCGCATGAAGCGAAACCTGGCGGTCTTCGCTTCCGACTTGGCCGACAATATCGGCCTAAACCTCGACATCATTCCAAACGATCAGGCTGGCGGCGGCCGTGTAATCATCGTTCAAGGGCCTTGGTCGGCGCACCGGGATTTGCACGAGGAACTCTCCGAGCAGGCGCGGGAAGCAAAGAACGAACCAGTGGATTCGCTTTTTTGCGTGCCCAGCGATTCCGTGGTGACCGTTGGCGATGAGAGCCACGCCGACCTAGCCAAGGCGCTCGAAGAATGGGGCTTGGAGGTTTGGGACGGAACAGATGGCGACGAACGGCATGACTTCCCCAGGTCAACAAACCAGCACCGCGTAGTGAACTATCATTCGTGCAGGGGGCTTGAAGGCTGGAACGTGATCCTGGAACGGCTCGATGAGTTTTGGGCCGAAAAACGTGAGGAGAAGTTTCGCAAGGGCCCGTCGGCAAGCGAAGCTGACTCGATGATGTCGAATGAACAGCTGGCATCTCGCGAAGCATGGCGCTGGGTCTTTATTGCTTTGACAAGACCTATCGACACGCTCGTAATCACCTTGGATGATCTCTCAAGCCCTCTTGCGAAGGAGATCTTGAGCGTGGCCGATGCACTGGGGGATATCGTAGACAACCGAACCATGAACTAGGCGGAGTTCTGCAACACCATCGGCGTGTTCTTGACCTAGTCCATGCGAACCCAACCTCAAGACATCGCGAGTCTGGCGACTCCCGTAGAGTAATCGATTGAAGGCCTCCTACGCGCGCAGGGACGCCTCGGAGCCGAGTGAGTAGCACGAACCAAACATCGATTCTCGTTCAAAATGAAAAGTCGAAAACCGAGCGAAACACCTGGACCGCCGCCAGGCCCCGTGCTAGCAAACGCGGCATGACTCTCGACACCAAGACCCTCGACAAGGACGGGACGACCGCGGTCCCGCTGACTTCCGCCAAAGAGCCAACGGCGACTCGTTCGATCTATTCCGCGGTCGACTTGTTCGCCGGGTGCGGCGGGCTTGGCACCGGGCTCGAGAACGCCGGCTTCACGACGGTCTTCGTCAACGAGCTCGATAAGGACGCGATGGCAACCTACCTGCGCAACCGGGGACACGAGCTCGGCGGGATGCGCTTCTCTGACAATGCCGAGCTTCGCTGCCACGACGCGCACGAGCTCAAGGGCAAGCGGCTCGAGAAGCTGGTCAGTGATCTCGGATCGATAAGCGAGGTCGACTTGCGCTTCGAGCAAGCCAGCCTTGGCAAGCTCAGCAACCTTGACCTCGTTGCCGGCGGCCCTCCTTGCCAAGGGTACTCGGGCATCGGGATCAGGCGTTCTTACGCGGTCGACAAGGAAGCCCTGCCTTCCAACCGGCTTTACGCGAGGATGACCAAGATCATTGACCGGCTTCGTCCACGCATGTTCCTGTTCGAGAACGTGCGCGGACTCTTGACTTCCCGCTGGACGCGCGAGGGATCGCGGAAGATCTTCCCGGACGTCTTGGAAGAATTTCGCAAGATTCCGGGCTACGAGGTCCGGTGGTCGCTGGTATACGCCAAGGATTACGGCGTGCCGCAGAACCGACCGCGCGTGCTGCTCGTCGGGATACGCAAGGACGTTCTCGAGTCCTGTAGCTTCCTCGACAAGGACGCCGACGCGGAAGACGCTGTCGGATGCGGGTTCTTGCCGCCGCCGAACACGGGAGCGTTTCCCGATCTCGTAGACCTGCTTGGCGACCTCATCGATCCCAAGATCGAGAAGATCCTACGAAGCGGCGACTTCCCATCCGGCTCGTTCCAAACCACTGCCTACCCGCGCAAGCCGATGAACGGGTTGCAGGAGGGTTTTCGCACCCCGCCGGCCTGGGCCGCCTCCCGGGCAGGCAAGCTGACGGAGCAGGAGTACAGCAAGCACAAGCGCGAGATCGTCGAGAAGTTCGACTACATGCTGGCGAATGGCGGCGAGATTCCCGCCCACGCGCAAACCAAGAAGTTTTCGCAGCGCGTCTTGAAGCCGCGTTGGGGCAATGCCGAACCGAACATGACCGCGACCTCGCTTCCTGACGACTACGTCCATTTCAGCCAGCCGCGCATCCTCACCGTGAGGGAATGGGCAAGGCTCCAAATGTTCCCCGATTGGTACGAGTTCTCGGGCAAGCGGACGACGGGTGGCATCCGGCGGGCCGGTAACCCGCTCGAGGGCAACTTCGACCGCGAGGTTCCCAAGTACACGCAGATCGGCAATGCCGTTCCCGTCGGCCTCGCCGAGGCCGTCGGCAAGCATTTCCGCAAGGTTCTGGACGAGGCCGTGGGAACCCGTGCTTGAGAAGAGTGACACGGACGTCGGCGATGTCCTCGCCGCGTTCACGCGCCAAGAGATCGACGTAGCACTCTTGGTCCCCACCGAAACGGGGTTGAAGAAGTCGATCATGGACGCGACCGCCAACGTGCGGGATTACCTCCTGTCGACCGGCATCCACGATTTCGACGACCAGGCGCAAGGCCCGGAGAACAAGGTGGTCCGTAGGGCCTACTTCGTCGAGCCCGATCGCCTCGTGGAATCGACGGTGTCCCTGTATCGTCCCCAGACGAAGTCCGGTGACCCACGTATCTGGTTTGCCCTGCTCGGGCGCTATGCCGATCCCTACAACTTGCTTGCCGTCTTCGAGCACGAAGGCGACCTCTACGTGGTCAACGCGAGCCGGCCCGAGGTCTTGGCCTCGCTCGACAATGCTGCCAGCCCCCTCGGGCATATCGCGGCAAAGTACCGGCGAGGCGAGGACCCTGTCGTCGGCGAATTGCTCGATGCGCTGAGGGAGATTGCCGCGCAAGGGTTTGTTCGCACGCTGCGTCCGGGTGACACCGGCGTCGGCATGACGCTGGAGACCTTGCTCGGCATCGCGGCCAATGCCGAGAAGACGCCTGACTTCAAGGGGATCGAGCTCAAGGCGAAGCGGATCAAGCGGGCTCCCACCAGGTCCACGCTATTCTCGCAGTCGCCCGATTGGACGGTCAGCCCCGTCGGCTCGGCGTGGAACCTGCTCAGCACCTTCGGGTACCATCGCAATGGCAAGCTTCGCTTGAATTGCGAGATCAACGCGAAAGCTCCAAACTCCCTCGGGTTCATGCTGAGCGTCGACACGGAAAAGGACTGGCTGAAGCAGGATCACGTCCGAGCCGAGGAAGAACGGCGCGCGCATGTAGTCACTTGGCCCCTCGAGGTCTTGAGAGGCAGGCTTCGCGAGAAGCATCCCCAGACATTCTGGGTCGGTGCGCGCTGCCGCGGCAAAGGCGCAGACGAGCATTTCCATTACATGCAGGTCGAACACACGCGCGCACCGAGCGTGCGTAATTTCCAAGCGCTCTTGGAAAGCGGTGTGATTTCCGTCGATTACCTCATGAGCCAGAGGGGCGAGAAGCAACTGGTCAGGGACCACGGCTACCTCTTCAAGATCAAGCAAAAGGACTTCCCGGCACTCTTCCCGCCATCCAATGTCCATGTCCTCGCCTGACACGGTCCTGGGGACGGGCGAAAAGCGCAAGCTGACGCTCCTCGCGGCCGATCTCGCGGACTGGTACCGGCAGGGTGGCGGCCGGTCCTTCCCATGGCGCGAGCCGGGTACGCCGCTCTACCAGCTCGTTTGCGTGGAAGTCTTGCTCCAGCGGACCCGGGCCGAGACGGTCGCAAGCTTTTACGACCGGTTCTTCACCCGATTCCCGGGTTGGCACGCGCTCGCGGACGCACCGGCCGTAGAGCTCGAGGAGTTCCTCAAGCCGCTCGGCCTATGGAAACGCAGGGCCGCGTCTTTGCGTGCACTCGCGGCGTATGCTTCCGAACATGACGGCATGTTTCCTTCCCGGTACCAGGAGCTCCTGCAGGTACCAGCCGTTGGCCAGTACGTTGCCCACGCGATCTTGATGTTCCAGCATGGAGAGAGGTTTCCGCTCATCGACGTGAACATGGCACGCGTGGTCGAGCGGTTCGTGCGTCCGCGCAAACTTGCCGACATCCGGCACGATCCTTGGCTTCAGCAAGCTTGCAAGTGGCTAGTGAGGCGAGGCGATCCAAAAACGGTCAATTGGTCGGTGCTCGACCATGCCGCGTTGACCTGTCGCGCGCGGAACCCCTACTGCAAGTCGTGTTTCATTTCCAGCAGGTGCGCGTTCAAGGCTGTCTAGGATCTTCGCGAGGCACGGTCGGCTTCGCATATGACGCCAAGTAGGTTTCAACCTTCTCGATCGTGCGGCGCCGCGGTCGCCTTCCGAGCCGAAGGTCAAGAACGAACCGGGGGTCGCCAACTGCCCGCCTGCCGAAGCGCGTCGCGGACATCCGCGATTCCCGCAGGTGGCACTCGATCCTATCCAGCAGTTTCATGTAGTCCTCGACTCGCTTTGCCCTTGTGTTCTTGGTTTGTTCTTAGTAGGAAGACTCCATTGAGTCTAGGAAATTTCCTTCACCCCGGCATTGACCGGAAGGATGCAAGCGATGGAACAAGTACGGGAAGAACTCGACAGGCTGATCCAGCAAAGGCGGCTCGGTTACTCCTCGATTTCCCGCCTGATCGGGCGCAACTCGTCGTATATCCAGCAGTTCATCAAGCGCGGGTCGCCGCGTCGGCTCGACGATAACGACCGGCGAACGCTGGCGAGCTTCTTCGGTGTCGACGAGCAGGTCCTGGGTGGCCCACCGTTGCCGGTTCGCGACGGCTTGGTCGAGATCCCGGTACTCGATGTCGATGCATCGGCCGGTTTCGGGGCGATTGCCGAGAGCGAAACGGCACATACCCGGTTCGGCTTCGACGAGCGGTGGCTCAAGCGACTTACCCCGGCCAAGAGCCCCAGCCTCTCGATCATCCACGTCTTGGGCGATTCCATGGAGCCCACGCTCAGCGACGGCGACGAGGTCATGGTCGATGCGTCCGACCACGGTTCCCGCCTGCGTGATGGGATCTACGTCCTGCGGGCCGACGATGCCCTCGTTGTAAAGCGTGTCACCCTCAAGCCCGGTGGACGCAAGATCACGATCAGCAGCGACAACCCGGCCTACCCGAGCTGGGATGACGTCGACCGGTCGGGTATCCAGGTGGTCGGCCGCGTCATTTGGTTCGGCCGTGCGATCTAGCTGTCTGGCAGGCTGTAGCGTGCCTTCACGTGCTGCGCGGTCTCCTGGATGCTGGGATAGACCGTCGTGGCGTTGATGTTGAGGGCGTCGAGTTGACCGAGGATCCGCTGCTTGTCCTTGACGGTAATGCGCGAAACCTCGAGCCCGTCCTGACCAGATTCGGGCAAGATCGCCTCGTGGCCAAACAGCAAGAATGCGCCTGATTGCGACTTGATGCGGGTGTTCGTTTGCTTTGCCTTCACGCAGACGATCGAGCCAAGGTCGTCGGGCACGATCCGAGCTTCGAAGAAGCCTTTTTCCGACTTGATGTGATGCAGGAGCTTGCCCGTGACAGGCTCGTCGTTGAACTCTTCAAGTTCCAACGAGAGATCGATATCGCTCTTCTGCTCGTAGCTCAGCTTGGATAGGTTGGAGATGCAACTAACCGTATCGGAATCGTAGTATTTCACCTGCTCTTCCGGCACGCGGAAGATGATGACCTCACCGTCCTCGTCCATCAGTTCGGGCTTGCAATAACAGGCGAAAAACAGCGCCACCAACGGGTTGCCCGAGATGTCGAGAAGCCGCGTCGGTAACCCGTAGTGCTGCATCCTGACCAGCTGGTCGAAGCAGTACTGGTCGCCCTCGAACTCGTCGTAGTGGGCGATGAGCAGTTCCTTGCAGAGGCGATCCTCGTTCGGCATGAACTTCCAACTGCCATTCGGCCACTTTCGAAGCAGCGAAGGCGTTAGTTCGAACGTGACATCCTCGTGGCCCCTGTAGAACGTCTGTTCTCCGTCCTTCGGCGGATGCGCCTGCAACACGGCAAGAAACGCTTCGACGCTGTCGACCTCATCTATGATGTTCTTGTGCCTCTCGGGAGGCTCTGCACCGGGAGCATCGGCCACTCCACCGAGCAATTCCGCGACCGCATCGGCAAATGCAGGCTTTCTTTGGGCGAGAGCTTCGAGAATTGCACCGGATGCGCCTTCCCGCACCGCCCAGTGCGTGCGGTAAAGCTGGAACCCGTCGGCACCGAAAATCTCTGTTGCCTGGTCAACGCTCTCGAACGCGACCTCGCCGAAATCTATGATCGGATCGAAATCGGCCGTAACTTCCCTCTTGCCGGCCTCGAGGTTCGAAACGCGCCCGTAGCGGACAATCATCGTGGGATTGTCGGTCGACCGGTCAATCTCGCTACAGAGGAAGGTCGGCAGCTTGCCGAGGAATTCGAGGGAAGGCTGCCCGAGGTCCTCCAAACCCTTGGCCAGATCGGTAGGAGTATACTCGAACATGCGGCCACGGCTCATGCCGATCTCGTCAACACCTACGACGTAATCGGGGTTACCGAATGAAATGTAGTTGAAGTTGTCTGCCATAGAGCTACGCGCAAAACCTCGCTTGAGACGGTCCAAAATAGACGCCTCTCACGGGTATGCGTTTCACCAAAAGATTCCAACGCCCAATCAGCCAGCAGCTCCACGGGAGACCATTTCTCGACTCCCGGGATACGTATCGATAGACAGCAGAACCTTGAGAACACGAAGCTTTAAGCCGTTTCAGTGTATGTGAGCGCCCTTTTTGACCACTTCTTGAAGGTATCATCATGGCTGTAGGCTATCGGCGCATGAAGCTCACCGTTGAGCTGATCGATGAGGCCATGGAGCGTGCCGACAGCCTCCCCATCTTCGAGAATTCGCATAGGCAAGAACAGGCAAACCTCGTCGGCTGCATCGGCGAGGTCGTCTTCGAGAGATACCTCGCTCACCACCAGGTCACCTTCAAGAACGACACGATTTCTACCCGCCGTGATTACGTTATCGGGAATTCGCTCGCGCTGGACGTGAAGACGAAAGATCGGACGGTTCGTCCGCAACGCCACTTCGACAACTCGGTCCCGCTGTACAACCATCCACACCAGCGCCCCGACTATTATTACTTCATTTCGTTGCTCCGCGAAAAGTCTCTCGGCGCGACAGATCCTAGGCGCTTCAAAGAGGCATACTTGATGGGCGGGATCTCGCTACAAGACCTCGACCGTGTGGCGAAACGTTGGGACGCCGGGCAGACCGATCCTTCGAATGGTACGACGTTTTGGACGGCCTGCCTCAATGTCCAGATGGATCAATTGACACCGAACGACCAGCTCCTCGAGACCTTCCGGAACGCGTAGAAGCGGCCGGCTTCTATCCAATCCCCCTAGATCCCGATCTCGAAGGGCTTTACGCGTTCCTTCACGAGTTCGGGTTTCTCCTTTTCCGAAGGTACAACCTCCTTCCCGTTGTCCTTCGCAAGGCCCTTGGCAGCCGCCGCCTTGAGCCGCTGCGTAACTTCGAGGGCCGATGTCTTCTCGCCGCTGTTTGACTTGATGGCCCGGCCGAGTTTCTCGGCATTGTCTGCGACAAGCGTCAGGCCATCGCGAAGCCGGGTGACCGTGACAAGAAATGTCTGCCGGTTCGAGAGGTTGCGTTCGCGGCTGTCCATCACGGCAATCCCGCGATCTGACGTCAGTCCCTGTGCCATGTGCGCGTTCAGCGCGTAGGCCAAGTCTAGGCGTTTCAGCATCGGGTCACTTCGCGACAAGCGCAGTTCCTTTCCCGACGTGGTCTCCACCGTGACGCCTTTCGGATCGATCGCGACGATCCTCGCCTGGTCGGCGTTGAAGAGCGCGCGCTTGTGGTCGTTGTCGGTCCAACGGATCTTGTCACCCTCGAAAGCGACCAGCGACTTTCGCTCGAAAAGCGACAGCCGGTCATTCCCTGCACCAGGGCGAAGCCGAGACGGGCTGAAGTTGCGGGCACGTCCCTTCTTGTCTTCAAGCACCAGTCGCTTTCGCGCGTGGTCGATCGATTTGACCGTGTAGTCTCCCGCCGCCAGTCCCTGCGCGCGGTCAAAGGATCGGAAGTTGAGGATCATGCCAGACTGGTATGCTCCGAGGTGTCGCAGTTCCTCGCGCGTGGCGTTAATCCGTACATGGACGCTCAACCTTGCCACCCTTGGCCCGAGCTCGCCATTGGCCTTGAGGCCGCGCTGCACAGCCTCGTTGATCGCGGATCGAAGGGATCGCCCCGACGCATAGATCGACGTCCGATCACGATCCGCCGGGCTCAGCGAGAGCCATTGCTCGGCAGCAACGATCGCACTGTCCCACCGAGCCTCGATGGTTGAAGGGGCAAGGGCCCTGAGCGCATCGTCGATGCGTCCCTCCTGCGCGGCGGCCTGGGCTCGCCGCAAGTCGGGATCGCGGCCGCGCAGGTTGACGTCCATGTTGGCGCGCTCGATCCCGGCCTGCTGGACGAGGTCGAAGGGCTTACCGGCATCGACGGCACCAAGTTGTCGCTTGTCGCCGACGAGAACCAGGCGCTGGACTTCGGCAAGGTTGGCTAACCGTACCAGCTTGGCCTTGTCCTCGTTTGACACCATCGAGGCCTCGTCGAGTAGCAGGACATGGTCTCCGAGCGCGCTCCGAGCCTCACCAAGCAACGTGGTATTGCCCGGCTCTCGCAGAAGCCTGCCCCATTGCGCGAGGAAGCGAGCAATGGTCATTGAATGGATACCGGTGTCGCGCTCGAGCATCTGGACGAGCGTGTTCTGCACCGCGAGCCCCAGCACCTGCTTGCCTTCCTCGCGGAGCAGCTGGGCGACCGGTTTCATCACGCTGCTTTTGCCTGCCCCGGCTATGCCCTGGATCGCCACGATCCTGTCACGCGATGAGAGCACGAGGCTCGCCGCATTCTCCTGCCCTTCGTTCAGCGAAATTCCGTGGTTGATCGCGGCAACAGCCTGGACCCGTTCTGCGGCGTCCGATCGATCCAGGATGGGCGACACCGCACCTCGTCCCTGGTCGACGTTCGCGAGAATGGTGCTTTCAAGGTCTAGCGCCTCGCGGCTCGCCAACCAGCCTTTGTGTTCGCCTTTGCCGGACTCGAGTGCGCCGCTTCTGACGAGTGCGTTCACACGGGTTTCGACGTGGCCCACCGTCGTCGGTAGCCCAAAATCGAGCGCCGCCTTCAGCAATCCCTCACGGGGAAAGGCTGCCTCGCGCTGCGAAAGATGACGCACCGCAGAGGCCACCGCCTGTGCAGCCGCGATGGTCGGCGCATCCTGCTTGAGGACATGGGCAGGGATCAGTGGATCAGCCGGATCGCCCTTGATCCGCTGCGCAAACTCCCTCAGCTTCGCAATCCCGCGCTGAAGGAGGCTTTGCTCTTTCGAACCTCCGGCGACCTTCGCCGCGGCACGCATCTGGGATGCGTCAATGAGGCCTCCAAGATCGAGACCGACCTCGTCGGCCCGCTGGCGCCACGACGAAAGAAGGCCCTCGCGATCGCGCACTGGTTCTTTGCCTTTGCGCGTTTCGAGCGTTGCGACAATCCCTGCCTCCAGTCCGCTCCCTCGCCTGGCTGCGAGGACTTCTTCGCGCCGCGTTGAAAAGGCCATCACCTGCTCGCGGGCAATGCCCGCTGCTTCGAAGTTGCCATGCTTTCCAACCGGCCCTGCTTCGTAGCCCATTTTCTCAACCGCCAGGCGAAAGCGCGCCATGGTCATCGAGTTGAGCAGCGTGTTGAACGACCAAAGCTTGTCGTTGCGAAGCGCGCGCCACTTCCCGTCGCTGCCTTGCGTGACATTCGCCACGACCGCGTGAAAATGCAGGTTCGGCTCCTGGTTGCGGTTGGTGTCGTGCTGGAAAAGACCAATTGTCAGGTTATCGGTCGCGACCTTCCCGTATCCAGCCTTGCTGCCCATCCGGGTCTGCGCCGCGTTCTTTTCTGCCCAGCGCAAGGTCTCGATGACTGCCTCGCGATAAGCATCGATAATCCGCTGGTCGCCGCCCACCAGCGCGAGCAGCGACCAGCTTTTCGGGAGTGAGAACGTGAGGTCGGTTCCTGGCCTATGGGCCTGTCCCGCGTTGCCGACCTCGATACCACCGGGAAGTTCTCCCCGCAGCAAGGCATCGAACTGCTCGGCACTGACGCGGCCCTCAAGGCTAAGTCGTTCCGCTCCCTTCCCGACCCAGGTTCCGGAACGATCGGCATCGGCGCCGGTGTAGTAATTGTCTGCCGCGAAATAGCTCGCGGCAGCCGAAGGGGAGCGCACATTGGCGACGGAAAGCATACTGTCTGATCCTCGTCACGGCTCCCCTCGCGGCCGGGTAATCCCTCCCCATTTGCCTTTCACATGTCGGGCTCGAACTCGCCGAAATCCTTTTCCGGAGGATCTGCAACCGCACCTTCACGCAGGTCTTTTTCGACCGGCGTTAGTGGCTGGCGCCCGTTGGCAGCCGAACGGCCTTGAGGCGTCGAACCGCCTTTGCCACGAGTATCATCTCCGGCGGCTCCGGGTTCGGACGAATGCTGTTCCGCGCCCATTGCTGGTGCATCCTCTCTGGTTTGCACGGCGGCGAGAGGTAGCGTTGGACCTGCATCCAGATGCGTATCGGACGGGGTTTCGGCACGGAGATCACCACCAGCGCGCCCTGCGTTCAGCTTTTCATGCTGCACAGGCTCCTGCCGATCCTGCGGTTCATCGGCGACACGGCGCTGTCCCTCCAGGTCGAGTTTAAGCTGCTTTGAATCGACAGGCTTACCTGCACCGTCATCGTTCGAGGCGGGATGCTCGTCATTCGGTTTCGAACCCGGTTTCGCCTGGAGCGTCGTCGCCGCAGGACCCTGGTCAGGCTTTGTGAGCGGTTTCTCGCGGGCGATGAAACCTTCGGCAATACGACCACGGGTGCGCGGAATGAGCGAGACCGGCGCAGCGGGAAATCCGTCGGGAAACTTGATGTAGGCCGACAACCGCGGAAGGTTCATGAACTGGTCGGGCAGGAGCAACGGCTCGATCTGCCGACGAGGTGTCAGGCTGACTGCATCGCGCGCATTGTTGTACCCATAGCTGTAGCCTTCTTCCATGTCCCGCACCTGCCGGTGGCCGATGAAATCGGAGCACCAGGTCGCTGTCTCGCGATCGGCCGTCGCCAGAATGAGCTTGGTGCGCGCAAGCGAGGACAATGTCATGGCCATGTTCTCGCCGTAGACCTCCTTGAGCTTGGCAAACGCGTGCACCCCGGTGACGATCGCACCGCCAAAGTTGCGCGCGGTTTGCAGCCCCTTTTCGAGCGCCGGTAGTCGGTGGAGGGCGCCCAACTCGTCGATCAGGAACCACATTCTGAGGTCCTGCGTGCGCTCGAGCGTCATAAGCGTATTCATTGCCGTATCGAGCCACAGCGTCAGCAACTGCGAGGAGATGCTCATGTCGACATAACGGGCAGAGAGGAACAGGATCGAGCCCGCCTCGCAGTCTCCTTTGACCCAGTCGCGGACCGAAAAGCGCGGTCCGGTGGAGGGCAAAAGCTTCAGCACTTTCGCATTCGCATTGAAAACCGAGCGGATCGATTCCGCCATTCGTGCGGCTTCCGGAGCGGTCAGCGGATCGGCCATGGTACCGCGCATCAGCTTATGCACTTCGGACAGGTCAGCGGTCATCAGCCGCCGCGCCAGGTCCTCGTTGGTCGGCGTGCCGGCGCGGGCAAGATGGAGGCACATCTCGACGAACAGCATGCGCGCCGCGAGCACCCAGAACTGTTCCGAACCGCCCCCGTCATGGGGCACGAGCGCTTCCGCCGCGGCATGAAACTCCGCCTCGCTCGTACAGTCATTGAACACGCTCCACAGCGGACAGCGCGCATCGACAGGATTGAGAATGATGTCGCGCGCGGGGTCGTAAAAGGTTTCGATAAAGGCGCCGGTCAGGTCGAAAATGACCGCGCGCTGGCCGCGCTCGCGCGCTTCGGCAACGAGTTCGGTGAGCGCCACGGTCTTGCCGGTTCCGGTCGTGCCAATAAGCATCGCGTGGCTCTGCTCGAGCCGCCACGGCCAGCTCACACCGGCGAGATGTGTCGGTTGGTAATGGCCCGCTTCGGCAAGCGCCGACGAGCTCGCAAGCCGCCACTTCCAGCCAAACTTGCGTCCCAGTTCTTCGGCCCGGAATGCCTTGTTGTGACGCTCGATTTCTTCTTCGAGTTCGTCGAGCGAAACAAGCATTGCGCCGCGCTCGTGCTTGCGCGCCTTCGACCGCCCGCCAAAGCGCTCGGCGAACCACCAGAAGAACACGAAGGCCGGGATCAACAGTACCGCCGAGACGAGCAATCCCTGCTTCACTGCCGTGCGAAACGCCTCGACCGCCTCGCGCATCGGCGGGAACTCGCGAACGATGCCAAAGGGGAGGCCGACCCTTTCGCCGTCAAGCAATTGAAGGTTGACTAGCTTGGCCGGATCGAACTCCATGAAGGCATAGAGACTGGCATAGATATGCATCCAGACAAGGTAGACTTGGTCATCGGTCAGGGCCGACCGCACTTCCCAATAACAGGTGCCGACCGCAACCAGCCCGGTGACAATGAGTGGACCCTTCAGCCCCGCAGCAAACATGAAACCGAAGTGGCCGAGCAGTTGGCTACCGCGGGTAAAGTTCAGGAGATTATGCTTCATGGGACTGGCCTCCCATGTTCGCGTTGACAGGGAGGCCAAGACGCTCGAGGCGTCGCCGGTACGCCTCGTGGGTACGGTCGCGCAAACTTGCGTCAGCATGGCTGGCCAGGAGCGCATCGAGCGCTACCGAAATGAAGATAGCTTGGCGCGCGGGATCGAGCCCTGCGGGCCGGTCCTTCGCCTCGTTCTCGCGCTGCCACGCCGCGACGATGAGGTCGCGGATGAAGACGCTGACGCTCTCTCCTTGGTCAGCCGCCCGCTGCCGCACCCAGGTGGAAACGGGAAGCGGTACGAATGCCTGAAGCCGATCGTGTCGGGTCATGAAACAGGTTCCTTGTCGGGCCGACGGAACCTAGCTCACCTTGCGGAAGGTGCCGATGAGAATAAATCGTGAACAACTCGCAGTCAATCGAAAGATTCAGGAGATAATTCAGAATGATACACCAGGACGAGTGGCTGGCGGATCGGCGCAAAGCCGCTCTACTCGCAGGCGGGTTGAAAGTGCGCAAACGGAATTTCATCACGATAACAAGAAGATAAGTCCCGAATTCGCGGGGTACGGTGTGCTCCCTTGTTCCCATCTGCGCGGGGTGGTCCAGACAGTGAGGGGGATTGATCAAGGACGACCTTTTCCGACCTCCTCGTTAGAGCGCGAGCAACCGGGCCTGGCAGCTCACCGCATGCAGATAGAAAGCAGTTGGACGCCTCCAGCCAAAGACAGCACCTGCGAAAGAGGCAGCGGCCAAGGGCGCGTGGGAAGCAAGGCAAGCGGGGCATGTCGCGTGCCCAGCTTCCCGCCGCCCGACCCGGTGCCGGTTCGCAAGTGCGCGCGGGGCCCAAGAACAGATCACGCCGCACCCTCAGGAGCGCATCGCAAGATGCGCGGGACAGAGTGCGTCCACAGCCCCGCTCCATTTATCGGGCGCCGCCGCATTGCGGTGGGCGGCCGCCAGGGCAACCGGCCCAACCGGTTTCTTGTGATTGATTGAATTACCCGGCGAACGAGAAAAAAGGGCAGGAACCGCTTCCGGTTCCCGCCCTGTCGGTAGTCTCAGAATTCGTCGACCATGCCGCCGTGGACCGTGTGGACCACCCGCGCCGCGAGATGCGCTGGCAAGATGTTGTAGTCACCCTCGTCGACGGCAAAGTACCCGAGTTCGTCATCCTCGATAACGTGCTGATCGAAGAAGCTATGTAGCGCTCTCTTTTCGGCTGTTTCCAGAGCCTCGAAATAGCTCCGTGACGGAAGGGCGCAATGCATTGAATAAGCCATGATAATCCTCCTGGTTTCTGTCGTGAGACGACAGGAGGTGCGCGCGATGGTCTTGTGCATCCCGGGTCAGGGATCGCCCGAATGGGCGACCGCGATAGCGGCGGTGGGGGTAACGATTTTGTTCGCTGCCGGATGCAATCCGGTGGCGGGCAAAATGGTGGGGCCCCGCCGTCCTTGAGGCGGGAGGCGCAAGGCCATCATGCTGGGAGAACCGTGAGCAAGAACCCACCACCTCCGCCCCAATATCGAACGCCTGCTGCGTGCGAATTGCCTTTCCTACACCCTGATGACGCGGGCATGGAAACAACCGGGGAGCAGATCCGAGGGGGATAGAAGGACAAGTAGCATGCCCCGAAACAGGAGCGCGATTGCAGCCCTGCAAAAGCTCGAAGCGGACCGCGCGGCACTGGACGCCAAGCAACGCGAACTTGAAATGCAAGCGGCCAAGGAACTCGGCGAAATCATCCTGGGAAGCGGCCTCGAAAGCTTCTCGAAGAAAGGTCTGAGGAAGGTTGCCGAAGAACTCGGGAAACTCGGCGAGGACGCCGCGATCGAGAAACTAACCGGGCGCGGTGCAACCCGTGCTTCGAATAGCGCGCCGGGAACCCAGTAGCCAAGGAAGAAGAGGCCCTGCCGCTTGCAGCAGAGCCTCTTCGTAGGGGGAACGACCGGGATCGATCTCAGTCGATCTCGGGAGCGTCGGTGTTGTCGTTGTCGTCACCCGACCCGTTACCGCGGGAGAGGAAGTCGACCTTATCGGCAAGGATCTCGGTGCCGTAGCGGGTGACCCCGTCCTTGTCCTCCCACTGGGTGTAGTGGATGCGGCCCTGAACACTGACCAGCTGGCCCTTGGAGCAGTACTGGCCGACGGTCTTGGCAAGGCCGTTGAAGCAGGTCACCCGGTGGAACTCGCTTTCCTTGGCGGTGTAGCCGTTCTCGTCCTTGTAGGTCTTGCCGTCCTTGTCGCGAGCGGGGCGATCGGTGACGACGGTGATCCCGGTGACGTTGGTGCCGCCCTTGGTCTCGCGGGTGTCGGGATCGCGGGCGATGCGGCCGGTGAGGATTGCGATATTGGTCATGGTGTAAGTCCTTCAGTTCCTCAAACCGGAGACCATCTCCGGCTTGCGAACATCCAGAAGAAGCAGGGCATGCGGGGACTGCACCGCAGGAGCAAAGCTCCAAGGGGAACCCGTTCATGACGGGTGGTGCGGCCAGGCAGCGCAGCTGCCAACACGGCCGGAAAGGAACGGGTTGCCGTCCTCAGCTGACGTGGTTCAGGACTGTTCGCGAAGAAAGCCGGATGGGTATCGGGTGCGGGTCTGAAGGTGCCGTGACCGGCACTTGCAATCAGGCTTCGCCTTCGCCTTCCGATGCCGCCAGCAGATCCATGAAGTTGCGGGCCGCTTCCCGGTCTTCCTCGCTTTCGAACGCCACATCGAGATCGGGGGCGGACCCGAACATGTGCAGGAACGACCACAGTGCAAAGCGCTTGCCACGGTCCTCCTCAAGCCCGAGATCGACCCGGCAGTGCTCGATGCCGGCTGCAAAGGTGTCCGGGGCAACCCCGGAGAGGTCGGTGGTGGCAAAGTAGCGCTGCAGCAGATCGTCAAGTTGCATGACTGGTCCATAGTCGGGTCGGCGCCGAATGCACATCCAGGCATTTCAAATATCGATAACGAAGGGTCCCTCAGGACCCGGGAGAAGTGCCCAAGGGGCCGCGACGATCGACCACGGTGATCCGGCGGGTCTTGGCATCGATCACCAGCCGTTCGGTCACGCCGTTGCCCGGAAATGCGACAACGTAACGCGGATTGAGCGAAATCATGTGCTCGTTGCGCTTGAAGCCGGCGCGGGCGCCAAGCCGACGATCGAGCGAGTAAGTCAGCTGCTGGACTTCGCGGCGCTCCGCCCAGCTCGCTGCGAGGCGATCGGCACCCTTGCCGTCGCCACCATGGACCAGGAAGAGATCGGGGACTGCATCGCGAACCTTGTCCAGCGTCGCCCAGATATTGTCAGCATAACGCTTCGCATCCTCGGCGCTCTCGAAGCTCTGGCGACCACCGGCGAAAACAACCGGAGTTCCTTCCGGGATCAGGGCATGACGCTGGCTCTCGGCGCGTGCGCGGAGGAAATCGCGGGCATCGATTACGGCTGAAGTGAGGTTGCGCGAATGGCTAGCACGCGAGCCGGAAACGGGCTTCCACGAGGAACCGGTCTCGTCGCGGTAAAGTGCAGCCGCCGCCTCACGCATCTGCTCGAAGGCCAGCATGCTGGCTTCGGCTGCCTGCGCGCGCGCGACCTGCTCTTCAAGATTGCTCGAATGCACTTCGGAGCCATCGGCCGATGCGAGGAGGACCCGGATCTCGTCGCTGGCCCGGTCAAGCTGAGCCGACTTGCGGCTGGCGGCTCGATGAAAGAGATTGACCACGCTCCAGGCAATGTCCTCGGCATCGGCTTCCAGGGCGGTGTCGGAGAACATCGCGAAGAGGTCGGACCATACGGCGCCGAGTGTCTGGTCGATCGCGTCCTCGCAGGGAAAGTCAGTAGCGTTGAAGGGGGCCGGCCTGATGCTGAGGCCTGAAAGGTCGAGGCCGCTCAACTGGTCGATGAAGCTGTCGTACATGGGGTGTCTCCTGATCGGGCAGACAAGGAGAGGAGGCACCATTGCCTCGGTCCTGTCCGCCGGAGCCCGATCAGGGCCGGGACAAGGGGCGAGACGCACCGCGTAGCGGGGAACCTGCGGCCCTAAGGCTGGCGCGGGCAACACGGGCCGACGGGCCGCAGGTTGCGGCGCGCCCCGACCGGCCCAAGGGCCTCTCCCGGCGGACAAGGATGAGGCAGGATCAGGACCCGGTGTCGCAGGTGGATCGGGAGCGCTCGAAGATCGCTTCGCCATTCGAGAACCGCCCGACCAGGCGCATCTCACCGAACAGGTCGATGAACCTTCCCGACACCTGGCCAAGCCAGTGCCGTGCCCTCGCCGTTCGTGGGTTGTAGAAGTCGGCCTCCCAGTACCGGGCATCGTCGCGTTCGGCGAGCCAGATCGCCGCGAGCCCGCAATAGGTCGATATGCCGCAATCGGCGAAGGCGTTGCGCAGGAGAATACGGTCCTCGCGGCCGCGCCATCCATCAAAGGGTTGAAAGGAAGGAAAGGCGGCTTTCGCGGCATCGATGACCTCGTCGACGAGGCACTCGTAGACCCAGTCGGTGTCGTCCTCTTCGCCGTCATCAAGCAGGCGAAAGGCAACCACCGAGCCGGTCGGATAGCTGACGGAACGTCCCATCGTCAGTCTCCCGCTCAGGCCGCTTCAGCGAGATCGATATCGGCCTCGCTCTCGCATGATTGGTATCCACCCAAGCCCAGCAGCAGGCTGGCCGCTTCCTCAGCCTTGGCCGCAGCCGTCAGTATCGCGCGCTCGTCCGATTTGAGAATCTTGAGCCAGGACGCGATGTAGCTGGCGTGATGATCGAGATGGGTGACTGGAAGACCCAGTTCGGCCCCAAGAATGGCCGAGGACAACTCGGCGATGAGTTCCTCGGCAGCATAGGCGTCGCTGCCAAAACGGTTCTTAAGATCACGATCAAGCCGCGAGGAATGCCCCGTCCAGTGCGACAGCTCGTGCGCGAGTGTCGCATAGTAGTGATCATAGGCTTCGAAGAGTTCGGCTGGCGGCATCGTGACGCGGTCGCGCAGCGGTTCGTAGTAGGCCTGGGCACCATGATGGCGCAGGTCTGCGCCGATGTGGGCAAAGAAGGCATCGAGCCGGTCTTCGCGTCCTTCGGGCTCCAGCGCGGCAACCAGCGGCTTGGGATGATAGAAGTCAGGGAGGCCGTCGCACTGGTCGGCGTTGAACACGGCGTAGGCCTTGAGTACGCGGCGGTTCTCGGTGTCCGCTTCGCCATCAGCGTTCTCGATCTCCTTGGTGTAGCTCTTGTAGAATATCGCAATGGTCGATTTCTCGCCCTTGCGGACCTGTCCACCAAGCTTCTGGCACTGGCGGTAGGTCATCCAGTATGGCGAGGTGTAGCCACAGCCATCGGCCACCATCCACAGCCAGAAGGTATTCATTCCGCGATAGGGCGTTCCGCAAGAACGCAAAGGACGGGAGACTGGCACGCCGCGCCACGGCTTGACCCACGGCTTTGTGCCCTGTTCGAGCTTTTCGATAATGGCGGAGGTGATGCGCGCGGCAGGCGAAGTCGATGCAGTGCGGCGGGACTTTTTCATGGGAATTCTCCTGATCGCCGGAACGGACATGCCCCGGTTCAGGAAGAGCAAAGCTCCCTCCCCTCTCGTTAATTATTGCCGCTATGCGCCCTAAATTCGGTCATTTTACGGGCAGAATGCTGATCCCGGAAGCGGGCATTCCGGGAAGACATCTTCACACGATGAACGAGAGCGAATTGCCGAAATTGTGAAGCAGAACCGGCAGGAGCAGGCTTCCGGTGCGCAAACGCAGCCAGACCGCGATAAAGGCTGGGATTGCCGTCAGCGCCATCGTGATGGGATCGAAGGCAAAGCTGTCGTCCGAGAAGCCACAGGCATGTGCCAATCCGAACAGGAAGCACGACAGGACCGCGCCCCATCCCCAATCGACCCGAGGAACCGTCTCCTTCCGGTGAAAGCCTGATCCAGCGCGAACAGCAGGATGCCACGATAGAAGAGCTCCTCCTCCAAACCCGGCATGGTGAGCTGAAACGCGATATCTTCGCCGCTAGCCGGGTTTCCAGGGAAGATGAGAGCTATGACGTAGTGTCGCCGAAGCCGTTCGGTCTTCATGCGACCGCCATGCCTACCGCTGCTTAGTCAACTGAGGTAGATCGACGCCAAAGACAGATACGCTGATCTTAGATGCGGTTTGGCTTCGAGCGCTTCCTGCGATCAAGTGCAAGCTAGGTCGCGACAACTTGCAGGTGATGGATAGCGAGGCCAGGCGAGCCTTCGAATGGTCCTAGATGGCGGTGCGGGAGCATGCTTTCATCATGGTCAACTATTTGAATATTGGCTGAGACCGCTACTTGTCATCGGGCCGCCCGCTTTCTGGGTCGCTGAGCGGCGGCTGCCGGGCATCGCTTGTGGTTGATCCCGTCAACAACCGCGCCCCGCGTCCGTAAGTAAACCATGCCCAAGCCCAGTTGACATAGACGACCAGGCGGCTGCGAAAGTCCACAAGCAGCATCAAATGTATAAGTGACCAGACCAGCCAGGCGAGAAATCCCGTGAGCCGGAGCCTGCCGAATTGCGCCGCCGCACGCGAGCGCCCGATCACCGCCATGGTACCATAGTCGCGGTAGCGGAAGGCGCCGGGCTCGCGCCGACCGGCGATACGGGCCGCGAGCAGCTTCCCGACATATGTGCCCTGCTGCTTGGCAACTGGTGCAAGAGCCGGCAAGCGCTCGTCGCCGCCTGCTTCGAAACTTGCGACGTCCCCGATCGCAAAGATGTTTGGATGACCCGGCACCGAACAATCGGACCGGACCGTTACAGCCCCGTTGCGGACCCCATCGATTCCAAGCCATTCAGCAGCCGGACGGGCCTCAGTGCCGGCACACCACAGCACGGCTCCGGTATCTATCCGCTCGCTACCGAGCACCACGCCGGTGGGATCGATTGCCTCGACGGCCGTGCCAATCCGCACCTCCACCCCCATCGAGGTTAGAGCTTCGGTCGCATAGGTCGAAAGCGCGGGATCGAAACCCGACAGCAAACGGCCGCCCGCCTCGCATAGGACCACACGCGTGTCGCGCGGATCGATGCGAGAGAAATCGCGCGCCAAAGTCGCGCGTGCGAGTTCGGAGATGGTCCCAGCCAGTTCCACGCCAGTTGGGCCGCCCCCAACAATAGCAAAGGTCAGGAGGCGTCGTATCTCTGCGTCGTCGGTCGACTGCTCGGCCCGCTCGAACGCTTCCAGCAACCGCGCGCGGATGGCAAGCGCATCCTCAATCGTCTTGAGAACCAGCGTGTGTTCGCGCCAGTTGTCCTGTCCAAAAAAGCTCGAGGCCGATCCCGTGGCGAGTACGAGATAATCGTATGGCAACCGATGCCCATCGCGCAGCAGCACCGAGCGCGCCCTGATATCGACGCCTGTAACCTCCGCCATCAACACACTTAGGTTTGACCCGCCGCGCATCAGCACACGGGTGGCCGTAGCGATATCGGACGGGGAAAGCGCCGCAGTCGCGACCTGGTATAGCAGCGGTTGAAACAGGTGATGATTGGTTTGGTCGATCAGCGTCACTTCCGCGGCATTGCCGCGAAGAGCGCGCGCCGCAGCCATGCCGCCGAAACCGGCGCCGACGATGACGACCCGGGGGCGGTTCGTCGATTCGGGATGAGACAGGTTCAGCGAAAGCGTTTGGCCTTGCAATTGGGTCTTCCTATTGCGACGAGCGATGATATGTAAACTTATTCGTTTCATTTTGGGCGCATGTCAAAGTCTGATTCGCGCCGAACCATTTTCAGACCCAAATTCTTCATGCTGCGCATATTCGTTTCGCTAATTTTCGCATGCCTTGTTGCAGGTTGCGACGATGCTCCCATTCCGGAGGAGGCCGATCGGCGTCCGGTCAAACTCTACACCGTGGCGGCAGGCGGTCAGGCGAGGACTTACGAGTTTCCCGCGATCATCGAGGCAAGCACATCTTCGGATCTAACCTTCGATGTGCCGGGCAAGATCGTCCGGCTGACGGTGGACCAGGGCGATTTCGTCAGGGCCGGCACGGTGATCGCGCAGCTCGACCAGACCATCGCGCGCAACCAGCTCGTCCAGGCACGCGAACAGTACGAGGCGGCACAGGATGCATTCCGCCGCGCCGACGCGCTGGTCGGCGAAGGCGCGATTCCGCGGGCAGTGCACGTTCAGCGCGAAACGCAGCGCGACACTGCGCGAGCCGAACTTGACAATGTGCGCGAGCAGTTGGAGAAGACCGTCTTGCGGGCGCCCTTTTCGGGCCGCGTGGCCAGGCGACTGACCGAGCCGTTCGAATATGTTTCGCCGCAGCAGCCGGTCGTGACCTTACAGACCGCCGGTTCCGCCAAGGTGGTGGTCCAGGTTCCCTCGTCCATCGTTGCCAATGCCGAGCAGCGGGCCCCGATCAACGCGGCGATCGCGTTCGACAGTCTTCCCGACAGGCGGTTCGCGGCCCGGTTCGGCTCGTTCGCCACCGACGCCACGCGTCAGTCGCTCACCTACGAGGCGACGTTCCTGTTCGATCCGCCTTCCGGCGCGCTGATCCTGCCGGGCATGACGGGAACACTGCATGTCGAGCTCGATACCGATGATGCCGAGATGCCGGCTGTGCCACTGGAAGCGATCGTTGGGCGTGACGAAAAGACATTCGTCTGGCGCGTGGACCGCAGGACCGGAGCCATCGCGCTGCGCCGCGTCACCGTAGGCAAGGGAGCAGGCGGAATGCTGCCTGTAACTGCCGGCATCGGCCGCGGAGACCTGATAGTGGCTGCTGGCGTGGCCAATCTCGAAGAGGGGATGAAAGTCCGCCCCTACGAGCGGGACTGAGCCATGTCGTTTAATCCCGCCGTCTTCTCGATCAGGAATCGCCTGCTCATCCTGCTCGTCATCATCGGGACGATCGTTGCCGGGATGGCGGCCTATGGGTCGCTGCCGCGCTTCGAGGATCCCGAGTTCACCATCCGCCGCGCTGTCGTGGTAACACCCTATCCTGGCGGATCGCCGATGGAGGTCGCCACCGAGGTCACCCAGCGTCTCGAGCGGGAGATCGGGCAGATGCAGGAGGTGAAGGAGATTGTTTCGACCTCCGAGGCGGGCCAGTCGCGCATCGAGGTGGAGATCAAGTACGAGTTCGGGCGCAACAAGGAACAGCTCCAGATCGTCTGGACCAAGCTGCGCAACCGCGTGGCCGATGCCGCCCGGCTGCTTCCGCCCGGGGCAGGTCCCTCGATCGTCAACGACGATTTCGGCGACGTCTTCGGCATCTTCTACATGCTAACCGCCGATGGTTATTCGCCGGCCGAGCTGTACGACTATGCCGAAAAGCTGCGCACCGACCTGAGCGGTGTGGAGGGTGTGGGCAAGGTGGTGCTGTCGGGCGAGCAACGCGAGGCCTTCTATGTCGAGATCATGCGCGAGCGGGTCGCGGCGCTGGGGCTGTCGGTGCAGAGCGTCTATCAGGATCTAGCACAGCAGAATTCCGTCGTCGCAGCGGGCAGCGTGCGCGTCGGCGACCAGCGTCTGGAGATCGTTCCCACCGGCGAGATCGATTCGGTCGAGGAATTGCGCGATCTGCCGGTGATGACCGGCCAGGAAGGCGCGGTCGTGAGACTGGGCGATCTGGCCCGCGTGACGCGCGGCTATGTCGATCCGCCGATGCAGATCCTGCGCTACAATGGCAGGCCGGCGGTGGGCATGGGCATCTCGAATGCGACCGGCACAAATGTGGTCGAGGTCGGCGAGGCGATCGAAGCCAAGCTGCGCGCGAGCGAGAGCGACCGCCCGATCGGCATCGAGATCCACGAATTCTACCACCAGGGCAAGGTGGTGTCGGACGCGATCGGCGATTTCGTGATCAATGTCGCGACGGCGCTCGTCATCGTGGTGGTCACGCTGCTGATCTTCATGGGCTGGCGCTCGGCCGTGGTCATCGGCGCCGTGCTCATGCTCACCGTCGCGGCGACGCTGGCTGGG
The DNA here is from genome assembly GCF_035607565.1 of Qipengyuania zhejiangensis. Classification (NCBI taxonomy): domain Bacteria; kingdom Pseudomonadati; phylum Pseudomonadota; class Alphaproteobacteria; order Sphingomonadales; family Erythrobacteraceae; genus Qipengyuania; species Qipengyuania zhejiangensis. The sequence continues at coordinate 20,677 of NZ_JAYKGO010000001.1, read as the reverse complement.
ATGAATGCCGGCGGGATACCGATGCACCGCATCTCGCTGGGCGCGCTGATCATCGCGCTGGGAATGATGGTGGACAACGCCATCGTCGTGGTCGAGGGGATGCTCGTCGGCCTCAAGCAGGGCAAAAACAGGCTGGAGGCGGCGCGCGCGATCGTGGGCCAGATGCTGTGGCCGCTACTAGGAGGCACGCTGGTCGGCATCATCGCCTTCGCCCCGATCGGCCTCGCCCCCGGGCAGGTCGCCGAATACACCAATCACCTGTTCTGGGTGGTGATGATCTCGCTCTTGTTCTCGTGGTTCTTCGCGGTCACCGTAGCGCCTTTTCTCGCCAACTGGCTGTTCGAGAAGGAGGAGGATGCTGCCGCTTCCGGCACTGATCGGGAGACAGGATTCGATGCAGGCCACGACGGTCTCGAGGACGAGGCCGCCCCGCAGCGCGAAGCCGGCCGGATCGGCACCGCCTATCGCGAATGGCTCGCGCGCGCGCTGCGCCATCGCTGGCGTACCATGGGCCTGACCGGGGGGTTGTTCGCCGTCTCCCTTGTGGGCTTCGCGTTCGTGGAACAGGGTTTCTTTCCCGCCTCCACCACGCCGCATTTGATGGTCGATTACTGGCTGCCTGCGGGCACCGATATCGAGCGGACCAATGCCGATCTGGAGGAGATTGAGGAGGATCTGGCGACGATGGACGGCGTTACTGACGTTCAGACCGTGGTCGGCATGGGTACCTTGCGTTACAAGCTGGTCTATCAGCCCGAGGCGCCGACATCCTCCTTCGGCCAGATGATCCTGCGGGTTGAGGACGCCTCGACGCTCGAGCGGCTGCAGGCAGATGTGCATGCCTATTTGCAAAAGAACGCCCCCGAAGCGCGCGCCAAGGTCTGGCTGTTCGAACTGGGGCCGGGTGGCGGCTCGAAGATCGAGGCGCAGTTTTCGGGGCCCGATCCGGCGGTTCTGCAGAGCCTGGCGCAGCAGGCCAAGGATGTCTTCGCCGAGGACGAAGCGGCCATCCTCGTGAAGGATGACTGGCGCGAGCAGGTGCCGGTCATCCACCCGCTCTATTCCGAAACGCGCGCGCGTCGCCTTGGCGTCAGCCGCGAGGACGTGGCCGAGGCCTTGCAGGGCACGTTCGCGGGCCGTCCGATAGGCGTCTTCCGCGAGGGCGACGACCTGATCCCGATCATCGCCCGCTCGCCCGAAAGCGAAACGCGCGACGCGCAGAACATGGAAGCAATCCAGGTGTTCAGCGCCAGCGGCGCCTCGCTTCCGCTGCAGGAAGTGATCGACGGTTTCGAGACCCGCTGGCGTCATTCGCAGATTCAGCGGATCGATCAGCGCTGGGCAATCAACGCCCAGGCCGATCCCGCGCCGGGCGAAACCGCCAACCGTCTGCTCGATCGCGTGCGCGGAGACGTCGAGGCGATCGAACTGCCTTCCAGCTACCATTTCGAATGGGACGGCCAGGAAGGAACGAGCACCGAGGCGATCGATTCGCTGATTGGCGTGGTCCCGCTCGGTGTCATCGGCATGGTGCTGGTGGTAATCGTGCTGTTCAACGCAGTGCGCCAGCCGGTGATCATTTTCATGATCGTGCCGCTGGCGATCATCGGCGTAACCATCGGCCTGCTCATCACCGGCATAGCGATGGAGTTCATCGCCATTCTCGGTGTGCTCTCGCTCTCGGGCCTGCTGATCAAGAACGCGATCGTGCTGGTCGATCAGATGGATATCGAGATCGGCGAGGGCAAACCGCGTTTCGATGCCATCATTGAGGCAGCCTATGATCGCGCCCGCCCGGTCATCCTGAGTTCGCTGACGACGGTACTCGGCGTCATCCCACTGCTGTTCGACGCCTTCTTCAAGGCGATGGCCGTGGTCCTGGCCTTCGGGCTGGCCTTCGGGACGGTACTGACCCTGTTCGTGGTGCCGGTCCTCTATGCAATCTTCTTCAAGATCGGCCCTGACGAGACCGCAGCCGAGCCACAGGGGGCAAGTTGAACCATGCGCATCGTCCCTCTCACCGCCATGTTGCTCGGCCTGATGCTGGTGTCAGGCTGCTCGCATCCCGACAGGGTCGGCGATGGTCCGGTCGCACCCGCCCGCGCGGCCCTGCCGCCTTTGCCGGAACGCTGGCGGGCAGTCGCCGATGCCGCAGGGCCGGTCGCGGACGGATGGGTCGCCGCCTTCGGCGACCCGCGCCTCGCCGCGCTCGTGGCCGAAGCGCAGGAGAAGAACAGTGATCTTCAGGCCGCCGCGGCGCAGGTCCAGCGCGCCGCAGCACTTGCCCGTCAGGCGCGTTCCGGGCTGCGTCCGGCCGTTCAGGCGGTCGGCCTGGGTTCGCGCAGCCATATCGAGATCGATGATATCGAAATCGGCGGGCAGGCCGGACTGCCGGTGCCGTCCAGCATCGAATATGACAGCACCAGCTTTCTGGGACTGGCGCAGGCGAGTTGGGAAATCGACCTGTGGGGCAGGATCAGCGATGGCTGGTATGCCGCGCTCGAGAACGAGGCGGCTGCCCGCGCCGACTATTTCGCGGCCCGGCAATCGATTGCCGCGGGCGTGGCGCGCGCCTATCTGGTCTCGATCGAGGCTTCGCGGCAGGTGGGGCTGGCCGAGGAAGCGGTTGATACGCTCGAACATCTGCATCGCCTGGTGGGTCTGCAGGTCCGCGAGGGCGTCGCGATGGATGGCGATCTGGCACTGATCCGCGCCAATCTCGAACAGGCGCGCGAGGCTCTCGCACGGGCACAGGGCGCGCGGCGCGAGGCGATCCGTGCTCTCGAACTACTGGTCGGGCGCTATCCCGCGGCCGAGTTCGCCTCGGGAATTGACTTGCCGCCCATGCCAACGCCGCCGCCTGCCGGGCTGCCTTCGACGCTGCTCGAGCGGCGGCCCGATCTGGTCGCGGCCGAGCGGCGCGTCGCCGCCGCACTGCATGCCGAGGACCAGGCCAGCAAGGCGCGCCTGCCGCGCCTGTCGCTCACGGGGCTGGCGGGCGCGGTGTCGGACGCCCTTGAAAATATCTTCGATCCTACCGCGACCCTGTTCAGCATTGGCGGCAATGTCGCGGCGCCGATCTACCAGGGCGGCGCGCTGGCTGCCGGCGAAAACATTGCCGATGCCGAACTGCGCGCGGCGATCGCGCAATATGCCGGCGCCGCGCTGGCCGCTTTCGAGGAGGTGGAAACCGCGCTCGACAGCGGCGTGGTGCTTCGCCGCCGCCGGGACGCGGCCGTCATCCGCGTGCGCGAGATAGAGGAAGCGCTCAGGATCGAGGATCTGCGGTACAGGGTCGGCGAAAGCAGCCTGCTTGACGTGTTGCAGATCCGGCAGCAGGCGATCACTGCGCGCAGCGATCTGGCGACGATCGAGCGCATGGAACGCGAGCAGTTCGTCACGCTCAATCTGGCGCTCGGCGGAAGCTGGAACGCGCCGGAGGCTGATCCCCCAGAGATTTCCGAGAAGGATGGCGATGCGAACCCGTAAAGAACTCCGCCTGACCATGATGCCGGGACAGGCCATCGACCTGGTGCGAACGCTCGTCCTGGGAGTGCTCGGCCCCGCATTGCTGCTTGGCGGTTGTGCCAGCTTCGACCGGCAACCGTTCGAGGCCGCGCAGATCGAAGCCGCGCACGCGCCGGATTCGCCGAAAATCCGCCATTGGGCCAATTCCCCCGACCTGTTGACACAGATCTCGATCGCCCCGCCACCGCCGGGCGAGCCACTGCGCGTGCTCGCGCTGTCGGGCGGTGGGGATGACGGGGCCTATGGTGCGGGTTTTCTCAACGGATGGTCGCAAACCGGCAAGCGACCTGAATTTGCCGTGGTCACTGGAGTCAGCACCGGGGCTCTCATCGCCCCCTTCGCGCTGCTCGGGCCGGACTACGACGACGAGCTGAAACGCGCCTATACCGAGATCACGCCCGACGACATTTACAAGGACCGCTTCGCGTTGGCGATCCCGTTCTCGACCAGCGTCGCGACGACCGGGCCGCTCGAGGCTCTAATCGCCCGCTTCGCCACTGATGCGGTGATCGATGCCATCGGCGAAGAGCACCGCAAGGGCCGGCGCCTGTTCGTCGGCACCGTCAGCCTCGACCGCCCCGGCAATGCGATCTGGGACATGGGAGCGATCGCGGCCGGTGATGCGCCCGGTCGCTATGCCCTTTTCCGGCGCATCCTGCTCGCCAGCAGCTCCGTCCCGGTGCAGTTCCCCCCGGTGCTGATCGAGATGGAAGCGCAGGGAGAGCGAATCAGCGAACTCCATGTCGATGGCGGCACCATTGCGACCCTGATGGCCGCTCCGCCGGTCGCGAACGACCAGATCCTGCGGGACAGCCAGTCCCCAACGGAGCTGTATCTGCTGGTCAACGGCAAGATGGCAGGCGAGTTCGAGCTGATCGAAGCAGGTCTCTCCAGCATCGCCAAGCGGACGCTTGAGGTGATGCTCTTCTCCAGCCTCCAGGACCGTGTGGCCTCGGCCTATGTCTGGGCGAGATCGACCGGCGCCGGATATCACTTGACCTTTATCGAGCAGGACTTCGACGCGGACGAGCACGATCTTTTCGAGCAGGATTATATGCGCACGCTGTTCGACTATGGCGTGGAGCGCGGTCGGGCACAGGCATGGCAGGATAGTCCGCCATCGTCGGATCCGGACACTGTCGCATCAGCCGTGCCCGAAACGACGAGTTCCGAGGATTAGCGCCCGTCATGGCACCGGGACGAACATTCCGCATGAGCTTCGCCTTTTCCGATATCCCCCATCAATCCGGACGGCCGGCCGTCGTTAACGGCGCCAATAGCGGCACCGGCTACGAGATCGCCCCGCACCTGGCGATGAAAGGCGTGCGCGTGCTGCTGGCGTGTCGCGATGCCGAGCACGGCACTTTGCGTGTCTTACAGGCCGTGACCGATCCGCAAGCGGAAGGCGGCGACCATCCCGGTCCTTGCGGTCTCATGGGGATGCGTGGCCAGACTTCGGGTCGCGCGGTCGTGACAGACCCGACTCGCGACCGGGAGATGACGAGAAAGCTGTGCAACAGGTCGGTTGCACTAACCGGAACAGAACCGGACATTGGCCCTGCTGTTCCGTCGCAGACAACGCCTCCCGACAGCGCACCGTAACGCGGATGCGCGACCGGCACCCTCCGTTCATGATACAGCGCGCAGCTTCTCATGCGTTCGGAAATACGGCACTTTCCGCAATCGGCTTGAGTGTCGCTAAGCACGCGGTGGGCCATCCCGGCCTGACGGGCGTTGCACTTGTCGAGGACGGCATAGACGCGTTTGCCATCCGCTCTCGACTCATCGCCGCGGCCGAAAGATCGATCGACCTGCAATATTACATCTGGCGCGACGATCTGACCGGTAATCTCCTGCTGGAAGACTTGCGCAGAGCGGCAGCGCGGGGTGTACGGGTCCGTCTGCTGGTTGACGATAACGGCATTCCCGGCCTCGACCGCAAATTGCGCTGGCTGGCCAGCGACCGCAATTTCGAAATCCGCATTTTCAATCCGTTTCGAAACCGACACTTCAAGCCGCTCGATTTCCTGCTGGATTTCCACCGCGTCAATCGCAGGATGCATTCGAAAAGCTTTACAGTCGACAATCAGATAACCTGTGTCGGCGGGCGTAATGTCGGAGACGAGTACTTCGCCAACCGAGAGCAGGGGATTTTTGCCGATGTGGATGCGCTTTGCGTAGGCGCGGTGGTGCAAGAAGTCTCCGAATGTTTCGATGCGTTCTGGAATTTTCCCGCTGCAGTCGAAATCGACTGCATCGTGAAGGAAGATCCGAAGCAGTACGCGGCAAGCGGGGCAACTGATTTCACGCGGTCAGTTTCCGGCCCCTCCGCGACCGATTATCTAAGCCGTGCCGCCGGATCTGTTTTGCTTGAGCGTGCGCGGGCCGGACGGATTGAATTCGAATGGGTGCCCGTCGAGCTGGTCAGCGATCGGCCCGCCAAGGTTCTCGGACAATCGCGTCAAGGCGATCTCATGGCTAGCGTCCTCAGGAGTCTCATCGGTCAACCGGAAAGGGAATTGCTCGTCGTTTCGGGCTATTTCGTGCCGACCTCATCAGGTGCCAGGGCCTTTGCGCAAATGGCACGCAACGGGGTCGATGTGCGCGTCCTGACCAATTCCTTTGCTTCGACCGATGTCGCTATGGTTCATGCCGGATATGCAAAGCATCGGCATTTTCTCGTGAAGTCGGGGGTGCGTCTGTATGAGATGCCTGCCCCTGGAGACCGGCCCAAGACCACCCGCAAATCTCTGCGTCGACCTTCGCCGCGCAACACAAACGAGAATGCCACCCTGCATGCCAAGATGTTCGCTGTAGACGGCCGTCGGGTCTTTGTCGGTTCTTTCAATTTCGATCCGCGCTCTTTCGCTCTCAATACTGAGCTCGGGATCGTCATCCAGAGTGAGAATCTGGCGGCACAGATGCACCACGCCTTCGATACCATGATCGCGTCCGGCTCCTACAAAATCGTCGTGGATGACAAAGGCCGACTGAACTGGGTGGACATGCGCGACGATGTCCGTCAATGTGAACTGGCCGAGCCTGGAACCACATGGTGGTCGCGAGTGCTCACTCGCCTTCTCAGCAAAACGCCGATCGATTGGCTGCTGTGAATACCATCTGGGCGCGGCGACCTACGCGCCGACGTCATTCTCCTGGGTCACCAAATGGACCGTCCGCGTCGGGTAGGCGATAGCGAGACCGGCTGCCTTCAACCTCTCGAAAATGGCCAGCAGCAGTTCCTGCCGGATCAGTCGGCTTTCCGCGTAATCGGCAACCATGATGTAGGACCAGATCTCGATATCCAGCGAGCTCTCGCCGAAATGAGCAAATCGAGCACGGAGGCCATCCTTTTCAATCAGGTGGTGATCGCGCAGGATCTGCTCGATAATCTCCACGGCCCGGCGCAGCTGGCCTGCGGAGATACCGTATTCGACGCCGATCGTGGGATTGAAGAGAAAGCGGTCGCGCTTGGCGAAGTTTTCGATCTCGCGGGAGGAAAAATCACCGTTCGGGATGGTGACGAGCGTGCGTTCATTCGTGCGAATCCTCGTCGAGCGCATACCGATATCCTCTACGGTGCCGACAATATCTCCCGCGCGGCAGAAGTCTCCGACCTGAACAGGGCGGTCTGCGATGACGTTCAGGCTGCCGATCAAATTCTCCACGGCCTTCTGTGCGCCTAACGCCAAGGCGATGCCGCCAATGCCCAATGCGGCAATGCCCGTGGTCACATCGACCCCCAGCGTGTCGAGGACCGCTACCGTCGCCAATAGGAAGAGCACTATCTTTGCCGTACGCCGCAACAGGACGACGACCGACACTGCCTGCCGCCGCTGGCGGCGTTCCATCCGGGCACTAGCAACGCGTGCGATGGCATCGACCAGGCGCAGCGCAAACCAAGCAAGCGCTACCCAGCCAACGATACCGATATAGCGCAGCAAGGTCTGGCGCGCGACGATGGACGCCTCGATGCTGCCCGTCCACAGGTGGAAGGTCACCACTGCGAGAAACAGGCTGAGCGGCGGCAAGGCGGCCTGCGTGAAGCGGTAGATCGCGCTTTTCTCGCGGTCGGCCACAAAACGCCGCATGATGGCCAGAAGTCCGGCCGATATAAGCCAGTAGAGAAAGAAACTGCCGGCTGCGCTCCCGAGCAAGAGAGCCCAGTCCTGCAGCGGGGCTCCGGCCACCTCGGCGCTTTCACCGTCTTCCGGTTCAGCCCGATTTGTCGCCGCCACAGACACTGCTTCGAGAGCTTCAACGGTCTCCTGCGAAATCCCCCAGACCTCGCTGCCGACAGGGCTGTCGGTCCGGGTGAGAAGGATCGGCAGACTTTCCTCGCCGCCGAGCCTGCCTACCTCTTCGGTGTCGGCCGGCAGTTCATCGTCGAGACGCCCACTCGCTTCGTTCGACAAGGCACCGAAAGGCAGGAGCGTCCCCTGTTGGTCGAGCGCGGCTTGCAGCTTGGTGGCCCAGATCGCTCCTTGATCGACAAGTTGAGCCTCATCCTCTTCCGCAGACAGGTGGAAATAGTGAGCAGCCCTCGTGTAGTCCTTCGCCGCCAGGGCGCTGATCAGGCCGGTCACCGTTCCACGCGGCGTCTCGCGACCGAAAGGGTCGGTAGCCACTTCAGCGGCCTGCTCGGCCATCGGCTCCGCCACAGGAGCGATTTGAGCGGAAGCCGGTGTTAAGGCGGCGCAGGCGACCAGCAATAAAAGGGCAGAAAGACGGAGAACCGATATCGGTCCGATCGGGATATTATCTGGAAGGCGCTGGCCATCGCAGTTCCGCAATGGCTTCAACCCTACGAACCTACGAAAGACAGAGATTGCATTCCAACCGCTAAAGCTCGGCTCACTGATCGATCGGAGAGATTGCCTTGGGGAAAGGCCATTTTTGCTGGCGCCGGCGATGAAAGAAAGTAAACTCACCGGTACCATGCCGTTTTCCGTTGCGGCAGGCAAGCGTTCATGTGGGCATCATTAGTCCGCGTTGCCCGCTGCGGAGCTTTGCCTGGCCATACCACAAAGGCCTCGTCCTACTGGGCAGCAGATCAGATGGCCGAACCAATGCAATAGTGAAAGAATAGATGTCACTTCCCCGCAGAACCTCAAGCGGCGGTCGTCCTTCAAAAGAGGAGGCCGAGAAACTAGGCGAGCACATATTGCAGGAAGCGCTGCAGGAATTTATCGCTAAGGGCCTCGATGCGTCCCGGATGGACGCGATCGCCGCTTCGGCCCACGTATCGAAGCGAACACTTTACGCACGCTACAAATCCAAGGATGAACTGCTATGTGCGACGATGGACTATGGTATTGCGAAGCACATCCGTCCGGTGAGCACTCTTCCTGCCAATGGCCCCATTCGCGAGCGCCTCGAAGCCGTTGCGCATAAATTTCTAGAAGCCTCGCTCACCGCAGAAGGCCGCGGCATACAGACCTTGCTGACATGGCTTGCCAATTACCGCCCCGATTTGCAGAACAAGATCAGGGCCAAAGCCGTGGCTGACGTTACCGGCGTTATGAACCAAATTCTAAAGGACGGCTACGCAAACGGAGAAATTGCGTTCTCAGACTTCCCGGCGATCGCTAAGATAGTCTTCGACTTATTATTCTCCTTGCCGAATTATGAAATACTGAGGGGCATGGGTCCCGAATATCATGGCAGCGAATCCGTCAGCCTGGACAAGGAACTTGATTTCGTGATGGCTGCACTTCGCACTGGCGTCGTCTTTTCGACGAATGGGCGGTAAGCTGGCGCATATCTTATAAATCAGTAACTTCGTTGCATTGGTTTGAACCTAAAGATATTTCAGTATCCTTCGGATTCATCGTGATCGGAGTGTCCAGAAGATGGCCCCGGCTCAATGTGCTCTGGAATCTCGTCGAGCAATGTTCTGCCAGAGGCGTACCGCCGCCCGAGCGTCTCGATAAACCCTTAGTAACGCTTCGCATCACGATCTCCTACAGATCAATGCCGTCGTCGGGGTTGCGAGGCCTGTCGCGCCAGCCCTTGCATCCGTCGCCGCAAGGCCGATGCGCGCGCAGCTTCATCCGGGTCATCCTCGAAAATCGGGAACTCGCCGGTCGGTAACGAGTCCGGCGTTTCTCGTGCGATATCGAGATGATCGGGCAGTTCGGGTTCGCGGCGGAGCCCATGAGTTTTCTCCATGACGGGCCGGTCGGGAGCCTCTCTCCTGACCTCAAAACTTTCACGAAGCGCAGCGTCGCCCTCTTACTATAAAGAGAGCGACGCCGCGGTCTGGGCGACGGTGGAGGTCAACCTTACGGCTCTGACTGGTGATCTATTGGCGCTGCATTCAGATGAGGACCGCATCGGCCTCGACCTTTCGCCGGCAAGCCATGTGCTGGGTGATCCCACCGCGCTCGGACGGATTTTTGATAACCTCGTCGATAATGCCCTGCGCCACGCCTCGACCGTCACGGTAAGGAATGTTTCGGATGGCGGTAAGACCTGCTGGTCGTTTGAGGACGATGGCCCGGGAGTTGCGCCCGACCAACAACTGACGTTAGGCACGGCCTATGCCCGTTTCGATCCGTCACGCGATCGACAGACGGGCGGAGCCGGCCTTGGCTTAGCGATCGTCTGCGGACTTGCCGAAGCCATAGGCGGCTCCGTCTCGTTCCGGTCCAAGCCGGGCCGAGGACTGCATGTGCAAGTCGTGCTGTTGTCGGCGGGTAGAAGCTCAGAATGAGCGAGACTCCACTGCAGACTGATAATAATCGGAGGAGTAAATCAAATTGATAAAATTGAGGATCATCAACGATGAGTATCGTCGCTCAACTCGTGATCGGAACGGTGACCGTTGCACTTACCATCATCATGCAAGCGTGTTTTGCCGCAATAGCCTTCTCAGTCGATGATCGCTTCACGCCGCCTCGCACGCGAACAACACGCTTTGGAGCGACCTTGCTTCTTGCCGCTTCTACGATATGGATGCTGCTCGCTATCACGCTGGCGGCTTGGATTTGGGCGGGCCTGTTTATTGTATTGGGTGCCTTCGAAGCGCTGGAACCGGCGCTCTATTTCGCAACGGTTTCCCTGACGACGCTAGGCTTCGGCGACGTTATCCTCTCGCAGGATGTGCGGCTGCTGTCTGCGATCGTGGCTGCCAACGGCCTCGTCATGTTCGGTTTGAGCACTGCGTTTCTTCTCGAATTCGTGGGTCAGGTGCGCGAGGAGAAAGGCAGTTCGACGCGATCCCACATTTCGACGGCAGAATGACTTCGTACAGAACCGGCTCACTTTGGCTAGCATAAACGATTGTGCCTGCCCACTCTACCCGCATCGCCTTGTCCAAGTAGAAAACGCCGATCCGCCCGGGTTTCGACAAATAGTCTGGGGCTTGGCGCTTGCGTAGACTGGATGGTCAAAAGTGGAATGGCGGGTTGCGACTCTAATGTCGGTCCTAACCACCAACTCGGCGGTTCGCCAGAAGCAGATGTTCGCATGGCATGCGCCCAGGTCGGCTTCGCCCTCTCATCCCAGTCATCCGAGCATTGAGGGCTACGTTCCGAAAGCGGACGTCGGTTCGAGGGCGTCGGAGCGATGCCCATATCGGACAATAGGATTAGTCGGCTTAACGGAGATGGATTGGGCTTAAGGACATCTCGAACGGTGGCAACAAAGCGACCTGGGTTCGGTCTTTATCCGCCTTTGACTTGTGCAGGGTCGAGCGCCTGCACCGGGGTTGCGAGAAAGCGGAATGGCTCGGCGGTTCCTTGCTTCGCGGCCGCGACAGCGTTGATGAGCAGCGCCGCCGAAGCGGCAAACCCTTCGATTGAATTTGCCTTGCCAAGCCAGACCCGCGAGGCCTTGGGCGACACGCCCACGGTAACTTCCAGCGCGGCATTGCGCGAACGCGCGGCCGACCGGTAGAAGCTCTGGTCATCAAAGGGGTCGAGCGAATAGTCCAGATCCTGTCCGGCAAGGATCTTGGCATCGGCCTTCGTGGCACTTCTCCGGTGAACGCCCGACAGCCACAGGGTCCGCGCCTGGCCATTCTCCAGAAATGCGGCGGCCATGGTTGAACGGGATATCGGCAAGAGCCAAGTCGGTGGAACGGCTCGACGTCTCTGACCTTGCCGATTCATCGGAAAGCCTCGCGGTTTGGCTGAAGTGCGATCTCACCTTTGATGCTGCCGAGATTGTCGCGAACGTCGACTACGCCAACCTCGTCTTCCAGCAGCGCCTGCACGTCCTGCGACAGCTCTTGCAGCTTCAACATGTCGGGGCCGGTCAGGACGATTTCGATCGGATCGCCCGATGTTGGCTGTCCGGTCTCGGGTGCCACCAGTAGAGTGGCACCGGCGACATTGCGGTCGAGATAGGTCTGTAAAGTCGGGTCGGCAGTCCTCATTTACGCGGGCGGGCGAGAGGAAACGAACTGCATCGCAAGGTCGCTCGACTATCGCCAAGCGTCCCAGTGGACGCCCCACGAAGATCGGACAGGCAATCCTCGCAGACGTGCGACACCTGCTGAGAGGCTTCACCTCTTCGAGCCGGTTTGCTCCGCAAGCAGTTCGACAAGCCTGCGCACGCTGTCCCGCAGTTCGTCAATCCCTTCGGATTTGCGCCCCCTCGCGAGGGTTTCGGGAACATACACTGCCTGGTTGCGCAGTATTTTTCCACTCTCGGTCAGTTCGATAACCACTCGGCGCTCGTCTTCCGGATCGCGTGTTCGTCGAACCAGGCCGGCGGCCTCCATACGCTTCAGCAGAGGGGTGAGAGTTCCGCTATCGAGGTAAAGCCGCGCGCCGAGGGAGCCCACCGTCTGGGGTTCTTTCTCCCATAATACCAGCATGACCAGATATTGCGGATAGGTGAGACCCAGCTCCCGAAGAACAGGGCCATAGAGGCGGCTGAGGAGGTTGGTGGCAGCATAAAGGGGAAAGCAAACCTGTCGATCGAGCAACAAGGGATCGCGCGGGTCCTGTGCTGCTGCCACCCCGTCATTCATTGGGCGAACACATTAATTTTCACATCGACGTTTCCGCTGACTGCGTTGGAATAGGGGCAAGCAGCGTGGGCGTTCTTCACGATCTCGTCAGCCTTTGCCTGATTGACCCCGGCAATTTCGACATCCAGTGTGACAGTGAGATTAAACCCGTCATTACCATTCGGCAAGAGGCCGACCTGGCAGGAGACTTCAATGTCGTCGTCACCCACCTTGTCGGTCTGTGCCCGCGTTACATGGATCACGGCATTTTCGAAGCAAGCCGCATAACCAGCAGCGAAGAGTTGCTCGGGATTAGTCGCGTCGCCCTTGCCACCGAGTTCCTTCGGTAGAGCGAGGTCGAGCTCGAGAATGCCATCTTCGCTTTTGACCTTTCCGGCGCGGCCACCATAGGCGTTAACGCGAGTGTTGTAGAGATTTTTCATGTTAGCTCCTTACGGTTAGACAGCAGGATAAATAGTATCCAATTATATTGTGCGCAATATATAATTTGCAAGGCGCGTCATGCTGGCAGACACGCCTTTGCGTCAAATTCTGACCGCGTCACCTGCCCAAAGCCCTCAGAATAGTCTTCTCGACCGGCGAGTAGCTATTGTCGGAACGCTCGAGACTGATCGGCTCACGCGGTAGCAGTGGCGGCTGCGCAATGAAGCGCGGCTGCTTACCGTAATCCTTATATGCAGAATGCACGAGGAAAGGGTGGCACAGATACACCTTGCCGGCCGGACCCGTTGCCAGTTGCTCCAGGCGATGGGCCGATCCGGCGAATCCGTCCGAGGCCAACTCTCGAAGGGTCAGACCGGCTTCCTTGGCCGGTGCGAGTTGTCGCGCTGTATCGATATGCGAGCCGACCCGAATGCGCGTTGAGGAATCGTGAATACCCACATCCGAGAATAGGAACAGCATCAACAGGGCGCGGCCCTTGCGGTGCACATTGGCCCGCCACTCCATGAAGTCGGGCTTCTCATAAGCGAAGCTGACCTCGATGTGCCACCCGTCGTCTCCAGGTTCTTCGGCAGATGGAAAGCCAACAGCAAATGTTCCGCGTCCGCCCCGCGGCAGCCACCGACCTTTGCCCACAAGCTGGTCGAATGCTGTATGCAGGGCGGTTGTGTTTGCCGCTTCGTGAAACGGAGCCTGATCGAACCGCTCGAGACGGGCCGGGTCCAGGTGGTCGAGTCATCGGATCGCATCCCGTGGCCACCCACAGGATCGCGCGCGCTTCTGCGGCCACCTTGGATGAAAATGCAGCACCCACCCAGACGAAGCCGTCGCGAACGAAGCGGGCAATGGCATCTGCGCCAAGCGCAGAGAAGTATCGATTAGGCGCGTATGGTCGAGCGGCATTGCTGCTTCACGAGCCGGAAACCCGGCCAGCTCAGCCCAACGGAAAGGGTCGAGGCGCGATTGAGAGTGATGAACTTCATGGGCTTCTGCTACCTGATGTATTGTAGAGACACGACAAACGGCTGCCATTGAACAGGTGCTGGGCATACATGGGTGGTCTGCCATGGGGTCGGAAGCAAAATGGCCGATTTGCATTGGTTGCCTGCCCAAAGCAGATAGTCAGCAACCGGCCCAATTGCAGCCGAAGAACTGCAACTTGAACGCGTGGCAGCTTTTGAGAGGCCGCTACGCAAGCTTAGACGGCAGGAAGTGGGGTGGAAAGCTGCCCGTAAATCAAGTAGCCGTGTTTACCTCGCCTTTGTATATGGTAACTTTTGATAACATCCATCCCATTATTATTAAACAAACGATGATACTTGCTACGAACCAGTAAGGCGCTTCTTTGAGTGTTGCTGAAAATAAAACGAACAACGAGATCGCTAGGCGGACGCTTGTCTTCGGAACGACGATCGATGTTCCGCATCTACGGCATTTGAAAGGATGGCCTCGACGCAACAAACAGCGCTTTAATGGTATCGTCGTCTGACAGCGAGGGCATCCACCTCGAGCAACAGTGTTCTCGTCAACCGTCATCGCAGGAACCTTAGGCTGGATAAACATGTATCCGCAACTGGGTCGCTAGCCGAATGGCAGCTTTTTGCGATCTGATTGCCGATAGCAGACAGTCTGCAACCGGCCCAAAATTTGACATGCGAAAGGCGGCCCGTCCCAAAAGGGACGGACCGCCCGCCGAGTGACCTGGACCTGTCAGGAGGGGTCAGGCAGCCTGCTCGGCAATCTCGTCTGTTTCTTCTGCGTTGTCCGCCTCGTCTCCTTCGTGGTCAGTCAATTGGACTTCCTCGGCACTGGCGAAACGCATCATCGGCGGAACCCAAGCCTGCGCCCGTTCCTTGACGTCAGCCTCGCCGATGAAGTTGCCCGAGAAGATGCGCTCGGCAGCGCTCGCCAGTTCGGCCTTCTTGGAGGCAGCGTAGCGACTGACCAGTTCGGGACCACCTGCGGCATCGAGCGCCTCGAGCGTACGAGCCTTGGCTACACGATCGAAGTAGTTGGCCGCCGTAGGACGCCACCAATGGGAGGTCTCGATTTCGAGGAGTGAGCCGAGTGCTTCGTGCATCGGCACCGAGCGTTCGCCTTCGCAGGCAAGGCTGGCAATTAGAGTGCGCGAGATGACATGGCCAAGCCAGGCCGAACGCACTTCGTCGGAAAGCGCCCGGAACCTCGCAAATCGCTCCACGTCGCTTTCGCCAGAACGCCAGCTTTCATCGAGCGATCCTGCGAACTCGACCAGCGCAGCACTCGCCGGTGCATCCTTGGCCTCGAACCCGGTGACCGGGCCCGACGCCAGCGACCCAACGAGCGTCGACGCCTTCTTGGCACGCCAGTCGTGCCCATCGGCATCGGCGAGCGTGAAGACCATGAAATCGAGCGCCAGGGCCGGATCGTTAGCGAGATGGATCGCCAGGATGTCGCGGCGCTGCATGGCCAGTTCGTCAAGCAGGCGCTGTGAGAGCGAGCTCCCTTTGGGCTTTGCCGCTCCACTTTCCTCGATTGCCTCGAAAACGCCTTCGTCAGCGATGACTTCGGTTTCGGTGTAGTACTGAGGGACCAAGGTCGGCTCGCCATTGCGCGAGAGGACGAGGAACGCTCCGGCCTCGGATTTTAGTTCGTCGGCGAGTACCGGCGGCCGGTCATTGATCGCGCGCATGGCGCGGTCGATGACGACGAGTTCCTGTTCGGCCTTGGCTACCTCGTCCTCGTCGCTGTCTTCATCTTCGAGCATGGCGGCGACGCGGTCGTAGTCGGCCTCGAGCTCGCCGAGCTCCTGCGCTTCTTGTTCGGTCATTGGCGCAGGCTCGCAGGGCAAGCGACCGAGACCTTCAACAAGGTCGTGGCTGACGTAGTTGCCAAGCGTCGGTCGCACCCAGGCAAGGCCGTGTTCCTGAGCCGTCCTGGTGGCCGCTTCCTCCATGGCCTTGTGCGCGAGGTCCTCGAGCAGCGCGACATCGATCCAGCTCTCGCTGGCATCATCATCGAAGAGTTCGCGCTCGATCCGGCCGCCTGCGGCGAGATAGGCGTCGCGACCGACCAAAACAGCTCGTGGATCGGACCCGCGCACCGTGGCATCGAGCACCATCCGTCGGATTGTATCGGGCGTGATCTGGTACCAGGCATCCTGCAGCTCGGCATAGACATGCGCCTGGCGCTCGACGTCGGAAATCGCGCCGTAGGCCTTGGCCATATCGAGCGTGATCGTGCCTTCGGCGAGCGCTTCGAAAACGCAAGGCGCGAGGCTTGCGAGGCGCAGACGTCCTTCGACGAAACGGACAGTGAGGCCGAAGCGGCGCGCCACGTCTTCAGGGGTAGCCCCAGCCTCGATGATGGAGGCGAAGGCCTGCGCCTCGTCGGCCGGGTTCATCGCGAGACGCTGGAAGTTCTCGGCAAGGCTAGCTTCGCGCACTTCGCTTTCCTCGCCTTCGATGACGAGGCAGGTGACCTCATGGTTTTCGGGCAAGGTGCCCTCTTCGGCCAGCGCCAGCAGCGCGGCGAGACGACGACCGCCGGCCTCGACCTCGAACTTGCCGCGCTTGGCCTTACGAACGACAAGATTCTGCAGCAGGCCGCGCGCAGCGATGTCTGCCCGCAGCTGGAGGTCGGCCAGCACGTCGCCTGACTTGCGAACGTTGCGCGGGCTCGGGACGAGCTTCTTCAAGGGAATCGACTGGATCATGGGTATTCTCCTGATGGAATGAAGGCGCAGGTGAGGATCACGAGGCCCACAAGCCCAAAGGGCTCCCTCCCCTCTCATTCTGAGATTGGGGTCTGCCCGAGGGAACAGGCGGCAAGCGCGGGGAGGACCGACGAGGCTGCGGAGACTGGCACGAACAGCCGCGTGCGGTATCGGATAATCTCGGTGAAGCAGCCCTTGCCCTTGTACCAGTCGAGCCGATCGGGCGAGAAGCCGGTCAGTTCGAGGCGCTGTTCGCCGCCGACCAACGAGCGCTTCACTGTGAGTGGATCGTGGCTTGCGAGGCCGAGCGGCTTTCCACTGGCGATGACGAGGTCGCCGATCTGCTCCACCGCTGGTCCGGCAACCCCGGAAAGACCAAAGGTCTCGGCGATCGCAGAGAGATCGATATCGAGCACTTCGCGGCCGATGATCGACTGGCCGTCCTCGGCAACGAGCCGGGTAACCCGAACATGATCGCCGGGCAGGCGTTTCCAGACCGGGAGCAGCAGTCCGGTGGCGAGATGGACGCGCTCGGTCACCGGTGAAGCGGCGGCCTCCTCTTCCTCGGCCCGCCAGGCGCTCGTGAACGCGGTGACGCCGATTTCTTCCCAGTGGCTCTCTGCGAGCGCCTCAAGCGTCCAGTTCGCGGACTTGAGCGGTCGCAGCAGGCGTCGGCGATCAATTACAGCCCCGTCGTCAGCAATGAGGCGACGGGCCGAAACCGACAGCGCGACCTTGCCAGAGCGCGCATTGCGCATCGGGATCGCGTGCGAGCCGCCGATCTCGTGCATCCGCACCAAGCGCTGCAATCGCAGAGGCCGAAGGTGCCTGGTGAGTTCGAGCGAGACGAGGCGGGTTTCTGCTCCGGTCACGGGGTCGGTGCGCAGGAGCTCATCGGCGAGGAACGTGAAACGATCAACCCTGATGGTTTCCAGTCCCTGGTCGAGCGTTCCGGCCTCGCGCGCGGCGTCGATCCGCGCTTCGACGAGGCCGAGATATTCATCGAATATGGCATTCTGGAGCGCGATCGGCAGCGCGAGGATGCGGTTGAGCCAACGCTGGATTGTGGGAAGATTGTCGGTCAGTCCGCCGTCGGGGCTTTCGAGCCGGAGGCCGGTGCGCTCGACGAAGTTGCCAAAGGTGGTGGCTTCGAGCTTGCCGTCATAGAGGAGCTGGAACCAGCGGCTGAGAGCGTCGCGCGCATAGTCGCTTTCAAGATTGTCGGCCGGGTCGAACAGGTACTGCCCGCCGGTCTGGCGCTGGCCACGCGTGAGCGCGCCCAATGCGTCGAGCCTTCGCGCAATGGTCGAGATAAACCGGCGTTCGCCCTTCACGTCGGTGGTTACCGGCCGGAACAGCGGGGCCGAGGCCTGGTTGGTGCGATTGGTGCGGCCGAGCCCCTGGATCGCGTTGTCAGCGCGCCAGCCCGGCTCGAGCAGGAAATGAACCCGGCGCTGCTGGTTCCTGGCGCCCAAATCAGCATGGTAGGAACGCCCAGTCCCGCCCGCATCCGAGAATACCAGGATGCGCTTGGTTCCTTCCATGAAGCTTTGCGCTTCGGCGACATTGGCACTGGGACTACGCCGTTCGAGGCGCTGCTGGCCATCGCGCCCCAGGACAAGCCTTCGGGTCCGGCCTGTGACCTCGGCCACGGCTTCGGTTCCAAAGTGCTCGATGATCGCATCGAGCGCTGTGGCGATCGGCGGCAGCGCGCAGAGTTGCTCGATCAGTGCATCGCGCGCGGCAATCGCACGCTGGCAGAAAACGGGATTGCCCAGCTCGTCGCTCATCGCTTCGGAACGAAGATTACCGTCTTCGTCTGCAAAGACCTGCATAAGACGCACCGGGAAGCTCTTGGCGAGGTAGTCGATCACGTATTCACGCGGGGAAAGATCGATATCGAGCGCTTCGCGTTCCTCTTCGGTGAGGTCGGCAAGGCGCCGGTCGAGCATGGCTTCGGCGGTCGAGACCAGCTGGACGACCACCGAATGGCTTTCGCCAAGTGCTTCTTCCATCGCCGGGATCAAGCTCGGCAGTTTCATCGACAGCAGGAGCTGGGCAAAGAAGCGCTGCTTGGTGCCTTCGAAGATCGAGAGGGCTGCAGCCTTGGCGTTGCGATTGAGCGTATCGCCGCTGTCTTCGTCGACCACCCGCGTTGCCTCCAGCGCCGCTTCAAGATTGCGGTGAATGATCGCCCAGGCATCAGCATAGGCGTCATAGGTTTTTACCTGCGCTTCGGTCAGATTATGCTCGAGAATATCGTACTCAACCCCGGCGAAGGACAACGCGCGAGCGAGATATAGCCCCTGGGCCTTGAGGTCGCGGGCGACGAGTTCCATCGCTGCCACACCACCAGCGCGGATCTCGGTCATGAACGCCTCGTGGGTCGGGAAAGCAGTCTCGGGTCCCCAGAGACCAAGCCGGGATGTGTAGCCAAGGTTGGCGATATCCGAAGCGCCAGTGGCAGACGCGTAGAGCACCCGGGCGCGCGGCAGATGGTTCTGCAGCCTCAGACCTGCCATGCCCTGTTCGGAACCCTTGACCTTGCCGCGGGTCGATGAGCCCCCGAGCGCATTGGCCATGGCGTGGGCTTCGTCGAAGGCAATCACGCCTTCGAAACTCTCACCCGCCCAGGCCAGAATTTGGTCGAGCCGCGTATCTTCGGCGCGCCCAGAGCGTAGCGTCGGATAGGTGACGAAGAGAATGCCTTCGGACATCGTTACCGGATGGCCGAGTTTCCAGCGCGAGAGCGGCTGGAGATCGAGCGGCAACCCACCGAGCGCTTCCCAGTCGCGGCGTGCGTCTTCGAGCAGCGCCTCGTTCTTGGTGATCCAGATATGACGCCGCTCGCCTGCAAGCCAGCGATCCATGATCACCGCTGCGATCTGCCGCCCCTTGCCCGCACCGGTCCCGTCGCCGAGGAAAAAGCCCTGCCGGTAGGCGTGCCCGTCTTCGGACAATTCGAGCGAGGTGCCTTCCTGGCTCGGCCGGAACTGGCCCGGAAGATCGCGTGCGAATGCCTGGGCAGCGTATACGAGTGTCTCGCACTGCGCTTCGGACAGCAGGCTGTCGGCCTGCCAACCTGCAGGAAGACGAAGCTTAGCTTCGGGAATGGGGGCCGCGACCGAACCCATGGCGACCGATTCCACGAGCGGGGTGGGATGGACCGGCGCGTCTTCGAACGCGATGCGGCTAGGCCGGTAAGGGAGATAGATACCCGCCTGTTCGGAAACCGGTGCGGGATCGGCGAGGACCGAATAGGCCAGTTCGATCGCATTCGCCCTGACTGCTGCTTTCGCTGCGAAAGGCGCCACCGGACGGACCGGCGCGCGATGCGTTGAGGTCTTGCCACCGAGGCGCACTGGCTTGCTGACTGGGAGGCGATGGACGCTGGCGGATATTTGCGCACGTGGCGGAAGCTCGGTAACTAGTTCGCCGAGCGCGATCAGGTCGCAAGTATCTCCGGTGAGAACTGGCGCGGACTCGGTCTGGGTCTTGTCGATCACGACCAGACGAACGGCGATACCCGTTCCGGTCCGGCGAAACATCTGCTGCAACCGGACATCGAGGAGCAGCGATGCTTCCTCCTGAGCCTCGGCGAAGGAGGAGGCCTCGAAGCCTTCGGGCATGATGGCGACAATCCTCGCTCCAACGGCGGCAGACCGGATCGCGCTTCGCAGGTGGCGCTGGGCTGTATCGCCGTCCTTGCCGCGCTCCTGGCTGCGGGCGAATGGCGGGTTCATCAGCGCGACTGACGGAACAGGGCCGCGAAGCAGGTCGGCGATCAGTTCCCCGTCATGCGCGGTGATCGCGGCCGAAGGGAAGATGTGGCCCAAGCCGTCTCGTCTGGCTGGATCGATCTCGTTGAGGAGCAGTGAGGTGTTCTGGACGCTACCCCATAGGGCAATGGCACCATTACCTGCGGACGGTTCGAGGAGCGTGTCTTGCGCAGAGACGGCTGCGGCCTTCGCCATCAGCCAGGCCAGCATCGGCGGGGTCGAGAACTGTTGGAGCTCGACCTGTGCTTCGCTGCG